>NZ_JBQXNY010000004.1:0-533922 GCF_053566155.1 Marinobacter sp. PE14 | reverse complement strand
CACCCACCCAGTCCCAGAATTCGAAGATGCTGTCCTCGCGGATGCCGAATTCCGTCGCTGCCTTGATGTTGGTCGAAACCGCCACAAAATGCTGGCCCATGTCGGCTGTGGTGCTCTGGGTCTGCTCCTGGAACCAGCGCTTGGCGCTGTTGGCGTTCAGCAGAGTTTCCTGAGTGGAGAAGGTCTTTGTCGAAACGACGAACAGCGTGGTTTCCGGATTCAGCCCTTTCAGCACCTTCTTCAGGTGCCGGCCGTCGACGTTGGAAATGAAGTGAACGCTGAGGTCCGGGTGCTGATAATCAAGCAGCGCCCGGCACACCATGCTGGGTCCAAGATCCGAGCCGCCGATGCCGATATTCACAACGTCGCGGATGCGCTTGCCGGTGTAGCCCAGCCATTGCCCGCTCCTGACCTGCTCGGTAAAGGATTTAAGCTTTTCCAGGCTGGCCCGGACATCCGGCATTACGTCGCGGCCATTGACCACAATCGGCTTATCACCGAAGTTCCGCAAAGCGATGTGCAACACCGGGCGCTCTTCGGTGACGTTGATGGCCTCTCCGGAAAACATCTGTTCCCGACGCCGCTGCAGCGGCGAGTGTTTGGCCATTTCCAGCAGCGCGTCCATCACCCGCGGCGAAATTTTGTTCTTGGAGTAGTCCAGAAACAGCTCGCCCACACGCAGACTCATCTTATCGAAACGATCCGGATCGGCTTTGAAATAATCCGCGATCCAATCGTTCCCGGTCTCATTAGCGAGTTGTTCAAGCTTGCTCCAGGACATGGATGTGCCCAGTGGGTTCATATCTGTGCTCCCTGATACTTCAGGCGTCTTGAAGTGACTGAAGGCCTGCAAAAACACCGTTGGTTTCCAGCTTGTCGAGTGCCGCATCAAAGGCCTCTTCAAAGTCGCTGGAGCTGGCGAGCGTGGTACCGAAAATATCCGCCATTCCCAGGAATTCCGGGGTCAGATTGGCCCGGTCCTCAACAGCGGATTTCAGCCGCGCAGCCATCGGATCGTTAATCTCGTGGTGCTGGCCATGCTCATCCTGGCCTCGGAGGTAACGCGCCCAGCTGGCAATGATCATGGCCACCCGTGACAGCGGTCGGCCTTCGTTCACCAGCGTCTGAACCGTCGGCACCAAAAACTTTGGAATCTTACTGGAGCCATCCATACAAAGGCGGGCCAACTGATCGCCCATTTGAGGATTGGAGAAGCGCTCGATCAGGGTCTGCTTATAGGCCGGAATATCGATGCCGGAGATTTCGCCCAGGATCGGCGTTACGTCCTCGTCCATAAAGCTGCGGATAAAGTAACTGAACCGCTCATCGGCCATCACCTCGTGGGTGTAACGATAACCGGCCAGATACCCGAGATACGCCATAGCCGAGTGGCTGGCATTCAGCAGGCGAATTTTCATGCGTTCGTACGGTGCCACGTTATCCGTGAACTGAACGCCGACCTTTTCCCACTCAGGGCGACCGTTACAGAAATCATCCTCGAGCACCCATTGGTAAAAGGGCTCACAGATTACTGGCCAGCCGTCTTCGAGATCGTAATTCGCCGTCAGCCACTGGCGGTGTTTGTCGTTCGTTCCCGGTGTGATGCGGTCAACCATACTACTAGGGAAGCTGACCTTGGCATCAATCCAGCTTGCCAGCTCAGCATCCCTGAGGTTGGCAAAAGCCAGCAAGGCTGAACGTGCAACGTGGCCATTCTCGGGCAGATTGTCGCAAGACATCACCGTGAACGGGGGCAGATTGCGCGCGCGGCGCCGGTCCAGTGCTTCGCTCAGGTAACCGAACACGGTTCGCGGCTGCTGGGGATTTTCCAGGTCGTGCAGGATGTCCGGATGGCTTTCGTTAAAGCGACCGGTATTGTCGTCTACGTTATAGCCACCCTCGGTGATGGTCATTGAAACAATTTTCACCTGCGGGCTCGCCAGTTTTTCGATCACGGCGTCCTGCTCCTCAGGCGCAAACAGGAAATCCGTGATGGAGCCAATCACGCTCAGTACGTTGGTATTGTCGGCGCCCAGTTCGATCAGGGTGTAGAGGTGGTCCTGCTCGGATAGCACCTGCTGCATGGCTCGATCACCTTCACGCAGCCCAACACCGCAGATCGACCAATCCGCGCTGCCGCCGGCCTGCAACAACTGGTGGGTGTAAACCGCTTCATGGGCGCGGTGGAATCCGCCTACGCCGATGTGAACGATACCGTGCCAGAGGTTAGCCCGGTCATAGGCAGGCACGGACACCTCGGGACTCAGTTGGCCCAATGTGGAGTTATTCAATTTCATAGTAGGTCACGCTGCCATTCGGCTGGGTTTCTGAATGGCGTTGCCCTGTTCATCGAACAAGTGGCACTCATCCACGTGCAGGCGTAAACCGATGCGATCACCGTAGTTACAGGCAAAGTTGCCCGGCATACGGACAGTCAGCGTCTCCTGACCATCGGTCTTCACATAGCAATAGGTATCGCTGCCCAGGCTCTCGGCAATGTCCATGTATCCAGTCAGTGAACTCTCGCCGGGTTCGACCAGATCAAGGTTCTCTGGCCGAACCCCAACGGTGACAGCACTGCCCTTGCGCAGATGTTCACTGGCCGCCGGCAAGGTCACAGACGCACCGAAATTCAGCTCAACCGTCACGCTGGAGGCGTCGATTGCGGTCACGTTGCCCGGCAGGAAGCTCATCTTGGGCATGCCGAGGAAGCCTGCCACAAAACGGTTGGCGGGGTTGCGATACAGCTCCAGGGGCGTACCCACCTGCTCTATCTGGCCCTGGTTCAATACCACAACCTTGTCAGCCAGAGTCATGGCTTCAACCTGGTCGTGGGTGACGTAAATCATGGTGGCGTTCAGATCGTGGTGAAGCCGAGCCAGCTCCAGACGCATCTGCACCCGCAGGGCGGCATCCAGGTTGGATAGTGGCTCATCGAACAGAAACACTTTAGGCTGGCGCACAATGGCACGGCCAATGGCCACCCGCTGGCGCTGACCACCAGACAGTTCTTTCGGCTTGCGCTCGAGCAGAGGCTCCAGTTCCAGAATTCGGGCAGCCTCGGCTACCTTGGTGCTGATGACATCTTTGTTTTCTTTCGCCAGCTCCAGTGCAAAAGACATGTTTTTACGCACGGACATATGGGGGTACAAGGCGTAGCTCTGGAATACCATGGCCAGATCCCGTTTGGCCGGGGCCAGGTCGGTGATTTCTTTGTGGTCCAGCATAATGTGGCCGCTGGTGACTTCCTCCAGCCCGGCAATGGACCGCAGCAGTGTGGACTTGCCGCAGCCTGACGGCCCAACAAACACCACAAATTCGTTGTCTTTGATCTCAAGGTCGATGCCCTTGAGAATTTCTGTATCCCCGAAGGATTTCTTGAGGTTCTTTATTGTTAAGTTAGCCATGGGAAAACTCCGTTATTTGACGGCGCCAAAGGACAAGCCGCGAACCAGCTGTTTCTGGCTGATCCAGCCAAAGATTAGGATTGGGGCACAGGCCAGTGTCGATACGGCTGACAACTTGGCCCAGAACAAGCCTTCAGGGCTTGAGTAAGATGCGATCAAAGCCGTCAACGGGGCCGCCTCCGAGGCTGTGAGATTGAGCGACCAGAACGCCTCGTTCCAACTCAGAATGAGTGACAGCAGCACCGTCGCGGCCAGACCGCCCTTACTCATGGGCAGGAGCACTCGCCAGATCTCCTGGAACAGCGTGGAACCATCCATTCGAGCTGCCTCAAGCACCTCTTTGGGTATCTCTTTGAAATAGGTGTAAGCCATCCAGATCATGATCGGCAGGTTGATCAAGGTGTAGATGATTACCAGTCCGGTTTTGGTATCGAGCAAGCCGGTGTCCTTGAACAGCAGGTAAATCGGCACCAGCACGCCAACCGGCGGCAGCATTTTGGTGGAGAGCATCCACAGCAATGTTCCTTTAGTACGCTTGGTCTCAAAAAAGGCCATGGAATAGGCGGCGGGTACGGCGAGCATCATTCCGATGATCGTGGATCCGAAAGACACCACCACCGAATTCCAGGCAAAGTGCAGATAGTCACTGCGTTCGTTAACCAGCGTGTAATTCTCTAAAGTTGGCGAGAAGAACAATTGCGGCGGTGTGGCGAAGGCATCGATTTCTGTTTTGAAGCTGGTCAGCAGCATCCAGAAAATCGGGAAGAAGATGGCCAGCGCCACACCCCACGCCAACAGCCCCATAAGCAGGGTGTTAAGGCTACGTCGTTGTTTCAGGGTCAGCATTTTGTAACCTCCAGGAATCATTGTTTTTCTGTCAGGCTTTTACCGATCAGCCGCACCAGGAAGAAGGCCGCAATGTTGGCCAGCACAACAGCGATCAGGCCACCCGCTGAGGCCAGTCCAACGTCGAACTGCAGCAACGCCTGGCTGTAGATGAGGTACGCCAGGTTGGTGGTCTCGTAGCCTGGTCCACCGCCCGTTGTCGTGAAGATCTCCGCAAAGATCGACAACAGAAAAATGGTTTCGATCATCACCACCACCGCGATCGGACGAGCAAGGTGGGGCAAAGTGAGGTGGAAGAACAGGGCCAAGGGACCAGCGCCATCAAGTCGGGCCGCTTCCTGCTGTTCCTGATCCAGCGACTGCAATGCGGTCATAAGCAGCAGGATGGCAAACGGCAGCCACTGCCATGACACGATCATGATGATCGAGAACAACGGAAACTCGGAAAACCAGTCGATCGGCGTGGCGCCAAAAAACTTCCAGATGGCCGCAAAAACGCCGGATACCGGATGCAGCAGCAGGTTCTTCCAGATCAGCGCGTTCACGGTCGGCATTATAAAGAACGGGGATATGAGGAGAATTCGGACGACGCCCCGCCCCCAGAATGCCTGGTTAACAAGCAGCGAAATCAGTACACCCAGAACCACCGTAATTAACAGCACCGAACCGACCAACAGCAGGGTGTTGCTCATCCCGGCCATAAAGCCGAAATCGGTGACGAAGAACTGGAAGTTTTCCAGGCCCACAAATTCGTTATCGCCGGGGTACAGCAGGTTATAGCGAATCAGTGAAAAGTAGATGGTCATCGACAGCGGAATCACCATCCACAACGCCAGGACAATCACCGACGGCGACACCATGAAACGATTGATGCGGGAGGTTTTTCTACTACCTCCCTGGCGGCTGTCCTGTTCGGGTTCCGCGGCGGAGTTTGCGGGACCTGCATTCAGTGCGGTTGATTTCATAGCGGTTCTCCGGTGACCCCACGAAGGAACCGCCGAAGCAGCCCCTGCGTCAGGCCAATATTTTTTTGTCTTGGCCGGGTGTTCAGTTGGAGTAATAGCGGGCGCGCGTCATCTCACGAAGGGTGATAGATTGCGCTGCCTTCAGTGCGTGATCGACCGACATCGACCCTGCCAGGGCACCCGAGATCAGCTTGCCGACCTGGGTTGCGATCGACTGAAACTCAGGGATGGCCGCAAACTGAACGCCCACATAGGGGGACGGATTCAACGTGGAATCGTTGGGGTCGGCATTGCCGATTGCTTCGAGGGTTCGGGTCGCAAACGGCGCAGCCTCCAGGTATTCAACGTTGTTGTAGGTAGAGGTGCGTGTGCCGGGCGGCACATTGGCAATGCCATAGGTTTCTTCAACCAGTTGGCTGTATGCCCGCGAGGTTGCCCAGGTGATAAAGGTCTTGGCCGCTTCCTTGGCGTCTGAACTCACCGGAACCGCCAGGGCCCATGACCACAACCAACCTGAACCTTTCGAGGTTACCTGCTGCGGCGCCAAGGCAAAGCCGATCTGGTCAGCCACCCTGCTTTGCGTTTCGTCGGTCAGGAAAGCACCGGCCACCGTAGCATCTACCCACATGGCGCATTTGCCACTGTTGAACAGCGCCAGGTTTTCATTGAAACCGTTGGAACTGGCTCCGGGAGGGCCGTAGTTGCCGAGCAGGTCAACGTAGAAGCTAATGGCGTTCTGCCACTCAGCCCCGGTGAATTCAGGCTTCCAGTTTTCATCAAACCAGCGAGCACCAAACGCATTAGCCATGGTGGTGATCAGAGCCATGTTTTCGCCCCACCCTGCCTTACCGCGCAGGCAGATACCGTACTGCTCTTCTTCCGGCTTATGGAGTTGCTCGGCAAAGGACTTCATCTGATCCCAGGAAGGCTGGTCAGGCATGCTTAGGCCATTGGCCTCGAACAGATCCTTGCGGTAAAACGTCATTGAGCTTTCGGCGTAGAACGGCAGCGCATACAGCTTGCCATCGGAGGACAACCCACCAAGAACTGACGGGAAAATGTCCGCCATATCATAGTCGGCGGGCAGATCCTTCATAGGCGTCAGCCAACCCTTTTCACCCCAGATCGGCGCCTCGTACATACCAATGGTCATCACATCGAATTGGCCGCCGTCTGTGGCGATATCGGTAGTCAGTCGCTGCCTTAGGACATTTTCCTCAAGCACTACCCAGTCCAGATCGATGTTTGGATGAAGCTTTTCGAATTCCTCGGAGAGGCCCTGCATGCGAACCATGTCGCCGTTATTCACAGTGCCAATAGTTACTTTGGTGGCAGCCATTGCGGAGGACGCAACCGCGGTCATGCCAACGGCCATAACAGCGGAAAGATATCGTTGGTTGTTCATGCTCGAACCTCTGTTTGTTTTTGGAGTAGGTCGATCAAAATGCTCTGTTATCGTGGAGCTTTTTACTGTAGACCCGCCATACGCACCACGTGTGTGCACGGCTTGTCGCATGAGCCAATTACACGCTGTATGTGCAAACCGGACAAATACGTACCTTGTCATTTTTCTATACTTTTTTGCTGTCAATGACTCCCCTTCACTACTAGTGCTGCACCTCAGTGGGGCCCAAATCGCGCCCAAATGAAGCCCCTCAGGGAGATCGGCCGCAAAAAGTGGCGAAACAAGTATCACCAGAAAGTATTATTCAGGAAGGGCCCGCTGACCAAAAAAGGCGGAAAAATAGAAGTGTTCAGCTCTGGTACAGGGCATCCAGGGAGGTTTTTCGATATTCCGATGGCGTCATCTTCTTCACGTCGTAAAAGCGACGGTTGAAGTTAGCGATGTTGTTGAAGCCCACCAAAAAACAGATTTCGGTGATCGGTTCATCGCTGTGAGCCAGGTGCTCGCAGGCTTTGTTTATTCGGAGGCTGTTAATGAACTCAATGAACCGATGGCCCGTGGCTTTCTTGAAGAACTTCGAGAAATAGGTAGGGCTGACGTTCACATGAGCCGCCACTTCCTCGAGCGAAATACCGGTGTGGTAGTGCTCGAAAATAAGATCCAAAGCCTGATTCAGCCGGTTGAGGATTTTTTCATCGGTAATGGGCAGGTAGGTTGAAGAGGACAGTACGCGGTAGTGACTCATAGCCGCCAGGAGTTCAATCAGCGACCAGAAGCGGGTCAAACGTCGGAACCCGGTGGATTCGGCAACCTCTTCAAACAGCGAAACGGCTTTTGGTATCTCAGTTGCCTCCAGAAATTCAATACCATAGGCTGCCCGCTGCCAGAATGGCGCCAAAGCGCGAGTTTCGGGAAATACAGCCTCTCCGGCATTGATCAAATCATGGGAAAAGTTGATCACCCGGTCACGCAGTGCCACCCGCTCCCCTTTCTCAATGTGGCTGATCCAGTTATGCGGCAGGTTTGGACCGACCAGGATCAGACTGTTGGGAGAAAAGTTACCAATATAATCACCGACAAAGACCTTGCCGGAAGTCTCAGTGATAAGGTGAAGCTCGTATTCCTCGTGGTAATGCCAACGTACCAAAGGGCTCGGGTAGCCGTGATCCAAATACCGGATCGATTCATCTCCGCGCTGATCAACCCATTCGAATTCGGGTTTGATTCGTTGTTTATCAGGCCCCATTGTGCGCACCTTTGAAAACTGCCGCTGGTTATAGTGTGCATCTAGCCCCGTTTCAGGTCTAGCCTGGGGTGGGAAAATCCTGCTACGGAGAAAAGTGACTGCGTTTAATTGGATTTTGGGGACTAATGCGGGTCGACGCGAACGTTCGCTTTTGTTTAGGTACTGCCTGGGATGCGAGACGGTCGCAAAGCGAACATTCGAAGTGATGTCCAAATGTAAACGATTCGCACCTACTAAGCCGGGTTAACCAGCCTCTCAAAGCCTTCGCCAACGTTGAGCAAAGAAATCCAGAAACACCTGAATACGCGCCGACAACGTCGTATTCCGGTAATAGACCGCATTAACCAATTCCCGGGGATTCGGGCGGACTATGTAGCCATCCAACAACTCCACCAGGTCTCCCTTTTCGAGGTCATTGGCGATCATGAAGCGAGACAGGTAGGCAATTCCGTTGCCCCGCAGGCATAGCTGGCGCACTGCTTCGCCACTGCTCGCTCGAATCGTCGGGCTCATCCTCATTCCTTCTCCCAGGTGCCAGATATTTAAGGATTCCGGGGCGGTAAAACCAATAATGTCGTGTTTCTGGAGGTCGGCAGGCGCGGCACACTCACCGCGACGTTCCAGGTACTCCGGTGAGGCAACCACTGACAGCGGAGAACGACCGAGTGCCCGGGCGTGGAGAGTGGAGTCATCCAGTGCGCCGATCCGTATGGCGATGTCGATTCGACGCTCCAAGAGGTCAACGATCGTGTCGCTCGCCGTCAGTTCGAGCTCGATGTCCGGATAAGTGCTCCTGAATTCCCGTACGTGCGGAACGATCTGATGCAACAGAAACGGGTTTGCGGCATCCACCCTCAAACGCCCGGCTGGCCGTTGTTTGCGAATGGCCAGTTGCTCCTCCGCTTCTTCCAGTGCGGCCAAACCACCTCGCACCTTCTCCACAAACAAGCGCCCTTCCTCTGTCAGCCCCACTTTGCGGGTAGTTCGATTCAGAAGCGTGGTGTTCAGGGACTGTTCTAAGCGGGTAACCGCGCGGGAGACCCGGGTTACGGACACCTCCAGGTGCTCCGCTGCGCCACTGAAGCTGCCACTGTCCACCACCGAGAGCAGGAAGTTGAGATCGTCCGAACGACTTTTCATTTTCATTATCCGCAAAAGTAATTTTCAAAAAGCACTGTTTATCGCAAAAGTATGGAAGACCACACTAGGCAACGTCAATCAACTCCAATGGAGAACCGTTATGCCTATTGCACTATTCGCACTGACGTTAAGTGCTTTTGCAATTGGAACCACCGAATTCGTGATCGTCGGACTGGTTCCAACCATCGCCCAGGATCTGGGCGTTACCCTGCCTTCGGCTGGCCTCCTGGTCAGCTTGTATGCTCTGGGTGTCGCCGTTGGCGCCCCTGTACTCACCGCATTAACGGGTCGCTGGAATCGGAAATGGGTGCTGCTGTCGCTGATGAGTCTGTTCATCATTGGCAATGTGCTTGCCTGGATGGCCCCGAATTACGCTTCGCTGATGACCGCTCGAATCCTCACCGGGCTCGCTCACGGTGTGTTCTTCTCGATCGGTTCAACGATTGCCACCAGCCTGGTTTCGAAAGACAAAGAAGCCAGCGCCATAGCCATCATGTTCACCGGCCTCACGGTTGCACTGGTGACAGGCGTTCCACTGGGCACGTTTATCGGACAAACCTTCGGCTGGCGCGCTACGTTCCTGACCGTCGCTGCCCTGGGTACCATTGCACTCATTGGCAGCGCGCTACTAGTGCCAAAAAACCTGAAGAAGTCAGCGCCAGCTAAGCTTCGCCAACAGCTTGAAGTTATCACCCATCCACGACTGCTACTGGTGTACGCCATGACCGCGGTCGGCTATGGCGGTACCTTCACGGCCTTCACCTATCTGACACCCATTTTGGAGGATGTCAGCGGATTTGCGCCTGGCATGGTCAGTCTGCTGCTTCTGGTTTATGGCATCTCTGTAGCCACTGGCAACATCTGGGGCGGCAAGCTGGCTGATCGCCTCGGGCCGACCTCGGCGTTGTACATCGTTTTCGCTGGCCTGGCCGCCATCCTCTTTGTGCTCACCTTCTCTGCCTACAATCCAATTGCCGCAGTCATTACCCTGCTTGTTTGGGGCGCCTTTGCCTTCGGCAACGTACCTGGCCTTCAGGTATATGTCGTCCAGCTCGCCGAACGGTTTACGCCCCATTCCGTTGACGTTGCATCCGGATTAAACATCGCGGCCTTCAACATCGGCATTGCCGGCGGCGCCTGGCTCGGTGGACACGTGGTCGAGGATATGGGGTTGATGAACACGCCCTGGATTGGTGGGGCAATTGTACTGAGCGCCCTGCTCCTGACACGAATCTCTTCAACACTGGATAACCGCGAACCGGCTACGGCCTGAACCATCAGAGGCCTCCCGGAAGGGAGGCCCATTGAGGTGTACTATGACGCTTTCAAAGCTAACCGCCGGCCCCCTGACCATTGGGCTGGAGCTTCCGCTAGACAACGACTGGACCCAGGACGGCCAGCGTCAACGCATGCTCGACAAGCGGCCGTTTGGTGTACCGGATCTCAGCCAACATCAGTCCCTGGCCAGACTGGCCGACGAACTCGGGTTCCGGGCCTTGTGGATTCGGGATGTTCCTCTATACGACCCGTCGTTCGGCGACGCCGCCCAGGTGTTCGATCCACTGGTGTATCTGGGTTTCCTGTCCGGGATAACCCGAAACATTCTGCTTGGCACAGCGGCAGTTGTTCTCCCGCTGCGCAGCCCTTGGATTGTGCGCAAATCCTCGGCCTCGGTTCAGGCACTGAGCCAGGACCGCTTGATGCTCGGCGTGGCGAGCGGAGACCGTCCCTCGGAATACCCATTGTTTGGCGCAGACTATGAAAACCGCGGACAAGCCTTCCGGAACAGCGTGGAGACTCTGACCGGAAAACAGGACTCGCGATTGTCACCGGGCCAGGCCATTTACCGGATACCCGAACGCCACCCCTGCTGTCCGCCGGGCTATCACAACAGTCACCGGAGTGGATCGGCCAGAACATGAGCGGCTGGCTGGCGTATCCAGGAACGCCGGAGGAGCACGTGCATCGCGTCAAACTATGGCGCAACGTCGCCGGCGACAAGCCCTATGTGTCCTTTATTCACTTGGACTATCTCGACGATCCCAAAGCGCCGCGTCGACGTCATCGCTTCGGCCTTCAGACCGGAAGGGAGGGGCTGCTCCGGGAACTGAAGGAGATGCAGAGTGCTGGTGTAAACCACATTGGACTTCATTTCAGGCGCAACCACGCCCCGGTGGACGAGTCATTGCGGCTCATCGCCCAAGATGTTCTGGGGGTGTTTCATGATGCGAACTGACAGACCAATGGCCTGGGGCGTCGTGGGAAAGGACAAGCCCACCATCGCCCTGCAATGGAAAAACCTCAACTCAATACCCATACCTGGCCCCGACGACGTTGTCATCCGGAATGAATACATCGGCCTGAACCCGGTTGACTGGAAAATGATCCGGAACTGGCCAGAGAACTGGAATATCGGTCACGCACCCGGCGTTGACGGCGCAGGCACTGTGCTCAAATTGGGCGAGAACGTGAAGGGTCTTGTTCCCGGGCAAAGGGTTGCGTACCACCAAGACTTGCACCGGACCGGCAGCTTTGCCAGCCACACGGTGGTCGATAACAGGGCCCTACTGAAAGTTCCTGACATCCTGCCTCTGGTTCTGGCAGCAGCGCTGCCCTGCCCATTGATGACGGCCTGGCAGGCGATCGAAAAAGTCCCGCGTCGACCAGAGGCCGATGTTCTGATCACCGGAGCCGGCGGCATGGTTGGCCGATTTCTCGTTCAGCTGGCAGCGCAGCGGGGCTACCGGGTGACGGCCATGGCCTCGGCCCGGCACCACAAGACGCTTCGTCAGTTGGGAGCCGAAACTGTGATCGCCTGGGAACCCAATTCTTCTCAAAGCCAGTTCTTCGCCGTGTTCGACACCGTCAACGCGCAGCATGCTGCGTCGATGGCCGACTTGATTGAGGCCAATGGCCACCTGGTTTGTATTCAGGATCGTTTGGAGACACCTCCGGTGCCACCCTTTGACAAAGCCTTGTCTCTGCATGAGGTGGCTCTGAACGCGCTGTTTCGCGTCGGCACCGAGCGCCAATGGGCCCAGTTCCGTCAAGCCGGAGAGGACCTTCTCACAATGGTGGCTCGTGAAAACCTGCTCGCCCCGGAACCACGCATCGAACCCATCACAGCGCTACCAGAAGCGCTGGAGGCAACCACAACCCGGGACCGTCCGCTCAAGACGGTCATCGACGTCCGCTATTTTGCAAACCAGGAGTAAAATATGAGAACCGCTATCCCTAATCCCGGTCTTGGAACCTTCCGCCTAAAAGGCGAAGCTCTGAAATCCGCTGTTACTGAGTCGCTTGACCTTGGGTACCAGCACATCGACACCGCTCAGATCTACGAAAACGAAGATGAAGTTGGGAACCTGCTTTCTGCCTCGGGAATTGATCGGTCGGATCTGTTCATCACCACCAAGGTCTGGTACGAAAATTTGGCACGGGACAAGTTCATTCCCAGTGTGCGCGAGAGCCTTACCAAATTGAGGACAGACTACGTCGATCTATTGCTGATCCACTGGCCATCGCCGGATGAGGAAGTCCCGATGCAGGAGTACATCGCCGAACTGGTCGAAGCCAAGAAACAGGGTCTTGCGAGAGAGATCGGAATTTCCAACTTCACCATCGAACAGATCAGACGTGCTATCGGCATTGCCGGAAAGGGCGAGATTTTGACTAACCAGGTGGAGGTCCATCCTTTCCTACAGAATGACGCGGTAGTCGAGTTCTGCCAACGAAATGGCATTGAAGTAACGGGTTTCATGCCATTGGCAGTCGGCAAGGTTCTGGAAGACGACATCCTGCACAGAATTGCTGAAAGCCATAACGCAAGAATTCCAGAAGTGGTGCTTGCATGGTTGAGACAAAGGGATATTGTGGCGATTCCCTCATCTACCAAACGAGCGCATCTGGCATCGAATCTGAAGGGGATGGAATTGGTTTTATCTGAAAAGGAACTTTCTGAAATAGCAACGTTGGATAGCAATCATCGAATAGCAGATCCGGACTTTGCGCCAAACTGGGACCAATAGAATCAGTGGTGAACAGCGACCATGAACGCTTATTTTTGCATGGTCGCTGATTTCTGTAGTGGCGAGAATATTCGATTTTATTCGGAACGGGCAGAGCCCATATACAGTTCCTTCAGCATGCGAGCCAATGGAACTGCCCACACCCCACCTGCTACTTCTTAACCGAAAAGTCCATTTTTTGATTCGCAAGCTTTTCAGGCTTTCCGGTCCAGGCGTATGCAAGCAAAGTTGGCTCGAAATCACCCGTTGTCATCCGGTGCGCCCTTTTCGGAGGATTGAATAGCAGCGAGCCCGGCGAGAAAACGCTGTAGTTGCTGTCTGAAATCGACCCACTGATGCAAATGTAGGACTCACTGATTCCATCGTGGCTGTGCTCTGGGTATGTGCATTTGGGTGCGAACAGCACGACTCCCAGAATCAGATTTTCGCTGATAACTGGACCGTTCGGGCCGAGCAGTTCAGCGTACGCGTATTTTCGAGCCAATCCGGGACGCATGCGCTCATAGCCATATCTCCACGTCAGTTGCTCCTGCACACGCATTAACGCTCTAGCCAAAGGCGCAGTGCGCTCGTTTAAGCCCTGATCAATCGCTCGATTGAACCAAGCGCATACCGGCAAGTGATTGGGTTGGTCAAAAGCAACTGTGGGGTTCTTTTCCAGCTCGGCGTTCAGCCTGTTACGCACCTCCTTTAGGTGAGAACGTATCGTCGGGTTTCCGCCGGCTGAACCAAACCGATAAAGTAGCCAGAACTCACGAAGCAGATATTGCCAGTCGACTTGATCAGAAAGCTTACCCACCCTTTCTCCCTGAAGTTAGGAATTTGCAAAAACAGAACTACTGTAAACATTCAAATTGAGGCGACATATCCGAGGATTCCTCGACCCTTACACCGGCTTATTGTCCAACGGATTGGGGCCGCCTCAGGCTTGACGACTTCGGAGCAAAGTCCTGGCTCGAACGTCCGCTTTTGTTTAGACATCAGAGGATGTCTGGGAAAACCAGGTATATGATTATCGACTGACCCGGAGAGTGGCTTCGATTCCCAGTGATGCGAATTAAAGGGTCACGTTACAGCAATCAGATCTCAATACTCTCAGCTATCTCCAGAGCATCCTCCACCTCTACACCAAGGTATCGCACGGTACTGGACATATTTGTGTGCCCCAATAGCAACTGCACCGCTCGAAGATTCTTGGTCTTCTTGTAGATCAATGTCGCTTTGCTACGTCGCATTGAGTGGGTTGCGTAGACTGAAGGATCAAGTCCAATGCTGGTAATCCATTTTTTGACGAGACGGGCATATTGATGAGTAGTGATGTGGTCAAACTGTCTCATCCGACTCGGCCACAGATAATCCATACCTGTAAGACCGCGCAATTTGATCCACGCTTCAACCGATTCGCGCGTCTTTTTCGTTATCTCAAACTGGACAGGTTGACTGGTTTTCTGCTGAATGACTTGGGCCCTATCCAGTACCTCTCCGTTTCTGGAAATATCTCGAACCAGAAGCTTAACCATATCGCAGGATCGGAGTTTGCAATCAATCGCCATGTTGAACATCGCCAACTCGCGGATGTTCTTTGCGATTTCTAATCGAATACGTATAGCCCAGATCTGTTCCAGTTTGAGAGGAAGCTTTTGGCCCACGAGCTTTCCCTTATTCCAGGGAGATTTGCCAATTGGAAATGTCATGGTGTAGCCCTCTTTTGAGGGATAGGAACCATAAGTATGGTTAAAAAGCCTGTTTTCTGCTGGCCAGGCTTAAGTAGAACGAACCCCGATCAGCCAGCGCCGAAGGGAGAACCTCGGCGATCGCGTACGTCTTGGAGACCAAGAGCGGCAAAGAATAGAGTTCAGGCAGCGTGATAGTCAGGCTTACGAGGCGTAATCAGTTTATTGATTTGGTCGGCCTTGTCCTCACGGGCACGGCGCAAATCGTAGTCAGTCTGCAAATTGAGCCAAAACTGCTCGGTAGTCCCGAAGTAACGGGCCAAACGCATGGCCGTATCCGCGGACACACCACGACGCTCGCGAACAATCTCGTTCAGGCGCTGTGCAGGAACATAAAGTTCTTTTGAAAGCGCATTCACACTCATGCCAAGAGGCTCAAGGTAATCCTCAAGTAAAATCTCTCCTGGATGGATAGGGCGCATACCTACAGTAATCATTGCGCGACCTCCTTAGTGGTAATCAACAATTTCCACGTCTTCCGCCCCTTGATCTGTCCAGCGGAAACACAACCGCCACTGGTCATTGATCCGGATGCTGTGTTGCCCCTCTCTGTCTCCAGAAAGCGGCTCAAGTCTATTCCCGGGCGGAGACTTTAAATCTTTAAGAGCTTCAGCGCTTAGCAGCTGCTGTAACTTACGCTCGGCCGTTCGCTGGATTGCATTGAAACGCCGAGTCTTACCTGTTTTAACAAGCTCCTCTGTGTGCTTGCACTTAAAGCTCTTGATCATGATTACCCACCTTATAACGCTGCACGTTAAACGTGAAATACGATTTGGTCATAATAACACAACTTTTTATAATATGAGGAATCAAGAAAACACTTGGCGGGAGTGTTGCAGTTTATCACGAAAACGCATCATCCGGTTGCACTTGCGAGCCATACAAAAAGGCCCGCGGAAACGGGCCAGGAAAAAACAAACCAAACTTACCAGACAGTAAGCGGTTCAATAATTGGGGGCCGGTCAATCGCACTGTGGACTTACCCCGGTCCACTGAATGTTCGCTTTTTGTCTGCTCGGGCTGGTCGCGAAGCGAACATTCAAGCGGCTGGAGCAATACTCTCCCCCCGCTGTATTAAGCCTCTTTTTTAGGAATGTTCGCAGCGACAGGGCAGACCCCGGGGCTTGCCGAATAGAGGAGGTGTGTCAGGGTTAATTTGATACCCATACAGAAATCTAACGTACCAAACCACCATGTTAATAAACTCATCAGTTCCATGATGAAGACTGTGATGAAGAATATGACAGCACAACATCGCGTCGCTTGGCGGTCCTTCCCGACAGGCCCCGTGACAGCAGCGTATAAACGCATGGTGGATGCGGGGGAGGTGCGACGAGATGACGCGCAGGTCGCTTTGGCGGCAAAATTCGATGCCCTGCACGGTTCTCTTACCTCGCTCCCACCAGTACCAGTACGCAGCGACGAACCGACAGAGCGCAGCTTTAAAAACAGCAGTCCACTGTTACGGTTACTGGCGCGATCCTTGGCACACGCTCAGTCTTCTCTTCGAAAGAAGTTCCATTTGTGGTCTTTCGGTCCACCACCGCGAGGCATGTACATTCATGGACCGGTCGGGGTCGGCAAAAGCTTTCTAATGGATCTCTTTTACGCGTCGGTTTCTGTTCCTGATGATAATTCTTGCTGTACTAATGACAGCCACAAACACATAAACATAACTAAACGCCGCGTCCACTTTCACGAATTCATGCTAGACGTCCATCATCGAATCTTTGTCTACAAACAGGAACACCCACAAGGTGATGCGATCCCCGTCATCGCGCAACAATTGGCACAAAAAGCCCAACTCCTCTGTTTCGATGAATTTCAAGTAACAGAAATTGCCGATGCCATGATTTTGAAGCGACTATTTTCATTATTATTGGATTGGAATGTCGTGATGGTGGCCACCTCGAATCGATCCCCCGATGCCTTGTATGAGGGAGGCATCAACCGCTCCCTCTTTTTACCATTCATCGACATGTTGAAAAACACGTCCGACATTATTTCTATGGAGGATTCCCAGAAGGATTATCGACTTGAAAATCGAGCGGATGGTCAGTCCTATTTTTGGTCAAACAAAGAAAATGGCGATAATAATACTAACAACAACATACAGGCGCAGTTGGAAGAAATATTTGGTGACACTGCATCCGGAACTGAGGCCGAGACCATTCCTGTGCTTTTTGGTCGCACCGTCCAGGTTGCCCGATTCAATGCCCGGTGTGCCTGGTTTGACTTTTCCGAGCTGTGCTACCAACCGCTTGGGGCGGCTGATTATAATTCCCTCTGCTGCCGATTTCCGGTCATCATCATGGAACGCGTCCCCCAGCTGGATGCCAATCACCTCAACGAAGCGCGACGGTTCGTGACCCTCATTGACGCGTGTTATGAATCTCGCACCCGCTTGGTGCTGGCGGCACAAGTTCCGCTCGACGAATTGTTTGTTGATTTTGAAGCGCAAGTCGAAAGCAGTGATGGAGATGGAGAATTGATTGTCAATGAGAAGGGGGGGAACTCGAGTTCCTTTGCGACGACCATGATTCGCACGAAAGAGGGAGAATATTATGAGTGGTCGGCGACGGGTCGAATTGGCGTGTCACTGGCACAGCTATCGTCCGCCAATGATCTCGCCTTTTCCTTTCGACGAGCCGCGTCTCGGTTGGTTGAAATGGGAGGAAATGAATGGGGACGGCAATGACTAAAGGTCGCAAAGCGGACATTCAGATGGTGCGATAACGCTCACAGCAGACGCGCGCTTTTCAGCGTCATACTGCCTTCGCTTATCATGCATCTATGACACGGCCATTTGCCAACTCTTGGTCGTCAGGGATCTCATATTTTGGCTCCATAAAGTTAAACATGAAATCAGTAACCTCAAAGGAGTAAACACTAGGGTCTTTCTCTACGTTTCTTTTTTCTACGCGCTTTTTGCGAACATCTTTCGGCGCGCTCAAATAATGTACTTCTGGCTCAATGGCGAGCTCCTTTGATAGAGCAGCAAAACGACTGCGTTGCTCTTTAGTAGTGAAGCCTAAATCTAAAACCACGTTTCCGTCTAATTTTAAAATTTGTTCACCAACCTGCCAGATTTGAACATAACACCGATTTACCCTCTCAATCATCCAGGCATAATCAAGGGAGGTCATATCCTTTGAAAATAGATTCTGCATCCACGAATCTATAGAGAAGCGCACTGCCCCAATGTCCTTAGATAAAGATAAGGAATATGTGGTCTTCCCAACACCTGTTGGACCGGTAACAATAATTAGTCTCGCCATTGTTTGTGATTCTCTTTTGGTGCAACAAGCCCGTGTTGAGCCGCCATTATGTCTTTCAACATTTGATGGCCTCAGCAGCCTTTGTGGCTTCAAGGAACTCCTGCAACAGATCCTTGTACTCGGATGACGTCATTATTTCGTTCTTCATGATTTCACGGAGGTTTTCACCGCTGGGATGTGCCGGCCGGGAACGAGCGGCCCGCGCCTGATCCCGGAGCTGTGCATACCGTTCACTCTCTGATGCGACCTGCTGGCGGTCGGTTTTGGAGAGGCTGAGCCAAGTTCGCTGCGCCTCTGTATACCGCTGGTATTTACCAGTCACGCAGTCCGGCGATGTCGCTCCCATCGCGGTCTCGGCGAAGACCATAGGGAGCGCGCTGATTAGGTTTGGGAATCTCATCTCTCGTTCCTATCAGAGACATAACGCGAAGCTTTGCTGCAATTTTGGAGCCGCGAAGCTGTGGAAGTGCAATGCAGAACAGTATGCATTTACTCGTTCAGATCTATATCCACTGTCGCAAAGGCATCTACCACAGCTTGTTTTGGAAGGTGCATGGCAATCGCACTTTGTTGAATGCATGCTGCTGCTTCCAGCAGTGTTGTATCTGCAGTCCAACAATTTTTTGCTGCTTCGATGTAGACAGCATAGCTTTTGCTTAGCCCCCACTGCTGGGATAACAGATAAAACGGGTAAGTAATTAAACCAATTCGCAAGTAATAATTATCGCCCGCGTCATCATATTCCAAATAACTGCTGATAGCGCTAGCTTCCGTTTTAACTTGATTTAAATAGCGTGCTCGGCCATAAAAGCCCTGACCGTGGACCCAGTCAATAACGCCTGAATTTTGATACTCAGCCATCACGCCGGATATGTCGGCAAAGGCTTCGTGTAGGGTCTTCGCATCCTGGCTAAGCTCGGTTTCAAAAGGCTTTAGCCTTGATATTCGTTCCAGAACTCCATGTGCAACCTCGTGGGCAATGAGGTCGAGAGAGGCCATTGAATAATAGAACGGGTAGGCATCCCCAAAATTTGCATAGCTTCCGTCCCAGTACGCAGCTTGGCTGGAGCGATTTCCGTAATGCACGCGTAAACGTATTTTTCCTTTTAGTGGTGGCTCGCCCAAATGCCTGTAAAACATTTGATAGACAACGTTACCGTAATGCATCGCATCGTTCAGCGTTGAGTAAGTCCAGACCCCATATTCGTCTTCGATTTTTCGCTGCTCGTTAAATGGCTCGTCACCGCAGAGGAAGGAAAAGGCCGGAAAAGCATGGTCATCGATCGTATTGGCTAAACCGCTTCCTGAAGTTGCCTCCCAAACTTCGTCTTTGTCGTTCCGCATATCAATGACGCTGACCAGGCCATTATCGAGAATGCAGATGCCGTTGTCTTGCCGCTGAATACTGAGCAATGGTCTCTCAGCACCGTAAGTCCAGTGCTCTTGCTCGTTCCCTCCAGGTCCGGCGAGAAGAGCATTGGCATTCAAACCAGGAAAGTCGCCCATATCATCCGAGAGATCAGTGTTTCCAGTCAGGTTGGTAGCGGTATCGCCACATGCTGCAAGTACGCCGCAAAAGAACAACGCAGATAATGCTTGTCTTGGCATTTGTTAATACTCTCTATTTTCGTTTTGCGATAAAGCCAAAAAATCCGGATACCAGTACAACCAAAATGTCCCATAAGAAAGCAAAGTAGTATTTGTTCGAAAGCGCTAATCTTTCCGGGTCAGCTTTTGGCATAGTGCGTCATTCAACCGAGTCCGAATTGTAGATAACCGGAGATTGCCCTTTCCACGAATTCCACACAGCGTCCTCCGTCACCAAATCAGCCATAAAGTGAGCAACGTTGATTCGACTGGTTTGGCCTGCGTTGAAAATGGCGCTTCGTGTTGGCGAGGGAAGAATTTCATATTTAGAAGCATCGTCATGGTCTACCAGAGTATCAGGGCGAACGATCGACCATTCGATACTTACATCTTGTTGGCCAATTTGGCGGTGTAAGTATTTCGATGCCTGCTCGTTGTCCAAATGCGGCGGCACCAGCAACCGAATCAGACCGACAACACACTTTTCTGCCACCGATACCCTTTCCGCCAAATCGTCATTCCGGCAGCCTGTAGAATTCATGAGAACGAACTTCAATGGTTGCGTCGGCTGGATCGTTCTTATTGCCTCGCACAAACGCTGAGTGGCTTCCGACACCAACCGTCGGGGCTTTCCATAGACGCCTCTGAAACTCATTGTGTGCCCAAGGCACGAAACAACGGCTCCGCATCCATTCACGTGCTGAACAAGCTCGGTATCACTCAGTTCCAGTATAGAAGCATTGATAACCAGCAAGCGTTCATGTTCCCCAACAGCTTTGAGAAGCTTATCGGGGGAACGCACGATCGCCTGAACAGATAGCCCACGATCTAGCAATTGCCTTACGAGCAACTGCCCGGTAGCACCGCTGCCACCCGCAACCAATGCTTTCATGATTTTTCCTTTGTATCAGCGCCCCACTCACTGAGCGGCGTTTTCGCGAATAAATGCGGTAAAGTGTGCCAGGGAAAGCTCCGGCACCTCTTCCATCGGCAAATGACCGACATCGGGGTAAACATGCACACTTGAGTTGGCAATGTCCGCTCCGAACCGATGCGCATTGTCCACTGGGAAGTACGTGTCTTCGTCTCCCCACAGAATAAGCGTCGGCACGCGAATCCCGGGTATCAGCGAGGCATCCTTATCGAGCCGCGCCTGAACACGTTTGGGGGACGCAGCGAGATTACCGGGGTAGCGTGACAGCTCGAAATAGCGGTCTGCCAATTTTGCGTCTACCAGCGTGTCGTCGAAGTAAACATCCTTCAGACCAGACGCATACATAAAGCGTGGTGAAACGTTTGCCATGACTTTATCCATGATGGGCCATTGCGCCATTTCGATGGGCAATGGCCAACGTTCCTGCGGATAGCCCAGCGCATTCAGCAAAGTCAGAGATTCAACGTTTTCCGGATATTCCAGAGCTAGCTGCCAAGCGATCCGACCACCCAGCGAACTGCCAGCCAAATGTACTTTCTCTAACCCGAGCCGGGCCAAAAATGCCGTAAGTAACCTGACATCATCCTCGATTTCGTATCGATCGGCCCGGTCTGGCCCAGTCAAACCGAAACCTGGCAGATCCAATCGGATAACGCGATAATCCGACTTCAGGCCCTCAGCCCATTCATCCCAGGTATGCAACGAAGAGGCTGTACCGTGGATCAACACCAGTGGCTCCCCTACTCCCTCATCCCGTTAGTGCACCCGGTTGCCATCGATGGACATGAAACGTGACGTCGAATTACTGTACTTTTCCTCTAGCCAGGTTTGTTCGATCGGTTCAGCACACGCGGTTAAAAACAGACTTGTTATTAGAGCCAATGCAGATACCCAGGTCCCTTTCATCATCGCCATTCAATCCTTGCCGCAGCCATAAAGTGGTAATGTTATGCAGCGAACTCATTCGGACCTAGGTCCGTTGGTATCATTCGATTGTCCGTTGGTAACAGGCATGCACCAAAACACACACTGGGGTACGGTTTCTCGCGCCGCTTGCCGGGATTTAATTACCACCTGCCGAAGCGTGGGTTTGATGTCTCGGGGGCAACTGACTGCTTTGGGCCTCGATGATTCTGAAGGGCTTGGTCCGGATGTGCGTATACCAGAGTCCACACTGGTCGCACTCTGGCAGGCATTGGAGAAGGCGGGAAAAGGGCCCGGTGCCGGCCTTGAGGTAGGGCAAACGATAAACCCGGCCGCAAAGGGCTTGTTGGCCAGTTGGGTGAGTCAGGCAAATAATCTCCGCGAAGCTCTCGCGATCTTCACCAAAAACATCGCCCTGATGAATCCATCCGAGAGTTGGACACTTTCTGAGAATGCGGGCACCTGCTTATTGAGGTTTCGCCTGGACAAAAACAAAGGCTATCCAGACATTGCTATCGAGCGCAGCATGAGTGCGATGGCGGCCTGGGCTCGTGCGCTAAGCAACCACACCTTCCCGATTCAGGAAGCCGGCTTCGCCTTCCCTGAACCCCGGCATGTTTCGCCATTTAAGTTGATATTCGGCGACCAACTGTTGTTCACCGCTGACGAAAATTACATTAGTTTCGATGCGGACCTCTTGAACTTGCCCATTGTAAGCAGCAATGAGCTATTGAAAACGCTGGTAGAAAAGCAAGCCAGGCAAAGCCTACAGGCCTTGCAGAAGAGCACGCCCATTGAGCAGAAAGTTCAAACACATATCCGGGAACGATTTGCTTCAGGCAAGGCGGTAACGATTAGCAACGTCTGTGCTGATATGGCCATGAGCCGCCAAACTCTGTATAGGCACCTAAAGCAGCAGGAAACTGACTTCCAATCTATTGTGGAAGCTGTGAGGAAACGTGACGCACTGGTGCTTCTTCAGGCAGGCATTGATACAAGTGCGATAAGTTTAAGTCTGGGCTACAAAGACACCAGCAGTTTTTACAAGGCCTTTCAGCGGTGGTTTGGTACGACTCCCAAGGCTTACGTTTCGGAGACCGGCTTACCCCCCCATCTGAGCTCTTTGCGGCACGTCGTAAATTAAGATGGATCACCCAATACGCCAAATAAAGTGCTTTGTGGGCAAAATCGGTTCTTAGACTCGGCTGTATAGCTGCGCAGATTTAGAACTCTGTTTGGTCGTCTAATCGTCCACCCGTGTTCGACGCGCTAAACCAACAGGCAGACATCATTCTTGCGTTCTCGTTTGACCCGGTACATGGCCTCATCCGCTCCCCGGATCAGGTCACTACCTGTTTGCTCCCCACCTCGACCGGTGCAGATCCCCACGCTGGCACCAATCGATACCAACTCTCCGGAAGGCAGAGTCACTGGCTGTGTGATGGCTTCGCGTAGCCGCTGGCCAATTTCAAGCACGCCGGCTTTTGAGAGGACGTTTTCGGTGACCACCACAAACTCATCGCCTCCCATCCGGGCCACGCAGTCACTGTCCCTAGCCTCCTGCTGCAGGCGACGGGCGATTGTTTGAAGCAATTCATCACCTGCTTCATGGCCGTACTGGTCGTTCACCGGTTTAAAGCCGTCCAGATCGATCAGGATTACGGCCAAAAGCTCATTTCGCCGCTGCGCCCGTTGTGTGGATTTTTCGAGATGAATCATCAGGCCGTAGCGGTTGTAGAGCCCTGTGAGTGGGTCTTTCACTACGCGGCTTTCCAGTTCGGCCTTGGCAACCTCCAGCTCTGAAGTACGCTGAACAACCCGGCGCTCCAGTTCGCGTTCCTGCCGCTGCAGCGACAGCACCAAATGGCGCTGGGCCTCTTCCTTTTGCCGCTTGAATTCGTTAAATCGGGCCGCCAGACCGAAGGACAGCAAAATCATCTCAATGGCGGAACCGACCTGCAGGCCGTAAACGGTGAAAAAATTGGATGGTATCCAGCCCAGGTTGCGGACCGACAGCAACGCGGCGCCCACCAACAGGAGCAACCAGGCCGATAGGTATATCCGGGCTGCAGGAATGCGATAGCGTACACCCGCGATCCCACTGGTGATCAAAAACGCAGTCGTCAACACACCCATTGCCGACATTATCTTGAGGGCATCCTGCACTGACACCAGTAACGTCACCAGAGTCGCGCACCACCAACATATCGCTATAACCGAGAGCGCCTGGTCCCAGCGAGGGGCAATGCTTCGCATATTCAGAAAACTGCGGGCAAACATAACCGCCAAGGTAGCGGCCAGTGTATATCCGGTCGGCAGAATGCGGTTGCCCCACTCCCCGACCAGTCCTGGCCACATTAGCAAAGGGCCCAAGCCGTTCATGCTGGAGGCGGCAACACCAAAGCTCAGCACAAACAACGAATACAGCAGGAAGGAGCGTTGACGGGTACCAAGAAACAGCAGGAAATTATATGCACCTAGGGCCACCAACATGCCGAAGTAGAGGGCAAGCCAGACATATTCCAGGTCACTGTCTTCGTAGAACTCAAAGGTTGGCGCCAGCCGTGCGTTGAGGGTCATGCTGGCGTGGGTGGCTACCCGCAGGTACAGCGTCGCCCGCTCCCCAGGCTCAAACGAAAGCGGAAAAACTGGCTTGCGATGAACCACAACGCGATCTGCCGGTGCCACGGTGCGCCCTGAAATCATCCGCTCTACCGTGCCATTAGCATTCAACCGATAGAGGCTAATGTCATCCAGATAGGCGTAGGTAAACTCAAGCATTCGGTCCAACCGCTTGCTTGAGCGGGATTCCACTTCAATCCGCATCCAGTAAACATCGGGGGTGTAGCCCTGGTGGAGACCGCCTGGTTGTGCTGGCCTGAAGGGTTCGGTTCCGCTGCGCACTTGTTCGAACGTCAGCTCACCGCCGGGGTCCCGTAACAGCGAAACAAATCTGTCCAGCGGCTGCGCCATGCCCTCATCCAGAACAAGCAGACGTTCCGAACTCCAACCTGAGGCCGCCGCCAACAAAAGCCATATGAGAGCAAAACAGCGACTTACCAAACGACGATCACCCGGCAGCAAACGCGCATCTCCCTTAGAATTGAACTGCCAGATCAAGCGATCACGACGCGGGAATTATAGCGGCTGTTCGCCTATACAGACAGATCAATCCTCCGGTTGGCGGTGTTGAAGTTGCCCTGGCAGTAGCCGACGCCGATCAAGCTCGCAACAAGCAACGACAGTCGGCTGCGGAACTCACGTGCAGGCAACACGACTTTTTCGGCCACGCAGGATAACGTTTCACCTTTAGCTACCGGGCTTTTCCAGGCTGTCGCGCAACGCATTTACAATGATACGACCGTAGTCCTGTATTGCCGAATCGAGAGATTCTGGGTCCAGGGTGCTCGAAAACACCTGCCATACGGGTTGACTGGTATCGGTATCAAACAAAGTGGATTTAAGGGTGTATTTGACAGAATCCTGGAAGTAGCTGGGCATTCTCGTTGTTTCCACGTAGGTTCTAGACGCAAGTGGCCCCATTGGAACAACAACAGGCATGTAAACGATTTGCTCCGGAACGTAATTGACGTCCCGTTCTTTTTTAACCAGCGCAGTAACCAGTACACCGTCAAAATTTCCGGCTTTTGCAGAGCTGGATACCAGCGACTGGATTGCGTCGGGGTCGTTCCAGGGGAAGCTGTCTGCGGATGAATCGAATGCCTCGGCGTCAAACCCATCCTTGTTGAGCTGGTCCACCAGAGAAGTCTCAACTGAATTGCGAATCTGATTCTTGCTTGAGACCGCAAAGACCAGAACCGTTCGGTAAGCTTTATCTACTTTCGTTTCTTCAATTCGATCAATTTTTGTAGATGCTGAGGAGCAGCCAACAAGCAACGCAACAAGCCACAAACAAATGCCTCGGTTCATGAGTTTTCCCATGTGTTTGGTCTCTGGTTTTGACAGGAACGCCAAGGCAGTCTCATGAGCCCGGCTGGTTTGCAGGCTCGACTGAAACTGCCACCGCCTCGGTATAAGTGACCAACACCTGATCTCCGGCATTGACTACCTTGAAGTGGTCAGGATTATTCACGAGCAGCTCGAATATTCGCCCCTGCGGGCCTTTAAGAGTAATCGTGCTTTTGCCAGGAGAAACAGCCACAACATCGGCGAAGGCTTGAATGATTTGCCCTGCCCCGCCAGCAGGCTTCATACCGGGCTCTGCCCCCGCCGCAGCGGCACCAATTGAGATATCAGTGTCCTCGGAGCGGACTTTCTGTAAGGTCAACGACAGCGATTGCGTGTACTCAACAACAACCTCATCGTTCAAACCGATCTGATCGAAATTGCGAACGCGCTGATCGGCAACGACTTCAACCACGTCGCCGCCTGGAAGTTCAAGCATCAGGGTTCGAGTTTCTTTTTCGATACCTTTAACGACTGCCGAAGCCGAGACGGTGGTGGTTCGGGTTGCGCTGCCAGCCCGACTTTCGATGGTCGACTGCTCCTGAGGGGCGTTCTGAGCCAAAACGGGCAACGATACTACAGATAAAGCCAAAACCTTGATGAGCAACAAACGGTGCATTGTGCTTTCCTTGTTTTCGGTTAACAGTAAATGATCCCTTCAACGCAATATACTTAACCCGTGGGTGTGGCGATTCTCCTCTCCCCTTTTATTCGGTCATTTTCGCAACCGCAGTGGCCCACTCATCTTTTGTCATTTGATCGCGGATGGCGAATCGGTGGTCGAGTGCAAGAGATTGAGCTGTTTCCCACTCGTCGTTCAGCAGGTCAAGTTGCACCTGCAGGCTGGCAGGACCAGCGTCGTGATCTTGATATAATTCGGTCAAAGCCTTGCCGGATTTAGCAAACGTTTTGTCAAATTGCTTCAACTCATCCCGGAGTGCCGCCACCTCCTGCATGACCGCTTCGGCCCTGACCGTATCGGTGATTTCCTGCTGTGCGAGCCTTTCGAAGCTCTTGAGCATGTTTTGGGTCAGGATCGCGCCTGATGCGTTGGGACCACCAAGAAAAAAAGCAATGATTATTGCCACCAGCATCTTACTGGCCTCCCGCCTGATAACTCATGGTTCTTGGGTTAAGTTCCTTCAACTCAAACTTCGCCAGCTTTTCCCACTCTTTTGCCGTAACAGTTGCCTTCATCTTGCCCATCAAAGCCAGGAACTCGGCTTGAGCGGCGCGGCGTTCCGTGTTGTACTCTTGAATGAGGTTTTCCAGGTTTTCGCGTTCGGTTGAATAATCCCGGCTCAAAGTCTTCAGTCTTTTCGAGTAGTGCTGCACTGCAGTTGCGTGTTGGCTGATTAACTGTTCCCTTTCAGCTGATAAAGCCGCAAACTTTTTAGCCCTCGCCGGGTCATCGATTTCGTCCGTAATCAAATTCTGGAAATCGGCACGAGTTTCCGCGCTCTGCTTTTCCAGCTCATCCGGATTCGAGTCTTTCGATTTGCTGGCGCAGCCGATAAAGGTTGATGTTGCGATACTGGCAACGAACACAATAAAAATCGGATTGAGTTTCATTTGTTTATCCGGGTTTTCGGCTCTTATATGCTTGATCTTTGACCAGTTGTGATAGTTCCGCTATCAGTTCTGCGCAACATATAGTTTTTTTCAGGTCTTATTCACGCCAGTAAGGTCTTGCCTAATCGCTCCAGTTCCAGCGTGTAACAAAATAACGAGAACAACATTGCGAGCAAAAGCAAGTACCGAAACACGGGTATGGAGTCCGGTGGCGTGTTTACGATGAACAAGAGCGAGAACGCCGCAGATCCGAGTAAAAACACAAGTCGCGCCACAAACAACACAAAATGCCCGAGCAGCGGACTCACGTAAGTGGGCTGCGCCGGACGTAGCCGATAGCCTATCCAATATCCCACTTGAATCAGCGCTACGGCCACGAGCGACCATAGGGGCGTTTCGGGGGTCGCAAAAACAAGGCCGTCTTGTATGAGTTGCCGTAACACCGGCAGTCTTTCCCAGTACATGACGATTACACCACTGGTTTGAAAAGCCAAAAGGAGCAGGTACAGCCAGCGGCCCCCGGTATTCCTCTCGGGCCCGGTGGTCAAGTCGCTGGAATCAGTTGGTGTTGTCATGAATCTAGTTGCCAGTACATGGTCCAAGTCACCCGCCTATGCTCTTGATGCTTCTGCCAGCCGCGTGGAACGACGCACCAGGCAAGACCGTATCGATCACTCAGTAGAACAGTGGGCGCCCCAGGTAAAAGAAGATTGCGTTATTTCCCTCTTCGGCCCCACCCACACCAATATAAATCGGCCCTAGCGGCGTATCGGCTCCAAGGAAGATACTACCCGCAACAATGCCGTCCTTGCCGATATCATTCTTATCCTCCCAGACTCCGCCGTACTCTAACGACCCCCCGATGTACCAGTTCAGCATGGCCATCAGTGCGAAGCGCCGATAATAGAGCGCTGAAGCAACCGCCGCCTGCTGACCGCTCAGTGATTGGTCAGCGAAACCAGACAGATTGAGAAACCCCCCAAGGCGGTAACGATCCTGAACTTCAACAGTGCCGTCCAGGGTCGTCTTTAAAAGCCCTCCAATGCCGAACACATGGTCTTCGCCAAACGTTGCAAACTTGCTTGCGTGGACAATAAGCTGGTCAAAATCCGACCCACTACCGAGGTCCTCGCGGGAAGCCGCATACTCCAGGACACTTAGCCAGCCATCATTAGGAAAATTGAAGTTATCGAGCCGGTCGAAGTAGAGCCGACCGTAGATCTTCGCAGTATCAAAGTTGAATTCCGTCAACTCGGGTGGACCAGTCTGCAACCTGACCTGACCGCTGTCGTAGCGATACCCTAGTCTAACCTCACTATAGCGACTGATTTCGCGGCCCACGGCCAGATCGAGTTGGGCGTCATAGACCCGATACTCGGCCAAGCGGTCTTGGTCGGCACTATAAAGATCAAAATTCCGCGCCCCGTATTTGAGACCGGTATTGATGAAATAGCGCGAGAGTGTGTCGAGCGGTTGATACCAATCGCCTGCAATGAGCGGCTCAGCACCCAATTGCAGGCCCAGTCGAATCTCGCCATTCAGTTCGTTGATACCGGTTCGCAGATAGGCGATACCCAGATTGTAATTATTCTGGTCCTCATCATCACTGGACAACCTGAGACCAAACTGCAGATAGTTCGGCCCCCAACTGCGGGCTTTTGCATCGACTAATACCCCAGTTTTGCCTTCCTCCTCGACAATATCGTATTGCACGGTCTGGAATAGCTCCAGTCCATAGATGTTGCTGATGTCTTGTTGCATTTGGACCCGATCCAGCGGCTTTCCAATACCTTGATGCAGGCGATCCCGGATCATACTATCGGCAACGGTAGAGTTATTTCCGATACGTATGAAATGCACGATCGGCGCGTCTCCGGGGGGACGAGAGCTACGCATTGCCAGATGGTCCTGATATCCACTCGCTGATAGAGACAGACCCGCCAGCTCCTCTCGCTTTGTGTTCGCAGCCTCCAGACCTTTCGATATCGCCTCATTGGCACGCAAAAAATCACTGCTGGTAATGTCGTCAAGATCCGGAACAATAAGAATGTCACGATCGGAGAGCGTAGCAATCTGCCGGTCGGCATTGACTCGGGTCATGATCGACGTCAGCTGCAGAGTGATCTGGAACAGATTGTTCACATCGTCTGCCGGCAAATAGGGTGTGCTGATATCGACGGCGATGACAATGTCGGCGCCCATGTCTCGCACCACGTCGATAGGCATATTGTCAGTTATGCCGCCATCGACCAGCAGCCGTCCGTCGATCTCGGTGGCCGCGAAGGCACCGGGCACGGACATGCTCGCTCGCATTGATGTAGCGATATCCCCTGAGCTGAGCACCACTCTGGTGCCAGACCCAATGTCTGAGGCGACCGCGCGGAAGGGAATGTAAAGCTTATCGAAATCGGTCGTGGTGGAGATCGGCAACGTGAGCTCCCGTAATGCCAGATCGAATTTCTGCCCCTGAATGGCTCCGGTGGGGAATTTCAGTTCGCCTTCATCCGTGACCCCCGGCTTGGCCTTCACCAAATACAGGTCATCGTCGCGCTTGCGGCGGAACGAGCGCTCCTTGCGTGGCGGGTCGTCATTAAAGATATGCTCCCAATCTATCGTCTCTAGCGCAGACTGGATCTCATCAGGCGTCATGCCCGACGCGTATAGCCCGCCGATAATCGATCCCATGCTGGTCCCGGCGATATAGTCGATGGGAATGCGCATTTGTTCGAGTACTTTGAGAACGCCGACGTGCGCCGCGCCGCGCGCACCGCCCCCGCTCAGCACAAGGCCGATCTTGGCGCGTTCGCCGGGCTCGGCTTCCGCTTGCACCAATTGCGAATAAAGCCCGCCCCCTAGCAGGATTATGCAAAGGCCAAGCGTTAATCCGTGACTGGCGCGACTCAGGATTTGCATGGATCGAATCGCTCCCCGCTGACCGACAAGACTCTCAACTATTGTGTATTTTTGATATTGGGTATGTTCAGAACCGTATGCCCAATCCCAGGTATGGGTCGCTTGCTGGCCGTGAATAAGCCCATAAAACCCTGGGATTCCTTACTATGGACTTGGATACAGAAATGTTATTTGCAAACGAAGCCCCCAGCCATCTGGTCCGGTTTCAGGTGCATCTGCCCAATAACGAACACCGCCTCCAACCTGTAAAAGTTGATCGCCAACTTTTAGCAGTTGGTTCACTGTAAAGTTGACAGGAACAGACCATTGTTCAGCTTCCCAGTCATACGTAGATTCCGTGTTCAGTCCGAGGGTGGTTTTCGTTTCAGTTATATAACTCATAAAAGGCTGAACAAAAGTCGCGCTGACATCAGTACGACTGGAATTACCAGCATACGATTCGATGTGGTTTGCAAGTAGTCCGTATGTCCATGGGCCTTCTTGCTTGAGAGCAACACCGGTCGGCCCGATTCCCCACTTCTCGCTCCCCAGCGCTTCATCTGTAGCAGTGTCCAACAGCAGGGCCGGCCCTACGCCCCAGATAAGTCCGTTTGAAGTAGGTTGTTTGGGTGAAAAAAAGAAGCTCTGGACGACATCCCCAAAACCAGATTCTCCAGAACCATTCTGTGGAATATCTGTTTGATCGATAACAGGAAGGATAGTGCGTGAAATTAAATTCCAGTCCTGACCGATGGAAAAGGGAATAACGGGTTGAATGTTGATTCGCCATACGGAACCATCATCCGAGCCAATATTATCGTCATAGTTTGCCTGAATCGGCACACTAATTAGCGCTGCTACCGGATTCGAGAGTTTTTTCGCAACGTCACTTTGGTCCTGAGCCATGGCAGTGCGACAAATGAAAGTTGTTGCACTAAGCAAACCTAGAAGTACGTACAGATTTGTTTTCTTCATTTAGATCTTCCAAAAGTTTGTTAGCAAAAACCAGGATCTGGCCCCCCGCTTATCCTTTGTTAATGTTAATCCGCTCGCGGTTTGGCGCTGAGCCCAGCTGCACGGGGTTCTTCCGGAACGGGCAATAAGAAAAGCCTGGCGATCTCCCCTGCCCCAAGGCGTCTTTTCACGACATAAAAGCAGTTGTACACCAGCAGCGCACCACAGAGAGCAATCGCATTTGCCCAGACATGGGCCACATCGGCTCGCTGGAACAACGACGTCAACGACGGACCAAAGCCGCCATGCTCGTGCCTGCCTTCATAGGCCTTCTCAAGCACCAGCACAACGAACACACCCAGACTGTAGAGGGCCGTTCGCAGCAGGACATCGACCCAGGCTGGTTGTCTACGCGTCAAACTGCCCAACGGAACATGCTCCAGCACCAGCACGACCTTCGCGAGGATCATTGCGCCAAGTAACACCAACGACAGGCCTTTAAACTCGATCTGGTATTCCGCCAGAATCAGAACTTTGAGGACCATCAGCACGCCAATCCAGACAGCAAAGTACAGCGTTGTCACTGCCACTTCCCGGATCTCGTGCATCAGCTTTTGCCCAAAACTCATCGTAGGCAGTCCAGCGACCAGGCGATCGAGCCTATGACGAGAATCGAGTACTGTCTGCACACGTGCATGAGCAATTACTCCTGTGGAAACTCGTTAAAGGGGGTATAAGTCCTTTCTCTATTAGAGTGTTGCTGGTTTGATGAGCACTTAAAAATCAAATTTGAGATAGGCCAATGCACCCTCGTACTGCCAGTTCAAGTCTCCCTGAAAACTTCTTTTTGAAACACCAACGTCGAGTTCTACAGCATTAAGTCCAACGCCAATCGCGATGACTTTAGTCACGCTGAAATCAAGACCGACGAAGACGTCGTACAGAGATCCTTCATAGTCTCCGTAGTCAACGGCAAAAATTTCCCCACTGCCGCGGATGGCCCATCGGTCAGCGAAACGATATTCCCCGCGCAAACCGATAACGGGTAAGGGTGCTGTAAGGTCATTCGATTCGACACTGCCGACCGAGGATGCTGATAAAGTCGCCTTCATGTCGGCGACATATAGACCGACAGTTGCACCGAGAAAACTGCGATCGCGTTTGAGAAACATCCAGGTGTATGCAGCTTTATAGATCGCGAGGTCAAGATCGGTTTCTACAGTGCTGCTAATGGGATACGTTGTATCCTCCCAGACTATTTCCCTTTCAATCTGTTTCGAGGATGCGCGGGAAAGATCGAATACGCTGAAGTCGAATCGATGTTTCTCTGCGAATCTCCAATAGCCGTCTACGCGAAAAACCGTGTCCGATTTCTTGAGTCCGAGGTCATCCTCCAGGTCGACGTCCGTTCCTCGGCCAGATTCTCCGTCCACTCTCGTTTGGCTTTCGCGATCTGTAAAAAAAGCACCGAGACTAATACTAAATCTCGGGTCTTCTTCAGCGATCGCCGTGCTCGTGATAATCAGAAATATAAAAAACGAAATGACGCGCATGTGATCCCTCCTCCACGTTCATAGCCTCACTATTCCCCTAAAGCTGTCCGGTCGCTATCAAGAAAACGCATAGCGTTACCGGAGTGGCCGCGTCGTCAGTCGATTATGAACGCTCTGGGCTCCCCTCACCTGTCCGGCTCTGGTGCAAAGTGTCGGAAGGTGATTTTCCGAACAGCCGCTTGTAGTCGACCGAAAACTGGCCCATGTGTGCGAAGCCGCACTCTCGGGCGATACTCCCAACAGTGGCCGTGGACGGGTCGGCATGCTGAAGTAGCATCCTGGCTTTCCTCAGTCGCTCCCGTTTCAAGAAGGCCATCGGTGTGATGCCGTAGGTGTGCAGAAAAAGATAACCGAGCGTTCGCTTGCTTACACCAGACGCTTCAGAAAGATGACCGAGCTGGATTCTTTCTTTCATGTGGCGTGCGATGTAGGCAAGCGCTTCATTCAGTCTGTTGTGATAGGTCGATCGCTTATTCGGCATGGTCTTGATAATTCAGGACACCGTTCGACGCTGGATTGCGTGAGCATTGATTCTATGGCGGAAGGAAATCGGTTCGCTATCGTGAATCCGCACGAATCAGGATCGGCGGCAAAGCGATTGGGGCGGGAAAAAGAGGCAGGGGCTAGGTGATCGCCCGCGCAAGCGTAGCGCTTGGGCACTCGCCGAAGGCATTTTTGTACTGGGTCGTAAACAGACTCATGTGGTTGAACCCCATTCTGAACGCCTCGTTGGTGACGGTCGTTTGTCCGCCTGACGCCTTTAGCTGCCTACGCACCTGGTGCAGGCGCAACAAACGTAAATAGCGGGAAGGGCTGGTCCCGTAGGCAGTGGCGAAAGCGTATTCCAGGTATCGACGGCTGACGTTCATGGCCACGCACAGGTCGTCGACGCTGATGGGTTCAACGATCCTCTCTCGCATATAGGATTCGGCTCGCTTCGCCACAATAAAATGCCCGTTGACCTGAGACATCACTTTGGTTCGAGGTGCGTCAATCGAGCTCAGGGCGGCGCCGAGCGCATTGCGAACATCGGTCACCAGCCAGTCGGCCGCCAGAGTATCCAGCGGAATGTCAGCGGGTTGAACAATACTTGCGATGGCTTGTCGCAGGTTCGCCAGTTTTTCGGGATTGATATTTATCGTTGTACAGGAGCGGGCCTGAACCAGGTTTGTACGCGACGTAGTTTCTTCGGTGGCATTGATCCACTCGGGGGGGATGACCAGAGAAGTCCATCCATAGCCTGCCGATAGATAGCCGTTGAGCTCATTGCCGGGAGGGAACACCAACAATTCCGACGCATCGACTGGATTGCCGTTCCAGGTGGCGTGAGCACTATCTGGGAAAATGCCAATGCCAAAACGTCTGGGGTCCAGATCCCCCTTCACACGAAGAGGCACGTTGACCTTGCCGAGGTCGATCGAGAGATCGCCCAATGAAACCTGATCAAGCGCGATGTCGATATTGCCGGATTTCAGTTGGACAAATTCGAGGTTGGAGCCGCTGACTGCATGGTTCAACTCATCCAGGTCATGAAACCGGGCTCCAGGCTGGTATTCATTTCCAGCATTGGCCGTCTGTCCGTCCATGGTTCGCTCCCTGCGATTTTTTGATAGACGATCTTAAGCATAAGCCAATCGGTACCGCTCTGCCAGAAATACTGCCTCAGAAGCCCGGTGCGTTGCACAGCACGGGATATTGCTTTAACGCCCTTACGCCTTGCGCATTATTGATAGCGCTGCAGATATGCACCGGGGGATGCTAACGAAGAGGCTCAAAACCTTGAAAGAGCCGAATCAGCAACTTACCCGAGAAATCTGACGACTGACATTTTGCCCATAAAAAAGGATAGAAGGCTATGAAACGCAGGGAGAGTCTTTTTGGCGCCACCGTTCCGGCGACACTCACTAAATATTTGATGTATCACTCGCGAGCGACAGCTAACTGGATGGGCAAACTTGCCTCCAGGCTATTGGTGTTCATTGCCTTAACCGGTTTCATGGTTTGTGCACAGGCCGCGCAGGAGACCGAGCAGAAACCCGAAGCAATCGCCGAGCGGGCATACCTTTACGGACTCCAGCAGGCTATCTTTTATGGCCAGCGCTGGGTTTATACCCAGAATGACGCCGAGGAAAACATTGTCTATGCAGGCCTGAACCAGTTTTCCTGGGTGCGCAAGCAGATCACCCCGGATTACCCGGTGGTCACGCCAAACGCGACCACGCTGTATGGCGCAGGCTTTCTTGACCTGCGCGCAGGTCCGGTCGTCATCGAAGTGCCGGAGATCACCGACCGTTACTTCAGTGTTCAGATCATGGATCAGTACGGCATTTTCCGGATGATCGTCGGCTCGCCCTTCAATGGAACCAAGGCGCGCAAATACATTCTGGTGCCGCCGGGTTTCACCGGCAATGTCCCCGCCGAGTTCCCGACCACTGAAATCGTGCAATGGCCGGCCCTCACCGCTTACGGCGTTGTGCGCATGGCCAACAAAACCGGGACCGATGCCGAGATCAAGATCATCAACGGCTATCAGGACCAAGTAACCATCACGCCGCTGGCCGACTGGCTGGCCAATGGCAAAAAGGGCATTGCCCAAGCCGACAGAAAAATCGTGAAGGGCGATTTCCTCATCCCCGATGGTTTGCCCGAATATCAGTTCGGTCAGGTCGACAAACAGACCGCCGAGCAATATTTCACCCTGCTCAGTGTCATCCTGAACGATCCGACCATGCCCACGTTGACGGATTCGGTCAAGGAGGTCGACATGCTCAAACAGCTTGAGGCGTTCAACATCGGCAAGGGCCTGACCTTTGACTGGGCCAAGCTGACAGCCGACCAGCAAACGGCACTGCAGAGAGGGTTCAAGGCCGGGTTTGAAAACGTGCGCAAGACGATGAAGTCCAACATGCTCAACATGAATGGCTGGGGCGTCGTGCGCAATGCCGGCGGCTTTGAAACCCGCTGGATGGACCGCGCGATCATCGCCGATGCAGCCTGGGCTGCCCCGGACAAGAACATTTCGCATGGTGGCGCATTCCTGTTCACCGACTCCGAAGGCAAGCCGCTGTCTGGTGCCAACAAGTATACGATGACCTTCGACATGAACGATTTGCCACCAGTGACCCAGTTCTGGTCAATTCCGATCTATGACGCCAATGGTTATTTCGTCGCCAACGAGATCAACCGTTACACCGTGAACAGCTTCATGCTGGAATCTGGTGAGCTGGTGCCTAAGGACGGTAAGCTGGTCATTTACGTACAGAACGAGAAACCGACGGATCCGGATCAGGCCAGGAACTGGCTGCCGGCACCGAAGGAAGGGTTCAGGTTCACATCGCGGTACTACGGGCCCTATGCCCCGCTGACGAATGGTACTTACAACATGCCGAAGGTCGTTCGGGTGAAATGAGCGCAGAACAAACCACGGGGGTTGCCGCCCGGCGCCCCCGACCTGCCCGACTATTCACGACTACACCCGACTATGCCCTGGAGGCATTGACATGATCAAACGGCTACTTCTTTCAACAACGGTGCTGATGTGTGTCGCCGGATCTCCGGCATTAGCCGAAGTCAGCAAGGCCGAGCTTGAATCCATCTCTATTCCCGACAGGGTCGAGACTCCCATTGGCACCCTGGAGTTTTTCGATGGCGTGCCGGTCGGCGATACCGTCGATAAGGTCTATGACAATCTCGATCGGATGCGTGGGCTTGCGGTCTTCCTGGACAATCAGGGCGCAGCCTCTCTGCACGCCATGCGGATGGGCAATGCAAGCATCGGTGCCGATGCGTCCAACAAGATCACGATAACCGAGCAGTTGCTTCAGCCGGAATCCCTCTATTTGACCGGGAACACATCGACGCTCTACGCACTTGGCTACATGAATCTGAAAAAGGATGGCGCACTGGTCATTGAACTGCCGCCAGGCATGCTCGGCTTTGTCGATGACGCCTGGTTTCGATTTGTCGAGAATCTTGGCGCGATTGGCCCGGACAAGGGCAAAGGCGGCAAATACCTGATGCTGCCTCCTGATTATACCGGGACAGTTCCTGAGGGATATTTCATCATCAGAACAGGCACCTTCCACAACCTGTTATTCCTGCGAGGCTCTATAGCGAAAGGCCTTGAGCCCGCGGTACAGAACATCAAATCCAACCTCAAGGTCTATCCGCTGGCTCAGGCAGACAACCCGCCCGCCACCGAATTCATCAACATTTCGGCAAAGAGCTACAACACGGTTGCGCCAAATGACTTCAGCTATTTCGAGGGGCTGAATCAGGTGGTTCAGGAAGAACCTATCGATGCAATTGGACCCGAGGCCAGAGGTCTTCTGGCATCCATTGGTATCGTCAAGGGTCAGCCCTTCACGCCGGATGCGCGCATGAGGAAGCTGTTAGGTGAAGCTGCGACCCTCGGCAACGCCACTGCACGGGCGATTACCTATCAGCCGCGTATCGATGGTGTGTTCATCTATCCGGATTCTGAAAGTGCATGGACGATGGCATATGCGGAGAAGAACACCACCTTTGAGAAAAACGGGGCAATGGGTCTTGATGCGAGAGTACTGTTCTACTTCAACGCGACCGGGGTGACACAGGCCATGGCAGCCACCACCGTGGGCCAGGGGTCGGATTATGCCCTTGCCTATCTGGATGCTGACAAAAAGCCACTGGATGGCTCCAAAACCTACAAGCTGCGCCTTCCTCCGAATGTTCCGGTTAACAACTTCTGGGCGGTAACGCTCTACGATACCCAGACCCGTTCGTTGCTGCAGACCGGTCAGAAGTTCCCGACCGTGGGTAGCCAGAGCGACGGCTTCCAGAAAAACGCCGATGGATCCTATGACCTTTATTTCGGACCCAAACCGCCGGAAGGCAAGGAACAGAACTGGCTTCAGACCGTGCCGGGAAAAAGCTGGTTCACAATCCTGCGCATGTATGGCCCGCTCGAGCCCTGGATCAACAAGACCTGGAGGCCCGGCGAGATTGAGTTGGTGAACTAGACCGGCAGTTTCGACCGCCGCCCGTTGGGCGGCTGATACTTATAGGGAAATGAGGAAGAACAATGAAATTTAAATTAACTGCGATGGCATTAGCCACTTCAATGGCACTCGCCACTGGCCCTGCACAGGCAGACAGTGCGAGGGAGGCCGCGAAAACCAAGGCAGCGTCGATACCGGACAAGGTGCAAACGGTTGCCGGTGAACTGGAGTTTTTCGATGGTGTGCCGATCGGAGACACCAATGACCAGGTATACGATTATCTGGACCGCGCGCGGGCTCTTGGTGTCTATCTGGATAACATCGGTGCTGTCTCGATCTACGCAGTTCTGCTCGGGATGGCACAGCAAGGGGCGGACGCTCCCAACAAAATCGCCCTCTGGGAACAGTTGATGGACTCGCGCACGCCGGTCATCACGTCAAATACATCGACCATGTATGCCTATGCGCCCACAGACCTGGCGAACGATGGGCCGACCGTCATTGAAGTGCCACCCGGCATGCTTGGCTTTCTCAATGATGCCTGGCAGCGCTATGTCGGCGATATTGGCGCTACCGGGCCCGACAAAGGCAAGGGTGGCAAGTACCTTGTGTTGCCTCCGGGCTATGAAGGCGAGATACCGGACGGCTACTACCTGCTCAAACCGTCAACCAACAAGAATTTCCTGTTCCTTCGTGGTTCGATCAAGGATGGCCTCAAGGTCGCCGCTGACAACTTCAAGGCGGGGCTACGCATCTATCCCTTAAAGGATAAGAGCAATCCGGAGCCCACCCAGTTCATCAACATGTCCGGAAAGTCGTTCAGCACCATCTATCCAAGTACCCTGGAGTACTTTGAAATATTGCACACCATCGTCCAGGAAGAGCCGATCGACGCAGTCGGGCCCGAGATACGCGGTAACATGGCCGCCATTGGCATCGTCAAAGGCAAGCCGTTCAATCCCGACGACCGAATGAAAGGGCTTCTGAGCGAGGCAGCCACACTTGGCAACGCCGCAGGGCGATCCATTACCTACGATCCGCGGATTGATGGCGTGTACATCTACCCAGGAACGGACAGTAACTGGGTCATGGCATATGCCAACAAGAATACGTCTTTTCAGGCAGACGGCGTGATGAATCTTGATGCGCGGATCCTGTTCTACTACAACGCGGGCGGCGTAACGCCAGCGATGGCGGCGACCCGGGCTGGCGTGGGCTCCGACTACGCGCTTGCGATGCTGGACAGTGATGATAACCCGTTCTATGGAGACAAGACCTACCGGCTGCATTTGCCGCCCAATGTGCCGGTGAACAACTTCTGGGCAGTCACACTCTATGACACCCAGACGCGTACCCAGCTGCAGACAGGCCAGCTGTTCCCGACGGTTGGCAGTCAGAGCGAGGGTATCAAGCAGAATGCAGATGGATCCTACGACCTCTATTTCGCGCCGCAAGCACCTGAGGGAAATGAAGGCAATTGGCTGCAAACGGTTCCGGGAAAAAGCTGGTTTGCCATTTTGCGGATGTACGGACCCATGGAGCCATGGATCAACCAAACCTGGAGACCCGGCGATATTGAGCTGGTAGAAAAAATGTAGATAGCAGGATTGCCAGGATTATTGAAGGGCAGCTCGGCGGGGTCATGATCGACCCCGCCGTCGTTCAGATAGGGTGCTAGAGAGCACAATCACTCACTTTCGCCACTGACCTATATATGCCAATCATTATGAAATTTTTTATCATTGCACTCGGAATTCCAGCAGTAATGATTACAGGCCTCGTTGGTTGCGCTGCCAGCGTACACAACGAAAGGCAGGCCACACCTTCGGTCCATTACAAGGATGCCGAGTATGTCATCGACGGGCGGCGTGTAACGCTGCATGATGGCTTTGCTGAGAACGCATCAGCTTCTGAATCCGCATCGAAGACCACTACTCGACACTTCGGCAATGAAGTCACGACTGATCTGGATGGTGATGGCCGTGCTGATGTTGTTTTTCTGCTGACCCAGGAATCAGGCGGCTCAGGCACGTTCTTCTACGTCGTGGCAGCGCTAAATACTGCTGATGGATACCTTGGCTCACAGGGCTATCTGCTTGGCGATCGCATCGCGCCACAGACGACAGAACTCAGTCAGGATCCAAGCCACAAGAATGTCATCGTCGTGAGCTATGCTGACCGCGCTCCGGGTGAGCCAATGTCAGCGCAGCCGTCAATAGCTAAGAATGTTTTGCTTAAGCTTGATCCCGACTCTTTAAGCTTTGGAGTGGTGGAGCAAGACTTTGAGGGCGAGGCCGATCCGGCTCGCATGTCCCTCACTATGAAGGATTGGACCTGGATTTCTGCGCTATACAGCGACGGGCGTCAGATCGAACCCAGCCAACCTGACCTATTCACCCTCTCTTTTACTGAAGACGGCCGCTTTTCGGCGACGACCGACTGTAATCAAATCAGTGGTGGTTATGTCGCTGTTGGCAAATCCATTTCGTTCGGGAAAATTGCCGCGACAAGGATGTTTTGTGAAGGGTCACAGGAGACCGAATTTCTCGCGCTTCTTAATAATATTCAGCGCTATCATTTCACCTCGCGTGGCGAATTAATCTTTGATCTCAAGCTCGATGGCGGAATTGCCGTATTCCGATAACGCGTTGTACAGATAGCGACGGCTTCGATTCCCGCAATCCGGACGCTTAATTAAGTACTATGCGTGTTCATCCATCCGCCAACAATGTTGCTCGGGTTATTCTTGGATTGCTGGCGCTAAAGCTACTGGCAGTCTCTCACGAATGAACTCCGCAACGGCTTTTGTATGCGGTGGTACCCCCACTCGAGAAGGCATCAAAAGGCTGAGGCTCGCGGATTGGGATACCCACCCTGGCAATACCCGGACGAGCTGGCCGGCTTCAACGGGTGCTCTGCAGACATAATCAGGCAATGCAGTAACGCCCAGGCCATCGATTGCGGCTTGCCTGATTGTCGACATATCCTCTGAGCAAAGCGCAATATGGGTAGTCTGGTGGGTTCGAAGACCGTCTTTGTGCTGCAAGGGAATCGCCTCTTTCGCGCCGGCTCTGCCCACCTTTAAAAAACGACAACTGGCTAGATCATAGGGTGTTTCGAGTTGTTCTAGTTGCTCCAGATAGCCCGGCGAGCAATAAAACTGCCATTCCACAGTTGCGATAAACCGCTGTATCAAGCTCGAATCAGGCAGTTCGCCACTGTGCCCGCGAATAGCGATGTCTATTCCTTCAGTAATCAAGTCGACCATGGAGTTGGTGACGCGTTGTTCGATAAGCACTTTCGGGTGCTGCCTGGCGAAATCAGTCACGATATCGAACAGAACAAATTGCGCCACACCCAGCGAGCAGCTGATCACAACCTTTCCTGAAAGATTTCCACCCCTATTGTCCATTGCTGCTTCAGCCATTTCGAAGTGGTCAACGAGCTTTCGAGCGTGCAGGTAGAAGCTCTTCCCTTCTTCGGTAACTGCGACATTGCGGGAACTTCTCTGAAGCAGTCTCACACCAAGGCGTTCTTCCAACTGAGCAACATGACGGCTCAATCGCGACTTGGGCATGTCCAATACCTTTGCCGCGGCGGTGTATCCCTTCTTTTCAACGACATGCACGAAATAGAAGTAGTCGTTCAGGTCAATGTTCATTTTTGCGTCCTAAATATGGAACGAATAGTTCAGATTTTAGCCATTTTTATTCAAATACCAAGCTGATAACTTTTATTCAGACCAGATATGGAACGGAGAAAGACAATGACCTATCAAGTTGCTCAACAACATGACTCGATGACAGCTTTCGCCCCGGTAAAGGGAAGCCCACTGAGTGTGGGCTCAGGGTTCACGGGTGTGGGGTTTCGTCACGGGCAGTTCTATGGGGCGATGGATCCCTTCATCATGGTGGATCACTACACCATGACGGTTCCAACCTTTGGTGCCCACCCTCACGCTGGCCTCTCGGCGGTCACCGTTTTGTTTGAAGATACGGAAGGCAAATTCAACAACCGCGATTCGCTGGGTAATGACTTCGACATTAACCCTGGCGACCTCTACTGGCTGAATGCGGGCAGCGGTGCCATTCACGACGAAGCACCGCGAAAAGGCGCCACGATTCATGGATTGCAGATTTTCGTTAATTTGCCCGCACGCATGAAGCACCATGCGCCGAGCTCCCTGCATGTGAAGCGAGAAGACATGCCGACCTTGAAGGGACAAGGCTACCGTGTGCGGCTGGTTCTTGGCCAAAGCAATGGGGTCGAGACGGACGCAGCGTCGGTATGGCCCGTCACCATTCTTGATGGTTTTGTACTCAAAACCTCTGTATTCGAACACCGCATTCAAACGGGCTTTAACGCCTGGATCTATTCCGTTGAAGGCGACATCGAATATCAGGTGCGCGGCGAATGGTTCACTCTCCACCAGGGAGAGTCCAGCGCGATTAATGATGCTGAGGGCGAGGCAGTCACAGTGCGAGGAAAGTCTCCTGCAAGAAGCCATTTCGCGGTGCTTTCCGGTGAGACCATCAATGAACATTTCGTTCAACACGGGCCGTTTGCAATGAGCACCCAACAAGAAATCGATGAAGTGGTTGCTCGCTATAACGCGGGTGAGTTGGGGCACCTTGAGTGAGGGAGAAATCCCCTTCCCCAGCGGCACAGCTATTCCATCAATCATTAACCCTGTCGAGGGACTGAACATGAAAGTTTTAACGTTTGCAGCAACCAACAGTCGCAAATCCATCAACAGACAGCTCGTGAAATATGCCGCGAGCAAACTGGCGAATGCGGAGATCGATTATGTTGAGATTAATGATTTTGACTTGCCGATCTACAGTATCGATCTGGAAGAGCAGTACGGCATTCCAAAGTACGCCCACGCCTTCCAGACCAGGATTGAACAAGCTGACGCGATTCTTGTTTCCTTTGCCGAGCACAATGGCAATTTCACCGTAGCGTTTAAAAACCTCTTCGATTGGATGAGCCGGATCGACCGAAGCGTCTATCGCGGCAAACCGGTTGTGATGCTCGCGACTTCTCCGGGGCCAGGCGGTGCGGCAACGGTATTGAAGTTGGCAGAAAGTGCCGCGCCTTTTTTTGATGGCAGAGTGGCTGGCAGCCTGAGCATCCCTAGCTTCTTTGATCACTTTGATACTGAGCGAGGTGAGCTGACGAATAGAGACCTGGATAAAGAGCTTGACCACGTCCTGAGTGGCCTCGCAGCTGAAACTCAAGCAGCCTAGCGCGCCGCACTTTCAGAGAAGTGAATGCAGAGGAGTGAGTGCACCATGAGTAAAGAGACCGGAACGTTTCTCCTTTTCTCCACCATCATGTCGTTGATTATGTCCGGCGGCATGTCGCTGGCAATGGCCCTGATGACGGTTGGGCTAACAGAAGCGGTAGAGACCTGGCCGATGGCATGGGTCACCTCATTTCTGGTGGCCCTGCCATTTAGCCTGGTGGTTGTGCCAGTGACAAAGCGTGGGGTTAATTTCATTGTGCAACGCTTGGTCAGGAGTCACTGACTTTTTGGAGTGTGACGAGATCACACCCGACAATCGCCTCAAGATGTTGGGTGACTTTTCATTTGCGACTCATGTTGGTCCGTTAGCTGGTGGAGATGATGTTTCAACCAGATTGGATCCTGAATAATCTGGGCGCTACTCAATATTTTTCATTCGCTGAATTCCAGGTTGGCTATAATCCATCGGGCAACAGTCAAATTGATTACCCATGCACTTGCCATCAAGAGGTCTCGCTCCAAGCCCAAAGCTTCATGGCCGAGTATCACCATCCAGGCCAGCCCCAGGACCGTCTGGGTTGAGGCTCCCAACCCAATGGCGTAAGCGCTGATCATGCAAGAGTAGTGGCTTTTGAGATGGCCTCTTTTGATGCTGATGATGCCTAACACTATAAACCCGGCCATCGTAAGACTTACGAGCACGCGCACCCAGTATAGAAGATTCCCTTGCAATTCATTCGGGAAACTATAGAACTCAGTCATCCAAAGTCCGGTTGCTGCCACAAGCATTCCAAAGGCGGCAACTAATAAACCATTTGCTTTGTGGAAGTTCGAGAAGCTATTGCGAAGCGAAGGCAGGAACTGGAGTGCGCCAAGCATACAGAAAACGAAAGAGCTGATCACATGCATTGCCGCAGGCATTGGAGCCTCTATAACCCGGGGATTGGATGGCATGATTTGAAGTCCCCTGGTTATTTCGATAATGCGGAGCAGGCCTCCAAATACCGGGATAAAGTTGAAAATGAAAAGAAAACCCAAGAGTGACCACTCCCCTCTTTTCAATAACCCTGGTTTTGCAATAAGCATTAGTGGTTTTTCTCCATGCAGCGGTGACAGATATCCGCACAACTGTGTGAGGCAGGCCAATAAGGGATTCATTAGGCTGGAATGGCAGCGATTTATTGCGATTAATCAATGCAGTAGATGTTTATGGCTCGCGGCATCCATAGTCCTGAAACCAGTGCCGATGCTCCCGCCGACTCCCACAACAACGATGTGGCAATAACACTTGAGTATGCATGCTCGATCTTAACACTGCGCCATTCGCTACTTTTGCAACTCTCCGCCGGGTCAATGAAGTTGCTGCCTTCAATGGTTTCGAAAACAAAGCTGTGGTGCCATTGCGTAAATTTTTTAGCGTTTTCCGCCGGGCGCTCGCCATTGTCAAAATGGATAACGGTACACCCACCCACTAGCAATGTGATGACAGAGATCGTTAACAACCTTTTGGCTACTCTAATCATGATTTGCACCAAACCTTGACCGTGACCGGGGTATAAATTCCAAGGGTAAGAAGTGCATACGATGCGTCCGTAAACGACCGCAAGGATTGCATTTGAAGTACCTTTTGCGAAGCACATATTTCTTTCACGTTCACGCGGTGTTCCCCTATCAAACCAAGCCCGTAGTAATTCCTTCTACCGGTATAGCTGGGGTTGGCATCAACTTTGGCAAACGCCTTTGCAGTTCCGTCGGGACGCTGTGACTCAGGCTGGATGGTTACATGACCGCACCCGCCTACTAACCCAACAACTGCAAATATGAGCATCGAAACACGCATAGACTAACTCCATAGCTATCGCCCCGGGATTAGGGCTTCGACCATAACGAGGGCTATAGTGCCTAGGAAATCTGCCCTTGCATTCGGCAAAAGCTACATAAGGGTTATGCAAATTTTGATGGGGTACTGTTTGAATGGATTGGTCTAGAATCGCTTTCGACTGGAACCGAGCGCGCGCCTTTTTGATATCGGCTGAGGAACGCTCTTTGTCGGCAGCAGCAAAAGCGATTGGCTGCACTCAGTCTACGATCAGTCGCCAAATATCAGCGTTGGAAGAGGAGTTGGGTGTTGCACTGTTTGAGCGCGGATCCACCGGGCTCGTGCTGACGCCTAATGGCGCAAGACTACTTGAGTATGTGAGGTTAATGGGCGAAGGCGCCGGGGAGTTTTCTCTGGCGGCAACACTTCAATCTGACTCTCTTGAGGGAAGAGTATGCATATCGGCCAACGAGTTAATGGCCAACTTCACTCTCTCGCCAATCCTGACGAAGCTGAGCTTCGAGCAACCTGCTCTGAATATCGAACTCGTCGCATCCAATGAGACAAGCGACATCCTCAGACGAGAGGCGGATATTGCAGTCAGATCGTTTAGGCCGACCCAACAGGGATTGATCGCAAGAAAGGTCGGAGAGGACCATTACAAACTCTACGCGGCAAAGAGCTATGCAGAGAATGTCGACAACTGGGAGGATTATTCCAGCCTACGCTTTGTCGGGGCAGATGGCGCGTTCAAGCTGGTGCGTATTCTGAAAGAACAGGGAATAAAAATTTCCCTGGACAACTTCAAGATATCCGCCAACCAGCATCTGGCGCATTGGCAATTGGTAAGGCAGGGAGCTGGAATCGGCGTTGTTACCGAGGATGTTGGCGACCTGGACCCCCTCGTCCAACCCGTGCTTCCGGACGTTAAGCTACCAAGAACCGAAGTTTGGCTTGTTGCCCACCGTGAGCTCAGAACCAGTAGACGTGTTCGCTTGGTTTACGATTATCTGGCTGCGGCCTTATCAGAACACTATCGAAGATAGGCCCGTACATTTTGAAACCTCGCCATGGAGATTACCCGCTACTCAATGGATTAATAGAAAGATTTTCGCAGAAAACACATTTCTGCTGAAGGAGGTTCTTAACTCATTGATTTTGGATTTCAGGAATTAAGTGGTTAGGTTGGTCGTCTACCAAAAGTTTCTCCGATGAGCAAAACCGGCCAAGCACGCGTTTCTTTGCTCCGCTGAGAGCTTCATTTGCACCAAGAATTTCTCACCATGTTTCTATGACCCCAAGCTGTTGGAGCATGCTCAGCATGTCGAGGATTTCCCATTCCTCAATGATCTTCCCATCCTCAAAGCGGCTGAGCACCATTCCGTGAATCTTCAGTTGTTTTCCCGTTGACGGAATCCCCATCAATTCGCCTTCGTGTGTGCCAGTTAAGGTAACGGAGATGACGACTTTGTCATCGGAAACAACAAGATCGTCGATGGAGGTGTTTAGATCCGGGAGGCCGGTGCGGTATGCGGTGAAGAGGTCTTTGAGAGCATCAGCACCACGCAATTCCTGCTCGGGACTGCGGTATACATAGTTCGGGTGCACCAAATCGGGCAACGCGGAATAGTGCCCCTCGTTTATTACCTCTTCGACGAATCGGCGCATCACTATTTCGTTGGCTTCGGGCATGGGTCACTTTCTCATGTTTTGAAATTTCAGGGTTGTCTGTTCCTTGCCGGCGGGTTTTGTCAAAGCCACAGCAGAACTAGCATCAATGAGACGCTAACCACGGAAGCGACTACAGTCCTTATCAGGTTCCATCTGACCCAGCGATGTTCGAAAGATCGCCTTGCTGAATCAAGCGCAAGTTCACCCATGTCGTCCACATTCAACATTTGCAGGGCGTTGTTCAGCGGAACATTTATTCGAAACGTTGTTAGTTGTACCCCCAGGGCATAGGCGATCGTACTGGCCACAACCAAGGTTGGCACTATGCCCTCGAGTTGCAGAACTGCCAGAATCGCCGCCGCCACTAAAGCTATGACGGATCCTATCCATACAAGACCAAAAAAAGGTTGACCGGCTTGGATCACGCCATCGATAGCTTGAAATGCGCGGATGAATTCCTTATCCGTTAAGTTCCCAATTCCCGGCATGACGACCGATGCAAAGGAAAAGACAAACCCGGCCGTCAAGGCAGATAGCAATGTAGCCACGATCAGTGCGAGCTCAAGCAAAGTCATGATATTTTCTCCTGCTATGCGCGCTATGAAATTTATGAAGATGTGCCTGATTGAATGGTTTCATTGACTTGCTCCCTTTGCTGTAAGTGCAAGCCAAGTTTCGTTGAACTGTTTCGTTTGTTATTGCCTCAGCATGCCAGAGATTGTGCAGAGGGCGACATTTTCACACTCAGCGTCAGCGGGTCGAAAGTCGATAGGATCGGGAGTCTGTCCCGCGCAAGGTCGGCGCGGATTTTCAGGCCAGGCCGAAAGTGCCGTACTCGTCGCTCCGCATGGCAGCGCCGATCCTCAAAGGTAATGGGTGCGTATTGGGATTCTTATTCTCATTTTGGTCTTTGCTGGTGTACAAGCATGTCAATGAACTGATCAAATCGCCTTTCTCTGGTCTCAGCCCTCTTCGCATTCGCTAAACCGACTGCAATCACGGAGCGACCAGATTTTGGGAGCGAATCGAAGAAGGTCTTTGCATCCGCTCTTGCGTCCAGGGCTTTGACAAAGTCCGAGGGCACCTTCATTTCACTGACCTTGTATGCCGCGTTCCACCTACCATCGAATTTGGCCGCACGAACCTGCGAAAGCCCTGGTTCTCGCATTCGGCCTTCGGTGATCAGACGTTCGACATGCTCTGTATTTCTTTTCGACCAAATGCTTCGGGCTGTTCTTGGTGTAATCCGCTGAAGGTAGGCCCGGTTGTCAATTGACTGCTTCACTCCATCAATCCACCCCCAGCAAAGCGACTCAACAACTACCTCATCCCATGTAACAGATAAAATACCCGCCTGTTTCTTGTATATTTTTACCCATAGCTCCCGTTCAGTGGCGTGATTTTCCCTGAGCCAAAAACCAAGAGATTCCGGCGTTTCGAAAGCTCTAATTTTTTCCGGGTCGGGCCCTGGCATGATGTGTCACTCATCTGGGTCAGAAATAGTGCCAACCTATCTAGCACCGTTTTCGCGAATAAACGCGATAAAGTGTGCCAGGGAAAGCTCCGGCACCTCTTCCATCGGCAAATGACCGACATCTTGGTAAACATGCACCCTTGAGTTGGCAATGTCGGCCCCAAACCGATGGGCGTTTCCGACTGGAAAATACTTGTCTTCTTCCCCCCACAGAATCAGTGTAGGTACGCGAATTCCAGGTATCAGCAAGGCATTCGTATCGAGCCGCGCCTGAACGCGTTTTGGAAACGCAGCAAGATTACCGGGATAGCGGGACAGCTCGAAGTACCGGTCTACCAATCTATCGTTTACCAGCGACTCATCGAAGTAAACATCCTTTAAGCCTGACGCATACATGAAGCGTGGTGAAAAGCTTGCCATGACTTCATCCATGATGGGCCATTGCGCCATTTCGATGGGCAATGGCCAACGTTCCTGGGGATAGCCCAGCGCATTCAGCAAAGTCAGAGATTCAACGTTTTCTGGATATTCCAGTGCTAACTGCCACGCGATACGACCACCCAGCGAACTGCCAGCCAGATGTACTTTCTCAACCCCGAGCCGGGCCAAAAAGGCCGTAAGCAACCTGACATCATCCTCGATTTCGTATCGATCAGCCCGGTCTGGTCCGGTCAAACCGAACCCGGGCAGATCCATTCGGATAACGCGATAGTTGGGTTCTAGCCCTTGAACCCACTTGTCCCATGTATGCAGCGAAGAGGCTGTGCCGTGGATTAGCACCAATGGCTCCCCTACTCCTTCATCCCGGTAATGCACCCGGTTGCCATCGATGGGCATGAAACGTGACGTCGGACTACTGTATTTTTGCTCTAGCCAGGATTGTTCCATCGGTTCAGCACACGCTGTTAAAAACAGGCTTGTTACTAGAGCCAATGCAGATACCCAAACCCCTTTCATCATCCCCATTTCAATCCTTGCCGCAGCCATAAAGTGGTAATGTTATGCAGCGCCCTCATTCGGACCTAGGTCCGTTGGTATCATTCGATTGTCCGTTGGTAACAGGCATGCACCAAAACACACACTGGGACACAGTTTCTCGCGCCGCTTCCCGGGATTTAGTGACCACCTGCCGAAGCCTGGGATTGATATCTCAGCGGCAACTGACTGCTTTAGGCCTAAATGATTTCGAGAGCGTAGATCCAAATGTTCGTATCCCAGAGTCTTCACTGGTCGCACTCTGGCAGGTACTGGAAAAGGCGGGCAAAAGACCCGGTATTGGCCTGGAATTAGGGCAGATGATCAACCCGGCCGCAAAGGGTTTGTTGGCCAGTTGGGTCAGTCAGGCAAGAAACCTGCGTGAAGCTCTCGGGATCTTCATCAAAAACATCGAACTGATGAACTCCTCAGAGAGCTGGACACTCACCGAGCGCGGAGGTAGCTGCACATTGACGTTTAGCCTGGATCAAAATAAAGGCTATCCCGATATTGCGATCGAGCGAAGCATGAGCGCCATGACAGCCTGGGCTCGTGCGCTGAGCAATCACAAGTTCCCGATCCGGGAAGCCGGCTTCATATTCCCCGAGCCAGAGTATTCCGAGCCGTTCAAATCGATATTTTGCGAAAAGCTTGTGTTCAATGCTGACGAAAATTACGTTCGTTTTGACTCGGCACTTCTGAACTTGCCTATCGTCAGCAGCAGCGAATTACTGAAGATCCTGATAGAAAAGCAAGCCAGGCAAAGCCTGCAAGCCTTGCAGAAAAGCACACCCATTGAACAGAAAGTTCAAACACACATCCGGGAAAGGTTTGCTTCAGGCAAATCGGTAACGATAAGCACGGTCTGTTCCGACCTGGCCATGAGCCGTCAAACTCTGTATCGGCAGCTAAAGCAGCAGGAAACTGACTTTCAATCTCTTGTGGAGGCTGTGAGGAAGCGTGAGGCATTGGTGCTTATTAAAGCAGGCATTGATTCAAGTGCGATAAGTCTAAGCCTGGGGTACAAAGATACGAGCAGTTTTTACAAGGCCTTTAAGCGGTGGTTTGGTATGACTCCCAAGACTTACGTTGCGGAGATCAGCTAGCCCCCGCATCTAAACTCTTTTCGGCACATCGTTATTCACGGTCACATTTGGTGGTTGATCAGCGGATTATTCTTAAGTCGTTCTTTTACCAGATCTACGAATGAACGTACTTTGGCACTAGCCCTCAATCCCTCAAGGTGAACGATATTTATCGGTATCGGTTCTGCTTCGTACTCCTGAAGAATGCGCATTAATGATCCGCTTTGAAATTCCTCTCCCACCTGATAAGACATCAGACGGGTAATTCCATAGCCATTTTTTGCCGCAGAGATTGCAGAATCATTTTGATTAAACTGGAGGCGGGGTGACACACGCACAGAAACTCTTCCGCTCAACGACTCAAACCACCAGGTCGTCGACGGTTCCACTGCAGAAGACTGGATGATCTGGTGATCAGCGAGGTCAACTGGATGGTTTGGGGCTCCATGTTTGCTTAAATAGTCCGGAGAGCCACACACTACCTTTTGGACATTCCCAACCCTGACAGCGAACTGGCTGGAGTCTTTCAGGTTGCCGATACGGATTGCCACATCCAAGCCCTCATCGAGAATATTACTCACTCGATCGTAGAAAACTGCCTTCACCTGGATTTCCGGGTGTCTGTCGAGGAACTCAATAAGGATGGGAACAATGTATTTTCTTCCGAACAGGACGGGCGCAGTCACAGACAAAACGCCCTTAGGCTCCCTGTAAACACCCACCAGCGCCGACTCCACCTCCTCGATTTCCTCCAGAATCCTTTTGGCATCTCCGTAGTATCGAGCTCCGGACTCGGTCAAACGGACACGCCTGGTTGTTCGATTAAATAAACGAACGCTTAACGAGTCCTCCAACCGGGCAATTGCGCGGGTAACAGCGGGTGCCGACATGTCTAGCCTTTGGCTAGCCCCTACGAAGCTCTCGCGTTCGGCCGCCTCCACGAAGATGCGCATCAATGCAATCTTATCCATAAAACAGAAATCCTACCGAATTTATCCTTTCATATAACGCAATAGTAAATTGCTCTGTGCACCAATTATTTATGATTGTCGAAATTTTATTATCAATGCTCCTTAACGAAATCAACAGGAGAAAAGATATGTCACGCATTCCAACACCAGCCTCAATTTCAGAAGCTCCCGAAGCCTCGCGGGCATTGCTCGAAGCTGTAAATAGCCTTTTGGGTACTGTTCCCAATTTATTCCGCATTACTTCGAATAGCCCCAAAACCCTTGAAGGATATCTCGGCCTGAACGGCGCCCTCAGCGCTGGTTCTTTGTCAGCCCAGACACGCGAGCGCATTGCGTTGGCGGTCGCGGAGATAAACGACTGCGACTACTGCTTGGCGGCTCACGATTATCTGGGCAGAAACGTTGCAAAACTCAGCTCTGAGGAAATTGAAGCTGCCAGACGCGGAAGCTCAGACGAGGAGAAAGCGGCCGTTGCCGTCGAGTTCGCGGTAAAGATCACAAAGGAGCGAGGAAACGTTTCAAGTGACGACGTTCAGAAGGTTCGCTCAGCCGGATACAGCGACGCCGAGCTGGTCGAAATCATTGGCAACGTAGCCCTCAACGTTCTGACAAACTATATCAACCGGGTTTTAGCGACTGATATTGATTTTCCGTCGGTTAAGCCGCTGTCGGAGTAAAAAATAGAGATCACGGTGGTGAAGAGGCACCACCGTGATCTCTATTTCATAGGTACCAGGCTGTAAAAAACTCAAGGCAGCTTGAGATATCAGTCGTTTAAAAAGCCGGAATCCAAGCCAGCAGGATTTACTGCGCCCTTTAGATACGCGTGGCAGTTCTGAACAAAAATGAGCCTTTTCTTACCTACCACTTGAGATATCATTTGCTCGTCAACGTCCAGCAGCGCCACAATGCTCAACGCGCTTTTATTTCGAAGATCAGAGGCTGTGGCCATCAATTCAACGGTGCTCTTTTTCTGAACGAACTTCAGATAAAACCACCGCCGCAAAAGCCCCTTCATTCCCTCTGTCGGTCTATAATTTCCCTTCGATAGCTGAGTTAAACCGTTCATGGCGCCCTCCCGAACCTAATCAACGATAGTCATTCCTTTGACGATCAGAGCAGCCATGTTGTTACAGAAAAGCCTCCTGAATGACCTTGCTAGCCAAAATGAATTTGAGTGATTAAGAAGGTAGTATTGGTATTCTGCCGTGACCGAAATTTCGATCGCGCGGAGGTAATTTCTGCATTGGCGCCATTCTGCTTACGGTTAATTTTTAATTAAGCGTAGACCAGGTTTACCCGTTTGTTCCGGGCACCGTTCACTGAAAACATTGGGTGACTAAATCAACGGTAGGAATACTCATCATGAAAATTGAAGTCCCAATCATCAGTGCCTTTGTTGACGGCGATTCCGGCGGCAACCCTGCAGGTGTTGTGTTGAACGCCGACCTATTCAGCTCCGAGCAAAAACAGAAGATCGCGGCGGCTGTCGGCTTGTCGGAAACGGCTTTTGTATCTGCGTCGGAATTGGCCGAGATAAAACTAGAATTCTTTACGCCAACCCAGCAGATCGCTCACTGTGGCCATGCAACGATCGCGACATTCAGTTTTCTAAAGCAAAAAGGTCTGTTAGCCCATGATCGGTCATCAAAGGAAACCATTGATGGCCTGAGATCGGTCAACATGGAGGACGAAGCCGCCTATATGGAACAAAGGGCTCCTCGCTTTGAGGCGCTGGACGAGAATGATCTAGAGGCCGTCCTGCTGTCCCTTGGAATAACCACCGGCGATCTGATCGAGGGTGCCGAGCCGATGTTGGTCAATACCGGCAACAGCTTTGTGGTGATTGGCATTCGAGACGGCCAGACAGTCAAGGGTCTTCAGCCAGATTTCGGCCTCATCGAGAAGCTCAGCGAATCTCTGGATCTTATAGGATTCTACGTATTCTCCTTCGACGGCGTTGGCGATGGGAGAGACGCAGGAGCCCGCATGTTCGCACCCCGATATGGCATCCTGGAGGAGTCTGCGACAGGAATGGCTGCTGGCCCGCTGGCCTGCTATCTGCGTGAGCAATTGGCTATCCAGAAGCAGGAGTTCACCATCGAACAGGGTCGCTGGATGGCCGCGCCCTCACCTAGCGTCATAAACGTGCGGCTGACCATTGGAACCGATAACAGGATCAAGAACCTGTTCGCGGGTGGTCGGGGCGCAATCAGAAAAGTTATTGAAGTTGACGTTAACCCATCACCTGACCTGATGTGATGTATACCGCAAAGCAATTTTTTCTGAGGACGGGAAACCAAGAGAATAACCATCAAGCCAATACGGCGATGTTGTCTAACTTAATTCTCTTAAAAGGTGGAATATCACATGAACGCAATCAACAAGTTCTTTCTCGTTTTCTCTGTAATCGCTTTCTCTGCTGTCGCACAGGCCGAAGGCGTGAGCCAGGAAGATATCGAGCGTGGAAACAATCCAGCGATCGAAACAGTCGATCTTGGTATCAGCAACTAAGCTGATCACAACGAAAAGGGGCGGTCATCATGACCGCCCCTTTTTTATGCCTGACCAGTCCAACAATTTTCGCCCATCGGAAAGCATTAAATTGAGCGGCAGAACGCCGCTCTTCAGGTGAAAGACACCAGTACCAGTAGCCCCAAAAACACACTGATCACGGTCGCCACTCCGGACAGGTCTTCAGCGCCAGCGCCGCCTGTTACCCAACGCCTTAACGCCCTTAGAAAACGCTTGGGCGTGTAGATGTTTTTGCGGTAATTGCTCTGATAATAATGTTGAAGAAACAGTGGCATGGATTCACTATCGAAGCGATGCCAGAGCTTCAGAACACCAAGAATATCCTTGCGGCAGGCCCAGCTCTGGACAGATGATGGCAGCCAACTCAAGGGGATAGCTGAGCCAAAATCGATGATTGCAGGGTCGCCGCGCCCCGACACCAGTATGTTTCCGGAATTGCCAAGGTCCATGTGGGCAACCCCATGCTGGTGCAGGGTTTTCACGTCACTGAAAAGTCGTGAAAAAAAGTTGTCCGGTACACCCTTGCCTGCCGCGATCTCCTTTACCGGCCTTCCCTCGATCAGACGATAATGGATGGTGGGCGACGCGTCTGATGGCCGGCTGACTTGATCAGGCGTGAAATCCAGGTGCTCGACTTTGCTCAGCATCCTGAATTCGTGGGACGCGAGAAACCGGAAGTAATTCCCGAGCAGGCCCCGGGAGAATCGGAATGCCTTGTAGACGTGCCTGTTGCCGCTGTTGTCGGCGTTTACAGAGATGATTGGTTTGTACCATTTCTGGTCAGTGGCGTCGGTGATTGCAGCAGGCTGCCAGCTGGACCTCATCGACGGGCAGTTCGTTTGGCCGTTCATTCCCCCTCCCAACTCCAAGATATGCAGATTATTGGGCAAGCTGGCCGGATCAATCCTGGTTTAACCAAGCCCTTGCCGATGCCGCAACTCGCGACATCTGCAGAGGATTATTGGAAGTTTTCGGGAGGCTGAATAATTCCGTTGCGGTATCTTTGTCATCACAGAAAGTGATGACTGAACTTTTACTCGTTTCAGGCGATGGCTTTTACCGCTGAATGGCCACAGGGCGAGTTGGTCATAATGTCATGCCAGCGCTCGCGAAGGAGCCGTTCCACGTGGTTTCGCAACCAGACGATTCCGGGATCACGGTCATGGCGTGTGTGCCAGATGAGATACAGGCTGGTTGGATCTACTTCGAAAGGCAACTGCCCCATCCATAGCCCATCCACGAAGCCACAGTCTTGGCTGATCAGTTCGGGTACCGCTGCAATGAGGTTCGAATCCCTGAGAACCTGGGGAACGATCGAAAAATGGTTGACCGTCGCTGCAATGCGTCTGCTCTGGCCCTTCTGATCAAGGTAGCTGTCCACGAATCCGTGTGCATCCCCCGACATCGTCACAAGCAGGTGCCGGGCCTGGAGGAATTCATCCATGGTGATCTGGCGGCCAGCCAGCGGGTGGTCTGCGCGCATCGCCAGGACATACCCACCTTCAAACAACCACGTACTTCGCAAACTGTGATCGTGTTGGGTAAGCATCCCGACCGCGAGATCAACATGCGCCTCGCGCAAATCTTCGTACGTGCCCTCTGGCGTGTAGGGGACGGCATGGATATCAACGCCCGGCGCCTGGTCCTCAAGAAGTTCAATCAGCTGCCGCCAGATCATTTCAACAGTCACATCCGTTACTGCTATGCGGAATTTACGCTTGGAGGTGGCCGGATCAAATTGCGTGGCACTGACCGCATTCGTCAATGCGTACATGTGATCACCCACCTGATCCCACAGGCTGAGCGCGTAGGATGTTGGTTCGATATTACGACCCTTTCGCACAAACAATGGGTCGTTCCAGATCTGGCGCATTCGGGAAATCGCATTGGATACTGCAGGCTGGGTCATGGAAAGTCGATCAGCCGCTCGGGTCACGGAGCGTTCGGTCATGATCGCATCAAAGATGTACAACAGCTGAAGTTCTTGCGTTTTCATTCAACGTTCCTGAAGGATGGACCCCGACAAGTCTGGCCCGGAAGAACCCGAACCGCAATTGCAGTATGAAGAAGCCTCCCGATTGGGAGGCCGCTGGAAAGGTCTACAAATTCCCTTTCACGAACGTTCTCAATTCACTCAGACTGCCGGCACCGGTTTTCTGGGCAATCACGCCGCCATCCTGAAACAGTGCCAGGGTTGGGATACCCCTGATCCGCATTTTCGCAGTTACATCGGGACTATCGTCGACGTTCACTTTGGCGATGGTCAACTCATCGCCAAATTCATCAGCGATTGCCTCCAGCATGGGAGCCACTGTTTTACAGGGACCACACCAAGGTGCCCAGAAATCGACCAGCACAGGGCGATCACTCTGTACAACGGCCTGCTCAAAATTTACATCGGTTACTTCGATCATGTTGCTCATGAGTTCAACTCCCTTAACAAATCGATTGGTTCACACACTGAAGCCATATGCTAGGCAAAACCAATTACTGAACGGTATAAGTTCTATTTCCCGTAATGATGAGTGTCTGTCCGGACTTCAAAGCCGTTTGCTGAATACCAGCCCGCCCCAGGCCAGCGTGCGATTTCCCGTTCCGGATTTGATTTCGGAACTCTGAACACGCAACACATAACTGAGCTCGGTGCCCGCCAGGAAACTGTGGGTATAACCAGCCCATACTTCAGCCAGCAAGATGTTCAGATCATTGGCATCCAGTTCGTGGTCCGAATCACGAAACTGGCCCTGAAGAAAAGCGTTGTAAGCCCGGGCTTTCACCGACACCCCGCCCCAGAAATAATTCTCCCGTCCGCCAGGTGCGGAAACTCCGGGCGCTCGCTCACCGTAGGCCATCAGCTCGGGGTTAAATCGGTTGTCCGGAGAGGAAATAAGGCCATCCCGGAATACCAATGCTGCTCCAAACTCGGTCAGGTATCCGACCGATCCGAAATACGTCACTTTATACTTTTGATCCGATTCGCTGGCATCCAGGTACTGGTGATACGCCGCCGAGTACCGGAAAGTTGGCTCACCACCATTCGAGATCTGATGGTCCCAACCGTTCGCGCGGTCGCTGCCTACCACCTTGTGAACCGCGTTCTGGCCGGATTTGAATACATCAAGTCCCAGAACACCCACGGTCATGGATGTGGTCCAGCCCGAATCGACCCCGAGCGCCTGGTAACTCTGGCTTGAGGACAGGTAGACCAGACTGCTGTAGGGCCGATCGCTACGATCAATCGCGGATTCCTTGATTTCCTCAGGCGTGAAGCCGTAAACCCCCAGTTCAAGCGCCGCGCTTTGCGGACTCCCAACCTCGTGGCCCAAATAGGGCAGCACGAACCTGTCCAGCCCCTGACTCACCCTGGACACCGGATTACCCATGAAATCCTCGGAATTTGAGGAATAGGTAATCGCTACACCGGCGGTGTAATCCCGATCCGTTTGCGTGGGAGCGAACAGGTCGTTGTCCGTGGAGATCGCAAGCACCGAGTCTGCAGACTCGGCCTGAGCAGATGACGCCAGAACAGCCGCTACAAGAGAAACGGTCAAAAATCGAAAAATCATAGCCAACTCCGAAATTGTGTCGGTAGAAAAGTTGGCTGCTATTTTTCGAGTACCGGGCCCTCAGAACTAATCAAGCGTTGATATTTAAAACATCACCTCGGTTTATAGATAAGTAGTAATACGTGCGGTTTTTGTGCATTCATCATCAATCCCCATCACTGATAATGATGTTTACCATACCGTTTCAGAATTATTCCTCGACATTGTTCAGTCCCACAATTTGCTCATCTGATATCCGACCGATTCCGGCATCGGAGTCAGCTGAACCAACTCAAACTGTGGAGAATTGAAAATGCGTAAATTTGCAATGTTTACCCTGGCTTCCCTTATTACTGCGGCTGCCCTGCCCGCTCATGCGACCCTCGCAGACCGTAAATCTGATGAGCCCCGCTCCGAACAGGCTCAGCCCGCTCCCTACAGCGGCCAAATTGTGATTCGTGGTGAGATTCAGGATCGCGACGCCAAAAACGATACTGCAAATCCGGCCCCGTATAGCGGTCAGATTGTTATCCGTGGCCAGGTACAGCCCGAAAGCCACGGTTGAGTTTCAGATGTTTCTTTTGCGTCTTGGCACCAGGGACGGTGCGTTTTAACCATGTTTCCAAATCAACTGCTGAATCGAATGTCCGCTACATCCACAACGTTCCCGGAAACATCAACGTTTGAAATCGTTGGCCCATCAAACTCCAGCAGCACTTCAATCTCACTTGGCCTCCCGCAGAAACGCCCCTGAAAGATCGTGATTGGATTCACCTGCATCAGACCTTGCCAAAATAAATAAACTGCCGCCGGCCCTGCGGCGCTTCCGGTAGCGATATCTTCTACCTTGCCAGCATTATCCCAGGTTCGTCCTTCTGCGGTTCCCGTATCCAGCACATAAATGAACTTAGCTCCGTATGAAGCCAGCAGAGAACTCAGGTCCGGGACGTTGAACTTGATAGCATCCAGATGTCCGTTAACCGGTAGAATCAGGTATGGAAGACCGGTAGTGATTACTTCTGCCGGATACGGCATGCCAGCCTCTGGCGATAAACTCAAGGCCTTATAGAACCCCGCGGCCTCATCATGCGACAGTGTCTTGAGATGCTCGGGTTTGCCCTGGGACATGGAGGCTCTAAAGGCTCCGCCTTCCTCCCAGCGACTTGAAAGCGCCACCTCCCTCCCATTCAAAGCAACCTGCCATTCTCGGGACTCCGTCGCTGAGCCATGCAATTGATGTAGGTGATACGCAAGCCCCAGCAAAGGGTGACCCGCAAATTCAAGCTCCTCTTCCATTGTGAAGATCCGGGCGGACCAATTTCCGGGCCCTCCACTCAGAAATATCGATTCGAACTGTCGCATTTCCTGAGTAAGCACGAGCATTTTCTCGTCATTCAGCGATTCGAAGTCGTAAAAAATCGTGAGCCCGTTTCCTCGGAATTTCTGGCTGGCAAATACGTCTACTAATCGGCATTTCATGATCGGATACCTCGGGGATTGGGATCACAGAGAGTCTTGCTCGCTCTGAAATTGCGACGCCCTGATCTTGCGAACGTAAATAGGGAACTCACGAATACCCAGCCGAATCCAAGAACACCCACGTTGATGCCGAAGGCCGTTTTCTCGCTCCCGTCCGGGTGTACCATCGATCCGCCATAGACGTCCTGTATAGCATAGGCAGCAAGAAAGCCTCCGGTGATCAAAAACGCGATCAGACTTGCTTTAGCTCTGCCATCCGACGTGAACCATGTAAGCCATAAAGCCAGGGCACCGAGCGATGAATTGGTGAACAGTTGCCACACCTCGTGTAATCGCGCATGAGCCACCCAGGCAGGGTTGAACACGTGGCTGTCGTTGATCTCAAGGTAGGGAACAACAACCGCGTAAAGTACAATACCTACAGTTAACAGTATTTTATCCAGCATTTCTCATCTCATCTCGAAACATTTGTATGTTTAAAAGCTCAGAGTAAACCCGGTAACCAGGCGGCTCTCCTCGCGGAACTGGCCAAAGGTGCCAAACCGATCCCCGAAAAACAGGTCGGCACCCACTCTCAGGACCACGTTGCTGGATGCGGTGTACTCGGCCTCCAGTTGAACCAGTGAATCTTCCTTATCCAGGTCGTATATGCTCAAGGCCTCCAACCTGAGCGCGTTATTCATTGCCTCGTGCCTGACCAACAAAGTGATCTGCTCATTTGAACGGGAGTCTTCGCCGGTGCTGGTAAAACGATAGGTCTGGAAAAACTGTGAGCTGATGAACCAGTCAGCCAAACCACTGTAATCCAGGCCGATAACGTAAGAGCCGATCTCTGTATCTGTTGTTTGGCCGGTCACGGAATCCTGAAAGCGCTTCTTGCTCTCCACCCCGACTTCGCTTCGAAAGGTGACATCCCCGAACGGTTTTGACGCGGTGCCGCCAATCAGGTGCGAGCGGTTGTAGTCCGCCACGACCCGTTGTTCAGAGGTATCGATCCGAATCAGTGGATCATCAATCGTGTGATACAGGTAATTCAGCGATAGATCCCAGCCATTCTGGAAACTCGAGAGCTTCGCCCCGAAATCGCTGTCTTCCAGTGACTCAGGGCGATTTACTTGCAGGCGACCGTCTCCATAAAGGTCCGGAATCAATGAATAAGTGGCTCCCGGCAAGGTACTTTCCGTCACCGTGGCATCCGGCACCCACACCAACTGGGCCGTCCAGGTATCCAGCGGAAACTCGAAGAGTGCGGACCAGAGCGGAATCCGACGGTGTTCGATATCGGGTAGAATGAACTCCCGATAGCTCAGCGGGTTGATAACATCAAGTACTCGCAAGCCGTCGGCCTGCCCCCACACAATTTGCTGTTTGCCCAAACGTGCAAAGGTATCCCCTGCATAGTGGTCCCAAAAGAACTCTCGTAGCTCCATATCAATATGATCATTGGGAAAGCCTTTCCTGGTGTTCCGGGCACGAAAGGGTTGGTCCGGCCGGCCCGGGTCCAGTTTATCCAGTGCATCAAAGCGCCCTTCTCCAATGAACGTCAGTCGCGCACCTGAAACAAAACGCATCACCCATTCTGGTCGCCACACAATTTCCTGTTTCTGCCAGGACCCGGTCTCGTAAGCATAGGCCGCCTCAACGTCAACAACAGAGGAGTGCTGAACATCTATCGCCGCGACGGACGGGGCAATCATCGACAGGGCTATCGCTAGACCTGTCGTTTGAGCAGATTTCATTTCAGTAACCCCGTTTCAACGCATTCTGTTCGAACAATCGGGGCGGAACGGAGGCCTCGTAATCGGTGTTCTCGAACTGAATTCGGGTACTGTGGCCGGTTTTTCGGTTGGTTGCCTCGATGTCGGTGATCGCCCAGATTCCGTCAATGTTTTCTATGCTTCGGGCGCGCACCGTTTTGAGGAAGTTTTCGTTTACATCCCAGTATTCCGTCAGCCGTGGAATCCACAGTGTGGAGTCAATCCGCAGCAGCACTCGTCCATATCCGAGCGCCCTGATGACTTTCGCATCAACAGGTGTTGCCTGAACTATCCATGTGTGGTGGCCATCTACATCCTCCTCTCCCAGCAGCGAAAACTGGTAGTCTTCTGCGGCAATTTTGCTCTCTTTCTTGATTTCCTCATAAGTGAAGTCCGTGCCTAGAAAGTAATCCCCGCGGTCTGATGCCGAGATTCTGCGCACCTTCCTCAAGGCGGGAAGATAAAGCCACTGGTCATCGTCTCTTTCCTGGTCGGCGTAGTCCCAGGTCAGGAATGCGGTACCTGCAACGGTGCCCGGTTGGGTGTAGAAGATGACCGTCTTCTTGGTTTCTCCGAAATAGCGCCGGAATGCTCGCGTATGCTCCTCACGGATGTTATCTCGGCGATCAGTCATGGTAATGACCATATCTCGCTGAACCGCAACACCCTCAGGGCGGTTGTTCATCTTTTGGACGATCTCATCCGCTGTGGGAGGATTCTCGTCAGCGAACGCTTTGCTTGTCATCGCACCCGCTGCCAAAACGGCTAGTAGAATCACTCCTGTTTTCCAGAAACTGCCGCCCTCGCCCACCATGAATCCTGGTCGAAAAACCAGAGTAAAGGCGGGCAGCAAAAGCAGGCTGGCGACAAACGCGACCGATACAGACAAAGCCACCAACATGCCAAAGTTCACCAATGGGGGAACCTGGCTTGTCATCAGAACACCAAAACCGAGTGCAACCGCCAAGAGATTGAACCAGAGTGCCCGCCCGGTAGATTCAAAAACACTGGTGATGCGTTCTGCGGTACTCAGATCTCCGGGTCTGGACATCGCTTGGCGGAGCCGATCAATTGTGTGAATGGCAAAATCGACGCTCAGCCCAATCGCGATAGCCGCAAACATGGACGTTCCCACGCCGAGCCAAATGCCCTTTACGCCCATCACGGCGTAGATCACCAGAATGGAAAAGCCCACCGGAATCGCCGCCATCAGGCCACCGATAATTGACCGGAAAAGCAGTGCGGCCATCAGGAACACCGCCAGGAAGGATACGATGACGCTGTTCAGGTGCGTTTCAGAAATGCCATCAATCCAGTGGTAGTCCACATTGATCCGGCCGCTTATTTGCGCACTCACTTCGCCATCGAACTTGGAAGCAAGGTGACTCTCCAACCTTGGGATCAGAGACCGGCTAACCTGGTATGAGCCTGTTTTCAAGTTGGCCCTCACCAGGGCCGTTTTCCGACGGGAATCCACGCGCTCCTCGAAATCTGTCGGGTCGCCAGACGCTGTATAAAGGAGAAAGAGCTGGGCAATCAGATTTCTATCGTCAGGCAAACGGTAGAATTCCGGATCGTCTTCATTGACGGCCTTGTACATCTGTTTGATGTAATCAGCGATAGAGGTGGTTCCATGAATCTCCGGCTGCTGCTCTAAAAAGCCCTGCAATTCGCTGATAGCTCTCAGAACGGAAGGATCATAGATGCCCTCCGAATCAGGAGTCTCTATCACGACATCAAGGTAATAGGTGCCATCCATCAAGGCATTGATTCTCTTGTCAGCAACGTATATGGGTTCATGCGGCTGAAAGTTCTCAATTCGTTCTTCATTGACCACCACATTCACCGCTCCGATGACAGCCAGCACCGCAATCAGAGCCCCGGACAGAAGAACCTTCACCGGATGATTTAACGGTAAGGAGCCAAGTGCCCTTGCCAGGATTCGTTTTGACGAAACCCTGCGATGCCGTTTGAAAAGACGGCTGGGCCGGGCGCGGTAAAAAGACAGAAGTGTGGGGGTTACGAACAGTGTAAGAAGGCCAGCAATCAGAACCGCAAAGGCACCGAAGATGCCGAAGTACTGAAGCGGCGGCATATCATTGGTGGGGTATAGCGCCAGGAATCCCGCGGCTGTTGTCAACGTTGTCAGCAAGACCGGGCGCCACATGCGAGCCATTGCCAGGGCAATGGCATCCGCTTGGGATAGCGTTGGGTCGGCAGCTTGGGCCTCGTAATATTCGGAAAAGATATGAATGGAATCTGCAACTGCAATTCCAATCATGCATACGATCAGGCCATTGGTAATGACATAAAATTCAGCGCCGGCGACTGCCATGGCCCCAATTGTCCCCACCACGGTTCCAGCGACAATCAGATTGGGAATAATGGCTGCCCGGGCGGTGAAGAAGGCAGCGATCAGTACAATGCTAATGATCAGACCAGCTAATGGATTCAACCGTCTGGCGTCGCTGTCTATGTATTCAGACAGGTAACCTGCGATGGCTCCCTCGCCTGCAACATGAATTTCATTCTCTCCTGCCGGTGCTTCCTCGACTAGCTGCATAACAGCCCGATAGGTCGTTTCCGCCTTTTCCTGGTCCAACAGTTCAGCGACGATTAACGTCATTGAACTGTCGCCAGCTACGAGACTTCCTTCGTAGAGGGGAAAACTCTCAATGCTCGCTTTAATCCACTCGATATGACCTTCATCCAGGGGCCCATCCAGGAATTCCCGGACCTCCATTCCATAGGTGTCTCCCTGAATATTCGACTCAGTGGCCAGGCTGGTTATGCCCTGTGGATCTATGTTCGGCACAGAAACCAGGTGGTCGCTGAGCCAGTTCACCAGTTCGAGGCTTTTCGGATTGTAAATCCCGTGGGGCCCTTGATTCTGTATCGCTATAACCAGTGGGTCTTTGAGATTAAAGATATCCTCAACAGCGCGCCTGTACACCAGCGCCGGTTCGTTAGCATCGATGAAAGCGTCGGCCTGTGTGTTCTTCCTCAGCTCGCCCAGCTGACTCGCAAGCCCGCCAATAACCAGCAATGCCAAAATCAGCGAGATCCAGCGATAACGAATCAGCTCCTTAAAGAAGTCGAACCCAGTTGAGCGATGCTCTTTATGTTCAGCCATCACGCCCTCTTTAGTGTATCTACACTTTGCGAGTTAATTAAAAAGACGCTTCGGCGTCCGTTCGTTTCCCAGTATTCACACAGGTGTTCGGACTACGGCCTAAATGGTGTATGGGCAAATTCGACGATTTCGCGAACCACTTCAGGATTTTGTAAAAGCCGGCTATGTCCGTCTCCCTTTGTGCAGGTTAAACGGCTTCGTGGAAAAACCTCATGCAACGCTCTGGACTCGGCGAAAGGAACTTCTGAATCCAGCTCATCATGAATCAATAACACGGGTGTATTGATTGAGGGCGCCAGCGTAATCAGATTTAAGCGATCAACACTCAGCCCCACCGTTTCTTCCATATCGCGGACGAAAAGACGTTTGCTTCGCGCGCCAAGGTTCACAAACCGGGCAAATCGGCTCAGCACTCCTTCAATGGTTGCCGGACCAGAAACCAGAACCAGACGCTCGAAACAACTTCTCGTGAATTGGGCATAAACGAGCGCAGCTGCACCCAGTGAGTGACCGACTCCAATATCAAAAGACCCACCAACGTATTCATGCGCTTCGAAGACTGCCTCGATGAAGCGCCCTGGATGAGATTCGGTCGCCTCGGACTCTCCATGCCCCGCTGGATGGACGGCATAAACGGTGTATTCAGCGGGATCAATCTCACGGATCAGATCTTTGAATTGCCCCACCCAACCTGACCAGCCATGCAAGAACAAGATTTTCTTCGGGCCGTTTCCGATGATGGAGAGCCAACCGTCATTACGTAACGGCACGACTTTCTCAAATAACTCTCGGGATGAAGCCCGTCGTTCTGGCTTTATTCGGGGACTCGTCATGAGTTCGACGGCTTTCAAGGCCGCTCTGGATGGTAATAGTCGGCTATAGACCCCGAAAGTTGCCTGAAACATATTAAGAGAAAGACTCATGCCTGTTTTCCTCAACTTGTTAAACACTGAATCATCAACACAGGAACACCTGTTCCGGAATCGAATCGAATCGAATCGAATGAATTAAAGTGTATATACATCTCAAGGGAAAATGCAAGTGCTTGCTGTCTATTTTTTGCACACATGCGCATGACCAACGGACTCCTCAAACAGATGGACAACTATTCCAACCGTCCTGCCACCTCCACTCTGGCCAAAGAACAGAGAATTGCAGGCACATTCATTACGAAGGAGACAGACCATGTCCGTCAGTTCGCAAACCACATCGTTCTCTCTGTACCACTTTCGCTCATGCCCTTTCTGCGCATACACCCGTTCTGCGATGAAGCACATCGACATCGAAGTGGAAGAACGGGATATCGCCAGAAACCCTGCCTACCGAGCGGAGTTGATCAAAGGTGGAGGTCGAGCGCAGGTTCCCTGCCTGAGAATCGAATCAAACGGAAAAGTCCGCTGGCTGTACGAATCCCAGGATATCGTCCACCACCTGCAGCGCCATGCAGCCCAGGCGGCTGATCACGAACAAACCTTGTGAACAATCCTCACAACATACAGGAGAGCGAAATGCTCAAACGAAAAGTTGATGTTGCCATCATTGGCACGGGCACAGCCGGTATGGGTGCCTATCGCGAAGCTCGCAAACATACCGACAGCATCGCGCTGATTGAGGGGAGCCACTATGGCACCACTTGTGCGCGTGTTGGCTGCATGCCCAGTAAGCTTTTGATTGCCGCTGCTGAAGCCGCCCACGGCGCAAAGCATGCGGGGGTTTTCGGACTCAATGTCCCGACGGTTGAGACTGACGGTGCGGCGGTCTTGGATCGGGTAAAAAGAGAGCGTGACCGTTTCGTCGCGTTTGTTGTCGAAGATGTCGACGAGTTTGAAGATAGTCATAAGGTGCGTGGTTACGCACGGTTCGTGGATACCCATCGTTTGCAGATTGATAACGGTCTTGAAATCACTGCCGACCGGATTGTTATTGCCACAGGTTCCAGACCGTTTATTCCTGAAGTACTGGAGGGCGCGGGTAACCGCCTGCTCGTTAACGACGATGTATTCGAACTGGAGCACCTTCCGACATCCGTGCTTGTTGTCGGGGCCGGTGTTATCGGTCTGGAATTGGGACAGGCTCTGAGCCGACTCAACGTCAACGTTACGATGCTGTCGCGTAACGAATCGATCGGTGGAATTGCCGACTCCGAAATCCGGAAAATTGCGGCGGATACTTTCCAGTCCGAATTTGATCTGGTCCTTCACGCGGAAGTTCTCGCAGCAAAGGAAACCCTGAGCGGCGTGCAGGTAACCTACCGCACATCCGGAGGCATCGTTCACACGGTAGTGGTTGACTATATTCTGGCGGCAACCGGTCGCACTCCGAACACTGACAAGCTTGGCCTCGAGAGTACCGGCATTGTCCTGGACGCCCGCGGCGTTCCGACCTACGACCGGCACACAATGCAAACCAGTGCACCGCACATCTTTATAGCAGGTGACGCCAACAATGAGCTGCCCCTGTTGCATGAGGCCTCAGATGAGGGTCGTATCGCGGGAAGCAACGCAGGAACCTTTCCCACTGTTGAAGCCGGCCATCGACGTGCCGGGCTGGGCGTCGTCTTTTCCGACCCGCAAATTGCCAGTGTAGGCAAACGGGCGCACGAACTGGTGCCACACACCTTCATCACCGGGAAGGTCAGCTTTCACAATCAGGGAAGAAGCCGGGTGATGGCCAAAAACCAGGGCATGCTGAAAATCTACGCAGACAAGCACAGCGGCATTCTACTGGGCGCAGAAATGTTTGGGCCGGCAGCGGAGCATATAGGTCACCTCCTGGCCTGGGCCGTGCAGCAGTCTCTGACAGTAAACGAAATCCTCGGGATGCCTTTCTATCACCCGGTTATTGAAGAAGGTGTTCGCACCGCCTTCCGGGATGCTGCAGAGAAGCTGAAAGAGACAGAACGTAGGGAGCCGCCCCATGCAGTTGCTTGAATTGTTCAGGCGCTACCACACCCAGGCGGCAAAGGTTGCCCTTGTAGTAGGTTCGATTCTATTGCTGATCAACCAGCATGATGCGCTGTTCGGATATCAGAAAATTCAATGGCTGCCGGCAGTCCTGACCTACTGCGTTCCGTTCTGCGTTTTCATGCTCGGTAAGCTGTCCAGCGAGCGGGATTGCCAGGAATCCTCCGGACTCAATGTGCCTGTTTCAAGGTACCGTTAACCATCTGGATTTCGCCGCGCCATATCTCAGTGCGGCGAAATCATTCTTGAGGCAATTGCCTTTGCCTTAAGAGCCGCATCCAGATCGCCTTCAACGTGTGCCTTCACAATGGCTCCTTCTTTCAATAAAAACAGTGCGTTAGCCAGTTCTTCTGCCTCAGATTCTGAACTGCAGACATCCCGGGCGTGAACCTTCAGGAGCTCGAAAACCCGTGCTTTGTGGGCCGCGCATCGTTTGTGTACCGGGTGCTCGGGATCACTGTACTCACCGCAGGTATTGATAAAGAAGCAACCATAGAAACGATGCAGTGTTGGTACGCGATTATTAAACCAATCGTGAACCGCATCGAACATTTCCATGAGTGCCTCTCTTCCCGCTGGCCGACTGTTCATTCGCGTCTCTAGCCAGTCGAAAAACAGATTGTCCCGGTGCTCAACTGCTGCCTCTACCAGGCTGTCCTTGCTCTCAAAGTGGTTGTAGAGCGTCTGCTTTGCGACGCCTGCTTCCTGAAGCACCTGGTTGATGCCGATGGCATGAATACCATGCTCATAGAACAGCCGCAGTGCCGTGTCGACCAAATCCTGCCTTCGTCCCATCGCCAAAACTCCAAATTGTTCGTTGAATATATCTTGACCAAATTAGACAGATCTGTCTAGAATTAAAAATAGACCGACTTGTCTACTTCAAGAAATGCCACTCAGCGCAGTGAAACAGGGTGTTTTTTGACTGGTGTTTTTGTCGGTTTGACTTGCGAACCACCAGTGAACGAGACACGGAGAAGAGCACGATGGACATTCAAATCAAAACCACCCGAAAGGCGCCCGTGTTTGGGCATGAAGCTGATTTGATAGATGGCTTGCAGACCGGGCACCCACAAGCCTTTGCGGAAGCTTACCGGAGATATCATCCAGTGATGCTGAGGGTTGCGGCGAAGTACACTTCTGCAGCCGTTGCCGAAGATATCGCCCAGGAAGCCTGGATGGCGGCGATTGGAGCCATTGGTTCTTTCGAGGGCCGTTCCTCGCTCAAGACCTGGCTATGCCGGATTGTCACCAATAAAGCCTTCAACACGTATCGGGAAAACCGTAAGGAATTTCCGGCCACGCCAAGCCTTGCCCTGTTATCAGACAACTCACCGGACAACCAATTTAATGGCGCCGCCGGGCATCTCAGCGAACCGGAGCTGGCTACCCAGACTGCAAAGGTTCAGGAACGCATTCGCGTTGAAATGAAGAATATGAACCGGGATCACGCCAACGCGATTCTGCTCAAGGGCATGAGCCCACTCACCGGCTCGCAGGTTTCTGATGTGCTCGAGATTTCCCACGGAAACCTGCGAGTCATCCTGCACCGTGCACGAAATGAACTGGCCGCCCTGCTCTAATCCAGGCGGCCTGTTCACTGTGTTTTGCTAAAACTGGAGAACGCTTATGAGTACCCAACGTCCACCACTACCTCCGTTTACCCGGGAAAGTGCCATTGAAAAGGTCCGCCTTGCCGAAGATGGCTGGAACAGTCGGGACCCGGCGAAGGTTGCCCTCGCCTACACAGCGGACACCCGCTGGCGCAACCGGGCGGAGTTCGCCAATGGCCGCAAACAGGTCGAAGAATTCCTCACCCGCAAATGGAATCGCGAACTGGATTACCGTCTTATCAAGGAACTCTGGGCCTACACCGACAACCGCATCGCCGTGCGCTATGCCTACGAATGGCACGACGACAGCGGAAACTGGTTCCGATCCTACGGTAATGAAAACTGGGAATTCGATGCCGACGGCCTTATGCAGCGACGCTTCGCGTGCATTAATGACAGCCCTATCAAAGAAACAGACCGTCTTTTCCGTTGGCCCCTCGGGCGCCGACCGGATAATCACCCCGGCCTCAGTGACCTGGGTCTCTGATCGCTAACTGATTCAGGAGATAACACATGTCTGCTCTCACCCAAGGCACGCACCACATCGGCCTGACCGTATCCAAACTCGAAGAAAGTGCTGTCTTTTTTACTCAGCTTCTGGGTTGGAAGGAAGTGTTCCGTAAGCCCTCATACCCTGCCATTTTCGTCAGCGATGGCTCCATCATGCTGACCTTATGGCAGGTTAAATCCAATCATCGCGTGGAGTTCGACCGTAGATCTAATGTCGGTCTTCATCATTTGGCTCTGGAGGTGGCAAATGAGGAAACGCTTCAGCAGATCCACCAGAGAGTTTCTGATTCAGGCCTTCGAATCGAGTTTCCTCCAGAGGAGGTCGGCGATGGGCCCGCGAAGCACATGATGTGCTACGAGCCAAGCGGAATTCGCATCGAATTTTTCTGCAAGGACTCTCAGCAATAGCGTATTAGGGCGGAACGGTCATCCTTTGGAACGCTCCGGACCGCCCATTTCCTGGCAAAGCTGACCAAAATTTTCTCCAAACCAACTCCTCCAGACATCCTGCCGAGTTTTCAGCACGATTCGCCGCCTGCCCGGCTTTAAACAGCACTAGATTAGAGCCCTCAACTACTCGATCCACCTCTGAAAAGGGTAAACATCATGGACAAAACGGTCTCGGGGCTGGCTGCAGTGATCAGTGCGGCCTTTCTTTTCTCGGCAACAGCTCATGGCTCCGAAGGTCATGCTCCAATTATCAAACAGGTAACGGATCGCGGGCTGAAGGTTGTCTCTTCCTTCAAGGCCGTTGACGGTATGACCGGCTACATACTCGATTCGAACGGTTCTCCGGTCACTCTGTACGTTACCCGAGATGGAGAGCATGGATTTGTTGGAACGCTGATCGATAAGAAAGGTTCAAATCTCTCTGCGCCCAGAGTTCAAGAGCTTTTCCATGATTCAAAAAATCAACAGGCCTGGGCAGAGCTTGAAAACAGCCATTGGATTCAGGACGGTGACCCGAACGCAGAAACCGTGGTTTACGCCTTCGTAGACCCAAACTGCCCATATTGTCACAGGTTCCGGACAGCCGCCTTGCCATGGATTAACGAGGGCAAAGTTCAAATCAGGCATATCGTAGTCGGAGTGCTGGCCAACGACAGCGTAGCGAAAGCTTCAACAATTCTGGGTTCGAAAAAGCCTCACGGAGCCTATATCAAGAATTTCGAGACCTTCCGGAGTGGCGGCATTGTGCCGGTCCACGAAGCTTCCGAGCGAGGCAAAGCACAGGTGGAAGCGAATAATCGATTGATGTCCGACCTGGGCGTCAGTGCCACTCCTGGAATCTATTACAAAGATGGCAACGGCAATGTGAGGATGCGGCTTGGTCTGCCTCCGGAGAGTGAGCTTAATCTCATCATGAATCCCTAGGACGCCAAGGGGACGGCTCGACGAGATTCGCGACCGTCCCCTTGGTCATCCCGAAAGACCGATCCCATCAGTGTTTTGGGGGGCCAAGAAAGGTGGTGGTGCCGGTTGTCGCTGCCCCTTCGTGATTCAACGTGCTGACCTCAAATACAATGTCGTTAGCCCCGGAATCAATGGAGTCGGACGGAACAGCGACAGAAAATGGCACCTCAACCCTCTCACCTGCTCCAACCACGACACCTCCGGGACCTGTGGTTGAGAATTCTTCAACACCGCCAACCTCGATCACCAGGTATCTCGGGCTGCTGTCTTTATTGGTAAGCTTGAGCAAATAACTATTTTCAATGTTGCCCTCGCTTGTATAGCGATACATACCGCGGTCCCTTTCCACATCGAGGGTTACCAGTGGTCTGGACGCCACGCCCCAGGAAAATAGCGCAATCATCAAAGCGAGGAACGCGAAATACCCCACCAGTCGTGGCCGCAACAGATTTGTTTTTCCGCCTTTTAGTTCGCGCTCGCTGGCGTAACGCACCAGGCCACGGTCATACCCCATCTTGTCCATAATCGAGTCGCACGCGTCGATGCACGCCGCGCATCCGATGCACTCCATCTGCAAACCGTCCCGAATATCGATACCGGTCGGGCACACCTGAACGCACATCTGGCAGTCAATACAATCACCGAGCCCGCCTTCGGAAAGCGCAGCATCCTTTTTCCGCGAACCTCTCGGTTCACCTCGGGCGGCGTCGTAGGAGATAACCAGGGAGTCCGCATCCACCATGGACGACTGAAACCGGCCATAGGGGCACATGTGAAAACAGACTTTTTCGCGTAACCAACCGGCATTCAAGTAGGTAGCCGTGGTAAAGAACAGGACCCAGAACACGGCCCAACCGGATGCTTCCATCGCAAAAAGATCACCGACAAGATCCCGGATCGGCGTGAAATAGCCTACAAACGTTATTGCCGTTAGCAGACTGATAACCAGCCAGAGCCCATGTTTGGAACCCCGGCGAGCGATCTTGTCCAGACTCAGAGGCGCGGCATCAAGCTTGATTCTTCTTGAGCGGTCCCCCTCTGTCATTCGCTCAGCCCAAAGGAATACCCAAGTCCAGGCGCTCTGGGGACAGGCATAGCCACACCATACCCGCCCGGCCAATACGGTCAGGAAAAACAGGCCGAAGGCGCAAATCAAGAGGATTCCAGAAAGCAACACGAGGTCTTCTGGCCAGAACGTGGCTGAAAATATGTGGAATTTCTTTTCGGAAAGATCCCAGAGTACGGCCTGCCGGCCACCCCAGTTCAGCCAGGCTACGCCAAAATACAGGGCGAAGAGTACAAACCCGCCGGTTATCCTCAAACGGCGGTAAAGCCCGGAAAAACTTCGCGGCTGAATTTTCTGTTCAGGTCCATGAGTTGTTGATGACGATTCAATTTGCTTAACAGAGATCAGGCGACTCATTCGCTGCGCACCTTGCCACATTCGATCAGAAACGGATGGCAGGAGGATAATCGCTCGCTTTAAATAGGGGCAGGACCACTTTTTTAATAAACAATAGGGACAGTTAAGGAATCTTCAGGACACCAGTTCAGATAACCGGTGCAAAGCGGCAACCCTGGGGCCATTCCAGGGATGGGCAAAACTGATTCTAAGGCAGTTTGAAAACTTTCCTGACACCGAGAAGAGGCTGCCAGGGGTGATGACAATGCCCTCTTTCAGCGTTTCGGCGTAAAGACTCAAGGTGTCGACCTCTGGAGGCAACTCTACCCACAGAGCCAAGCCCCCAAGCGGCGCCGTTGCACGCAAAGGCACCGGCCAGTCTCCCAGAAGAGTCAGCAAATGATCTCGCTGCTGGCGCAAACTTTGACGATAGCGCCGGAGGAAGGATGAGTAGCCACCCTCTGCAATAAAATCCGCCACTCCTTGTTGTAAAAACCGACTACTCGCCAACTGGGACGTCAGTTTGAGTTGCATGATTTGCTGGTGCCATCTTCCTCCTGACACCCACCCCAAACGGAGATCTCTCGAAAGCACCTTGGAAAAAGAGCTGCAATGGATGACCCGGTCAGATTCATCAATCGCTTTCAGAGTGTCGGGTACGTTTAACCAACCCGATTCGCCATAAATGTCATCCTCGATAATGGCAAGCTGATGTTGGTCGGCTAGCGCGAGGAGCCGCACGCGGGCTTCATGAGGCATCACAGCGCCGGTGGGTGTAGCAAAGGCCGGTGAAACCACGCAAGCTTTTACGTCCCAGGTCTGCAGAGTCTCCTCAAGCGCCTGTATATCCATACCACTGTTTGGCGATGCCGGTATCTCAACTACCTTGAGCTGAAGTTGTTCAAGTAACTGAAGCACGCCATAGAACCCGGGTGCTTCCACTGCAACCACATCACCGCTCTGGCAAACGGCCATCAAGGCAAGGAACAGGGACTGTTGGCAGCCAGATGTAATGCAGAACTGATCTGCTTCAGCGGGCCATCCTCTTCGGGCTGATCGCAGGGCAAGCTGGGATCTCAGCTCCGGGTCACCAGCCGGCTCGTCATAGTATTGAAAGCTTGCCGATTGACGCCTCAGTGCCCGCCCGATCGACCGGTTAAGTTGAACAATGCCTGGCGGCGCTACTTCGCGGCGGTGATCAGGGAGCAAATCAAAGGCAGCGCTTCGGGTCATGATGTCCTGAAACACCTGGCTCACCGAAACAGGTTTGGGTGCGGCGAGTGTCGAGGCTTGTCTGGGGGGCTCGAACTCTCGATGACCGGGCGCAACGAAAAAGCCGCTGCGCTCCCGAGCCTCGATCAATCCCTGAGCTTCAAGTCGCTGCAGTGCATGCTGAACCGTAATCTTGGAAACGCCGTGCTGGTGACAAAGTGTCCTTATTGAAGGGAGTCGTTCGCCAGCTTGCCAGCGGCCACTTTCAATACTCTGTCGCAGAGTATTCTCAAGTTTCTGGTATCTCGGCAATTCGACCGTCATTGTCTAATTCTTCTCCAAGGCACGTTCAAACGATTCATCTCAGTTGCGAACAGAGTACAAAACACTCGCTATTCCCGCATAAAAAAGCCGGGCTTGAGCCCGGCAAACTGAGTTTACTCTGAACACCGCCAACAACTCACGCTAACTGCGATACCTTCTCTTTCAAACCATCTATCCAGTTAGTCAGGTCCTTCAGGGACTTGGAGCCTGCCTCCTGGCCCATGAACTGGTCTCGTCTCAGCAGAACCAGGGTCGGAATGGCTCTAACGCCGAACTTGGCAGCAAGATCATGCTTCTGGTCCACGTCCACTTTTACCACTGCAGTTTCAGGGTTCAATTGACTGAACTGCTCCAGAACCGGGTTCATAACCTTGCACGGCGCACACCAGGGAGCCCAAAAATCCAGCAGGAGCCACTCGTGCCTGTTGGCAAGATCTCCCAGTTCGTCAAATGTATTCAGGTTTACGATCGGCACAGCGGATATCCTCCGGACAATAACTTCAATTAAGAAAAGGGCGTACCCGGCGAACACTATCGATGCGAGGGAGAATGCCGAATACGCCAAGGGGTGAACAATTCTGGATCAGGCTCTTCTCAACCTGTCGCCAATCAGCTTATCCAGCGAGAACAGACCGGGCCCACACATGGCCAGTGCCATCAGGATCAGGCCCCAGACCACGTGGGTCAGCTCGGCTGCCGGCGCGATCATTTCCAGGCTGATAACCGCAACTATGTTGATCACAAACAGCCCCAGGGAAGACACCAGAGAAAGCAGGCCAAGGGCGAGCAGGACGGGAAACACCAGTTCCCCGAACGTGGCCAGGAAGGCAGCCAACTCCGGGCTTAACAGCGGCACGCTGTATTCTTCTTCAAACAAAAACAGCGTCGTCCCCCAGTCATCAATCTTGGTGAGGCCGGCTTTGAAGAACACCCATGCCACGTAGAGGCGCCCAAGAAGCAGTGCAACAGGTAGCAGGCCTCGGACGATTCGCTGAACCGAATCATTTAATCCGTAAAAACTGTAAGCTAAGGTTTTCATATCAATCTCCTCTCAATGAATGGTTCTGGCGCCAACGATGACCCTTTTTGAGATCATGTCTTGCAGCCAACCGGTAAAATTCGTTTCATTCAGAACATCGTCACCGAACGCTTCGGCAATACTTGGCTGTTTCCTGAGACGATTGAGCAGCGCAATTTCCTTTTCAGAAATGGCTTCCGCCATCCCTCGCCAACCCGCTCGATAAATCAGGGCGTTCTGGCCTCGGCCTTTGGCGATCATTCTTTTTGCTTGAGCAAAACTGAGCGTGTCTTGAGGGGTATGGCTTTTGTGTGCTTCCCATATGCTGACGATTGGATAAACGGACCTGAAAAACTGAAGCCCGCTATTGAGAATGAGCTGACAAGAAGAGAGATCCTCGCCAATCGCAGAAAAGCTCTCGAAGTCCACTTCTTGATACTGGCAACGCTCGACCCGCCCCACGTAATTGTCGAGTCGCGCCACATCGGAGAGGTAGGGAACCCGATCTGAAATCCGGTGCGAGATCATCCAGCTAGGAAATCCCCAGCCGAAATCACTCCAGTCGCCGCTCTGCTTCCGGATCATTCTGAAATAATCCAGGGCCAGTTCCTCAAAGGCCGCCGGTCCTACCAGTGCCTTCACCGTCGGATAACTGAGCTCAAGGGCTCGAACCGCCTTGGCCTCCACCCCAAATCGATACACCTCCGAATTGGGCAGCGCCGGTTCGTTGGTACCGCCAAACAGGAACGCCAGAAATTGACTCTGGTAATCAGACAGATTCATGGCTGCACTCCCTGCTCAATACCCGGCGTTGTGCTTTTCTGGCTTTGGTGGCTTCCCCAAGAAGTTTGCGCCACGACGGGAGGTTGTTGTCCCATTCAATCAACGTGGGCCTTGGGCCAATCTCTCGAACCACTCGCTCATAGGCGTGCCACCCGGCCTCGGATACCGGGCAGGCATGGTCATCGATCAGTAGCTCTTCCCTGTCCACGGGCGTAGAACCTGCAAGATGAATTTCCGCAATGGCGGCGTGGTCGAGGGACTCAACGAAACGGTCAACAAAATCAGCCGGTTCGGCGACTTGCGCATTACGGGCGTTCACCATCACGTTATTGATATCAAGGATTAAGCCGCAGCCCGTGCGGGCAACGATTTCACTGAGAAAAGCGGCCTCGTCAAAGTCATTGTGGTCAAACTCGATGTACGCACAGACGTTCTCAATAGCGATCTGGCGGCCCAATGCCTGTTGCATTCGGTCAATGTTGTTAACCGCATGCCGGAGACTGTCTTCGGTGTAGGGAATGGGCAGAAGATCACCACCATGAAAGAGGCGTCCACCAATCCTTGCCCAGGTAAAACACAGGTGGTCTGACACCAATATCGGGTTCACCCGGTCCACAAGACGTTTGAGTTGCTTGAGGTAATCGTCAGGAATAGCCTCAACGGACCCGAGGCCTGCCGAGGTGCCATGAAGGCTGATTGGCGTGCTTGCCGATACCTCCTTCAACAGATCGACAGCGATTCCTGCCTCCGCGAAGAAATTCTCCGAGTGCACCTCAAGAAAATCTACCGAAGGGGCGTGCTCGAGAACGTCTTGATAGTGGTCCGGTCGCAACCCTACCCCAACAGTGCTGTTCCCGAGTTCCGGCTTGGCTGGAACTATGTCCTGACGATTACCCATGCCACTTAACCTTTGCTTTTCTCAGCAATGATTTTCAGGGCCGTTTCCTTGTCAAAGCCACCCAGGTCTTCACAGGTGCCCTTCTCGACTATCTTGTACTCACCCGGGTCGTTGGCGACTTTCGACTGCCCTGCGCACGAGTGCGTTCCCGCAAGGTTGGCGCAATCGTTACCGCCAACCGGTGAGATGCCGTAACACTTTTCCTTGCCCCCAGCATGTGCCAGGGGTGCAGACATGGCGCCGGCCAATGCGGCGGCCAATGCCGCGCTCAAAAGAAGCTTCTGGTTCATATCGATCACCTTCAAAGTTTGTTCAGGGTCCTTGACCGAAAACGGCAAGGACCCTGTGACGTGCTCATATCACTGGCAGAGGATTAGAGCTCGGCTGCTTCCACAGTTTTGATCTCGGGCCAGATGTCGTTGGCATTGGCGATGAAGCCAGGTACGTCAGTGAGCCAGCGCTTCTGAACATCTTTGTTCAGGTTGAGATAAAGCTTGTTATCGACGATTCGCCAGGCTTCGGGATCAACGTCGAACTTTTTCTCCATGGTTACGCCAAACGCGCAGTAACCACCGTACTGGGGTGCATAGGCACTGGGGTCAGCACGGAACAGATCACGATTCTCTGCGCTGGAGAAGTGGTAGATTGCGTTCTTGTAGGTGGCGGTGTATTCCGCAGAACCCATGGTGGCTTCTGAATCAGAAAAGTAAGCCACCGGATCGTAACCGCTGATGGCGACATCATTGGCATTGGCGTTCATATCGATATCAGCGGCAAAAGCACCGAAAGCGGCGCTCATAGAGGCAACAGCAACGAAGGCACGAAGTTTCTTGGAACGAGTCATTGGGTATCTCCTTTGAATGAATGATGACTACGTTTGAAACAATAAGGCTTCGAGCGGTACTGAATGCGTACGATCGTTCAAACTTCTATGCCAATTATCTGGAGTGCTTATGGACAGGCTTTCTTACATTCTCGACCAACTTAATGTGAACGCCGGCGTGTTCTTCCGGGGCCAGCTTTGCGGGCTGGCCTCCTTTGAAGAGGAGGGAACCGGCTACATCCACGTCCTCCGTTCTGGAGAGCTCGACATCACTACAGCTAACAGGGAGAAGATAACGCTAAAGGAACCGACCATGATCTTTTCGGTGCGCTCTGAGCCACACCAGCTTTTCGGTGGTAACCGCGAAGGTGCAGAAATGATCTGCGCTTCAATCAAGTTTCAGACCGGGTCCCGAAACCCCGTCGTAGAGGCACTTCCATCCTCTGTAGTGCTTCCACTCTCGTCGGTTCAGGGTCTAGGCTCCTTTGTGGACGTTCTGTTCACTGAAGCGGAAGAGGCGCAAGAGGGACGAGACGCTGTTATGAATCGGCTGGTGGAAGTCATCTTTGTGAATGTCCTTCGGCACATTGTTTCGGAAGGAGATACATCGAAAGGTGTCTTGTCGGCCCTGGCAGACAAACAACTGAGCAAGGTACTTAGCTGGATTGACCGAAATCTGAATGGGGATCTTTCCGTAGAAAGGTTGGCTGAGATTGCCATGATGTCTAGATCAACATTCATTCAACACTTTAAAAACGTGCTTGGACTGGCACCCGGGGAATACGTTCAGAATGCCCGGATATCTGCAGCCAAGAAACTTATCCTGAGAGACAAGCCGATGTCGATTATCTGCTTCGAGGTGGGATATGAGGACGCATCGGGTTTTTCTCGGGCATTCAAAAAGAATACCGGCATGACGCCAAGGGAATGGAAGAAGCTGAACGCAACAGCAGCGGAAGCAGAAAATGCTGCAGTTGCAGAAACAATCCAGGTCGCTTAAATACTCTACAGCACATAAAAAAGGGGCAAGGGTAAAAATCCTTGCCCCTTTTTTTCATGGCGGCCTTTTATTTAAGAACCACCTGCCCGCGGATCACTTTCTGGCCAGAATAGGGACTGCTCACAGCCTCACCGTGATCGTCGATGTCTGATTTTCGGTCTGCCAGCGAAGCGCTGGCTGAGGCAGAGATCAGGGCGATAGAAACAAGAAGCAGTGCTTTGGCAGTTACGTTTTTCATGATGGGTTTCTCCAGTGGTTGATGTCTACGAGAGAAATAGTAACCACTGGAGCGGGCGTACAAATGGACAGGCGTTCTAGTTAATGGGCCGATTGTCTAAACGAGAATCGATCATTGTCAGCGGGCCGCAATCAAGCGCTCTGGCAGCCATCGCTTTTGCCCAACACTCCTTTGCAACCCGTTCGATCACGCTCCGGATCCAGATAATGCCGGGATCCCGGTCGTGGCGGGTATGCCATGCGAGGTATAGGCTGGTTGGCTCCACCTCAATTGGCAGACTGGTAATCGAAATACCAGCGCAGAATTCGCAGTCGCCGGTGATGACTTCCGGAATCGTTGCAACCAGATCGGAGTTCCTGAGCAAATTGGGAACCGCAGAGAAATGGTTTACCGTGACCGCTACACGTCGCTCCAGACCCCTTCTGTGAAGGGTATCGTCGACAACGCCGTGAGCCTCACCAGACATGGTTGCCAGGAGGTGTTGAGCATTGAGGAATGAATCAAGGTCAACTGGCTGACCACTCAGATCGTGACCGCTTCTCATGGCCAACACATAACCGGTATCGAACAGCCACAGACTCCTCAGGCTGTGATCATGCTGCTCGAAAAAACCAATTACAAAGTCGACACTCGCTTCACGCAGATGGTTTGCCGCCGTGGCAGGTGAGAAAGGCACAGCATGCAGGTCAATACCCGGAGCACTGCGCTGCAACTCTGAAACGAGCGGTTGCCAGACCATCTCTAGTATCAAATCCGTGACGGCAACCCTGAATGTCCTGCGGGATTCGCTCGGCGTGAATCGCGTGGAATTCACGGCATTGGAAAGCTCGTATAAGGGGTTTCGAATCTGGTCCCAAAGGCTTTGCGCATAAGATGTGGGCTCCACCTGCCGTCCCCGCTTCACAAACAAAGGATCCTTCCAGGCTGTCCGCATTCGGGAAACAACGTTCGAAACTGCAGGTTGAGTCATACCCAGACGGTCTGCCGCTCGAGTGATTGAGCCTTCCGTCATGATGGCGCTGAACACATGCAACAGGTTGAGTTCCTGGTTTTTCATGGTGCCTCCCTCGTGTTTGATAAGGACGTTAGATTGGGATCCTTACTGCACAGACGTCCTGGAGGCCTATCTGTTACTGAAACTACGCAAGATTCGCATCAAATCCATTAGCTTGCCTGACTGGACATTGCCCGGGCTTCAACCTAGGATCATGCATATACACTTCAGCGAGCAGGAGCCCATCATGTCTGAGCAGTCATTCGATCAGGAAACAACGCCTCTTGAGGTTGCCAGAACCTGCGCCGCGCTCTATTCCCGTGTTTTTTCCAGGCTGGTAACCCGTCACTACAACCATCACCTTTCCGACACCGGACTCAGGATTACCCAGTTCTCGATTCTGAATGCCATCAAACTGTCGCCCCCAAACTCCATCAACGAGCTAGCTGAGCTTCTCGGCATGGAGCGGACATCACTTCAGCGAACGGTTGAAAAACTGATTGCCAAGGGCTTGCTGCAATCCCAGCCAACAGGCCATAAGCGTTCACTAGGCCTGGCTCTGACGCCAGAAGGCGAAGACATATACCAGCAGGCATTGGCACGATGGAAAGACGCTCACGGTGAGTTCACCGATATGGTAGGGACAGATGACTGGTCAGAAACCGTAGGCAAACTCCGGCGCTACAGCAATAAACTTCAGTCTACCCTTTGATGTCGATTCAGCCCCCGCCGCGCATAGACTCAAGCAGGGCTTCGACCTCGGCCTGAGTGTATCGAGGGGTTATGTGTTGCGGACAATTCCAGTCAAAGGCTTCGACCCGAATGACCATGCCCTTCTCCACCTTTGCTTCATAACTATCGTCCTGCAGGTCGTCGAGAATCGATGACTGGTCGGGACCCACAAGCGACATCCGTCCAAGGAGTTTCAGTCTTCTACGGTTCGGATAGTCCATCAGGAACAACGCCACGCGATCATTGTTCAACACGTTACCCGTCGTGACGTACTGACGATTACCTGAGTAATCAGCGAACCCGATGGTCGACTCGTTTATTACCTTCAAAAAGCCGGCTGGCCCACCCCGATGCTGGATGTAAGGCCAGCCTGTCTCACTAACGCTGGCAATGTAAAAGCTGTCACGAGCTTCAATGAAGGCGCGCTCCCGTTCCCTGAGCAGATGGTTTCGGTCTGGGCCGGTCTCAATGGATGAGTAACCCGACCGGCTGCCCATCTCCTCCTGAACCCGCTTAACGGTCCGGGTAAAAGCGATTTCCGCAAACTTGTGCGCCATGATGGGCTCCTGAGGTTCTCTTAGCTCTGTGTTCCTGTTAGTTATCAGTAACCCGGCCGGCTCAAGTGTTACATCGCATCGCCATTATTTTTAACAGATGCAAATACAGATTCTGTAGCCGAATTTAGTGTTTTTCCCAGATACCTGTCTTCGCTACTTCTTCTGCGAACGCGGCAAAGTCTTTCGGTGGACGACCAAGTGCCTGCTGAACACCATCGGTCAAATGGGCGTTGCGGCCATCAAGAACCGTTGCGAAGAGATAATCCAGCATCCAGACCACATCCTCGGGCGCCCCGGAGTTCTCCATCTCAGTAATAAAGCTCTTGTGAGGCACGTCGATGAATAAAATCTCGCGACCGGTCGCGCGGGAAAGATCGTTGGCCACGTCCGCGAAGGTCATCAATCTTGGTCCCGTCACTTCATAGATATGGCCGTTGTGGTGGTCCTGAGTCAGCGCAGCAACAGCCACGTCTGCAATGTCATCGACATCCACGAAAGGCTCGACCTGGTCGCCTGCTGGCAGAGTGATAGCACCATTCAACACCATGTCGATGAATGCGCCTTCAGAAAAATTCTGGTTGAACCAGCTTGCGCGGACGATTGTCCATTCGAGGCCGGATTCCCGAACAATGTCTTCGCAGGCTTGTGCCTCGGCTTCGCCACGCCCGGACAACAGGACGAGTCGCTTCACTCCGCGTCGTTTGGCCAGGCCAACAAACGCCTGGATAGCGTCCGTTGCGCCCGGCATAGCCAGGTCTGGCGAGTAAGTAATGTAGACTGAAGTAACACCGTTGAGGCACGGGTCCCAGCTTTTTCCGTTGCCCCAATCAAAAGACGGGATCGCTGAGCGGGACCCGACTCGAACCTCATGACCAATGCTTTTGAGCTGTTCAACGACGCGTTTGCCGGTTTTCCCGGTACCGCCTACGACAAGAATTGTTTGATGTGCTTGATTGGATGGTTTCATTGACTTGCTCCTTTTCTCGTAAGTGCAAGTCAATTTTCGTGGAACAGAGTTGTTTGTTATTGCCCCAGCGTGCCAGAATTTGTGCGGTTGGCGACAACTTCGAACTCAGCTTCAGCGAGTTCGAAGTCGATAGGATCGTGGAGTCTGTCCCGCCCAGCGCTTGAAAGCACGTGTGAACCCACTTTGCTCAGCAAACCCGGTCAGGAAGGCGACTTCGGCAAGACTGTAATCTGTCTCGCGCAGAAGTCTCTGTGCGAGATCCTTCTGCGCCATGTCGACAACGTTTTGAAACGAATACCCCTGCTCCGACAATCTTCTTTGCAATGTCCGCGCGCCCATATTCAGTTCGGACGCAATCCGTGACAGCTTCGGTACCCCTTCGCTAAGCACGTTGGCGACAGCACGCCGAACTTGTTGTTGCAGGTCGATGTCGCCCTTAAGCGAATTCAGTTGCTGTTCAAGATGTTGGTCCAAAAACAGAGCGATGGATTCATCGCCGAGCTTGTTGGGGGTGTCAATGCTTTCTTTACTTACAAGCACCGCATCTCGTCCTGTCTCGAAATGGACCGGGCAACCGAAATGGGTCTCGTACACTCTGGCATCGCCTCTTGGCGCATGTTTGAAATGAATGGCCAAAGGAACGAAGTTTGAGGAGCTGGCCTCTTTGCTGATGGTATATACCGCCGACATGCTGGCTTCATTAGATAGCAGCATGCCTGGACAACCATCCCCCGCTTTTTCAAGGTTGAATAGGAACCCCTGTGTCGTTTCCTCAAGCGAATACGTTTCTGCACTGCCCAGAACATGCCCGTACCGCTCTGCCCTTGTGAATGAGCCACGCAAGGTCGGCGCGGATTTCCAGGCCAGGCCGAAAGCGCCGTACTCGTCGCTTCGCATTGAGGCACCGATTTTCAGTGGTAATGAGAGGCCATTCGGATCTCGATCAACCAAAGCAGCAAAGAAATCATAATACTCAGATGAAGACACCATCTGAGCTGGATCGATTGGGCCGTCCACGGCAAGGCCGAGTCCGCGTATCAAGTCCCGCGTTTCGACGCCTGGGCTTGCCTGACTGAGGACCTTATAGACATACAGTGACGTTATTTGAGCCATGAGGACATAGATAATCTATGTTCGACCGATTGTGCAACTTCTTGAGTCAGTCAAGGTTGCCAAAAAATGCGGGGAATCAGAGCCCAATGCTGAAGAGCCGGAACGCTCAGATTATGCCGATGAGGGATCCGACCGCCCCTCACGTGACAGAAAGCGGCGCCTCTGGCGCAGCATGTAGAGATACATCTGTACGGCAAAGACGAGGTAGATGGATAAGAACGGCAGGAAGAACCACAAAGGCTCGTTGAGATAGTGCTGCATCAAGCGCCAGACGATCATGTTTTCCAGCGCCATACCAATTGGATAAAGCACGATGAAGCCGCTGTAGCGGGCCCAGGCCAACACACGGTTCGCTTTCTGGAGGTAGTACAGATATCTCAAGGTATCCGCGCCGGCCCAAGCCACGCCCAAAACTGCAATCATCCACTGTGGCCCGAGAGGCAGAAAGAAGAATAAGAGAACAGATACTGCGATCCGCGCACCGACCTGGATGAGGCTTGCGACAAACGTTGAGCCGGTGTTGCCTCTGGCGGCCGACCACACCTCAATCAAAGCCAACACTTGCGAAAGGGCGATCGCAATCACCAGAGCGGTAAGGTTAACCGTACCGGTGACTGATAAAATCAAAACCAGCGAGATCAAGCCCTGCAAACACAGTTGAACAAGGTTGTAGCGGTTCAATTGGCTTGGTCGCATGACGGCCTCGGGAGGTGCTTCCTGTCGTCGCCCACCAGTACTGAGTAGGTACTCATAATCTTTTTCGTTTTATATCTTTGCCGTCTTTCACCACTTTCGCGAACGCCCGACCTTGAGCACGTTTCTCTGCCAAGGTTGCCGTCGCCAGAGCATTCTCGCGCAATAGTTTTTTATAGTTAGCTAAGCGACGACTGTCGATTCTGGTTTCCTCTATCGCTCGACGTACGGCACAACCGGGTTCCGTATCGTGCTGGCAGTCAGCGAACCGGCAGTCCTCGGCCAATCGTTCAATATCGTCGAAAACGGCTCCGATTGACTGATCAACATCCGCAATCCGAAGCTCTCGCATTCCTGGAACATCAACGAGAAGCCCTCCGGACGGCAGAATGTGCAATTCGCGATGAGTCGTCGTATGGCGCCCTTTTTTATCATCCTCGCGAATGTCATTCGTGGCAGTGAGCGTTCGCCCTGCCAGTGTATTCAAAAGGGTCGACTTACCAACGCCGGACGAGCCAACGAGAGCCACAGTAGACTGCTTATCAATCCAGGAACGAACGCCATCTAGAGTCGAGGTATCAAGCGCATTCGCCGTTTCAACCGCTATTCCGGATTGCGTGTTGCGGGCTCGACGGACGTAATTGTCTACATCGTCAACGAGGTCGGCCTTGGTAAGCACGACAACGGGCATTGCCCCAGCTTCAGCACACAAGGTGAGATACCGTTCCAGACGGGATTCTTTAAACTCTTCGTTGCAGGAGCTAACGATAAAAAGAATATCAATGTTGGCAGCGATGGGCTGAATTTCATGATTGGTCCCTGCACCCACGCGCTTGAACAAAGTTTTGCGCTCAAGGACTTGTTCAATCCGCGAAAGCGACTCATCCAGCACGACCCAGTCGCCCACCGTTGGTCGATCAATGGCCGTTGACTGTCGTAAGGCGGCAGAAAGCTCCACCACCCTCTCACCAGGCTCGGAAAAAACCGTGCAATTGGAACGCTGGACTGAAGTCACACGCCCAAGGCGATTATCTAGCAGACTGACGTCGGTCAGTTGTTGGATAAAGAAAGGAACGAGTCCCAATCTCTCTAACACGTCGCTCATTCTGGTGACCCTGTAGGTGGGAGGATTCCCTTAAATTGTAGCGGCACAGGTACCAAGTCATCTATCGCTCAATCATTTCAACAATCTCGTGAGACGACTGCGCCATCGGCTCAAAATGCGCGTGCTCCCCGGTGGTGAGCAGGGATACATGGCGCACCTGATAGATGGCATAGGCAGCGAGCAAACCCAGAACAACCGCCATGTACAGCGGCATTGCCTGAATACCCACCAGATTCATGATCGCACCCACCAGCAGGGGTGCCAGGGCAGCGCCAGCACCGTGCAACACCAGCATGTCGGTAGAGCCTGACACCACTTCGTCCGGGTGCAACTGATCCAACAACTGCGCCACGCCCAAAGGGTACAGCGAAAAGGACAGGCCGCCCCATAGAAAGAACATGGTTATCAGCGACCCCTTGCTCCAGGCAAATGGCATAATCAAACACAGAACGGCGGCCATCGCTGCCACAACGATCAGCACTTTGCGCCGATCCTGAGTATCCGAAAAACGGCCAATCGGGATCTGCAGCAGCGCACCTCCTACAATGGTCAGGCTCATCAGCAGGCCCACTTCAGACAACCCAAACCCCAGCCTGCTCACGTAAAGCGGTGCCATTCCCCAGAACGCGCCCATGGCCAGACCGGAGAGCATTGAGGTAGCAACGGCCAGCGGCGCAAACCCGATAATTTTTTTAAGGCTGCTTTTTGCTCGTTCGGGGATATGGGGCTGGCTGCGACTGGTGATGGTAATGGGCAACAGGGCCCAGCAGCTGAGGATTGCCGAGATTGAGAACAGAAGGAACAACTCACCGGGGCTCAGATGCAGCAGCTGCTGCGCCAGGGCAATACCCCCGAGATTGACCACCATGTACAGCGCAAATACGCGCCCCCGTTCGTGCTTTTCAGCCCGGGTATTGAGCCAGCTCTCCGTCACTGTCATCAGAGTGACCAATGCCAGCCCGTAGAAGAATCGCAGCAGCATCCACGCCCACGGATTGACCCAAAGCGAATGCAACAGGGCGATGGACGCACAAACCGCCGCGCAGAAGGCAAACGTGCGAATGTGCCCCATGCGGCGAATCAGCCGGCCGCTGATAAAGATGCCGCAGGCGAATCCGACGAAGAAACCGGACATGATCATGCCGATAACTGCAGTGGAGAAACCCTGCTCGTTGGCCGTGACGGCCAGAAGCGTATTGAGCAGGCCACTACCGAGCTGCAATAGAGCGACGCTACCAAGAATTGCACCAATTGGGCGCATAAGAGACCAGATACACACCTCCTTCCCCTTGGTTTAACAGGGCTGGTTTACCTTAGACAGCAAGCACTTGGGGTGTGTTGTTTGGCTTTTGTATCGCCCGGATGGCCGTGTCGATACCCACTGGCCTGCAATCGTTGCGCCAGCGCGGTAACTCCGAGGAAGTGTCCCTATCGTGGAAAGGGAAGAGTCATACAGCGTATAGCGCCTCAGCCATTCCTGAAATAAGAACGTATGAACTAGACTCAGGATAGGCAATGTGACCTTCTATCCCCCACTACATAGCGAGGACAAACAATGAAACTGCAGGCGAATTCGCGCATCTGGCTATCTTTGGCTTTCTGCCTGGGTCTTTCTGCCACCGCTTTTACGGCGCACGCACACGAAGGCTCGGAACCGTCTGCATCAGACGCTGAGGCTAGCCAACCCGATGGAGGCAAAGCGGCTGGAATGCAGCACCACTACCCTCATGGAGACGGTTATAAAGGACACCATGGTGCAAACGGACACTCCAGTCATCATGGCATGGGCGGTCAAGGCGGGATGCATCATGGTATGAACGGTTATGAGGGTATGCCACAAAGGCCGATGATGGAGCTTGATCTGAACGACGAACAGCTTCAAGAGATTGCCGGGATCCAAAAAGAGCTGCGATCAGAGCTTCGAGAGCTGAAGGTCGAAAGGTACGAGGAATCGCTCAAGTTACAGGAGCTTTACGCCGAAGATGAGCTCGATGCGGGCGATATTAATGATCAACAGCAAAAGGTTTTCGACGTCATCAAGGAAATAACGGAATTACAGGTTGAAGCCCAACAGGACATTCGCGACCTGTTGACCTCCGAGCAGAGAACTCAGCTTCAGCGTTCCGGTGGCTGGCTCATGTTGAATTGATCTCACTTTTTCACGCAGAACACTTTGGTGATCAGCCCGGGGCAGCGCCGCGGGTTTAGCAGTTTCTGGCGCCGTCTACGGGTATTTGCATACGTGCAGTAATGGTTTCTGCATACGTCCACGAAAGCCTCTTCCAAGTACACTAATGATTAGCTTGAACACAATGCAGCGGCAGACGACTTGTCCTCGCTGTAACTGATCGATTGGAGAAGCTTCTGCGAAAAGGAAGCAGGATCCAACGATAAAACCATTGGAGGTTTTCAAACCTATGAACGTTATCCCTGTGATTACTCTTTTTGGTGGCTTGGCGGCATTTTTCACTCTGGCCGTAACACTCAGATACGCCGCCGGCAAAACTCAGATGCTTGAGAAGCAGAACGAAAAGCACCTCAACGGCGCCTGAAACCCAGGTAGTTAGCCACCTGGATTGCTTGCTAACTCCTTAAGCGCTCTCATAGCCTCATCAATGCGATCGCTGGGCACAAACATGTGGTCGTGGTAGAACCCGGCAATCACATTGGTGGTAATGCCTCGCTCGGCCAGAAGGCTCGTGACCACAGATGTTAGCCCCAGAGCTTCCAGGCTGGAGTGGCCCTCCAGGGTGATGCGACGAAATACTCTGTAGTAGTCCAGGCCCTCGGCTTTGGCCTCATCCAGAGGAATGACCAGGGTAAGACCTTCCAGTTCGGCAATGCTGACAATGGGCTTGAGGTGTTCTAATTCGCCGTACTTTGCCTTGGGCACAGTGCAGTAGACGTAAGTCGTCTCATCCAATGTTGGCGAGAGCTGCTTGATTAAATCCTGCAGGAACTGTGTTCGCATCATTTTTAACTACCCTTCAGCCGAATGTCATGGTCATAACAAAAATTTAGCACTTTCTGTCGTCGTCGAGAGCAAAATATCATTTTCCGAGCACGGTTGCTGGCGCAGGCCGCCGTATTACGTTACTCGGAACGCACTTGCCCGGTAATCCACGAGACAAATGCACGTACCTTATCCGTGCGAAATTTTGCTTCTGGTGCAACCAGGTAATACTGGTATTCCGCCGGCACCGAAATGTCGATCGGGCACTGAAGCAAGCCAGTTTTGAGAAGATCGGCTACAAGACTGTATCGCATCAACGCAATGCCTCTACCCGCCAGCAATGCCTCTACAAGAGTCGTTGCCTCTGTAACGCGAAGCGTTATGGAGGTGTCAGGTATTTCGATGCCAAGCTTTTCCTGAAACGCTATCCAAGAGCTTTCCATGTCGATTGATTCATCGATTAGCCAGGGAAGTGCCGCCAGGCTCTCGGGCGTTACCGGCTCATTAGCAACGAGCATACTGTGACACACCGGGAGCAGTTTCTCTTCGAGCAATGGTCTGGATTCGAGCCCGGGGTAATCACCGCCCCCGAAACGGATCGCGAGATCGACGCCATCACCCTGAAAGCCCACCAACGGGAGATTGGGTTGTAAGCTTAGCTGGATCTCCGGGTGAGCTTTCAGAAACGAATCAATTCTGGGCACAAGCCACCGACTGGCAAAGGATGGCACTGTTGCCACGGTTAAACGCCCGGGATCAGAGTTCGGCGCAAACAGCGCTATGCCCCTTTCCAGCTCTTGAAATCCCGTCTCTATATACCCTGAAAGCGCCCTGCCTTCGTGCGTCAATTTCACTTCACGGGTTAGCCGTACAAAGAGCTTCAAACCCAGAAAATCTTCGAGGCCACGGATATGGGTGCTGACCGCTGCCTGGGAAATATTCAGGGCCTCCGCTGCGGCCTTGAAGCTCAATTCTCGGGCGGCGTATCGAAATGCCTGTAATGCCCTTAGCGGAGGCAGTCTCTGCATTGGGTTTGCTCTGTCTACGGTTAACTTTTTATTAAGCGTAGACCAATTTTACCCGCTTGTTCCAATTTGTCGGAGACAGCATTTAGCTGTTATCAATTATCGCAATAACTCTCCTGGACACACCCTGCTCACTCATTACCGGCGAATAGCGGGCATCCAACCAGACATTGTGTCCATCAGCATGAACTGCCGGGTAGCTGCCCTGCTTTGCATTACCGGTGACAAGCTCCCGCCAGAATCTGATGTAGTCCTCGCTTCTGGCATATTCGCTGGCACAGAAAACCCGATGATGCTGGCCGACAAGATCCTCGGACTTATATCCGAGCAAGTCGAGAAACCTTTTGTTCACCCGCTCGATAATGCCGTCCTGCGTCATAACAATAACCGCGACGGCTTGCTCAACGGCGTGAAAATCCGACTCCAACTCCCGAATCCGGCTTTCTGCAGCATCGAGCTGTGCAAGCGCTTCCTGCAATTGCAGTTTTGTCCGGTTGTAAAATGCCATTAAGGCGGGCTCCTGTCTAAAAGTTCTGTCTGTCGTCGTAGAGGCGCAAATTACCCCCTTGCGCGCCCCCTAATCCTTACGTTGCCGCCCTCGACCGGATCAGACTGACCAGGGCTCCAGCCTGAAACAGATCCTCACTCGCAAACGGCGCGTACGCTTTAACGCGCATTTCTCATTCCGAACCTAAATGGAAGGACAGCACTATGAATCGCAACGCAAGAAATGTCATTACGGTACCCCTCGTATTCGCGGCAGCAACCCTGCTGGGAACCAGTGCGGTGAGAGCCTCAGAGCCGCTCAGCGCAGAAGAGATCTCTCAAGCGGTCAGCGATCACTCATACCAGGGCAGCATGAGTACCGCCAATTCCGCCTTCAACGAATACTATGCTCCGGACGGAGCGATTCATGGCGTGGATTACAAAGGTGAGTGGACAACTCAAAAGGGCGAAATGTGCTTTGCCTATGGTCAGGAGCCCACTTGCTACGCGGTCAGTATTGATGGACCATCCATGGTGCTGCGCCAGGATGGCGTCATCAAGGGCAACGGGATGCTGATTCAGGGCAATACCGTCAAGTAAGATTAAAGAGTCGGCGCTCCACTGATTCCAAAGGTCAGCGGAGCGCTACAGAACTGTCTGCTGGGTCATATTCCGTGTTGGTGGGTATCCATCAGTAAACATCCTCCAGATACCGCCCCTCGTCTCTGAGCGTCTGCACATCGATTGCCAAGGGCTTGAGAATCTCTTCAATAACCTGTGTTACCCCAGCCGCCATATCCCTGCCACCGCAGACGAGGATCTGAGCCCCCGCCTTGACCATCTGGCGCACAGCCGTTTCATCCTGCCTGAGCTTATCCTGAACATAAGCGCGTTCATCAGACCGAGAGAACGCCGTATTCAACCCGGTCAGCCGGTGGTCTTCAAGGTATCGCCCCAGCTCGGGTTGATACAGAAAATCAGATTGCGAACTGCGCCCTCCCCAATAAAGGTACATGGGGTTGAGCTCGGTATTTTTCCGGATAAAACCGGTCAATGGACCAATTCCGGCACCGGCTCCGATCAGGATTATGGGGGTATTACCAGTTGCGGGCCGAAACCCTGGATTGTGGCGAATAAAGCCATCAATACGGTCCCCTGATCTTAGGTCGTGCAAATATCCGGAGCAAAGACCATTCGGCTGCTTGCGGACGCATATCTCCAAAACCCCTTCTGTGGCAGAGGATGCCAGAGAGTAGAACCGCGGTGCTTGCCCTTCAGGAGGCATGACGCCCAGCAAATCACCCGCCTCGAATGGTGGAAGACTCTTGCCGACTCGGGGAAGAAACTTCGGCCAACAGCGCCGTTCCTGCTCCGCCGCCTTGAAACGCAGGATACTGGTAGGTGCCTGCACTGCGACCCCGTAATCTGCTCGCTCTACCAGCTCAAGCTCTACCGTGGAAGGCGGCAACGGATCGTAGGTCAGCTCAAGAGGAGTCCCGATAAGCTCACCGACCTTGTCTCCCCACTCCCTGAAGTGCGAAGCGGAACACCGATCAACGAGCTCTGTGGTGTGCAGACGGCTCAATCCTTTGCTGGCGAGCGCCGCATCCACGTCCAATGCAAACTGACAGAAGTTCGGGAACTGTCGGTCACCAAAGCCCAGCACAACGTATTTAAGGCTCTTGTCGCCCCGAAAATCACGAAGCTTCGTCATAAACCGATTGGCTGACGCCGGTGCATCTCCGTCACCGTACGTCGAGGTCAGCACGAAAACCATGGAGGCTTGCGGATATTGGTCAGGCAACGCGTTCATCTCGCTACAATGCACCCGAAACCCCGCCTTGTTCAGACTGACGTGGAGTGCCTGGGCAAACCCCCAGGTGCTATTGCCTTCGGAGCCAACGAGGATAATAGTATCCGCCTGAGAGATATCGGCATTGTCGGCAACCTGCCCTGATGCCCGGCGACGCTGCCACCAGATTGTTATCCCCGTCACCGAGAGCACCGGTACCGTCAGAGAAGCGACTCCAAGAATGAGGCCGAGCCACCACAGGCCCTCGCCGGTGTGCAAACTGACGATCAATTGCTGGAATACGCTACCTGCAGAGCGAGGCTGATACTTAAGCAGCTCACCGGTAGCCTGATCCACAAATCCGGAGCCACCGCTGGTTGTCAGGGAATAGACATCCTGCGGGTCATCAGGATAAGGAAACACCAGTTCGCGCAGTTCAGTGAGATCAACCTGAGAAAGTGCGCTCAGGGTGTCCACGGAAGCCGGTTGTCCACCAGCGACTTCAGCAGGAAAGGCTGGCCCGATTTCGGACCTTTCGGGCAGCAAACCAAAGCGCTGCGCCGACATATAGCTTCCGGTCAATGCCGACAACAACAACCCGAGAACGGCAAACCGTGCCAGCTCGGCGTGGATTCGTTTACCGCCGGTACCAACCAACGGCCGGAACAGTGCCTTCCAGCCACCGGTGCGGCGGACCAGCAGCAGAATTCCGGAAATACATAGCAGTACCATCACTGCGGCCATCACTCCGGCCAGCGCCCGCCCGGTGTTATCCAGCAGAAACGAGCGATGAAGGTCCTTGATCCAGATGAAAAAAGCCGAAGGCTCGTAGGGTGCAACGCCTTCGCCAGTTAAAGGATTGACCAGATCCGCACCGGGCTGACCGTCGCGGCTGTAATAAACGATCACTTCCCCGGAAAGCCCGCGCACAATCTGTTCGGTTCCCGGGTAGTGTTCCACCACCCGTCCTGCCAGCTCCGCTACGCTCACTTCGCCGGCAGCCGGGATTACCGCAGCTGCCCTATCCATTGCGGGCATCAGGGCCAGAACCGCCCCGGTGACAGCAAGCGTCATCAAGAACAAGGCTGCGAGCAGACCTGGTAAACCGTGCAATTTACGTAACATCGCCTAAGCTCCTGCCAGTCCGTTAAAAGTCGTAGCGGAATGAGCGAACATAACCACGCCCGGTGACCGGTTTACCGGATCCGTCGGTGGTCAATGGAACGGCGACATCCGCCCGATTATCCCGCATATCTTCAACGGCAGTGTCGACAAGGATTTCGTAGCCGTTGTCGATCAGGGCATCATCCAGATTCAGGGTGATTTTCAGGGTTCGTCCGCTGGTCACACTGGCTCCGGTCAGGCCGTCGTACTCTGCGGGATTCAGCCTGCTGCCACGTGCCCAGCCACTCAGGTGCTTGTAGTACTTGGATTTCTTCCCCGCGACCCAGAGGGTCCCGTGATATTTCCCGGAAGCATCTGTGAGGTAAAGCGCCAGGTAGGCGCCATCGCCACCATAGTTAAGTAATTCGGTCGTGAACGTCACTTCACGCGCCTGGGCAAGGGCGGGCACAGAAACTGCGATCGCCAGGCCCAGAGCAAAAAGGATTTTTTTCATACCGTGTCTCCGGTAAAACGTGAGCTGCGTGAAAAATAAACAGAAAGCACTAACGGGTTATTCAACCGTTACGCTCGGGCGACCCTTGACAATGCCATTGCTTGGAGCCGGCGCCTGGCCATTACTGCCCTGAGCACCTTCCCGCATTTGGTTGCCGTAGCCGCGATCGTCGTCATCGTGCTCATAGTCGTCATCGTCATCGTCTTCACGTTCCAGTTCCATCAACTGCAGGGATGCCGGAGCAAAAGACGCCTCTGCGCGAAAACCCGCCGGCGCCAGTCCTTTTACCTCATAGCAACCGTCATCCACCTTGATGCGGTATACCGTCCAGCCCTCGCCTTCCAGTTTCTGGCGGAGGTTTTCCCGGGGCTGCCAATTGGCCACCGGATCATCACAATCGTCGTCAGCCAGCAGCGGAGTGCCCACCAACAATAAAGCGAGGCTTAAAATCACGGGATTGGTCTTCATGAACTTTCTCCTGTTGAATCCACGATGAATACTTTATGAGCTTTACCTGACAGTGACCTGAACGCGCCCTCACCCCCGTTTGATTGCCCGCCCATTTGTGGGTGCGATAGATCTCACCTGATCCCCATTCATGGTCATTCAGGCTGCTGTCAGTTTGCGGCTGTAGTATCTTTCTCTCAGAACTGGATCAGAGGTGAACTATGCGGGTACTTTTGGTTGAGGATACTGCGGGACTGGGCGAGGCAGTGCGGGATCAGATCACCGATGACGGCCACGCGGTCGACTGGGTCCAAACTCTGGGTTTTGCCGACGGCAGCGTTCAGACCACAGCCTACGACCTTATTCTGCTCGACCTGATGCTGCCTGACGGCCATGGCTTAGGCTTTTTGAGGAAGCTGAGGACAGCCGGAAACACGACACCCGTGATCATACTTACCGCTCGGGATCAGGTGTCTGACCGAATTGAAGGGCTTAACGCTGGCGCCGACGACTATCTGGTAAAGCCCTTTGATCTTTCCGAGCTGTCAGCCCGTGTGGCTGCGGTGGCCCGACGTTACCGCGGCAATCCGAGCCCGCTTATACACCTGGGTCATCTGGAAGTGGATCTTGGTGATCACCGCATCAGTCGCGACGGCCAGCCGGTAGAACTGACTGCCCGGGAATGGGCCCTGTTCGAAGGCTTTATCCAACGACCAGGAATGCTATTATCGCGATCCCAGCTGGAGGATCGCCTTTACGCCTTCGGTGCAGAAATCGAAAGCAACACCATTGAGGTTTATGTCAGCCGTTTGCGTAAAAAACTCGGGCGCGACACCATCATAACCGTCAGGGGGATGGGCTATCGCCTGGAAACACATGACCAATAAAACGAGCCTGCAGAAAAACCTGAGTATCGGCCTCACGCTCGGCGTCACCGTTCTCTGGCTGCTGGGCGTGACCGCTTCCGGTCTCGTGGCACAGCACGAAATGAATGAGGTTTTCGACAGCGCCCTGGAAGAAACCGCTCAACGCATTCTGCCCCTGGCCGTTACCGACATCCTTAACCGGGAAAATGGTACCGGGAATCAAACAGCCCCTGCCCTTAAAGACCATGACGAATACCTCACCTATCTGGTCAGGGACAGGGACGGGAACCTTCTTCTTCAATCCCACGATGCTGATCCAGGTGTTTTTGGGGAACTGCGGCCCGAAGAAGGTTTTTCCAATACATCGACGCACCGGATATACGGCGCGTCTGCCGTCAGCGACACAATCTACATTGAGGTGGCCGAACCCCTGGCTCACCGTCGCCAAGCCGCCCTGGAGGCGGGCCTCGCATTGTTGATGCCTCTGATTGTACTGATCCCGATCAGCCTTTTGGGCGTCTGGTGGATCGTGCGGCTTTCCCTGCGAAAGGTGGTCGAATTCCAGCAGGCGATAGAATCCCGGGGCGCCGGTGACCTCTCCCCCGTTGACGGGGATCGGTTGCCAACAGAATTTGAACCCATCGCCGTTGCTGTTAACCGATTGCTGGAACGCTTGCACCGTGCTCTCGAGACAGAGCGGAGTTTTACCGCCAACAGCGCCCATGAATTGCGGACACCTTTAGCAACAGCGCTTGCCAAAGTGCAACGGCTGAAGACCCAGATCCAGAACGACCAACTCAAGAACAATGTTACTGAGATTGAGGAAGCGCTGCGCGATCTGTCTCTGCTGTCTGGGAAGCTGCTTGAGCTGGCGAAAGCCGAAGGTGGAGGTGCGATATCACAGGATGCGCACAATCTTGTGCCAATACTGGCGATGATCGTTGATGATTTCGAGAATCAGGCACCGGGGCGAGTTAAACTGACCCTGCCCGAACAGGAAGTGAACTCGTTCCTCGATCCCGATGCCTTCGCCATCCTGGTGCGCAATCTCATTGAAAATGCACTCAAACATGGCTCCCAAACACAGCCTGTTGAGGTTAGCATCGTCGACGATGGTACGCTGGAAGTCTGCAATGGCGGGGAGATTGTGCCGCCGGAACAGCTCGCCCTGCTACGGAACCGATTTGCGCGCGCAAAAACCGATGCGACCGGATCTGGCCTGGGCCTGGCGATTGCCGACGCAATTGCCACTGGTGCAGGTATGACATTGCACCTGCGATCTCCGGCAAAGGGACGGCAGGACGGTTTTGAAGCGACGCTCAATGTAACAAGCGCCCGGTGAAACGACTCAAGCTATTAAAGCGCGTTTTCCACGGCCTCAAGAAAGTTAATCATATCGACCACCTGCTCCGAATCCGGGTCGACGGTCTTACCCTTGAGATCTGCAGTGACAATGCCACGGTCGACCGTATCGGTTAACGCGGCCTTCAATTGAACGGCGTATTGGCTCAGGGGCTCGTTACCCTCTCTCTCACCGAGGGTTTCCAGGGCGTTGGCCAGCGCGAAGATTAACGCCGACGGATTGAAATGGGCCACTTTCCCATCGCTCTCCAGATACTTCAGATACAGATCATGGGCGGTGCCATGGGGCGCCTCGAACAGCATGGTTCCGTCCTTGCTCTCGATGATGGAACTGGCCGTCGCCAGGCTTCCTCCGAGAGCGGCGGAAATGTCGGAGAAGATATCCCCGTCGAGGTTCTGGGAGGGATAAAGCGCATTTCTCGGTGGATCCGTGATCATCTTCTTGAGCTGACTCGAAGGCCGCATGATCATGAACGACGGCGGCGGCGTATGCTCGCTCGCCAGCTCCCGACGAACTTCGGTAATCACGTCGCTGTATACTTCGTCATACTCCATGTACTCCCGTTTGAGACCAAAATAGACCTCTTTGTCCTTGCGGGAGGCGTCGCGGAAGACTTGCAGAACCCAGTCCTTTATCGCTTCGCGGTCATTGGACATAAGCAACATTGGATCGCCTTTCCGGACCCGGCGGGCATGCTTCTCGTCACCGTCGACGATAACCTTGAGAATGCCATCCTCCTTCGCCGCCATGTTGAAGCTACCATACTGGTCGCCGCCGCCAGCACTCATCCGTGAGATGGACACATGGGCTCCGCGGCCCGGAATGCCGAATTCCTTGAGTTGATTTACCAGCTTGAGGAGTTTTCGCCCGGTGGTGTTATCCGGCACACCCCAGAGCGCATGCTCCGGCGGGTTGGAAACAATGCGGGCCGCCTGGGCATCGATCAGTTCGTAGTAGTAATTCAGCCCCAGGTCTTCAATCTGCTTCTGATAGTCACTGTGATAGATATCCTCGATCACCGAGCGCATGGCACCATCGTAACCGGGGATCACCGTATCCTTAAGGCCCAGGTAGACGTCCCGCTTCTCTGCGATGGCACGCTGGAAAAAGCGATGCGCCCAGGCTTTCACATCCTCGATATCATTAGTTGCCAGCAACCACGGATCGCCCTTGCGAATCTCTCGCCGATGCAGCTCTACCGGGTCGCCACTGCTGCCCACAAACATCAGTTTGACAACGCCGGTTGCCAGAGAAAGCTGATTGAAACTTTCCTTGATACCGCCGAATTCCATGGTATCCACCTCAATGTCGCGCCCGACCCATTCGGGGCGGCGGATATTGAGGTTGCGGAACTGGATATCTTCCCGTGTTATGTTGCCACTGATGCCCTTGCGGATAGCTCCATTGGGGGACTTGGTCGCCAGAGGGTGCAGGTTGTTGCCATCCACATCCGGGTGTTTCGTAAGCAGGTCCTCCAACTGCTGGCGGTTTACCGTCATGCCGGCGTTCTTTACCCCCACTCCGTGGCGTTGGAGCGAATCGATGGCATCAATAACCACCTGGCCATTGGTCAACAGGCGGTTCTCCGCAGACAGATCAATTTCTTCAAGCTGAATATCAAGCCGAGAGCTCACGAATTTCTTGAGAATATGCTCGAACGCAACCTGGGCCATTTCGTCGCCGTGAAGGATCACGAGAGGCGAGGTCACACTGATTCTGCTGTCCATGGATGTCTCCCTGCTGTTTGTTGGCCGTTTCAGTCCTGCTGCGATGCCGACTGCTTGATGCCTAACCGCTCGTTGACGGTATCCCGGATTTCCCGGTAACGCTCCGGATTCTTGGCCAGGGTCTCCAGATTGTCCTCGGGGAATATTTCTTTTTTCTTCTTGCCGGCTTCCTCACTGTTAAAAATAGACGGCAAAAGCTCTTCCAGGCAACGCAACATGACTTCCGGCGACACCGACGCCCCGGGCGATGCACCCAGCAGCGTTCCGTAGGTCTTGTCTTTTGAGACGAGTATCTCTGTACCCATTTGCAGATCCCCGTCCCGGATGATCTGTACGCGCTGGCCCGCCTCGACGGCTTTCCAGTTGAACTTTTTACTCATGCCCGGGGCGAAGCTGTCCAGCTCCTCGAACATGCTCTTTTCACCCTTGAAGGTTTCAGACACCAGGTACTTAACCAGGGGAAAATGCTCAAGAGCCACATTGAGCAGGCCCGGAATATCGTGCAGGCGCATGGCGCGCAGGTAATCCAGGAAGCCACGGCCTCTCTCAAGCACCGGTTTGAACGAGGCAAAGGGGCCGAACAGTAAGTAGTACTGGCCATCTGCAACTCGCAGGTCCAGGTGCGGTACGGACATCGGAGGCGCGCCCACCTTGGCCTTGCCATAGGTCTTGGCCCGATAGTGCTCAGCCTGCTCGGCAGTGATCGGCGCCTGCAGGAAGCGACCTCCGACCGGAAAGCCGGTGAACCGACGGGCGAAAGGCAGGTGGCTCTTCTTCAGGATCGGGAATGCACCGCCTCCGGCACCGACAAACAGGACGTCCGCCTTGTATTGACGATCCCCCCCTCTGCCCTGCGTTTCAACAAGCCAACTGCCAGCGGGGCTTCGATGCACGCGTTTAACGTGGGTGCCGTATTCAATCTTTACGCCCAGGTCATTCACCGCATGTTTAGCCATTTGCTCGGTCAACGCACCGAAGTTGACGTCCGTACCCGTTTCAATAACGGTTGCCGCCATTTTTTCATGGCGAGGGCGCTCTTCCATGGTGTAAGGAATCCAGCTCTTGATCTCATCGAAATCTTCCGAGTAGCGCATCTGTTCGAAGAAATGGTGGGCGGACATCTCGTTGAAACGCAGTTTCAGCTCAGGAATTGATGGTTCAGAGACGATGGTGCAGTGCTTGGTCTGGTTGATAAACGACTTGGGGTCCTTGATGGCCCCCTTCTGGATCAGATACGCCCAGAACTGCTTGGCCACATTGAATTGAGCGTGAATCTTCTCAGCCTTTTCGACCGAAATAACCTCTTCGTCCACCGGCGTGTAGTTCAGCTCACAATTTGCTTCGTGCCCTGTGCCGGCGTTATTGAACACCCAGGAATTGCCAGCCCCGGGGCCGTCCAGCCGTTCGAGAATGGTGATATCCAGTTCCGGTGCCAGTTCTTTCGCGAGGGTCGCGAAAGTGGTGCCCATTATCCCTGCGCCAATGATGATTACGTTCATTAAAACCTACCCGCGTGAGTCGAATGTCTGAACAAGGTTGGAAAAGCGTGTGTATTGACGGTAGCACGCTTCGGCAAACACGGAAAACGCATCCCGAGCGCTCTTTAACAAGGGAAAATTCTGAACAGGAGGGTCTACCCCTGTTTCGCAGTTTACGTTAAGGTAAACACGAACTGGCGGGAATCACACCAGATTTCGCCAGGCTGTCTACAATGACATTAACTACACTCCCACAAGGAGTGTTTGTTCCTCAGGCCACCACCCCAGGAAGAGGATTATGACAACAACAAAGTCTAAAGTTGTGTATTCCCCAGTGTTTACCGACGGTGCGGAATTCCGGATTCCCACGTTCAAGCTCCTGAAACAGGACGGCAAGCTCTACAAGAGCGCCAAGGCTCCTGATCTCGACAAAGACAAGGCCCTTCGTATCTATCGGGCCATGGTCACCACCCGAATACTCGACGAGCGCATGCTAGCCGCCCAACGGCAGGGCCGTTTGAGCTTTTACATGCAGTGCACCGGTGAAGAAGCCGCCGTGATCGGCAGTGCCGCGGCACTCGACGATGGTGACATGATCATGGCGCAGTATCGGGAGCAAGGTGCCCTCGCCTACCGCGGCTTTACCATCGACGAATTCATGAACCAATTGTTCGGCAACGAGATGGACTACGGCAAAGGCCGCCAGATGCCGGTGCATTATGGCTCGAAGAAGCTGAACTACATGACCATTTCCTCGCCGCTGGCCACCCAGATTCCCCAGGCCGCGGGCTATGCCTATGGTCAGAAACTCCGGGGCGAAGGTCTCTGCACCATTACCTATTTTGGTGAAGGCGCCGCCTCGGAAGGCGACTTTCATGCTGCCCTGAATATGGCAGCGGTTCACCGCGTGCCGGTGATTTTTCTGTGCCGCAATAACGGTTACGCCATCTCCACGCCGGCCGCCGAACAGTTTGCTGCCGACGGCGTTGCACCCCGGGCTTACGGCTACAAGATGGATGTGATTCGGGTGGATGGTAACGACATTCTTGCGATGTACCAGGCCACTCAGGAAGCCCGAAAGCTGGCTGTGGAACACAACCGCCCAGTGCTGATTGAGGCCATGAGCTATCGCCTGGCTGCCCACTCTTCCTCAGATGACCCCTCCGGCTATCGCAGCAAGGATGAAGAGGCGGTCTGGCGCGAGAAAGATCCGATCCTGCGCATGCGCCTCTGGCTGGAAAGCAAGAAATGGTGGAGCGAGGACGACGAAAAGCAGCTCCAGGAAAACATGCGCCGTGAAGTACTGGAAACCATGAAACGGGCCCAGAAGCGTCCACCGCCACCGCTCGAATCCCTGGTAAGCGACGTCTACGACGAGGTGCCACCTGCTCTGGCTGAGCAATTCGACAAACTGAAGGCGCATATTCGCCGGTACCCGGATGAATACCCGAAGAGTGCCGAACACGCCAAGGGAGGAGCCTGAGATGTCCAAGATGAATATGCTCCAGGCCATCAACAATGCCCTCGATACCGCCATGGCGGAAAACGAGCGTGTTCTGTGTTTCGGTGAGGATGTCGGCGTCTTTGGCGGCGTTTTCCGTGCCACCAGTAACCTGCAACAGAAATACGGCAAGGCCCGTTGCTTCAACACGCCGCTGGTAGAGCAAGGCATCATCGGGTTTGCTAACGGCCTAGCCGCCCAGGGTTCGGTGCCGGTGGCCGAGATCCAGTTTGCCGACTACATCTTCCCGGCGTTCGACCAGATCGTGAACGAATCCGCCAAGTTTCGCTATCGTTCAGGCAACCTGTTCGACGTAGGCGGGCTGACCATTCGCGCGCCTTACGGCGGCGGTATTGCCGGCGGTCTGTATCACTCCCAGTCGCCGGAGGCCTACTTTGCCCATACTCCGGGCTTGAAAATCGTAGTGCCACGCAACCCGCATCAGGCCAAGGGTCTGCTGCTTGCTGCTATCCACGATCCCAACCCGACCCTGTTCTTTGAGCCCAAGCGCCTGTACCGGGCCTCAGTGGGTGAAGTGCCGGATGAAGACTATCGCCTGCCTTTGGGCGAGGCCGAAGTCACGAAGGAAGGCACGGACGTCACGATTCTGGGCTGGGGCGCCCAGATGGAAGTGATTGACCAGGCCGTCGAACGGGCTGAAAAAGATGGCATTTCCTGTGAGGTCATCGACCTCAGGACCATTCTGCCCTGGGACGTGGAAACCGTGGCCAACTCGGTGTTCAAGACCGGAAGGCTGGTGGTCACCCACGAAGCTCCCCTGACCGGCGGATTCGCCGGTGAAATCGCCGCCACGATTCAGGAGCGCTGTTTCCTGTATCTGGAGTCTCCGATCGCTCGGGTAACCGGGATGGACACCCCCTTCCCGCTGGTGCTGGAAAAAGAGCACCTGCCCAACCACCTGAAGGTCTACGAGGCCATCAGGGCGAGCGTTGAATTCTAGGCTGATATCAGGACAGGAGAGCGACTATGAGTGATTTTATACTGCCCGATATCGGCGAAGGTATCGTGGAATGTGAACTGGTCAAATGGCTGGTCAGCGAAGGCGATGTGATTGAAGAAGATCAGCCGGTGGCCGAAGTGATGACCGACAAGGCTCTGGTGGAGATTCCTGCGCCCTACAAGGGTCGGGTGACCCGCCTTTACTACAAGGAAGGCGATATCGCCAAGGTCCACGCCCCGCTGTTTGAGCTGGTGGATGAGAGCGAAGATGCTGAGCAGGAACCCGCCAGCAGTTCTCCCGAGCCCGCCAAAGCAGAACCTGCGCCCGAGACCAACGCGCAGCCTGCATCAGGTGGGGACTCCGGCGATAATGCCACCGAAGACTTTATCCTTCCGGATATTGGCGAGGGCATTGTTGAGTGCGAAGTGGTGGAATGGCGTGTGGCCGAAGGTGACGAGATCGAGGAAGATCAGCCCGTTGTGGACGTTATGACCGACAAGGCCATGGTTGAGATTACCGCCCCCAAAGCCGGGCGTGTCACCAAGCTCTATCATCAACAGCAGGCCATGGCCAAGGTTCATGCCCCGCTGTTCGCGTTCATTCCCCGGGATCGGGAAGCACCGGACGAGCCCAAAGCCAAAGCGGAGCCCGCTGCTCAACTCTCAACCGCAACGGCCTCACCTGTGGCTACGGCCAGCCGACAGCGAATTCCTGCCAGCCCGGCCGTTCGTCGTCTGGTTCGGGAGCACGAGCTCAACCTCGGCGATATCACCGGCTCCGGTAAGGATGGCCGTGTGCTGAAAGCCGATGTGCTGGATCATCTTGAGGGCGGCTCAAAACCGGCAGAGACCCAGGAGCCAGCTGGCAAAGCACCAGCTTCCAGCACCGACACCGCCCGCAGGCAGCCCGAGCGCGAGCAGGAAGTTCGGGTAGAACCGATCCGTGGCATGAAAGCTGCCATGGCCAAGAGCATGGTGAAGTCGGCTACCACAATCCCTCACTTTATTTACAGCGAGGACATCGATGTCACCGATCTGCTCCGGCTGCGAGAACAACTGAAACCGGAGGCTGAATCACGGGGCTCCCGACTGACGCTCATGCCCTTCATCATGAAGGCCATTGCGCTGGCCATGCAGGAATTCCCGGTACTCAACAGCCAGCTCAACGACGATGTGACGGAGATTCACTACCTGCCCCAGTGCAACATCGGGATGGCAGTGGATGGTAAGGCAGGTCTGATGGTGCCCAATATCAAGGGCGTCGAGAGCCTGTCGTTGCTGGGAATTGCCGATGAAGTCGCTCGCCTGACAGAAGCGGCCCGCTCGGGTCGTGTCAGCCAGGAAGACCTCAAGGGCGGCACCATAACCATCTCCAACATTGGAGCGCTGGGCGGCACCTACGCTGCGCCCATTATCAACGCGCCGGAAGTAGCGATTGTTGCTCTCGGGCGGACCCAGAAACTGCCCCGGTTTGACGCCAATGGCCAGGTGGTGGAACGCGCCATCATGACCGTGAGCTGGGCCGGCGATCATCGCATTATCGACGGCGGCACCATCGCCCGATTCTGCAACCGCTGGAAAGGTTATCTGGAATCGCCCCAAACCATGCTCCTGCATATGGGCTGACGTTTCATCATGGCGCAGAAGACTCAACTGCAGCAGTTCTATATACCCGAAGAGCAGTCGATCTATCTGCTCAGCCATGATGATGCCAAAAAGCTCAAGGACTGGGTGGCGCTCTGCGCTGCCCAGCTCCGCCAACTCGGTTACCAGGACATAGAGCTGATTGGCAAGGGTGCTTACGGCTTTGTATTCTCAGGCCGCCTGCCAGGCACCGCAACCGGGGGCCCGGAACACGTCTTCAAGTTCACCCGCATCAATCTGCCCAGACACCTCCAGGACCGACTTGAAGATGAAGCCTATATTCTCGAGCAGGTCCGGCACCCCAGGGTACCCAGGCTGATTTCCTACCAGCGGGCCAATAACCAGCCAATTCTGGTGATGGAGCGCGCCGCCGGGTTAAACCTGGAAGAGGTTTCCCTGCGAGATGGTCGCCTGAAACCGCGGCTCGTTATTCGCATTGCAGACCAGCTTGCCGACATCCTACGTAACTTGCGCCGTGAAAACGGCCCTGCTGGCAGGCCGATTGTGCATGGCGATATCAAGCCCTCCAATCTGGTCTTTGACGCCAGCACGGAAAACATTGCCCTGATCGACTGGGGCTCTTCCGTGTTTGCCCAGTTGGACGCCAACCAGCAGTTCATTACCGCCAACGTCATGGAGCTGATGTCCGATAACCTTCAGCAAACCAACGCACGGCTCGGGGATGTCTATTTTATCGGCGATGAACAGCTCAACGGCGGGCTTTCTTCACCCCGTTTTGACGAACAGGGGGCCGCAGGGACGCTCTATGCCCTGGCATCCGCCCAATCCTGCCGTTTTGGTCATCGGGCCATTCCGGCCACTTCCCTGGGGCTGCCCATGGAGTTTGCCCGCATGCTCGATGGCATGCTCTCGCCGGATCCGGATACGCGACGCCAAGCCGGTGATTACTATCTCAGGGAAATGCCGCGGATGGCCCGGACGGTGATGATTGATCTTCCGGAAAGAGCGGTCACGGCGCAGGTACCGGTGTGGGTGCGAGCCTCAGACCAGGAAATTGACACGGTGGTTTACAGCTCCCGAAAATCGTTCCTCAGGGAGGAAGGCGCACCGGAAACCCTCAACGACGTCAATGACGTGCAGCTGGACCGCTACTACAAGAACTTCATGCAGGGCATGGGCGAAACCGAGAAGGCATTCCTGGCCGCCGTCAGCCGGCTTGGGCGTTACCCGGTGGAAGGCGGGCTGGCCGTGCGCTGGGAAACCGATGGCATCTACATTGATACCTCACTGAATCTCCATGACCCGGCCCTGAAGTCCGCCTTCGTTCAGGCGGTCAACAACATGGTCTATCTGGCCCAGGCGATTTACCGGCAGGGGATCTTCAAGAGCTGTCTGTTCAACGCCCGCAACACCCTGCATGTTGATCGAGACGAACCTGATCAACCATTTCTGGTGTCGCCAGACATGAAACTGCATTACGAGGTCAGTGCCGCACCGGAGGTGGAGGATGAAAGCCGCGTGCACTCCTACTTCGAAGACGGCCCGGACCCGGAAGAATTTCTTGTGCTACCAGAGACCATCATCCGATCACTGGAGGCACTGAACGAGATCCACCACACGGGCATGATTATTTTCGAGGCCCTGCCCCGCCACCTAAAAATCCACAGCCACTATCGGCTACTGGATCCTGAGCAAGAACCAGAATTCAGCCGGCTGCTGGATGAAATTCTCTCGGCAGTCGAACAGATAACCGGACTCGGGGTGTCAGGGTTCATGAAAATGCCTTACAAAGACACCCGGTTCTTTCCCCACATCGAGCGCCTGCCGGAGCGCTACTACCCGCGTAATCCACGCACAGAGGACGTTTCGATCTGAGACCTGGAAGCCCTCTCTGTGTCCGACTTTTCGGACGTATCTGTCCGGCAAAACCAACAAATCCAAGCCCGATTACCATTTATTGTCCTGACAATCGGACGATTTCTGCAAGAAAGCCAAATCTACAGTTCCGAAAATCAATAAATCCCTGAAAAAACAGCTCTCTAGCCTTGTGGCACGGTTCCTGTATTGAATCCGGCCACAACTATAAAAAAATGCCTGAAGAACAATTCGTTAAACATTCTGTTTTTCAACCTGGTTCGGATAATAATAAGGAACAACTATGCGTTTACTCTTCCTGGCTCTTTTGCTGGTCAGTCCGCTGTGTTTCGGTAAAACCGTCGTTATCGTTCAAAGCTATCACCTCGAATACAAATGGGACGCGGACTACATCGATGCGGTCCGGTCTGTTCTCGGGGAGGATCACGATATTCACGTCTTCGAACTCGACACCAAGCGGCTTTCAAAACCGGAGTGGCCACAGAAGGCAGCTCAAATCCAGAACGATATAGCGGACATCAAGCCCGATGTTGCCATCCTCGGTGATGACAATGCCTTTACGTTGATGGCCGATTACCTCGTCGGGCAGCAGATTCCAGTGGTATTCCTCGGCGTGAATGGCGGCCCTGTTCAGCACCCTACCCTCGAACACCCTCTGGTCACCGGCATACTCGAGCGTCCTTTCTTCGCAGAAAGCATACGACACCTGAGAAAAATACTCCGGCAAAAAGAGCGCTTCCTGGTTCTGATGGATGACTCACCTACCATGCGCAACGCCGTTAACGAGTACTTTGGAGACAAGCGTCAGGACGCGATCTACGGGTCTGAACTGGACATTGTCCTGACGAATGATCGGGACACCTGGCTGGAGACCATTGTCAACGCCCATGAGCGATATGATGCTGTTGTTCTGGGCACCCATCACACGATTCGCGACACCAATGGCGAATACGTCATACCTCATAATCTTTTGAAAGAAGCCTTCTATCGCGCCCAGCTCCCACTGTTCTCTTTCTGGGATATTTTTGTGGGTGAGGAACAGAGCATTGGTGGCTTTACCATCTCTGCTCGGCAAGAAGGTCTGACCGCGGCCAGGCTGGCGTCGCTGATTCTCAATGGCGTCAAGCCAGATCGCATACCCCAACTGAAGTCCCTCAGCGGCCATTATGTATACAGTGAAAGCGGACTGGCGCACTGGAATCTGCAGCTATCGCCCCTGATCGCGAGTCAGGCAAACTTCGTGGAATAGGCACCACCAATAATCCTCTCATTACCGCTGCGCTGATTTCCAAAATCTGATGTAAGACTTCAGGTTTGATCAGCGCAGCCGATACCCAATAAAACAAATTAATAGAAGGGCTACGCTTTGGCTTCCTCTTTCCTCGAATCCGTAGAACGAAAATTAGGTGTTCCCGGCAAACTATTGATTGCGCCTGTTTTTGTTCTTCTTCTCTTCGCCTCCGTTACCCTTTTCAGTGTCTACGAATTCCAGCAGCTGGACGAGCGGATGAACACTGTTGCCCGAGACCTGGCACCAGAAACCGCCATTGGCACTGAGTCGGTGATCAGCGTTTATCGAATGCGCCTCCGGGTGTTCGATTACTTCTCCACGGGCAACGAGGAAACCCTGGAACGGTTTGATGAGATGGAAGCGGATTTCAGAGCCGTAATGGCCAAAGCCCAGGACGACATTCAAGAGCCCGAGCGAGCCAGCCTGGTTGATCGGATTGAAGGGACAACCAATCAGTACATTGATGCCTTCAGAAACGAATTGGTTCCGGCAAAGCGTCAGGTACTCAGCATTATTTCTGAAAAGCTGGATGTACACGGACCAAACGCCACAAAGGCCCTCAGGCTCGCGCTGAATGGCGTCGCCAACCGTGAGCCAGACAGCGAACTGAGAGCCGGTCTGGAGCAACTGCTTAACGATGCATTGATCATGCGGATGACTGCCGAGCGGTATTTGGCAACCGGCGATGAGGATTCGCAAAAGGCCCTCGGCTGGGCCATTGAGGACCTGTCTGATGCCCTCGAGCTGATTGATGCCGAAAATGGTCCCGAATTTGTTCAGGTGTACCTGAACACTGTCGTTGAAGAACTGGAAGCCTATCGGGCTGCTGTTCAGAAAATGCTTGAGCAGCAGAGCATTCTCGTCGGCGTTAAATCCCGGAAGCTGGACGTTCGGGGACCGGAAATTGCGACCATGGCCCGGGAACTTGAAGCTAGTATATTCGCCTCTCTGGACCAAGAGGCCGATGAGGCAACCGCAGCAACGGATCTGGCTTTGAAATTTACCCTCGCGGCTTTCCTGGTCTCCGCTGTACTCGGGTTGATTGTTGCCATTGTGATGAGCCGTTTGATGGGCAACAGCGTGAAACGCGCCAAGACTGAAATTCTCAGTTACCTGGATGACATCGCCAACAACAACGGCAACCTATCCACCCGACTAACTCCGGGTCGTCCCGATGAGATCGGTGACTTCATCGACGCGGTCAACACCTTCCTGCAAACGCTCGAGGAAACGATTTCCCGGATTGTTACGGCGTCTCGCCAACTGACCGGCGAGTCCGAATCTCTTTCCGGGATTACAGAGCGGACCACAGCCAATTCAGAGCAACAGCGCGACCAGATCACGCAAGTGTCTGCCGCAATGCAGGAAATGGTGTCCACCTCCGAAGAGATTGCCTCAAACACGAGCGAAACTGACGAATCGGCCCGTAAGGCCGCATCGCTTGCGGATTCCGGACAGGAAACCGTTGGCTCTGCCATTCGGGCCGTTACGAACCTGGCCAATCAGGTTGAGAAGGGGTCTACCCGGATCCAACAGCTGGAAAACGAATCGGCCGAAATCGGCAATGTGCTGGCTGTCATCCAGAGCATTGCTGAGCAAACGAATCTCCTGGCGCTCAATGCCGCCATTGAGGCGGCCCGTGCCGGTGACGCCGGACGGGGTTTTGCCGTGGTTGCTGATGAAGTTCGAGGACTGGCCAAGCGCGTTCAGGAATCGACCGTCGATATCGAACGAATTGTTTCCCAGCTTCAGAGTGGCGCTGCTGGCGCCGTCGTGGATATGAGCAAGGCCAAACAGATGGCAGAGGAAGCCAGCGAAGAAGCAAGCAAATCGGGAGAGGCTTTGACGGACATTCTCGCAGCGGTTAACAGCATCGTTGAAATGACAACTCAAATTGCCAGCGCAACCGAACAACAGAGAGCGACGGCGTCGGAGATGACTCAGAATGTGGAAATCAGCAGTAGTGCCATTGAGGAACTGGCTGGAGACATTTCCCAGGTGAATCAGTCAAGCCGCTCCCTGGCGAACATGGCTGATGAACTGAATACTCTCGTGCGACGCTTCAGGGCCAGTGAATCCTGAACACACAATGGTTGCAGATGTTAACCAATTCACGAGAGCGCAGATGATTAACTGATACCTTGGGGTTTCAAGTTACACAATGTAACCGGAAACGGACTGCCCGGAGGTATCCCGCCATGACGCGCTTTCATTCACAGAGAAATCCAGGCATTCGTGGTTCTGTCATTGCTTTGCTGACAGCGGCCACTTTCATTGGCGGTGCTCACGCCTCCCAACCAGAAAAAGTCATTTTCGCCGCCGAAAACGCACTTTACGGTGCCGGTCATGACATCGGGCGCGCCGATGGCTGGATCGACAACCAACTCCGTGCAGCTATCCGCACCTATCAACGTGAAGCCGGGCTGAAGACAAACGGCAACCTGGATGCTGACACGCTCAAAGCGCTCGGCATAAACGTTCCATCGGGGGCAACGATCACCGCCAATTCTGTTGGTAGTCGCACGGAATCGATGAAAGGGCTTGGACTATCCATACCCAAGCCAAAGCCGGTCACCCCGAAAGTTGCAACTGCCGAGCCAGAACCTGTTCAGGAACCCACTCAGCAAACCGTTCAGACATCCCCGGCAAAGGTCCAATCAACGAAGAAACCGGAAACGGAAGAATCGGTTGTTCAAGTAGTTACAAAGGAAACTTCAAAACCAATTGAAGAGAAAGGTCCCAACGAAGCTGAAGTGGTTATTTCAGAAACGGCCAAGATTACGGTTGCAGAGTCGCCTCAACCAAACCTCGACGCATCCCCCGAAACGAGCCCCGAACCGGAGCCTGAAATCGTCGATAAGGCGCCAACCGCAACCCACGCAGACAAGGACCCGGTTCTGGCCCGGATTCCGACCGAGCCCACCGGTGCAGGACAATCAGAGCCGGAGACAACGAAAACCGAACCATCAACGACTGAACAGATCGACACCCCTGCGCCGGAAAACCAGACAGTGGCCGACAGACCGCGAAGCTCTGGCGGAGGATTTTTCAGCGCCCTGTTTGATTTCTTTTTTGGCTGGCTGGTGTGAGAGTCAACTCTGCAACCGATCTTTGAAGACCTTCCAGTCAATCACGTTGCCGTCGGAATCGAAGTGGACGTATCCGCGGAAACTCGGGTCATCTTCCCAGGCCTTCACAAAGCCTACGGTTTCACCGGAGTCTGAGACGATCTCAAAGGCTTCGCTGCGGGCGTTGGCAATTTTTTTATCAGGCTCGGTATCTGAACGCTTGAGGCTTACGGAGGAGTCTAGTGGCAATTTGCTTTGAAGGAATTCCTGGATCATCGTCAAGCTCTCCTTTCAGGGTGAACCGGTCTGGTTCTGGAGGTAGCGTAACTATAGGACGATCCGCTAGGAGAGAATACAGATTCAGATCAATTTTCTTAGATTTTTTCGAGATAAAAGGGCTTTAAGAACAATAGGATATTTCATTCTTGTGACAGTCTGTAACCTTCTGGCCTGATTATTTTTCAACCAGTTCAGAAGGTTACCGAAAGCAGAGTCGATCAATCACGAGGATCAGAATTTCCAGAACGGAGTGCTCAGTTTCTGTTCAACCAGTTCAGGAGAGAATCCCACATCGTTCAGCAACCGACGATCCATAGTCATCACCAGGTGGATAAAGTTGCGCTTCATCCGCCAGCCTTTGTAAAGCGAAGCAGCTCTTTTCATTTCATTACTCCTTAGTCAACCCAGAATATGGTCTCTAGAAACCGGGACCTTGTTTAATTAGGGTCCTATTCTAGTCTTGACGAGGAGCTTTCTGAATACTTGGAAACCCCTATAAACAGGGGCTCCAAGCATTATAGGGTGTCAGAATTGTATGATTTTGATTGCAGTCTTATGACGCCTTGGCGTTTGAAAGTAACACTTGGTAAAGATCGTCTTTGAGCTGTGCCCGCTTCTGTTTCATACGGTGAAGTTTGTCGTCACCGATGGGAGAGTCTCTCTTTTCCAGCCCTTCAATTTCGTGATCGAGATGCGTGTACTCCTGAAGCTTTTCGTTGAACTTGAGATCATTGTTCTTGAGTTCCTGAATAAGGTCTCGGTACTGCGGGAATTCTACGTGAAGCTCATGGCTGGAAATGCCCATCGTATTACTCTCCTCTTCTTTGCAGAGTGTTGATCAAGGCTGATCACCTTCAGCATAGACGAGCGTGCCAGTTTCTGGGCGTCTTTGACAAATCGCTAATTACGCACGACGTTGCATGGGTATAGCATGGAAGTACGTTATCCAGTTACGCCTCGGGACACTTGCGAATGACCTTTGCACGAATTACCGGCACCGGTTCCTACCTGCCTGAAAACATTGTTACCAACAAAGACCTCGAAAAAATGGTCGACACCACCGACCAATGGATTCGCGAGCGCACGGGAATCGAAAGACGTCATATTGCCGTTGAAGGCCAGACTACGGTGGATCTGGCGGAGCAGGCGGCCAAAAACGCCATTGACGCAGCAGGCATCAAGGCGGAAGACATCGATCTGATCGTGTTCGCCACCTCCACGCCGGACAAGATTTTCCCCAGCTCTGCGTGTATTCTCCAGGCGCGCCTTGGCATCCACGGCTGCCCTGCCTTCGATATTCAGGCTGTCTGCAGCGGCTTCGTCTACGCACTGGCAACGGCGGAAAAGTTCATCAAGACCGGAAGCAGCAAAAAGGCCCTGGTCATCGGCGCCGAGGTGTTCTCCCGCATTATCAACTGGGAAGACCGTGGTACCTGTGTGCTGTTCGGAGACGGTGCTGGCGCTGTGATCCTGGAAGCCGATGAAGAAACCGGCATCCTCTCTACCCATATACATGCGGATGGCCAGTATGCCGACCTGCTACACGTACCCTGCGGCATTGCCGATGGCTACGACCAGGTGAAAGCCGGGCGTGCGTTTGTAGAAATGAAAGGCAACGAGGTGTTCAAGGTGGCCGTGAACACCTTGGGCAAGATCGTTGACGAAACCCTCGAAGCCAACCAGATGCAGAAATCGGAGATCGACTGGCTGGTTCCGCACCAGGCCAATCTCCGCATCATATCGGCGACGGCAAGAAAGCTGAACATGTCCATGGACCAGGTCGTGGTGACGGTCAATGAGCATGGCAACACGTCCGCTGCATCTATCCCCCTCGCCCTTGATGTGGCCGTGCGCGATGGGCGAATCAAGCGCAACGAAGTGCTTCTTCTGGAGGCCTTTGGCGGCGGGTTCACCTGGGGTTCGGCTTTGCTGAGGTACTGATTCAGCCCCGGCACACCCGGTTACGCCCGGCCTCTTTGGCTTCATAAAGCGCTGCATCGGCTTTGTCGACCAGCTCTGCCGGGGTTACCTCGTTTGCCACGGCTGTCGTGGTCACGCCGAGGCTGATGGTCACCCTTTCCGCAACCGATGACAGGGTGTGCGGGATTGCCCTGTCGTAGATTGCTTTTCGACAAGACTCGGCCATAAGGCAGGGATTGTCGGTGTCAGGCAGGATGATCGCGAACTCCTCGCCACCATAGCGCGCCACCAGGTCTCCGGGCCTTTTGGCCATATCCCGGAGAATGTCCGCTACGTGTCGCAAGCAACGATCGCCCGCAGGATGACCATACTCGTCGTTGTATCCCTTGAAGAAATCGATATCAATCATGACCAGTGACAGACTGGTTTGTTCACGGCTGGCACGCCGAACTTCCTGCTCAAGCACGGCGTCGAAGTGCCTGCGGTTCGCCAACCCGGTAAGCGAATCGGTAAGTGAAATCCGCTCCAGCTCGGCCTTCGCGTCGCTCAACTGCAGGTTTCTTCTGGCACCGGCAAGAAAGTAACCGACCACAACACAGACAAGGATGATGCCTGCGGAGCTGACAAAGATCGGCAATACGCCGCGTTTCTCACGTATTAACGCCGCGGAAGGAACGGCTTCGACCGTCCACTGACGGCCCGCGATTTCAAACTCCCCTGCCCGGTATCGGTCGTCCTGCTGCCATTTCTGTGCGTCCGGCTTTCCAGACCTGTAGAGCAGAGTCTCGTTGCCACCCGTTCGATCAATTACCTCCAACAGGAGATCTGTCCTCAGCTCATTGCCGACGGCCTGTTTGACCAGCTCACCAACACGGAAGACGCCGTTGATAAACCCATAGTGATAGGCTTCCGCCGTTGGCCCTGCAGGGCCCGGCTGGATTTCGTACAAGGGGGCAAAGACGAGAAACCCTTTCTGGTCTTCAGGTTCCTGAACCAGCCTGATGCCTGCCGTAGCCACCATCTCTCCGGACACCCCGGCTTGAGAGAGGGCTTCAAAACGGGATTCTTCGCTAGCAAGGTCGAATCCAAGGGCTGCGCGATTATCGGCAAGCGGCTCAATGTACTGGACTGGCACATACAGATCCCTGGGCTGAACGGAAACCAGACTGTCCGGACCTGACTGAGTAACAGTGAAGTCCTGGAAAGCCTCACGCTGATTGCGGGTGAAATCCGTCAGCTCATCCTGTTCTATCAGAGGTGCCCAGGCGAACGCCTGGATGGCAGGAGAACGATCCAGCACGTTTCTGGTGAGGGTTCCGAACCGTGCCGGCGTCATCTCGGGCATGATCCCTACCGCAGCCTTGAGAGCGTAGAGAATCTCAAGGTTGAGAAGAACTTCCCGTTCGATGCTGCCCGAGAGTTGTTCGATGTCTGCCTTGAACTCCAGTTTGACCGCTCTGGATTCCTCAATATAAAACAGCCGCCCCAGCGCAAGACTGATAGCGACGCCAACAATGAGAGCAGCCACGGCTGGAAGGACTATTCGCCGTTTCGGGAAACCTGCTGCGGACAACGTGAAACACCTCTTGAGTCGATCAGTTAACACCTCAATTCCCCGAAAGGATTGGTGCCGACATATATTCTACGTACCTCGGCTATCCTGAGATGTGCGCGTATGTAAAACCAGCCTCCGACTTTGCATGGAATTGCGTTGGCACCAAAATGCCTGCTCAGTTATACTGTTTTTTTGTACAGTAATTTGCACTCCACTGCGAGGAATAACCATGGCAGTACAAGCAGTCTACTTTTCTGATAGGGACGGCCTGGATATGGCACTGAAAAATCCTGAGACGATGCTGTTCACTTCAAAAGCCGAAGCCGACGCCCGGGACAAAGTGCTCGAACTGGCGGAGGAAATTCAGGTATTCCTTGGGCGCAAGGTTGAAGGCCTGGGCGACGATCTGGCCGAACGCTGCGCCATGGCCATAGCGGAGGACAAAGACCTGTTCCAGAAAGCTCTCAAGAAGCCCGAGCTGCTGAACGCAGAACAGGAATAGCAGGACAGGGGCGGCGCGGCCGCCCTCCTCTCAAGCCACGGCTACCCAGCTGCCATTGTCATAACGCTCTACGCCCTGGCCAGACATCCGATGCAAACTGACCCACTGGTTCTCCACCAGAGCCGCCACATCTGGCTGGCGACGTAACACGGACTCAATCCGATCTTCCGGCGCATCAATCAGAACAGTTAGACGAACTGGTTCATGGCGCCAATGAGTGCCATCGTGGACGGACTGCAGCGGCAGGCCAATTCTCAACCGTGCGTTATTACCTTCGACAACGCCGACATTCCCGCCAACCACGGAGTGCAGGAGCTTGTTGCCCGAGCCATAAACGTCGGGAACCGTTACCGAAGCAAAGTACTGAAGGTTGATCCAGTTGGCGACGATCATCGGTGCCGCCAACAAAGCCTCCAGAAGACCGCCATCTTCGTCCAGAGTCGGATCGTAATCGTGCAGGAATACGCGGCCGGACAGGTTGCAGCCCCGGGTCTTGCTGCGCCTGGCGAAGATGATTGCCGCGTTATTGGCCAGCCCCCACTCCGGACGAACCTCGGACCAGTCCCGGGTCCGGGTTTCCATGGCCTGCTTGAGGTTATGGTCGTCCAGTCCGTTCAATTTCAGCGGCGTTGCCCGCTCTTTTCGCGCCCGGATACCGGCTGCTTCAAATCCGGCTTCCAGATCTGCCAGGTGCTGCATGTGCGAGTCCGGGATCAGATGACGATCAGCAATCGTTACCTTGTCCGTTGCTGTGCAGTGCTCGGCAGCGACCGCCCAGGTGAAGTCCGGAATTCTGATACCTTCGTCGGCAAGCCCCGCCCTGACCTGTGAATCATTGACCAGGCTTGCTGCAAGCCGGGCGTTCACGCCGCCGCTCTGGCCACCACACGCACCACAGTCGAGACCAGCCTGGTTCGGGTTGTTATCGGTATGACTGCCATGGCCAACAAGTACCAGCAAAGGCGCGAAACCACTGGTCAGAGACATTCCCCGGAGCATATTGGCCGCGAGCGCAACCCTCTCGGCATCAGAGAGCGGATCGCCTCCGTGGCTGTGTACCAGGCGCCCCTCTACAACTTGGTCAGGGCAGGTTTTGTGGCCCTTTTTCAAAGTATCTTTCACCAGTTTCCAGGCCCAGGCCAAACCGGTCGTCTCGACCAGTGTGAACGTCGACAAGCTGGTGTATTTCGCCTTTCTGACCGATTCACGAGCGATCTCTCTCTGATCGAGAGAGCGATTCACTGCCAGATCCTCCCGCAGGCTGCCTTTGGTATCAATCAACCGGAAAGACGCGGGCAAAAGGCCCGGCAGTCGGCGGGCCGGGGCAAGCGGTCCGTGTTGCTGATGATCGATTGGCATTCCGAAAAAGCCGGCGAATCCGAGCGTCTGCACGTCGGGATACGCTTCTTCAAGGTGGCGTCGCATCACTTCAGAGCGAACATCGATACAAAAAACGGCCTGCGCTGCCGGTATCCCCCGCACGGAATCTGGCAACGCCTGCTTTACCGGCGCAAAATCAAGTGCCTGCCACAAGGTGCGCTGGTACCCAATCTCGAAGGCACGCTGCCACACCCACAGCCTGCTGCGATCATCGTAGTCGCCCCTGCGACTCGCGCGGGCTCTCTGCCTCTGCCACTCTGCTTTCTGTGCCGTCGAGGCGAAGGCTACCCCTGCGGACTCCCAGACCAACATGATCGCCAGAATATCCTCACAACGATCGGATGAACGCCCCTCAAGGCCTGCCCGCCAGTCTTCTCCGCGGCACCAGGAGGCCCAGCCGTTCACTCTCAACAACAGGCTATGGCACAGCGCTTCCAACTCATCTCCACGAGCGCCGATCCGACTCAGGGCATCCTGTACTGCCTGATCCCTGTCGTCCGGAACCGTCTTGAAGAGCGCGCGGGCCCCTTTCAACCCGGTCGTAAAATCAAGCGCCAGATCCTGCCTGACTGATTCAAGCCAAAAGCCGAACAGGCCCTCACTGACCTGGCTGCCCGCAACCGACCATCGGCTCTGGCGCTGATCGAAAAAGGCGCCGCAAACGCGAGAAACCTGGTCGCAAACGGTTTCTGTCAGAACGCCGGCCTCCTCGCGGGCATTCGCAAAGGTATCCAGAATGGAACCGCGCAGTGGCGCCGTTATGGCCCCCTTTCGACCCAGCCACTCAAGGTACCAGGCGGTATTCCGCTCATCGCCGCGCTCCGCAATACTTGCCCCCAGATCGTCTTCCCGAATCCGGCCACCTTCCCAGGCTTCCCGGTAAAACTCGGTCGGCATCAGCAAACTGAACCCGGCGCGTTCGTTGAGCACCTGATCAACCCGCGGGGCCGGAAAGTGTCTTAGCCCCCAGAACGGATTCACCGCTATCCACTGATCGAGAGGCCAAACAGGAGCAATCAGGTCGCAGGCCCGTTTAATCGGCTTCCGCCAGTCATCGCTCAGCAACTGCAGTTCCGGTAACGGCGCGCTCACGTCGCTCATGATCTCTCCTCAAGTCTGAACGGATGATGGGGAACCCTGCGGAACATGGCTGGCACCTTCAAAGCCTCCGCCGCCAGCAAGCGGGTCAGCCGATCAAAGGGCAGCTCCAGGTAAAGACCCTGACGAAAATGAACACTTAGAGCACGGGTTGCCGGGAAACGGGCGCCGAATACGATCATCAAAGAGCACACGGCGAGCAGCGTAACCAGGGTGGCGGCCGTACCCAGAGCAATCCCGGGGATAACAAACCCTTCCTGCTCCGGAACCGCCGGGCCGATGAGAAGATGCAACAATGAGTACAGCGGAACCAGGAGCACTGCCAGACCTGCAAGCCTCAGCTTCACCGCTCTTGTCGCTCCGGCCGGGATGCCCATGGAAGCCGCTGATACCGCCAGCACCAGCAATGCTCCGAAAACCGGATTGTTTTCTACAATCCATGGGAACTGAACCAGGATCGCCGCCGCCAACAGGCCGGTAAGCCCGGCCCAGGAGAGCCTGCTGGCAGAGGGAGACTCGGGAAAACGGGTTGCTGCCGATACGGCCACCGTGCGACCGGAAGCCAGGAACGAGTGCGCCTTGTACAGCGAATGGGCCAACAGATGCAGCAGTGCCAGTGTGTAGGCCCCCATGCCGATTTCGAACAGCATAAAGCCCATCTGCGCACAGGTTGACCAGGCAAGGGCATGTTTGACCGAGTACTGGGTCATCATGGTGAGAACCGCAACGACCGCAGTCATGCCGCCGATCACGAGCAGAATCATGTGGCCGGCCGTAAAGCCGTCAAACACCGGGAATAAACGCAGCCAGAGGAAACCGCCAAGATTGATGACCCCGGCATGGAGCAGCGCGGACACGGGCGTGGGAGCTTCCATAACGCGGATGAGCCAGCCGTGAAAGGGAATCTGGGCGCACTTGAGAACCGCCGCCAGAGCCAGAGCGACCGAGGCAACTGTCAGCGCTGTTGAGCCACCGGCACGGGCGCCCTCATTCTGAATCATTTCTGGCAGGTAAAACGTACCGTAATGCAGGTAGAGCGCCACCACCCCAGAGACCACCAGCGCATCGCCTACCCGGCTGACTATGAACTTCTGCACCGCCGCCATTCGCGCCTGGGGCCGGTCCTGATAAAGGGTAAGCAAATGATGCAGGGCCAGGCTGACACCAATCCAGGCGCCAGCCAGAATCAGCAGATGGTTGGTAAACACCAGCACCAGAACAGAGGAAACCGTCACCAGAAACCAGGGAAGGAAACGGTCACGGCCTGGGTCCTGGCTGAGGTAGTTGTCTGCAAACCGAAGAATAACCCAGCCTATAAAAGCCACCATCGTGGCCATCCAGACCGCTATCCCGTCTGGATAGAGGCCGAATCGCCCACCCAGGGTCGCCAAACGATTGCTGTCGCCTCCTATATGGGGCTGAATCAAGAGCAGGATTCCCATCACGACCGAAACGACCATGGAGGCCAACAGCGCCCATCCGGCAAGTCGCCAACAGTGGTTCAGTTTCAGTGGATTCTTCAGCCAGCCAGTCAACCCGGCAAGCAGGAAGAGACCGACCGGCAGCAGCAGCCAGATTGCGAGGATAGCGACCAATGAAAATTCGGCGATTGGATTCATACTTGCAAACCTCCTGATTGCAAGTACTTTGCCGATCTTCGTCACATATAAAAAATGGTTTATAATTATCAGATCATTCGTTTTTAGAGAACGAAATAGCATGAAGCTGAATTACCACCACCTTTACTACTTCTGGAAGGTCGCCCGAACCGGCCACCTGACGCGGGCTGCTGATTCGCTGCATATTTCGCAGTCGGCGCTATCGGGTCAGATACGCAAGCTGGAAGACAGCCTGGGGCACGACCTCTTCATTCGCGAGGGGCGGCGTCTCAAACTTTCTGAAGCCGGGAGAATGGCATTCTCCTACGCCGAGGAGATCTTCCGCCAGGGTGAGGAACTGACGGCATTATTTGCCTCCGGCGCTCAACCAAACCGCGAGATACTCCGGATCGGGGCGGTGGCCACCCTCTCCCGTAACTTCCAGGAAGGCTTCCTGCAACCGCTGCTGAACCGGGAAGACCTGGAACTGAGCCTGCAAAGTAGCCACATGGATGAGCTGCTAAGACGCCTCTCGGCGCATCGACTGGACTTGATCCTCGCAAACCAGGCGGTACAGGGAGATGAACAGAATCCCTGGCGGTCGCGGCTGATTGCCAAACAGCCGGTCAGCATCATCGGGCCCCGGGGAATAGACGTTCAGGGCGATTTCGTCGACGTGCTGCGTGGCCGAAGCCTGATTGTGCCGGGCCAGGACAACAACATACGCCAGGCCTTCGACCAGTTGTGCGAGTATCACAGGCTGCGTCCCAACATCGCCGCCGAGGTGGATGACATGGCGATGATGCGACTTCTTACACGGGATACCGGTCATTTCGCCATCATGCCTCCGGTGGTCGTGCGGGACGAAATGAAGAGCGGAACCCTTGCAGACTACGGCGCCTTGCCGGGCGTCTTCGAGGAGTTCTATGCCATCAGTATCCGGCGCCAGTTCGAGACGCCGGCACTCAGGGAACTGCTATCCCAGACTCAGGACAATTTCCTGACCCGCACGCCGATTGGTCATTCTGACTAGCTCGAGTGGCGAAAAATGTCATCCATAAGGCTGACTTACATCCGTATACTGAAGCGGAAAGACGACAATAATAACGCCGGATATATGATCATGAGCCAAGCCAGCCTGCGAGAACACCCGTCCATTCTGATTATCGGTAGCGGTTTTGGTGGTCTGGGCATGGCCATCAAACTGAAACTGGCGGGTTTCAACAACCTGACCCTGCTGGAAAAAGCCGACCGGGTCGGCGGCACCTGGCGTGATAACACCTACCCCGGTGCCGCCTGCGATGTGCAGTCCCACTTTTATTCGTATTCCTTCGAACCCAAGCACGACTGGTCCCGGAAATTCGGGTTGCAGCGCGAAATACTCGGTTACATGGAGCACTGCGTTGAGAAATATCGCCTGGGCAGTCACATCCGGTTTAACTCCGAGGTGCAGGAAGCCGCGTTTGACGACCAATCAAATCAATGGACGGTGACCCTCGCAAACGGTGAGCAACTGACCGCCAACGTACTCATCACCGCGACCGGACAGCTCAATCAACCTGCCTGGCCAAACCTCAAGGGCCTGGACCGTTTCAAGGGCAAGATGTTCCATTCAGCCCGCTGGGATCATGATTACGACCTGTCCGATAAACGGGTAGCGGTCATCGGTACTGGCGCCAGTGCCATCCAGTTTGTTCCGGAGATTGCGCCGAAGGTAGAACAGCTCGATCTGTTCCAGCGCTCGGCGGCCTGGGTCCTGCCCAAGCCGGATCGGCCCTTCAAGCGTTGGGAGCAGACGCTGTTCCAGAAAGTGCCTGCCTGGGATCGCCTCTATCGCTACCTCATTTACTGGAAAAACGAGAGTCGCGCCCTCGCTTTCACCAAATTCAGCGGCCTTCTCGAGTATTACGCGAACACGGCAAAACGGGAGGCCAGAAAACAGGTCACAGATCCCGCCAAGCTCAAGAACATCATTCCGGACTACAAGATCGGCTGTAAACGGATCCTGATTTCCAACGACTGGTATCCGGCCATCAACCGTCCGAACGTGAACCTTATTACTGACCCTATTGACCACATTGACGAATCCGGCGTTATTACGCGGGAGGGACACCACCATGAGGTGGACGCCATTATCTGCGGCACCGGTTTTCGGGCCTCGGAGTTCCTGTCACCCATCCGGATAACAGGCCGGGGCGGAAAGACCCTGAACGAGGCCTGGCAGAACGGCGCCGGCGCTTTCAAAGGCATCACTGTCAGCGGCTTCCCCAACATGTTCATGCTCTATGGGCCCAACACCAACCTGGCCCACAATTCGATCCTGTACATGCTCGAGTCCCAGTTTCGCTACGTTCTGGAATGTCTGGAGGCGCTGGAAAAGTACCCTCACTCCGCCATGGATGTGCGGCAAGACCGACAGGACCGCTTCACCCATGTGGTTCAACAGGGCCTGGAAGACACGGTCTGGAGCTCCGGCTGCACCTCCTGGTACCTGGATGAACATGGCCGGAATACCATTAACTGGCCGGGATTCACCTTCACCTACCGATTCGCCACCCGCCGGGTAGACACCGCTGATTACCAGTTTCTTTATCCCGGCCAAACCGCGAGTTAATCGGGTAAAAGCCTTTCGCCCTTGAACCTCGGTCATATTCATAGGATGATTGGGTTATCGGTTTGAAGGATGATAAACACCATGCTGGAACGTATTCGTAAAGGTTCGCTGGTCGAGACCGCCATCGAGAGCCTCAGAAACGCCATCGAGAAAGGTGACTGGTCGGTTGGCGACCGCCTGCCCGTGGAATCGGAACTTTCCGAATCCCTCGGAGTTAGCCGCAACACCGTTCGCGAGGCCGTTCGGGTGCTGGTACACGTGGGAATGCTGGAAACCCGCCAGGGAGATGGCACCTATGTGCGGGCGACACGGGATGCCGGTGAAACACTGCGCAGAATTGCGCGCACCCAGCTGGCGGAGCAGCTGGAGGTCAGGATCATGCTGGAAACGGAGGCCGCCAAGCTGGCAGCGCACAGGCGTACAGAACAGGATCTCCGGCACATGACCTCAGCCCTGGATGCTCGCGCCAAAGCGGGAGATAACCTGCAGGCTCGCATCCGGCACGATGAAGCCTTCCACCACGCCCTGGTTGCGGCGTCTCATAACTCAGCGTTGATCGAACTCTACGATTACTTTTCCCATGCCGTCAGCCAGACCATCGAGCAGACCGAAACCGATGCAGACCTGCCTGAGCCCTCCCAGGAAGACCATGAACTCTTGCTCGCGGCGGTCCGGCGTCAGGATGAAGGCAAGGCGGAGTCTCTGGCCCGGGCGCTTTTGAAACCCAGCCTTCAGGCCTTGAAGCGCCGGGAGTCCTGATTCATGAAGTTCCGGATCGACACCTTTACCCTGCTGCTCCTTGGCGCCATCGTATTGGCCACCTTCCTGCCTGCAACTGGCGAGGCAGGCGAGGCACTGGCGACGGCCGGAACGGTCGCAGTCGCCCTGCTCTTCTTTTTCCATGGCGCAGCGCTGTCCCGCGAGCAGATTATTGCCGGTGCCACCCACTGGCGGCTGCACATTCTGATCACATCGCTCACCTTCGTATTTTTTCCACTGGCGGTGCTGCCGATTAACGGCCTCAGCAATATCGCCCCATCGTGGATGCCGAAAGATCTTGGCCTGGGATTTCTTTACCTGGGCGTCCTGCCGTCGGCGGTGTCCTCCTCCATCGCCTACACCGCCATGGCGCGGGGCAATGTTCCGGCGGCAATCTGCAGCGCAGCGGCCTCCAATGTCTTTGGCATGATGCTGACGCCATTCCTGCTGTTGCTGTTGGTAAGCACATCCGGGGGTGGAGATTTCTCCGTGGCGGAAGCCCTGAAAGACATCATTCTGCAGTTGCTGCTGCCCTTTGCGGTTGGGCATGCGCTCAGACCATGGCTCGGCGGGTTTCTTGGCAGAAACGAAACACTGATGGCCCGCTACGATCAGTGCGTGATCTGGCTGATCGTCTACTCCGCTTTTTCACACTCGGTAGAAAGCGGACTCTGGGAAAATCTGCCGCTGCAGGCCATCCTTTTCGCCATTGCACTGTGCCTGGGCCTACTGCTGCTATTTATGGTGTTCGCTAAATTTCTGGTGCGGCGATTCGGGTTCAGCCTGGAGGATGAAGCCGCGGTGGTGTTCTGCGGCTCCAAAAAGAGCCTGGCGTCTGGCCTGCCCATGGCCAAGGTCCTGTTCTCGGGGCACCCCGGCTTCGGCATGATCGTGTTGCCGATCATGTGCTACAACCAGATACAGGTTATCGTCGGAGCCTTCCTGGCCCAGAAGTACCGGGAAAAAATTGAAAGGGCGAATGCAGATAAACCGGGCTGATCCGGGCGGCGGGCTTAACCGCCGCCCATTCCGCCAAAGAGTGTGGCGAGAATCGCCAGCCCGACAATCCAGCCAATTACCGCCGGCCAGAAATTGACCATTTGCGGTGGCTGTTCGTCCTGCTCTTCAGCCATGTCGGGTTCCGGGTAATTTCGATCGTCGGCCGCCTCAGGGGCTTGTTCTATAGTGAACCAACCGAACCACTCCCCCAGAAACTGAGCCACCGGTGCCGGAAAGCTGCCGTTTTCCGCCATGGGCCGTATCTGGGGCTCCAACTGGCGACCAATCTCGCGTCGCAACAGCGGCTCATCGGCGGGCGGCTCGTCCAGAATGGCTTTCCAGATACCCGGGTCCTTACTTCTTGAAGAGTCATTGAGCAAGGCCTTGATCTGAATGACCACCTCACGAACCACCTGGCCTTCGTTGGCATCCAGCGGACGATCAGGTTCCTGGTCCTGCACCTCGCGATGCGATTCAGTCTGAGCCGTTTCAGAAGCCCGTTTTACCGGGCCTGGATCGTCCCCTACTGCCTCGCGGAAAGCCGCTTCCAGGCTTTTGGCCTCGTCTTCCGAAGCGAATTTGAGCTGTTGCTCATACGCATCCTGGATCTTCCGACGATCGCCGGTCGGGTCAATTCCAAGGATTTCCCAACAATTCATAAAGCTGCAACTCCCGGGCCGAGATTCATTACATTTCAGAGAGACAAACCGTCTGTAGTCCCTTACGATAGGACCCAATCATAATAAAACCGCTTTATCCTTTTTCTCGGCAGATTATAGAACGTCAACCATGCATCAATCGACAAAAATGGCAGGAGCGAGTAACCGTTTTCCTCTCGTAACCTGCCTCAGCGTCAGCCTTGCTCTCACGGTGCTGCTACCGGCCACCGCGCGTTCACAGACTGAAACCCCCGATTTCATGCCCGGATTGCTTGCCCTGGAAGGCGAACACAGCGAAATTCCCGAAGTGCTCACCACAACACGACTGCGTCAGTCCAAGCTTCGGGTTCCCGGCACAACCACCATCATTACCGGCGACATGATCCGTGATCTCGGTGTCATGAACCTGGTGGAGGCGCTCAGGCTGGTCCCGGGCATGGTTGTTGGTCATTGGGGCAGCACCAATCCGGTGGCAACCTACCACGGTACCTCTCAGTACGAACAGCGCCGGCTGCAGGTTCAGATTGACGGACGAACCGCCTACCGGATCAGCCTTGCAGACGTGGACTGGCTGGGCATGCCGGTGGCTCTGGAAAACATCGAACGGATAGAAGTGAGTCGAGGCCCCAACTCCGCGGCCTACGGCATCAACGCCTTCCTCGGCAGCATCAATATCATCACCCGATCGCCTCAGGATACCGCCGGCGTGGAGGCCTACACCTCGGTCGGCTCGCGGGGACATTTGCGAACCTTCACGTCAGTGGGCGATACCGATGCCGACAAGAGTTGGCGGTTGTCATACGAAAAGCGCAAATCCAATGGCTTCGATAACCAGATTGATGGCGGCGAGGAAATCCCCTTCCACGATGGCCACGACATCAACAACTTCAATTTCGACAGCGTGTTCCGGATTGATCGTCAGCATTCCATCGACGTTCGCGCCGGCGTGCTGGATGGCGTAAATGAAGAGGACCTCGAGAAGTCCGGTAAGCTGGGTGCGATCTCCAACCCGGACATCATCATGGACGACTACTATCTCCATGTCCGGTTCGACGGAGCCTTTTCACCTGATCACTTCTATCATATTCAGGCAAGCTATCAGAACCAACGGCAACGCCAGCGTTGGACAGTTTCCGCCCCGGCAGCGGAAATCAACGCGCTTCTGCCATCAGGGTTCCCTCCCTTCCCCGAAAACCAGGGTCCGTTCATTGCTGATTTGAACGAAGACCTCGAGGAAACCCGGCAGGAAATCGAACTTCAGGACACCATCATTTTCAGCGATGAATTCAAGTTGGTCTCCGGAGTGGGCTATCGAAAGGACTCATTTAATTCAGAAACCTTCTTTAATGGTAAAGGGGACAACTATCAGTCCCGGGTATTCGCCAATGCCGAGTATTCGCCCTTCCGTTGGCTGACATTTAACGCCGGCGGCAACTGGGAGCGAACCACCACCACCGATGAAGATTATTTCTCGCCCAGGGCCGCCGCAAACTTCATCCTGAACAACAACCACGCCGTACGTTTCGTTTTCTCGAGGGCCGTCCGAACGCCGGATGCCTTCGAACAGAATCCTGACTGGTCCTACACACCAAGAAATGTGCAGGCACCGTTTGAAGCGCTGGACGGTCAGAGAATTGAAGTTGCGGACATTCTGGACCCGACGACCTCCACCTACGGCCAGAAACTGCAAGAGGAATGGATCACCTCACGGGAAATCAGCTACTTCGGTCAGTTCCATCTCGAGAGCGCCCTGCTGTCGGTGGAAGTTCGCTATTTCAACGATGATTTCCACGACATGATCAGTGGCGTTATCAATGAAGAAGAATGGTACATCGCCAACAACGTGGATCTGGAGCAGGAAGGCGTTGAGCTGGAAACCTCACTGGAGTTTTCCGGCACCAAGCTCCGGGCCACTTACGCCTATCTTGAGCAGGAAGGTCGTTACACCGGCGATCCAGCGGCGCTGCCTGTGGACAAACAGGAACGTGCTGTGGACCTGCTGGCGCGGCTCTCAGCCCGAGACTCTGGCAGTTTCGCCTGGATTCAGGATCTGCCAATGGGCTTCATGACCTCCGCTGCCATGTACTGGACCAACGAAGTACGGGAAACCCGATTTGAGCGAGCCGATTTCCGTCTGGCCCGCCGGGTGGACAAAGCCGATTACAGCTATATGCTGGCACTTACGATGCAGCATTATCTGAACCCGAAGCCATGGATAAGCCCGGATAACCGGATTGAGGATCACAACCAGTTTTTTGTTGAGGCTGGTATTCGTTTCTGAATTTAACAAGGAAAGCGCGAGCCCTGGACGGTATGGAGCGAAGGACAGGCACGATTCACCGAAACCGGCGTAGATGCGGAAACCCGGGCCTTTTACTCAAGGCCCTGTGCATTCTGCTTTTCGCCGTTTGCGCCACGGTTGCCAATGCCCAGGAAGCACCGGCAAGGGTTGTTTATTTTGTCGGCTCAGGCAACGCCCCTTTAGATCAACACCTGATTCAGCTCCTGAAACGGCAACTGGGACCAGCGACGTCCTTGACCGAGGTCTCCGACGACCAGTTGGCCACTCTGGAGAACGGCCCGATAATTACGATCGGACCGGCCGCTTTCTCCCGGGCACGTCAAGCCAACCGCTCCGCAGCGATCCTGGCCATGCTGGTCGACCGATCCTTTATCTCCGCCTTTGCCGAGCGGTCGCCGGGCCAGATCTCGGCGGTCTTGTACGACGTGCCGCTGATCCGCCAGGCTCTGACGGGAAAGGCCATTTTGCCCCAGGCCAACAAGATTGCTCTGCTGGCAACCGCAGATTCCGTCGAACTGTACGAGCCCCTGATTGATGAACTGCCGGCCTACGGCATGTCGGCGAAGATCTTTCTGGTCGACAGCAACGATGAGCTGATCCCGACGCTTGTCCGGGCCCTCGGTTACGGCGATTTCTTGCTTGCAGCACCCGACAGCGCCATCTACAACCCCCGAACCATCAAACATATTCTGCTCACTGCCTACCGCCGTAATCAGATCGTCATCGGCCCCACTCAGGCTTACGTTAAAGCAGGCTCCCTGGCCTCCAGTTATGCCCCGTTCCCTGAAATGGTTGAGATGGCAGGCAACTTTTTATCGACGTTTTTCGAAACCGATGCATATCCGGAGCCCTCGTATCCGGAAGAGTTCCGGGTAGAGGTCAACGCCCAGGTTGCGCGCTCTCTGAACATTCCCTTGCCCAGCCGTGAGGATATCGCCACACGGGTGGATCGACAATTAACGATCAATGGGGAGGCGTCTGATGAATAAAAGCCACAGACACCAGCGCCCCTTGTCCCGAAAGCTGCTGCTCCTCGGAGCTCTGCCAGCCATCGTCATGTTCATCGTGCTGATGGTGTTCTTCACGTCTGCACGCCTTGAGGATGCCCGCAGGGATCTGTCTGACAGCAGCCAGCTCCTTGCAGACAGCCTGGCCCCTGCCCTGGAGTATGCCGTTGTTTCCGGCAACACCCTGGCACTCGACCAGATCCTTTCCCAGTCGCTGCGTCGCAGCAAGGCCGACTGGATTCGCGTCTCAGACGTAATGGGCGAGCAGATCGGCTTCGTTTCCCACGAACCAGTCAACACCGGTGAAATCGCAGAGCGCGACCAGATCTATGAAGCCGAAATTCTCCAGCAGCCCCTGGAATTTGGTGCGGAACGGACTGCCGAGTGGTTTGAACCGGACTATGGCTTCGGTTCCGGTTCTCTGCGCGTTGGCACTGTTCAGGTTGGCGTGAGCCAGGATGTTCTTGCCGAACGGCGACAGGATATTCTGTGGACGTCGATCGCCGTTGGCGTGGCCTTGCTGCTGTTCACCATTCTGCTCATCAATCATTTCCTCGGAGCGATTCTGGCACCGATACGGGACCTCGCTGGGCGAATTGGTAAGCTCACCGATGGTGACTATCAGGAACGTTCTCTGAATACTCACCAGAGTTCACTGGAGATCGTTGCCATTGAAGAGCAACTGAACCAGTTGGCTCGTCACCTGGCCAGTCTGAAAACAGCGCGGGACCAGACCCTCGCCGCCTCCGAAGGGGCCCGCGAAAAAGCGGAAATGGCAAACCAGGCAAAATCCGAATTTCTGGCCACCATGAGCCATGAGCTGCGTACGCCCTTGAACGGGGTACTTGGGATGGTCGATCTGATCCAGGAAGAACCCCTTACCCAACGCCAGCGGGAATATCTCAACACTGCCCGCCAGTCCACCGAGGATCTGTTGACCGTGATCGCGGATATCCTCGATTACTCAAAGATGGACAGCGGCACCCTGAAGCTCGAGAACCAGGAGTTCGACCTTCGGGAGCTGATTTCCAACTGTACCGCCACCTACCGACACCTCGCCGAGCAACAGGGCCTTGCCCTCAATCTCAAGTTCTTCGGCGACTGGCCGGACAGCCCCGTTGTTATCGGCGACCCGGCGCGTCTGCGGCAAATTCTGGCGGGGCTGGCTGACAACGCCATCAAGTTTACAGGCGATGGCTTTATCAATATCCAGGCGGGCTTTTTTGCTCTGGAAGACAACTGCATCATTCTCAACTGTTCCGTCAGCGACTCGGGTTCCGGCATTCCGAGTGAGCGCCTTCAGGACATTTTCAACTCGTTTGAACAGATCGACGGCGGAAACAGCCGGCTGTACGGGGGCACCGGACTTGGCCTGTCCCTGGTCCAGCGACTGGTTGAACTCATGGGCGGACACATTCAGGTGGAAACGGATCTGGGTAAGGGTTCCTCATTCCGGTTTGAGCTGCCCTTCGAGCTGGCGAATCGGACCAGCCAGCCCGAGCCCTCCGGTACACCGCCAAGGGAGACTGTTAATGGCACTAGCCATGCCCTGGTGGTGGAAGATAACCCGGTGAACCAGCGCGTGGCCACGGCTATGCTCAAGCGATTGGGTTTCCATACCGATTCCGCCAACAACGGCAAGGAAGCGCTGGAGAGGGTGACCACTAATCACACGGGCTACGACATCATACTGATGGACTGTCAGATGCCCGTGATGGACGGATACGAAGCCACCCGCTATATCCGGGAATGGGAACAGAGCAACGGCCAGATAGGGACACCGATCATTGCGTTAACGGCGGACGTTCTGCCCGGGACAGAAAAGAGTTGTCTCGACTGCGGCATGAACGATTATCTGGCCAAGCCTGTTCGCAAGGAAATGCTGCGCGAAGTGCTCAGCCGCTGGATCAAACTCTAGGAAGGTTCCGGCGCCCTGACCGGGCGCCGGCACTAAATCACGCCACCGGCTCGCGCATGGTGACAAACTCCTCGGCAGATGTCGGGTGAATGCCCAGGGTGGAATCAAACTGAGCCTTGGTCGCACCAGCCTTGATGGCAACCGCCAGCCCCTGGGTAATTTCACCGGCGTCCGGACCCACCATGTGGGCACCCAATACGCGATCAGTCTCGTCGTCTACCACCAGCTTCATCAAGCTCCGTTCGTCACGACCACTGAGGGTGTATTTCATCGGGCGGAATTCCGAGCGGTAAATCCGAAGTCTATGCCCCGCTTCCCGGGCCTCCTCCTCGGTCAGCCCAACCGTTCCGATGTTTGGCTGGCAGAACACGGCCGTTGGAATCGCCGAATAGTCCATTTCGCCTTTGCCATCGCCGAACAAACGTCTGGATAGCACCATGCCCTGTGCCAGGGCAACCGGCGTGAGCTGCGGAGTTCCAATCACATCACCCAACGCAGTAATTGAGGGCACGGCAGTCTGGAAGTGATCATCCACGACAACATGACCCGAGGCGCTGAGCTGAACACCAAGATCAGTCAGACCGAGACCGTCAACCAGGGCTCGACGACCGGTTGCCGCCATCACCAGGCCAGTCTCCAGGGTTTCGCCATTGTTCAGTTGAACCCGGTAGTGGGCATTCTCGGCTTCAACCGATTCAATGGTCACACCGAACTGCAGGTTTACGCCTTTTTTCCGCATTTCCTGTTCGGTAAACCGTCGGATGTCGCCATCAAACCCGCGCAGGAACAGATCACCGCGATACAGCAAGGTTGTGTCAACACCCAACCCGGCCAGGATGCCGGCAAACTCCACAGCGATATAGCCACCACCCCAGACCACGGCCTGCTTCGGCAGCTGCGGCAGGTAGAACATCTCGTTGGAAGTAAGAATGCATTCCTTGCCGGGCACATCTGGAATAACCGGCCAGCTGCCGGTGGCAATCGTGATGTGTTTGGCCCGATAGGAGGTATCTCCGACGACCACGGTATTGGCGTCTGACAATGACGCCGTTCCTTCGATGATGGTCACACCGGCGTTTTCCAGCAACCGGCCGTAAATGCCATTCAGACGCTCGATCTCGGCATTCTTGTTGGCTACCAGCTTCGGCCAATCGAAACTGACATCGTCGAGTGGAACCTGCCAACCGTAGCCGGCTGCGTCTTCCAGCTCATCGTGAACGTGAGCCCCGTACACAAACAGTTTCTTGGGCACGCAGCCAACGTTTACGCAGGTTCCGCCAAGATACCTGGATTCAACCACGGCCACCTTTGCGCCCCGCTGGGCGGACATTCGGGCGAGACGAACACCGCCGGAGCCGGCTCCGATAACGATCAGATCAAAATCCTGCTGGTCAGACACAGCTTCTCCCGTTAAACATTAAATAAGGTCAGGTTTGGCCGGGCGCGGCCGTTTTACTTTCCGGATGCACTTCCCTGAACAGCACGTGATCCTCAAAATCGCCGAGCTGTATCTTGCCAAGGCTACGGAATCCCTCGGATTCGTAGAAGGGCAAATAGCGACTGTTGCCCGTATCAAGCACCAGGCCACTGCCGCGGGGATTCTCTGCACAGAGCTTTTCAACGGTTTTCAACAACAACCGGCCATAGCCGCGATTCTGGTACTTGGGATTGACCCCCATCATGGGCAACTGGTGTGCCAGTGGTTGTGGCAGCATGTCGCGAATTTTCTCGTGGTAGTCCAGATACCGGCGTGTAGAGGCAAAACCCGTAGTCAGCACCATACGAATCCGCCAGCTGATCTGATCAGCCAGGTTCATCCTTAATTCGGGATCCCCGATGAACGCCACGGCCACCAGTGTGTCGTCAACCATCACCCCGATCGAATCCTGATCAAGCTCAAAATAAAGGTCTATCAACTCCCTTATGGTCGCCCGCACCCTCTGATCGTAGCCGGGGCGCCGGTGATCGAACAGATACTGGAACGTTGGCTCGTTACGATAGGCATGAAACAGAATGGATCTGGCTTCATTCCGCGCCGTTTCGTCCAGGCGAACAATGGCTGGCTCGGATTTGTTCTTGTTGTCGCTGCCGTTACTCATCGCTTCCCTCTCTTGCGTCAGTTCCGGACAAAAGGCCCGGAATCTGGTTTTCAGAATCAGATGGCCAGCGTGAGACGAACGGACACCCGCCCCGGCTCACTGGCCCTGTCCATGGCCGCCTGGTCAATGATGACACCATGATCGCCATTCAATTGCTCTAACCACGCGGCAACCTCTGCAAAAGGTGCATTCTCAAGCCAGACCCGGATGGCGTCTTCACCGCTGGGCTCAAAGCGCTGAAGCGACAGACCCGCCTCCCCCGCGGAACGGGTCACCAGAGCCATCAGGGCACGGCCGTCCGCGGGCTTGTCTGCCGACGTCGTGGTGCTGGCACCGCCTGTATTGCCAAGGCGCTGAATCGTCCGTTGGTTCGCCTGCATCCACGCCAGCAACTCGCCGGCATTGTCTCTGGCCGCTTCCGATTGGTCGTAGAACCCGGCAGCCGGTCGCCAGACGGCAAAATACAGAAGGCCAAGAAAAACGGCGATGGCCAACACCACCAGAGCCTGCTGGTCTCGGCGGGGCAAGTGATCATACTGTGCAATGAGTTTGCCGACCGCCGGCTGATCCTTGATTCGGGAAAGCATACCTTAACCTCCTGAGACCGTCAGGCGGCCGCGGGCGCCGCTCGCTTCATTCACAACCGAACCGATCTGCGCCTCCAGCCCCTGGTTCGCGAGGCCGTTGCGCAGAGCGCTCAACCGGTCATAGCTATCGGCTCTTACGTCTACGATCAGCTCACCCCGTGAGCGGCTGTAATTCACTGAATTGAAATTAACTTCCTGGCTGCCCGGCAAACGGGAGTATTGTTGTCCGGTATATTTCATCAGGGTGATAAAGTCCACTTCCGGCCCACTGGAGCCGGCAACCCGCAGCTGCCCTTCGATCACGCGCCGGACGTTGCCGGCATGGGTACGCCGGTCATTCGGAAACGCATCGCGATAGATCGCCATGGCCTCATTTCGCAATTTTTCAGCCTGATTCTGGTAGTAGAATCCCATTCCGGCATTCAACGCCACCTGAACCACGAACCAGACGGCCGCAACCGCAATGAGTGGCTTCCATGGTTTGAGCGGACTCGCCTTGCCCGATTTTGACGAGAACATGCCCTGGCACAGGTTTACCGGTTCGCACAGATGATGGTGATGGGCGTAGGCCAGCAGTTCCAATGGCATGAGCTCCAGAACTTCCTTGCGAACCGCAAGCCGGCCAGAACCGTTCAACTCCGAGATGGCCGATTGCTGGAGATCAAATTCATCAGCGGTGCCGTAAAGCGTGACCGGAATTTCAGCCACCACTTCCTCCGCAGACGGGGCAGCGAGCGTGTGAGTAAACATACCCAGGTTCGCAGACTGCATACTCAGCCACTCGCCCCGTTCGCTCACCATCATTGCCGTTTCGCCATCCAGACAGACCGACCAGCCGCCCTCCGTGCGCGGCAACAAGGAGGCATCCGGAAAAATGGCATCCAGACGAACATGCTCCCAGCCGCTAAACAGCTGCACCCACTGCCCCATGCGTTCGCGATCAATGGCTGCTACGCGGTAGCCGTGATCGGTATGGGTGCCCAGCGCCAGATGAACAGAATCAATGTCCTGGGCAATCTGCTCCTCGACAGCGTAGGGCAACGCCTGATTGATAAAACGGCTTTGCTTTGCGGGAATATCAGCCAGACAATAAATCGCCTCTTCGCCGGGAATAAGGCCGATCAACAAAACATTGTCCAGTGCATTCTGGCCAAGGGTATGCTCGATGGTCTCGCGATTGTCGCCTGCGCCGCGAGCCTGCGCATCGCCACTGGCATCGTGCAGGACCCAGTTGAACATCTGGGCACCGGGGTCCTGGTCAGCGTCCGCAAACGGCGGTATTGGGCGGACGTAAAGGCGATAAGACATGATTATCCTTCTGAAATGGTGAAAGGCTCTTTGGTGATTCGGTTTTTCTGCCCGATATCCCTGTTAACCGTCTGGAGTTCGCCTTCCGGAGTCCGGAACACGGTACTGACCATATTCACGACACGGTTATCGTAGGTAATCCGCGAGGCAACTTCAAAAAACCGTGTCTGCAACCCCAGTCCAACCGACTTGAGCCCGAGCCCGGCGAACTCCGGTAACGCCAGAAAGTCCTGAAGATTCTCGAACCGTTCCTCTTCCCGCTTCTCAAGAATAGACGCAGCCTGGGCGTCCGTCAGCTCTTCATGGAGAGAGCGGATCACCATGGCAGTAGCGGTGTTCACATTAATCCCCGCACCATTTACAGGAAGCGCCGCCACGTGTGGCTGCAAAGCCCGATAAATCTCTTCGGTCATGCCCTCGAGCAGGCGCAATTCGGTCACCGTAGTGAACGGCTGGTTGGCAGCCCGATAACCCTGCTCAGCCATCAGATACTGGCCATCCTCGGCGCCATAGGCGGTAACCGTCTGGTCGTTGGGGTCGATCCAGTCCACTAGCGAGTCTACAGAAACGGCCGTAATCCCCAGTGCAGCAAACAACTGAACGAAACGATTCCTGACGATGGGGTCCACCTGGCCATTGGCGCCAACCAGGTCGTTCAGATTAAGCCGACCTCCTAGGTCGTCAATCTGAACCTCTGCCACGCCATTATCATCCAGTGGCAGAACGGCCGCATTGGCAGCCCAGAACTCGTCAAGGCTATCGACCATGAGGTTCTCTTCCTTGTCCTCATCATAATCCCTGCGCAGGATCTGGCGGGCAAACGCCTCGGCGCCAAGTGCAATACTCTGGCCCTGCTGTTGAGCCAGATAATGCCCCGCCTTGAACACTCGCAAGCTCTGCTGCTGGGTCATCCCCGAAGCAAGCATGACCACCAGAGCCATGGCCAGCAGCACCATGATCAAAGCGACCCCGCGCTGACGGTTCGGTAACCTCGGGATCTGGCCCATCACTGCCTAGCCTCCCTGCCCCGTTGCGCCGGTATTCTCTCCGGGTTGTTCTCCGGTGCCCTCTTCTTCAGTGCTTTCTTCTTCCGCTTCACTGGCAGCCTGGTTGGCCTGGTTCACGGCACCCTGGGCAACGGCCGGATCAAAATCCGGCAGGGCAAAGGTCCTTACCAGCGTTCCAAAACGTTCATGCTCCAGAGTCACTTCCATGCCCAGCGGCAATGGAATATCCGGGCGGCTACCCGGGGTCAATCCAGCCATCACCTCATCGGTTGGCCATTCGGGCTGCCAGCTCCGGTTGGCATCCAGAAACCGCACTTCCAGGCGCTTTACGCCTTCCAGCAGCAGCACGTCGCGGCTGTCATCTTCCTGGCCCTGATCCACCATGGGCCAGTAACGGCGCCGCAGCTCACTGCCAGTATATTCCCAGCCGACACGCTGCAAGCCACTGCGGCGAATGCCCAGGGGGTTCCGCCAGCCCTGCCGGGTCAGCAACAGGGAAAAGTCGTCCTCACGGCTGGAGAGCGCTGGCTGGAAATCCCCGTAAATGTCCCTGGCTGGACGGTTAACCACCTGCATGATATCCCGCTCCAAAAGGAGCATGGACCGCTGCAAACCGTCGAACTGTTCGGCCAGTTCGTTCACCCGATCACGGGAATTGACCACCCCGTTGATAACCTGCCAAACGCCAAGCCCGATGACGGCGGTAATGGTGACCGCGATCAATACCTCCAGCAGGGTGAAACCACGTTGCTGCGGTTGGCAGCTATGCACCGACACGAACGTCATTGTGCCCCCACGAACGCCGACAGGGTATGAATCGGATCCGGCGCTGCGCCTTCCTCGCGATAACGGGCAACCGTAACCTCCACCCGGCGCATCTTGGCCTCGGCGGTTGCCAGAATCGCGGTGGTCACTCGCCAGCGATACGGCCCGAAGTCAGTATCCTTGGAGTTCTCGGAGATGCCCGGAATGTTTTCTTGCAGACGGATTTCATTGATCCGGTTATCCGCCAACCAGCTCGCCAGGGTTTTGTCACGAACCCGTTCGTAACTGGAAATGTACTGGCTCCCAACTTCGGCCGCAGCCGTTGCAATCAGGCCGAACACAAGCAGAGCGATGAGTACTTCGATCAGGGTAAACCCTTTTTGTGCCCTCACCCGCTGCTCACCTCATCGCCCGGTTTGCGCCACTCCATGGGCGACACCCCATCAGAGGCCAGTACGTGCATCGTGTCTGACCCGTTTCCGATGGTGAATTCAAGCTCGAACGGCGTTGTCTCGCCACTGGAGAAAAAAACGACGTCCGGCAACAGGGTATCTTCGGATGACGCCAGCCTGGGCGCGTCGCTTTCGATGAACTCGGTTACCGTCAGCCACTCCGGCAGGCTCCGAGCCCGGAACATACGCTCACCCGAGGCCTTCCAGTCGCCGGTCTGATCCTGATAAGCCACGAACTGGTAGCCGTCTTCCTCCAGCTTCAGGCCCAGCTCCAGGTTATTGAGAACCGCCTGCTCCGAGGCTGTCTGCATAAGCAGATACAGCTCCCGGACCTCATTTTCCAGTTCGCGCTGCTGGGAGCTTCCTCCCATGGTGAACACGGCAAGAGAAGCCAGCAGACCCACAACCACCAGGACCACCAGTATTTCAATCAGGGTGAAACCGGTCTGTCGGGATCTGACCTGCACGGTATTTTAGCCCTCGGTATTCCAGACGCTGATATCGGCAGCGTCGCCGTCGCCGCCTTCCTGGCCATCGGAGCCGTAGGAATACAGATCGTAGGGGCCTTCGGTACCCGGGCTTACGTACTGGTATTCAGAACCCCAGGGGTCTTCCGGCACGCTCTTCAGGTAACCGTCCGAATTCCAGTTCTTGGGCTCCGGACTGCCACTTGGCCTTGAGACCAGCGCCTCGAGACCCTGCTGGGTCGAGGGATAATGGCTGTTATCCAGGCGATAAAGGTCCAGCGCATTGGCAATGTTGCTCAACTGGGTTTCCGCCACGGTGACCTTTGCCTGGTCACTCCGACCCATGATGTTTGGAGCCACGATGGCCACCAGCAGGCCGAGGATCACCATCACCACCATGATTTCAATCAGGGTAAAGCCGCGGTTACGGTTTTGTGAATTGAGGTTCTTGATCGTCATTGTCTCACTCGTTATTGGCATGGATTGCTTTCGGTCCGGATTCGTCTACTGACAATCCGGCGCGGGTTTCATCCCACGAGATTACTCATATTCAGTATCGGCAACATGATGGCCAGCACGATGATCAGCACCACCACGCCCATCACCAGTAGCATCATCGGCTCGAACAGTCCCACAATCGCAGCGATCTTTGATTGAAGGGTGTTTTCCTGCATGCGCGCGGTCCGCTCCAGCATGCTGTCCAGCTCACCACTGGCCTCCCCGCTGGCGATCATGTGCAGCATCATCGGCGGGAAATACCCGGTCTGATCAAGGGAGCGATGGAGCGAGCCGCCCTCACTGACTTTTCTGGCCGCATCCCGCAATTCCTGCCGCAGAAAATCGTTGGATAGCACTTCACCGGCAATGCGCATTGCCTCTACCAGCGGCACGCCACTGGTCGTCAATATGCTGAGGGTGCTGGCATATCGGGCAGTGTTGACGCCACGAACCATCCCTGAAAACAAGGGTAGATGTAACAGACGTTTGTGAAACCGCAGTCTAAACCCCGGCTTGGTCAGGAAAAAGCGGAACACCATCAATGCAGCGACCAGCAGTATAAATAGATAGACACCGTAATCCGCCAGAAATTCCGACACCGCAAGCATGGCCATGGTCAGCGTTGGCAGCTCCTGCCCCTGCTTCAGAAACACATCGATGATATCCGGCACCACGTAAGTAAGCAGGAAGACCACGATGGCAATGGCAACAATACTGAGAATGATGGGGTAGATCGCCGCCAGCTGAATTTTCTGACGAGCCTCCTGGCGGTTTTCGGTGTAATCCGCCAGCCGGTTCAGAACCAGATCGAGATGACCGGCGTGCTCACCAGCAGCAACGGTAGACCGGTACAGCCTCGGGAATGCCCGGGGGAACTCACCCAGGCTGTCCGCCAGGGTGTAGCCTTCCATGACTTTCGCGCGTATGGCGATAAGCATGCTGCGTATTCTGGGTTTCGGCGATTGCTGGGCGGCTGCAGAGAGCGCTTGTTCAATGGGAATGCCTGACTGAATCAGCGTTGCCAACTGGCGGGTAACCAGTGCCAGGTCGGCAGCCGCCAGGGAACCCCGGCTGCTCAGAGGATTGCTTCTGGCCTGTTTCTCGGCGGCCGGCTCAACGGCAAGTGGTGTCAGGCCACGCTCCCGGAGTTGCTGACGAACGGCTCTCGGCGCATCGGCCTCCACGACACCTTGTTTTTGCTTGCCCCGGGAATCGAGCGCCTTGTATTCGTATGCTGGCATGGTTTACTGACCCCGGTGCGTAACGCGGAGTACTTCTTCCACCGTGGTCACACCATCCAGGATTTTCTGCACGCCGTCTGCGTGAATACTCGGGCCATGCTGGCGAGCCACCTTTTCCAGATCCAGTTCGCCGGCGCGTTTGTGAATCAGAGAACTGAGTTCCTCGGAGATCTCCACCACCTCATAGATACCAATTCGCCCACGGTAACCTAGCTGGTTGCAATGGCTACAGCCGGTTGCCCGGTAAATGGTGGGCGGATTGGCGGGATCCTGCTGCAAAAATTCGCAGTGTTCTTCTGTGGGCGTGTAGGACTCCCGGCATTCCTTGCACAGAACCCGAACCAGCCGCTGGGCAACAATGCCCACCAGGCTTGATGAAATCAGGAAGGGCTCAATGCCCATATCCATAAGCCGGGTAATCGCGCCAACGGCGGTGTTGGTGTGCAACGTGGAAAGAACCAGGTGGCCCGTCAAACTCGCCTGTACGGCAATTTCTGCGGTCTCCAGATCCCGGATCTCACCGATCATGACCACATCCGGATCCTGACGCAGAATGGCTCGCAGGCCCCGGGCAAAGGTCATGTCCACCTTGGTGTTGACCTGGGTCTGGCCGATGCCGGGCAGGTTATACTCGATGGGATCTTCAACGGTCAGGATGTTGCGGCTGCGATCGTTAATTTCCTGCAGCGAGGCATAGAGTGTGGTGGACTTACCGGAACCGGTCGGGCCGGTGACCAGCAGAATACCGTAGGGCCGGTAAATCAGCTTGCGCAGTACCTTCAGGTCTCGCCCCGCCATGCCCAGGGATTCCAGACGTATGGCACCTGCCTGTTTGTCGAGCAAACGCAGAACCACGCGTTCACCGCTGGAAGACGGCATGGTCGACACACGAATATCCACCTCCCGACCGGCTACCCTCAGCGCAATCCGGCCATCCTGGGGCACTCGCTTCTCGGCAATATCCAGCTTCGCCATAACCTTGATCCGGGACACCAGAAGCGGAGCCAGTGCGCGCTTGGGCTCCACAACTTCCCGCAACACGCCATCCACCCGGAAGCGAACAACAAGGCGCTTTTCATAGGTTTCAATGTGAACGTCCGAGGCGCTGGTTTTCACCGCTTCAGTGAGAATGGCATTGATCAGACGAATGATCGGGGCATCGTCTTCCTGCTCCAGCAGATCTTCGGTTTCCGGAACCGAGTCAGCCAGGGAGGCCAGGTCCATGTCATCACCGATGCCTTCCACCATCTGCATCGCTTCTGCAGAATCGTTCTGATAGGCGGAATTCAGGGCCTGATCGAACCGGTCCGGGTCAATGGTGGCAAAACGGGCACGACCGCCACTGATACGGTTCGCTTCCGCCAGTGCAGAATGGGACGCTCCGGGACGAACCAGAATAACCGGCTCTCCGGCATCCGAACGGGTCAGGATTACTCCGTTGCGCTTGGCAAAAGTAAACGGAAGACGGCCCAGCGGAGCATCCTGCGGCTGAAGTTCAGTATCTGTGTTCAAGGTCGTCCTCGTTCGTGAAACCCTTTTCGATTCAACTAATTCAGAAAGGCTACCACAGGATATGGACCCGCTGAATAACTCTATACACTATACTCCCAATAAAACGTTGCAGTCTGATAACCTGTGAGCTTTTTCCCGGCCCACAAATTTGCATTCAGGATGATCAATGCTCCTAAACAATGAACGGTTTCCCCTGATTCTCGCGCTCGTGGCAGGGGCCGCCATGGTCGCCCTGACAGCCTGGCAGGGGTACCGTTTCTGGCAAATGGAAGGCCAGCAGGGACAGCACACTAACGTGCAGCCACTGGTCTCCGACCCGGCGGCCGGTCGCGAGCCACCCAGCGTGAACCTGTCCTCCCTGGACCTGTTCGGAGCCGCAACCGGCGAAAGCGGGCCAGCAGAAATAGATACCGAGAATCTGCCGGAAACCAACCTTCGACTGTTCCTTCGGGGCGTACTGGCCGCCGATGGCGATTTCCCCGGCAGCGCGCTGATCGAAGATGACAAGAGTAAAACCGAAGCCTACCTCGTCGGTGACGAACTGCCCGGTAATGCCACACTGCGCTCGGTACACCCCAACCGGGTGATCATTGAGCGCTCCGGCAAACTCGAGAACCTCTACTTCCCGGAATCCGAAGACCGCAGCGGCATGTCCTTCACGGCCGACCAACAGGAAGAGCCCGCGCCTGCCGTCCAGCAGGCTGCATCCCCCTCGCCCTCGAGAGCGCCCGCTTCCGCCAATAGCGATGAGCAGCGCCGGGAGGAAATCCGCCGGCGCCTTGAGCAGCTCAGGGAACGCCTACGGAACAATAACTGAGGCGCGCTATGGAAACGGCCGCCATTCAGATACGCCGCCGTTCCACACTTCTGCCTGCGTTATTGCTCGTGGTCTCTGTTGTGAGTGCCTTTGAGCTGGGCTCGCGTCTGATGAACTATGTTCAGGAAGAATTCGGAACCGAGGCCCACCAGCGCCTGGAAAACTGGCAGCGCCTGCATGCTCTGGCCGCGAATGCCCCCATCGACCGGCAGCTCCGCCTGGTGAACTCCTTCTTCAATAGAGTCACGTTTGTCAGCGATATCCGCCACTGGGGCGAGGAAGACTACTGGTCAACTCCGGTAGAACTGCTGACCACCAACGGCGGCGACTGTGAGGATTTCTCCATTGCCAAATACCTGACCCTCAAGTCCATGGGCGTGCCCGATGACCAGCTCCGGATCGTGTATGTCAAAGCGCTGGAACTGAACCAGGCCCACATGGTGCTGGCGTGGTACCCGGAGCCAGACGCCGATCCGTTGATTCTGGACAACCTGATAAATGACATTAAACCTGCATCTCAACGCACTGATCTTGAACCCGTTTACAGCTTCAACGGTGAAGGCCTCTGGCTGAACCAGTCCGGTGGAGCGCGCACCCGGATCGGCGAAGCGGGCAAACTCTCACGGTGGCAGGACCTCAACAGCCGGCTGACGGAATCGCTCCGACCCTGAGCGGGTTGCCAAAGCCAGCCACTGGCGGCAAATGACAGGAACCATGGCGCCAAGCGACAGCGGCGAACGACGCAGAGCCTATAGAATGCGCCACATTCGTTTTTAATCTGGAGAATAAGACACATGCGACGCTGGAACGGCTGGGGCGACGAGGGATTCAATCTGGCAATGCCGGAACAGGGCCAGGACTTTCTGGCATCACGCATCGGCAGTGGCCGGTCTCTGGCGGACGCGACCCTGGAATCTGTTTGCGCAAAAGTGCCGGAAACCCGCCTTATCCGGCCGGCAGAGTTTGAATCACTGATTGATACAGGCCCGGAAGCACGAGTGCGGCATGCCCGTGGCCAGAGTCTTGCGGACTGGCTGGCCATGCGCAGCGGCGAGTTTGGTGTGTTTCCGGATGGCGTTGCCTACCCCACCACCAGCGAAGAAGTTCAAACCCTGCTCTCCTGGGCCGCGGAGCAGCACATTCACCTGATTCCCTACGGTGGTGGCACCAGTGTGGCCGGGCACATAAATCCGGTGGATAAAGGCCAGCCAGTACTGACCGTGGACATGAGCCGGATGAATCGCCTGATGGACCTGGACACGGACAGCCAGATCGCGACGTTTGGTGCGGGAACGCCCGGGCCACTGGTAGAGTCCCAACTCCGGGCCCATGGCTACACACTCGGGCATTTTCCCCAGTCTTTCGAGCTTTCCACCGTCGGCGGCTGGGTGGCCTCCCGATCCAGTGGCCAGCAATCCCTGCGCTATGGCCGTATTGAACAACTCTTTGCCGGTGGCCGGGTCGAAACCCTGCAAGGCACCCTTAACCTGCCCACCATACCGGCCTCTAGCGCAGGTCCGGATATCCGGGAGATGATTCTGGGCTCGGAAGGCCGTATCGGGCTGATTACCGAGGTGAAGGTGCGGATTACTCCGCTGCCCGACCACGAGAGTTTTCATGTGGTCTTTTTCCCGGATTGGGAGAGTGCCCGCACTGCCAGCCGGCTGCTGGTGCAGAACCGAACCCAATTATCCATGCTCAGGCTCAGCAATGCGGTAGAGACCGAGACCCAGCTGGCTCTGGCCGGCCATCCCCGGCTGATCGGTATGCTTGAGCGCTTCCTGTCTCTTCGCGGCGCGAGCGATGGCAAATGCATGATGACCTTTGGCGTTACCGGCACCCGGCGACAGACGAGGAACGCCCTGAAAGAAACTCGAAGCATCTGCAAGGCCCAAAACGGCGTCTATACCGGCACGCGGCTCGGCGACAAATGGGCAGCCAAGCGTTTTACCATGCCCTATCTGAGAGAGGCCCTCTGGCAGATGGGCTATGCGGTCGACACTCTGGAAACGGCCACTGACTGGGACAACGTCGACAATCTGCTGGGTCTGATCGAGACCAACCTGCGTGACGGGCTGAAAGACCAGCACGAGAACACCCATGTGTTCACCCACCTCTCCCACTTCTACAGCCAGGGCTGCAGCATTTACACCACCTACGTGTTCCGGGTGGGCGACAGCTACGAGGAAACACTCGCGCGCTGGCAAACGCTCAAAACCAGCACCTCCGAACTGATCGTGAACAACCGCGGCACCATCAGCCATCAACACGGTGTCGGTAAGGATCACGCCCCTTATCTGCCGGTGGAAAAAGGCGAACTGGGCATGTTGGCTATACGCTCCCTGTGCAGCACCTTTGACCCGGACGCGATCCTGAACCCGGAAACCCTCGTTAAATGAGAGCGAAATGAGTGCTAAATGAGCGCAACGCCAAATGGGAGACCCACGATGACCCGGACTGAAATCCTCAATGCGCTGCGTTCAGGGACCAACGAATTTGATGTGGTGGTGGTCGGCGGCGGAATTACCGGCGCCGGCGTGGCCCGGGAAGCAGCAGGCAGCGGGCTGCGCACGCTTCTGGTAGAACAGAAGGACTTTTCCTGGGGTACCTCCAGCCGGTCCTCGAAGATGGTGCATGGTGGCCTCCGGTACCTGGGCAGCGGGCATTACAGTCTTACCCGGGACGCCGTGCGCGAGCGGGAACGGTTAATGGCGGAAGCGCCGGGGTTACTTGAGCCCCTGCGCTTCATCATGCCGCACTTCAAAGGCCAGTTCCCCGGACCGCGCCTGTTCCAAACACTGCTTCGGGTTTACGACTTTATTGCCCGCAACCGGAGCCGCCACTTTCTGACCCCGGCCGAATCCATGCTCTGGGTGCCGGGCCTGACGGGCGAAAAACTCGCCGGCGCCAGCGGTTTTACCGATGCAGTCACCGACGACTCGCGCCTGGTCCTGCGCCTGATTGCCGAAGCCCGGCGGGACGGAGCCATGTGCCTGAATTACACTCGAGCCGATGAAATAAAGCGCAGCAACGGCGATGTATCCGGCTTGCTGATTCAGGCAGAGGAAAACGATACGCCCATTGAGATCTTCGCGCCCCTGGTCATCAATGCCACCGGTGCCTGGGCAGATAGGCTGCAGTCCAGCGAGACCTCTGAAGGCGCCATGCACATCCGGCCCCTGCGTGGCAGCCATCTCGTGCTGCCCTGGTCCAGCCTGCCGGTGTCCTGTTCGGTTTCCCTGTTTCATCCGGAAGATGGCCGCCCGGTGTTTGCCTTCCCATGGCTGGGCACCACCGTTCTCGGCACCACCGACATCGACCATGAGGGCAACCTGGATCAGGAGCCGGTGATTTCTGAACCCGAGACAGCCTACCTGCTTGAGATCGCCTCACGCTTGTTTCCGGGCAGCCCCATTACCCGAAGCGACATCCTTTCAACCTGGGCCGGCGTGAGGCCGGTGGTAACCGATGGCACGGGTAAGGCGCCGTCCAGGGAAAACCGGGAACACGCACTTCGGGTGGATCGGGGGCTGGTCAGCATTGCCGGCGGCAAGCTCACCACATTCCGGGTCATCGCCCGCGAGGCCCTCACCCGGGGGCTTGGCGATGACGCCAGCAAGGTTCTGCGGCCCGCATCCAAACCGGTGTTTCAGGGCACAGAACACCCCTCAAGGCCAGCCGCCATTAGCCACCAGTGCTGGCAGCGACTGCAGGGGTTCTATGGGCCCGAGCTTGATCAACTGCTTGCTTCGGGCCCACTGGAGCCTGTCACTCCGAATCAGGCTTCCGACCTGCTCTGGGCGGAGCTCTGCTGGGCGTGCCAGAGAGAAGATGTGCAGCATCTGGACGATTTGCTTCTGCGCCGAACACGATTGGGCCTGGTGCTGCCGAATGCCGGCCAAGCCCTTCTCCCGGAGATTCGCAACCACTGCCAGCCCCTGCTTGGCTGGGCTGATCAACGGTGGGAGGAGGAACAGGCCCGTTACCTGGCTATGTACCATGGCGCCTATTCACTGCCACCCGGGGAGGCCTCCGATGCCGGTTGAGCCTTTAATCCTGGCCATCGATAACGGCACCCAGAGCGTGAGAGCCTTGCTGTTCGATACCCGGGGCAACCTGGTCGGCAAAGGCAAGCAGGAAATCGAGCCCTACTTCTCGAGAGAACCAGGCTGGGCCGAGCAGCACCCGGACTATTTCTGGGAGCAGCTCGGGGAAGCCTGCCAATTGCTCTGGAGCTCCACAGACGCGACACCGGATCAGGTTGCCGGCGTTACCGTGACCACCCAGCGCGGCACCGTCATCAACCTGGATGAAGATGGACAGCCTCTACGCCCGGCAATCATCTGGCTCGACCAGCGCCATGCAAGGGTCGAAGGCCCCGTCAAAGGGCCCTGGGGATGGCTGTTCAAAGTTGCCCGTCTGGAAGACACCATCAACCGGTTCCGGGAAAAAACCCAGGCCAACTGGATCGCCCAGAATGAACCCGAGATCTGGGCCAAAACCCGGTATTTCCTGTTGCTGTCCGGCTATCTCAACTACCGACTCACCGGGGAGTTCCGGGACTCAACCGGAAGCCAGGTAGGATACCTGCCCTTCGATTACAAGAAACACCGCTGGGCCGGCCGGCGGGATTTTAAATGGCAAACCATGCCGATTGAGCCATCCATGCTTCCTGAGCTTGTGGCACCCGGCGAAAATTTGGGCCATCTGACCGAGGAAGCCCGCGTGCACCTCGGCCTGGAGAAACGCCTGCCAGTTATCGCCGCTGCATCGGACAAGGCCTGCGAGATTCTCGGCTCCGGCGGGCTGACGCCAGAGGTCGGCTGCATGAGCTATGGCACCACCGCCACCATCAACACCACCAGCCAGCGTTACGTAGAGCCGATCCGGCTGATGCCGCCCTATCCGTCTGCATTACCCGGTCACTACTCGACGGAGGTGATGATCTACCGGGGTTTCTGGATGGTGAGCTGGTTCAAGCGGGAGTTCGGGCTAAGGGAACAGAAACTTGCCGAGGAACGAGGTATCGAGCCGGAAGCGCTGTTCGATGAACTGGTTCAGGCGGTGCCACCCGGATCAATGGGCCTGATGCTGCAGCCCTACTGGTCACCCGGCGTACGCCAACCGGGGCCGGAAGCCAAGGGTTCGATCATCGGGTTCGGAGACGTTCACACCCGTTCCCATATTTATCGTGCGATTCTGGAGGGTCTTGCCTACGCGCTCCGGGAAGGAAAGGAAAAAATCGAAAAGCGAAGCGGCGTGAAGATCAGGAAATTGCGAGTAGCGGGCGGCGGCTCCCAGAGTGATGCCGCCATGCAGCTAACCGCGGATGTGTTCGGATTACCGGCCGAGAGGCCTCACACCTATGAGACCTCCGGGCTAGGCGCCGCCATCGATGCGGCTGTAGGGCTAGGGCTGCATCCGGATTTCGACACAGCCGTGGCGAAGATGACCCGGGTTGGCGACGTCTTTCATCCCAACGATGAAACCCGGGCTCTTTACCAACGGCTGTATTCCGAGGTTTATCTGAAGATGTACCCCCAGCTGCAACCCCTGTACCGGAAAATCCGGGAGATTACCGGCTATCCCCGGTAACACTCTCCGCGACCAACTCAGCGGTAATCGCAGAAAGCGTCCAGCCCAAGTGACCGTGACCGGTGTTGTAGAATACGGTCGGCAGGCGACCGGGCCCAACCCTTGGCATCATGTTCGGAAGCATCGGGCGCAATCCTGCCCAAGGAACGACCTTGCGAGTGCAGACACCGGGGAAGCACTGCTCAACCCAACGGGTTAGCGGGCGAATCCGGTCATCCTTGATATCGCGGTTGTAGCCGCTGAACTCGGCGGTACCGGCAACCCGGAAACGGCCATCGCCAAGGCGACTGGTTACGATCTTGGTGGCATCATCCAGCAGGCTGACCGTTGGAGCGGCTTTCTGTGAGGCCTCGTCGTCCAGCTCCACGGTAATGGAGTAGCCCTTCACCGGGTAGATATTCACCCGGTCACCCAGCTTTTTAGCCAACCCGCGACTGCCAACACCCGCACAAATCACCACGCCATCAAAGGTATCGCGGGTTTGTTCTTCGCCATCGTGCGCGGTGACCCAGGCATTGCGCTCGTCTGCGCTCAGTTCAGTAACCGTTTGGCCGTAGCAGGTTTTAACACCAAGCCTCTGAATGGCATCGGCCAGGCCGTTAGTGAACTTGTGAATATCACCAGTGGAATCGCTCTCGGTGAAAAAGCCGCCGTAATAGTTGCCTGCCAGCGTCGGTTCGATGGCCTTCATTTCTTCCGGAGTCACCGAACGGCGTTCAAGGCCGCCAGCGGCCAGCAGGCGCGATACCTTTTCAGCGTGGTCAAACCCGGCTTTGTCCCGGTAGATGTGCAGGATGCCCTGCTTCTTCAAATCGAAATCGATGCCCTCTTCCTGCGCCCAGGCAAACAGGTGATCGCGGGCAGCAATGGCCAAACGCGCGGTTTCCGTGGTGTTTTTCTCGTACTGGGGAATGGCGGCCATGAACTCGGCAAACCAGCTCAGCTTGTGCCAGGAAGGCTTCGGGTTGACCAACAGTGGCGCGTCCCGGCGGGACATCCACTTGATGCCTTTCACAACAGTCTGCCAGTTGTTCCAGACTTCGGCGTTAGAGGCGGAGAGCTGTCCACCATTGGCAAACGACGTTTCCATCGCCGCATAGCGGTGCTTTTCGTAAACCGTAACATCTAGCCCGCGCTTGGCGAGAGTATAGGCCGTGGTAATACCGGTGATACCACCGCCAATTACTGCGATTCGCTTCATTCCAAACTCCGTGAGCGCCCAGGGTTTCCTCTCTGCTCGAAATGGCAGAAAGCACCCCTTCCGTCACGGGACCTGAGAGATTCACGGGCCGTTTCAGCGAAACCGGCCGCTTGCTCCTTCGGTGTGCCGACTGACGCGATTGTCGACAACTCTTCGGAAAGTATTCATGTCAGCGGTCCTTTTGCCTGAGAGTTTCCGGGGCAGTTGCTCCTTCGGCGCTGATCGCAGGGGATTCAGTCTCTCCCGCAGACATGTCTGATTGGTAATAATCGCCAATCAGCATTAGCAAACATAGCAAATAACCGGGGGGCATGAAACTACTGCTGCTTTCTCGGAAATGTGACGAAAAGTTGATCAATGTCAGACAATCCAGCACCAGACATATACTACGCTTATATGTACAGAACCAGATCGTCTGAGGTAGCCGCAGCGACATGGGCGCTCCACCAGGCTGTTATCCGGCGATCACGTTCTGTCCGGATTTTCCGTTGCCGTCTCCGGCGCATGCTTTCAGGAGTTTGTTTATGTTTCCTAAAAAACAATTAAAGAACCTGGTAACACCAGCACTAGTGGCCTCAATGGCCTTCATGAGTGGGTGCGATCTCAATGGATCAAGCTCAAATTCAAGTTCAAGCACCAGTCCAGGTACAACCCCCTCGACGGAGGAACCGGAAATTTCTGAAAAAGTACTCGACAGTGCGGCCTCTTTCCTGGGCGCGGCAACTGGTAAAGAAGTACCTTTAACGATTGATTCCGTCGTATTTGTAAACTCCGCACTGGGACTCAACGACGTTCCGACAGATCCGAAAAACCTGTACGGCGATCTCTGGATGGTGGTACGTGACGAATACGGTGTGCCGGTATTGGACGGCAATGGCTGCGTCCAACCGATCGCATCCGAAACCGTAACCTGGCCCGATGGCACTGAACACGACACCGTACCGATGGTCGTTGAAGAGTTCGATGACTCCGAGCTGGACTTTGCCTGTACGGTAGTAGAAGGCTATGAAGCCTATACCATTGAGCTGGAAATCGGGCGCCTGAACATGATCAGGACCGTTACCCAGAATCCAAAGGTTTTTGCCAGGGCACTGGCCGAGGCGATCGACAACATCAACGCCTCAACTGCGATCAAAACCGACCCCGCCGGGAGACTGGTAATGATCACGGAAGTTGATGGAGAACTGGTTGAGAAGACCATAGACTCACCCCGGGAAAATCTTGCGCTCTATCACGCACTCCTCAAGGAAGGACGCATCGCGGGTTATGGCCCCGAGGGCCGCGAAGGCGGCCAGGTGGTTCCGCCGGAATGGAAGGAAATCCGCGATGACCTCGAACTGGGCGACCTTTCCTATCTGCGCGACGGAACCCCCGGCCGTACGGCTGGTGTGAGCCTGCACGAAGGGTACGCAGATCTTTCGAACATGACGCATAACCGGATGACCGATTACGTCACCCAGTTTGTTTCCTATGTTCAGTACATCGATTCAGGCTCGAGCTGCCTGTACGAAGATCGAGTTGCCAATGCGTGGAGCCGTATATTCGACATGGAAGACTACTACGGTGAAAACATTGCCGGCTTCACAACGCATGCCGACGATGCCAGACGGACCATCGTCTTTACCCATGATGTCATTCAGGACATGCCTGAAACCCCGCTGGAAACCCTCCCTCCCAACAGCTTTGACCTGATGCATGCTGCGGCGGCATTCCTCGGCGGCGCATCCAACAAGGGCGTGCCACTGACCGTAGATGGCCTGGTTTTCCTGAACACAGTGCTTGGACTGAACGAGGGCGTTGAATTCACCTACAAAGGCGAGGTATTCGGCGATCTCTGGCAGCTGGAGCGGGATGAAAATGGCGTACCCGTCCTTGACGAAAACAATTGCCCACAGCCGATCTCGGTGAACGGGGGCTTTGTTCCCATGGAACTGGACGAAACCGGAGAATGCATCATAGTGGCCGGATTTGAGGATGACGTCATCGAGTTGGAACTGGGACGCCTGAACGTGGCCCGGGTTGCCCTCAGCAATCCACGGGTACTGGATCGAACCCTCAACGACGTGATGAACTCCATCAATGCCTCCGTTGGCCTCAAGCTGGACCTTTCTGGTCGGCTAGCCTACGGCGTCGACGACGGTACCGGTAATCTCAGTCACTATCAGACTGTCGACTCCCCTCTGGCCGGCCTGGCGATGTACTGGGCGCTGATGCGCTGGGGCAAGCTGGAAGGCACTATCGAAGTCATGGACGAAGGCAACTGGGTTACCAAACAAATCGCCATTGAGTTGCCGGATCAGGTACTGGCCGATGAAGGCCTGCTGTTTCTCAAGCACGGTACCCAAGCATGCCAGGGCAATGCCTCAGAATGCGGAGCCAAGCGTCTTGTCAACGGCTATGTTGACTACAGCAACTTCAACCATTCAACCGAATCGATCTACTCGGGAGTCAACGTAAGTTACGTGGAACGCCAGCCAGACAACCTCAGCTGCGCCTACACAGACAAAACAGATGACCTCTGGATTCGTGTGCTTGGCAGCGATAGCTACACCGGCAGCAATATCGAGGCTTTCGTCAAACAGGCGGAGGATACTCGCAGCGTGATTCAGTTTATCCATACGGTTATCCAGGATCCCGTGGCGATCTGACAACCCACCAGGCTGAAACCTGTTTCAGAAAGCGACCCCTGCTCCGGCGGGGGTTTCTTTTTGCCCGCCAGGATGAGTTAAGGTAAAAGGCATGAAACACGCCTCGAAGACCCGCAAACAGCTCCAGCATAAACTGGAACAGGCCCAAGACTACGAGCAGTGGTGCGAGGCCGCTACCGCGCTCGACGATCTGGACGGCCTGCTGGACTGGCGCGAGCAGGAAGAAACCGGGATGCTGCATGAAAGCCTGATGCGCAAGCACATGGGCCTCATGGACCATTGCCGGCAAAATGGCGACACACGTCGATTAATACGGATACTTCAGGAAAGCCTCTACCGTCACCTGGGCGAATTATCCAATCCCGACCTATACACGGTGGCTCGCAGCGGCACCAACCGCTTGGTGGGTGAATTCCTGGATGCCGTCGAGACGTCCATGGAATTCATTTGCGACCACCCTATTCCGGAAGTGACAACCGCCCGAAAATTGAAAATGTTCCGGGACGCCGAGCGGGTCTATGGTCGGCCAGCCCTTATGCTCAGCGGTGGCGCGGCCTTCGGTATTTACCATATCGGTGTTACCCGGGCGCTCTGGCGGCAGGATCTGCTGCCGGATGTCATGGCCGGCTCCAGCATGGGTGCCATCGTGGCGGGTGCCATCTGCACACGGGACGACAAGGAACTGGCAGAGTTCTTTAACCATCCGGAACGCATTCACCTGAACGCCTTCCGCTGGCTCGGGGTCGCGGAAGGCTTGAGGGCCGGCCATGCCATGGATCCGCGCCAACTTCAGGAGCATCTCCAGCATAATCTGGGCAGCGTCAGTTTCAAAGAAGCGTATGAGCACAGTGGCCGAACGCTGAATATCTCCGTCTCCCCCACCCGCACCCAGCAGAAACCACGGCTGCTGAACTGGCTGTCCTCACCGGCTGTGCTGGTGGATTCGGCAGTGATGGCCTCGTGCGCAGTGCCGGGCATATTCCCGCCGGTGGTTCTTCAGGCCCGGGAATCGAATGGTAATCGGGATACCAGCGTGCCCTACATGCCCACCGAAAGCTGGATTGACGGCAGTGTGCATGGCGACCTGCCACTGATGCGAATGGCACGCCTGCACAACGTGAACAAAACCATTGTAAGCCAGGCCAACCCCCACGTGGTGCCGTTCATCAGCCATCACGACCAGAGCGGCGTAACGGCCTGGGCCAAACGCGCGGCAGTTTCCCTGGCCCATGGCCAGATCGCCACAGCGCTTAAACTGACCAAGCAAAGCCCCCACCCCGGCATCATACGGCCCCTTATCGAACAGGCCTACGCCATGACCAGCCAGCAATACCTCGGGGACATCAACATCCACTTCCCGCCCAGGGCCTCACTCTACCGAAAGGTCCTCTCCAACCCGAGCCCTGAAGATCTCGAGATGTATATCAATCTCGGTGAACAGGCCACATGGCCCAGGCTTGCGATGATCAAGGACCAGACCAGGATCAGCAGGGCGTTCGATCGCTGTATCGCCAGGCTGGAACAAGATCTGGACGAGGAGCCTGCTTAGCGGAGCCCGCCTCCCTGCAGAAAAGCCATTGTATTACCGATCGGCAAATCAACTAGATAACCCAGGGGTCCCGAACTATTCTCAATCCTATTGCATCATCGCTTTGCGGTGCGTTAATCGCTAACCAAGAGGATGCTGACCTGCAATGAAAAATAGACAAGGAATTCGATCGGCTACAGAAGACAGTGAAAACAGGTTTTACGAGCTGATAGAGAGTCTGCCTATGGTGGCTGTGCAGGGTTACGACAGACACCGCCGGGTCATTTATTGGAATGAAGCAAGCGCGCGCATTTACGGCTATTCCCGCGAGGAAGCGCTTGGAAAGTTATTGGAGGACCTGATCATTCCCGATCACATGCGTAATGGTGTGATCGAAGCGCATCGTAATTGGCTTGAGCAAAATATCAGTATTCCCTCCGACGAACTTGAACTGAAGCACAAAGAAGGACACCTCGTTCCCGTTTACTCCAGCCATGTGATGATCAAACAGGACAGCGGCGCCTGTGAGATGTTCTGTATCGACATCAGTCTGGAAGAGCAGAAACGAGCCAGAGATGAGCTGTATCGGCGAGCGAGTTTTGACGACCTGACCGGATTACCCAACCGGCATTTTATGGAAGCCGAGTTGTCGACTCGACTGGATGAAGCTGATCGTCTGCATCAGGAAGTGGCGGTCGTTTTTATCGACCTCGACAATTTCAAAATCATCAACGATACACTTGGCCATCATCATGGTGACAGCCTCCTGAAAGCGGTGGCCGAGACCTTGAGGGCCGAACTTCGAGGCGGAGACCTGTTGAGTCGTTTTGGCGGAGACGAGTTTGTCTTGCTGATCTTCGATTTCGCAGGCCCTGAAGGGATACATGAACTTGTTTGTCGGTTGATAGACGCTCTGGAGCACAGAGTTCAGCTGGAAGGCGACTGTTACCAGGTTACCGCCAGCTTCGGTGTGAGCCTTTTCCCGCATAATGGCACCACCGTGGCTGAGCTTATGGGCAATGCAGACGCGGCTATGTATCAGGCCAAAGAAACCGGCAAGAACGGCGTGTGCTTCTATACCCCAGACATCAATGACAGGTTGGTCCATTATCAGGAAATCACCAACCTGCTCAGGGACGCCTTGAATAACGATGGACTGGAATTGTTTTTCCAGCCCCAGATCAGCCTTGCTGATCGGAAAAGCGACTCCTGCGAGGCTCTTCTCCGTTGTTTTCACGGTCAATCCCGGGCAGTGTCGCCAGCCGTTTTCATTCCGGTGGCGGAAAAGTCCGGTCTCATCAATCGGATTGGTGAATGGGTAATCGAAGCAGCCTGCAAACAACTCGACGCATGGCAGGCAACCCCTCTGAAAAACCTGCGGGTTGATATCAACCTCTCGGGACGACAGCTCACGAATCCGCACCTGGCGAGCCATATTCTCGAAACGGTGGAACGTTACAACCTTCAGCCTCACCAGCTTGGGGTTGAGCTGACTGAGAACGAGGTTTTCGGCAGCGATGAAAGCCAGACAAAACAGTTGGAAAAGCTGAAACAGGCCGGCGTGCACATTTCGATCGATGACTTCGGTACCGGACACTCCTCTCTTGTCTATCTCAGAAAGCTCCCGGTTTGCGGAATAAAAATCGATAGGAGTTTTCTCCAACATGCGATGCAGAATAGCGCCGATATGGCCATTATGGAGGCAATGGTTACCGTCGGCCACAGTCTGGGTTTAAGCGTGCTGGTCGAGGGTGTTGAAACGGATGAACAGGCCCAATTGGTAACGGACCTTGGTTGTGATTTCGCCCAGGGTTTCCTCTTTGCCAAGCCCATGCCGGCGAATAAAGTTGAAGATTTCCTGGCCAGCTTCTGACCAGGAAATCACTACCCCTGTTCAAACTCCCGAACCAGCTCCTGCAGAAAATACAGACCAGCGGAACTCAAGAAGCAGCGCCCGGCTCCGGCGCGAAATAGCAAATTGCGTTTGTCCAGATAATCCAGGGCTTCCGGCAACCCTTTTTCAAACCGGGCCGCCCTGAGAATCTCCTGATATTCCTCATCGCCCCCCAGGGCTTCGAGATCCTGTTCGTTCAATCCGGCATCGGGCCGGCCAAGGTATTCCAGGTCCCGACCGCTGCGCGCGAAATAACGCCCGATCAGCAGCAGGACCACCTGCACCCGGAAGGCGTTCTCATCATGCTCTTCATTCTCGTCGTCACTGCTTTCCTTGAGAAAGAAAAACGCACCAGTCTCGTTGAACACCAACTCGCTACCCAGGTGCTCGTAGAACGTCCGGAAGTGGGACAGATGGTTGTACAGGAGATTGTAGAGCGGATTGGCGCGCAGCTCGGAACGGTTGCTGTCCCAGACGTCACGCACGATTACCCGGCCGGCCTGGAATTCCCGGTAAATCGCGGCACTGTGAGCCGGCAGGATCTGCTCGAAGCTGGACGAACCTTGTGAATGGTCCACGGATTCCGTGGTTTCCATCGCGTCAGAGAATTCAGGCATGGTGTTGCTCTTCTTGATTGGTCGCGGTATCGGTTTCAAGACGGCGCTTGCGGTAGACAAACTGCTCGCTGTCAGATGACTGATCGAGGATTCGGAAGCGGTTGGTGGTAACCACCTGCAGACCCTCCGGCGGCGAGTTGACCAGCCGGTTCAGCGCTGCCAGCAAATCCGGAAAACGGTAGCCGGGGATAAAACCGTCCAGACGCCCATGCAGCTCCCGCACAAGGTCGGTTGTTGGCCGCAGTTCCAGAGTTTCCAGCCATTGATAGAGCTGGTTGATGCGCTGGACATCAATCCGGGTGTGCTTGCCACTGCCATCCACTTGCTGCAGAACCGGTACTTCAGCCTTGCGGCGGAGGTCGTTCAGGCGCAGGTCCAGTTCGCTGAACAACAGCTGGTAGTAGCTGGACGATTCGCCGAAGGCGTAATGTTTCGGGCGTTGCTGGGCCCGAAGGCCGATCAGGAAGCCCGTGCTGCGGGCAAAGTCGCCACCTTCCAGCCACTTACGCTTGAGGCTTAGGGTCTCGGTTTCGCTCTTGAGTTCCTGAAGTTTGCCGTAGAAATGCTCCATGGCGTTGTACTGGACCATGCCCTGCCGCGTCTTGCGCAGGAAGTGCTCCACCTCCTGGGCCACCGCCTGAATAGGTTTATACAAGGCGTTCAGGCTGATGGCCGAACGGAACAACTGGTCCGCCAGGCTGTGGTCACCGTGATTTTCCAGCAACCGGACCATGGCTTCCAGGGTCTCGAACAGGTTGCTGCCATCCGGCAGCCGTGTATCCGGGTTCAGGAACACCAGGGTCGGCTTGATGTGGCGCTCGTACAGGGTAACGATCTGCTCAAACAGGTTCTGGCGGAACTCCAGGAATTTCTCGGGCGCCCGGCTGGCGTCGCCGGACAGGTCCGCAAGCTGCGCGCTGATGGTCTGCATGCGCAGGACGTTCTGTCGCAGCAGCCCAATGAGCTGGCTGACCCGCTCGTTCAGGTCGTCCCGCAGTTCGGTATAGTCCGGATCCGCGTCGCTGAAACTGCTGGTTTCCAGCCGATTGCGCACATCGCGCAACGTCACCAGATGGCCGCGAAGGCGGGCATCTGTCAGTTCCTGGTACAACGACGCGTTGCAGGCCCGCATCAGGTTGATCAGGGCATCCTGGAACACCAGGCGACGCTCACCCTCGGCCTTGATGATGTCGATCACCAGGCCACTGCGGAACAGATTGTCGGTATTCAGCGCAAAACGCACCCTGTCCCGGTCAGCGTTGCCAAGGGTACGGGTGTAGTCCATCACCTCGGCTACCAGATCGCTCTCGCGGATATACCGGGCTTCATTCCGATCCATCCGTTCAATCATCCGGAACAGAATCTTCGGGTGCTCGAACAGCAGCCGGGTGGTATCCAGGGTGCTGAAGCGTTTACTCATCCACCGGCTCCAGCAGGCTGTTCTGGGTCTGGTCGGCCCATTGGCTTACGGGTTCGCCGTTGGTGAAACCCTCAGCGCCGCCCCAGAACACCAAAGTGCGTTGCGGGCTATAGGGGCGCGCGGTACGCATCTGCCCTACTTCCAGATGCCGGCCGATCAGGTAAATCACTTCAGCGCTGGCACTATGGGTGGCCGCAGAGAAAAGGTTGAAGCCCTGCTTGCGGAGACGCTCCAGTAGCGACGGCATCTGGCTGATGTCCACGCTGGCCAGCTCGTCCAGCACCATGGGAAACGACAACTGAACGCCCGGGTACAGCACCCGCTTCAGCAGCCGGTACACCAGTTCCAGATTGATCAGGGCCGTGGTGGAGGTGGACTGGCCCTTCTTGTCGAGGCTTGTGGCGTTTTCCTTCCGGGTTCTGTAGGAAATGCCGGTGATCACCTTGTCCATGGTCAGACGCTTGCTGCCGCCCTCACCGAAAAAGTCCGCCACGAACACCCGCAAACGGTCGTAGAACGCGTCCGACTGCAGCTGGTTGCCATAAGGGTCGATGTTGTTGGCTTCTTCCACCAGATTGCGGAATTTCGGATCGGTGTGAATATCCACGCGGATTTCCACCAGATCGTTGATGCGCACGCCTTCCAGCTCACGGTTCAGTTGCGCCTCGAAACGGGCAATGTGCTCGTGGTTGGATTTCAGGGCCTGCCGGTAGCTGGCCACGGTTTCATTGTGGATGCCCACCTGCTGTTCCAGCACATTCCAGCGCTCTGCCATGCCGGCAAACAGATCTGAGAGGCTTTTAAACGTTTCCCGGATAACGGATGACGCCGGGCTGTCTTTCTGCAATTCGCCTTCGGTGTCTTCATGGATGCCGAGATACACGAACTGGCGAAGGTGGTCGAGGATACTGCGACGTCGCTCTTCCAGGTCGTCCAGCTGGGTTTGCAGATCGTCAAACGCCGCAACAGACACCTGTTCTATGTCCAACGGCTGTTCCGCTTCCACGGCTTTCAGATGCGGGAAGCGATGCTCTACCGTACCAACGCTTCGGCTGAGACCTGCCAGCTCCCGTTCCCGTTCCTCGATCCGCTCTTTTTCGGCCCTGGCTTTGGCGGCCTTCTGTTGCACCGCATCCTGCTTTTCCTGCTCCAGCCGGGCCTGCTCTTCCAGTTTGGCCAGCTGCTCCTCCGCCGCCTGCTTTTCGTCGGTAGCGTCCCGAAGAGTGGTCGCAGCGGCCGGGTAACGCTGCAGCGTCTCCAGGTCTTTCTCGATGGCACGGATCTCTTTTTCCGTGCGCTCGATCAACCGTGGCCGGTCATGCTCCTGGTTGGCAGTGTCTGCCAGCTCCGCCCGCTCCTTTTCCAGGCCATGAAGCTCTCCTTCCGAATGCCGGCGCTGCTCTGCGAAGTCAGTCTGCCGGGCTGGCTGGGCCGAGTATTCGGCGTCGAACCAGTCAAAGCCTTTGTCATTGGGCACAAATAGTCGGGCAAACGCTTCGATGGCCGCCTTGCTTTCGGCGTCCAGATCATGGCCAGGGCTGGCCATCACCAATCGGGGGTCCACGGCCCGCAGCGGAGCAGCGGTGGCTTCATTCAACTGGTTCTGCAGCTGCCAATGTTGCTTGCTTTCACGATCCTTGAGGGATTCCAGCTTGCGCTCAAGCTCCTGCTTCTTTTTCTGGATCTGCTCCAGACGGATCTCCGCCTGGGCGGCACTTTTCAGGGCGGCCAGATGCCCTTTCTTGCTATCGAGTTCCTCTTTCTGGATCTCCTCGATTTCCTGCAGAGTCATCTCGCCGTATTGGGAAACCAATAGATCGCCGTCTTTCTGGTTCTGCTCCGCCTGCTTGATGCGACGGTCTGCGGAACGGATCTCGCCCTTGAGGCCGCTGGCGTCCTGCTCCAGTTTTTTCAGAGCCTGGAGCACATGGCGAAGCGTCTCGTTCTGTTCATTGAACCCCTCTACCGCCACTTTTCGCCTGGTGCCAATATCCTGCAAGGCATTGCTGACGCCATCCCGGAAAGCGGCAAAATCGTGCTGACTGCGAAGCAGGGTCTGGTAGGCCTGGTGATCCCTTTGCAGCTTCTCGAACCGTGAACGCTCTTTTTCAATCTGGTTCAGCTGGATTTGCTGTTGCTTCAACTGATCGTGCCGGTTGAGAAACTCATCGATGTTGAAATCGAAGGCATCGTCGGCGAACTTCTTGTCTGCCTCGATAATGCTGGCCACCGCATTGGACATGGCCTGATCGTCTGCCTTCATTTCAAACAGCAGCAGGATCAGCGTGCGCAGAGACTGCACCCGACGCTCATCAGACTCACCGAGGGGCAGCACAGAATAGCGCACCGCATCCGCGTTCATCAGTTCGCTGCTGTACAGCATCTGCTTCAATTTCGCCGGGTCATTCACCAGCCGGGTTTCTTTGGAAAGCTTCTTCAAGGCCTCGGACAAACGGCTGAACGACAACTCCGGCACCGCCTGGCCGATGCCGTCCTCATCATCCCCATCCCAGAACAGCGGCCGCAGCTGATCGTAGCCCACCGGTACAAAAGCTCGGCCATAGCTGAGCTGGCTGGCGCTGTCCCGATAAAGGATCTGGCAATGCACCCCGGCCGGGTTCTCGGCCTCCATGATCAGGAAGCTGAACTGGCTGGGGAAGTAATGCTGGTAGCTTTCCTCGTTGGTGTAAAAGCTGCCAGCGCTGGCATTTCGGAAGGCGAATTTCTTGCGGCTGTTCTTGAAGTTGTTCTCCGGCAACAGAAACAGACGGAGCGAATTCAACAGGCTGGATTTGCCAAGATTCCCCGGGCCGAGAATGAGGCCATGGTTATCCACCGGGATTTCCACGTAACAGAAGCCGGCGGAATCCACCAACACCAGACGGCGAATACCAAAATTGAAATTGCCTGGGCTCCCCTGGGAGTCACTCATCCAGAATCATCTCCTGTTCCATGAATTTGCCGGTTGCCCGGAAGGCCTCTGCGAGGGCCACAAAGCCATGCCCCTCCGCCAAAGATATCGCCCTCGTGAACCGTTCAGTGGTGTCCGGTAGTTTGCGGAACCGGGCCAGCCATGGTTGCCAGTCGTAGGGCTGAACGAAGGTGGCTTTGTCACCAAGAGAGGCCGCGATCGTCGAGAACATTTGCAAACCACCCGCATCATAATCGAATGCGCAGAATACTTCTTCATAGCCGTTGAACCAGTCAAGAATCGCGCCCCGGGTAACCCGGTTGCCACCACCCAACAGCACGTCGCACTCCGAAAATACCAAGCGCTTGCCCAGTGTTTCACTGGCAAAATCGAGCATCTGCGAATACTGGTAGAAATTCCGCTCGTTCTCCACCACCAGCACCGACCGGGCCCGGCGGAAACCCATATCCACGGATTCCGTTCCAATAACGACTACGTCCGGCCGGCTGAACGCCAAACCATGATGGTAAACCAGAAGAAAACTTACCTCGGTGCCATGGCGGTGAGAGTTGCCCTTTTTCGCGGCGTCAAGCCGGCTTACCGGCGTTTGCGTCACATCTTGCAGCTCAGCGAAAGCGTTCTCATCCAGAATCGTGACAAGCCAACGGTTGGTTTTTACCTTTTCCGCCGCAAACAATTCCCTATGCCGGCGCCGAAACGAATCCGGAAGTTTTTTCAGGAAAGCTTCATAGTTAACGGGCTGGCCACGGAGGATTTTGTCGAGATAGTCGTTCAACAGCTCACCACAGTTACTCTGAACACAGTTTATGGGCGTAGATTTTAAGATTAGTGTAACGCTATCAGACGCCTACTGTATCGGGGGCTTTTCACTCAGACTATTACCCGGAATCTCTGAAAAGCGGGTAAAGGAAAACCAATGAAAGACACGCAGAGTAACCGCCGCGGCAGACCTACCCTGGTTACGTTCGATACCAAGGGCGAGCGATTGGAATGGAACTCCCTGGGTGACCAGGTAATGGGCGGACAATCGGACGGAGCGCTGGTTCACTCTGAGGAAGGTGTCGGCCTCTTTCACGGCACCGTGCGACTGGATAACGGCGGCGGCTTTGCCTCTGTCAAAGCAGACTTGCCGGAACCCGTCGATGCCACCCAGTGGATAGGCATTGAATTGCTCGCAAAGGGCGACGGAAAAACCTACAAGATCGGCCTTCGAAATAGCACCAACCGGCGAAGCATTGTCTACCAGCATGCATTCACACCGGATACGGAAGAATGGAGTCGCATCCGTCTTCCCTTCAGTGGGTTCATACCGACCTGGCGCGGCAAAACATTGACCGATGAGGCAGCCCTGAATCTTTCGTACCTGGCTTCAGTGAGCCTTTTCGTTTCCGGGCGACAGGTTGGTAAATTTCAACTGAAGATGCAGGACTGGGTTCTGTACTGATGGAGCTCAACCGGCCATGACTACACAAACCTTTGCCCTGGACCTGCAACAGCCATTCAACCTGCGCATGACGGTGGAAAGCCACGGCTGGTGTCAGCTTGCGCCCTGGCACTGGGACGGTGAGCGTCTTGAGCGAACGGTTAGGATTGGCGAGAACGCGGAATGGGCCCGGGTCCACCAGCCCTCTGAAGATCAGCTTGTTATCGAAACATCATCATCAAGCACCGACGCGGTTTCCGAAAGCGTCGCCCGATGGCTGCAGCTCGACTGGGATCCCTCGGAGTATCTTGCCCTTTGCGAAAGGAACGATCCAGACATTGCCCGCTTCATCCGCTCCGGTGGCGGTCGATTCCTGCGCGGCGACACCTTTTTCGAGGATTTCATTAAAACGGTGTGCACCATCAATACAACCTGGAAACAGACCAAATCCATGGTCGCCTCTCTGGTCGCTCTGGGCGACGGCCTGTTCCCTGAGCCCGGCGAACTCCAGACGATTGGTCCCAGGCGATTGGCCGAAGAGTGCAAACTGGGCTTCAGAGCCAGAACCGTCGATACGGTGACCGATCAATTGCTGCAGGATCAAGCCATCCAAACCGATGGTTCCGCCCGTGATGACAGCATTGATTACGACTACCTGATCTCTCTGAAGGGCATCGGCCCCTATGCCGCCGCACACACCATGATGCTCATGAGAAATTTTGAGACGCTGCCGGTCGACTCCGAAGTCAGCGCCTATCTACGCCAACAAGGGTTTGACCCGAAGTACGCCCAAAGCGCTTTTCAACACTGGGGCAAGTATCGGTTTCTCGGCTACAAGCTGAAGCGGATTGTCGATAAAGCAAACTGGATTGGGGATTGATGCAATGACCAAACTCGCCCTGGTAACCGGTGCCAGCGCCGGCATTGGCCATGAGACCTGTGCCCTCTTTGCCCGGGAAGGCTACCGGGTGATCGCCCTGTCCCGACAGCCAACCGGCGTTGAGTCTGCCGATCTGAAGCTGGCGCTGGATCTGGAGGCCTTTGAACAGATCGAAGGTCTAGCCGGCGCTCTGGACACGGAGATTGCAGCAGCCGAGCGGGTTGTTCTGGTCAACAACTCCGGTTACGGTCAATTCGGCACGCTTCGCGATCTCTCCGAACCCATGTGGCAAAAGCAATTCAGCACCCACGTATTCGGCCCCATCAAGCTGGCTGCTGTCTGCCTGAGGCTGTGCGAACAACACGGGGTACCCTTGCGGGTCATCGCGGTAAGCTCCGTACTCTCCATCGTGCCCCAGAAAATGAAAGGCGCCTACTGTGCCGCCAAATCCGCGATGAACACGGCCCATGAGAGCTTCTGGTTTGATGAACAGGGCAGCAAAAGCCTGGAAAGCGTCTCGCTGGTGCTCCCCGGGCCCGTGAAGACCCGGTTCAGGGAACATGCCCTGACCGCGTTACAGCCCGTGCTTGGGCGAGCCAGCGCAGTGCACCGGGAAAAATACCAAGCCATGGAAGCAGCGCTCGCGCCCGGCGCCAGGATCAAGCCGTTCACAGCCAGTGCGTCGGATGTTGCCCAAAAGATCTACAGAGCTGCAGAAGCGAAACGGCCCAAGCCTCGATATCTGGTCACACCCCAGACCTACGCTGCCGAATTCATCACCCGGTTTATTCCCCGGTCGATCCAGCGCATGCTCTTCAGCTAGGGTTACCACATTCTCAAAGCCAAACCTGTTTAAGGAGACCCAACATGGAAAATCGCAAAGTTCGGTGGGGCATCATAGGCACCGCCGAAATTGCCACCAAGGTCGTGGCCGGAATGCACGATGCGGAAAATGCCGACGTGGTTGCGGTGGCAAGCCGCTCCCTCGATCGGGCCCAGGCCTGGGCAGACGAGTACGATGTGCCGCAGGCTTTTGGCTCCTACGATGAACTTCTGGCAGATGATAGTATCGACGCGGTTTACATCCCGGTCCCCACTGCCCTTCGCAACGAATGGATCAAGAAGGCCGCCAGCGCCGGCAAGCACGTGTACGCCGAGAAACCGTTGGCCGACGGCATTGAAGAGGCCATCGACGTCTGCAAAGAAAACGGCGTGCAGTTCATGGATGGAACCATGTGGCTGCACAGCAACCGCACGCAAGACATCGAGCAGCGCATTGCCAACGGCGATATCGGCGATGTGCGCCGGGTAACCAGTGCCTTCACCTTCAAGGCCCCCAACAAGGAATGGTACGAAGGCGGCAATGGCCGAACCGACAAGTCTCGCGAACCCATGGGCTGCTTTGGTGATCAGGGCTGGTATCCGATCAGCGCCACCCTATGGAGCTTCGGTTACGAACTGCCTGAACGCGTCCAGATGACGTTCGTCTCCAAGAACTCCATCGACACCATCGTCGCCTGTGGCGGCACCCTATGGTTCTCGGATGGCCGAATGGCAACCTTTGATGCAGGCTGCGAACTCGCTCACCGATCCCAGGTAGAAACGGTTGGCGACGCCGGCCTTATACGAATCGAGGATCTGGTGGGTGGCCAGGGTAGAAGCGGGAATTTCGCGGCCTACGGTGAGCGCTACACCGGCAGCTCAAGCTACATACTGGGGGATATCGATGGCAAAGACACAGAGCAAGAGGTAGAGCCCTGTGACCACGTCGTGAAGCTGGTTGAGAAGTTCTCGAACATCATTCTGACTGGCGAGATAGACGAGCAATGGCCCAAGCGCAGCCTGGCCTGTCATCGGGTGATGTCGGCGCTGTTCGAATCAGCGGAATCAAACGGCGCCGTTGTCTCCTTGTAAACGTTCTCAGGCCCCGCCGTGCTGGCGGCGGGCCTTTTTCACCCGCCGGGCCTGGCCCATTTCATCCTTCAAGTAAGCCCCGATGGCCTTGAAAATGCCCAGGTCCGGATCAGCCTTGCCATCATCCGCCAGCCGGAAAATCTGCTGGTAGTACCACGCCTGGCCGCCCAGCACGTTAATGACTTTAAGCGGCATCAGCGGACTCGCGGGCGAGAAAAACCCTCGTTGGGCAAGCTTGATGTGGTCTTCATGGCAAACCGTCTTATCAATGCGCCCTTCAAGCAGATCCCTGGGCGTATCGGGATCCGTGCAGAGCGGCCGGCCAAGGCCAATCACGTCGGTTTCGCCATTGGCAACCGCCTCTTCCATAAACGCGCGCGTCCGGAATCCACCGGTGACCATAAGCGGGCAATCGCACACCTCGCGAATCGTCTGGGCGTAATCCAGGAAGTAAGCCTCCCGCTTGCGAGTGCTTTCCCGCATGGCCGGCCCATCGCTGGCCGTGTCGGCATCGCCGCTGTACCCCAGCAGCCGCGGCTGCTCATAAGTGCCGCCAGATACCTCCAGCAGATCAATGCCCTCCTCATTGAGCCAGCGAACCACGTTCACAGACTCATCGAGCGTAAACCCGCCCTTGCGGAAATCATCAGAATTCAGCTTAACCGCCACCGGAAACTCCGGCCCCACAGCCGCGCGAGTCGCCCGAACCACCTCGAGCAGGAAACGGGCGCGATTTTCCAGCGACCCACCCCAGCGATCGGTGCGCTGGTTGGTAACCGGCGACAGAAAAGACGACAGCAGATACCCATGGGCGCCGTGCACCTGAACGCCGGTGAAGCCCGCTTCTTTGGCAATCCGGGCCACGTTGGCAAAGCGCTGGATAAAGTCGAGGATCTCCGGCTCTGTGAGTGCCCGCGGGCGGGCGTAGTTGCCCATCAGCGATAGCTGCACCGCCGAAGGCCCCATTGGGCGTGTGGTCACGTATCGCGGCGACTGCCGACCGGCATGGGAAATCTGCATCCACAAGTGGTTGCCGTTGCGGGTGCCCGCCTCGGCCCAGGAACGCAACTGCGCCACACCCTCCGGCTCGCCTTCAGCCGGCGCCGGATCAATCGCCACGTTACCCGGCCGCTCAAGCACCCGGTGATCTATCATCACGTTGCCGGTAATCAGCAGCCCCGCCCCACCATCGGACCAACGACCGTAAAGGGTTTCATGGCGGTGAGTAGCTTGGAGCTGGTCGTCTGCCAGCCCCTCGGTCATGGCAGCCTTGGCAAGTCGGTTGGGCAGGACTGCTCCGCAGGGGAGCTTCAGGGGTTGGGCGAGGGGCGATTGAGGCATGAAATCATCCTGATGGTTGTGAATTGTTGGCTTTTCCAGGTTAAAAAACCAAAGCCAATCATAAGCATAAATGCCCACGCTGGCACCGGTTGTCCCCGGTCCTCACCTTGCCGTATTGTTTGGCGTTGACAGTGCAGATTCAAACACACGGCGCAATCAAAGGGATTGTCTTTATGTCACTTGAAAAACACGATCTGATTCATGAATTCCCCGAATCAAAAGAAGCCATTCATCACCTGAAAACCAGCAACAATCATTTCGCGAAACTGTTTGAAGAGTACCATGAGGTAGATCATGCAGTTCACCATTTCGAGGGTGGTGCAGAGAACACCTCTGACGAGCATCTGGAGGATCTCAAGAAACAACGCCTCAATCTGAAAGACCAGCTTTCTGGCATGATTCGAGAGTACGAATCCTCAGCTGAGGAATAGAAGTAACCCGGCAACTGTTCCCCGGGCACGGGCGGGCTCTCTAAGCTCGCACCGGGGCTCCACCCCTTTCCGCGAATATTCCTAAAAAGATTCTAAACCGCGATCTACCGCATCAATAGCGCCGGCCAGATATCCCGTAAACTCGCGTGACCACTCACTGCCAATTCCGGTTAATCGGTTAGCCCATGCCCCTGAGCTCGGCGACAAGGCAGGCATAGGGTGATTGCCAGAGGATCTTTCATCTGTACTGGTAGCCGTGTAAATCTCTTTAGCCCAGTCCTTGATAAATTCTGCCTCGGGATTCTCCGCTTGCGAACCAAACAGTCGCACGAACTGTGTGCGGCAAGCAGTAATAAGCTCTTCCTCAGAAACACGACTGCGCACGTCAGCAGGCACACCCAGGAAACCAAACAATGCCGCCTGCCCGCCCGGACTAGAAGCATCATGGCTCTCAACCATTGGCCCAACGGCACTTCGAGCCTCCCCGGATAACCCTTGCTCTCGCCAGAAAGGCCGTTCGAACACGGCAATATATTTTGCATGGGGGGCCATCCAGGTATCTGTCGCCTGCCATTGCCTGGCAAGTTCATCTGGTAAGGCAGGCGAAAACGTTAGCTGAGACTCAACCAATCGGGGTGGCATTGCCAGCAACACATGGTCAGCGCTGTAGCTCACGGTTTGCCTTTGCGCATCTTCGCTCAGTAGCTCGATAGAGGGCTCTGAAATACGCAGGCTGCGAACCGTTTGGCCTGTCACAACACGCGCTGGATCAAGCCGCTGATACAACGCATCAATGAGCGAATACATGCCACCGGCGATTCGCATTGAAGGTGGAGAGTTGACGTACCCGGTCGTTCGCTCAGGGGGCTGATTGGATGAACGTTCCAGAAGCATATCGCCAGTTTCAAGTTGCTCAAAGGTCTCTAACCCGAGCTCATCCACCAGCCGCGCCATATCGGTCTGGAATGCAGGCCAGAACCAGGCGGGCCCCAGATCGAAGCCCTCACCCGACACATCAGATTTACCCTCAGCGTGGATTGTAGATGCAATACGCCCACCCAGTACGTCCCTCGCCTCAAGAACGACATAGTCTTTGATGCCTTTTTTCTCTAGGACATAAGCGGCGTATAAACCCGCCAGGCCGGCGCCAACAATGGCGACGCGCACGTTTTGCATGAATAAACTTCCTAGGATGATCCTGATGCTTCGGTGAGTAGCTTGATACGCTCTATCACTGCAAATGGTCTATTGGGATCAACACTTCATTTCGCCTCAAAAACCAGGGCATGAACGGTGCGTTATAACGCGCCCAGACTGGCTTGCTCTGAATAGTGAAGCCCTTTTTGTTGATCCATTCTTCCAACCTCGCCTTATTCTTTTCATAGCCTGATTTGCTCCAAAACCCGGAGTACCCGATGGCTGCCATCGTCCGCTCTGGCACCTGGCGTATGGTGATCCTCTCGTCCCTCGGTTTCGGAGTGGTCTGCATCGTAAATGATCCCGGCATCATAAAACTGACCGCCCATTTCCCGTCGACCTGCGTCTGGCCTACCGGTGCCGTCATGTCGATTTCCTGACCCTCGGCCACCTGACCAACGGGCGCGGTCATGGCGATTTCCTGCTGGGATTGGTTATTGCCGGAAATGTATTTAAACAAGCGGCCAAACGCTTCACTGCCCGCGTCTTCGAATTCCGTATCGACGACTGTCTCTGCAACGATATGCGGCTCGTAAAGACGTACTTCCAGGTTCTCCTCCTTCAAGAGGACTGTGTATTCCGCTTCTTCTGTCGCCATGGTGGTTGCCGATAGGAACATTGAGCAAAGGGAGATAACGAGAGCTGTCTGCCATTTAAGCAAGATGTTTCCTCTAATATAGGCCTTCAAGCCCGAGGTCTACCCTCGCGGTTGTCCAAACGCCAACTCTAGCATCAGAAACATTGCCCTGACGCTGCCCTATTTGGACCATCGCATCGAAAAAAGACCTAGCCAATTCGGTCAAGGGCTTCTAAGCCTGAATGTCACGCTCATTGGCCTACTCCCCTCATGGTTCTGATACTCAACCGGGCCGAAATAAGTGAAAGGCGCAGCTTTACCATTACGCAGCTTATTTTCGCGGACAAATAAGTGCACTGAGAGTCCAAGCTTTTTGTGTTCGATCAGTTCCCGACCGCGCTTGCTTTGAGGCGTAGCTGAGTTCTGGCTCTGCCAATGAAATGTTTGCTCATCAATCCAATGATCGACATAACGGTGTTGGACGCCTTTGCCCTGTTTGTTTAACGTCACAAGCAAAACATGCGCATTGGCATCTTTCAGAAAGACGTGACCGCTTTGCCAATTTCCAGGATTAAAAGTCGCGCCGAATAACTCCGGAATCTCCTCTCTCGGGATTTCCTGTCCGACAGCCATTTCCAGTGGATCGATAATCTCGCAAAAGCGTGCGAACGTTCGAAACTGCTCGAGAAGCTCTGGAGTAACAATAATGTCTTCATACTCTGGGTTCGCAGCTTCGAGCCGATATTCGCCTACAGGGGATTTGCGAACCGTCCGAAGGAGATATTGCGTGTCGCCCGCCTCATCCAGTCGTTCAATCGCGAGCGTTTTCCCAGTGATTGATCCGGCTTGGTCTGGGGTTATCTGCTCAAGCAACAGATAATCACCATCATGAATCGGCTGTTTCCCGCCATTCATTGAGTTACCTGACGCTCTGGCAATGAAATGACGATTTGGCTCTATTCGCCCGTGTCCCAATCCGATGGACCTGTAATCCGGTTCTTCGGCGTTACTGCTTCTAAAGTGGCCACAAGCGATCTTCAAGGATGGGAAGTAAGGCAGTTCCGTCCCAGAAGGAGTGATCGGGACTACATTTTCAGCCGAAGACTGCACTAGCTTAGAAGACTCCCGTGCTTCGTAGGAAGCCAGGCGATAATCAATTAACTCTTGCACCATCTCCTCGAAAGGCGGTATCTGCTCACCTTCCAGCCCAATAACAGGCTTAAATTGATCGTTCTCGATTTCAAAAACAGCTGGCGACTTATTGGTCCAATGATCGACTGGGTTCTTCTTCCAGTATTGCTGCCATTGAGCCGAGGAACCATCCGCGTCCTTCACTGAAGTAGCAATTTCCTGATAAAGCCTGGGACGGCGTTTCAGCGTCTCCCAGGATCTTTGGGCCAGCTTTGAGAGCTTTGGTGGACTACGCCATCCGCCTAACTGCTGAAACGCGTCCAGCAATATCATTTTGAATGATTTGCTCATGGCCGTCGTTTCAACTTCCAGCAGAAACGTTTCGTAGCGGGACAATAGTTCTGCCTCAATCTCGGTGAGATCTTCCATGTCCCGAACCAATCCAAACCAGCTTCCGTGCAACTTGCGAGTTTTAGCGATACTGGCACCGAAATGATAGTACTCGGTGAGTGTTGGACGACGACCCAATGTATCTTTCAATACTTGGTAGTCTTTTTCAGCGCCCTGGTGATCAAGACCTTTCAGGAAGTCGATTATCTGCAGATCGTAATTGATAAAGCATCCGTCTGGCAGGTCCAGCTGGTTCTTTTCAGCTTTCCTAGCAAACGCCGCTAACTGTCGGTGATTCATCGCCTGGCCAATAAGCGCCTGAGGTTTGTGCAGGAAACTCTGGTGGTTACCAACAAAATCCAAAATCACAAGCTTGTCTTTGCCAGTGGCTGCGCTTTTCCGTAGGCCCCGACCGATCTGCTGGAGGAAAAGGATCTTGGATTCCGTTGGGCGCAAGAGCAGCACCGTATCAATAGCGGGCAGATCGACACCCTCGTTGAACAGGTCAACGGAAAAAATCACATCGAGCTGACCGTTCTCCAACTTCTCCAAGGCCTCGCCACGGGACATCTCTGATTCACCGTGGACGGCTGCAGACCTTACGCCCTTTCTAGAAAATTGATCTGCCATGAAATCGGCATGAACCCGCGAAACACAAAACGCCAAAGTCCGGCTTTGCTTCTGCTCGCCCCATACCCTGTGCACGTGTTTGGCACGTCCGTATGTAGCCAGTTTATTCGCGAGCAGATTGGGATCGAACTTTCCGTTACGCCAGGGGATCTCGGTGTAATCGACAGTCTCGTCGTAGATGCCGTAGTAGTGAAACGGCACCAGGAATTGTCCCTTAACGCCCTCGAACAACGGATACTCGAATACCAGGTTGTCATCGCATAACGACAAGATATCGGAGCGGTCCGTGCGATCTGGCGTCGCCGTTAATCCCAGTAGAAACTGGGGTGCGAAATAGTTCAGAAGCCGATGATAGACAGGCGCGGCGGCATGGTGGAATTCATCGACAACAATGTAATCGAAATGGCGTGGGTCGAATCGTTCCAGATGGGTTTCTTTGCCGAGTGTCTGTACCGAAGCACAAAGGATATCCACCGTCCGATCGCGCTGCTTACCCATGTAAAAGCCAACGCGGCTATTCGGCTTGATCCGCAAATAGGTTTCAGCCGCCTGATAAAGAATTTCTTCGCGGTGGGCAACAAAAAGAATCCGACGGGCACCCATTTGAACGGCATCAAACGCAGATAGCCAGGTTTTACCTAAGCCCGTTGCTAACACGACCAAACCTCTGCGATAGTCTTCCGCTCGGGTTTGATCGAGTGCCTCTAGCGCTTCTTGTTGCACTTCATTAGGTGTTGGAACTTCCTGTTTCTCATCACTGCCAGGTTCCAGTGACTGTTCTGGTGGCTTTCTCCGTTTTTCGTACTCATCAATCCAGTCGTCGGTGAGATCGACCACATTTGGGTGCTTGAGCAGTTCATCGAATCTGCTGGCAGCCTCGAGGTACCCAGAGTCGGGCGGGAAATCCACTTGATAGTTCCATTCCAACCCGTCCTGCAGCGCTTGTCGGCTGATATTGCTAGAGCCGATGAACGCCCTGCCCCACATTTGCTGATTCTCAACATGGCCAGCGAACAGGTAAGCTTTCAAATGAAAGCTACTCCCTTTGCTCTGATAGACACGCACCTGAGCGCCATGGTCATGCAACAGAACGAGCTTTCGAAGAGCCTCTGTGTCGGTAATGTCCAAATAATCACTGGTGAGAATGCGGATGCGAGTCGGATCAGGAGTTCGCTGCAGCGCGCTAACCAAATCCGGGAACAAGAGATTTAAACCGGTGGTTTTAACAAAAGCTACCGCCATATCTATCTGATCAGCAGCTTTAATTGCCTGGCAAAGCTTGGGTAGGAAATGATGTTCTTTCCCGCCGGTCGTCAGCTTTTTGTGGGAAGCCGGGGCCTTGGTCAGAAGAATGTTCAACCACTGCTCATCCCTATCAGGACGCTGATCCTCAGTGCGCCAAATCTGGCAAGCTTCAAAGTCTGTCAGGTCCTGAATCCACTGCTCGGCAATCGACTCGTCAGCATCAGTAAAGTGCCGGCCATTGTGGTCACGTTCCCCCTGGCCAATCTTGAAACTCATGTAGAAAACGCCATCCGGTTTCAGGGCATTCCATAACCGTTCAATAGCTCTGGGCACTTCAACGAGAGGCAAATGTAAAAGGCTGGCACAGGCCCAGATGCCGTCATACGTAATGGATTCTTGAACGTCTGAAAAGGACCTGTGCTGAATTGGCAACCCGGTCTTTTGGCGGGCAAGAGAGGTAATGGCTTTTGAGCCATCGAACGCAGAAACGCGGTAGCCATTCTTTTTGAAAAACAAAGCATCTCGACCAGAACCACAGCCGGCATCGAGAATGTGTCCACCTTCAGGAACTTGTGGCAAGAACTCTCGGTAAAGGTCTTCCATGCTGACCTCAAACGTAGACTCCACAAAGTCATCGGCATTGCTGTCGTAATAACTCAGCGTATCCTGCATTAAATAGTTCCCTTGCGACTAATTAGCCTGAAGTCGATCTAGACCAGGCTACCAGGCGGACAGGTCGTCGCCAACAAACTCGGGAGATCTACTCTAGAACTTCCCTTCAAGATGCAGGAGTGTTTTTTTGAATCACTGGTCTCAGGCCAACACCGCAACAAACTCTCCAACGACTCTCAAGTCGTGAAGATCATCGTCTTCAATCACGATATCTTGATAACCATGCGCGCTAGTGACCGGCATCAGGATGACTTTTTCGTTAACGAGTTCATCGCCGGACATCGTTTTTTCACTGCGATACAGTTTAACGGTGAGGCAACTGCCGTTATCAGGGTCTTCAATAGCCCGATGTTGCACCAAGACTATCTTGCCATTTCGCGTTCCTCCTGGGTTCGCGTTAAAGAGGCACCAAGCGCCATTGGGTATGCGCTTATTCATAGATTCGCCAACAACCTGCGCAACAAACTGACCCGGCCTGGTGGCAAAATGTTCAGGCAGATTTACCCACTGAACCTCTTCGGCGGGCAACTGGAATTCACTAAATTCGCCAGCTGCTGCCTGCAGGTCGTATAGAGGCACAAAACCGTCATAAGGGGTTGCTGATTCATAATCAACCACCTCATACGGAACTGGCTGGGCAGAAACTTCATCCGTCTGTTCAAAGATCTGGGTTTCGGCAAAGCTACGAAAATGCTCTCTGGTTTCTGCATCTGCAGAGTAGACGTAACATCCTTTCATACCCCGGGTCATCAGGGTGCGATAGGTGTTCTTGATGATCATGTCAGCATCCGCCAGGGCGCTCTCCCGATCCTCTTTCAGCCTTTTTTTGTATCCACGAACAGACCGATCCGATTTTGAGCGCGCGCCAGCGTTTGTAACCGCAACGCCATCCCGGATTACAAAATCATCTCCAATAATCACGCCTACGTAATCGAGCTCCAGCCCCTGGCAGGTATGGATACAGCCAATCTCACTTATCGAATCCTGAGCGATGAGCCATTTGGCGCCGTGCTTGTCCAGATTCCATCTTGCCCTGAAATCATGCTCAGGGAGTTCAATATCAAAACTGCCTGGATCCTTCTTGCTCTTCCAGTCCCAGCAATATCCGGCTACCAGTCGTGCCTTGTTGGCGCGGCGATTTCTCTGCTCAATAACGTTTCGCAGCTCATTCGGATCGTCAAAAACCCGAAAATCATAGTCGATGCCATCCAGCGTTGTATTTGCGGTTTCCCTGACCTGAAGAACATGATCAACCCACGCCAGATAACCGTCAGAACCATTGCAACGGAATTGGGAACTCAATTCGAGGACAGTTATCTCTGAACCCAATTGCTTCGCAAAATACTGAATCTCTTCCACTGTGCCGATATCCGAGAGCGTGACGCGCTGATCTTCATCAATAAAGAAGATCGAGGTTCGGGCGCTGGTTATCAGCTCTTTTATCTGGTTCTCCCCCAGGTTCCCGTAAAGGCCAGATTTTTCGTTTAACCTGTGGGCCTCATCAACGACCAGCAAATCAAAGAAGTTATTCTCGGTGTCTGTATAGCCCCCAGAACCGCGAAACAGGTTATCGATGTGGGTTTTGCGCATAGTACCTGTCAGGCGTGCCTTGAAAACTTCCCGGGGTGCGGCGTTCTTGCTAACAAACTGGGTCAGCATCTCCCTATTGGTTGCTTCAACGATAAGGTTAATTGCAACAACCGATTTACCCGTACCCGGTCCACCCTTCACAATGAACGTCTGTTTTGGATTTTCGCGCCCTCTTTCCGCCAGCTCCAGCGCGGTCTCGTAAACAAGTTTCTGCTCATCCAGCAGAATGAATTCCCTATTCCCACGAAGCATTGAGGCAAGGGCGTCGGCAAGCCCTTTTGACGGTTTGATTACACCATGTTCAATTCGATACATGATGTTGTCGCTGTCGCCATACCGGATATTTCGCCTGAGAAAATCCGACAACTTTTTCGCATCGCTTGAAATATAAACCGGCGCTCTTTCGGTGTGCTCAGAATAGCGAGCATCGTTAATGGCCAGACCACTATCCATATTGTGCAGATAGGCGCACGGCTGAAGGCCGATGCGTTCTTCCCGGACCGTTTCGTTATAGTCCTCGATCAGGGCTGAATATGACCAGGCCTGGTAGGAAGGATGGTTTACTTCGCGGATGGACCCGTTCAGGAACGTTCTGACAATTGCGTCTTTGTCCGTAACCTCTGCTTCGGACCACTGTTTCAGTTCAACGATTATTGCAGTGTCATTGCGTGCTGCATCTTTGCCCGTAAGGATAAAATCCACTCGGCGATTGGTCAGTGGAATCGTATACTCAATCGCAACACCGGCAGACGGTGGTATCCCCTGATCCAACAATGCGTTGAACATGCACTGGAGCGAATTCTTCCAGGAGGCAATTTCAGATTTTGGAGTCTTTCGTTTGAGCTTTCTCCAGACCTCTTCCTCGATAACCTTCTCGATCTGATTGAACCTCACGTGTTCAACAAATTCCGCCTTGGAAGCCGAATAAACGATCACAAATACCTCCTACAACTCGTTATATTTATTCGACCTACCTTTAGCTTTGGCAACAGGGTATTTAAGAGCGTTTTCCTCTATTTTTCGGGCGGATTCTTCAGCAATATCGACGCCCAAAGAATCTGCCAGGAGAACAAGATAAAGCTGAATGTCCGCAATCTCGTCTTTGACTGCTGCCAAACGTTTTTCACTGAGGTTTTTCGAGTCGTCTTCGCTAAGCCACTGGAATTGCTCCGACAACTCACCCACCTCACCACAGAGGGCCATGGTCAGGTTTTTCGGTGAGTGGAACTGGCGCCAATCACGTTCTTTAGCAAATTGCTTCAATTTCAGACGCAACTCTTCCAGCGAATCCATTTTGGCAAAACTCCCCTTTCTCGTAACAAAACCATTTGATTTCGATCTATTTGCACATTAACCAAACTCGAGTGCACCGGTCCACATTATCCATACTGAACATACCAGCTAAGCGTTCAGCTCCTTCGATGCCTGAATATCCACGGGCGGCACCCCCAAGTCCTGCCACTTCTCCGGATGGCAGGTAAACAGCAGTATCTGATGCCGGCTGGCCGCATCGAACAGGATGCGTTTCATGTCTTCCAGGCGGTCACTGTCACTGTGCACCAGGGTGTCATCCAGTATCACCATGGTCGGCCGTCCTGCTTCCCGCAGCAGATCGGCGTAGGCCAGGCGGCTGATCAGTCCCATCTGTTCCCTGGCACCAAAACTCAGTTCGGTGATCTGCCCCAGTTCGTTGCCCCGGCTGAAGGTGCCGGGCCGTAGCTGTTCATCGACTTCGAGGGAGGCTTCGGGGAAAAGCACCGACAGGTAATGGTTGAGGTGCTTTTGCAGCGGTGCCTGCAGTCGACGCGTCAGGGCCTGGCGCTTTTCCGTGAGCAGGTTCAGCAGCAGATCCAGCGCCTGGGCGCGGCGGTGCAATTCCTGATAGCGGCGGTTGCACTGGTCGTACTCCGCCTCTTTCTCGTTGAGCTGTTCTTCCAGCCCTTCCGCGCCCCAGGCTTCCAGCCTGACTTTGATATCGCGGAGTTCGCGGCCCCGGTTCTCCTGGGTCTGGCGCAGCTGATTGACCGCATTCTGGTAGCGTTCGATGTCCTGCTTGAGAAAGTCCGGGCGAGCCTCGCGGATTTCCCGGTCGCGGCGTTCGAGGCTGGCTTGCAGTTCGGCCTGTTGCTTTTCGAGGTTCGCCAGGTCGGTGGTTATCTGGCTAAGTTGCTGCTGCCGTTCCGGGCTCTTTTCTTCATCCGCCAGCCGCTGCCATTCGGTTTTGGCGTTATCCCGGGCCTGTTTCAGCGCCGACAGACTGGACTGGTGCGCGCGCTCATCGGATTCGGCCTTGTCCAATGCGGTGCCAGCCCGGGCGAATGCCGCCTCTGCTTCTTCCAGGGCCGGCACATGCTCTTGCGGATCCGGTTTGGGCGTGGCTTCCAGTTGTGTTTTGGCTTTCTCCAGCTCGACTTCCGCCTCTTTCTGGTCGGAGACAAGTTGTTCAAGGCCTGCCGGTGCCAGAGATTTGAACAGCTCGTCGGCATGCTTGACGGCTCGTCCAGCACTTTCAAAAGCAGAAAGACGATCCTCCGCCTGCGCTATGGATTCCACACCAAGGGTCTTTAGCTGTTCTTCCAGGTTTTCTTCAAGGGTTTTTAGCCTCCTCCGGGTGCTGGCCAGCTCTTCCCCGCCCGGTGTTATGCCCAGGGTACCCACGCCCGGAATCACCAGGGTCGACTCTTCCAGAAGCTGCTGCTCGCCTTGTCCGGTAAGCGACTCATCGTTCAACGTCAGCGAAGCGCCAGCATCCAGCTGCCAACTTAATCGGGTAGCGATGGTCCGTGAGCGAATGGTCTCTTCGTTCAGCTGGTTCCCGGTTGCTCGCAGTTTCTTGACCAACTCTGCATCAATGCGGTTTTCCCGGGCCTGCTGCCTGGCTTGCTCCAACTGCTGGTGGTATTCCTTTGCTTTGGCAAGGTTCTGGGTCAGCACCTGTTTTTGCTGTTCAAGCCGGCGGACATCCTGCTCCAGCCGCTCCCGGGTTTGCAGCAAGCCCGCTAGTTTGCGTTGCTTTTCCGCTTGCTCATAGGCAGTTCTGGCTTCTTGCAAACGGCCTGCAATCATCGGAGTTTGGGCTTCTGCGGTGGAGAGGTCTCGCTCCGCTCGGTCCAGTTCGGCTTTTCGACCCTCAAGCTGGCGACTGAGCCCTTCCAGGTGTTCCTTGTTCTGCTGCAACAGGCGGTGGTTTTGCAGTAGCTGGCTGAACGTAGCTTTCTCCTGGCTCTGTTGTTGCTCCAGGCGCTCAACCTGCTGATAACGCACCCGGGCCTCCTCCAGCTGTCGCTGGGCCTCTTCCCAGGGGCGCTCGGCCTCGGCCTGATCATAGTCCTGGGTCAGTTTGCCAAGCCGGTCGACCTGCTCCTGGTATTTATGCACCCGCTCCTTCAGCTCTTCAATTTCAAGTTCATATTGAGCGCGGTCTTTTTCCAGTTTCAGGTAATCGCCCCTGGGCTTGCCGGTTCCGGTCAGCAGGGTGTCCCGTTGGCTGCGAACGGTCTCGATCAGGTCGTCGCCGCCGGAGCTGGCCACCTCTCCAACCATGGAATTCAGGGCGGATTTCAGATGATCGCCGGCATGCTCTATGGCCTGTTCGATATCCTGCCCGGTACCCTGCTCCACCCACAGCAGTCCGGGTATGCCCCAGTGTTCGGCTTTGCTGGCGCCCCGTTTCGGGTACTGGTAGCCCAGTAATTCAGCCAGTTTTTCTTCGGCGTCGTCTTCACTGTAGGTCTCGGTGCCGACAACCAGGTCGCACCGTTTGCGCTGGAGAAAGCTTTTGGTGAGGCGCCAAACACGGTTGTCGTGCTCAAAATCCAGCTCGATAGTAGGCGCCGCGGCGGAGTCACCCCACGGGCGCAGGTCGTCAACAGCCGTTGAACGGTAGCGTTCGAAAAACGCGGCACGGATGGCACGTACCAGGGTGCTTTTGCCGGACTCGTTGGGGCCGTGAATCAGATTGAGGCCGGTTTGCAGGTTGTCCAGAACGAAGGGTTTGCGGAACTGGCGCAGCTGTTCAATGCGCATTCGCTGCAGCTTCATTGCCCCACCTCCTGTTCCCGTTCCCTGAGCAGACCCGCCAAAATGGCCAGGGCATCCCGGGCGACATCATCCTGGGCCCCTTCTTGCCGCTCCCGCAGGCTTTCAACCACCTCGCCCACGTAGCCATCCGCTTTCAGGGCCGCGATGTCTTCATCGGTTGGGGCAAGCTGAAGACCGCTCCGCTCACAGCGAAGGCTGCGGAATCGTGCTTCGGCAACCGACAAGGCTTTCAACAGGGTTTCCTCGCCCGCCAGGGTCACCGAGCCTTCAAGGCGCAGATCGACAACGGCGGATTCGGGCAAGGCGCTCAGGCGTTCCAGCAGCTGCTCAAGATCGGAGTGGACTGCCAGGGTTTCCCGCCACTGGTGCCAATGATACCGCCCTGTTGGGAGTGAGGTTACTTTCGGGGTTGCCCCGGGTTCGGACACTTCAACGATGAGGGCATTCCCCGCTTCGTTGTTCCGGAACCGTTCCGGCTCGGGCGTTCCGCTGTACCAGGTGCGTTCATCGATCTGTTTGGTGCCGTGCCAGTCGCCCAAAGCGAGGTAATCGAGCCTGCTGGCTTTCGCACGGTCTGGCGCGATGGGGTTGGTGGAATCGATCTCGTCCGGCAACAGGCCCTGGACGCTGCCGTGGGCCAGGCCAACTCTGAGAAAACCTTCCGGCGACTCGTAGCCGCTGAATGGCTCGGTCAGATCCCCATAAGTGTGGCGCTGAGTCAGTGGTGCGCAGAGGATGCTGAGGCCCTGTGGTTCCAGATCAATCACGCCGGGCTGAAGCGCGAGATGTACGTTCTCCGGTACAGCACCCAGGCGCTGAGCTCGCGTCCACACGCTCTCTGCCAGGGCGGCGTCGTGGTTACCCGGAAGCATGACCCAGGGGCCGGCAAAGCCCTTCGTGGCGTTGAAGACTCTGCGAATGGTTCGGTCGGAGACCGTTTGAGCATCAAAGACGTCGCCGGCCACCAGGACCGCATCGCACTGATGTTCGTTGGCCAGTTGAGCAAGGGTTTCAATGGCCTCGAACCGGGCCTCGACCAGGGCTGCACCGTCTTCGGTCTCGAAACGGGTAAAGGCCCGGCCCATCTGCCAGTCTGCCGTATGCAAAAACTTTGGCATTTTATCTACCTGAAAGATCTCGGAATTTTGGCGTTATTCTAGACTACCCGCGCCTGTTTTACAGACGCGGTTCGACAATGAACGTCGTTCGGGAGGAGTTTGTTCGCTTCAGAATCTACGCAGGGCTCAACCTGCAGGCTGCGTACTTGAACTCCGGAATCTTCCCGTCCGGGTCCAGTGCCGGATTGGTGAGTACGTTCGCTGCCGCCTCCACAAAGGCGAAGGGGACGAACACCATGCCCTCGGGCATGGTCTGATCGGCCCGCGCCGTCAGGGTGATAGTGCCGCGCCGGGTGGCAATTTGAATGTCATTACCCGAGGTTACGCTCATACGGTCCAGCTCCGCTGGAGCCAGGTAGGCTGCCGCTTCCGGCTCCCGCTCGTCCAGCACCCGGCTGCGACGAGTCATGGCGCCGGTGTGCCAGTGCTCAAGCAATCGCCCGGTGGTCAACACGATGGGATAAGCCTCATCCACTGGCTCATCCGGTGGCATCGGCCGAGTTGGCGAGAACCTGGCCCGGCCTCCGGCCCGTGGAAAGGCGTCAGAGAAGACAACGTCCTGGCCTGGCGCGTTGTCGGCGGAACACGGATAGGTTACCGATCCTTCGCATTCCAGGCGGGACCAAGAGATATGATCCAGTGAATGCATGCCCTGCTTCATTTCTTCAAACACTTGCTCGGGGCCGGCGTAGTTCCAGGCCAGCCCGAAACGCCGGGCCATTTCCTGAATAATCCACCAATCGGCCCTTGCCTCTCCTGGCGGCGTCAAAGCAGCCCGACCCATTTGCACCTGGCGGTTGGTATTGGTGACGGTGCCGGATTTTTCCGACCAGGCGGCGGCAGGCAGGATAACGTCGGCAAACTGGGCGGTCTCGGTAACGAACAGGTCCTGCACCACCAGGTGCTCCAGGGCAGCGAGCGCGGCCCGGGCGTGGGTCAGGTCCGGGTCGGACATCGCGGGGTTTTCGCCGAGGATGTACATGCCCTTGATGGTGCCCGCCTTGATGGCGTCCATAATCTCCACCACGGTGAGCCCCGGCTCCGGGTCCAGTTCAGTGTTCCAGAGCTCTTCAAAAGCGGCGCGCAACTGGGCATCCCCGACCGGTTGGTAATCCGGCAGCACCATGGGGATCAAACCGGCATCGGAGGCACCCTGCACGTTGTTCTGCCCCCGCAATGGGTGCAGGCCGGTACCGGGCCGGCCGGTGTGGCCGCATGCGAGCGCCAGGGAAATCAGGCAGCGGGCGTTGTCGGTGCCGTGCACATGCTGGGAAATGCCCATGCCCCAGAAGATCATCGCTTTATCAGCCTCGGCGTAGGCTCGGGCCACTTCGCGAATGGTGTCGGGCGCCACGCCGCAAACCGGGCTCATCACCTCTGGGGTCATGCCCTCAACGCTGGCTGCCAATGCTTCGAAGCCTTCGGTGTGGGCATCAATGTAGGCCTGGTCAAAGAGTCCTTCGCTGATGATCACATTGAGCATGGCGTTGAACAGTGACACGTCGCCACCCGGCGAGAAACGCAGGCTGCGCCAGGCATAGGCATCCAGCGCCTGGCCCCGGGGATCAATGATGATCAGCTTGGTGCCGTTTCGTGCCGCCTGCTTGAAGTAGGTAGCGGCCACCGGGTGATTGACCGCCGGGTTGCAGCCGGTGAGGATCACCACATCCGCCTCCAGCGACTGCATGAAGGAGGCGGTTACGGCGCCCGACCCGAGGCACTCCATCAATGCGGCCACGGAGCTGGCGTGGCAAAGCCGCGTGCAGTGATCCACATGATTCGAGCCGAAACCCGTGCGCACCAGCTTCTGGAACAGCCACGCTTCTTCGTTGGAGCACTTGGCGCTGCCGAAGCCGGCGAGCGCATCCGGTCCGTGCTGTGTTTTAAGTTGGGTTAACCCGCCTGCCGCCAGATCCAGGGCCTCTGCCCAGCTGGCCTCTCGAAAGTGCGTTAACGGATTGGCCGGATCAAAGTCCGGGTCGAGCCCCTTGGGGACGCCCTCCCGGCGAATCAGCGGCCGGGTGAGCCGCGCCGGGTGTGAGGGGTAATCAAAGCCAAAACGACCTTTCACGCAGAGCCGGCCCTGGTTGGAGGGGCCGTCTTTGCCTTCAACAAACAGGATGCGTCCTCGCTGCTCGCCTGTTTCTGATTCGGCAAGACCGGGTTCGTCTTTCACGTGATAGGTCAGTTGGCAGCCCACGCCACAATAGGGGCAGACGGAGTCGACGGTGCGGTCAGCCGTGGCCGAGTCTCCGCGGCCCTGGGCATCGATCAGGGTGGCGGGCATGAGTGCACCCGTCGGGCAGGCCTGCACGCATTCGCCACAGGCAACGCAGGTGCTGTCACCCATCGGATCATCGAAATCGAACACCACTTTGGACGCGGCACCGCGATGCGCCAGGCCGATCACATCATTGCCCTGCACTTCGCGGCAGGCGCGCTCGCACAAACCGCAGGTGATGCAGGCGTCCAGGTTCACGTTCATGGCAGAATGGGTGGCGTCATGGCCCCGGGCGTGGGCCAGCGAATCCGATCGCTGTGCGACATGGTGAACCGTTGGTTCGTCCCGCTCTGAACGAGCCGGTAGGCGTTGGCGCACCGCGCCGGCATCAATGGCCAGTTGATCCACCGTTTCCCACAGATGGCTTGAACGATCGGGGCTGCTCTCTCGCTCAGGCTGGTCGGCCAGCAGTAATTCCAGAACGCCTTTACGGGCCGTCTGAACCCGTGAAGAGCCAGCACTTCGCACCACCATGCCGGGCGCTGCCTCGCGGATACAGCTTGCGGCGAGCACCCGCTCACCCTCCACTTCCACCATGCAGGCGCGGCAATTGCCATCCGCACGGTAACCCGGGGCGTCTTTGAAGCACAGGTGCGGGATGGTCTCGCCGGCGCGCTTGGCCACCTGCCACAGGGTTTCACCGGGGAAGGCCTGAACTTCCACGTCGTCCAGTGTCAGGGTAAAGCTTGTGCTGGAATGGCTCATGGCTGCCTCCCCTAACCTTTCGCTATCAGGTTGCTGTTGGCGAGTTCGCTGCGGAAGTCCCGCAGCAGGCTCAGTACCGGATTGGGTGCGGCCTGCCCGAGACCGCAGATGGACGCATCCGCCATCACTCCGGCCAGCTGCTGGAGCGTCTGTTCATCCCATGTATCCCGCTCCAGCAAGGTGAGCATTTTCTCAGTGCCCACACGACAGGGCGTACATTGGCCGCAGGATTCATCCGCGAAGAAGCCCAAGAGGTTGGCGGCCGCGGCGGCCAAATCGTCCTGATCAGACAGAACGATCACGGCGGCAGAGCCGATGAAGCAGCCGTGTTCCTGCAGGGTGTCGAAATCCAACGGAATACCAGCTTTGCTGGCCGGCAGTATGCCGCCAGATGCCCCACCGGGCAGATAGGCCAGGAGTCGGTGCCCTTCCGCCATGCCGCCGCAGTATTCCTCGATCAATTCATTGAGGGTGATGCCAGCGGGTGCAACGTGTACACCGGGCCGCGCGACCCGGCCGGACACCGAAAAGCTGCGAAGCCCCTTGCGACCATGACGGCCCTGACTGGCGAACCAGTCGGCGCCCTGGGCATGGATGCGCGGAATCCAGTAAACGGTCTCGACGTTGTTAACCAGGGTGGGCTGGTTAAATAGTCCTTTCTGGGCAACAAATGGCGGGCGATGGCGTGGCTTGCCGGGCTTGCCCTCGAGAGACTCGATCAGGGCGGATTCTTCGCCGCAGATGTACGCGCCTGCGCCCCGGCGCAGGATCACGAAACCGGGTTCTATGATGCCGGCAGCTTCCAGTTCGGCAACGGCGTCTTTGAGCACAAGAAGTAGGCCGGGATACTCGTCCCGCAGGTAGATATAGAGAGCCTGAGCCTCAACCGCCCAGGCGCTAACCAGCGCGCCTTCCAGGAAGACGTGGGGTTCTCGTTCCAGGTAATAGCGATCTTTGAAGGTACCCGGTTCACCCTCGTCGGCGTTGATCACCGCGTAGCGGGGCCCGGGTTCCGCTCGCACGGCCTGCCATTTGCGATAGGTAGGGAACCCCGCGCCGCCAAGGCCCCGCAAGCCGGCCTGCTCAAGTTCTTCCGCAAGGGACTCGACGGTAACCGGGCCCTCGCGGCAATCCTTCAGCAACTGATAACCACCGGCCGAGCGATAATCCGCCAGCTTTTGCCAATGGATGTCATCGGGTTGAACCTGCTTTTCTTTTATTGCGGCGCCAACCGTTCGGACAGTGGCGTTGCCTAAATGATGGTGCCCCACAGCGACCACGGGCGCCGTATCGCAGCGCCCCATGCAGGGCGCATGGACCACACGCACCTGGCTCTCGTCAGCTCCATCCGCCAGTGCCTTATGCAGTGCTCCAGCGCCCGCCAGTTGGCAGGAAAGCGAATCGCAGACCCTCAGGGTTATTGCCGGTGGCGGCGTTTGTTCGTCGTGAACAATGTCGAAATGGGCGTAGAACGTGGCCGTTTCATAAACGGCGGCCATGGGCAGATTCATGAACGACGCCAGGGCCCGGAGACGGGGCATAGAGAGGTAGCCGTCGGCATCCTGGAGCAAATGCAGGTGCTCGATCAGTCGATCGCGGTGGCGTAATGACGAATCAAGGCGTTCGTCACCGATCAGCTCCCGCAGATCCGACAGAACAGCGGGTTCCAGTTGTCGGCCACGTAGAGCAGAGCGCCGGCGTTTAACCATCTTATCGTCTGTGCTCATCGTTGTTGACCAGGCGCCAAGGTATCAAAACCAGCCTTGCCGGCTGACTTGACGAGTTACCGATCATTGAAGCATATCAGGCTGCGATTACGCCAGACGATGGAAAGCGGGATGAAGAGATCGAAAACTCGACCTCGTATACCTTTATCCGCACTTTGACTAGAGTTAAAAGAGCAATTGATACAATCAGCCAAAGCGAACGGACTTGCCCCATGAAACCCGACGACCGAATAACACTCTTCAGTCTTGATTGCGGCAGCGACTTTGCCTCGCAAGTGGCCGCCCACCTGGGCGTACCCCTGGGCAAACATGAGGAACGGGATTTCGAAGACGGCGAGCACAAGATCCGCACGCTGGAGACGGTTCGCAACCGGGATGTATTCGTGGTCCAGTCCCTCAACAGCAGCGATGGCCTCAGCACCAACGACAAGCTCCTGCGCCTGCTGTTTTTACTGGCCAGTCTCCGGGACGCTGGCGCTGCCCGAATCAATGTTGTGGCGCCCTACCTTTGTTACTCCCGTAAGGACAGGAGAACCAAACCCCATGATCCTGTCACCACCCGCTATGTCGCCCAGCTCTTCGAGGCTGTGGCGATCGACACCATGGTGACCGTGGACGTTCACAACCGCGGCGCTTTCGAGAATGCCTTTCGCTGCCCGACAGTGCATTTGAGCGCCAGGGAAGCGTTCATCGACTACCTCCTGCCGGAACTCGGGGACAGGGAAATCACCGTAGCGTCCCCGGATATAGGGGGCGTAAAGCGTGCGGAACTGTTCCGCGAGTCATTGGCGAATCGGCTGGAGCGCCCCGTCGGCAGCGCATTTATGGAGAAGCATCGCAGCCAGGGCGAAATGAGCGGTTCTGCCGTTGTTGGCGATATCCGCAACCGCACCGTGCTGATCCTGGACGACCTGATCGCAGGAGGAGGCACCATGCAGCGAGCGGCGAAAGCGTTCAGAGACCAGGGCGCGGAGGACGTGATGGCCATCGCCACGCACGCCGTGTTCACTCAGGATACCTGGGAAAAATTGGCTTCGCCGGCATTGTCCCGGGTGATTCTCGGCAATACGGTCACTCCGTCACTGCCGTCCAAATCACTGAAGACCAAGGTTGAGCTAGTGGATATTACTGCAGGCATAGCCGATACCATCACTGCCTTGCATCAAGGAAGGGATGTGACAGATCTGGAACCCTGAATCCGGATTTCTTTGACGCCATCGCTTTAGCCGCCAGTACCTTACCACCAGCCAGACGAAAGCTACTTTTCCCTCGATTTCGGGTAAATGCGACGGCTGGTTCATTATTTTCCCCACGGCTTTCACAGACCCTGGCAGAGTATGTGACACGGGTAGACAATGAAAAGGGAGGCCTGGTATCGGGCTGGGAAAATAATGGAGGCGCGGGTCGGAATCGAACCGGCGTACACGGAGTTGCAGTCCGCTGCATAACCACTCTGCCACCGCGCCGGAAAAGATCGAAGGGATCGGATCTTTATGCTCTCAGGTGGGCAATGAGAGACTTGAAATTGGAGCGGGAAACGAGATTCGAACTCGCGACCCCAACCTTGGCAAGGTTGTGCTCTACCAACTGAGCTATTCCCGCTCTTTGTTTCCGGGGCATTGCCTCGTCAACGGCTGCGTATTCTACGGATTACCGATCGGGCGTCAATAGTTTTTTATCAAGTTTTTGTTTTACTGGAGATTGTGGGCAAAGTTTGGTCAATTGCGCGGCAGCATGCAAACATGCAACTTCGTCACTGGCAGAGATCCCCTGCACTCTTTAAGCTAGGGATTGGCAGGCAACATCACTCAGGGATTCGACAGAACGTGCCCAGTCCTGATTCATCCGAGCAGACCGATCCACAACAACCGACGTCCAGCCCCGGATCCGTCACCGTTGAAGCCGGCACTCTGAGTGTGAACGGAGACTGGCTGTTGAGCCATTATCGGTCTCTGGCGTCCGTGGCTTCATCCATGTCCTCCAGGGATATGAATAAACTGTCGATCGACCTCTCGGGGCTGAAGCGGATTGATACCGCCGGTGCCTCACAACTGGCCTCCCTGATCGGACCCGAGCGATTGCTCCAAGCCACCAAGGCTGCCGGCGAGTTGCCTCGAGAAAAGTCGGCCCTGATTGCCGCCGTCTGCGAAGCCATGAAAGACCAACCCGGGCCTGATGGGCACGCACCCTCCCTGGTCTGGAGCTTTGTTACCGGTACGGGCCAGAAGGTGGAAAGCATCTTGCGGCTTTTGTGGATCCTTGTGGGCTTTATTGGCCAGACGCTCGGCACCCTGGCCTGGAACCTTCCCCGCCCCTGGCGCTGGCGCATGACACCCTTTGTCGCGGCCGTTCATGACACCGGCCTGAATGCCCTGCCTATCGTGGCACTGCTGACGTTTCTGGTGGGCGCTGTGGTGGCGTTCCTGGGGGCGACCGTTCTGGACGATTTCGGCGCGACCATTTACACGGTCAACCTGGTGGCGTTTGCCTTCCTGCGGGAATTCGGGGTGCTGCTGGCCGCGATCCTGCTGGCCGGTCGAACCGCCAGCGCGTTTACCGCCCACATTGGCGCGATGAAGGTTAACGAGGAGCTGGATGCCATCCGCACCCTGGGCTTGAACCCCATTGAACTGCTGGTGCTACCCCGGGTAATGGCCATGATGTTAAGCCTGCCCATTCTGACCTTTGTGGGCATGATCTCCGGTATGGTTGGTGGCGCCATGGTCTGCGCGCTGGTGCTGGATATCTCGCCGACGCAGTTCATGGCCATTGTGGAGCGGGACATCGCCCTGCAGCATTTCGTTGTGGGCATTGTAAAGGCGCCGATCTTTGCCTTCCTCATAGCCGTGATTGGTTGCCTGGAAGGGTTCAAGGTGGCTGGCAGTGCCCAATCGGTGGGTGAGCACACCACTTCCAGCGTGGTTCAGTCGATTTTCATGGTGATTCTGCTGGATTCCATCGCTGCACTATTCTTTATGGAAATGGGCTGGTGATCATGGCGGATATGGCGGCGTCTCCGAATGCTCAAACAAGAAATGAGCCGGTCATCGAGGTGCGGGACCTGTGCAACCGCTTTGGCGATCACATTGTGCACGAGGACCTCGATCTGGATCTGCTGCGGGGTGAAATTCTGGGCGTGGTCGGCGGTTCCGGTACTGGCAAGACGGTTCTTTTGCGCAGCATCGTTGGCTTGAACACGCCAGCCTCTGGCCACATCCGGGTGTTTGGCGAGGATCTTGTCCAGCTTTCGGCACGGGCGCGTTCGCGCATAGAGCAACGCTTCGGTGTGCTGTTCCAGGGCGGCGCCCTGTTTACCTCCCTGAACCTGCAGGAGAATATCGCCGTTCCGCTGATCGAACACGCGGGCCTGAAAAGGCCCGAAGCAGAACAGCTGGCGCGCATGAAACTGGCGCTGACCGGCTTACCACCTGAGGCAGCGGTTCGGTATCCGTCCGAGCTTTCCGGCGGTATGGTGAAACGCGCAAGCCTGGCACGGGCCCTGGCCCTCGATCCTGAGATACTGTTTTTGGATGAGCCTACTGCGGGGCTGGACCCGATTGGCGCTGCCGCCTTCGACAGGCTGATCGTAACGCTGCGGGACGCGCTGGGGCTGACCGTGTTTCTGGTCACCCATGACCTGGACACCCTCTACTCAACCTGTGACAGGGTTGCGGTACTGTCACAGCGCAGGGTGCTGGTAGCTGATACTCTGGAAAAGGTTGCAGCCACGGAGGACGATTGGGTTCAGGACTACTTTAACGGGCCCCGTGGCCGGGCAGCGAGTTACGCATTCAGGGATCATTTGGAACAACGGAAGCAGGAGCAGTAACCATGGAGCCAAGGGCCCACCACCTGATCATTGGGCTGTTTACGATCCTGGCTTTTGCCGCCGCCTTGATATTTTCTCTGTGGCTGGCGAAATCCTCCGCCGATCGGGAATGGGGCTACTACGAGATTCTGTTCGACCATGCCGTTGGTGGCCTGTCCGAAGGTAACCCTGTGCTCTACAGCGGCGTTCAGATTGGCGATGTGGTGGAGCTGAAGCTGGACCCGGACAATCCAGGCCATGTGCGGGTTCTGGTTCGGGTGGATCAGTCGGTTCCCATTCGGGAGAACACGAAAGCCGGCCTGGTGCTCGCCAACATCACCGGCAGCATGAGCGTCCAGTTCAGTGGTGGAAGCCCGGACAAGCCCGCGTTGAAAGGTCACGAGGACAACCCGCCGGTAATCATTGCTGAGCCCTCGGCGTTCACCAGCCTGCTTTCCAACGGCGAGCAACTTCTGGCCAAAGCCGACCAGCTGCTTACCAGCGCGACGGAGCTGTTATCTGCTGACAACATCGACAACGCATCGGCCATCCTGCAAAACACACGCGAAGCGACAGACGCCCTGCTCGACCGCCGGGATCAGCTGATCGCCCTGCTCGAACAATTCGATGCCGCCGCCGTTCGCGCCGAAGAAGCTGCGATCAAAGTGTCCAACGTTTCGGAAAACGCCAACGAGCTGCTGCAAAACGATGGCCAGCGCGTTTTGCAATCCATGGACAAAGCCCTCGCGGTTATCACCACCACCATGGCAAGGATTGATGACCTGACCCGAAACAACCAGGGGGCAATGGATGCCGGACTGCAGGGTATGGGAGAGCTGGCACCGGCTTTGAGAGAGCTGAGGTCGACTCTCCGCAGCCTGAATCAGTTTAGCCGCCGCCTGGAACAGGACCCCACTGGCACCCTGTTCGGCAATGAAAGCATAAAGGAGATGGCACAGTGACATTGAGGTCAATCAGAAACACTGCATTTCTCCTTGGCTTTGCCTTTGCTGCTGGCTGCACAGTATTTCCGAACCCGGAGCCGCCCAGGGTTATGGACCTGACTGTGATTGGGAAAGTCCCGACGGCAGAACAAGCGGTTTCGGCATCGCTTCGGGTTGATACACCCTACGCCTCAGAGCCATTTAACGGCTCGCTGATCCTGGCAAAACCCACAGCAAGGGAGTTCCGGGTCTACGAAGGGACCCGCTGGCGGGACACTGCGCCCGTGGTGGTTCGAGACACTCTGGTGAGCAGTCTTCGCAAGAGCGGTGCCTTCACCTCCGTTATTACCGATACCAACCCGGCGCAGGCCGAATTGACTCTGGTAACCGAGCTCTCGGCCTTTCACTCGGAAACCCTGGAAGCCGGAACCGAAGTGGTCGTCGAGCTGCACCTGCAGATGATTCACAACCGATCCAGGGCCAGCCTGTGTGCCCGCACCATCAGGGTCGCTGAACCCGCCGCCGGCACCTCAGTTGATCAGGTTGTTGAAGCCTTCGGAGCCGCTGGCAGCAATCTGGCCGCCAGGGTAATTGAATGGGCTACGACGTGTGATTATCCGCCTGGCCTGATGCCTTCTCAGGGAACAGATCAGCCCAGGCAGCCTTGAGGTACAGCCCCATGGACCAGAGCGTGAGAATCGCGGCGATATAGAGCAGACCCAGAGCGACATTGGCCCAGAGCACGCCGGGAGGAAACGCCAGAAGGCCCACAATCGCACACATCTGAGCTGTGGTCTTGATCTTGCCGATGAAGGAAACCGCCACGCTGTTGCGGCTGCCAATTTCCGCCATCCACTCCCGCAAAGCGGAAATGACAATTTCACGACCGATGATAACGGTGGCCGGAATCGTCAGTAGAATCGCAGAATGTTCCTCGATCAACACCGCCAGCGCAACGGCCACCATGAGCTTGTCCGCAACCGGGTCAAGGAAGGCGCCGAACGGGGTGCTCTGGTCAAGTTTTCGCGCCAGGTAACCATCCAGCCAGTCCGTGGCCGCCGCCAATCCGAAAATGGCCGCGCTCACGAGGTAGCTCCACCCCACCGGAAGGTAAAAAATCACCACGAACACCGGAATCATGATGATGCGGGAAAGGGTGAGGATGTTTGGTAAATTCATGCTGTCCTTACTCGTCGTGCAATGCTGCGTATATGGTTTCGGCCAGTGATTTGCTGATGCCCTGCACCTTGGTCATCTCATCAATCCCGGCCTTGCGGAGTTCCTGTATCCCGCCAAAGTATCGAATCAGGTCGCGACGCTTTTTCGGCCCCACGCCCTCAATGCCCTCCAGTGTAGACTGCCGGCGCTTTTTATCACGGCGCGCCCGGTGCCCGGTTATCGCAAACCGGTGGGACTCGTCCCGGATGTGCTGGATCAGGTGCAACGCGGGCGAATCGGCCGGCACCCGGAACACATCGCCGGTCATGGCGTCTATCAGCTGCTCCATGCCTGCACGCCGGGTCACACCCTTGGCGACACCAATCAGCGGAATGTCCGAAATCTCAAGCTCGTCAAACACTTCCCGGGCAATATTCAACTGCCCTTTACCACCGTCAATGAACACCAGATCCGGGCGCTTGCCCTCACCGGCCACCATCCGTTTGTAGCGGCGGGAAAGCACCTGGCGCATGGCGGCGTAATCATCGCCGGCAGTCACGCCCTCGATATTGTACAGGCGGTAATCACTCTTCAGGGGGCCATTCTCATCGAAAACCACACAGGATGCGACGGTATTTTCCCCGTGGCTGTGGCTGATATCGAAACACTCCATGCGTGACGGCGTCTCCGCCAGTTCCAAAAGGTCCCTCAGGGCCAGCAGGCGCCGGTATACGGTCTCCTTGCTCGCCAGGTGAGTGAGCAGGGTCTGGCGGGCGTTGGTCATGGCCAGTTCCAGCCACCGGCGGCGTTCACCACGAACATTGCCCCGGATCCGGGTTTCCCGGTTTGCGGACTCGCTGAGGGCCTGGGCCAACAGTTCCTGACCTTCCACCTCAACCGGCACCAGGATATCCCGCGGAATCTCCCGTCGTGTGTTGCCGCCGAAATAGTACTGCCCGAGGAACGCGCTGAGCAGTTCGCCCTCGGTCTGCTCAATGGAGTAGCGGGGGAAATAGTCCTTGGTACCGAGCACACGACCACCCCGCACGATGATCACCACGATGCAGACGATACCCGCATCCTGGGCAATGGCGATGACATCCGCATCACCGCCCTCGCCGTCTACCGACTGCTGCTCCTGAACATGGCGCAGGTGGTTAATCTGGTCCCGATAGGCCGCCGCCTTCTCGAATTCCAGGTTCTTCGAGGCGGCCTCCATGGCATTCATCAGATCGTGAAGGATCGCAGGGTTTTTGCCCTCCAGAAACATGCTCGCGTGGCGGATGTCCTGCTGATACTCCTCGGGCGTAATGTATTCAACACAGGGTGCCGTGCACCGGTTGATCTGGTACTGCAGGCAAGGCCTTGTACGATTCCTGAAAAAGCTTTCACTACAATTCCTTATGCGGAAAATCTTCTGTAGTACATTAAGACTTTCCTTGACCGCGCCCGAGCTCGGAAACGGCCCGAACCAGGTGCCGCCACCCTTTTTGGTGCGCCCACGACGAAACGTCAGCGAAGGGTAATCGCTGTGGGAAGACAGATAGATATAGGGATAGGACTTATCGTCACGGAGCAGGATGTTGTACGGCGGCCGTAACGATTTAATCAGATTCTGTTCGAGCAGCAGCGCCTCGGTCTCACTGCCGGTAATCGTCACCTCGATAAAGGCAATTTTGCCAACCAGGGCTTCCGTTTTGGGCGCCAGGCCGGTCTTACGGAAATAGCTGCCAACCCGTTTTTTCAGGTTGCGGGCCTTGCCCACGTATAGAACCGAGCCACCTTCGTCGTACATTCGGTAGACGCCGGGCCGCTCGGTCAACTGTTTCAGGAAGCTCTTGCTGTCAAACTCCCCGATGTGGGTGCTCTCAGGGTCAGACCTTGTCGGCATCAAGCAACCCGAGCCGCACTGCCATCAGGGCCAATTCGACATCACTGGAAATTTCCAGTTTCTCGAAAATCCGGTAACGGTAGCTGTTCACGGTCTTCGGACTCAGGCACAGCTTGTCCGAAATATCCTGCACCTTCTGGCAATCCACCACCATCATCGCGATCTGCATTTCCCGTTCGGAAAGCCTGTCGAACAGCGAAAGCTCGCCGTCCTCGTCCCGATCGCCGCCGCCGAGCTGTTTCAGCGCCATCTTCTGAGCGATTTCCGGGCTGATATAGCGCTGGCCGGTGTGGGCCATACGAATGGCGCGGACCATCTCTTTGATATCCGCGCCTTTGGTGATGTAGGCGGTGGCACCGCTTTGCATGACGCGGGCTGGATAGGGGTCGTCTGCGCAGGCCGTTACCACGATCACGCGAATGGAATCATCAACGCGGAGTATACGACGGGTCGCCTCGAGGCCCCCGATGCCTGGCATGCGAATATCCATGAGCACGATGTCCGGCCGCTGCTGGCGGACGAAATCGATGGCATCCTCTCCGGATGGTGCCTGCCCGAGGACTTCAATGTCCGGGTTGTCAGCCAGCATCCGGGTAATACCGGACCTCACCAGCTCATGGTCATCTACAACCAGTACCCTGATCAAAATTCACCTCGCACACGGCTTTCGGAAAACAGCGCGATTGTAACGTTTAGTTCTGGCCCCGGGTAGGTGCAAACACAAATACCGTGACACACCTGACGCCTAAGCCGGCACACCCAGCCCGGCGGTGTTTTCCACGGGATCGAACCAGACCACCAGATCGCCCCGACGAACCGCAGACATTACCCGGCTCTGCTCACCCATGGGGTTTTCGGTGTCGTTCAGTCCGTGGTAGCGGGTGCAGTACTCCTCCACCAGGCCCTGAAGCTGATCTTCCGTCAGCAACTCGGTGTCGACGACGAATTTTTCCTGTCTGGGGTCTTGCTCTGCCTGGTTTTCGGCGCTGTCAGTCATGCTACCTCCTGCGGAAACTCCATGGTAAGAGTTATAGCGCTGAGGTAGAAGCCCGGAGAGAGGTTCTGGGCAAACAATTCGTGATCAGGCAGGTTCTGCGGTGGTCCGGAAGCGTGCGATCAATTGTCGCATGGAAACCGATTCCTGCCTGAGCGCCTCGCTGATGGTCCGGGTTTGCTCGACGGTTTCAATGAGGAAGTCGGCGCTTTCGTCCAGTGCGCTTGAACGGCGGCCTACCCGCCCGATCTCGTCCCGTTGAAACGCAACGGCCGAGCTGATCTCTGCACTATGGCTCTCAAGATCCACGAACTGACCCTGCAGGGATTGAAGGTGCCCCTTGAGTGCAGCCAAATGCTCTCGGTTGCTGCTGCCGGCATCACGCATCTCCCCCAACAGTACATCGACGCTGCTTACGCCGGATACAAGGTCCTGCACCCACTGGGATATATTTTGGGTAGAGTCGGAGGTGCGACGGGAAAGAGTCCGAACCTCATCGGCTACCACCGCAAAGCCACGACCGTGTTCCCCTGCTCGAGCCGCTTCGATCGCAGCATTCAGAGCCAGCAAGTTGGTCTGCTCGGCAATATCGGCAATCACTCCGATAACCTGCTCAATCTTGCCCGTGGACTCGTTAAGGGAGTGAATGGAACCTGAAACGCGGGAAATGACATCCACCGTATGTTCTGCTGCGCCCTCGCTTGTGGTGAGTCGATGCTGGACTTCTTCGTTGGCCGCCACCGCCGATTTCACGGTGTTGGCAGACTCATCTGTGGCTCGCTCAATGGCCGAGGCCTGGTCGGCAATGGCGACCATGGACTGGCTGACATCATGAATCTGCTTCCGGGTTTTCTCCGATGCTGCCTGGAGGGATTCGGCACCCTTATCCAGGGTGCCGGAACGCTCATCCAGACCACCGGCAGCCGATCGGATGTCTGCAATAAAATGCTCGAATCGGGAGACCAGACCGCCCAGCGCCTTTGCGACTCCGGCAACCTCGTCCTGCCCCTTCAGGACAGGCACCCGCGTGAGGTCGGCGTTTTTCTCCATGGCGACCAGATCGTTTTCTATACCCTGCAAACGCAGAATCACCGACCGCCTTAGCCACCAGGTCATGGCGATAACGATAAGCAGAAAAGACATGGAACCGACAATCAGAAAGTCTTGCTGGCCAGCCAGAAACGACAGCAACTCGTCGGCGCCATCGGATACAGACGTCCGGCTTTGAAACTGGCGCTCGGCAATGGCTTCTAGCATCGGCTCCATGGCCGGGAAAAGGTCGAAGTCCACCACCTGTCCGACACGGTAATAGCTTTTCTCTGCAATACCCTCTTTCATTCGGACGATAAGCGCCAATACCCGCTCGAAATCCTTGCGGTGGGTCTCGGCCCATTCGCTCAGTCCCGGATCCATTTCCAGATTCTGCCAATGCGCGGGCAAATCGGTCTCCAAACGGCTGAACTCGGTCTCGATCTCATCCCACAGCAGAAGCTGGGCCTTGATCTTGTACGCAAGATCCTGAAGGTGCCGGTGATCCTGCTCCAAGTCCGCCAGCAGCCAGGCTTCGTTGAGGTTGGTCTGGATCAGGGTCTTGGAGGCGTCTTCCGCTTTCAGGATTATGCTCCAGGACAGAGCGGAAAGTCCTGCGACGGCAAAGACCGAGAGAAAGGCGAAAAAAAGAATGCGGGTTCTTACTGTGCCGAACATGACAACTCCAACAACGGGCTATGCCGCGGATGGTATGCCGATTTTGTGACATTTTTATTGCACCTTCAGCGTCAGCTTTTTAACGCTTGCCATTCTTTATGGTGTTAACCACTTCAAAAAATTTCACCGATTCTCTATGATCGCCGCTTTCTGACCGTTTGGATGCTAATGAACCAATCCGTTTTCAAACTTACTTTACCCATCTTGTTCGGCTATCTACCGCTGGGCATGGCTTTCGGTGTGCTGTTCACGACGCAGCTTGACTACGCCTGGTGGGCAGCGCCGTTGATGGGAATCGTGATTTACGCCGGAGCCGGCCAGATACTTGCCGTGAGCCTTCTGGCCGTTAACGCGGGCCTGCTGGAAGTATTCATCGCGATGTTTGTTCTGAACGCCCGCCATCTGTTCTACGGGCTTTCACTGCTCGGCCAGTTCAAGGGGGCGGGCTGGCGAAAGCTCTACCTTATTTTCGGTTTGACCGATGAAACCTATTCCCTGCTCACCAGTCGACCACGGGGAACTGACCGGGTCCACGAACAGGAAGTCGATTTCCGAATTACCGGCTTCAACCAGTGTTACTGGGTGGCAGGGTGCGCAATCGGTGCATTGCTTGGCGACAATGTCGCCTTCGACAGCACAGGCATTGAGTTCGCGCTGGTGGCTCTGTTCATTGTTCTGACTCTGGAGCAATTCAAAGCCCTGGGAGAAGGTTTCCCGATCTGGCTCGGAGCAGCAGCCGCGGGCGTCGCCATGCTGATTTTGCCACCGGCACACCAGTTGATCGGTGCCATTGCCCTGGTCACTGCCGTCCTGCTGTTCGAATATCGGAAGCATCGCGGGCAGACATTGCGCAAGGAGAGCAGCCATGGGTGAGTCCGGCTATCTCGCGGCATTCATTGCGGTGGCGGCAGTCGCGACCTTTGCGACGCGGGTGATTCCCTTCCTGTTTTTCGAGAGGCACACGGAGCATCCGCTGGTGCGCCATCTGGGACGCTACCTTCCTGCGGCGGTTATGGCATTGCTGGCTACGGTATTCCTGCAGCGCTCGGCAGACTGGTCCGGCTCCTGGATGGGATTCGATGCCCTGCTTCCCGGTGTCCTCGTGGTGTTCATTCACCTTTGGCGCCGCAATGCCCTGCTCTCTATCGCCGCAGGCACCATCAGCTACATGGCCATCCAGCAAGCCGGGCTTTGATCCGGCTCTAATTACATCCGTGTTTCAAGATTGGCGACCAGCCGTGAATCCTGAACGGCAGCGGTGCGATGCTTGACCACGCCTTTGTAATCCGGGCTTTCAATCATGGCCATGAACGCATCGATTGAGGGATACCGCACGAGCAACACCTGATCCCAGGATTCATCCGGGGGTGCGATCAGCGATCCAACACTGCGGCCAGACCAGATGACTTCCGCGCCCACCGATTTTACGCAGGCGGCAGCCTCCTCCATGTAAAGCGTGTAAGCTTCGCGGCCGCTTCGCTCCGGCGCCTCTTCCTTGTAATTGGCCCTATCACGGAAGCGCAGCAGATTCAGCATGACAACGGGCTGGTCTTTCGGGGTATCCGCCAGGACTTTTTGCAGCTGTTCGGGGGTGGGATTAACGGCGTCCATCCTTATCCTCTTCTTCTCTTGTTTCCGGGGCCTACTATAGCCCAGGCCCGAGGCGAGCGTGCAAGCGATTTTATTACCTTTCATCCAGATTGCTCTTTTTACTCTGGCAGTTCGTAGGGCTACAGTGAAGGAAACGCGAAACTCATAAACGAGAGGACGTTATGGCTACCCTCACGATCAACGGCGAGCGCTACGAGCTCGACGTCCCCGACAACATGCCCCTGCTCTGGGTAATCCGCGACGTTGTCGGCCTTAAAGGAACCAAGTTCGGATGCGGGATGTCCCAGTGCGGCGCCTGCACGGTTCACCTTAACGGAACGGCAATCCGCTCCTGCGTCACACCGGTCTCTGCGGCCAGTGGCGAGATCACCACCATTGAAGCCATGGCCGACGATCCGGTTGGCAGCAAGGTGCAGCAGGCCTGGCTCGATCTCGGGGTGGCCCAGTGCGGTTACTGCCAGGGTGGCCAGATCATGAACGCCACAGCGCTGCTGAAAAAATCACCGAATCCCGACACCGGGGAGATTGTGGATGCCATGGCAGGGAATCTCTGTCGCTGTGGCACCTACAACCGCATTCTGGCGGCGATCGAACGGGCTTCCGGCAAGGAGGGTGAAGCATGAGCGCCGATGACAACTTGATGATTGCCAACGTTAGCCGTCGGCGATTCCTGATGGGCCTGGCGGGTGGCTCTGCCCTGGTACTCGCGGCCCGTTGGGATGTGGCCCTGGGCGGCAATGAAAAGGCTCAATTTGGCGCCGGAGCAATGCCCGGCGGCTGGGTGGACGACCCGAACGTGTTCATCCATATCGATGCTGATGGCCTGGTAACCATTGTGAACAACCGCTCCGAAATGGGTCAGGGCATCCGGACCAGCCTGGTGATGGTCGGTGCCGACGAGCTCGGCGCTGACTGGGAGCAAGTGAGAGTCGATCAGGCCGAGGGCGATCACAGCAAATACGGCAACCAGAACACCGACGGTTCCCGCAGTATGCGCCACTGGTACCAGCCCATGCGCCGAGCCGCAGCGGCGGCCAGGCAGATGCTGGAGCAGGCGGCCGCCAATGAGTGGGGCGTGCCGGTTAGTGAGGTGCAGGCTGGCGTACACACCATCATTCACAAGCCTTCCGGCAAGGAACTCGGCTTTGGGGAACTCGCAGCCAAGGCACGGGAGCTCGACGTTCCCGGGCGCAATGCACTGGTACTCAAGCGCGATGACGAACTGCGATTTGTCGGCAAGGAAACCGGCCTCATTAACGGTGAGCTGAAGTCCGCTTACCCGAAAGCCATCGATGGTGAAGATATTGTTACCGGTAAGGCGGTATATGGCGCTGATGTTCCGTTCGAGGACCTGCTTTATGCGGTCATCGCCCGTCCACCGGTTTACGGGGCTACTGTTGGCGATTTCGACGACACCGAAGCCCTCAAGGTGCCCGGTGTAGAGAAAGTCCTCAAGGTTGAGGGCACGGGGCAACCGGCGGGCTTCAGCCCACTCGGTGGGATTGCTGTGGTGGCCTCCAATACCTGGGCCGCCATGGAAGGACGTAAAGCGCTGAAAATTGACTGGGATCTGGAGGCTGCCGGAGACAACGCCGGCTATACCTCGTCTGCCTACCGGGAATCCCTGGAGAAAGCGGCGCAGCAACCCGGCAAGGTCGTCCGTCAGCATGGCGATCTGGACACAGCTCTGGAGAGCGCCGACAAACGCGTCTCTGCCACCTACTACATGCCCCACATGGCCCAGGCACCCATGGAGCCTCCGGTGGCGACCGTGCGCATCAAGGACGGTAAGGCCGAAGTGTGGGCGCCGGTGCAGAATCCACAGGCGACCCGCGATACCGTGGCCGGGCGATTGGGTCTGGATGCGGAGAACGTGACCGTTCACGTTACCCTGCTTGGCGGTGGCTTTGGTCGCAAGTCCAAACCGGATTTTGCCATTGAGGCAGCCAGTATTGCCGAGGCTTTCAAGGGCCGGCCAATCAGGTTGCAGTGGTCGCGGGAAGACGACATTCACCACGCTTATTTCCATGCCGTGTCTGTTGATTATCTGGAGGCCGGGCTGGACGATAGTGGCCAAGCCACCGGCTGGCTACACCGGACCCTGTCACCCAGTATCGGCTCGCTGTTTGCCCCCGATCCGAAACACAAGGGTGAGTTTGAACTGGGCATGGGCTTTAACACCATGCCGTTCTCGGTGCCGGCCCTGAGGCTGGAAAACCCGCCAGCCCCCGCCCATGTGCGGATCGGCTGGTTCCGGTCGGTCTACAACCTGCCCCATGCCTGGGCGATCCAGAGCTTTGCCCATGAGATGGCTGTCGCCGCCGGCAAGGACCATCGCGATTACGTGCTGGACCTGCTCGGCCCGGACCGGGAAATCCACAATCTCACGGTGGGCGATGGCTGGAATTATGGCGAAGACCCGGATCTCTACCCTATCGACATCGGGCGCATGCGCAATGTGATTGAGCGTGTTACTAAAGAGGCAGACTGGGGCAAATCCACCGGCAAGAATCGGGGTTTGGGCCTCGCCTTCCACCACAGCTTCGTGTCGTATACCGCGATTGTCTTTGATGTGGAAGTGGATGATCAGGGTGAGCTCACCATCCACCGGGCAGACATCGCCTTCGACTGCGGCCCGCAGGCCAACCCGGAGCGGATTCGCTCCCAGTTGGAGGGCGCTATCGTGATGGGCATTGGCATCGCGCTGCAAAGCGAGGTGACCTTTGAGGACGGCGTGGCGCAACAGGGCAACTTCGACAAGTTCCTGATTCCCCGCATGCCGGATGCGCCCAAAACGCTCCGAGTTCATCTGGTCGACAACCCAAACGAAGCCATGGGCGGTGTCGGTGAACCAGGCCTGCCACCGGTAGCGCCGGCGCTATGCAACGCAATCTACGCCGCAACCGGCAAACGCATCCGGCGGCTGCCCGTTGGCGACCAACTGAAAGCCTGAAACTGACGAGGGCCCTCCGGGGCCCTTTTTTTCGCCATTCCATCCTTTCGCCCCATACCTTCGTGGTATTCCCATAGCATCCTAGCTTTCCCGCCGCTTATAATTCGAATAAATCCCGTCACGCTCCCAGACCCAACGGCCGCCTTTGATGACCATGATCGATCTGTTCCTGCAAACCATGGAAACCACGCTGCCCGTGTTTGCCATGGTGTTTATTGGCCTCGGGCTTCGAAAGATCGGCTGGATTGACAATGCATTTGTAAACACCGCCTCAGCCCTGGTCTTCAAGGCGACCCTGCCGACCCTGGTATTCCTGAGCATTATCCGGGCAGATCTGGGGACCGCGTTCAATCCCGGGCTTCTTGTGTTTTACCTGGGCGCGACTCTGGGAAGTTTTGCCATCACCTGGGTCTGGGCCCGTTGGCGTGTTGTTCGGGAGGATCGTGGCGTCTATGTCCAGGGCGCCTTTCGGGGTAACTGCGGTATCGTCGGCCTGGCGCTCGCCGCCAATCTTTACGGGGACTTTGGCCTCTCAGCGGGCGGTATCCTGCTTGGCCTGGTGATTATATCCTACAACATTCTTTCGGTGATCGTGCTGGTAGCCTACCAACCGGGGCAGACCACGGACTGGACGAAGATATTTCACGATATCGTCCGGAACCCGCTCATCCTGGCGGTCTTCGTGGCGATTCCCTTCGCCGCCCTGGATATCACACTGCCGGGCTGGGTCATGACCAGCGGCGATTACTTTGCCTCACTCACCCTGCCCCTGGCGCTGCTTTGCATCGGCGCCACCGTATCCCTGAGCGCCATCCGCAGCGACAGCAAAACGGCGTTGGGCTCCAGCCTGTTCAAGATGGTGATACTGCCGGCGCTTTGCACCGCCGCAGCGTGGCTGGCCGGTTTTCGGGGTTCCGAGCTGGGCCTTATGTTCCTGTTCTTCGCCAGCCCGACGGCGGCCGCCAGTTTCGTGATGGTGAAGGCGCTGGGCGGTAATGACCGGTTGGCGGCCAATATCATCGCCCTGACGACCCTTCTGGCAAGCATTACTGTCACTCTGGGAGTCTTTGTGCTTCGCAGCGCCGGCCTGATCTAGGCTTTGCCCCGGCCTATTGCTTCAATCGCGGCAAAACCAACCTGGCAGCCTTCCAGGTAACCACCTCCAAACAGGTTGTAGTGGTTCAGGTAATGGTAGAGGTTGTAGACCTCACGCTTGATGCCATAAACCGATGTTCTTGGGTAACACGCGTCGTAGGCCCGGTAGAATGCTTCGCCGAAACCACCAAACATCTGTGTCATGGCGATATCCGCTTCACGATCACCGCAATAGACGGCAGGATCAATCAGCCAGGGGCGGTCAGAGCCATAAAGCACGTTACCATTCCAGAGATCACCATGGAGCAGGCTCGGGTGCTCACAGTGGGCGTTCAGCCAGTCCATCAGCAAGCCCCCGTGCTGGTCCAATACCTGTTCGAAGCGAGTCCTCCGGCTGGCGTCACGAATACGTGAGACCTGGTAGCCAAGGCGGTCGTGGACAAAAAACTCACCCCAGTTGTCGCACCAGCGATTGGGTTGCGGTGCCAGGCCAATGTAATTGTCCCTGCCCCAGCCGTGCGCCCCCTGACGCAGAGCGTGCATCCTGGCCAGCCCGTCACCAAGCACCTCGCGCGCCCGATCTGAGCCACCTGAAGACCGGATGGCAGTGATTTCGAGTTCGGTTTCGTTCACCCGATAAACGTGCGGCACACCGACGTCGGTCACCCCAGCCTCATCAAGCGCGCTGGCAAGGCGTTCCAATCCCTCCGCCTCGCAGACCAGGGCATCGGCATAGCCAGTCGCATTGTGTTTCAGGTGGGTGGAGGCCATCGGCTTTCTCTCTCCTTGAAGTTGTCGTGCCCGAACCGGTAGATTGAAATAAAGCCTGACACGACAGAACGAGCGGGAGCAAACCATGGATACCAAACGCTGGCAACTTCTGATATCCGGCCGGGTACAGGGGGTCTACTATCGCGCCTCCACGGAACAGAAGGCCTCTTCCCTGGGCTTGACAGGTTTCGCTCGCAATCTGCCCGATGGACGAGTTGAAATTGTGGCCGAAGGCCCGGAGGAACGCCTGAACGAACTCAGAACCTGGTGCGCCGAGGGCCCACCGGATGCGCGTGTGGATGCGGTGGATATTGCGCCGGAATCGCCAACCGGGGAATTCGGCAACTTCAGCGTTCGTTAGGCAATACGCCTCAGCCAGAACGTCATGGGCTTGGCGGTTTCCGCCGCCTGATCCACATCTTTCCATGCATAGGTGGTGGTCAGCTCCGGTACCTTGCGGTAGCCGCGGTTGTGCCAGAATGAGTCCAGCGGCTGGTAATCGGCGGGTCTGAGGGGATGATCTTGAGGCCGCTCTACCGCGCAGAAACAGCAGTGCATGAAACAGCCCTGTTCCCGGGCATGGCCCTCCCGGTGGTCGAAGAAGGCCACGCCGATGCCCTGCCCCCGGTAACTTGGTAGTAGTACAGACTCACCGAAATAGAAGATCTTGTTGGGCTCATAACCCTGCTCGATGAACGGCCCTTTGAACTCGTCCGTTTCATGGTCCATCGGGATGCCCGTGGCGGCGCCAACAACCGATTCGCCATCCAGGGCCAGTACAAAGAGGCTTTCTGGCGAACGGGCATAGGTATCGAGGTACTTGCGCTCGTAGTCCATATCACCGTCGTACAGGTAGGGAAAGTGGCGAAACACCTCAATCCTCAGGCGCGCGAGGTCATCCAGGTATGGTTTAATCTGGTCACCGCTGAGCCGGCGTATTGAAACCGCCATAAACTACCCCCTGTCGAAAGGTCGGAGCATGCAAAAAGACAAGCCGTTTTCCCAAGCCTGCGAGAATAACAAAGCGCCGATTCTGGAAAAACTTGTAGAGCTTTTCAAACAGCCGGGCACCATTCTGGAAATCGGCACTGGCACCGGCCAGCACGCCGTTCACTTTGCCAGCCACTTACCTCACCTGGTTTGGCAGCCCACCGACCATCCCCAGAACGCCCAGCTCTCCCGGGCATGGATCGACGACTCACACCTTGCGAATATCAACACGCCCGTTGCCCTGGAGGTATTGAACGGAGACTGGTCCCGACTGCCGGCCATCGACGGTGCATTTTCCGCCAATACGGCACATATCATGGCCTGGGAGGAGGTGCAGGCGATGTTTCGCGGTTTGGCGGAAGCCCTACCCAAGGGTGCAATCTTCTGCCTGTATGGGCCTTTCAGCTATGGCGGCCGGCACACCAGTGAAAGCAATGTACGGTTTGACCTTTCGCTCAGAACGCAGGCGCCGCATATGGGAATTCGGGATATGGAGGATCTCAAGGCGCTGGGTGAGGAAACCGGGCTGGCGCTTGAAAAGGATTTCGGGATGCCGGCTAATAATCGGCTGTTGGTTTGGAGGAAATCCTAGGTCGAACCCGCGAGGGAGGGATTATTCGGGCCTTTGGCCCTCACCCCTTCGGGGCCGTCGTCGCTTTGCTCCGACGTTCCTCAGCCTGCTTTGCAGGCTTCGGTCGAACCCGCGAGGGTTCTTTCTACCCTACCCTTCGGCCAATAAAAAACCCCAGCGTTGCTGGGGTTTTGTATTGGCGGAGAGGGAGGGATTCGAACCCTCGAAACGCTATTAACGTTTACACACTTTCCAGGCGTGCGCCTTCAGCCACTCGGCCACCTCTCCAATAAACTGTTTCAAATCAGCAACGTCGTCGCTCATTTGAGGGCGCAAACTTTAATGGTTTTGCGGGCGCTTGGCAACTCCCTCGGGGAAAATCGTCAAAAAAATTCGGGCGAGACCGGTTTTCTCTTTCACGGATGAGCAGATTCAGGGCTATCGTTAGTACAACGCCGAGTATAATCATTGAGTTTGTGGGGAGAGACTATCCATGCTTATGAAAGCCGAGCAATCGACGCTGTTGCTCATTGATGTCCAGGAAAAGCTGATGCCCGCCATTAGCCATGGCGACGAGGTGGTGGACCGTTGCATCGTTCTCGCCACCATTGCCGGGCTCATGGAGGTTCCGGTGCTGGGTACCGAGCAGTTGCCGGACAAGCTGGGGCATAATGTTGAAGCGGTCCGGGAACTCTGTAACCAGACCCTGGCCAAGCACCATTTTGATGCCTGCCCCGATGGGCTCGTTGACCAGTTGCCGGAGGGTCGGCAGCACATTGTAATAGGTGGTTGCGAGACCCATGTGTGTATGATGCAGACCGCCCTGAGCCTGCTTGATGCTGGTTACAAGGTGTGGGTGGTGGCCGATGCTACCGGCTCACGCAACGAGTTTGACCGGGACGTAGCCCTGGACCGCCTGAACGAGAGCGGTGCCAGGATCGTAACGCTTGAGATGGTGGCGTTTGAATGGATGCGCCATTGCAAACACCCGCAGTTCCGGAACATTCAGGCCCTGATCAAATAGAGGCATCCGGAAGGCTGGCGCCCGCGTAATTAGTCACTTCAATTTCAGGTGGTCTTGAGGTTTGCAATGCTCAACATGGACTTTTCCAAGAAAGTCATCATCCGTACCGAAGAGCAGGAATGGGTTTCCAGCCCTGCCGGCGGGGTTTTGAGGAAACCTCTTGCCCGCGAGGAAGCGGAGCGTGGTCATGCCACCAGTGTGGTCCGGTACGAACCTGGCGCCTCCTTCAACCGGCATGAGCACCCCCTGGGTGAAGAAATCCTGGTTCTGGACGGGGTATTTTCCGACGAGACCGGCGACTACCCGGCCGGCACTTATCTGCGGAACCCGCCAGGCAGTGGGCACGCCCCTTTCAGTAAGGAAGGCTGCACGCTGCTGGTCAAGCTACATCAGTTCGACGAACGCGATCGATCAACTGTGCGCATAGATACGCGCAATACGCCGTGGTTGCCCGGTATAGGTGGGCTTGAGGTGATGCCGTTGCACGAATTCGAGCACGAGCATGTGGCCCTGGTGAAGTGGCCGGCCAACGAGGTTTTCCAGCCCCATCGGCACTTCGGCGGCGAGGAGATATTCGTGCTGTCCGGAGAGTTTTGCGATGAACATGGTCGCTACCCGGCGGGCACGTGGATTCGGAGCCCCCACCTGAGCCAGCATCACCCGTTCGTGGACAAGGAAACAATCATCTGGGTAAAAACCGGCCACCTGCCGATCGAGACGCCATAAAAAAGGGCCCCAAAGGGCCCTGAGGTGGTCAAGAGATCGCTGTGTGTTGCCAGTTCTGCCTGCTGAACGCGTCGTTGCTTGCACCGTCAGATGCCGTATTGAAGAGCTCTTCTTCACCAGCAGGTATTGCAAACACGTGGTACGCCTCAGGGCCAAATGGATCCAGTGCGGTATCGAGGTATTCGAAGCTGTCAGGCACCGGTTCGCCCGAATAAGCGACTCGGAACTGCCGCTCAAGGGTTGGTGTGGTTACATTCAGGGGCTGCTCCACCCAGAGGTAGACGGCCTTGTGGGGCACGATGTATTCGCTGCGCACCACCCTGTAACCCTCTTTGAGCGTGAGCGTGGTCGGCTCTTTGCCCGGTTCCAGACGGAATTTGTGGATGGTCTTCATAGCTACTGCTCCTCTTCGGGTTGCTGCCTTTCACAACACCATAATGGACAGGAACAGAGTTCGATAAAATAAGCTTTTGTGAGCTTTTATAATCGATATTTTCGATGCACTCAGGCGTCCCGATCACCCGCGTGGGCATCGACAATGGCACGGACGCCTTCATGGGCGGTTTTCCGGCCGCGGGTGATGGCGAACAATTCATCCATAACGTCTTCAATTGAGGCAATCTGCTCTACCTCATACTGGCGGCAGACCTCCTCGCGAATAGAGGTTGGAGCGGCAAACACGCCATACCCCTGGCTGCCGAATACCTTGATCAGGGCGCTGTCATCTACCCGGGCGACAAGTTTCATTCGCACCCCATTCAGGGAAAACCAGTTCATCAGCCGCTCGAAATAGGGTGCATCCGTGGCGTTGGCCAGCAACGGTTGGCCATTCAGCGATTCGGGAAACCCCTTTTTGAGCTTTCTTGCCAACTCTGGTGCGGCGAACAGACTCATGCTGGATCCCGCCAGAGAATGTACCGTGAGATTGCCTTCCTCCTGCAACCTTGGCACCCGGTCGGTCAGAACCAGATCCAGCTCCTTGCGTTTCAGGCTCAGCACGAGATCTTCGGTGCGCCCGGTCTGACATTCAAGCTGGATGGACCGCTCGCCCGCCATCGCCGGCTGCAGCAGGTTGTAGGCAATCAGTTTGTGAATGGACGCGGAGACGCCGGCTCGCAGGGTCAGCGGGCGCTCGGAAGGATCAAGCCGCAGGGTTTCGGCAAGCTCCCCGGTCAGGGCGAATATGTCGTCGGCGTAGCCGAGGATCAGCCGGCCGAAGTCCGTCAGGATCAGCTTGCGCCGTTCCCGGGAGAACAGGCGGCCACCCACCGAGGCTTCAAACGTGGCAAGCTGGCCACTGAGGGTCTGCGGCGCCAGCTCCAGGACTTCACTGGCTCGGGCGATGGAACCTTCCCGGCTGATCACCCAGAAATAGTAGAGATGGCGGAGGTTAAGCTGTTCCATTCCTTTGCCCTGCCCCCGATTCAGGATGGCCGCGGAATTTTGAGAATTTCACCGAAGGTGACGTACTCGCTTCCCCCGAGACGGCCGATCGGATCAATCGCAGCGCCATTGAAGGTCAGGCGATTCTTGTCATCGTAACGGGCTGCGTCATCAGATACCCATACCCGGGTGACTTTTCCGAATACCAGTGACTGGGGGCCGGCACCGATTTCCTTGATGTCGTAGAGCTCGCAGGCAAAAGCCACGCGGCAGTCCTTGAGCCGAGGCAGACTCGATCCTTCGAAATCCACCAACTCCAGATCAAGATTTTTCAATTCGGATTCGCCATGGGGCAAGGTTCGCGAGGATTCTGTGACCGCCGCGGCGAGATCCCGATGAGCGATATGAACGACGAAATTCTTTCTCGCTTCAATGTTAACCCGGGTGTCTTTCGAAACGCCCTCCGCCGGTTTTTTGCCAACGGAAATCATCAGCAAAGGGGGATTGCTGGTGATCGGTGTAAAAAACGAGAATGGCGCAAGATTGTAGTCCCCATCCGGATTTTCACTCAGCACCCAGGCGACCGGCCTCGGAATCACTGTCTGAGTCAGGATGTGGTAAGCATCCTTCGGATCCATACCCTCGAAATCTATAAGCATCATTCTCTCCCGTTAACTGCAGCTTCGGGCGTTCGTTCGCGCAACAGCCACAAAGTCATCAATAACCCGTGAAGTATCAGGAAGGGCACGGCAACCATGACCAGACCGCCCCAGCCCAGCCAGCTCAGAATTGCGCCGGCAGACAGCGCCGCGGTCGCCTGGGAGCCAAAAACCATAATGTCGTTCAGGCCCTGAACGCGGAAGCGTTCGGCATCCCGATACCCTCGGGGCAACAGCGTTGTGCCACCAACGAACAGGAAATTCCAGCCAACGCCGAGCAACAACAGTGCTGACAGATAGTGGTGGAAGCTGACACCGCTGGCGGCAAGGGCAATACAGCCCAGATAGGCCAGCAGGCCCGCCACCATCATCAGCGGAATCCCCACCACACGTGTCAGCCATCCGCTGATCAGCGACGGAAGATACATGGCCATTATGTGGAGCTGGATCACTCGCTTGGCATCGTCGAGGTCATGGCCGGCCATTTCGGTCATGCTCAGCGGCGTCGCCGTCATTATGAAACTCATCACTGCATAGCCAATGGCCGCAGCACTCATGGCAGCCCAGATTGAAGGGTTCGCCATAATTTCCCGTAGGGGGCGGCCTCCTCCCGGCCGGGATTCCTGAACGCGCTCAGCCCCTGCCCGGTAACCGATAGCAAGGATCAGCAAAGCCGTGCCCTGGACGGCCGCCAGCGCGATCCAACTGACCAGAAACGGATACTGCTCGGCCGCGCCGCTGCCCAGACCCGCAACTTCCGGCCCGAGCCAGGCTGCCACCAGACCACCCAGCAACACGCGAGCGGCAGCAGAGCCAGCCATACCGGGTGCCACGGATTCCATGGCCGCAAACCGATATTGGTGAACCACCGCAAGCCCGGTACCACCGACCACGGCCGCAAGACAGAGCAGGGAAAACAGCCCCGTCCAGGACGCCAGGCCTCCGATAAGACCGGCCACAATGCCCATGATGGCACCCAGCAGCATCACGCGCTTGCGCCCGATGCGCTCCATTAACCAGGTTGCCGGTTTGATAGCCAGAACGGTGCCTACGACCACCAGCCCGACGGGAAGTGTTGCGTACTCGGGCGCCGGGGCAAGCATTCTGCCCTGAATGCTGCCTATAAAAACGATAAAAGGCGCTGTGCACATGGCCAGCGCCTGAGCGGCAACCAGGACCCAGACATTGAGGGGCATGGATTATTTTTTCCTGTAGATAATTCCGGGATGGCACTGCACCATCTCGTAGAGATGGGGCAAGCCGTTGAGCGACTCCGAGGCACCCAGAACCAGGTAGCCACCCGGGTTCAGGGTGGCGTTCATCCGGGTAAGAATGTCTTTTTTCAGGTCCGCCGAAAAATAGATCAGGACGTTCCGGCACATCACAATATCGAACTTGCCCAGCATATAACGCTCAAGCAGGTTCAACTCCTTGAACTCCACCATGCTCTTGATCTGGGGTTTGATCTGCCAGCCACCGTTCAGGGACGGCGTGAAAAACTGCTTCTGGCGCTCTGGCGAGAGCCCCCGACCAATGGCAAGCATTTCGTACTCGCCCTTGCGAGCCACATCAAGAACGCTTTTGGAAATATCCGTAGCGGTGATCTTTACATCCCGGAGCTTTCCGGGCCTCGCCCGCCGAAACTCCTCGATGATCATGGCAATCGAGTAAGGCTCCTGGCCGGTTGAGCAGGCCGCAGACCAGATACGCAAAGGCTGAGCCGATTTGCGCTCCGCGAATTCGGGAAGCAGTTTCTCCTGGAGAATCCGGAAAGGGTGATTGTCACGGAACCACAGGGTTTCATTGGTTGTCATCGCGTCGATGACAGTCTCTTTGAGACCGCCCCGCCCGGGGCGTTTGAGGCGCTCGAGCAGTTCACCCAGGGTATTCAGGCTGTTCTCTTCGAGAATCCTGCGCAACCGGCTTTTTACCAGGTACTGTTTATTATCGCCCAGTAAAATCCCACAGGCATTCTGCAGGAACGATTTGAAGGCTTCATATTCCTGTGGCGTTATTTCCGCTTTCATTGGGTCTCTGTTCTGATTGAATCTTTGAGCGGCTCCATCAACCCTGGTCGATGATTTCCATCACGCGCTCTGCCAGTTCGTCCGGACTGAACTTTGCCATAAAGTCGTCGGCCCCGACCTTCTTCACCATGGCCTGGTTGAACACACCGCTGAGTGAGGTGTGAAGCATAACAAACATATCCGAAAGCGCAGGGTCCTCTTTCACCTTGGTAACGAGGGTGTAGCCATCCATTTCAGGCATCTCCACGTCTGAGATGATCAGAGAGAAATGATCTTTGGCCCGGGAACCGTCCCCAGTGATTTCCTTCAAATATTCAATTGCCTGCTTGCCGTCGTTTTTCAGCACCACTTCCATGCCAATTGCGGTGAGACACCGCTGTATCTGGCGCCGGGCCACGGACGAATCATCCACCACCAACACGGGCAGATGCCCGGGCACCCGCTCCGCGCTCTTGCTCAGAACGGCTTCGGTCACGTCCTCCCCAAGTGGAGAAACTTCAGAAAGAATCTTCTCTACGTCAATGATTTCAATAAGCTTATCATCTATTTTCGTGACAGCGGTAAGATAGACATCCTTGCCGGCGCCTTTGGGTGGGGGCAGGATTTCTTCCCAGTTCATGTTCATGATCCGTTCAACGCCGCTCACCAGGAAACCCTGCGTTTTGCGATTGTATTCAGTGATGATAACGAAACTGGTGGAGAGCTCTTCCTGGGGGATACCGGGCAGACCAATCGCCATGCTCAGATCAATAATGGGGATGGTCTCACCCCGGCTATGAGCGACGCCTCGAACGACCGGCCGGCTGTTCGGCAAGGAGAACAGCTTCGGACATTGCAGAACCTCTTTCACCTTGAACACGTTGATCCCGTAGATCTGACGCCCTCTGAGACGGAAAAGAAGCAGCTCAAGGCGGTTCTTTCCGACCATCTGAGTGCGCTGGTTAACACTGTCCAAAACCCCTGCCATTTTGATTCTCCTGGCTTGCCGGAATTACAACGGCATATATCTTGCTGTTCACTGAATAATAGCCTGATCGACGGAAACCCGTCATATCAGGGGCGGGTCAGCCCATTTAACGGCCACTTTTACCGAATCCTTAGCCTGATTCGGGCTTTTCTGCCCTGTTGTTGACAGCATAGGACAAACTGATACGTATGCGCATCACCAATTTCGCCCTACTACTGCTAATGTCTGGCCTGAGCACGCCGCTCCTCGCGGGAACGACGGCCGAACAGATTCAGAGAGCGACCCTGGCGTTTCTGGACAGCTTCGCGACTGAACAGGCCGAACATGGCTATACCGTTTCCTTCGAACCCGGTTCCATCGACAGCCGCCTTGCCCTCGCCGAGTGCGAAAAGCCTTTGAGTGTAGAGTTCAGCGGTGACCCATGGAAAAGCACCAGCCCGTCGATGCTCGTATCCTGCGAAGGAGCCCGCCCATGGCGAATGTTTGTCACCGCTTCAGTCTCTATCCATGGGCCAGCCCTGGTGGCAGCCAGGCCACTCACGCGTGGAGAGCGAATAACCGAAGGGCTACTCTCAAAGCAGTCCGTTGAAATCAATTCATCCAGGCGTGGCGTGATTACGGATTCGAAACAGGCGATTGGCATGGAAGTGCGGCGCGCAGTGAACGCGGGCTCGCTCGTTACACCAGACATGCTTTCGGCCCCGAATGCGGTCGAACGCGGCGATCATGTTATCATCACGGCCAAAACCGGCGGATTTTCAGTACGTTCCCGGGGCAAGGCCCTGGCTAGCGCCAGCGTTGGCGAACAGGTTCTGGTTGAGAATCTGCGCTCATCCCGCACGATCAGAGCCAACGTTGTCGCACCGGGCCACGTGGAAATTCCGATGTGAGCCGAGTGCGGCAGAGGCTTGCCGGAGCGGCAAGTGGATGCCGCAAAACCGGTCGTAAAAGCAGATGAAAAAAAGTGCTAAAACTACTAAAGGTTTTCGCGGCGCCGCCGTTAAGAAGACATAAACTCGAGTAAGCGCCACACTCTCGTGGCGCGACAGGCAAGCAGGTACAGATATGTCAGTTGACTTAAATGGAATTGGCCCCGGCCAGGTCAACACCCAGAGAACTACGGCCGACAAAAGCTCCGGCACACAGAATACCCAGCCGGCATCCAACGAACAGGCAAAGACACAGGCCCAGGGGGCCCGTGGTGAGAACGTCAGCCTGAGCAATCAGGCCAAGAATCTGAAGCAGCTCGAACAAAAGCTGGGCGATTATCCGGAAATGGATGACGACCGCATCGAGCAGATCCGTTCCGCCCTCGAAAATGGCACGTACAAGATTGACGCCGAGAAGCTGGCCCAGAAAATGCTTGAGATGGATGAAAGCATTTTCGGGTGAGTAGACCATGGCCGCAATTGATGATTTGAAGACTCTTCTTTCCCAGGATATCAGCCAGCTTGAAACACTGGCTGACGTTCTCGGCAAAGAAAAGACCTGCCTTGCGAATTCCGACCTCCGCCAGCTGGACGCCCTGACCAGAGAGAAGAACGATCTCCTCGGTGCCGTTCGCGAACGCGCCAAACAGAAAATCCGGACACTTGTACAGATGGGGTATCGCCCCGAAAGTGGCGAGCCTTCCCGCTTTATCCGCAGCGCCGGATTCTCGGATCTCTTCGAGCTCTGGCAGGAAGCGGACCAGAAGCTTCGAGCCTGTCAAACGCTGAACCAGACCAATGGTCGTGTTATCAGCCACTTGCAAAAGCGTTTGTCGAGACTCACCGATATTTTCCGGGGCGCCACCGGCCAGCAAAAGCTGTACGGCGCCCAGGGTCAGCAGACCACGGTATCAAGCAGCACGGTGCTCGCCAGCGCCTGAGCCTGGATACATGGCTCTGTCGAGCCATGCTTTCCGCTTTATCGGGTGTAGATGGTCATCTGGGAGTCTGGATGAAACCGGATGTCGTGAATGCTCACGTTGCCCATTGAAGCTCCCTGGCTTCCCGTAACCCGGATATTGTCCATCCGGATTTCCTCGATGCGCTCAGGGAACGCCAGCATCAGGGCCCCGTCTTCTCTTACCCGATAACGTGGCTCCCCTTCACGATAGTGCACACCGGAAATGCTGAGATCTGAATCCAGGAAGTTCAGAACCGGCACGAAGATATTGACGGAAAGCTTGAGACCTTCAATTACATCCGCGGATCCCTCGGTCCCCTGCTCCCCGTTGCCTGCGGGGTTCTCCGCCATGCTGCTGACAATACCGATACGCTGCAGCAGGGTCGGATCGCCCTGACCGGAAACCGCCGCCAGCTCGGCTTCGCTCATGGGGGCAAGATTGCCTCTCTCATACAGTTCTCCGGCTTCCAGCGTTGCCTGTGACGCCTCGGCCGAATTGGTCGCAGCAAAGGTTACCAGGGGCTGGAACGGGAGCGTCACCGCTGCTACCAGGGCGGCAGCGTTGCGATAGCGGGACTGATGCTTCAGGACACGATGCAGCTCCTTTTCGCTGATCCAGCCCGCCTGGATGAATACCTCACCCAGTCGCTGTCCGGTTTCACGCTGAAGCCTCAGGCCTTCGTCAACCTGCCCTTCCGACAGATACCCACGATTGATCAGCAGTCGCCCGAGGCGTGATTTTTCTTCAAATCCCTGACGGATTCTCACCCAGTGTCTCCTTTTAAACAGTGAAAACCGTACAACCCGGCCCGGCCAATTTGATCCATGACTTCCGATATCGGCAAGGTTAGCCGATCACACCACAATGTGCGTGGATGCAGTACCCGTTTTACCATCACCATCTGGTAAGATCTGGCACCTGATAACAGAATTCGCCGAATTGTCGCAGGAAATACACCTGCTAATAACACGGAGAACGGCTGCAAATGACAAACATGGTAAAACCCCTGAAAACTGTGACACCCGTATTGCTTATGGCACTCACCCTGCTCATGCCGACTGCCGGGGTGCAGGCGCAAGCCAATGAGCAGCCGGCCAGTGACCCGCTGCCAAAGGTGCGCATGGTGACCAGTGAAGGCGCTATCGAGCTTCAGCTTCGCCCGGATGTTGCGCCCGAGACGGTAAAAAATTTCCTGCAGTACGCCAAAGACGGTTTTTTCGACGGCACCATCTTCCATCGGGTTATCCCCGGATTCATGATCCAGGGCGGCGGTTTCACCCGGGATCTCTCCCGCAAGTCTACTCGTGCCCCTATTCGCAACGAAGCGAAAGAAACACTGCCCAACCTTCGTGGAACCGTTGCGATGGCTCGCACCAGTGCGCCGGATTCCGCCACGTCCCAGTTCTTTATCAATCTTTCGGACAACGGATTCCTGAACGCCGGAGTTCGCGGCCCCGGTTACGCGGTTTTTGGCAAGGTGACCCAGGGCATGGGCGTTGTAGATGCGATTGCCCGTAAACAGACCACCCGCAAACAGGGCATGGCCGACGTGCCGGTTGAACCTGTGATCATCGAAACTGTCACCGTGGTCGATCCCGAAGGCTGACACTGTGAACGGTGCCCCCCTGCCGCCCGGAATCGAGCCCGCTGAACTGGCGTGGCACGACGGCGTTCCGGAGTCCGTCCGGTTCGGCGATGTCTACTTCAGCCGTGACAATGGTCTCGAGGAAACACGCTACGTTTTCCTGCAACACAACCAGTTGCCCGAACGTTTCGCACAGCTTCCCGAGGGCGGCAATTTCGTTATTGCCGAAAACGGCTTTGGAACCGGCCTGAACTTTCTCGCTGCCTGGCAAGCCTGGCGGCGCCACGCTCCGGCCCATGTGGCGACACTGCACTTCGTTTCCGTTGAACGTTTCCCCCTGACCCAGGAGGACCTGGCCCGGGCCCTGGCACAGTGGCCCGAGCTGACCGCACTGGCCGACGAACTGCTTCTGCATTACCCACCTCCGGTGCGCGGGGTGCACAGGCTGGTCCTGGCCGGGGGGCGGGTTCGACTGACGCTGTTTTTCGGCGACGTCACCGACGCCTGGCAATCACTCGATTTTCACGCCGACGCCTGGTTTCTGGACGGCTTCGCCCCGTCCCGCAACCCGGATATGTGGCTGGAAAACATCATCAACAAGATCCGTGCGCAGAGCCGACCGGGCACAACTCTGGCGACCTTTACCTCCGTTGGCCGGATTCGTCGGGCTCTGACGGAGGCGGGATTCCGGATGGAAAAAACCGCCGGATACGGTCGCAAACGGGATATGCTGAAAGGCGTTCTCGTCTCGGAGAACCCGGTACCAACCGAAACGGCTCCAACCGAAAAGCAGGAATCTATCGCAATCATCGGCGCAGGCATTGCCGGCTGCGCACTGGCGAGAAACCTGGCAGACCGGGGCTATCCGGTAACACTGATCGACGCCCATGGTCCGGGAGCAGCAGCCTCTGGCAACGCCCAGGGCGCCCTGTATGTGAAACTGGGCGTAGAGTTCAACGACCAGACCGAGCTGGCGCTCACATCGCTCACGTTCGCCCAGCGTTTCTATTCCAACTGGCGGGATCAGCACTGGCATCCAACCGGCCTGCTACAACTGGCCCACAACCCTCAGGAAGCGGACCGGCAGCGGAGATTTATCCAACGCAACGACTATCCCAGGAGTATCTTTTATCCGGTGACCCGGGAGCAGGCCAGCGCCCTGACAGGCGTGCCCACGGAATCCGGCGGGCTCTGGTTTCCCGGCAGTGGCTGGCTCGAACCCGCAAACCTTTGCAAGGAACTGGCGGACCACCCGCTGATATCCCCGCAGTTCCATAGTGAGGTCAACAACCTTCGGCCTTGCGGCGGAAAATGGAACATTTCGACGGTCGACAACAGATCGATCACGGCCGACCGGGTGGTCATCAGCGCGGGCCATCTCAGCCCGGAGCTTATCCCGACAAAGGGTCGCTTCCGGCTGAAAGCCATTCGTGGACAGGTTAGCCACCTGCCAGCAAAAGCTCTCAGAGCGCCAACGGCGGTTATCTGTGGGAACCGGTATCTCAACCCTGCACTGGGCGAGTTTGCGGTCACCGGCGCAACCTTTGACCTACGCGATAACAACCCATCGCCCACCGTGGAAAGTCATAACGAGAACATCGAGGAACTCGGTTCGATGCTGCCTACGGTGTTTTCTAATGACAGCGATGCGCTTCGCGGCGAGGAACTGAGTGGCCGGGTCGCCTTCCGATGCACCACCCATGACTATCAGCCGGTGGCCGGACCTGTTTTCGACGGCGAGAGCGACGATCTCGATAACCTTTACCTGCTCACTGGCCTTGGCAGCAAAGGACTGACCTACGCGCCGCTCCTGGCCGAGTACCTGGCCGACCTGCTTACGGGACAACCTCCCTGCCTTCCCGCGAACCTGGCCAAACGCCTTGAAACCCGACGCCTCTACCAGACGGATGTGGTGGTTTCGTAATAAACTCCAGCTGAAGTTTCCGGTCAGACTGCCGATAACCATTGAAATGGTGGCATAGTCACGGAGAGAACCCATGTCCATTTATGTCAGCGAACCCGGCCGGCCGGTCGGAACCCGGCTACCGGAAACATTCCGGGCAAGGCCCGTGGGCGACGTCACAGAGCTGGCAGAAACCCAGAGGATCAATCCTGGCCGAAGTGAGGCAACGGACGCCGAGTTCCAACAGGCCGCCAATGCCGGTCGGTACAAAGCGCTGGAAGAATACGGCGCGGCGGCCGCCGGCGAGCGCCGGGAAGACCGCCCGTATCTGCCGGTATCCAGCATCTCGTCGCAAACCCTGTATTCAATTTCGGCGTCTGCGACCATTTCTGAGGCCTTATCCGTCATGGACGAGCACCAGGTGCATCACCTTGTGATCATGGCGGAAAACAACGTTGCCGGCCTTGTTGGTTTGCGTTGGCTTTTAGGCTGGCTTCACGAGAATGAAACCGATGCCATGAGCCAGAGCCTGGTTCACATTGAGTTGCCCGCCTTCCTGACCGCTTCACCCGAAACCGATGCCCACCAGCTCGCCCGGCTGATGCTGGCCCACCAGCTCAACGCAGCCCTGGTGGTAGACGCGAAGGGCACCGCCTCCGGAATTGTGACCAGCACGGACTACCTGCGACTCTACGCCAGCGCCGGCCGCCACCAGGGAACGGTGTAGTTCCCACATTGCCTAATTCAGAGGCGTCAACAGTGCTCCCTCAGGACTGAAGAGAAGCACATACCAGTTGCTGCCTATGCGGGTTAATGCCGGTATCTCGTCATCGCGGTAATTTTCGAGATCCAGTATTTCAGAATCATCGGCTGCAAGCTGGTAGCGCCAGTTGTTTCTAAATTCCGGCTCTTCATCTTCCGTCTGCGGTTCCGGAACCAGCGAGACCCGGGCAGCGATGCCCTGCTCCATTCCGGACACCACACCCCCGCTGGCAAAGTCCCCGTTCGTGGTACCAGCCACAACCATGTCGCCATCGAAAGCAGCCAACCCCAGAAATGCCTCACTGGACTGGTCGTCTTCGTCATTCAGGGTGAAGGCCCGACTGACATTCCCAGCGGCGGAGTATCCCAGCAGGAAACCGGCAACACTGGAAAGCGCCTCCCTTTCCAGAACAGGGTCTTCCTCGTCCTGCTCCAGCACAGAGTAGGATCCATCACTGGCACCAATCAGCCAGAGCGTGCTTCCGGTATACAGTCCGTTGGAAACCGGTTCATCGCCGGTGGTGCCAACCTGTTTGACATCAAGCTCGCTGGTCGCACTGGAGGCGTTAAAGAAGAAGGCATCAATGCCGCCGATGACCGAAGCCCCTTCCACAGATCCCGCGGCCGAACCAAACAACCCGGGGTTGATGGATTCGGTGCTACCACCGGCGACACTGTCATCGGCTGCTGAGCCGGCCTGGCGGGTCCAGGCAACCGCAGGCTGCTGCGTGTTGCCGTCCAGTTCGGTATCAATTCGCTGCAGGAAGCTGTCCCTGCCGCCCGATCCCTGCTGCTGATCAAACACACCTTCCGTTTCCCCGGCCAGGATGATATACCCGGTGTCACGGTTGATTCCGGCCCAGCGAACCTGATCATCAGCATCCGTTCCGGTCCGGATGGTCCAGGTGGGAACGTATTCGCCACCGTTGGTGGCGGAATCAAACCAGTAAAGCGATGTCACTGAATCCAGACCGCCAAGACCGGACGTTCCCGCCACCGACTGATCGGTGCTATAGGCAACGACAAATTCGAACCGGTCTACCTTGGTCCCACCCTGGGTCACCTTCCGCTGCACCACGTTAATAACCGGATCCGGAGCGCTCAGGCTGTCGCTGGCGGGAGATATGTCAACCTGCTGCAACTGGGTGCCTCGCTGGTCAAAAATCCGCACCAGCACCCTGTCGTTATCCTGGGTGTCGTAGCCGGCAACGAACAGCCTGCCGTCATGGCCCATAGAGATGTCGGTGGCAACAAAACCGCCACCGGAGTTCAGAGCGAGCGGCGAGATCAGCTCGTTGAGGCTGATCCGGATCAGGTTTTCAGTCTCCGCCCGGGCATAATCCTCGCGACCGGCCTGGAAGTTCTCGTTGATGCCCAGCAGGATAAACCGATCGCTGAAGGCCGGATTGGCATAGCCGGCCTCCGGTACCCGTATCCGGAAAGGCACTTCATCGGTCCCCTCTGGAAAAACCAGTTCGTCATTCTCGACCCAGTTTCCGCCTTCCAGGCGCTCAATAACGAACTCGGAATTGAGGCGTGCCGTGGAGTCTTCGGTGTGGCTGAGCTTGGCAAAAACATCCCGGTCACGGTCGCCGGAGAGTCTGGCGACGTATTCGCGCACAGCACCAACGTTCAGGGTGTCCCTGCCGCCACCGTTTACAGTTTCCAGCGACAGAACCGGCTCGTTGTCCTGAATGGACAAATTGGTAACGACACCGCCGTTACCGCTTCCAAGACCGGCGAGACCGGATCGTACCTCGGTCAGTGCCAGGCGAAGGGACTCCACGGGCTCAGCAAAACTGTCCTCGACCACCTCCAATGGCAGATAGCACTCGGTAATACCCGGCTCGAGTGTGATCACGCCGCGCGTATAGAAACCCTGTTCATCAAGCTCATAATCGATATAGTCCAGCTCGCTTTCCCCCGTCTCATCGCGAGGCATTGAACTGTTGCTGCCCAACCCGACAATGTCATTGCCGAGGATGGCATCACCCGCGTTGGAGGCACTGTGATCGCAATTCTGGTGTGGAGGCGAGAATCCGACGTCGCAGCTGGATGCGTCATAGTCAGACAAAAGCTCAAAGGCAACGGCAACCCGGGTTACCGACGGTTGATCCAGCGTAACCTTGACGAAGACGCGGCGCGTCGGAAGTGTCAGATCCCTGGTACCGGATACGGAGCCGTCATCGTTGTAGAGATTGATGGTAAAGCTGTGCTCACCCTCGGTTTCCAGGTCGGGCAAGGCGCACTGTTCACGGTTACTGGCAGGGATTTCCGGGCTTTCACCTTCCGTAAACGGCTCCGCATCCAGAGACATGACGTTGTACTTCACATCAATATCGAACGGCTGGGCGCCGGCCATGCGGCCGTCCGTAGTCACCAGATTGATACCCTCGGTCTTGCCGAGATCCGCTTCTCCCCTGCTACCGCCCGTGAGGCCGGGAACCCCACGCATGATGATGCCCTGGCGGGCCTTGTTGCTGGTGTCCTCAAGCGCCAGCCAGGACGGCGCGTTGGTCAGGGAATAGTCAAGGATATCTTCGCCACCGTAAGCCCCGAAGTTGTAGGAGTATTCAACACCGAGATAGGCAAACACCGGGGGTACGCCAAGGATGGTGGGCTGATCGGGATCCTTTTCCGTCTTGCAGGCAGAAAGCCCGAGTGAAAGCAGGACCAGAACGGCAAGTTGGCGAACAGGATGAATGCGGGAGTAACAATCGGCGCCCATGAAAAAATCCGTTTCAATCGTTGTTGTTGTGGCAGCGACCGCACGGATGAAACATGAACACCGGGCGGTTTACACACCGTTACAGAACAACGCCATGGTAGCCAATTTGATACGCAGGGGATCTGCGCGAGTTCTCAGATTCAGTTAGCCCGCGCCCAGGCCGTGCTCTTCCAACAATGCGGCGAGCCCGGCTTCATCGAGAACAGGCACCTCTAACTGTTCAGCCTTGGCCAATTTGGAACCGGCGGCTTCACCAGCGACCACGCAGGCCGTCTTCTTGGAAACGCTGCCGGCCACCTTGGCGCCGAGGGCTTCCAGCTTCTCTTTGGCTTCGTCCCGTGTCATTCCGGAAAGCGTGCCGGTCAGCACCCAGGTCTGGCCTTTCAGAGGCTTCTCTCCCTCCTGAACTTCCTCTTCCTGCCATTTCACACCGGCTTCACGCAGCGCATCCAGAGTTTCGCGATTGTGGGTCTGCTCGAAAAAGCTACGGATATGACCCGCAACGATCGGCCCGACGTCCGGAACCGTCTGCAGGCTATCCTCATCCGCTGCGGCAATGGCCTCCAGAGTGCCGAAGTGGCCTGCCAGGGCCTTGGCGGTGGCCTCCCCCACCTCCCGGATGCCAAGGGCATACAGGAACCGCCAGAGCACGGGGTTTCTGGCCCGATCAATGGCAGCCACCAGATTGGCCGCTGACTTTTCTCCCATTCGCTCTAGTTTCACCAGGTCGTCGGTGGTCAGGCGATACAGATCGGCAACGGTTTCCACCATGCCCTGGTCCACCATGGTATCTATCCATTTGTCTCCCAGGCCTTCAATATCGAGGGCTTTCCGGGAGGCGTAGTGGCGAATGGCTTCCTTTCGCTGCGCGGGGCAGAACAGGCCGCCGGAGCAGCGGGCAACGGCTTCGCCTTCGATCTGGATAACATCCGAATCACACACCGGGCACTGTAGGGGAAATTCCACTTCCCGGGCGCCTGACGGGCGTTTTTCGGCCACCACTTTGACGACCTGTGGTATCACATCACCGGCGCGGCGAATGAAAACGGTATCGCCGATATGGACATCCAGGCGGCGAATTTCGTCCATGTTATGGAGGGTGGCGTTGCTCACGGTCACACCGCCCACGAACACGGGCTTTAGCCTGGCAACCGGGGTAACAGCGCCAGTACGACCGACCTGGAATTCCACGTCTTCGATAACCGTGAGTTCTTCCTGAGCCGGGAACTTGTGGGCAATCGCCCAACGGGGGGCCCGGGATACAAAACCCAGGGCCTTTTGATGATCAAGACGGTCCACCTTGAAGACGATACCGTCGATTTCGTAAGGGAGGCCGTCCCGTTTTTCCATCAGCTCGCTGTAGGCTTCAAGGCACTCCTCCGCCCCCCTGGCCTTGCGCATCTCGGGATTAATGCGAAAACCCCAGCTCTGGACCCTCTTGAGCCCCTCCCACTGGGTATCCGGCAAGAGGCGTTCGTCGGTTACCGCAACGCTGTAAGCGCACATTTCCAGCGGACGCCTGGCCGTTACCGTCGACTTTTTCTGACGGAGGCTGCCGGCCGCCGCATTACGGGGATTTACGAAGGTCTTCTCGCCACGCTCCGACAGGCGGCGATTAAGCTGCTCGAAACCGTCCTTCGGCATGTAGACTTCGCCGCGGACCTCCACCAGATCGGGCACGTCATCGCCACGGAGCTTAAGCGGCACCGAGGGAATGGTCCGGATATTGGCGGTTATGTCTTCCCCGGAGTAGCCATCACCCCGGGTGGCGGCGGTGGTCAGGGCACCATTTTCGTAATGCAGGCTCACCGCAAGCCCGTCCAGCTTGGGTTCACAGACATACTCCACGTCCTCACTGATACCGAGCCGATCTTTTACCCGCCGGTCAAAGTCACGGAGTTCGTCCTCGCTGAAAGCATTGTCCAGCGACAGCATGGGCAGCCTGTGAACTACCTCTTCAAAGCTGGTTTCCGCGGCGCTGCCAACACGCCGGGTGGGCGACGTGTCCGAAGCCAGCTCCGGATAATCGGTTTCCAGGGCCTGTAATTCCCGGAACAACCTGTCGTATTCCGCATCGGGAACACGCGGATCATCCAACACGTAATAGCGGTAGTTATGGTCATCAATCGCCGAACGGAGTTCTTCAACACGCTGAATGATGTCGGGCGTGGCTTTGCTCATGGACTGGCACTCTCGTCTCTCAAAAAAATGCCCGGAACAAACCGGGCATCTGGCCGTCTTTTACCGCCTGGTTTCAGACTCGCTGGGATCGTTGCTTGCGCTCGAACTCCCGAATCCTCTGGCGGCAGTGCTCGATTGTTTGAGGGGTCATCACGCTCCGGCGCTCATCCTTCAGCTCGCCGCCAAGGTTACGAACCACGGCCTGGGCGGTCTCAAGCATGAAGTCAAACGCCTGCAGCGCATTGGTGGGCCCGGGCATACTCATGAAGAAACTGATACCGGGCGTGGCCAGGGCCGGCATATCGCCCGGTTTGAACGTGCCGGGTTCCACGGCATTGGCAACACTGAACTGGACCGGGCTGGTGGTATCAGACTCCTCGTGTCGGTGATAAATGTCCATATCACCATGCTCCAGACCACAGGCTTCGAACAACTTCTTCAGGGCCAGCCCCTTGAAGTCTTCACCGCTCTTGGCCAGGACGTTGATCACAATCACTTCACGGGCCTCAGGGCGATTCGCACCTGCCAGAGGCTGACCACTGACCGCTCGGGAAGGTTCACGCCGGGCTGTATCTTCCTCTACTTCGGTTGTAACCGTAGGCGGGACTGCTTCCACTTCATCTTCGATGGCCCCCCAACCTGATTCGAGCTCGGTTTCTTCAGGCTCATGGCTGGACAACCCGAAATCGGGATCCGACTCAACAGGCTCATCGTGATACTCGGCAACCGGTTCGCTTTCCGGTTCCGTATGCAGATCCGGTTCTGGCGACTCTCGATGTTCTTCCTTGGCAGCGGCTGTTACCGGGCGGGTCGGTTTGGGTTTCGGAAAACCAAATCGGCTGGGCTTTTCACGCTTTACATAGCCCCTCTCTTCGAGAGTGTCGCGGGAGATGGTTCGTGCGCCACCGTTCGGCAGCTCCGGGTTGTACTCGTCATCGAGTGGCGAATCCTCGAGCTCATCGGCGCCCATACCCGATGAGATGGCCATGGATTCCTTCCGGGCACGCCGCATGCGGCGCACGCCATCAATGACAATGCCGATAATAACCAGGGTACCGATGGCAATTAACCATTCCCTAAGTGACATAGTGCTGCTGTCCTGTTTGCAGATCCCGTAACGTTGCTACTCTAAGAAAAGCCCGTAATGAATACAACGCACACCCGGGCCAGATGGCGTTATTGTCATGGTCGCCTGAATTCTGAGCAGCCTCAAGCCTCTGCGAGAGCCGCCGCCTCGTCGACATCGACCGACACCAGGCGCGAACACCCAGGTTCATGCATGGTTACGCCCATTAACTGATCCCCCATCTCCATGGCAATCTTGTTGTGGGTAATGTAGATGAACTGAACCTGCTTGGACATCTCCTTGACCATGTTCGCATAGCGGCCCACGTTGGCATCATCCAGCGGCGCATCCACCTCGTCCAGCATACAGAAGGGTGCCGGGTTCAGCTGGAAAATCGAAAACACCAGTGCGATCGCCGTGAGGGCCTTTTCGCCCCCTGACAGCAGGTGAATGGTGCTGTTCTTCTTGCCGGGCGGCCGCGCCATGATCGCAACGCCGGTTTCCAGAAGATCTTCACCAGTCAGCTCCAGGTAGGCGTTCCCGCCCCCGAACACTTTGGGAAACAGAGCTTGAAGACCACCGTTCACCTGGTCAAAGGTTTCCTTGAAACGCTGCCGGGTTTCCCGGTCTATTTTCCGTATGGCGTTGTCCAGCGTTTCCAGGGCCTCCATCAGGTCTTCATGCTGGGAATCCAGGTAGGTCTTGCGCTCACTCTGAACCTGGTATTCCTCGATAGCCGCCAGGTTAATCGCGCCCAGGCGCTGAATTCGGTTGCCGATTCGCTCCAATTCGTCTGCCCAGTCTTTTTCGTTTGCGCCCTCAGGCAACTGGGAGAGGATATCCTGCAGTTTTACGTCGAGCTCCTTGAGCTGATCGATATGGTTCCCGGAACGGATTTCCAGAGCCTGGGATTCCATTTTCAGTTTTTCGAGCCGAGACCGGACGTCCTGAATTCGATGATCGGTTCCGCTTCTGCCCTGCTCCTTTTCCCGCACTTCCCGATCGATCTCTTCTAGCGCGTCACGGGCGGCACCCAGCTTTTCCTCTTCCGCCAATCGACGGTCCAGCAGCCCTTCGAGCTGCATCTGCAGGTCTTCGATGGGCTCTTCGGCGCTTTCTCGTGATTCCCTCAAAATCTCCAGGCGCTCATCAATCCGCTCCTTCTGCAGCTGCATCCGATCAATGGTCTGCCTGAGACCGTCACGTTGACTGTGCAGGGTCTGCAGCTGGAGCTGCAGCTGATGCGCGTGGTCGCGGTCGTGCCGGGCCTCCTGGCGAAGCCGGTCGAGGTTTTCGCGCAGGGTGTCCCGCTGCTCCAGCAACCGCTCTTTCTCTTCATCGCTGTCTTCGGTGGAAGCCAGCGCCAATTGCCAGTCTTCCCGGGCATCCTGAAGGCTTTCTTTCTGGCCCTCGAGGTTTTCGGACACGTCCTGGATATCATCCCGGATTCGCTGCAGACGGGCATCAATCTGCTCGGCACGTGCGCGCAGGCCGCTGACCCTGGACGACAGGGTGCTCAGTTCACGGTCTGCCTCGCTCAGACGGGTCTGGGCCTCATCCCGGGCTGCTTCCGAGCGTTCTGCCCGTTCCTGAAGCTCTTCCAGCCGCTCGGTAGCCGCCTCCAGCGCCTCCTCCGCCTCGGCCAGTTGCGAGGTCAGTTCGGTCACCTTCTTCTGCCGTTCAATCACCCCGACCTGGCCAGCGTCAGAGTCCGGCATCAGGACCCACCCTCGGGACACCCAGACGCCCTCGGGTGTCATCAGGCTTTGACCGTCCTTGAGCCCCGCTCGCATACCCATGGCGTCAGAGACGGTTTCGACGGTGTCGATGCCGCGAAGCAGCGAGGCAATCCCCGGCACTCCAGATACCTTGGCCGCCAACCCGGAACGCTCATTGCCGTCTGTGGCTTCAGCCTCCACCAGGGCCAATCCCTTTGGGGCTTCTCTCATTGCGGATGAGAGCTGGCCAATATCTGGAAGGCAGAGGCCCTGGGTAAACCGCCCGATAACCTGTTCGACAGCAAACTCCCAGCCATCGGTGATCTGAAGCTGACTGGCCACCCGGGGCATATCGCTGAGCGCGTTCTGTGAAAGCCAGGATTGCAGAACATTATCACCGGCCCCCATCTGCTCATCCAGAAGGGACTGCTGGGATTCCAGCGACGCACGAAGGCTCTGCACCCGTTGACGTTCTTCAGAGAGGACCTGCTCGGCATCACGCTGTTGCTGCCGGGCTTCGTAGAGCTCGTCCTGAACGGAAGCAATCCGTTCGGCCGCCTCTTCGCGCTTCAGTTCCAGGGTTTCCTGCTGTTCCAGCAACTCTTCAAGCTCGGCCCGATCCATCTGACCTTCCAGCAACTCCTGTTCGTCCTGAAGCTTGCGTTGGCGGGCCAGCAGTTGCTCAATGGCATCCTCAAGTGAGCGGATTCTGGATTGGGCCAGCTCTGCCTGACGTCGCGCGTCCGAGGAACGGGCACTAAAATCTTCCCACTGGTGCTGCCAGTCGCTCATCGCGTCTTCGGCCTGCTGCAGCTTCTCACCCGATTCCTCGGAGCGTATTGCCAGCGCTTCCTGCTCGGGCTCCATCATGTCGAGTTCTTCCTGGATGCCCGCAAGCTTGTCCTCATCCTGCTCCAGCTCCCGGGCCAGCTCTCGCTGGTTCGCCATGGCCTGGTCCAGTTCCGCCGCCATTTGCCGGCTGCGGTCACGCTGGTGCTCGAGGCTCTGCTCAATACGTGCGATATCGGCCCCGGCTTCGTAATAGCGTGCCTGTGCCCGGTTGAAATGCTCGGTCCGCTCCTGGTGATTGTCGCGCAGGGATTCCAGTGAGGTCTCCAGGCTGACTCGCTCGGTGAGGTATTTCTCAAGCTCGAGTTCGGTATCCCGGATCTTGCCTCGCCAGGCTTGCAGGTCATTGTCGAGGGATTGCCAGCGAAGCACCGTCAGTTCGGCTTTTTTCTGGCGCTCTTCCTGCTTGTACGCTTTGTACTTTTCGGCTGCGGCTGCCTGACGCTCCAGGTGTTGCAGTTGGCGGCCCAGCTCCTCCCTCAAATCGGTCAGCCGCTCAAGGTTTTCCTGGGTCCGGCGGATACGGTTCTCCGTTTCCCGGCGGCGCTCCTTGTATTTTGAAATGCCGGCCGCTTCTTCAATATAGATTCGAAGCTCTTCCGGTTTAGCCTCAATCAGCCGGGAGATCATGCCCTGTTCGATGATGGCATAGCTCCGCGGGCCGAGACCGGTGCCCAGGAACAGGTCAGTAATGTCGCGACGCCGGCACTTGGAGCCATTCAGAAAATACTCGGACTGCCCTTCCCGGGAAACGCGGCGGCGAACCGAGATTTCGTTGAATTTCACGAATTCACCGGGCGCGGAACCATCGCTGTTATCAAACACCAGTTCGATGGAGGCCTGCCCCACGGGCTTTCTTGCGCTGGAACCGTTGAAGATAACGTCTGTCATGGATTCGCCGCGCAGGTACTTGGCCGAGCTCTCCCCCATTACCCAACGCACCGCATCGATGATGTTGGACTTGCCGCACCCATTGGGGCCGACCACGGCCGTCATGTTGGAGGGGAACGGAACCGTGGTGGGATCTACGAACGATTTGAAGCCGGACAGTTTGATGGACTTCAGCCGCATATCAGGCGCTCGCTTCCTGCCGAAGGATCGTCAACACCTGCTCGCGCTGGTGCTCCCCAAAGGCCTGGATGACGGCTTGCAGCCGCTCAGTGTCGTCGTTGACGGCAGCATCCGCCAGCTGCCGAAAGAAGGTAGCAGTTTCACCAATTTCTTCCCGGAAGTGTTCCAGCGCCACAAAATAGGTGCGGCTGATGGCCGGTCGGAAATTCTCGAGGGTCTCTTCCAGAAACGGGTTCTCGACGAGGCCGTAGGCGTAACGCATCACCCCAAAACCCGCATCAATGACCTGCTCGGCGGCGTCGGCGCTGGTAGCGTTCAGGGCATCAATCACTGCCTGCAATTCACGAACCTGGCCCATGACCCCGCCAAGCTCCCTGCCGGACCAGCGCTCAAGCACCTTGCGCCCCAGCATGCAGAGAAGATCGATATAGATATCGTAGAGGCTGTTGACGCTTTCGGGCGTCAGGCTGGAGACGACCGCACCCCGCCGGGGGAAAATCTCGATCAGATGGCGGCGCTCCAGAATAAGCAGTGCTTCCCGAACGGAGCCGCGGCTGACATTCAGTTCTCCCGACACCTTCAATTCCTGAATGCGTTCGCCGGGCTTGAGATCTCGCGTGATGATTCGTTGCCCCAGATGCTGGGCAATTTGTTCAGACAGACTTTCCGGGGCCTGAAACCTCATAAAGTTGGTCACTCATTCCTGAAGACGGCACGATTTCAAACGCAGAAGTTTACCACAGGGAATCTATAGCCCCACCCCTTGTCTGACATTTTGCACAGCCCAGGAACGTCGCGGCAAATCACTGCCGGTTTTTTGACGGCAAATTGTAAACGGCCGCCGGAGAATCAGAAACCAAGTGACGCTAGCCTTATTACTTTATGTTTTTATTGGGTTTTATTGAGTGGGCACGGTTTCTGCTAAGCACACGCAAAGCACTGTAAACTTCTGCGACAGAGTGAACCGTAGTGAAAAACATACCGTCGATCCATCAGTCTCCTTCCCAGCCCCAGAAACTGGCTGCGCTGCGTCAGGCACATCAGGACTGGAACAACACGCCGGATGTACTCACCAGGCTGACGCGCCGGCTGTCCACCACCCTGTCGCTGGAACAACAGCTGGCGATCCTGGCCGAAGAACTGGTCGCCATTGTTCCTTTCAGTGCGCTCAACTACCGGCACCGGATCGGTAAACAGGATTTCGTCTATGCCACAGGCATGGGAGGCCCACACCGTTGCGAGTATCGGCTGAGCCTTGAAGGTGTCAATTATGGGACCCTGGTACTGCAACGCCGGCAGAGGTTCTCGGAACAGGAGCTGGAAGGCGTCGAGATGGTTCTGAGCGCGGCGATCTGCCCGATTCGCAACGCCTGCCAGTACGTGGCCATTGAGCAGGCATCCCTGACAGATTCCCTGACCGGCATACCCAACAAACGGGCCCTGGACGACGCTCTGCAGCGCTCCAGCCTGTTGTCGGAGCGCCATGGTGAGCCCTACTCGCTCGTACTCTGCGATCTGGATCACTTCAAGGCGGTCAACGACACGCACGGCCATGTGGTTGGCGACCATCTCCTGCAGTTGGCAGCGTCCGAGATCGAAAAGTCGATCCGCACATCGGATTCAGTCTACCGCTTTGGTGGCGAGGAGTTTGCTATCCTGCTCCCGCACACTTCGGAGCAGGATGCCAGAGACGTAGCAGAAAGGGTTCGAGAGGCTATCGCGGCCATCCGGGTAGATGGCGGGGAAAAGGAACTCAAGGTTACAACCAGCTGCGGCGTAGCTACCTTCTTGCCCAAGGAATCACCCCAGGCGTGGTTGGCGAGGGCAGACGAAGCGCTCTACCGCGCCAAACACCAGGGCCGGAACTGCACCCGGGTGTTTGCCACTATTTCGTAACGATCAGCCTCGGGGCGGCTTGCTTCGTGCTCTTTCTGGCCTCGGAGCACGCCCGGCCGGCTTGGCAGGTTTGGTGTCGCTGACGGCCCATTTTTTCCCGGGGGTTTTCTTGCCAGAGCGGCCAGGACTTTTGCGCCTTTGGCGATCGTGGGCCGCTTTCTCATCCGGCGTCTTCTGGGGAATCTCAACCGCCTCCAGACCAACCGTTCGGCTCAGGGTATCTACCGTCCTCTGATCCAGCTCTTCCCACTTGCCAACAGTCAGCCTGCTCGGCAGGAAGATCGGCCCATAGCGCACGCGTTTCAGCCGACTCACTCGAACACCCTGGGACTCCCACAGGCGCCGCACTTCCCTATTCCGCCCCTCCAGCAGGGTAACGTGGAACCAGCGATTCATACCGCTACCGCCGGCCGGGGAGATATCGGTGAACTTGGCCATACCATCTTCCAGGAGGACGCCCTGAAGCAGGCGCTCGATCATCGCGTCGTCCACTTCCCCGAAAATCCGCACCGCGTATTCCCGATCAATCTGGTTGGACGGATGCATCAGGCGATTCGCCAACTCGCCGTCTGTGGTAAAGAGCACCAGCCCCGTGGTGTTGATATCCAGCCGTCCGATGGAAATCCACCGGTGCTCTTTGAGACGTGGCAAACGATCAAACACCGTCGGCCGACCCTCGGGGTCTTTTCGAGTGGTAACCTCGCCCTCCGGCTTGTTATAAATCAGTACCCGGCGCATCACTTCCGCCGCCCCGGACACTTCCAGTCGCTTGCCGTCGAGTTCGAAGCGATCCTCAACGGTCGCTTTTTGCCCGGGCGCCACCGGTTGCCCGTTGACCAACAGGCGGCCGGCTTCCATCCAGCCTTCAATTTCCCGGCGCGATCCGATGCCCGCGCGGGCGAGCAATTTCTGAATACGCTCTGGCCCACCCTGGCTCACGTCGTCCCTGGCTGGTCTGGCTGGTTTTTTGGGGCGTTCTGCCGCCATGAAATCAATCCTTAGTATCTGACTGACACCCGAATGGCGTCAGTGAAGTGTCTGGCTAGAAGATTCGTCGTCGTTCTCGGCAGTCGTTGATTCGAACTCGATCTCCGCCTGCATGTTCTTTTCAATTTCCCGGCCGATCTCTTCAAGATCGCGGACTTCATTCAGGGGCGGCATCTGATCCAGGCCCCTGAGGTTAAAGTAGTCCAGAAACTGTTTCGTGGTTGCATACATGGCCGGACGGCCGGGAACATCCCGATGCCCAACGACGCGTACCCACTCTCGCTCAAGCAGTGTACGAATGATATTGCTGCTTACCGTAACACCCCGAATATCCTCGATTTCACCCCGGGTGATGGGCTGCCGGTAGGCGATCAGTGCCAGGGTTTCAAGCAAAGCCCGGGAATAGCGCTGTGGCTTTTCCTCGAACAAACGCCCTACCCAGGGCGCGAATTCTTCGCGAACCTGAATACGGTAGCCACTGGCGACCTTTTTCAATTCAAAGCCACGCCCTTCGCAGGCCGCTTCCAGAAGCACCATGACATGCTCCATCACCTGGCGCGCGGGACGCTCCTCTTCACTGAACAGTTCCCGAAGCTGGTCGAGAGACAAGGGTTTACCTGCAGCCAGCAGGGCCGCTTCGGCAATCGCCTGAATTCTCAGCAGGTGTTCTTCGTTCATGGTGTCTGATCCGTATTTCCGTGCTTTGAACGTTGGGAGGGCCTAGCTGGCTGCCCTGGCTCTGACATGAATCGGGCCCAGAACCTCGGCCTGAACAACCTCGATCAGCTGCTCTTTGACCAGCTCAAGCGTGGCCAGGAAGGTCACCACGACCCCGAGCCGGCCCTCTTCAATCGTAAACAAGCTTTCGAATGTCACGAAATGATCATCCTGAAGCACCGACAGGATTGCAGACATGCGCTCCCGGGTCGAAAGCCTTTCCCGTTCAACATGGTGACTGGTAAACAGGTCTGCCCGCTGAAGAACGCCCTGCAGGGCCAGCAGCATTTCCCGCAAGTCTACGTCCGGGTGGGGATGACTGGAGGGCATCTTCGGCAGAGCCGCGGAGGCGGCAAAGGTATCCCGCTCCAGGCGCGGTAATTCATCAATATCCTCGGCAGCCTGCTTGAACCGTTCGTACTGCTGAAGCCGGCGAATCAGTTCGGCGCGGGGATCAACCTCTTCCTCATCGTCACTTTCCTGTCGAGGCAACAGCATCCTCGATTTGATTTCCGCCAATGTGGCCGCCATCACCAGGTACTCAGCGGCCAGCTCGAAACGCATGGCCTCCACGGCACCAATGTAATCCATGTATTGCCGGGTAATCTCGCTGACGTCGATGTCCAGAATGTTCATGTTCTGACGGCGAATGAGATACAGCAGAAGATCCAGCGGCCCTTCGAACGCTTCAAGGAAGACGGCAAGTGCATCCGGCGGTATGTACAGGTCTTTGGGAAGATCCACCACCGGCTTGCCGGATACCCGCGCCAGGGGCGATTGCTCCGGGGCAGCGTCCTGAGCTTCGGGCGTGGCCTGATCGGTGGATTCTTCGGTCATAACCTTTCACTCCGGAGCGGCGCCGGGAGCCTGTCAGGGCCGGGCGCCGGTTCCTGCGGATTCAGCGGTAATGAAGCCCCATGGCTGCCCGGACTTCCTCAAGGGTATCGCGAGCGGCATCGCGCGCGTGTTCACGGCCTTCCTGGAGAATGGAGTGAACCAGATCCGGATTGCCTTCATATTCCCGGGCGCGTTCGTGGAGCGGACGCTGCTCCTCGACAATCGCGTCAATCAACGGCTTCTTGCAGTCCAGGCAACCAATGCCGGCGCTTCGACAACCGTTTTGCACCCATTCCTGGGTGTCGGCGTCAGAATAGATCTTGTGCATACCCCACACCGGGCATTTTTCCGGCTCACCGGCATCGGTGCGACGGACCCGCTGGGGATCGGTCTGCATGGTGCGGACTTTCTGGGCAACGCTGTCCGGTTCCTCCCGCAGGCCGATATAGTTGTTGTAGGACTTGGACATCTTCTGACCATCCAACCCTGGCAACTTGGACTCCGGCGTCAGCAGCGGCTGCGGCTCCGGCAAAATCACCTTGCCGCCGCCCTCAATGTAGCCGTACAGACGCTCACGATCGCCCAGGGAGATATTCTGTTGCTCTTTCAGCAGAGCACGGGCCGTTTCCAGGGCATCCATGTCGCCCTCCTCCTGGTAACGCCTCTTGAGATTGCGATAGAGCTTGGCGTTTTTCTTGCCCATCTTGACGATGGCGCCTTCCGCCTGCTCCTCAAACCCTGGCTCGCGACCATAGATATGGTTGAAGCGACGGGCGATCTCCCGGGTGATTTCGACATGGGAAACCTGATCCGCACCAACAGGAACCTTTCCCGCCCGGTAAACCAGAATGTCTGCACTCTGAAGCAGCGGGTAACCCAGGAACCCGTAGGTCGCCAGATCCTTCTCCCGAAGCTTTTCCTGCTGATCCTTGAACGTAGGCACACGTTCCAGCCAACCGAGGGGCGTAATCATCGACAACAGCAGGTGCAGTTCGGCATGCTCAGGCACCTGTGACTGAATGAACATCGTGGACGAGCCCGGGTTCACGCCGGCCGCGAGCCAATCGATGACCATATCCCAGACGCTCTGCTCAATGCCGGAGGGGTCGTCGTAGTTGGTGGTGAGCGCGTGCCAGTCCGCCACAAAGAAAAAGCATTCGAATTCATGCTGGAGTTTAACCCAGTTTTTCAGCACACCGTGGTAGTGGCCAAGGTGAAGCTTGCCGGTCGGACGCATGCCGGACAAAACCCTTTGCTGGGAATCTACAGAACTCAAAGCACGAACTCCTTATTTGGTATTGGAACCGCCATCATAGTTCAGGCGACCCGGCATTATAAATAAAAAACCCCCGCTCTGCAGGGCAGAAACGGGGGTTTTTACTGAAAGAAGGCCAGCTTACCAGCCAGTGACTTCCTTCAGGGCCTGACCGATCTCGGCCAGACTGCGCACAGTGCGAACACCAGCGTCTTCAAGAGCGGCAAACTTATCGTCTGCTGTACCCTTGCCACCAGAAATGATGGCGCCAGCGTGGCCCATACGCTTGCCCGGAGGCGCAGTAACACCAGCGATGTAAGAAACCACCGGCTTGGAAACGTTCTGCTTGATGTAGGCCGCAGCTTCTTCCTCGGCGGTACCGCCGATCTCGCCAATCATCACAATGGCTTCTGTCTCAGGATCTTTCTCGAGCAGGGCCAGAATGTCGATGAAGTTGGAGCCCGGGATCGGGTCACCACCGATACCGATACAGGTGGACTGACCGTAGCCGAAGTCAGTGGTCTGCTTGACCGCTTCGTAAGTCAGGGTGCCTGAACGAGACACGATGCCAACCTTGCCCTTCTTGTGGATGTGGCCAGGCATGATGCCGATCTTGCACTCGTCCGGAGTGATAACACCCGGGCAGTTTGGACCAATCATGCGGACGCCTTTGCGATCCACGTACTCCTTGGCATACAGCATATCGATAGTCGGGATACCTTCAGTGATACATACGATCAGCTGAATGCCGGCATCCGCCGCTTCGATGATGGCGTCCTTACAGAACGGTGCCGGTACGTAGATAACGGTCGCTTCTGCGCCAGTTGCTTCAACGGCGTCACGCACGGTGTTGAACACCGGCAAGCCCAGATGCTCGGTGCCGCCCTTGCCGGGGCTAACGCCGCCAACCATCTTGGTGCCGTAGGCAATCGCCTGCTCTGAGTGGAAGGTGCCCTGTGCGCCGGTAAAGCCCTGACAGATAACCTTGGTGTCTTTGTTAATCAGGATGCTCATTATTTACCCCCTGCGGCTTTCACAACTTGCTCTGCCGCATTCGACAGACTGGTAGCGGCAATGATGTTCAGGCCGCTCTCGGCGAGTACCTGAGTACCCTTCTCCGCGTTGTTGCCTTCAAGGCGAACCACAACAGGAACCTTGACGCCGACTTCCTTCACGGCACCGATAATGCCCTCTGCAATCATGTCGCAGCGAACGATACCACCGAAGATGTTGACCAGAACCGCCTTGACGTTGGAGTCAGACAGGATGATTTTGAACGCTTCGGAAACACGCTCCTTGGTTGCACCGCCGCCAACGTCCAGGAAGTTGGCAGGCTGGCCGCCGGACAGCTTGATGATGTCCATGGTACCCATGGCCAGGCCGGCACCGTTGACCATGCAACCGATGTTGCCTTCCAGAGCCACGTAGTTCAGTTCCCACTTGGCCGCTTCCGCTTCCCGGGAATCTTCCTGGGAGGGATCGTGCATCTCGTGGATCTTCTTCTGACGGTACAGTGCGTTACCGTCAACGCCGACTTTGGCGTCCAGGCAGTGCAGATCACCGGCCGGAGTAATAACCAGCGGGTTGATCTCGACCAGTGCCAGATCGCACTCTTCGAACAGCTTGGCCAGACCAACGAAGATCTTGGTGAACTGACCGATCTGCTTGCCTTCCAGGCCCAGCTTGAACGCGAGCTCACGGCCCTGGTACGGCTGAGCGCCAACCAGCGGGTCGATTTCGGCTTTCAGGATCTTCTCGGGCGTTTCTTCGGCAACCTTTTCGATCTCAACACCGCCTTCGGTGGAGGCCATGAAAACGATACGGCGGGTGCCGCGATCAACTACCGCACCCAGGTACAGCTCCTGATCGATATCGGTCAGGGATTCAACCAGGATCTTGCTGACCGGCTGGCCGTTTTCATCCGTCTGGTAGGTTACCAGGTTCTGGCCCAGCCACTTCTCGGCAAACTCACGGATCTCGTCTTTGCTCTTGACCAGCTTTACACCGCCGGCCTTACCACGGCCACCTGCGTGAACCTGGGCTTTTACAACCCATGCATCACCGCCGATTTCACCAGCTGCGTCTACAGCTTCCTTCGGAGTATCACAGGCAATGCCTTTGGATACTGGCAGGCCATATTCAGCGAAAAGCTGTTTGCCCTGATATTCATGCAAATTCATAGTTAATGTCCCGAATTAAAAAATTCCTGGTTTGCGTTACTTCTTCTTGCGGCGGTTGGCGATATGGATCGCGCCACCACCGACGGCCAGAGCTGCTTCGTGCACGGACTCTGACAGAGTCGGATGTGCAAAGCAGGTCAGGGCCAGATCTTCGGCGCTGGAACCGAATTCCATGGCGATTACGCCCTGGGCAACGATTTCAGAGGCCTGGGGACCAACTACATGGAAACCGACAATGCGGTCAGTTTTTGCGTCAGCAATGATCTTGACCAGACCGGTCGCCGAGTTTGCAGCCATTGCACGACCGTTGGCCGCAAACGGGAAGGTACCTACGTTGTATTCTTCACCTTCTGCCTTCATCTGCTCTTCGGTTTTGCCAACCCAGGCAACTTCGGGGAAGGTGTACACAACGTTCGGGATGCAGTCGTAGTTCACCTGGGGCTTGTGCCCGGCGATACGCTCCGCAACCATGATGCCTTCTTCAGACGCCTTGTGGGCCAGCATGGGTCCACGAACTACGTCACCGATCGCCCAGACACCCGGGGCTTCGGTTTTACAGTTGTCATCGACAAAGATGAAGCCGCGCTCATCCATCTGGACGCCGGAGTCTTCCGACAGCAGGTTGTCGGTGTAGGGCCGACGACCAACAGCGACAATCAGCTTGTCAAACTTGGCTTCGTGCTTGCCCTTGGAATCTTCATAGTTCACGTTAACCAGCTTGCGCTTCACTTCCGCGCCGGTCATACGTGCACCCATGACAATATTCAGACCCTGCTTCTGGAATTGCTTCAGGGCATCCTTGGCCACCTGCTGGTCAACGGCCGGCAGGAACGTGTCCTGGGCTTCCAGAACAGTAACTTCAGCGCCAAGACGAGCCCAGACACTGCCGAGCTCAAGGCCAATAACACCGGCGCCAATAACGCCAAGACGCTTGGGCACTTCGGTAAATTCCAGAGCACCCTCGGAATCGACGATGTATTCGCCATCGAACGGCGCGGGCGGAATCTGGATCGGTTTGGAGCCGGTGGCCAGAATGATATTGTCGGCTTCGTAAGTCGTCGACTTGCCGTCCTTATCGGTCACTTCCACCTTACGGCTGGCCAGCAGTTTGCCGTGGCCGTGGATGGAGGTAACGCCATTGGACTTGAACAGACCTGCAATGCCGCCGGTCAGCTGCTTAACGATGCCGCTTTTGCGCTCCATCATCTTGCCGATGTCCATTTTGACATCCTTGGCGATGATGCCCTGCATCTCGAAATCGTGGCTGGATTCCTCGAACTTGTGGGAAATCTCCAGCAACGCCTTGGAGGGGATGCAGCCAACGTTGAGGCACGTACCGCCAAGCACCTGTGCCTTGCCGTCTTCTGAAGTCCAGGATTCGACACACGCGGTCTTGAGACCCAGCTGTGCCGCTTTGATGGCCGCTACGTAGCCCCCGGGGCCTGCACCAATGACAATGACGTCGTACTTATCAGACATACTTTTACCCTGTTTCCGATTCGTTAAATGTCGGCTCAGACGTCCAGCAGAATACGTGCCGGGTCTTCAAGCATTTCCTTGATGGCAACAAGGAACTGCACCGCTTCCTTGCCATCAATCATTCGGTGGTCGTAAGAAAGCGCCAGGTACATCATCGGCTGAATTTCCACCTTGCCGTTCACGGCCATCGGACGCTCCTGGATCTTGTGCATGCCCAGGATCGCAGTCTGCGGCGGGTTCAGGATCGGAGTAGAAATCAGCGAACCGAAGATACCGCCGTTGGTAATCGTGAAGGTACCGCCGGTCATATCTTCAATGGCCAGCTTGCCCTCTTTCGCCTTGGTGCCATACTCGACGATCTTCTTCTCGATGTCTGCCAGGCCCATGGCATCGGAATCACGCAGGACCGGAACAACCAGGCCGCGATCGGTCGAAACCGCCACGCCGATATCCTGATAGCCGTGGTAAACCATGTCGTTACCGTCGATGGACGCGTTCACCGCCGGGAAACGCTTCAGGGCTTCGGTGGCCGCCTTGGTAAAGAAGGACATGAAGCCAAGCTTGATACCGTGACGCTTCACAAAGCTGTCCTGGTACTGCTTGCGCATTTCCATGATCGGCCCCATGTTCACCTCGTTAAAGGTGGTCAGCATGGCTGCGCTTTGCTGCGCATTCACCAGTCGCTTGGCAATGCTCGCACGCAGGCGGGTCATCGGCACGCGCTTCTCTGGACGCTCGCCCTGGCTGACGTTAACTTCCGGCATACCCGCCGCAGGCTGAGGCGCAGAAGCGCCGCCGGAGGATTTGGCACTTTCCACGTGGCTCTGAACGTCTTCTTTGGTTACGCGGCCATCTTTGCCGGTACCCTTGATGCTGTTCGGATCAACGTTATTTTCCTCAGCCAGCTTGCGGGCCGCCGGGCTCAGGATCGCTTCGCCAGAAGACGCTTCGCTCTTGGCTTCTTCCTTCGGAGCCTCTTCCTTGCTCTCTTCTTTCTTGCCCTCGGCAGGCTTGGTTTCGCCTTTGGCGCCTTCCTTGAACTTGCCGACTACCTCGCCGCTCTCAACGGTATCGCCTTCATTCTTGAGGATTTCCTCGATCACACCATCAGCCGGCGCAACAACCTCAAGAACAACCTTATCGGTTTCGATATCGACAATCAGCTCATCGCGTGAACAGGCTTCACCCGGCTGCTTGTGCCAGGTCGCGACGGTACCCTCTGCGACCGACTCCGGGAAAACGGGGGCTTTAATCTCAGTTGACATTACAGATCCTTAGTTCGGTAGCTCGTCAAATTTCAAACGCGTCGTTAACCAGTTTCTTCTGCTCTTCGATGTGGACAGACATATGGCCACAGGCAGGAGCAGCCGAAGCGTCACGACCGGCATACTGAAGGTACAGCTTGGGGTTCTTGCGATGCAGCGCATTACGCATATGATGCTGACTGCAATACCAGGCACCCTGGTTCATCGGTTCTTCCTGACACCAGACAACATGCTTGAGCTTGGAGTATTCGCTCAGGAGTTCGTCAAGATCGTCTCCGGGGAAAGGATACAGCTGCTCGATCCGAACGATGGCGACGTCATCACGCTCGTCAGATTTCTTTTTCTCCAACAGATCGAAATACACCTTGCCAGAGCACAGAATCAGGCGGGTGACTTTCTTCGGATCGGACGGTTCTTTCTCGGGCAGAACAGTCTTGAAGGTACCTGAGGTCAGGTCATCAAGATCAGACGTCGCTTCCTTGTGCCGCAGCAAGCTCTTGGGCGTGATCGCTACCAACGGCTTACGCAGCGGGCGCTTCACCTGGCGACGAAGCATATGGAATACCTGGGACGGCGTGGTAGGCACGCATACCTGGATATTGTGCTCGGCACTCAACTGCAGGAAACGCTCAAGGCGAGCGGAGCTGTGCTCCGGGCCCTGCCCTTCGTATCCATGGGGCAACAGCAGGGTCAAGCCGCACAGGCGTCCCCACTTGTGCTCACCACTGGTCAGGAACTGATCAATCACGACCTGAGCACCGTTGGCAAAGTCGCCAAACTGCGCTTCCCAGACCACAAGACCATCAGGCGCGGTAGTGGAATAGCCGTACTCAAACGCCATGACCGCTTCTTCAGACAGCAACGAGTCGTAGATTTCGAACTTGGGCTGGTCCTCGGCCAATTCAGCCAGAGCGATATGGGTCGAGCCGTCTTTCTGATTGTGAAGCACTGCATGACGGTGAGAGAACGTGCCTCGACCAATATCCTGCCCCGTCAGGCGGATGGGGTGGCCTTCATTCAACAGAGTCGCATAGGCCATGACTTCGCCGTAGCCCCAGTTGATAGGCAAGGCACCGGCCGTCATTTTCTCGCGGTCCGTAACAATTTTGGAGACCTGACGCTGTATGCTGAACCCTTCGGGAACTGACGTCAGCTTCTTGCCCAGCTTCTGGATGGTCTTCAGAGCAACGCTGGACTTGCACTTGGCAGTCCACTCGTGACCGAGATACGGGGTCCAGTCTACGTAGAGCTCTTTGTTGGGCTCCTTGACCAGGGATTTGACCACGTGCTCGCCATTGTCCAGGGCGTCGCGGTAGTCATTCTCCATCTGCTTGGCTTCTTCCTCGGTAATAACACCGGCTTCCACCAATTGATCCACGTACAGGTTGCGAGTGGTCTTGAGCTTGCGGATCTTCTCGTACATGACCGGCTGGGTTGCTGCCGGCTCGTCCGCCTCGTTGTGGCCGCGGCGACGATAGCAGACCAGATCGATCACAACGTCGTTCTTGAATTCGTTGCGGTAATCCATGGCCATCTGCGTCACGAACATGACCGCTTCCGGGTCGTCCGCATTCACATGCAGAATCGGCGCCTGGATCATCTTGGCCACGTCGGTGCAGTATTCCGTGGACCGCGCATCTTCCTGCTTGCTGGTGGTGAAACCAACCTGGTTGTTGATGACAATATGGATGGTGCCACCAACGCCGAAACCGCGGGTCTGCGACATCTGGAAGGTTTCCATTACCACGCCCTGGCCGGCAAACGCGGCGTCGCCATGCATGATAATCGGAACAACCTTGGTGCCTTCATCGTCATTGCGGCGGGTCTGGCGGGCGCGAACGGAGCCCTCGACAACCGGTGAAACGATTTCCAGGTGCGACGGGTTAAACGCCATCGCCAAGTGAACTTCGCCGCCCGGAGTCATCACGTTGGATGAGAAGCCCTGGTGGTATTTCACGTCACCGGAGCCGGAATCGGCGAGTTTCTTACCTTCGAATTCGTCAAAGAGCTCCCGCGGATTCTTGCCCAGGGTGTTGACCAGAACGTTCAGGCGACCACGGTGAGCCATGCCCAGAACAATTTCCTTGGCACCGTAGGAACCGGCACGCTGAATCAGCTCGTCCAGGCAGGGGATCAGGGTCTCGCCACCCTCAAGACCAAACCGTTTCACGCCCGGATAGCGGGATCCCAGGTACTTTTCAAGACCCTCGGCAGCCGTCAGACGCTCAAGGATGTGCTTACGGGTGCTATTTTCGTAGGCAGGACGTGAACGAACCGGCTCCATGCGTTGCTGGAACCAACGCTTGATGCGGGTATCGACCACATGCATGTATTCAGCGCCGATGCTTTCGCAATAGGTTTGGCGCAAGCCATCGACGATGTCTCCGAGCTTCATGGTCTCGGAACCAAGATTCAGGGAGCCTGTCTGAAATTCCAGGTCACGGTCAGAGTCCGATAACTCATGAAATTCGGGATCGAGGTCTTCAACCTTGGGACGCTGCCATACGCCGAGCGGGTCCAGCTTCGCTTCCTGATGACCGCGGAAGCGGTAGGCGTTAATCAGCTGCAGAACACGGATCTGTTTCTTGTCCGCATCAGACGTTGCACTGGCGGGAACGCCGCCGCTGGCAAGAAAACGCTGGTTACGGGATATGTGTTCAAACTGTTCGCGGATGGAAGAGTGGACAACGTCACGGCCCTTGTAGCCGTCAACACTGGGAAGCTTGTCGAAATAGCTTCGCCACTCTTCGGGAACGGCATTGGGGTCTGTCAGGTAGGTTTCAAAAAGCTGTTCAACATAGGCAAGATTTCCACCCTGAAGGTGGGAAGTCTGCCATAACTGCTCCATTATGCTTTCGTGCATCTTGAATAGCTCACCTTGGGCTGGTGCGGGGAGCCCGATATGGTCGGCCAGGGGTATTTCTCAGTCAATACGGGTTTTTACGGGATCGACTTTGGCCACCACACCCGACATGGATGTTTTCCATTCCCCGGTGGTTTTTATACTCAGCAAGACAGGGAGAAAACTTTATAAGTTCCCGCCACGGCCTGCGTAGTGTGCACCCGCGTAAGACCTTTGACTATAAGCCTTTGGTTGAAGGCCCCGCAATCTTGCGAGGCCTTCCGGGTACTAACCTGATCAGAACAGTATAGCGTCTGTCGCAAATCCTGCTGCTTAAGTAGCCCTTTGCAGCAGAAGATTCCGAATGTGGCCGATAGCCCTTGTGGGGTTCAGACCTTTCGGGCAGACACTGACACAGTTCATGATGCCCCGGCAGCGGAACACGCTAAACGGGTCATCAAGGTTGGCAAGTCGCTCTTCCTGGGCTGTATCCCGGCTGTCTGCCAGGAAACGGTAAGCCTGAAGCAGGCCGGCAGGGCCGATAAACTTGTCCGGATTCCACCAGAATGACGGGCAGGACGTGGAGCAGCAGGCACAGAGAATACACTCGTACAGGCCGTCCAGTTTCTGGCGATCTTCCGGAGACTGCAGACGCTCGATCGCGGGAGCAGGCTTGTCGTTAATCAGGTACGGCATGACCTTTTCGTACTGCTTGTAGAAAAGACTCATATCAACAACCAGATCACGAATAACCGGCAGGCCCGGCAGTGGGCGAAGAACCAGCTTGTCGCCCTTCACCACCTGGGAAACCGGCGTGATACAGGCCAGGCCGTTCTTGCCGTTCATATTCATGCCATCAGAGCCACAAACGCCCTCGCGACAGGAACGACGGTAGGCCATTGACGGATCCCGTTCCTTGACCAGGTTCAGCACGTCAAGAACCATGAGATCCTTGCCTTCCGGAATCTCGACATCCACGTCCTGCATATAAGGCGCGCTGTCAGTCTCCGGGTTATAACGATAAAGGCTTACTAACATTTTCGGAGTCCCCCTTAGTAAGTCCGGACCTTCGGCTGAAACGTGTCCACAGTCTTCGGCGCGAAATTCACGTCACGTTTACCAACACGCTTTTCCAGCGGGAAGTAGATGGAGTGCTTGAGCCAGTTTTCGTCGTCACGCTCGGTGAAATCGTTCCTGGCATGGGCACCGCGGCTTTCCTTACGCTCGAACGCGGAAATGGCGGTAGACAAGGCAACCTCGAAAAGGTTATCCAGCTCGAGCGCTTCAATACGAGCAGTGTTGAAGGCGTTGCTGGTATCCGCGAGTTTGGTGTTGCGAACACGCTCACCAATCGCTTCCAGCTTTTTGAGGCCCTCTTCCATGCTCTTGCCGTCACGGAACACACCGAAGTAAAGCTGCATGCAGTTCTGAAGATCCTTCCGAACCTCTGCAACACTTTCGCCCTCGGACGCATTGTTCAGGCGGTCAAGCCGCGCCATGGCGCGCTTGATGTCATCCTCACTGGCACCGTCCACTTCAAAGCCGCCACGAAGCTGCTCTTCAATGTGCAGACCCGCTGCGCGACCAAAGACCACCAGATCCAGCAGAGAGTTGCCACCCAGACGGTTGGCACCGTGTACAGATACACAGGCGGCCTCGCCACAGGCAAACAGCCCGGGGATTGGCTTGTCCTTGCCATTCTCGTCCTGGGTAAGCGCCTGGCCACCAACGTTGGTCGGAATACCGCCCATCATGTAGTGGCAAGTCGGAACAACCGGGATCGGCTCTTTAACCGGATCAACGTGCGCAAAGGTGCGGGACAGCTCACAGATGCCTGGCAGGCGGAGGTTCAGGGTTTCTTCGCCCAGATGATCAAGCTTCAGCAGTACGTGATCCTTGTCGGGACCGCAGCCGCGACCTTCCAGGATCTCGATGACCATGGCGCGAGCAACAACGTCCCGGCCTGCCAGGTCTTTCGCGTTCGGCGCATAGCGCTCCATGAAACGCTCGCCTTCGGCGTTGATCAGATAGCCACCTTCACCGCGGCAACCTTCTGTTACCAGCGTGCCGGCACCGTAGATGCCGGTCGGATGGAACTGCCACATTTCCATATCCTGCATCGGGAAACCGGCGCGCAGCGCCATGCCGATACCATCGCCCGTGTTGATCAGGGCGTTTGTTGTGGAGGCGTAGATACGGCCCGCGCCGCCGGTAGCCAGAACGGTTGCCTTGGACTTGATGTAGGCAACTTCGCCGGTCTCGACTTCGATGGCGACCACGCCAACGACTTCGTCCTTGCTGTTCTTGACGAGATCGACCGCGTACCACTCGTTCAGGAACGTGGTGCCGCCCTTGATGTTGGCCTGATACAGGGTATGCAGAAGTGCGTGACCGGTACGGTCGGCAGCGGCACAGGTACGCGCTGCCTGAGTCGGGTTATCCGGTCCCTTGGACTGGCCACCGAAAGGACGCTGATAGATGCGACCCTGCTCGGTGCGAGAGAAAGGAAGACCCATGTGCTCAAGCTCGAACACCGCCTGAGGACCAACGGAACACATGTACTCGACGGCATCCTGGTCGGCAATGTAGTCCGACCCTTTTACCGTGTCATACATATGCCAGCGCCAGTCGTCGTTCGGATCAGCACTGGCAATAGCACAGGTGATACCGCCCTGCGCAGAGACCGTATGAGACCGCGTTGGGAAAACCTTGGTGATACACGCGGTATTGACGCCGGATTCGGTCAGCTGAAGCGCGGCACGCATGCCGGAGCCGCCGCCGCCGATAACAATTGCGTCAAAGGACATGGTCTTGATATTAGCCATCGATTAAAGCCCCCAAATAATTTGAATACCCCAGACGACGTACACAAAAACACCGAGGATAACCACTGCCTGGGCCAGCAACCGTTGTCCAGCGGATTTCATGTAATCCGTTGTAACTGTCCACAACCCGACCCATGCATGCCCCGCAATCGACAACAAAGCCAGAAGCGTGAATATCTTCATCCATGCCTGATCAAACAGAGCTGACCAGGTTTGGTAGTCGACATCGGTGGAGATGAAAAAGCCAAGTAAAAACAGTGTGTACAGGGCTAATACGTAGGCCGAAACGCGCTGGATGATCCAATCCTGAATTCCGTTACGACCGATATTCGTGACACTGTTCATGCCCATACCCAAACTCCTGCCAAAAGGATGAGAATGACGGAAACCGCAACCGTGATCTTTGATGCCAGGCGGCCGCTTTCCAGCTCTTCACCAATGCCCATGTCCATGAACAGGTGCTTGATACCCGCAACCAGGTGGTACAACAGAGCAGACAAGATGCCCCAGGTAATCAGCTTGGCAAGGAAGCTGTCCAGCAATTCACTTACGCGACTGAAGCCCTCTTCCCCGGACAGGGAAAGCTGGAGCCCGTAGAGCATGAACGCAACAGCAACAAACAGAATGATGCCGCTGATGCGGTGCAATATGGACGTAATGGCTGGCAGCGGAAAATGAAACTTGCCGAGATCGAGATTTACTGGTCGTTTGCTATTCACAGCGCTCTCACACTCTCTCTTAGTTCCGCGGGACCGGAAAACCGGGTGCGGATGGTTGGTATGTAAGGATCGGCATGCCGCTACGAAACCGGCATACGATTGGCTTGGAAGAGAAGAAACCTTTTCCACAACCGGCTGTCTACAAGCTGCCACAAAAGGTTTATCCCCGATTCCGGGCTAGGGATTATAAGGAGTACCCTAACCAATTACAAACCTGCAACGTCGCTCAGGCCGCGTATTTCAGGGGGTTAAGCCAGCTATAAGGATGATTGACAAATCGTTTTCCTCCACGAATCCGTTGTCATTCGGGATATCCCTCATTTACAGCCAATGTCAAATTATGGGTTTTCCCGACTCTTCCATTGACAAAAAAAGCCAACGCCCTATATTTTGCCGCCAGTTTTGCGATAATACGCGCCTTCCAGGAGTCTGCGCGGCAGAAATCGCACCAGGCGAGATCGTCTCGCTTTGAGGCCATTTTGACGGTCATTTGAGGCGCATAGTGGTTCTATGTAACGAAAATGAGCGCTTGAAAGGGACCAAAGCGAGGCGGTCGCAGCGGTGCGACTTTCTACCGCGCAGACTCCAAGCGCATCTATAACTGTAGATAAAGCTGTCAAAGCTGATAAATAGGAGAGCACCATGACCGACAGGAAAGCCACGCTCTCGGTGGGGGACAAGTCCATTGAGCTACCGGTTTATTCAGGCACCGTCGGCCCTGACGTTATCGACGTACGAGGCCTAGTCCAGGAAGGCGTTTTCACATACGATCCCGGATTCGTATCCACGGCAGCCTGCGAATCGGCCATCACCTACATCGACGGTGCGAACGGCGTTCTCCTGCACCGCGGCTACCCGATTGAACAGCTGGCCGAACACTCCGACTACCTTGAAGTCTGTTATCTCCTCCTTCACGGCGAGCTCCCGAGCGCCGAGGAGAACCAGAAGTTCCACGACACCATCAAAAATCACACGATGCTGCACGACCAGATGCGGAACTTCTTCCAGGGTTTCCGTCGTGACGCACACCCGATGGCCATCATGTGCGGCGTGGTAGGCGCTTTGTCTGCCTTCTATCATGGTGAAATGGACGTTGCCAGCCAGGAACAGCGGGAAATTACCGCTCATCGCCTGATTGCGAAAATGCCGACCATTGCCGCCTGGTGCTACAAGTATGCCATCGGCCAACCTTTCATTTATCCGCGCAATGACCTCTCGTACTCCGAGAACTTCCTGCAGATGATGTTTGGCGTTCCCTGTGAGGAGTACAAGCCGAACCCGATCCTGGCCAAGGCCATGGACAAGATTTTCATCCTGCACGCGGATCATGAACAGAACGCCTCAACCTCTACCGTGCGTCTGGCCGGCTCCACTGGCGCCAACCCCTACGCCTGTATTGCCTCCGGCATTGCTGCTCTTTGGGGCCCCGCTCACGGCGGCGCCAACGAAGCGGTTCTGGACATGCTGGCCGAGATCGGCGACGAGTCCAACATCGAGAAATTCATCGCCAAGGCAAAGGATAAAGACGATCCGTTCCGTCTGATGGGCTTCGGCCACCGGGTGTACAAGAACTTCGACCCGCGCGCCAAAGTAATGGCAGAAACTGCCCACGAAGTGTTGACTGAGCTGGGCCTGGAGAACGACCCGCTGCTGAAGATCGCCCAGCGTCTCGAGAAGATCGCTCTGGAAGACGAATACTTCGTCAAGCGCAAGCTCTACCCCAACGTGGATTTCTATTCCGGCCTGATCCTCAAGGCAATCGGAATCCCGACGTCGATGTTCACCGTTATCTTCGCCCTGTCGCGCACCATTGGCTGGTTCTCGCACTGGAACGAAATGGTAAGCGGCGACTATCGTATTGGCCGTCCGCGCCAGCTCTACACTGGCCCGGATTCCCGGGATTATCCGACCAAATAAGTCTGACTTTCCGGATAAAGCACGCAAAGGCCGCTGATTCAGCGGCCTTTTTTATTGCGTGCTGCCCTGCCCTTCTGTGCTAAGTTAACCCGACAAAAACATAAGAGGAGAAAGCGATGACTACAGCAGCATTTATCGGCCTTGGCGTCATGGGCTACCCGATGGCCGGCCACCTGGCGAAGGCGGGGCTCGACGTCAGGGTCTGGAACCGGACGAGTGACAAAGCCGAGCAGTGGGCAAGCGAATACTCGGGAACCAGCTGCTCCACCATTGCTGAGGCCGTAAAGGGCGCAGATATTGTTTTGACCTGTGTCGGCGCCGATACCGACCTGAAAGCGGTCTACGAGGGCGACGAGGGCATTCTCGCCAATGCCTCTGAGGGCGCCGTGCTGGTCGATCACACTACGGCTTCTGCCGGCATTGCCGAGTATCTCGCGGATGCTGCCGGGAAGAACAACATGGGATTTGTGGACGCGCCTGTATCCGGTGGCCAGCAAGGCGCTGAAAACGGCAAACTGACCATCATGTGCGGCGGCTCGGAACAGGCCTATGCGAAAGCCGAGCCGGTCATGGAACACTATGCGCGGGCACTCAATCGAATGGGCCCCGCAGGCAGCGGCCAGAAAACCAAGATGGTGAACCAGATTGCTATTGCCGGTCTCGTCCAGGGGCTTTCAGAGGCCCTGCACTTCGCCGAACAGGCTGAACTGGATGTGGCGAAAGTGGTGGACGTGATTTCAAAAGGCGCAGCCCAGTCCTGGCAGATGGAAAATCGGTCGGGGACCATGATTGCGGGAGAGTTCGAACACGGCTTCGCCGTTGACTGGATGCGCAAGGACCTGGGGATTTGCCTTGAGGAGGCGAGAAAAGTGAACGCATCTCTGCCGGTGACCGCACTGGTCGATCAATTCTATGCGGATGTTCAGTCGATGGGCGGTAAACGATGGGATACCTCATCTCTCATCCAGAGACTGAGGAAATTCCGCTAAGTTAACGAATCCGGGGTCGTTTGATGGCAATCAACCGACCCCGGAAACCAGCAGACGTTACTTTTTCTTGTCCTGTGGTTGCCACTTACCGTTCACATACCACGCCGACCAGCCTGTCGCCTTGCCGTCTTTTTCAGACATGACGTACTGCTCCTTGCTCTTGCGGCTGTAGCGAATCACGGTCGGATTACCCTCGGGGTCGCGCTCGGGCGCATCCATCAGGTAATCGTGCTTCGGGTCAATCTCCTTGCGGTGCGGTTTGATTTCCATCACCAGCGGCGGCCGCGTTTCCCGGTTTTTCGGGAATTTGCTTGCAGCCAGGAATAATCCGGACGCACCATCCCTCAGAACGTAAGTATCATCAACTTTCTGGCACTGGAGCTCGGGCATTGGCACCGGGTCCATTTTGGGCGGAGCGGGCTCACCATTTTTCAGCAACTTACGGGTATTTTTGCACTCGGCATTGGTGCATCCGAAATACTTGCCAAAACGCCCCGTTTTAAGCTGCATCTCGGAGCCACACTTGTCGCACTCGAGAGTCGGCCCATCGTAGCCTTTGATGCGGAACGTGCCCTTTTCAACCTCGTAGCCAGAGCAATCCGGATTGTTACCGCAGACATGCAGCTTGCGGGTTTCGTCCACCAGGTAGCTGTCCATGGCGGTGCCACACTTGGGGCAGCGACGCTTCTTGCGCAGCAGGCGGGTTTCGCCCTCACCCTCGACGTCATCGTCGGCGCTGACAACATCATCACCCGAAACGAGGTTAATGGTCGTCTTGCAACGCTCCTTCGGCGGTAAGGAATAGCCAGAGCAACCCAGGAAAACACCGGTACTGGCCACCCGGATCTGCATGTTCCGGCCACAGCTCGGGCATGGAATCTCCGTTTCAGTCGGCGTGTTGGCGCGCATGCCGCCGTCTTCACCACTCTCGGCTTTTTCCAGCTGCTGCCGGAACCGACCGTAAAAGTCATTCAGGACCTTCTTCCACTCGACATCGCCCTCGGCAATCTCGTCGAGCTCATCCTCCATCCTTGCGGTGAAATCGAAATCCATCAGATTCGGAAAAGATTCCGACAGGCGCTCGGTAACGATCTCGCCCATCTTCTCGGCGTAGAACCGACGGTTCTGTAGCCTCACGTAGCCGCGATCCTGAATCGTAGAAATAATCGACGCGTAGGTCGACGGACGGCCAATGCCCTGCTTCTCGAGCTCTTTGACCAGGCTCGCCTCGGTGTACCTGGGCGCCGGCTTGGTAAAGTGCTGGGTGGGATCCAGTTTCCTGAGATCCAGCACTTCTTCTACCTGAATATCAGGCAGAGCAATGTCTTCGTCTTTCTTGGCGGCCTGAGGCGCTGCCTTCAGGAAGCCGTCGAACTTGATGATCCGGCCCCGGGTACGCAGTTCATAGTCGCCGTTGGCCACCACGATGGACGTACTCAGGAATTCGGCGTCGGACATCTGACAGGCAATAAACTGACGCCATATGAGGTCGTAGAGCTTCTCGGCATCCTTCTCAAGGCCACTGATATCCGCCGGACGACGGCTGACTTCGGTCGGGCGAATGGCCTCGTGTGCCTCCTGGGCGCCCTCTTTGCTGCCGTAGACCCGGGGCTTCTCGGGCCGGTATTTGTCGCCGAACTGCTTTTCAATGTAATCCCGACAGCCGTTGATCGCATCCTGACTCAGGTTGGTCGAATCAGTACGCATGTAAGTAATGAAACCGGCCTCATAAAGACGCTGGGCCAGCATCATGGTCTTCTTGACGCTGAACCCCATCCGGTTACTGGCAGCCTGCTGCAACGTGGACGTAATAAACGGCGCAGACGGGCGCGAACGGGTCGGCTTGTCTTCCCGCTTGGCAACCTTGAACGTACCAGCCTTCAGCCGGCTGACATGTTCACTGCTCTGCTGCTCATTGACCGGGCGATACGGCTTGTCATCGTGCCGCGTCACCTCGAAGCGGACCGGTTGATCGGCCTTGGCAGATGCGAGGTCGGCGTGTAACTGCCAGAACTCCTCGGGAACAAACTTCCGGATTTCCCGCTCCCGCTCCACAATCAGCCGCACAGCGACTGACTGGACGCGACCGGCAGACAGGCCGCGGGCAATCTTGGCCCAAAGCAGTGGCGACACCATGTAGCCTACGACCCGATCCAGGAAACGCCGGGCCTGCTGGGCATTCACACGGTTATTGTCCAGATTGCCAGGATCCTTGAAGGCTTCCTGAATGGCACGCTTGGTGATCTCGTTGAAGACCACGCGTCGGTACTTCTCGGGTTCGCCACCAATGGTCTGCTGAAGGTGCCAGGCGATGGCCTCCCCTTCACGGTCCAAATCCGTTGCCAGATAGATATGGTCTGCTGATTTGGCCAGACGCTTGAGTTCGCTGACCACCTTCTCTTTGCCGGGAAGGATCTCGTAACGGGCACTCCAGTCCTGGTCCGGGTCTACACCCATCCGGGCGACCAGCTGTTCACGGGACTTGCGCTTTTTATGCACAGCCTTTTCTTCAGGACTCATCTTCCGGGTGATAGCAGCCTGCTTTGCACGCTCCTTGGGATCGGACTGGGATCCGCTGCCACTGACGGGAAGATCACGAATGTGCCCGACGCTCGATTTGACGATGAAGTCAGAGCCCAGGTACTTGTTGATGGTCTTCGCTTTCGCTGGTGACTCGACAATTACGAGACTTTTACCCATATCGGAGTTCTGTATCCTTGGCGATAAATCGGTCAATAAATCAGCAAACCGTAAACTCGCTGTAAAATCAGTCGGCTAGAAAACACAAATACGCCGCCATTTTGTATAGGCTCACTGTTTTACAGGGTCAAGAATAGCAAGACAACCCATTCTTTGGTTTCAATCCTGCTTTTTTTCACATCCGGGATCCCTGTTGCACCCGCCTGCTGAAACAGAAAGGCCCGGCATTTGCCGGGCCCTCTGAAACCGCGAAATGCAATCCGGTTAACGGATTACAGACGCTCCCAGACCGTTGCAATGCCCTGGCCCAGACCGATACACATGGTGGAAACACCAAGCTTACCGCCTTTGGCCTGCATTACGTTCAGCAGGGTTGTGGAGATACGTGCACCAGAGCAGCCAAGCGGATGCCCCAGGGCAATCGCGCCGCCGTTCAGGTTCACTTTTTCTTCCATAACACCCAGCAGCTTCAGGTCCTTGAGGACCGGCAGAGACTGGCCTGCGAAAGCTTCGTTCAGTTCCCAGAAATCGATATCTTCGACTTTCAGGCCTGCACGCTTGAGTGCTTTCTTGGTAGCAGGCACCGGGCCGTAACCCATGATCGCGGGATCACAGCCGGCAACGGCCATGCTGCGAATCTTGGCAATCGGCTTGAGACCAAGTGCTTCTGCACGCTCTGCGGACATCAGCACCATTGCAGCCGCACCGTCGGTCAGCTGGGAGGAGGTCCCGGCAGTCACGGTACCATTCTTCGGATCAAACGCCGGCTTGAGCTGGCCCAGGGATTCCGCCGTGGTCTCCGGACGAATGGTCTCGTCCTCTTCGATCAGCTTCACAAAGCCATTCTCATCATGGCCTTGAATCGGCACGATCTCGTTCTTGAAACGGCCTTCTACGGTCGCTTCATGGGCCAGGCGATGGGAGCGGGCACCGAACTCGTCCTGCTGCTCGCGGGTAATACCGTGCATCTTGGCCAGCATTTCCGCAGTCAGGCCCATCATGTTGGAGGCCTTGGCAGTGTACTTGGATGCCGCCGGGTTGTGGTCGAAGCCTTCGGTCATGGGCACGTGTCCCATGTGCTCGACACCACCCACGAAGAACACATCACCGTTGCCGGTCATAATGGCCTGAGCTGCAGTGTGAATCGCGCTCATGGCAGAGCCACACAGGCGGTTCACGGTCTGGGCTGCAGACTCGTGGGGAATGCGGGTCAGCAGGGAAATCTGACGCGCGACGTTGAAGCCCTGCTCCTTGGTCTGGTTCACACAGCCCCAGATCACATCTTCAACTTCTTTCGGGTCGAGCTTCGGGTTGCGCTCAAACAGTGCTTCGATCAGATTGGCGGACAGGGTCTCTGCACGCACGTTCCGGAAACAACCGTTTTTGGCACGACCCATCGGAGTCCGCACGCAATCGACGACGACAACGTCTCTCGGATTAAGGCTCATAGATCTTTCTCCGTTCGGAAATCTCGTTCAGGGTTAGCCAAAGAACTTTTCGCCAGTCTTGGCCATTTCACGCAGCTTCTCGGTCGGGTGATAAAGAGGACCAAGGTCTGCAAACTTGTCTGCCAGTTCGACGAACTTGTCCACACCCATATCGTCGATATAGCGCAGGGCACCACCGCGGAACGGCGGGAAGCCGATACCGAAAATCAGGCCCATATCAGCATCTGCCGGATCTTCGACAATGCCGTCTTCCAGGCAGCGAACGGTTTCCAGGCACAGAGGCAGCATCATACGGGCGATGATGTCTTCGTCACTGAAATCGTTCTTACCCTGAACAACCGGCTCGAGCAGCTTGTAGGTCTCTTCATCGACAACCTTCTTCTGCTTGCCTTTGCGGTCCGGTTCATACTTGTAGAAGCCCTTGTCGTTCTTCTGTCCGTAACGGTTGTTATCGAACATCACGTCAATGGCCGTTGTGCCCTCGTGCTTCATGCGGTCCGGGAAGCCGTCTGCCATCACTTCACCGGCGTGCTTGCCGGTATCCATGCCGACAACGTCCAGCAGATAGGCAGGACCCATCGGCCAGCCGAATTTCTCCATGACCTTGTCAACGTGCTGGAAATCAGCACCGTCACGCACCAGGCCGATAAAGCCGCCAAAGTAAGGGAACAAAACGCGGTTGACCAAAAAGCCCGGGCAATCGTTAACAACGATCGGGGTCTTGCCCATGGCCTTGGCGTAAGCCACGGTGGTCGCGATCGCGCGATCACTGGTCTTCTCGCCACGGATAACCTCAACCAGCGGCATCATGTGCACGGGGTTAAAGAAGTGCATACCGCAGAAGTTTTCCGGACGCTTCAGGTTCTTGGCCAGAAGGTCGATGGAAATGGTGGAAGTATTGGAGGTCAGGATGGCGTCTTCGCGAACCGCGTCTTCGGTTTCACGCAGAACCGCATCTTTCACCTTCGGGTTTTCAACAACCGCTTCGACCACAAGGTCGACGTTCTTGAAATCACCATAGTTCAGGGTCGGCGTGATGCTGTTGAGCACGTCGGCCATCTGATCCGGCTTCATCTTTCCTTTTTCAACACGCTTGGACAGAAGCTTCTTGGCTTCCTTCAGGCCCAGGGCAATACCGTCCTGGTTGATGTCCTTCATGATGATCGGCGTGCCCTTCAGGGCAGACTGGAATGCAACACCGCCGCCCATGATACCGGCACCCAGAACGGCAGCCAGGTTCACGTCATTGGCTTCTTTTTCCCAGGCCTTGGCCTTCTTCTTCAATTCCTGGTCGTTCAGGAACAGGCCAACCAGGCAGGCCGCCACATTGGTCTTGGCCATCTTGGCGAAGCCTTTGGCTTCCACTTCGATTGCCTTATCGCGAGTCATGCCGGCATGCTTCTGCATGACCTTGATGGCCTCGACAGGAGCGGGGTAGTTCTTGCCAGCCTTGCCAGCAACGAATGCCTTGGAAATCTCGAATGCCATCATGCTTTCCATGGCATTGAGCTTGATCTTGCCCTTCTTTTCTTCGCGACGGGCTTCGTGGTCCAGCTTGCCTTCGTTGCACTGGTTGATAATGGCAACAGCAGCGTCGACCAGCTTGTCGGACTCGAGCACGGCATCGACAGCGCCGACCTTCAGAGCTACATCCGCACGGTTCTCGGTACCACCGCTGATCCACTCAACGGCATTGTCCACACCCACCAGACGGGATAGACGCACGGTACCGCCGAAGCCCGGGAAGATGCCAAGTTTCACTTCCGGAAGGCCAACCTTGGCCTTTTTGTCCATCACGCGGTAGTCGGTTGCCAGACACATCTCGAAACCGCCACCCAGCGCCATACCGTTGATCGCGGTAACGGTGGGGAACGGCAGATCTTCAACAGCGTTGAAGACTTCGTTGGCCTTGAGGTTGTTGGCTACCAGATCCTCTTCCGAGCCTGCAAAAAGCTCGGTGAATTCGGTAATGTCGGCACCAACAATGAAGCTGTCTTTGGAACTGGTGACTACCAGGCCCTTCAGGTTCTTCTGCGCTTTCAGTGCGTCAGTCGCGGCGCGGAGCTCTTCAATAGTAAGACGGTTGAACTTGTTTACTGACTCGCCCTGCAAGTCGAAGTTCAACTGAGCGATCCCGCCTTCGATCTCTTTAACCGTGATGGCTTTACCTTCGTAAATCATCAACTGATCTCCAGTCTGTGTTTGGAACTGCTTCCAACCGGGCGGTACTTTTGGTTTACCGGCGCGGCTGTTTGTGCAGCGAGATTTCGGTCACTGCCCGATCATCCGATCCAAAAATTCATACAGTCGTTTGAATCGTGAGGGCACACGATGAAAAAAAACGGCGCATTTGTCAATTTGTTTCTTTCGGGAGGGCTGCAAAAGTCCCCGAAACACCGGGGGCAACCGAAGAAAATTGGAGCGGAATTGTTATGTTTCAGTGGACTGGAAGCCACTGCTCAGAAAAAACCGGAACTTCGTCACGCAAATTTCAAAGTTATTTACATTTACGGGCAACAACGCCGCCAAAACTGCTTGATTGGCTGACAGAGTTACTTTACCTTCGATCTACGACTTTGGTCCACAATAATAAAACCGCATTACGGAGACCCATCCGATGAAAGACGCCAACCTGCGGGTACGCTCCCTCGTAGCCGCACTTATTCTCCTTGCACTTACGTCCATGGGTGCCCGCGCTCAGGACAGTGCCGACGGATTTCTCTCCGATCTCCACAATTTCCGGGTCAGCAATTACATGGCGCTGGACGCCTACTACCGTTTCAGCGGAACCGGTGATACCGGCACCCTGAACGAGATTGTGCAGGGCATCAACTCTGCCAACGATTCCATGAATTCCATTGCGGGCAGCGATTCCGGCGTGCTGTCAGCCGAGGAGGTTGAGGGACTGAACCAGGAATTCGACAAGTTCAAGAACCTGATGCGCGACAACATCAACGATGTGCGCAACCAGGGTTATCCGGATTTGCGACTGGTCTCAGACATGGCCAACCAGGCACTAACCATGAACGAGAAAGCCACCGAACTTTACAAGATAGCCCAGGAGAGCTCGCAGACCGAGACCAACCCCAGGGTTGAAGCGGCCCGTTCGGCTGCCGTAAAAATGGCTCAGATGATGGCGAAGTACTCGGTGAGGACAAATTCCTCTGTCGCCCAGACGTTCCAGGGCTCCTCAACCGAAACCCCGCTGGACGAACAGGCTCGGGAGCTGGATCAATTGCTGGCATCCGTTATCCAGGGCCAGGGAACACCGGAGCTCAAGGACGCGCTGAACGACATCTCCGCCAAATGGCAGTTTATCCGTGGCTCCTACATTAACTACAACGAAAACAATGTAGGTTTTGTAATCGATCGCTATTCCAAGGGTATCCTGAAGGGACTTGCTACAACCATTGAGCTGCTCAAGGGTAACGCCTGAGCCCCCCGCTCTTTCTGGCAGGCCTAATTGCCTGCCAGAAAAGCACTTTTCCGCCTCTGTTTTTGATACCCGTCAGTTTCTCGCTACACTTTCCCGACCCGATTTAAGGTACTATCCTCAGAATAATACCCCGTGTGCGAAGGAGCGATACGATGTCTGCCTACAAGAAGATGCTTGTTGCAATTGACCTGACAGAAGAAGCCCCACAGGTACTGGATAAGGCAAAAGCACTAAGCGAAGCCCATGGTGCCGAGCTGATGCTGGTTCATGTAGTTGAGCCTGTCGGGTATGCCTATGGCGGCGATATTCCGATGGATCTTACCGAGCTACAGGACCAACTCGACAAAGCAGCTCGTGAGCAGTTGGGAACCTACGGCGATAAATACGGTGTGGCCAAAAACAATCAGGTGGTGACCGTCGGGCGCCCCGAATCCGAAATCCACAGGCTTGCGAAGGAACAGGAAGTGGACCTGGTGATCGTAGGCAGTCATGGCCGGAAGGGTTTCCAGCTGTTGCTGGGCTCCACCGCAAACGGCGTTCTGCATGGAACCGAATGCGATGTTCTGGCCGTTCGCATTCATTAAGGTTTGGCCAACAAAAAGGTCCGGGGCCTGGACCCGGGCCTGCTGAGAGCGAAAGCCGCGATCAGCTCGCTTCCCCGCCCATTTTCGCCTCAAGTTTGCGAAGCTGACTTTCCAGCGAGAAACTGACACTCGAGGCCATCGAAAAGAAGTTCAGTAGTGCCTTCAGGTTGCTGTCACCTTTGCAGACTGAGTGAATTCTCTGCCACAGGGCCTGGTTGACCAGCTGCAGCCTCTGATTCCTCTCCACCAGCCCCTTCAACTCCCAGTCTGGCGTCTGATGATTCCGTTTCGCAAAGTATTGCTGCAACAGGTAGTGGGAAACGCTCCGCATGATGAATTCATCGGTGTTTGCGAACGGCAGGTGATGAACCGCCATTGGCTTGAGCTCTGACAGAACCGGGCACCCGCTGGTCGCCATTTTCAGCCCGAGCAACGATCGAAGTGCCTCCTCAAGCGCCGTCTGCTTCTCATAGCTTCGGCGATCGTCGGTTACCTTTACTTCCACCTTCTGGTAGGCATCCTCATCCCGAAAGGCCTCCACCACCGGCAGTATCTCGGTTGCCGCGGGACAGTGGGGGGATTCGGAAGCCTTCAAAGGACAGTTGCTACACTGGCAGTGTTCCAGCTTTGTCCACGAGGGAAGTTTTCCGGAAGGCCGGGACGGCTTGTCCGTTACCTTGAACTCAACCGTACGACCGTCCTGAAATCTGAAATCGTAATGTACATTCATTGATTTGCCTGTTCTTCCAGCTCCATCCACCGCTCAATGACCTGCTCCAGACGGTTTTCCTTTTCCGTCAATGCTTCCAGAGTGGCCGAGACTTCATCCGGTGGGCCTGAATAAAAATCAGCCCGGGAAATTTTTTCCTGCAGGCCTGCGACTTCCTGCTCAAGCCCCTCGATTTTCCCTGGCAATTGCTCCAGCTCGAGCTTGAGCTTGTAACTCAGTTTCACGGGTTTGCCCTTTTCAGGCTCTGCCCGCGGTTTTACGTTCTCTGCCGGTTTCTTTGATACGGCCTTTTCGGTGCTACCGGATGTCTTGCTGGTTTTATCCTGCTTGTCCGGACGGTTACCCGTGGCTTCTGAGGGGAAGCAACCGCCCTGCCGACGCCAGTCGCTGTAGCCGCCAACGTATTCACGCACTTTGCCCGAACCGTCCAGGAAAACCGTTTCGGTGATCACATTATCGAGAAACTCACGGTCGTGACTGATCACAATCACGGTGCCGGCAAATTCCGCCAGCTGCTCTTCCAGCAACTCCAGTGTTTCAACATCCAGATCATTGGTTGGTTCGTCCAGCACGAGGATATTCGCTGGCTTGCTGAACAGCTTGGCCAGAAGCAATCGGGCCCGCTCGCCACCAGAAAAGACGCTGACCGGAGATCTGGCTCGCTCCGGGGTAAACAGAAACTCCTGCAAATAGCCGAGCACGTGTTTGCTCTGGCCATTGATGTCGATGAACTCCCGCCCCTCCGAAAGGTTGTCCAATGCGTTCCGCGTCAGATCGAGCTCTCCGCGCAACTGATCGAAATAGGCAACCTGCAGATTGGTACCAAGACGAATGGACCCCTCAGTTGGTTCCAGATCCCCCAACAGGAGTCGAACAAGCGTGGTCTTGCCTGTGCCGTTTTCCCCAACAAGCCCGATCTTGTCCCCTCGCAGAATGGTGAGATTCATATCTCTTATTACCGGGGTGCCATCCGGATAGGCAAAGCCCGCGTCCCTGGTTTCAACCACAAGCTTTCCTGAGCGCGCCGCGTCTTCCACCGCAAAGGTCGCGGTCCCGCCCCGCACACGACGCTGCCTGTGCTCCTCACGCATGGCCTTCAGGGCACGAACACGTCCCATATTACGAGTTCTGCGAGCCTTGATGCCCTGGCGAATCCAGGCCTCTTCCTGCTTGAGGCGCTTATCAAACAGCGCGTTCTGCCTCTCTTCTTCCTCCAGCGCTTTTTCCTTGAGGTCCAGGTAACGGTCGTAGGTGGCAGCGAAGCTCACGAGCTTCCCCCGGTCCAGCTCTACAATCCGGGTCGCCATCCGCCGGATAAACGCACGATCATGGCTGACAAACAACATGGCGCCGCGAAACTGGCCCAGGGCCTCTTCCAGCCAGGCGATCGCGGGGACGTCCAGGTGGTTTGTCGGCTCATCCAGCAATAGTATGTCCGGATCGGCAACCAGTGCTTTTGCCAGGAGAACACGGCGCTGCCAGCCTCCCGAGAGGGTATCGAGGGTCTGATCCGGATCAACGCCATACTGGCCAAGAATGGTGGTTACCTTCTGATCCAGTCGCCAGCCGTCCAGGGCTTCAAGACGCTCCTGGACTTTCATCAACCGATCCAGGCTCGCCTCGTCGGCCTGCTGGGACAGCTGATGGAATTCTGCCAGCAGCTTGCCGGTTTCCGGAAAGGCCCCGGCGACGACTTCATAGGCCGTGCGGGTGTCCTCGGACGGCAGGTTCTGTGGCAGCACCGCCAGAACCGCGCCATCATCGAGACGCACCACGCCACCATCGGGTGTCACCTCGCCGCTGACAATTTTCAGCAGGGTCGATTTTCCCTCGCCGTTCCGTCCCAGCAAACACACACGCTCTCCGGCATCGATAACCAATGAGGCCTGATCCAGCAGAGGGTGCATTCCATAAGCCAGGGAAACTGAGTCCAGCGTTAACAGTGGCACGTTTGGTTTTACTCCGATTGATTGACAGTAACGGGTTCACCGACCCGGATAAGTCCTGGTGATTCATGAATCGCGTTCTGGCCGAAGATCACGCCCTCCCCGGTCCTGCGATAGCGGGACAGGGTTCTGAGCGGCTGTACGGCAGCATCCTTCAGGCCGGTCGAAGGGTCGACGGTTGTCATTACGCAGCGTGAACAGGGTTTTACGATACTCAGACGGTTATTGCCAATGCTCAAGCTCTGCCAGTGGTCCTCATCCCAGGCATTCGCGCCCTCAATGACGATGTTGGGCCGAAACCTCCGCATCTCCACGGGCACCTCCAGCCGGGTGTTGAGCTCTGCTAACGAGGCGGTATTGGTAACGAGGAAAGGAAAACCATCGGCAAAGCCCACTCGCCGGTACTCGTCAACCCTGCCCGCATCAACGCGGCGGAAGGAGTTATCCGGCATGAATACCAGGCGAACGGACTTGCGACAAAACCGACTCAGAGCATCACTGGCTTCCTGCAAGCCTGCCAAAGCCTTCACCCAGTCCCGCCACACGAGTACCCGAAGCTCATCATTGGAGGGCGTCAGGCCAAACTCACCTTCATCGGGAATGGAGATAACGACCTGATCACCATCCAACCGCGTTTCAACCCGGGCAAGTTCGGGATGCTCTCTCTGGGTAACAAAACGCCGCTCATCATCAACGATCATCCATCGCCTGTCTCCGGCTGGACCGAATTCGTCGGTATGAAAACTGGTCACCTCAATACCGGAAAGGGATTTGACGGGGTATATGAACAGCGAATGGACTTTCATGGAGGCAACCTCCCACAGAGAATCGGGACTCGAAACAGGCTGATGAGTATACCTGACCGCACACCTCGGCGCCGAGGTTGCAGGTGCCCGAAAACGAAAAAACCCGGCCCTTTTCAGGACCGGGTTTTCGAAATCTGGAGCGGGAAACGAGATTCGAACTCGCGACCCCAACCTTGGCAAGGTTGTGCTCTACCAACTGAGCTATTCCCGCAATGCTGATCGGCTGTTACCGACAACGGAGGCGTATTCTACGGATCCCGACGAAGCCGTCAACCACTTTTTTGCAGGTTTTTTCCAGCCAGTGTCTTGTTGTCACATTTCAGGAAACCGGAACTGTGCAGCCATTCCTGGTCAGGGTAGTACTTGAACACCAGTTGCCCCCCTTTCAGATTATCTACCACGCGTTTGATGATCTGGCTATCCACGGCTGGGCACCCGTGGCTGCGACCAATACGGCCGTATTTACTGACCCAGTCATCATTGACGTAATCGGCGCCATGAATAACGATGGCGCGCTGCCTGGCAAGATCATTGATTCCCGGTTCGAGACCATCCAGCCTGAGCGAATACCCGTGCTTACCGTAATAGGATTCCCGGGCCTGAAAAAGCCCGATACTGGACTGGTGACTGCCCTCGACGTTGGAAAAGGCAGTCGATTCGAAATTCCCTGAATTCTTACCATGGGCGACCAGGTCGCGCAGCACCAACTCACCCTTGTCAAGGTCAAAAATCCAGAGCCGCTCCTGACTGGACGGCAACGAGAAATCGATAACCGCGAGCCGCTCGGGCATTTCCACGCCATTCGAGACAGCGCAGCGAGAAGCGTTGATCGCTGTTTTGAGAACCGCCGTATCAAGTTTCGGTGCGGCTGCGCTGAGGCGACCTAGAAGCTGATCATCCAGAGAGGCGCCGGACGTTGAAAAAGGTAGCGAAGCACACGCAGCCAAAAGCAGGCCAGCGGGCGTAAAACGCCGCGTTTTTTGCATTACATTCCCCGATAAAATGATTGCAGGCCTACAGCCGAATCGCCAGCCTGTCAGAAGTCAGTGTTGCGCATTTTATCAGGGAAAATTGCTAACCCCGTCAGAATGTACGTTTTTTATACAAAACTTTAAAGAAACAGCGATTACCCTACTGACCGAACCGGCGCCCACCTTTGAGATAATCCCGCTCTTCCGCCGTTGAGGTTCTGCCGAGCGCCTTGTTGCGGTGAGGGAATCGTCCAAATTTCTGTATGATCGCCCGGTGATCCTTCGCGGACTGCAGAAAGCTACCCATGAAATCGGAAAGGATTCCTTCAGTTGACCGCGCAAGTTGATCGTAGCATTCCACAGACAGGTTCTGGTCGTCCTTGAGTTCGGAATGCTGGAGCGGCATATAGAGAAACGCTCTGTGCACGGACGCCAGCATCGTATCCTGCCCTTTCTGCATCGCTTGCCGGCAGAGCTTGCGGGCCTGGCGATCCTGGTCAAACGCCATGGCACCGCCGCGGAAGATATTTCGGGAAAACTGGTCAAGCAGAATGATCTCGGCAAGTACCCCGCCGGCCTCACTCCGCCAGTGGTCCAACCCCTGTTCTGAAGCAAACAACACCATTGAAAGGAAACGCCGGCGTATCTCCTGGTCAAACCTGCGGTCCGATCGGAACCACTTGTTCCTGTGGTCGCTGTCTGGCAACCCATGTTCGTCAAGTTCGCCAAACCAGAAATCCAGAATCTCTTTCCAATCGAACATTCAACGTCACCCTGTTACTTTAGATGGTGCCGGCCCTCTCATGAGGCCGGCTTTCCCGACTTACGACAGGCCCTAACAAATTGACTACTTCAGGAGCGGCAATGAGCAGCCCCCGCATTATTCTGTTGGCACATGGAAGCAGTGACAAGCGCTGGTGTGAAACCTTCGAAAAGCTTGCGGCGCCGACTCTTGCGTCTGTCGACAACGCGAGAGTCGCCTATATGGAACTGGCGGAACCATCCATTGATACGGTCATCAGGGAAGGTGTGGCTGAAGGCATCACCGAGTTTACGATCGTTCCACTGTTCCTGGCGGCCGGCCGCCACTTGCGCAAGGATGTTCCGGCAATGATCGAAGAACTCGAAAAAACCCACGGCGTATCCATTCAGCTTGCACCTCCGATTGGGGAAAACCCTCTCCTGGGACAGGCAATTCGCGATGTTGTTATGCTTCAACTGGAAGAGACAACCGCCTGAACCGGGCGTTCTGAGACAGGGCTAGCGGCCAGTGCGCGACAGGAGTATCGATTATGTCGAAAAGGATTCTGATTACCGGAGGAACCGGGTTTATTGGCCACGTTCTCTGCCGTGAATTATTGGCACGGGATTACGAACTCACGGTTTTCAGCCGGCAACCGGCCGAAACGGTCAAGTCGAGCTGCGGGCGGGTCGAGGCAATCCGTGATCTGCAGCAGCTTCGCTCCCACCCCGGATACGATGCGGTCATCAATCTGGCCGGAGAAGGTATCGCGGATAAACGCTGGTCAGAGTCCCGAAAGCAGGAGCTCCGGGACAGCCGCATCGGCGTTACCGAAACCCTGGTTGAAGTCATCCGAAGTTGGGATCAAGCTCCGAATGTAGTCGTTTCGGGATCGGCCGTTGGCTTTTACGGGGACCAGGGATCAGCCACGGTCACCGAGAGCACCAGCCCGAATGACGAATTTACGCATCGGCTGTGCCGTGACTGGGAAAACGCGGCCAAACCACTTGCCGACGATGGCGTTCGCGTGTGCTTCTCCCGGACAGGCGTTGTGGCAGGCCCGGATGGTGGCTTCCTCGAGCGGATGCTCCTGCCCTTCAAATTGGGACTGGGCGGACGCCTGGGCAGCGGTACCCAGTACATGCCGTGGGTCCACAGGGACGATGTGGTCAGCGCGCTTATCTGGATGATGGAAAACCCGGACGCATCAGGCCCATACAATGTCGTAAGCCCGAACCCGGCAACGAACGCAGAATTCACCCGGAGCCTGGGCAGGGTTTTACGCCGTCCCACCCTCTTTCCGGCACCTGCTCCGGTGCTCAAGGTGGCTCTGGGGGAAATGGCGAGGCTTCTTCTGACGGGCCAGAGGGCTATTCCGGAGAAGCTGGTCAGCCAGCAATTCCAGTTCCGGTATCCGGACCTGGATCAGGCACTGTCCCAATCCGTTGCTCCAGGGTCAGCCGGACAAAAAGGATGAACCCCAAGGGGTGCCCGATCCAGCACCCCAGTTTTTTTCACAAAAGACGTTGACAGCGTTTCGAAGCTTTCTTAATATACGCGCCACCTCGACGAGGCAAGGTGTTGAAAACGTTGCGTCCCCTTCGTCTAGTGGCCTAGGACTCCGCCCTTTCACGGCGGCAACAGGGGTTCGAACCCCCTAGGGGACGCCAATTTTTTCTGCCCTGATGTGTCAGGGAAACCGAAGTTTCCCGATTTCATCTTCAGACCGGCTTATGGCCGTGCTTCCCTTCTTTTTTATCCTGGTGTCCGTGGGCCTTCTGATCTTTCATCACGAAGATGCCAACACCTACAAAAAAGCCAAGCATCAGCAGTACAGTGGCAATACCTGCGATCACAACGGCGTCCATATACATTTTGTTTCTCCTTCCGGCAATTAACTTGATTAAACTCAGGTTACGCCCGGGCCGCCCGCAAGGTATTGATCCAGGTCAACGTATTTGTCAGACCAGATGTACGCATAAATACTGAACCACAACACATTTCCCTCGATTTTTCCTGCATTTGCAAGGCATTCGAAAGAAACTGCTGCTATAGTCGGAAACAAAGGAAGTGTCCGATCTCCTAACCGGTCTGGGTGGCTGAAGTTCAAGACATGCCAAAACTGTCGACGCGTCTTCAACGTTTTCGCACAGGCTCGCCCCTGTCTTTCAGGCTGTTGGCTTGGATTCTGCTATTCAGCTCGGCCTTTACACTGGTGGCATCCGCGCTCCAGATCTACTCCGATTACCGAAAAGATCTCTCGCAAATCGACAACCGCATGCAGGTCGTAGAGTCGGGCTACGCCTCCAGCCTTGCCCGAAGTTTGTGGGCCCTGGACCAGAAGCTCCTGCAAACCCAGATGGAAGGCATACTCAGCCTGCCCGATGTGGTGCACCTTCGCTTGCGAATCGAACCGGATTCCGAACTGGTTATGGGTGAGATACCGAGGGACGCGAAAACCACGTCTCACCGCTTCAGCCTCGTCCATCAGGGCGATGAAATGTTCAAGCTGGGCGAACTGACGGTGACCGCCGACCTTGATCGCGTCTACGACGAACTGAAGCGTAAGGTGGGTGTCATTCTGCTGACCCAGTTCCTGAAGACGTTCTTTGTTTCGATACTGATCATCTGGATATTCCAGCATTTCGTTGCGCGCCATCTGACCACCATGGCGAACTATGCCCGCGACTTCTCACTGACAACACCGTCTAAGCCACTTACCCTGGAAAGGCCCAACACGCCGTCTAACCGGAACGATGAGCTCGGCCGTGTCACGGACGCCATTAACCAGATGCGTGAACGTCTGAACGCGGACATGGAACGGCAACAAAAGGATGCGGCAGAAATCCGCAAGTTTTCCAAGGCCATTGAGCAGAGTCCGTCCTCGGTTCTGATCTGCGACCGTCAATGGCGTATCGAGTTTGCCAACCAGAAATTCACCCAGTTAACCGGTTATGAGGCTGCCTCCATCATCGGCAAACACCCTGGCGCACTGGGTGACAACGACATAGAGAACCGTGAAAGCCGACACCTGTGGCAATCCATCCGCTTGCAGGTGCAACGAGTCGGAGTCTGGCAGGGTGAAGTGAACAGTGTGCGCCGAAACGGAGAACGCTTCTGGGAGCAACTGATTGTCACCCCGATCAAAGACGAGGCCGGCGGCACCACCGGGTACCTGATCCTCGGTGAGGACATCAGCATCCGGAAACGCTATGAACAGCAACTGCTGCGCCAGGCCAACTACGACATCCTTACCGGGCTGCCCAACCGGATGCTTGCCCTGGACCGACTGAAGCTGGCTCTGGCCCAGGCACGCAGGGAAAGTACGCTTGTGGGCGTCATGTTCCTGGATCTAGACAACTTCAAGCACATTAACGACACCCTTGGCCACGATGCCGGCGACAACCTGCTGATCGAGGCGGCCCGCCGAATTTCCAGCTGCCTTCGCGGTACCAGCACCGTTGCCAGACTGGGTGGCGATGAGTTCCTGGTGATCCTGCCGGGCCTGACTGGCCCCGAGGCTTCCTCGCAGGTCGCGGAGCGTATCCTTAAGACCTTCTCGCCACCCTATATACTGAATGGACAGGAGGTGTTCGTAACCACGAGTATCGGCATCGCCATTTTCCCGACGGACTCTGACAACAGCGGCACGCTCCTGCAGCACGCCGATGCAGCCATGTATCAGGCCAAACACAAGGGCAAGAGCTCGTTTGCCCATTTCGCGCCGGAAATGACCGAAGTCTCCCATGAACGCCTGAAGATGGAGTCCAGCATGCGCAGGGCTCTGGAGCTGAAGGAGTTCGAGTTGTATTTCCAGCCGATTGTTAATACCGACTCCGGCACGCTTTGCTCGGTTGAGGCGCTGCTGCGGTGGAACAATCCGGCCATGGGCATGGTAATGCCCGATCGATTCATTCCCCTGGCTGAGGAAACCGGCCTGATTACACCGATCGGTGAGTGGGTTCTCCTGGAGGCCTGTCGGGCCGCCATGGGATGGAAGGAAGCCACCGGGAAAAACATTGGCATTTCCGTCAACGTGTCGCCCCGTCAGTTCCGCGATCCGGGTTTTACCGAGGCTGTCATGCACGCCCTGACAACCAGCGGCCTGGCGCCGGAACAGCTGGAACTCGAAATTACCGAACGGCTGATTCTGGACAACTCTATCGAAACCGCAGAAATCCTGCGCCAACTGGACAAAGCCGGCATTCGGTTGTCCGTAGACGATTTTGGTACTGGCTATTCAGCACTCAGTTACCTCAAGAGCTATCCGTTTGATACCCTGAAAATTGACAAGTCTTTTGTTCAGGACGTCATGAAGGAGCCTGAGGACGCCTCACTGGTAAGAGCCATCATCAACATGGCTCATAGCCTGGGCCTGCGTGTTATCGCCGAAGGGGTTGAGGAAGAGGCTCAGACCCACTTCCTGAAGAAGGAAGGCTGTGACTTCTCCCAGGGGTATTTCTACAGTCGCCCGCTGCCGGCGGCGGATTTTGATGCCTGGCTGGCCAGCAATCATCGCGTATAGCTTAAAACCGTTGGACACCCATTCCCATGGAAGACACCGTACTTGTCGTTAACTGCGGCAGCTCATCCCTCAAACTCGCACTATTCAACGACCAACACAGGAAACTGGCGTCCGCTCTGGCCGAACGGCTGGGCCAGAGCGATGCATTTGCCCACATTGAAGGTCAGGAAGGAACGATCCCTCTGGACGCTGGCGCCAGCCATGATCAGGCGCTCGATACACTGGTCAAGGGTTTCCGGGACCTGGGACTGATGACAACAGCTCCCTCGGCCATAGGTCACAGGGTCGTTCATGGTGGTGAGACCTTCCATGAGGCCGTACTCATTGATGGCGAAGTGCTCGAAGCCATTGAAAGCTGTGCCGGCCTTGCCCCTCTTCACAACCCGGTCAACCTGTCCGGAATTCGGGCAACCCTGGCACAGTTTCCCGATGCACCGCAGACTGCCGTTTTCGACACCGCGTTTCATCAGACCCTGCCCAGGCGGGCCTTCCTCTATGCGCTTCCAGAGGCCTGGTACCGCGAATGGGGGATTCGGCGATACGGATTCCACGGTACCAGTCACGCCTTTATGGCGTCAGAAGCCGCCCGTTTGTTGGGCAAAACGCCGGCAACCACCTCTGTCATATCGGCCCATCTGGGCAACGGGTGCAGCATTACCGCCATCCGTGACGGAATCAGTGTGGATACCAGCATGGGCCTGACGCCACTTGAGGGTCTGGTGATGGGGACCCGTAGTGGGGATGTCGATCCCGGCCTGTTCGACTTTCTTCGCAGCAAGGGCATCGCCGCGGAGGAGGTTCATCGGGTTCTGAATCAGGAGAGTGGCCTCCTTGGCCTGTCAGGCCAGACCAACGACATGCGCTCACTCTGTGAACTAGCGGACCATGGACATGAACCATCACAAACCGCTATTGATGTGTTCTGCTTCCGCCTGGCCCGTTACGTTGGCGCAATGATGGCGTCTCTGAGCCAGCTGGATGCTCTGGTTTTCACCGGTGGCATCGGGGAAAACAGCCCGCGGATCAGAGAAGAAACCATTCGCCATCTCAAACTGGCGGGATTCGAGCTCAGCCAGGACCTCAATATCCATCATGGCCAATTTAGCGACGGACATATTGAAAGCCCCGACTCGAGATTCCCGGTTTTGGTGATACCCACCAACGAGGAGCTGGTCATTGCCCGGGAAGCAGCCCGGCTTGCAGGCTCTGACATTCAGGTCTGACCCAAACGCATCATCAGGAATACCACTATGGCAAAGAGTCTCTTTTTTGCACCGACTTCCATGGACTCAGGCCTGACCTCCGTTTGCCTGGGGCTGTTACGCGCCCTTGAACGGGTGGGCGTCAGCGTTGGCTTCTACAAACCCTTCTGCCAGGCTGTTCACCACGCAGAATCCATGCACAACGCTGGCCAGGACTCGTCGGTGGCGTTTGTGAGGGCCAGCAGCCATCTGAATCCGCCAGACCCGATTGCCCTCAAGGAAGCGCAACAACTGCTCAACAGAGGCAAAGCCGACTACCTCCTCGAAACAGTCGTGGGTGAATACCAGAAGGTTGCCCGGGATGTGGATGTGGTGATCATCGAAGGCCTGGTTCCGGACCGCAGCGAAGCCTATATCGCCAGGCTGAACGTGGAAGTTGCCCGTAACCTGGGTTCCGAGGTAATCCTGGTGAGCACGCCCAAAAACCTGGACGCCAGACAACTGGATGACGAACTGGACTTCTCATCACGCCTGTTTGCCAACCCCAGTGACCCGGATGTTATTGGCGTCATCCTGAACAAAGTTGGGGAGCCCGACCAGTCGGGCCTTGAGCCTCGTTCCAACAGCAACCACCCTGCCCCCGTGACTGTCGACTACCAGACGGAGTGCACGGTATTCAGCGAAGGCCGTTTTCACCTCATAGCCGAAATTCCGTGGCAAGCGGAGTTGCTGGCCCCCAGGGTGTCCGACATCGCCCGGGAACTCGGGTTGCCGGTCCTCAATGAGGGCCAGATGCACGCCAGACGGGTTCAGAAGGTATCGGTTTGCGCCCGCAGCATTCGGAATATGACCGAAACCCTCAGGCCAGGCACTCTTCTGGTAACGCCCGGAGATCGCGAAGACATCGTGGTGGCCACCGCTGTTGCGGCCCTCAACGGGGTTCCACTGGCCGGCCTGATGCTGACCGGTGGCCTGATGCCTGACCAGCGAGTAATTACCCTGTGCCACAGGGCCCTTGAAACAGGCCTGCCGGTTCTGGGTTCAGACGCCAATACCTACGAAACAGCCCACATGCTGGCCAACCTGTCGGCGGCCATCCCGATTGATGACCCCAACCGGATTGAAAAAGCGATGGAAGCGGTGGCAACCCGTATCGACACCAACTGGTTGCAACAGCATCTCAAGGTTGCTCGTCAGGACAGGCTTTCCCCTCCCGCCTTCCGATACCAGCTGTCTGAGCGAGCCCGGGCAGCGAACAAGCGCATTGTGTTACCAGAGGGCAGCGAACCAAGAACCGTGCAGGCCGCCATCATCTGCCATCAACGCAGGCTGGCACGGTGTGCCTTGATCGGGAATGCTGCAGAGATAAAACGGGTAGCGGATTCCCAGGATCTGGAACTGCCTGCGGATATCGAGATCATTGATCCGGGGGAGGTGCGACAACGCTACGTCGCTCCGATGGTAGAGCTTCGCAAGCATAAAGGGCTGACATCGGATATGGCGGAAGCCATGCTCGAAGACAACGTTGTTCTCGGTACCATGATGGTGGCTCTGGACGAAGCTGATGGACTGGTATCCGGTGCCATTCACACAACGGCGAATACGGTGCGCCCTGCCCTGCAACTGATCAAGACCCATGAGCATGCAAAGGTAGTGTCTTCCGTGTTTTTCATGTTGTTGCCGCAACAGGTGGTGGTCTACGGGGACTGCGCAATCAACCCAGACCCTAATGCCGAGGAACTGGCCGACATCGCAATCCAGAGCGCGGAGTCGGCGGAAGCCTTTGGTATTGAGCCTCTGGTGGCCATGATCAGTTACAGCACCGGAGAGTCAGGCAGCGGTCAGGATGTCGAGAAAGTAAGAGAGGCGACGAGGATAGCTCGCGAGCGCAGGCCGGATCTGCTTATAGACGGACCACTTCAATACGATGCAGCGGCCATCGAAAGCGTCGCAAGAAGCAAGGCGCCGAACAGTAAAGTTGCAGGCAAGGCGACGGTCTTCGTATTCCCGGATCTGAACACCGGCAATACCACCTACAAGGCGGTTCAGCGAAGTGCCAATGTGGTCAGTGTCGGGCCAATGCTGCAGGGCTTGCGCAAGCCGGTGAACGACCTTTCACGCGGGGCTCTGGTGGAGGATATCGTGTTTACGGTTGCTTTGACCGCAGTGCAGGCCAAACAGGTGGAAAGTGCGAGGCCGGACCAGGAATGAGACCTGAGCCCGGCCATTCGCTCAGCGCTTGAGACTCTTCTGGCGCTGTTTTTTCGGACGACGGCCCTTCTTCTCGTCGTTGTCTTTCTTGACCTTCTGACGCGGAGTCAGCCGATCCACTTTACCGGCAAACGGATTTTCACCCGATTTGAACTCGAAGCGGATTGGTGAACCCGTTACTTTCAGGACCTTACGAAAGGTATTCTCAAGATACCGTTTGTATGCGCCCGGCAGCGAATCCACCTGGTTACCGTGAACCACGATCACGGGCGGGTTGGAACCGCCCTGGTGCGCGTAGCGCAGCTTGATCCGGCGACCGTGCACCATGGGTGGCTGATGCTGGGCTATAGCATCCTGCAGAATCGCAGTCAGGCGGTTGGTTGGCCATTTCGCCATGGCAGACTCGTAGCAGGCTTGCACCGACTCATACATCACGCCCACGCCGGAGCCGTGAAGCGCGGAGATATAGTGCTTATCAGCGTAATCCAGAAAATCGAGGCGACGCTGAACCTGCTCTTTCACCCGGGCGCGGTCTTCCGGGTCCATGCCGTCCCACTTGTTAACGGCGATGACAAGCGAGCGACCGGCATCCAACACAAACCCGATCAGGTGAAGATCCTGATCAACCAGGCCTTCCCGGGCATCAATAACCAGAATAACCACATGGGCGTCATCGATCGCCTGCAGCGTTTTGATAATGGAAAACTTCTCCACCACTTCGCTGACATTCTTCCTTCGACGGACACCGGCGGTATCAATCAACGTGTATTCGCTGCCCTGGCGCTCGTAGGGTATATAAACGCTGTCCCGGGTGGTGCCCGGCATGTCGTAAACCACCACACGGTCTTCACCGAGCATACGGTTGACCAGTGTGGACTTGCCCACGTTCGGCCTGCCTACCACGCCAATCCGGATGCCGGGGTAGCGATCTGCACGGTCCTCTTCCTCCCGCTCCTCTTCAGAGGGCAGCAGGATTTCAAGCATGGAGCGGATTCCGCGGTTGTGGGAGGCTGCGATCAGGAACGTGGATTCAAAGCCAAGGCTGTAGAAGTCCGACGCGGCAATGTCCGGATCCTGTCCATCGGTCTTGTTCACGACCAGATGCGCCTGCTTGCCCGAGCGGCGGAGATTGTCTGCAATGAGCTCATCACCTGCAGTAAGGCCGGCCCTACCGTCCACCAGGAACAGCACGATGTCGGCTTCTTCTACCGCCTGCATCGACTGTCGGGCCATTTCCAGGTCAAGACCCTGCTCGTCACCGGTAAGGCCACCGGTGTCTATTACGATGAAACGCTGGCCCTCGTAGCTACCCTCACCGTATTTGCGGTCTCGGGTAAGCCCCGGAAAGTCCGCAACCAGGGCATCCCTGGAACGGGTCATCTGATTAAACAATGTCGATTTGCCGACGTTAGGGCGTCCGACAAGGGCAATAACTGGGGTCATAATTGGGGATCAATCCTGCGGCTTAACCTGGAATACGGCCATCTTTCCGCTGTTGCCAAAAACCAGCAGGTTACCATTGGCGAGGCGTTGTGCCGGTACGCGGATACCCTCATCGTCGAATTCGCGCTGCCCAACCAGGCTGCCGTCCTCGCGATCCAACGCATGGAGGTAGCCCTCGAAATCGCCCACCACCAGATAGTCTTCGTAAACCATTGGCTGGGTCAGTTGGCGCCAGGCAAGACGATCCTGGGTCCATACCTCCCGACGGTCCGAGCCTCTGAGGGCAACGATCTCGCCATTGGCAGCGGCAAGATAGATCTGACCGCCACCAATCATCGGAGAGTAGAGGCTGGAGGCCTTCCGGCTCCAGATCTCCTGCCCGGTACGAATATCAACGAGGGCGAGCTTGCCCTGGTAACCAACCACCATCACAGCAGTCTCAATGACAAGCGGCTGGCCGGTTACATCCACCAGTCTTTCGAGCTCAGTGCGCCCCTGGGCCTGACCCACCTCGTATTGCCACATGGGCTGGCCCGACGCTGCCGTCAGCGCGATCAGCTTGCCACTGGCAAAAGACGCAATCACAACATCACCGCCAACCAGTGGAGCAGCAGCAGCCCGCATGGACAGAACCGGAACGGTGCCATCATACTGCCAGAGCTTCTCGCCATCGGTGGCACTGAAGCCAAGTACCTTTCCGTCGGTCGTCTGGGCCACGACCAGCGAACCGTTGGATTGTGGCGAAGACAACACTTCCGTCGGCAAAGACTGACGCCAAACCTCAGAGCCATCCTCTCGGGAAAGAGCCACCAGATCGGCATTCTCGGTGGTGAGGTACAGGTTCTGTCCATCACCACCAAGCCCTGAGAAGATGCGATCTCCGAATTCGGATTCCCAGACAACCTCTCCGGAATCCGTCGCTACCGCGTACAGCTCACCGTCTGCAGAGGCAGCGTAGATCAGATCGCCGGTAACCAGTGGCGCGAGGTAGAGAAAATCACCATCATGGCCATCGCCGACGGACATGCTCCAGACGCGTTCAAATTCGGCGGAAGCCTCAATCTCGGGAACCGGTACAGGTTGCTCAAAGGTATCCGTGCTGCTGCAACCGGAAAGCGCAGCCAGAAGCGCCAGCCCCAGGAAAAATCCGCGTCTCGAGATCCTGTCGCGGAGAACCGGCATCAGGCATCCTCCCCGACGCCAAGGTCTGCCAGTTTCAGTTCCAGAATACCGCTACGGCCCTGCTGACTCTGCTCACGGGCAGCCAGGTAGGCCTCACGCGCACCCTCACGGTCGCCCTGGGCAAGCAGGATATCGCCACGAAGCTCGGAATACATGGCGTCAAACGCACCGGCATTACCGGCTCCGTCGATGGTGGCCAGAGCATCTTCATACTGGCCTGCGGTAAACTGGGCGCGCGCCAGACGATTGCGCACGACAAGTGCCAGTGCCTCGTGTTCACCGGTGTTTTCCAGGGCCCACTTCAGGGAATCAATGGCGGCCTCCGCGCTGCCCTCCTGCATCAGTTGCTGACGGGCCAGGATCAGGTTGCCGTAAACCGCATAGGCGCTATCGGTGTAGTCTTCCCGGAGAGTCTGCGCCACAAAAGCGACAGTCTCGCCACTGGTTTCATCGGCCTGATCGCTGAAGGCATTCAGCAAGTTGGCAAACTGATTGGCCGCTTCGGTACGCTGCTGGGCCTGATGGTTCTGCCAAGCCTGCCAGCCAAACACAATGGCCAGCGCCGCACCAATACCGATGAGCAGTGAGCTGCCGTTCTTTTTCCACCAGTCCTTGATCGCCTGGACCTGTTCTTCTTCGGTGCGCAACTCTGCCATGAGGACTCCTGTAGTCGAATTTTTGCTTTTATATCAGTAAATTTGTTCAGATTCAGCCGGCCAGTGCCGCTGCCAGAGTGTCCGCAAGCTTGTCCTGGGCGATCTCGGCCTGCGGCTCGTCAGCACGCAAGGGTTTAAGCCCGGCGGTGCCATTGGCCACTTCGTTCTCGCCCAGAATCACCGCATACCTGGCACCACTGCGATCTGCCTTTTTCATCTGGCTTTTGAAACTACCGCCGCCACAATGGGAAACAATCACACGCCCTGGCAAGGCTGCCCGGAGCTTTTCCGCCAAAACGAGTGCAGGCGCCAATGCGCCCTCGCCCATCGCCGTTACGTAAATATCGGCATTGCTGTTCACGTGCTCAGGAACCAGCTCCAGCGTTTCCAGCAGTAGAATAAGGCGCTCAAGGCCCATTGCAAAGCCTACTGCGAACGTCGGTTTGCCACCCAGCTGTTCCACCAGGCCATCGTATCGACCACCGGCACAAACCGTGCCTTGGGAGCCGAGGCTGTCGGTTATCCATTCGAAAACCGTCTTGCCGTAGTAATCAAGGCCCCGCACCAGCGCTGGATTCACTGAATAATTCACCCCTGCGGCCTCAAGAAGCGCCTTCAGACGCTCGAAGTGCTCGCGGGATTCTTCGTCAAGATAGTCGTCAAGGCTGGGCGCGTTTTCCAGGATTTTCCGCGTCGAAGGATCCTTGCTGTCCAGAATGCGCAGGGGGTTTGATTCGAGGCGACGCTGGCTATCGGCATCCAGGTCTGACTTGAACTGACCAAGGTAATCCACGAGGGCGGACCGGTAAACCCGACGGGACTCCGACGTTCCGATGGAATTGATCTCCAGCCGGGTGTGTTCGGCAAGCCCGAGCTCTTTCCAGAGCCTGGCAGTCAAGATGAGCAGTTCGGCATCAATGTCCGGACCGCTCATGCCAAAACATTCCACGCCAATCTGATGGAACTGGCGGTAGCGGCCTTTTTGCGGACGTTCATGCCGGAACATGGGGCCGGTGTACCAGAGACGACGGGTCTGATTGAACAGAAGACCGTGCTCTTCAGCTGCCCGAACACAACCGGCGGTGCCCTCCGGGCGAAGGGTCAGACTGTCACCGTTGCGGTCTTCAAAGGTATACATTTCCTTTTCGACGATGTCGGTCACTTCACCAATCGAACGCTTGAACAGATCGGTCTGTTCCACAATCGGCATGCGGATTTCCTGGTAGCCATACTGGGCCAGTACCCTGCGAACCGTGGATTCCACAAACTGCCAAACCGGCGTCTGCTCCGGCAGGATATCGTTCATCCCGCGAATTGCCTGAATCTTTGCCAATGTTAACCCTTAACTCTGTCTGGATAGTTGTGCCGGGAACTGGAAACAATCAGTTGTCTGACCGGGCAATAATCGAATCTTCCTGTTCCTTGCGCCGTGCCACTTCCTCGCGAATCAGGCGCTCCAGATCATCCGTCAATGTCGCGTTGTCCAGCTTCTGGTTCGGCTTGCCCGCCATGTAAAAGAGGTTCTTGGGGCTCCCGCCGGTAAGTCCCAGGTCCGCCACTTTCGCCTCACCCGGGCCGTTTACGATGCACCCGATGATCGCCACATCCAGAGAATCGTTGACATCCTCCAGACGAGCTTCCAGATCATTCATGGTCTGGATGACATCGAAATTCTGACGGGAACAGCTGGGACAGGCGATAAAATTGATACCGCGACTGCGCAGCCGCAGGCTCTTGAGGATATCGAAGCCCACCTTGATTTCCTGCACGGGGTCCGCTGCAAGCGATACCCGGATGGTGTCACCGATGCCATCCATCAACAACATGCCTAGGCCAATGGAAGACTTCACGGTTCCGGATCGCAGCCCACCGGCCTCGGTGATGCCAAGGTGCAGGGGCTGCTCAATCTGCTGGGCAATCTTACGGTAGGCCTCTACCGTCATAAACACTTCCGACGCTTTCAGGCTCACTTTGAAATCCTGAAAGTCGTGACGATCCAGGATATCGATGTGGCGCATGGCGGACTCCACCAACGCGTCTGCCGTGGGTTCGCCATATTTGCGCTGGAGAGACTTCTCCAGCGAACCGGCGTTCACACCGATGCGAATGGGAATGTTGCCGTCGCGGGCTGCACTGATGACGGCACTGACGCGATCATCACGGCCGATATTGCCCGGATTGATCCGGAGACAGTCCACACCCAGTTCTGCTACCCGAAGAGCGATCTTGTAATCGAAGTGGATGTCGGCAACCAACGGCAGGGAAACCTGCTCCCGAATCTTCCCGAACGCCTCAGCGGCGTCCATCGACGGAACGGAAACACGCACGATGTCCGCACCCGCTTCCTGCAATGCCGTAATCTGGCCAACCGTGGCCTCTACATCGCAGGTTTCGGTGTTGGTCATGCTCTGCACCGCAATCGGAGCGTCACCACCCACAGGAACATTGCCCACCATGATCTGGCGGGATTTGCGTCTGGTAATCGGGGAATCCTGTTTCATGTCTTACTGACCGATATGGAAAATTTGATCAAATTTCAGATTGTCAGGGTGAATTCTGACCGGTTGTTGACAACCCGGTAGCCACCGATATCCACTGGCTCGCCTTGGAAACGTATGGATTCAACCGCATCGACTGCGCCAATCACAACCCTTAAGGGCGTTGGCCCCTCGATATCAATCAGATCCCCGTTACGCTGGAGCGAATTCACCAGGCGGTTACCGGCTGCGTCACTGATCTGCACCCAACAATCGTCACTGAAGCGAATCAGGAGCCGACCGGTGTCCGACACGTCCGACAGCCCATTCGGGTCTTCCAGAACCGGCTCGGGGGTCTGGACGACCGCGGGAATCTGGTCGGTAACAGGCTCAGCTGCATCAGACGCGCTATCGTCAGTAGCTATTGTGTTTTCAGGCACCTGATTTTCAACAATGTCGGTTTCAGGCGCTTCAGCCTCAGTTTCCGGCTGTTGCACGGCCGGCGCCTCAACCTCCATGACTGCCGATTCCGACTCCTCAGCACTGGCAACAAGCACTGGTTCGGAGCGTTCTGGCTCGGTCAACGCAGCCGATTCCTCGGCTTCAGCAGGAGCAGGCCCTTCCGGCACTGATTCCGGCTCGGAAGGCGCCGGACCCTGTTCAGGAGCGAGAAAGGTGAAAGCAAGGTATCCGGCAATGCCCAGCACCACCAGGAAAAACAGAGCCTTGGCCAACTGACGTTTACGACGTCTGCGACGTTCGATATCAACCAGCGGATTGGCTTCCTGCTCCTGTTCCTGCTGTTGCCGAATGGGTTCCAGTTCCTGGTCGAGGTCGGCAATCACTGCGTCTGCATCCAGCCCAACCTGTTTTGCATAAGCCCTGACGTACCCTTTCAGAAAGAGTTCACTGTCAATCTGGCTGTAATCTCCCGACTCTATCGCCTGGATCACCGAAGGGCGCAAATGCTGCGCTGCTGCGACATCACCGGCACTCAGACCGGCTTTCTCCCTTGCCTTTTGAAGCTGCCGCCCTACGGGCTCCTTCATAGCTGGCTGTGAGTTCTCTTCAGTTGCCATTAGAAATCAGCACCTTATATTGTTGGTATTCGACTGACTCCGGAAATTTATTTCTGAGTTGAAGCGCAAGACTCGCCTCCTGGTTTTCATCACTGTAGAAGCGGGCAATGCGGATTCCGGTAAGGAGGCTCTCCGGCGAGTGGACCAGACGCTGATTTCGTTGCATCAGTGAAATCAGGCGCGAGTAGTAGCGGGCCGCTTCGTCGTAGTCGCCAGTCTCTACGGACACCCGGGAAAGCGCCAGCAGGGAACGTGCATCGCCTCGTGTCAGCTCTACTGCCCGGCGATAGGATGTGGCTGCAGCCTCCAGCTCGCCGAGCCGTTCCTGAGTCATGCCCAGGTTAAAGAATACGGAACCGCGATCCTGATAACCGGTGTCCCGGGCGGCAGCGCGGAACTGGTCGCGAGCATCACCCATGCGATCCTGCCCAAACAGAAAAGCACCGTAATAAACCCGCGCCCTGGTATAGCCCGGATCCTCGGAAATCGCCTTTTTGAAGTTACGCTCGGCCAGCTCCGGCTCACCCTCGGCGTTATAAACCAGGCCCATGGCTGCCCTGGCGCCAGGATCATCTGAATCGAGCTTGAGCGCTCTGTCCAGATGATGACGGGCCCGCTCAAGATTGCCCTGGCCGATATAAGCGGTGGCCAGTTTCACATAGTTATCGAGGGCCTCCTGGCGATCCGCTTCCCGTGAAAAACGACTGTCAGTAGTGGTAACGCAACCTGTAACCAGCACAGTCAGCAGCATAGCGGCTAACATAAAAAAACGGCGGTTTGCTGGTGCTGTTATCACGGGTGTCCCCTTCCTAGATTGGGCTGCAAGACGTTCCTGGTTCAGGGGTTCACCTGCTGAACCTGAATGTACCTCTGGCTACGACGGGTTCTGTCTTCAACCCGACCTACCAGCTGACCACAAGCGGCATCGATATCGTCGCCCCGGGTGGTTCTGATGGTCGCAATGTAGCCAGCCTCGTTCAGAACCGTCTGAAACCGTCGTGTCGCATTCATACTCGGCCTCCGGAAATCGCTCTCCGGGAACGGATTGAATGGGATCAGATTGATCTTGCACGGCAGATCCCGCAAAAGCACCGCGAGCTCACGGGCATGCTCCGGCTGATCGTTCATCCCCTCAATGACGGTGTACTCGATCGTCGCCTTGCGCTTGTCCGGCAACCGGGCAAAGTAGCGCTTGGTGGCAGCCAGCAATTCCGCGATCGGGTACTTTTTATTCAACGGAACCAGCTTGTTACGGAGTTCATCATTCGGGGCATGCAGAGAAATGGCCAGTGAAACATCGGTAACTTCCGACAGACGGTCCAAAGCCGGTACAACACCAGACGTGCTCAGGGTGACCCGGCGCTTGGAGATCCCATAGGCCAGATCCTCCATCATGAGGTTCATGGCATCTACGACATTGTCGAAATTGAGCAGGGGCTCGCCCATCCCCATCATCACCACATTGGTAATCGGCCGATCCGGACCCGGCTCAAAAGGCATGAAAGCCTTGCGGGCAACCCATACCTGGCCAATGACTTCGGCCGCGGTGAGGTTGCGGTTGAAACCACGCTTACCGGTCGAGCAGAAGGTGCAGTCCAGACTGCAACCGATCTGGGAGGACACGCAGAGCGTGCCGCGCTCGCCATCGGGAATCAGCACGGTTTCGACGCTGTTTCCGTTGTCCATGCGCATCACCCATTTGCGGGTGCCGTCCTTGGACGTTTCGTCGTAAACCACCTCGGGGCCACGGATCTCGGCCACCTTCTTGAGCTTTTCCCGCAGTGCCTTGCTCATATTGGTCATTTGATCGAAGTCATCAGCGCCACGCTGATGGATCCACTGCAAAACCTGAGTGGCACGAAAACGCTTCTCTCCCAGGGACTCAAAGAAGGCCTCGAGCTTTGCTTTTGGCATTCCCAGGAGATTGGTTTTTTCAGCGGCCGCTGTCATTTCATAACCTCGATCAGATAATCAATTCGGAGGCGACCGGATGATCGCCTCCGATCAACGCAATCAACCCCTCGGGCAGATCTCGTTGTCATTGAAGAAGTAAGCGATTTCGCGCTCGGCAGAAGCCGCGGAATCAGAGCCGTGAACGGCGTTCGCGTCGATGGACGATGCGAAATCCGCACGGATGGTGCCGGCATCGGCTTCCTTCGGGTTGGTCGCGCCCATCAGATCACGGTTTTTCAGGATCGCGCCTTCACCTTCCAGAACCTGCACAACCACCGGACCGGAGGTCATGAATGCAACCAGGTCGTTAAAGAACGGACGCTCTTTATGCTCTGCGTAAAAGCCTTCTGCCTGCTCCTGGGTGAGGTGCATCATTTTGGCAGCAACGATGTTCAGCCCGGCTTTCTCGAAGCGGCTGTAGATTTCACCGATCACGTTCTTTGCGACCGCGTCGGGCTTGATAATCGAGAGCGTGCGCTCAGTTGCCATGGTATTTCTCCAGTTTGTGGATGGTTAAAATTCTGGCCTGCGATTATACGCAGTCCGGGGCAAACTTCCTACCGCACTGCGCGGAGCCGGCTAACAACATCAACTATTTGCGAGCTGGCAAAGACCACTTCCTCTTCCGTGGTATACCGTCCGATGGAGAAACGCAGCGCCCGATGGGCCTGTTCATCACTCAACCCTATGCCACGGAGGACGTATGAGGGCTCTACCGTGGCTGAAGCGCAGGCCGAACCGGAGGATACCGCCAGATCCCGCAGGCCCAGCATCAGGGACTCCGCATCTACGCCCCCAAAGGAAAGGTTCAGGATGCCTGGAACGCGCCGGGATTCACTGCCATTAAGAGTGACACCCTCGAGAGGCCGGAGCCCCGAAAGAAACGCCTCGCGCAGGGCTTCCAGCTTCTCCATTTCCTGCTCAAGTGCGGACTGGGCGATTTCGAACGCCTTCCCCATTCCGACAATCTGGTGGGTGGGGAGCGTTCCGGAACGCATTCCTCGCTCATGGCCACCACCATGAATCTGTGCCTCGATACGAACATCCGGCGACCGCCTGACGTACAGGGCACCTACGCCCTTCGGGCCATAAACCTTGTGCCCGGAAAGCGCCAACAGATCCACCGGCATGGAGCTGACATCGATTGTCATTTTGCCGGCAGCCTGGGCGGCGTCCACATGGAAGAGAATGCCTCTTTGGCGCAATTCGGTGCCAATGGCGGCAATATCATTGATGGTTCCCAGCTCGTTGTTCACCAACATCAGGCTGACAAGTACGGTATTTTCCTTCAACGCATCCAGCACCTGATCAAAACCGATGACTCCATCGGCTGCCGGCTCCAGCCAGGTGACTTCCGTACCCTGATGCTCCAGCCACTTGCAGGTATCAACGACCGCCTTGTGCTCGATCCTGGAAGTAACGATATGAACGCCCTGTCGGCCGGCAACCGCGCCTTTGATGGCAAGGTTGTCTGACTCCGTTGCCCCCGAGGTCCAGACAATTTCCCGTGGATCAGCGTGAACGAGGCTGGCAACCTTTTTGCGAGCAGATTCCACTGCAGCTTCTGCCTGCCAACCATAGGCGTGGGTGCGGGATGCGGGATTGCCGAATACACCATCCAGCGTAAGGTATTTCATCATTTCATCGGCAACGGCTGGATCAACGGGCGTGGTGGCCGCGTAGTCCATATAAACGGGCTTTTTCATGGATTCCGGAAACTTGTTGGTGTCAGGCCGGCGCCTGATCGGACAGGCGTTCGGTATTGATGGTTTCAGAGCCACTGTCGGACTGACGGCGATTCTGCCGGTCCGCAACCTGGCGAATTTCATGTTTCCTCATCAGATCTCCGAGACTGATCTCACTGAGAAACTGATGAATCTGATCACTGAGATCAGACCAGAGATGGTGGGTCAGACATTTTTCGCCATTCTGGCAATCGCCTTTGTTACCGCACCGCGTCGTATCAAGCGATTCGCTGACGGCATCAACAACTTCGGCAATGTAAAGCTCAGCCGCAGGACGACTGAGCCTGTATCCACCACCGGGACCGCGGATACTGACAACCAGTTTCTGGCGGCGAAGACGGGAGAAAAGCTGTTCCAGGTAGGACAGTGAGATTTCCTGACGTGCCGATATATCGGCCAGACTCACCGGCCCCTGGTCTCCATGCAGAGCCAGATCCAGCATTGCCGTAACGGCATAGCGGCCTTTGGTGGTCAACTTCATAGCGTCAGCCCCATGGCGGGATTGAATCTCAAAAATGCAGAACAGAGTATGAATTGACCAACCATTTCAGTCAAGTATTCACCGGCGAACCTCATCGTCGTCGCGCACGCAATCGAAGTCTTCTTCCTGTAGCGGTGGCAACTCGCCATTCTGGTATTCACTATTTACCTTGCGCAACGCCTTGCACATGTTCTCGATGCGGTCATCCACCGCGTGCATGTGATCCAGCAACGAGCGCATGGCCCGGGCAACCGGGTCTGGCATTTCCTCTGTGACACCATAGGCATCGAAGCCCATGCGTTCTTCCATCTCCTTGCGACGCGCATCATCTTCGCCTTTGCGCTTGATGATGACACGTCCCGGAATACCAACCACCGTTGCACCCGCAGGCACTTCCTTGGTAACCACCGAGTTTGAACCGATCTTGGCACCCTCGCCTACTTCAAAGGGCCCCAGAATCTTTGCTCCGGCACCAACCACTACACTGTTACCGATCGTGGGATGGCGCTTACCTTTGTTCCAGCTGGTACCGCCCAGCGTGACGCCCTGATACAGGGTTACGTCGTCGCCAATCACCGTAGTCTCACCAATAACGACACCCATGCCATGATCGATGAAAAAGCGGCGACCGATGGTCGCACCCGGGTGAATCTCAATGCCGGTAAGCCAACGGGCGATCGTCGAAATGGTCCGCGCAAGCCATTTCAGCCCCAAACTCCACAACCAATGGGAAAACCGATGAAAAAGCAGTGCGTGCAAACCCGGGTAGTTGGTGAGCACTTCAAAGGTATTCCTGGCGGCGGGATCCCGATGGAACACGCTGTTAATGTCTTCCCGCAAACGCTCAAACATGGCCATTATCCTGTTCCGTCGCCGCAGTATCGGCCTCGGTTGATTTGCTGTTGTTCCGTGTGCCTGCCGCTTTCTGCACAGCGGTGAGAATGCCACGGAGGATATTGATCTCCATCTGATCAAGTCTGGCTCGCTGGAACAGCCGCCGCAAGCGCGTCATAAGCTGCCTGGGGTTTTCCCGCCGATGGAAATCAACATCAATCAGGACCTGCTCGAGATGTCCAAAGAAGCCCTCGACATCGTGGACTTTCGCGGGTGGCACATCCCATCCTTCGTCCCCGGGCCTGGTCATCGACTTTAAGTATGGGCTTCCCTCACCGCCTTCAAGGCTTCGAAGGTAATACATCCGCAATTCATAGCACATGACCTGCACCGCCATGGCCAGGTTGAGAGAGCTGTAATCCGGATTGGAGGGAATATGGATATGATAATGACAACGCTGCAGCTCATCGTTGCTGAGACCATGATTCTCCCTGCCGAATACCATGGCCACCGGGCCACTTCCTGCGTGTTCTGCGGCCGCGGCCGCAGCCTCCGGCGGCGCGCACACCGGCCAGGGGACTTTTCTGCCCCGGGCACTGGTACCCATGACCAGAACACAGTCGGCGAGCGCCTCATCGAGCGAAGACACCACGTGGGCGCTATCAAGCACATCCGAAGCGCCCGCCGCGCGGGCGTAAGAAGCCTCATCCGGAAACGAAGACGGGTTTACCAGCCACAGATTGCCGAGCCCCATATTTTTCATGGCACGAGCGACGGCGCCGATATTGCCTGAATGGGATGTCTCAACCAGAACGATCCGGATCTGATCCTGGAATGTTTCCGTCCCTTCCTGTGGAAGTGCGCTTTTATGCATTGTTAGCAGGCCCAAGGTTATTGATCAGGGCGGCAATGATAGCAGAAAGCACCGGCACCCTGCCCCTCCGGAGTACCCGTAACCTCTGGTTATCCGTGCTATTGCTGAGTCAAAAAACATACAAGCGGGGTGATCTTTTGCTATGATACCCGGCCTTCACACACCCGGATAATGAACACTCAGATGCAACCAGCTATTAAAATGGCCCTGCGCGTCGCGCGTCAGGGGTCTGATTATCTGAAAGCCCATTTCGAGCGCCAGGAACCTACCGGCAAGGACGACTCAGAACGCCGTCGTCAGCTGGAACGGGTTGAGCAATCTATCTATGACAATTTTGCCGAACAGCTCGAAAAAGCCTATAAGGACCACAGCATCGCGCCCTTGAACGAAGCGGATGCCGGAACCAGCGAAAAGAGCTGGCATATTTTCCCTGTCCTGGGCCGTGAAAATTTCCTTCGGGGTATTCCGGAGTTCGCTCTGGCCCTGTCCCAGAAAAAAAATAACCGAACTGAAAACCTGCTGCTGGTTAACCCCGTTACCGGCGAAGAATACTCCGCCAGCCGCGGCCATGGCGCGGCGCTGAACAGCCGCCGCGTTCGCGCTTCGGAAATCAAGCTGCCGGAGAAAGCCGCCATCGCAACCAATCTGCTGGACCAGGCTCGAAAGAGCGAGGATCCGATGCTCTGGGGCGAAATGGCCGCTGTACTGGCCAGGGATTCCGGAATGTTCCGCACCTCCGGCTGCGTGGTGCTGGATATCGCCCGTGTGTCCGCCGGACTGATGGACGCAGCCATCATCTTCCGTCCGGAAGCCGCGGAGCTGGACCTTGGCGTCACACTGGCCATGGAGTCCGGCGCCCTGACCGGTGATTTCTCGGGCAATCCGTCTACGGGGAACGCCCGCCAGCTGGTGGTTGCAAACCCGAAGCTGTTCCGCGAAGTCCTTAAGGTCCTGCATCCGTTCCGGGGCCGCCTGCCTCGCTGAGGCTTCCGGCTTTGACGGACATAAAAAAACCGCCAACATTCTGTGGCGGTTTTTTTATGTCCGAAACTGGCGAAACAGATGCGGTTACATCCTGTTCAGCCACTCCGGCGGCTCTTCTTGCTCATCGGCGTTTTCCGCGCCTTCTTTCGCCGGCACGATCAGATCGTCACGGGACACGCCCATAACCATCAGAAGGTTTGCGGACACGTAGATAGATGAGTAGGTACCAACAATCACACCAATAATCAAAGCCAGGGCGAAATTGTTGATCGCCTCACCACCCAGAAAATACAGGGCGAACAGCACCACAAGAGTTGTACCGGAGGTATTGATTGTCCGCGCGATAGTCTGGTGAATCGATTCGTTGATAATGTCCCAGGACTCGCCCACGCGCATCTTGCGGAAGTTTTCCCGGATGCGGTCAGCAACAACGATAGTATCGTTCAGCGAGTAGCCGATAACCGCAAGCAGAGCTGCCAGAACGGTAAGATCGAAGGTCCACTGGAACAACGCAAAGACACCCAGAACAATTATTACATCGTGAGCAAGCGGTACCACCGAGGCAATACCGAACTTGAACTGGAAGCGCATGCCCACGTAGATCAGAACTACGGCAAGGGCGATCAGCAAGCCAAGGCCGCTATCTTCCTTGAGCTCTTCACCAACCTGGGAACCCACAAACTCGGAACTTACCAGTTCAAGCTCCGCGCCACCTTCCTCGAGAGTTCGGGTCACTTCCGGCGCCAGTTGATCATTGTCAGCCTCGGCCATCCGTACCAACACGGTAGTGTCTGCCCCAAAGTTCTGGACGGAAAACTGCTCGTACCCGGCAGCCGTCAGCCTGGAGCGGAGTTCATCAAGTTGCGGAGCCTCGGCGTATTCAAATTCAACAGAGGTCCCGCCGGTGAAGTCCATACCCAGGTTCAAGCCACGGGTAGCCAACAGGGCAATGGACACAACGATCAGTGAAATGGAGATTACGGAAGCAATCTTCCGCAACCCCATGAAATCAAACGGTTGCTTTTGATCTTCAGACATTGGCGAGCTTTCCTCCGATCGACAGCTTCTCGACCCTGCGGCCGCCGTAAACAATGTTAACGATGCTGCGGCTGACCATCAGGCCAGAGAACATCGACGTCAGGATCCCGATGCACAGCGTTACCGCAAAGCCTTTCACCGGACCGGAGCCCATGGCAAAGAGAATCACGGCAACCAGCAAAGTGGTGATGTTTGCGTCAAAAATGGACACGAAAGCCCGGGAATAGCCGGAGTTGATCGCCGTCTGGGGCGGCACACCGGATTTCAGCTCTTCCTTTATTCGCTCAAAGATAAGCACGTTGGCATCCACCGCCATACCAACGGTCAGAACGATACCGGCGATGCCCGGCAAGGTCAGTGTCGCCGAGAGGATCGACATGCATGCAACGAGCAGCATCAGGTTAAGTGTCAGCGCAATGTTCGCTACCACGCCAAATCCGCGGTAGTAGACAAGCATGTAGAGCAGCACCAGCCCGAAACCAAGCGCAACGGACATCATGCCGGCGTCTATATTTTTCTGACCAAGGCTAGGACCAATCGTCCTTTCCTGAACGAAGTACATCGGGGCGGCAAGTGCACCGGCGCGCAAGAGCAGCGCAAGTTCTGCGGCTTCCGGAATGGAATCAAGCCCGGTGATCCGGAAACTGCTACCCAGGGCGGATTGCACTGTGGCCAGGCTGATAATGCCTTTTTCAACGACGCGGTTCTCCACTTCCTGAGGCTCGCCGTCAACCATTCTGGTTTCGGTTTCCGTGCGATACTCGATGAACAGCACTGCCATCCTGCGACCAATGGCATTGCGGGTGGCCCGGTTCATCAGATCGCCACCGACGGAATCCATGGTGATATTGACCTGGGGTTGGCCGTTTTCGTCAAAAGCCTGCTGTGCATTGGCCACGTTGTTACCGGTAGCGATCACTTCCTGCTCGAGGCGTGCGGTACGCTGGGGCTGATCCCGGAAACCGAACTCCTCGGTCTCGCTGCTGGGGGCGTCCTGACGAGCCTCCATGCGGAACTCAAGGTTCGCGGTGGCACCAAGTACGCGTTTGGCCTGTGCAGTGTCCTGCACGCCAGGCAACTCAACAATAATCCGGTCAGAACCCTGCTGTTGAACCAGAGGTTCAGCGACGCCAAGCTCGTTCACCCGGTTGCGGATCGTTGTAAGGTTCTGCTCCAGGGCATAGTCCTGAATCGCAGTGACCTCGGCCTCGGAGAGCGTCAGCACGAGGAGGAATTCATCGCCCTCCGTCTGCTCATCAAGAAGGAATTCGTTGTACTGGTCTCGCACCATGTTGAAGGCTTCGGTGCGGGAGGCCTCATCACGGAAGCTGAGAACGATCTCGCGGTTGTCCTGCACATCTCCGCCACGATAACGGATTCGCTCTTCACGGAGCTCACGCTTGATCTGGCCAGACATGGCTTCCAGGCGCTGGCTAACCGCAGTTTCCATGTCGACTTCCAACAGGAAATGGACACCACCGCGAAGATCCAGACCCAACTTCATCGGGCCGGCGCCAAGACTCTTGAGCCAGCCCGGTGTTGAAGCAGCCATGTTCAGTGCAACCAGGTATTCATTACCAAGAGCCGCCTGTACCAGCGGACGAGCCTGCAATTGATCCTCTGAGGTGGTGAGACGGATCAGAGCATCCCGATCCTGAAGAGTACTGCTTTTCACCTCGATGCCACGGCTTTCCAGCACATCAACGGCCCTGTCGAGCACACCGGCATTTACCTCGGTGCTACTGCGGGCGCCAGTAATCTGGATGGCGTAGTCGTCGGGGAAGAGGTTGGGCAAAGCGTAGATAAACCCGATCACGAGCGCGACCAGGATAACCAGGTTTTTCCAAAGCGGATACTTGTTCAGCATGGGATCCCTTGTAGCCGGCCTAGCGGCCAGACTTGGTGTTTCAGCCAGGAAGATTCAGACCGGCCACCAGGGATGGCCGGCTAAATGGCCCCCGCTCAGATGTCCTTGAGCGTGCCTTTTGGCAGCGCCGCAGCAACGGCTACTTTCTGGACTTTGATCTCAACATTGTCGGCAATTTCCACAACGATAAAATCGTCGGTTACCTTGGTGATCTTGCCGGCAACACCACCGGAGGTCACAATTTCATCACCTTTATTCAGGCCGGACATCAGTGCTTTGTGCTCTTTCGCGCGCTTGGACTGCGGACGCCAGATCAGGAAGTAGAAAATCAGGATGAAGCCTGCGAAAAAGATTACCTGGCCCATAACACCCATTCCCTGAGCAGCCGGGTCCTGTGCCATGGCAAGAGCGGGCATCAGAGCCAAAAGGCCGGCAACGAGCATTTTAATAGATTTCATTGAGTATCTCCGTTGGTTTAGCGAATAGATCAAACATTGCCCAAGGGCGGAACGGTCTCTCCGCGCAGAGCATAGAAGTCGGTTACAAAGTCCGACAATGTACCTGCTTCAATGGCCCCACGCAATCCAGCCATCAGGTTCTGATAGAACCGAAGGTTATGGATGGTATTCAGTTGCGAGCCCAGCATTTCTCCACATTTATCCAGATGATGGAGATAACTTCTCGAAAAGTTCTCACAGGTGTAACAGTCGCAGCGCTCGTCCAGCGGCGCGGTGTCGTGACGGTGCCGCGCATTGCGGATTTTTACAATCCCGGTTGACGTAAACAGATAGCCATTCCTGGCGTTGCGGGTCGGCATTACACAGTCGAACATGTCGACACCGCGACGTACCGCCTCGACGAGATCTTCCGGCCGCCCCACGCCCATCAGGTACCGGGGCTTGTCTTCCGGCATTTTCGGCGGCAAGTGATCCAGAATCCGGATCATGTCTTCTTTCGGCTCGCCGACCGACAGACCACCAATGGCGTAGCCATCGAAGCCGATATCTGTGAGCCCTTCCAGGGAGCGGTCCCGCAGGCTCTCGTACATACCACCCTGAACGATGCCGAACAACGCCGCAGGATTCCCCTCGTGGGCATCCTTGCTCCGTTGCGCCCAGCGCAACGACAACTCCATGGAGTCTTTTGCCTGGCGCTCGGTGGCCGGGTAAGGCGTGCACTCGTCAAAGATCATGACGATATCCGATCCGAGATCCCGCTGCACCTGGATGGCAATCTCCGGGGACAGCTCCACCGGCGAACCGTCTACCGGTGAACGGAAGGTAACCCCCTCCTCGGTGATCTTGCGCATCTCGCCAAGGCTGAACACCTGAAAACCGCCAGAATCGGTCAGGATAGGCCCATGCCACTGAGTGAAATCGTGGAGGTCACCATGGGCCTTGATCACCTCGGTACCAGGCCGAAGCATCAGATGAAAGGTGTTACCCAGAATGATTTCTGCGCCGATTTCATGGATATCCCGAGGCAGCATACCCTTGACGGTGCCGTAGGTGCCGACAGGCATGAATGCGGGAGTCTCAACGGTTCCCCGGGGAAAGGTCAGACGGCCACGGCGAGCGCGCCCATCTTCGCTCAGTTTTTCGAACGACATGAAACAGGTTTGTGTCACAAAGCCTCCCCGGCATTATCGTTACCGGCTTCATTGGGTTCCACGGCCGCCCCAAGCAACATGCCCCGGCTGGGTTCCTGACCGCTTATAAACATGGCGTCACCGTAACTGAAAAAGCGGTAGCGTTCCTTTACCGCTTCCCGGTAAGCCGACATTACGTTGTCATAGCCGGCAAACGCGCTGACCAGCATGATCAGGGTCGATTCCGGCAAATGGAAGTTGGTGATCAGGGCATCCACGGTCTGGAACCGGTAACCCGGGTAAATAAAGATGTCAGTCTCACCCGTGAACGCCCTCAGGCGACCACCACGGCTGGCAGACTCAAGGGAGCGAACTGACGTGGTACCCACGGCAACCACACGCCCTCCCCTTGCTCGGGTTCGTTCGATTGCGTCGACGGCATCCTGGGGAACGTTCACCACCTCACTGTGCATGGTGTGATCCTCGATTTTATCGACCCGTACCGGCTGGAATGTGCCGGCACCGACATGCAGGGTCACAAAGGCACTTTCAATGCCGCAGGCAGCCAGTTTCTCCAGCAGGCTCTCATCGAAATGCAGACCCGCCGTGGGCGCTGCGACGGCACCTGCTTCCCGGGCGTAAACGGTCTGGTAACGTTCCCGATCGCTGGATTCGTCCGGCCGGTCCACATAAGGCGGAAGTGGCATGTGGCCAATCCGCTCAAGCACCTCGAGTACTGGTTCGTCAGACTCACAGACGAGATGAAACAGCGCTTCGTCCCGGCCCGACATTCTCAAAGAAGTACCATCCTCGAGGATAACCTTCTGACCCTGTTTCAATGCCTTCGAGGCACGGACATGGGCGATGATTTCATGTTCCCCGGTTACCCGCTCAACCAGAACTTCAACCTGCCCACCGGTCTCCTTCTTGCCAAAAAGGCGCGCAGGAATCACCCGAGTGTTGTTAAACACCAGCAAGTCGCCGGGCTGAAGCAGGTCAGGAAGTTCACTGAATATTAGGTGGTCAAGCTTGCCAGAGAGGCCGTCGAGACAAAGCAGCCTGGACGCGCTGCGATCCTTGAGTGGATAGCGGGCGATCAATTCGTCCGGCAGGTCAAAGTGAAAATCGGAGACATTCATGGAATGGACTGTTAACGACGCCGAAGGAAAGAAGATGGTAGCGGCGGGCGGACTCGAACCGCCACGGGTTTTACCCCAACGGATTTTGAATCCGTCGTGTCTACCAATTTCACCACGCCGCCATCGGAGAGTGTTGGGGATTATACTGAGCTAAATCGCGAAAGCAATAAGCCAGCGGACACAACTGCCCGCCGGCTCAGAGTTTTACAATCGATCGAACAGCGACAGTTGCGAAACCTGGGCAAAAGACTGCTGGGCCGCCTGCAGTACGAAGCTCTGGAAACTCAGGGTGCTGATGGCCTCTGCGTAGTCCACATCCTGCAGCTGGGAACGTATTTCATTGCTGTAAACGGACGAATCCTCCAGGAAGGACTTGGTCGATTCCACTGCGTTCATCCGGCCTCCCAACTCCGTTTGCTTCAGGATAATGCTTTCCTGGGCGTTATCGAGGTTGATCAGCGAATTGGCAATGAGGTCGTCGTATTGGGCCTGCCCACCCGGACTACTCTTGTCGATGTTGTTCAAACCGGAAATCAGGTTTTCAATGGTGCCGAAAACCGACTGTTTTTCGTTGATCTTCAGCGTAAACACATCACCCGCACCGGCAACCGCGTCTGTCAGAGTCACTTCAACGCCGGCAACCTCAAAGGGTTCACCGCTCTGATAGGTTGCTGGATCCACCGTCAATACATCACCCTGGCTGTCCGTAGCGATAATATTGCCCCCGGCATCAACTTCAACCGTGATGTCATCCGGAAATGAGTTGGGATAGGCGGCAGCAAGATCTGCTTCGTTAACCAGACTGACCCCGGAAATGGAGGCACCCGGCGTATTCACAGTGCTGTGTTCGCCGGTTATTGCAGCGGGAACCCGGACAAAAATGTCCTTGCCGTTATCGCTGATGGGAACGGTAACGCCATCATCAATCTCCAGGACTCGTTGGCCTTCGTCGCCCTGATAAGTCCAGCTACCTGAAGGGTCCTGCTCAAAGGCCTTTACCGAGCCCTGGAATCCACTAAAAATATACTCTCCTGAGGCATCCCGGGTATTGGCAATATTCGCCAACTGCCCAATGCGCTCCTCCAGCTCGGAGGAAATTGAGCGCCGATCGTTGGCCGACAACGATCCGTTACCGGCCTGAACCGTCAATTCCCGGATTCGCTGAATCACATCGATTGAGCTTTCCAGCGCACTCTCTTCCTGTTTCAGACGGTTGTCCGCCAGGTCGACGTTGCGCTGATAGGTTTCAACCCGCGAAAGCTCCTGATCCAGCTTCAGAATCCGCGCCGCAGCGACCGGATCGTCGGAAGGTTTGTTTACCCTCTGGCCAGTCGAGATCTGTTGCTGGGTGTTATTCAAGCTGGTATTCAGCTCCTGGAGCCGATTAATGCCGCCTGAAAAAATCTGCTGTGATGAAATTCTGATCATGTCACATCACCTCAACCGTTACCGGAAACTCTGCAACAGTGTATTGAACAGGTCCTGAGCCACCGACATTACCTGGGCGGAGGCATTGTAGGCGGCCTGATACTGGATCAGGCGGCCGGCTTCCTCATCCAGGTTGACGCCGGATATAGATTCCCGCTGATTGGTCGACTGTTCCAGAAGAGTTTTGCCGGCATCCACATCCAATTGACTCTGGCGTGTTTTGACACCGATATCTTCAACAAGCCCGGCATAGCCTTCGGAAAAGTTCTGGCTACCACCATTCAGCGTGTTCGCCGTACCAAGAGCCGCCAGCAATTCCGCATTCCTGTTGTCGGAAACACCGTTTGAGTTGTAATTGATCTCGAAGGTGTCACCGTCAGCCGGCTGGCCCGTTATCTTGAACTGAAAACCCTGATACTCGGCACCATCAGCCGGATTGCCGCTGAACAATTCATTAGCAACGCCGGGATTGTAAGGCCGATTTGCCGGACCTATCGGGTTACCACTGCCGTCCGTAACGGTGAACACCAGGCCGGTGCCAGGATCGTCAAATTCTACGGTTATCGGCCCGTTCGCCAACTGACCGGACGACTGAAAAGCGGGCAACAGGGAATTGGTGAACGGATTCCGCACGTTCAGCATGGTGCCCTGATCGATCTTGCCGGTTCCGATATTGTCATCTCCGGTCGTCGCGCGGACCGGGCTGGCGAAGGCCAGATCTTCCTCCCGGTTTACTACCAGGCCGATGCTTTCAGCGGCATTTCGGCTCGGCTGAATGAGGAATTTGTCGCCAGCGTTGAACGTGCCGCCTTCAACCCTGATGTTGAAGCCCGGCATGCTGATTTCCGACTGGACCGGGTCCGGGAGACGTCCCTGGTTCACGGTTTTGCCCGTGTCCTGGTCAATCAACTCGTAGCTCCGCCCGTCACCACTGAACTGCAGAGTCCAGCGCCCTGCGGGAAGCCGCGAGCTGTCGGTGATTTCGACGGCCAACTGCCCTGTCGTGGACGGAGCGTTGTTGCCATTGGGGACCACCCGGCTGCGTTGCGCCTCCAGCGAATTAATATTGGTGAAGAACAGACCACCGAGTTCGCCCTCCAGATCCATCCCGATTTCATGCTGGTGGTTCATGGTGTCGGAGAGGGCAATGGCAATCCTGCCAAGTTCATCGAATGCCGGTTTCAGACCTTCGGTATCGAAACGCAGAAGTCCGCCGAGCTTGCCGCCGGTAATCTGCTCATCAATATTAAGGGTGCGCCCACCATTGTTCAGCGTGAATTCCAGGCGGGTCGGATCCTCGGCGTTTTCCCGGGTGCCGAGGGTGGATGCATTGCTACCAACCACCAGGGAAAGACCGTTCGACAGAGACACGTTGACCTGGCTGCCGTCGGTCGGTGTCACCCTGATGCTGATCAGTTCGGAAAGCTGACGCAGTTTCTCATCTCGCTTATCCAACAATTCGTTGGGCATTTGCCCCTGGGCAATGCCAGGTGATTCAGAAATCGCCAGGTTCAGCTCCGCAATGCTCTTCAACAGCGTATTCGCATCTTTCACACCCTGCTGCATCTGGGTCTTGATGGACTCCCGCTGCTGGATGAATTCCTGGTTCAGGGCCTGGAAACGGTTTACAACCTGTTGTGCCTCACTGAGGACCAACTGGCGCTGCGGCAAGGAAGTCGGATCTTCGGCGGCATTCTGAAGGCTTGCAAAAAAATTGTTCAGTGCATTGCTGAGGCCGGTAGATTGACCCCCGAGCAGGTTATCAAGCCTGGTCAGCTCCGAATTCAGGGCCTCCTGCTCTCCATAAAGGGTGCTGTCTTCCCGCACCTGTTGAACCAGGTATTCATTGGCCAGGCGGCGAATGTCCGCCACGTTCACGCCGCTGCCTATGGTGCCGGCACCAGTGCGCTGGCCTTCCTGGGTTTCAAACAGCACTTCCTGGCGACTGTAACCCGGCGTGTTGGCGTTGGTTATATTGTTGCCAGTGGTGTTCAGGGCGGCCTGATGACTGAGGATGCCGGTCAGACCAATACCTATGAGCCCTGCCATAAGCTTTACTCCTTCATCCCGTCACTGCCCATGGACAGCGTCATCAATGAGTCACGGTTCATGATCTGGCGGATCTTGTTGCCGTAGTTGGGGTCGGTTGCATAGCCGGCTTCCTGCAGCTTCTCTGCGAAAACCTCAGGCTGGTCTGCTACCGACAAGACGTCCCGGTAACGGGGATTGGATTCCAGGAAAGAGACATAATCCCGGAAGCTGGATTCGTAATCCCTGTAGGCCCGGAAGTTGGCCTGCTCTTTCATGGGCAGCCCTTCCCGGTATTCCGTGGTGGTAATGGAGACCGCATCACCCTGCCAGCGGCTGTCCGCCTTGATGCCGAAGAGGTTAAAACTGGGCTCGCCCTGCTCCCCACGGATCATGTGCCGGCCCCAGCCAGTTTCCAGTGCCGCCTGGGCTACCATCAGTTTCGGGTCTATTCCGGAGTCCCGGGCAATCCGCTCGGCCACCGGCAGCAGCTCTGTAACAAAATGCTCCGGAGATTCAAATTGATGCGGCAAGTCCGACGGAGTCGAAGTCACTGCCGAGGGCGCTTTCTGTGCAACAGACGTTACCTCCCGAACCCGCTCGGGCAACTCGGCATTGAGGGCGGGCAGGCTTCGGTCGTAATCCGCAAGACTCGCCTTGTGGCCCGCAAGCATGCCACCTTCATCGTTCATGCCAGGGATCTGTTTGCTCAACTGTCGAACCAGTGCCTCCGCAAGGCCACTACCCTTGCCTCCGGCCATGGTCAGACTCATCTGGCTGTCGAACATATCCCGGTACAGCTCAGACTGATTGCTCTTCAGGTAGTTGCCCTCGGCGAAAACATCACCGGCCTTGCGCATGGACTTCAACATTTCAGACAGGAATAGACTCTCGAACTGGCGCGCCACCTCTCGAAGAGCGGACTCTTTATCAGTGCGAGCCTGAGCCTTCAACGCATTGAGACCGTTGAAGTCGGTATAAACCTGGGCCTGTTGAACCTTGTAGTCCTGCATCACTCCACCTAGATAACAATCAGCTCGGCACGCAATGCGCCGGCCTGTTTCAGGGCTTCAAGCACCGCCATGACATCACCCGGCGCCGCGCCCACCTGGTTCACGGCCTGAACGATCTCGTTCAGGGTGACGGCGGGGCCGAACTTGAACATCCGCGCCGGCTCCTCGGTAATGGCAATCTGGGAATCCTGCTCAATGGCAGTGTCACCGCCAGCAAACGGATTCGGTTGCTCCACATTCGGATTTTCCTGAATGGTGACCGTCAGATTGCCATGAGTGACTGCAGCGGCGCTGACCTGGACATTCTGGCCAACCACAATGGTTCCGGTGCGGCTGTTGATGACCACTTTCGCGGCATCCTCGGCCGGATCCACCTCAATATTTTCAAGAATCGACAGAAAGCTGACCCGTTGGGACGGGTCACGCGGCGCGCGAACGGAAACCGAGGTGGCATCGTGGGCATAAGCCATATCCGGCCCGAGACGATCATTAACAGCCTCGACGACACGGCGAGCCGTTGTGAAATCCGGGCGCAGCAGATGGAAGGTAATGGTGTCGCCTTGACTGAACGGCGAAGCCACCTCCCGCTCGATAGTGGCGCCATTGGGAATCCGGCCAACGCTGGGAACGTTCACGGTGATTCGGGACCCATCCTGTCCCTGGGCACCAAAACCACCCACCACCAGACTGCCTTGGGCCATTGCATAAACCTGCCCATCAGCACCTTTCAGCGGTGCCATCAGCAAGGTGCCGCCGCGCAGGCTGTCGGCGTTGCCGATGGACGACACAGTGATGTCGATTTCCTGCCCCGCTTTCGCAAAGGGCGGCAATGTCGCACTCACCGTAACGGCCGCAACATTCGCAAGACTCGGGTTGACCCCTTCCGGCAGGGTTACACCGAACTGGTTCATCATGTTCCGGAAAGTCTGATTGGTGAAGGGAGCGCTATCGCCCGTGCCATCGAGGCCAACAACAAGGCCATAACCGACCAGCTGGTTGTTACGGACACCTTTGATCCGTGACAGGTCTTTCAGGCGGTCCGCCATTACCGGCGCCGCAATAATGGCCAGGGCCAGAACCCAGACAAGAGACCGACGCATACTCATAGTGGCCACCACTCGCTGTTAAAGAAGCGTGCCAACCAGCCCATCTGGTTTGCCTGATCAAAATCACCCGTGCCACCGTAAGCGAAGCGTGCATTGGCAATGCGGTTGGATGCCACGGTGTTATCCGGCTGAATATCCTGAGGGCGTACCAGCCCGGTCAGGCGGATATACTCATCTCCATTGGTGAGCGACAGCCACTTCTCGCCACGGATCTTCAGGACGCCGTTCGGCAAAACTTCAGTAACCGTTACGGTGATACTGCCGGCCAGGCTATTGCTCTGATCCGCTTCCGCCGAGCCTTCGAAGTCTCGCTCCTGGTTCAGGGACGTGGCAATGCCGAAGTTGTTCTTGCCAAGGACAGTTGGTTCCGGCAACGAAATCTCGTTGTCTTTGGTGATGCTGGTTTCTGCGTTCTTGCTGGCCCGCGTCGATTCCTCAAGGTTTACGGTCAGAACATCACCCACGTTCAACGCCACGGTATCGCCGTAGAAGTTGTAGTTACGGGAGACCTGATAAATCGACCCCGAGGCACTGTCACGCTGCATCATGGCCTGAGGGCGCACCGGTGCAAACTCGGGATCATCCGGAATTGCCCGGGGCCGGCTCATGGCCGTACAACCCTGCAACAGGATCAGAACCACAACGGTCACCAGCGTGCTGGCACCTTGAGTTGTCCGGTTGGATGTCATCAGTTTCATGACCTCACCTCTGGCCGCATTAGCCAATGTTTTGAGTGATGAACTGGAGCATCTGGTCAGTGGTGGAGACCACTTTCGAGTTCATCTCGTAGGCCCGTTGGGTGGTGATCATGTTCACCAGCTCTTCCACCACCTCAACGTTGGAAGCCTCCACACTGCCCTGCTCAATACTGCCAAGTCCGGCCAGCCCGGGCTCACCTTCCGCCGGATCGCCACTGGCGTTGGTCGCCTTGAACAGGTTGTTACCGATAGCCTGCAGGCCCTGAGGGTTGATGAAATCCACCAGCGTAATCTGGCCCAGGTTTACCGGTGCTGCCTGATCGTCCGTTACTGCCGTTACGGTGCCATCTTTACCAATGGTGATATTGGTGGCGTTCTCCGGCACGTTGATAGCAGGCTCGAGTGGGTAGCCATCCGGGTTGACCACATCGCCATCAGCATTGAGCTGAAACTGACCGTCCCGCGTATAGGCGACCTGGCCATCCGGCAACTGCACCTGCAGGAAGCCACGGCCATTGATAGCCATATCCAGGGGCTGCTCGGTAATCTGCAGGTTGCCCTGGGAAAATTGCTTGGCCGTACCCACAACCCGCACACCGGTACCCAGCTGCAGGCCGGAAGGCAATTCCGAGTTCTGGGTTGTCAGACCACCAGGCTGCCGGTTGATCTGGTACAGAAGGTCCTGAAACACGGCTCTGTCCCGCTTGAAGCCAGTGGTGTTGACGTTCGCCAGGTTGTTGGAAATGGTGGACATGTTGGTGTCCTGAGCGCTCAACCCTGTCTTGCTGACCCATAGTGCTGGATGCATGCTGCTTACTCCTTGCCGGGGGCTGTCAGGCGGCCATTCTTTGCCGCTTCAGGCCCGCCAGGCCAATGTGTTCAGTCGTTACTTAAAGGTTCTGCAACAGCCGTGCCGTTGCTTCGGAATTCTCGTTCGCGGTGGTCATAACCTTCACCTGCATCTCGTATTGCCGGGACAGCTGGAGGTTGGAGATCATCTCTTCCACCGCGTTCACGTTGGAGCTTTCAAGGAATCCTGAGGCAACCCGCTGGTTTGCATCCGGCGGCTCGGGCCCATCCAGAGCCTGATCCGGCTTTCGACGCATGTGTCCGTCAAGACCTTTCTCCAGGGCTTCGGGCGGCGGGCTGACCAGTTTCAGCCGATCTACTTCAACCAGCTGGTCCGGTGGCCCACCAACAGGAACAATTGAGACGGTGCCATCGGCGCCAATCTCGACGTTGTCAAAAGGAGGAAGCGCGACCGGACCACCGTTGCCAAGCACCAGTTCGCCGTTGGCCAGGCGTACCAGGCCGTTGACATCCACCTGGAGACTGCCACTCCGGGTGAAGACCTCTTCGCCCTGATCGTTCTGGATGGCAAGCCATCCCTCACCTTCCACAGCCACGTCGAGTTTGCGCCCGGTTTCCATCAATGCACCGGCGGAAAGGTCCGTGCCGGGCCTCTCGGTCATGGCATAGGCACGAGTCGGGTGGTGCTCCCCGTAAACAGGCATACTGCGGGCCTGGGCGAAATCTTTCTTGAAGCCAGTGGTACTGACGTTCGCCAGGTTGTTGGCATGGGCCTGCTGGGCCAGCATGTTCTGCTTGGCTCCAGACATACCGATGTAGAGGGCTTTGTCCATGGGAAAACTCCTGCCGGAATTTTGACTGTTACCAGTCTTCCTGCAGGAGTCATGCCATTTTCGCTAAATTGCGGTATTAACGGAGGTTGATGATGGTCTGGGTGACCGCATCGGAGGTTTCAATGGTCTTGGCGTTGGCCTGATAGTTCCGCTGGGCGATGATCAGGTTGACCAGTTCCGCCGATAGGTCGACGTTGGATTCCTCTACCGAGCTGGCCTTGATCGATCCAAGGGTTCCAGTATCAGGAGCACCGATGATTGGTTGGCCGGATTCGAAGGTTTCCACCCAGGAGGTGTCACCAACAGGGGACAATCCGTTGGTATTGTTGAACGATGCCAGCGCCACCTGACCCAATGCCTGGGATTGGCCATTGGTGTAACGGGCGAATAATACCCCCTGATCCGATACGTCGAGTCCAGAAAGGCGACCGGTGGTATAACCATTTTGCTGCTGGTCATTAACCCCGAATGCCGCGCCATACTGGGTTGTACCATTCAGATTTATTACAAAAGCCGAGGTTGTTGGCGGCTCGGGAATCGGCGTCACCACCGTCTCGCCGGCAGCTGGAGGGCCATCAGCCCCGTTAGGTTGCCCGGCGCTGTCTTTCGGTATCCAGTCATCAATGACGATTTCGCCACTGGGGTCGCCGTTTATGGACTGAAGGGCACCGTCCTGATCAAACCGGGCAGTGTAAGGTGTCACATCCGAGCCGCCCACGAACTCACCATCAATCTGGGCGTATACTGACCACTCGCTAACCCCGACGCCATTGCCCGGAGAGGGATTCTTGACAAAGAACTGCGTCAGCTCGTGAGAGTTACCCAGACTGTCATAGATGGTAGTGGATGTAGCATGGTTATAGGTACGTTGATCCAGCGGATTGAACTCGTTGGTAATTCGAATCGGCGAGGCGTTAAACGCTGTCTCAAAGGTTCCATCCGAGGGGTCGCTGACAGACGCGACGATCCTGTCCGCAGTGACATTGACGTCGCCAAGCACCGGCGCGGGATCTGTTGTCGTTGTGCCATCGCCGAACGAGTAATCAAGAGTTTCACCCTGATTATGGATCACACGGAGAACATTTGTACCTGTCCCATCGTCAACCACAGAGGCTGATATTGCCGCTTCGCTGGAATTGTTGATCGAATCAACAAGATCCTGCAATGAATTGATGTTGTTGGTGTCCAGCGCTAATGGCGCGCCGTTAATGTCCAGGCTGAACGTGAAACTGCCAGTGGTGTTGGCATTGGCGATAGAGGTGTCCGTGATTCCGCTCGCGGTAGCCGTTGTGGTGGCTGACGCGCTCAGCCCGGGAACATCGTTGATGGTAGCTGCGGCCTGACGTGCGGTAGCCGCAGGATCAATAGCAACATTGGCGTCTGGTGAACCATCAGAATACTGAACAGAGAAACTATCACCCTGCAGACTGGTGACAGCCAGGGGACCGATGTCTCTCACCCTGGTTTCGAGCACCGACTCCCTGGAATCCAGATTGAGGTCGGTATCGAGATTAGTCGTCCTCCGGGGAGAAAGGTTATCCGTTGCAATCTGCAAATCTCCACGGATCCCGGAAAGATTTCCATCCTCGTCGGCGGTATAGCCCTGAACACGCATGTTCTGGTTGTTGGTAACGTAGCCTTCCTTGTCGATACCAAACTGCCCTGCACGGGAATAGCGGATCTCTCCACCATTATTGAGTATAAAGAAACCATCACCTGCAATGGCCATATCCAGGCCATTGTCCGTAAAACTGATGTTGCCCTGGCCAAAGGACTGCTTCACATCCTGAACCCGGACACCGTCACCGATCGGGTTGGTGCCTGCGCTCAGGAAGCCGCTGGCGTAGAGGTCGCCAAACTGGGCCTTGCTGCCCTTGAAGCCAACAGTACTGGCGTTCGCAATGTTGTTACCGGTGACGTCCAGATCCACCGATGCCGCACGAAGGCCGCTCAAACCTGTATTAAATGCCATGGTTCACCCCTTGGTGTTTCACCGGTCTCAGTTAATTTGTTTCACGTCAGACAGGGCAATGGAGCCCATGCCCGCAAGATTCAGGGTTATTGAGCCGCCCTGGCCCAGGGATACGCTGTCCACATTGGCGCTCACCATCGTGCCCAGCTGCTGGGGCCCATCCGGATAGGAAGCCTCGGCCACAATGCGGTAGGGTCCCGGCGGCAAAGGATTGCCGTTACCGTCCTGGCCGTCCCAGCGGAAGGACACAACACCTGCCTGGCTGCTGCCCATATCAATCTGCCGCACCCGCTCACCATTCTGTCCTTCGATAGACAGGCGCAGGCCTCCTGTAGAGGCAGGCACTTCAATGGTTCCGGTAATTTCACCTTCGGCACCCAGGATCCCGATCTGTGAGGGGGCAAGTACAGTTTTACCCACCATGGCCGAGGCCTGGAGTGCCTGGGTGGATCGGAACTGCCCGACCACATCCTCAACCGTTCCGGAGAGATTCTGCATCTCCTCCAGCGAGCTGAACTGCGCCAGCTGGGAGATAAACTCGCCGTTGTCCTGCGGCTCCAGCGGATTCTGATTTTTTAACTGCGCCAGCATCAGTTCCATGAATTCATTCCGGCCCAGTTCACTGGTGCCCTGGCCGCCATTCTGTTGCTTCAGCTGGTACTGGCTCAGAACATCCGACGCGTCTGTTGCATTTACTGCAGTCATGTTGTGCTCCTCACCCTGTTACTGCTGACCAAGAGTCAGAATGCGCTGCATCATGGACTTGGCTGTGTTCATGACATCCACATTCATCTGGAAACTTCTGGACGACGACATCATGTCCGCCATCTCTTCGACCACATTCACATTGGGATAGAAGACGTAACCGTCTTCGTTGGCCGCCGGGTGGTGGGGCTCGTAACGCATCTGCAGCTCCGCATCACTCTCGACGATACCTTCAACCTTCACGCCGGCACCCGGGCCCTCATCAGCGGCCATGGGCAAGCCACCCTGCCCCGGATTCATCAGAGATTGCTGAATCGCCGAGAAAACCGGCTTCCTGGCGCGATAGGTTTCCCCCGTGCTAGAACTCGCCGTCTCCGCATTGGCAATATTGGACGCGGTTGTATTCAGCCGCAGTGATTGCGCGGTCATGCCGGAACCGGCGATGTCAAAAATGCTGCCCAGTGACATGAAAATTCTCCTTCGCTAATCCTGTGACTGCGGCTTATTCGCCCTTGAGGGCTTTGGTCAAACCGCTGAACTTGCTGTTCAAAAACTGGAAGCTGGCCTGGAAATCCATGGCGTTACGCATGAAACGGGTCTGCTCCTGCTGGGCGTCTACCGTATTGCCGTCAACCGACGGCTGGTGGGGCACCCGATACATCAAATCGCTCTCCGAGGCCGATGGCGAGGTATCCATGTGCGCGTCATGGGTTTTGGCCATCTGGAATCCGCTGACCTGCTCCTGGGCCTTCTGCATCATTGCCTGGAAGTCCAGGTCTCGCGCCTTGAAACCCGGGGTGTCAGCGTTCGCCAGGTTGTTTGCCAGAACTTCGGCGCGTTTAACCCGCGCTTCAACCGCGTGTTGGTGAATGCCCAGAGCCGAATCAAACGTAATTGCCATGTTGCCTCCCGAAAACTGCACTGATATGCCGAGCTGTTTTTGCCGGCTGTGCTCTTTGACAGGACTAAAGCAAGCTGGATGCCAGAATTCTGGCCAGGTGTAAATTTGTCAGAAAACCCAGTGTTGGCAGCCTCTGCAAAGATACCAAGGTGTGGTCACGGGAAAGGAGTAAGGAACGAGACAAGAAAAAGCGGCAAGCTGCTTCCCCCGGCAGAAGCCGGGGGGGATACGTACGAGATCTCAGGGCCAATGACGCACAAACTCGTCCACCGCCGGTCTGGGCACAGACGGCTTGGATGCCGAAACCGTTCCGGTATAGAGAAAGCCAACGATCTGCTCATGCTCTTCCAGCCCCAGCCCCTGGTGAACCGAGGAATGGTAGGCAACACCGCCCGTTCTCCACATTGCGCCGAAACCGGCGTCCTGAAGGGCAAGCTCAACAAAACTCATGCCGGCGGCGGCCGACATAACCTGCTCGAGTTCCGGTACTTTGGGATGCGTCCTGGGCGACGCGATACCAACAATGACCATGGGCGCGCGAAGGGGGGCACGCCGGAGCTTCTCAATTTCTTTCTCGTCGCTGTTATTGGCGCAGGTGGACGCAAACAGCTCTCCCAGGGCCTCCAGACCCTTACCCTCGATCACCAGATAGCGCCAGGGCCTGAGCAGCGCATGGTCCGGTGCACGCGCCGCGCAGGAAAAGGCCCTTTCGAGGGTTTTCGAATCCGGCGCGGGCGACTCCAGCCTCGGTTCAGAGGAGCGGTTCAGGAGGAAATCGGTAACTGCGGTCATATCTGCTCGCTGTTTGAAGACTGTTGAAATGTGGGTACGAACACAATTCATGGCTGTGAATTGTGGGTTCTACGTAATGCTGTTAACCTTTAGTCGTAGTCGGGTCTACCAACAATTATAAATGACGCGGTCGTACAACGGTGAGTGGCAGCACAATGAGCAACCAGCAAACCTTCAATAACTTTTCAGAATTCTATCCGTACTACCTCGAAGAGCACAGCGACGTCACCTGTCGCCGTTTGCATTTCGCTGGAAGTCTTCTGGTGCTGATAGTCGCCGTATGGGCTCTGACTTCAGGCAAGCTGTTATGGCTTCTGGCCTTGCCGGTCATAGGCTATGGCTTTGCGTGGGTTGGTCATTTCAAGTTTGAAAAAAATCGCCCCGCCACCTTCAAACACCCACTGTACAGCCTTATGGGTGACTGGGTCATGTTCCGCGACATCCTCATTGGCAGGATCCGTTTCTGAAATGATGAGTGCCCCGGCAGACCTGCGTAATGCCAGCAGCTCAGCTGGCAGAGCCCTCTCGTCCGAGGCGGCGGGCAACCCGATCGCCATTCCTCCAATGCCCGATTACAATGGCCGGGTACTGGCATACACCTCAACGGCAGCCATTATCGTAACCGGCGCTCTCCAGGGCGCCTTTCCGCAATGGCTTCTCTGGCTGGTTGCCGGGGCTCTCACCTGGCCTCATATCGCCCACGCCCTGACCCGCCGTACCTTCCTGAGGAATTCGCCACGCATCCGACAGAAGATGCTGATATTCGATTGCGTTGTTGGTGGCGCTTTCATTGGCTGCATCGGGCTGATCGTCATCCCCTCCCTGGCGGTTGCCCTGATGCTCATGTTCAGCTGCCTGATTGTTGGTGGTACCCGTCAGTGGGTCCTGGGCACCGGCTTTATGGCGGCTTCCATTGCGGGTGCGGTTGCAATCGTCGGCCCGGCAGACGGACCACACTCGCCGCTGCTGACCAGTATTGTGTCGATTTTATCTACCGGGCTTTATATTTGCGTCACGGCTTACTACTCCCACCAGCAGGCACGGGCGTTGATGCTGGCAAAGACCCAGATCCAGAACCAGCGGGAGCAGTCCATCGCGCTTTCACACAAACTGTCCAAATACCTCTCGCCTCAGGTCTGGCAGTCAATCTTTACCGGTGAGCGGGACGTGAGACTGGAAACCCAGCGCAAGAAACTGGCGGTGTTTTTCTCTGACATCAAGGGCTTCACCGAGTTGTCTGAGGAAATGGAACCCGAAGCACTGACCGAGCTGCTGAATCACTACTTCAATGAGATGTCGGAAGTCGCTCTCAAGTATGGCGGCACCATCGACAAGTTCGTTGGTGATTCCATCATGGTGTTCTTTGGCGACCCAACCAGCCGTGGCCAGCGGGAGGACGCATTTGCCTGTGTCTCCATGGCCATCGAGATGCGCAAGCATATGAAAATCATGCGGCAGAAATGGCGCAGCCAGGGCATCAAGACCCCGCTGGAAATCCGAATGGGAATAAGCACCGGCTATACCACGGTCGGCAACTTTGGCGCCGAGAACCGGATGGATTACACGATTATCGGTAAGGAAGTGAATCTGGCCAGCCGGCTTGAGTCCCTGGCGGAGCCGGGCGAAATCCTCGTTTCCTATGAGACCTTCGCGCTGATCAAGGACAAGATTATGTGCAGAGACAAGGGCGAGATTACCGTGAAGGGCTTTGGCAAGCCGGTGCCCATTTACGAAGTGGTCGACTTCCGGCGCGATATGGGGCCCAACCGAAGCTTCCTGGAACACGAACATAGCGGCTTCGCCATGTATCTCGATTCAGACAAGATCACTGAGAAAGAGCGGCAGGCCATCCTGACCGCTCTGGAAGACGCCGCAGACCGCCTGCGGCGGGAAGAGGATGTTTCCTGAGGCGCGTCCCTGCGCTGACGTCGATCCCTATTACTGACGTATCAGTCGCGGCCCGGCATCCTTACCGGTTTCTGTGCTTCGCCAGGGGTTGATATCCAGCCCGCCCCGCCGTGTGTATCGGGCAACCACCGTTAGCGACTCAGGGCTGCATCGGCCCATCAGATCGGTAAACACCGTTTCCACACAATGCTCGTGGAAGTCCTGTTTCTGCCGGAAACTGACCACGTAACGCAGCAAGCCAGCCCGGTCGATTTTCGGGCCAGTGTAGCTTACCAACAGGGTGGCCCAGTCCGGTTGGCCCGTCACCGGGCAGTTGCTCTTGAGCAAATGGGAACATAACTGCTCAGTCACCACCTCACCGCCGACATTGAGAAAGTCGGGGGAGTACTCATACACCACATCGCTTACCGGTTCATCATCAATCAATTCGAACCCCTCAGGACGGCCTATCGCCTCCCCGGATTCGTCCACGCTTAACAGGTTGACCTGTACCGCACCGCCGCAAGCACTCGACAGATCCTGGGTAATCACCTCCACAACCTGCTCCCGGGAGGAGTAAACCGCCTGGTTCAGCGAGTTGAGGTACAGCTTTAGCGATTTGGACTCGATGATCGAAGGCGAAGCCGCCGGAAAGACAATCTCCGCCCAGGCCACCTCCGGCACACCATTTGGCCGCAACCAGGAGATTTCCCAGGCCTGCCAAAGATCTTCGCCAAACCAGGGCCACCGGCCATCCTCCAGACCAAGGCGGCGGCGGTTTTCCTCTCTCGCCACCGGGAACAGCAGCCCTGGATCGTAGCTGTCCGGGTAGTCGCTTGTCTTGCCAAGCGGGGCGTCGTTAAGTGCCATAGTGGTTCCTGAAATCAGTGGCGAATGCCTTTACCACGCTCCAGCATTCTGAGAGCAATGAATGCCAGTACGGAGATGAAAACCAGAATCATACCAAGAGAAACAAACGGATTAACGTCTGACACGCCCAGAATGCCGTACCGGAAGCCATTGACCATGTAGAGGATGGGGTTGACCATGGATACGCCCTGCCAGAACCCCGGCAGTAAATCGATGCTGTAGAACACGCCACCCAGATACGTCAGAGGCGTCAATACGAACGTGGGCACAATGGAGATGTCATCAAACTTGGTCGCCAACATGGCGTTGATAAAGCCACCCAGGGCAAACAGTGCAGAGGTCAGAAATACCGTCAGAACCATCATCGGCAGGTTGTGGATCGACAGGCGGGTAAACGCCAGTGACAAGAGCGTTACAATCAGGCCGATGCCGAGGCCACGCGCCATTCCACCGGTCACGTAACCGGCCAGGATCACCCAGTTCGGCACCGGCGACACCAGAAGCTCCTCGATGCTGCGCTGGAACTTCATGGAGAAAAACGAAGACACCACGTTGGCGTAGGAACTGGTGATTACCGCCATCATGATTAGCCCGGGCACAATAAACGACATATAGTCGAAGCCGCCCATTTCCCCGATGCGGGAGCCGATGAGGTTGCCGAAAATAATGAAATACAGGGTCATGGTGACCGCCGGCGGGAGCAGGGTCTGCGCCCAGATACGGGTAAATCGGCGTATCTCCCGAACAACGATGGTACTGAAGGCTGTAAACAGGGCCTGTGGTGTCATGCTGCACCCTCCACGGCCTTGGCGGATTCCGAGGCGTTCTCTTCAACCATGCGAATGAACAGCTCTTCCAGCCGGTTGGCCTTGGTTCTCATGCTGACCACCTTGATGCCCAGCCGCTCAAGCTCCACAAACACCTGGTTAAGTGCCTGGCCTTTCTGGACTTCCACCTCCAGGGCGCCTTCCCCATCCAGGCGGGTCGGGAACCCATTCAACTCGGGCGCAGTATCGAGGGCTTTCTCGGTATCCAGCACAAAAGTCTCCAGGCTCAGCTGCTGCAGCAAGGCTTTCTTGCTGGTGTGCTTCAGGATCTTGCCATGGTCGATAATGGCAATGTTGCGGCAAAGGGCTTCCGCTTCCTCAAGGTAATGAGTCGTCAGGATGATGGTGGTGCCCTGGCGATTCATCTCCTCCAGGAAGGTCCACATGGAGCGACGAAGCTCGATATCCACACCCGCGGTCGGCTCGTCCAGAATCAGCAGTTTTGGCTCGTGGACCAGGGCGCGGGCGATCATCAAACGCCGCTTCATGCCGCCGGACAACATCCGGGCCGGAGTGTCGCGCTTTTCCCAGAGACCGAGCTTTTTAAGATATTTTTCGGCCGACGCCGAGGCCTGCTTCAACGGAATGCCATAATAACCGGCCTGGGTGGTTACGATATCAAAGACTTTCTCGAACTGGTTGAAGTTGAACTCCTGGGGCACCACGCCGAGGTTAAGCTTCGCATCTGAGAGATGGGTATCGATATCGTATCCAAACACCCGCACTTTCCCTGCTGTCTTGTTCACCAGCGAGCAAACGATACCCAGGGTGGTCGATTTACCGGCCCCGTTGGGTCCCAGCAAGGCAAAGAAATCCCCCTCGGCGACGTGAAGATCAATCCCCTTGAGAGCCCGAAACCCGTCACCGTAGGTTTTGGTGAGGCTCTCAATTTCCAGTGCATTGGTCATAAATCATCCCGATTCGGTGAAAAATGGCAATGAACGGCCCCAGCCGCCAGCCAGAATTTAGAATGCTATTTATTGTGACAAAGCCGCTGATTTCAAGGCCCTTATCGGCCGGAGGTGCCTCCGAGCCAATAACGGAAACTGCGACAGGAATCCCGATATGAGGCAAACCCGGCCCCTATAATGCGGTTACAACAATTTACAAAAGGGGCTGCCGCACCCTGGGTGCGGGCGCGCTGAATTGAAGGGAATGTACGACTAACCATGAGATCCGTTCACCGCATCCAACTCACGTTTACACTGCTGGGCGCCTTCGCCCTCTCTGGCTGCCTGGATGACGGCGGAGGCTCGGGCGACGACACCAGCACCGGCCGAATTAATTTCAATGGTTTTAACGGTCTTTCCTATCAGACCGCCAGTCAGGCGGGCACCACCAACTCAGCGGGAGAATTCCGCTACTACCCCGGCGAAACAATCACGTTCAGGGTTGGAGACCTGCCGCTGGTTAGCGGTGTGCCGACCAGGCAATACGTAACCCTGCTCGAATTTTTCGAGCCCCCCCGCACAGAGCTGCAAACGCCGATGGTGGATGATGAGGGTCTGAGCACCCACACGCTGACTGAGCAAAAGGTTCTGGAAAACACAACGCTGATGAACCTGTCCCGGTTCCTGATGCTCCTGAACTGGAGCCAGAATGTCGCCGAGGGAGATGGTATCGATATCCGCGACCGGGTTATTACGCAGTTGAACGCGGCCCTCCCTGACCTGACAGCACCAATTGATTTCAGTGCTAGCGAATCGGAGTTCACTTCGACGAATCCCATATCCCCGGCCAACCAACTCCTGGCCGCCATCTGCTTTTACCCGGAGGACGACGAACTGTGTGAGGAGCCGCCGACTCAGGAGCAAATAGACAACGCGCCTCCACGACCGGAAAATGATGAGGACCGCGATCCTGACATTGAATACAGTGAAGACCTGCAGGCCAAAAAGGACCGGATCGAAAATGCCGTGCGAACCATGGAAGACATCGATTCGGAAGATGCCCAGACCTATCTCACGCGGGAGCTCAAGGCGATCAGTACCACCGTCGCGAACCGATATTTCCTGGATGAGGACGTCGCCAGCCATCCGGCCACAGATACAACCCTGAAGCAGGTTGCGGTTCGAAAAATCGGGGGCGGGCTCTCCCTGGCTGAACTGGAAGCCATCAGCACACGCCCGCAGGACATCCAGATAAATTCAGCCGACTGGCAGAGCGGAGAGGTGGAGTATTTTGTCGCCGGCCCCTCCGGCGGTGAGTCCGAGCTACTGCTCAGCTTCCGTCCGGAGGATACCTATCGGTGGGTTCGCAAACAGCTGCGTGTGATTATCCGCTGATCAGGCGGGAAAGGCTCCAGCGTGACTCCACACCGGTCACGTCGTAATACGAAGGATCCAGGCCTTCCGTACCGTGCGGCAGACAATCGCGAACCCTCACGGTTTCTGCCGCTTCCTTGCCTTCGTTGTATCTGGCCAGATCAATAATTTTGGCTGTTTTCAACGGCCTTGAAGCAGCATCGGTCATTACCATTACCCGCGGCCACAAACGGCGCTCAGGGGAATGGGAAACCACAATACCGCGCTGACCATCGGTCAGCTCGACAAGACTCCCGGTGGGATAGATACCGATTGCCTGGATGAAGTTCTCGACCAGGTCCTCCTGGAACTCGATGTTGCGCATTTCATAGAGCAGTGTGACCGCTTTCGCCGGCGTCATCGGCTCGGCATGAGACCGGGGCGCAATCAACGATTCGAAAAATTCCGCTATGCCAGCAACCTTGGCCAGCAATGGGATTCGATCGCCGCGGACGCCTTCCGGGAAGCCCGAACCGTTATGACGTTCCCGGTGCCCCTGAACCACACTGAGCACGGCACGGGAGAGCCCACTGTTTTCAAGCATCCTGACTCCGCGGCTAACGTAACCCCGGTAGGTCAGATATTCCTCTGAGTTCAACTGGCCTTCCCGAGCCAGCAACTCGGCCGGCAGCGTGGTTTTGCCCACCTGAGACAGCAGACAACCCAGGCCAAGATGGTTCAGAAGCCCTTCGTTCAACCCGAGATGGCGGCCACACACCAGGGCCCAGACCGACGTATTCAGTGCGTGCCGGTACAGGTAACTGTCGTGAGCCCGAGTGCGACTGAGCCACAATAAAGCGTCAGGCTGGCGAACAACGCTACTCACCATTTTGCTGGTAATCGCAGCAATCGGCCGGAGATCCGGCACTCCATCGGCACGAAGTGTCTCGAAAAGCTGGTCCAGCGCGCCTTCCATATCGTCAAGCAGGCGCTTTGAGGTTTTCATTTCCTTTTTGAGACTGGTGACGGTTTCATACGTCACCGGCTCGCGAATACTCAAAGGCGGCAACTGGAGCTGCTCCCGGCCGCCTCTGCGCTTGCCTTGCAGTGTTCCGAAAGCGGGCTTGCTTCCGCCTTTTACTTCTTTGGATTCCCTTGCCTCCGCCACATCAACGAGGACCCATTTGCAGTGGGATACCAGTGCACGAATGTCATCCTGGGACCGGATATGGAAACCCTGAATCGGAAAGGGGGTCTGGTGCCATGGCCTGTCCAGATCAGACACGAACATGCCCACTTCCAGATCATGAACTGCGACTTTTTTCTGTTGGACACCCACGGGCCACCTCACACACCAAACTTATCGATAGTGACCATTCTGACCGAACCGCCGGAAGACACAATTACAATATCGTATCGTCAGGTAACCCAAACGCGACAAAACGTAACGCTAATGTTCAACAGGAAACAAAATGTAGCAACGTGATGGGAGTCACATATCAACGTCAGAAAGTGTCACTCTGCGTCACATACCGATTCATCAAATTCAGGCAATCGAGAACGCATGGAACCCCGCGGCGCCTTGCGGACATGAACGGTATAGGGAACTGACGAGGCTCGCAGATAGTCAAGGTTCAGGGAATCATCACCCTCACCCTCGGCCAGAACGGCAGGAGTACAGGACACCAACAACTCCAGCTTGCCTTCTATGTCTGCAATACGGGCCTCCGGGTCCGCCGGATTGATGGACATGCAGCGGGTTGAGCCGCTTGCCGGCTGCCCCGTCTGCGCCAACAGATCCCGACCCGCTTCGCCACAGGCACGAATACCCTCGCCGCAGCCACTCGCCTCTTCGTCATCGCGGAGGCGCCAGACACGGTCGCTGCACTGGGTTCCCAGTTTCACGGACGTGGCTTTGTCGTCGGCAAACCACCAGCCCGGATAATCCGCGCTCTGCCAGGACAGCCGCACCTGTCTTGGCTCGCCGGATGAATTCTCAGCCGGAAACATCGCAAAATGTGAGTAATAACTGGCACAGCCCGACACGGACACCAGTACGAGGCTTGCAATAATTGGCTTGTAAGCTCTGGAAAAGACTGAAAAGATCATCTTGCTGGTGCATCCCTGACAGCGTTGGTTTAACCCTGCCATTATCCACGGCAGGCGCCATCAATCCGCCTATCAGTCACCATTTTGATCAAACTGGAGGCCGTACCCGTCATTGGTTTTGCGCACTACCACCATTTCAAGTATCGGTGCGGGAACAGGCAGCCCCTGCACCTGCACGGTAACTTGATCGCCAAGGTTTGGCGCAAATGGCTCAGTGTCGACAACGATAAAAACACCGCCATCGGAGATATCGCGGGTCGAGAATATGAATTCTCCCAGCTCCTCGTGAACCACCTTTACTTTCGCACTCATGGCAGTGCGTATGTGCTCTCTTCGATCGTTCCCAACCATCTGAGGGTTCCACTACTTTTTGCATAGTTTTTATAGTCTTCCGAAGCATAACACCATTTTCAGAAAAATATGCCAAAGGAGATATTGACTATACAAGTAATAGAAATGAGAATGGTTGGCGTTTTTAAACGCCTGTAGATCTCAGTGCGGGCAAATTATTGTCGGAATCATCAGAAAAGGAAGGGATTATGCGAATGAAACTGGCTGCCACTGCAGCAATCGCCCTCTCTGCCATGCCCATGGCCGCCTCCGCAGATGGCGAAGTCAACATCTACTCCTACCGTCAGGCATATTTACTCGAACCCCTGCTGAACGCTTTTGAACAGGAAACCGGCATCAAGAGCAACGTGGTCTTTGCCAAACAGGGTCTGGCAGAGCGATTGGAGCGCGAAGGCCGCAACAGCCCGGCAGATGTGGTGATGACAGTGGATATCTCCCGCCTCAACGAGCTGGTAGAACGTGATCTGGTTCAGAACGTGGACAACGACACTCTGGAAGAGAACATTCCGGAAAACCTGCGCCATCCCGACGGCAAGTGGTTTGCCCTGACCACCCGCGGGCGCCTGATTTTCGTTTCCAAGGACCGCGTTGAGGAAGGTGAGATCACCACCTACGAACAACTGGCAGACGACAAGTGGAACAATCGTATCTGCACTCGCAGCGGCAAGCACCCCTACAACATCGCCCTGTTCTCCTCCATGATCGCCCACCATGGTGAAGCCGAAACCGAGAAGTGGCTGGAAGGCCTGAAAGATAACCTGGCCCGCAAACCCCAGGGTGGCGACCGTGACCAGATCAAGGCCATTGCCGAGGGCGTATGCGACATCTCCATCGGTAACAGCTACTACTACGGAAACATGCTGCAGGACGAAAACCAGCGTCCGATCGCCGAGCAGGTTCGTCTTGTATTTCCGAACGCCGAAGGCCGGGGCACTCACGTAAATATCAGTGGTATTTCCCTGACCAAGAGCGCACCGAACCGCGAGAACGCCATCAAACTGATGGAATTCCTGTCCTCGCCGGAAGCCCAGCGCATCTACGCCGAGGCAAACACGGAATACCCGGCAAACCCGGAAGTTCAGCCTTCAGGACTGGTTGCCGAGTGGGGTGAGATCAATCCCGACAACCTGTCACTGCAGGAGATCGCAGATAACCGCAATGCCGCAGTCAAACTGGTTGACCGCGTCGATTACGACGGCGAGTAATGGTCAGCGGTGGGGGTGGTTTCGCCACCCTCACCTGCCCCTCGGCAGGCGCTTCCCCGTTCCGGTATGACGCCAGTCGTTGCAGGCATCAGGTCAGGTGACTACAATCTGCAACCTTCAAACGGACAGACCCCACATCCAGACACAGGGACACTATGAGCGAGGCCGCAACCAGCGTTAATCCAGGGCTATCCCAGCCCCTGCTGGCTAAGCGCACCTCTCCGAAATGGATGATCAGCGCAGTGCTGACCACCGCCATCGTTGCCCTTCCGGTTCTCTCGGTTATTTTCCTGGCCTTTTTTCCCGAAGAAAACATCTGGCCACACCTGATCGAAACCACACTTCCCCGGTACCTGACAACCACACTCAAACTGATGATTGGGGTGGGCGCGCTTACCCTGGTTATAGGCCTGGCTTCGGCCTGGGCGGTCACCATGTGCGAGTTTCCGGGCCGCAAATTCTTTGAGTGGGCGATGCTGCTACCGTTTGCGGTGCCCGCCTACGTTATTGCTTATGTTTACACCAGCCTGTTGGACTACGCAGGCCCTGTTCAGGGTGCCTTAAGAGACCTGTTTGGCTGGAGCAGTGCTGCAGACTACTGGTTTCCGGAAATTCGCAGCCTCGAAGGCGCCACGCTGATGATCGGGCTGGTCTTGTATCCCTACGTTTATCTGCTGGCCCGTGCCGCCTTCCTGGAACAGTCCCCGTCTCTGTTTGCGGTCAGCCGCAGTCTCGGCCACTCCGCGCTAAGCACGTTCTTCAGGGTGGTTCTGCCCATCGCCCGGCCGGCGGTAGCCGTAGGCCTTTCTCTGGTGCTGATGGAAACCCTGAACGATTTTGGCACCGTGGACTTCTTTGCCGTTCAGACCCTCACCGCCGGCCTGTTTGATACCTGGATGAACCTGGGCAACCTCGGCGGGGCGGCTCAAATAGCCACCACAATGCTGATCTTCGTGGTGATCCTGGTTACCCTGGAACGCTATTCCCGAAGACGCCAGCAACAGTTCGCAGCGCGGGACAACCGTGAGCCGATCCAGCGCTTCACCATGTCTTTCCCGCGCCAGATGATTTGCGTAGCTGTTTGCGCTTTGCCGGTGCTGTTCGGTTTTGTGATTCCCGGGGCGACCCTTGGGCTCTACGCGTGGGAATACTTCGGTGAAAGCTGGAACCCGGATTTTGTCCGCAACACCTTCAACAGCCTGTTCCTCTCTGGCACGGCAGCCCTCACCACTCTGCTGATCGGTGTCACGCTCGCCTACAGCCGCCGCCTGCACAACACTCGCAAAATGCAGGTACTGATGCGTCTTTCCAGCCTGGGATATGCCATGCCCGGGGCAGTGCTCGCCGTTGGCGTGATTGTACCCCTGGCGGGTTTTGACAACTGGCTGGATAGCCTGATGCGGGATGTATTCGGAATCAGCACGGGCCTGTTACTCAGTGGGTCGGCCTTCGCCCTGGTCTTTGCCTACACCGTGCGATTCCTTGCCGTTTCGGCCGGTAGTGTGGAAAGTGCGTTGCAGAAAATTACGCCAAGCATGGACATGGCATCGCGGTCACTCGGACACAGCCCGGGCAACACCCTGGTGCGTGTCCACCTGCCCATGCTGAGAGGCACACTGGTGACAGCAGCCCTGGTGGTGTTCGTGGATTGCATGAAGGAATTGCCGGCTACGCTGATACTGAGGCCATTCAACTTCGAGACACTGGCGACCTACGTGTACCAGTTCGCCTCTGACGAGCGCCTGTACCACAGCGCCCTGCCCGCCCTGATTATTGTTCTGGCCGGCATCATTCCGATTATTCTGATGAGCCGCTCAATCTCCAACAGCCGGTCAATCGCCTGACAAGCTCAGAAGGTTACCCGGGATTTCACATCCTGAACCACGAACCGCCCCTGAAAAACCGCCACAGGATCGCCCTCCGGCATTGCGGTTGGTTCGCCGCAAAAAACCTCAGCCGTCAGATCGAGCCGTCCCTTGCCATGCCGGGCCAGACTTTTTCGAAAACGTTCCGGTATCTCGTCACCGGGCAGGCGGCAGACCACATAGAAATCCGAGGACACGGGCTCGAGGTAGTCGATATTCCCGCTCTGCACCACCACATTGCCCTTTAACCCAAGATCCCATAGCGCCAATTCAGTCAGGCCCCAGGCTGCAGTAACCGCCGCAGAGTACACGCTGCCTCCGAACCCCGTACCCTGGTGGTTGCTGTTGGGCTCCAGCGGTGCGCTGAGCAGCAGAGAATGGCCATCCCAGGAATGCAATTGAATCCCCAACGCCCGGGAAAGGGGAATTTCGTCCTGGATACGCTTCTGGAAAAGGGACAACTGGCTCATAACATCCTCCTGATATCCTTCCAGTTTAGGCCCGCTTCCCCCTTTTCCCTATGCGACTTATGTCGGTTTTTTCCACTACAAAAAAGGCCCGGCAGAGCCGGGCCAAAACATCTTCACCTGTAATCGAAAGCTCTACTGCCAGATAACCGGCTGACGCTGCGCGTACCACTTGTCGACTTTCTCCTGGTAGGCGTCTTCAACCACATTACGCTTGAGCTTCATCGTCGGCGTAAGGAAGCTGTTCTCGATCGACCACTCGTCGCTCACCACCGTGATGAACGCCAACTGCTCGTGTGGATCCACAGTCTTGTTAACATCAGCTATCAGCTTTTTGAAGCTCTCTTCAATCTCCTTCCGAAACGCCTCATCCGCCATTTTCGGCCGGGCCTCTTCGCCCAGCATTATGAGGGCAAAGGGCTGAGTCTGATTGGCACCGGAGACACACACCATTTCGATGGCGTCATGGGACATCAGGCGGTTCTCGATGGGTGCAGGGGCAATGTACTTGCCCTTGCTGGTCTTAAAGATTTCCTTGATGCGGCCAGTGATCTTGAGTCGGCCCATCTCATCAATCTCACCCTTGTCACCAGTTTTCAAAAAGCCGTCTTCGGTAAAGGTTTCCCGGGTTTTCTCTTCGTCCTTGTAGTAGCCCATCATAGTGGCCGGGCTCTTGATCTGAATCTCACCCTCCGGGCTGATACGGGTTTCAACCCCCGGCGCGGACTCACCGACGTAACCTGTTCTTGAACGACCCGGCTTGCTCATGTGGGAATAGGCAAAGTTCTCGGACATGCCGTAACCTTCCAGCAACTCGAGGCCAAGGTTGCGGTACCAGTCCAGAACGTCGCTCGCCAGGGGTGCCGAGCCACTGCCGGCCAGTTTGACCTTGTCGAGCCCAAGGCCCTTGAGGATCTTCTTTTTGATCAGCTTGTTGACCACCGGAATCTTCAGCAGCCGATCCAGCTTCTTCTTCGGCAGCTTCTGGAGCACACCGTGCTGGAATTTCACCCAAAGGCGCGGTACCGAGAGGAACAGCGTTGGCTGGGCACGCCGCAAATCTTCCACGAAAGTATCCAGAGACTCCGCAAAGAACAGGTGGAAGCCGGCATAGAGCGACGCCAGCTCAACAAAGGTACGCTCGAATACGTGAGCCAGGGGCAGGTACGACAGCATGCGCTCCTCGGAGCCCACACCGAGCACCTCCATGCCCCCCTCTGCCGCATAGGCCATGTTGTAAAAGCTGAGCATGACGCCCTTGGGTTTACCGGTGCTACCGGAGGTGTAAACGATGGTGGCCAGCTCGTCGGCATCACGCTGAACGTTTTCTTCCAGAGGCGGATACTTGGCGACAATATCGTCCCAGGTTTCGAAATCATTGGGAGGGCTCAGCGGAAAGGAGATGCAACGCACGGATTCCGGCACGCCCGGTTTCATCATGTCCCAGTCATCCAGCTTGCCCACAAACACCACCTCGCACTCGGCGTGGTTAAGGATGTAAGTGACGGTATCGGCGTTCAGGGTGGGATATAGCGGAACGGAAATGTGACCGGCCATCCAGATGGCCCAGTCGGTCATGATCCAGTGGGCGCAGTTCTTGGAGATCAGGCCGATGCGGCTCTTTTCAGGGAGGTTCAGGGATTTGAGGTAAGACGCCATGCGTCGCGCCTCATCCACCGCCCGACCCCAGGTATATTCGACCGTCTTGCCGTCCCCGATCGGCTGGGTCATGTAAACGGAGTTCGCCTTGGTCTTCTCCCAGTGATAAACCATATCCAGGGGAAGTTTGTTTGTTGTGTCCATGGACCTTCCTTGCAGTTCGTTATTCGAGTTATAGATGACTTATTATTAGACTTTCGTAGGGTATTTCAACATAGTATGAGCGGTCAAAACGTGACACAAGCAAAATAATTTCCAACTGCATCTATTGCAACCAAAACACCGCCATCGTCAACACCCCCTACCCCTCGAACCCCTTGCCTGTGGTAAACTTTCGCCCCTTCAGATTCGCAACATATAAGTTAACCTACCCGGAGATGGGCATATGGCCAAGACAACCCTGCGCACCCTGTTCGGTGCCACCCTGCTGGCGTTGGCAACACTTGTTCAGGCACAGGAACCCCGCGTGGTAGCCATCACACAGATTGTGGAGCACCCGGCACTGGACGCCGTCTACCAGGGCATAAAAGATGAACTCGCCGAGCGCGGTTTCAAAGAGGGCGAAAACCTCAAAGTGATGCACGAAAGTGCCCAGGGCAATTCGGCCATCGCCTCCCAGATTGCCCGCAAATTCGTTGGTGAAAGCCCCGACGTAATCGTGGCGATTGCAACGCCTTCCGCGCAAACCGTTGCCGCTGCGGCCCGCAATACACCGGTGATTTTCTCCGCTGTTACCGACCCGCTTGGTGCCAAGCTGGTAAGTAATCTGGAGGCGCCTGGCGCCAACATTACCGGCGTGAGCGATATGCTACCGATCGACAAACACCTCGACATGCTGCAGCGCGTAATGCCCGATGCAAAACGCATTGGCACGGTATACAACCCGGGCGAAGCCAATGCGGTCTCCCTGGTGGAACTGCTCGAAGAGCGCCTCGCCGCCCGTGGTCTTGAACTGGTAAAAGGTGCTGCCACCAAAACTTCCGAGGTTCTTGGTGCCGCCCGCTCCCTGGTTGGTAAAGCAGACGCCATCTATCTGACCACAGACAATACCGTGATCAGTGCTGCCGAAGCGGTTATCTCTGTTGGAGAGCGCGCCGGCATTCCGGTATTCGCGGCAGACACCGCTACCGTTGAGCGCGGCGCCGTTGCAGCACTCGGGTTTGATTACTACGACCATGGCCGCCAGACCGGCGTGATGGTTGCCCGGGTACTGAATGGCGAAAAACCTGGCGAGATGGCGGTTGAAACCATGGATAAGCTGGACCTTTTCGTGAACCCGGCCGCTGCAGAGCGCATGGGAATCACCCTGTCAGATGATGTAATTTCAGACGCAAAGAAAGTTATCGACAGCGCCAAGTAATCCCCCTGAACCCAACGGGCGGCCCTCACGAGGGGCTGCCCGTTTTATCATTGGTGATACCCGACCATGCTGAGTAACATCGCTCTTTATGGTGCCATTGAGACCGGACTGATATATGGCCTGGTCGCCTTCGGCATCTACCTCTCCTTCCGAGTGCTCGATTTCCCGGATCTCACTGTCGATGGCAGCTTTCCGCTCGGTGCTGCTGTCGCCGCTGTACTGATCATTGAAGGCTGGAACCCCTGGCTGGCTACCGGCTGTGCAGTATTGGCCGGCATGGCCGCAGGCGCAGTGACTGCCCTGCTGAATGTGAAACTCAACATTCTGAACCTGCTGGCTTCGATTCTGACCATGATCGCGCTCTACTCTGTCAACTTGCGCATTATGGGCCGTCCGAACGTCGCCCTGCTGACTGAAGAAACCGTGCTGACCCCCTGGTACGACCTGGATCTGGCCTACCACCAGGTGCCGGTGCTGCTCTTCGTCATTGTGGTCTTTGTCGCCCTGATACTTCTGTGGCGGTTTATGAAATCCGAAACCGGCCTGGCCATGCGAGCCACTGGTGCCAACGCCAGAATGGCCCGAGCACAGGGCATCGCCACCGGCGCCATGATCGTTCTTGGCGTTGCCGTCTCCAACGGCCTGGTTGGGCTTGCCGGCGCGCTCTTTGCCCAGAGCCAGGGTGCTGCTGATGTCACCATGGGCGTAGGCGTGATCGTCATTGGCCTTGCCTCCCTGATCGGCGGTGAAGCCGTGGTGACGCCCTCCAACGTGGTACGCGCGCTCATCGCGTGCGTGGTGGGCGCAATCATGTACCGGCTGGCCATTGCCTTCGCTCTGAATGCGGATTTCCTGGGACTGCAGGCCCAGGATCTGAACCTGATTACCGCGGTTCTGGTCACCCTGGCCATCGTGCTGCCCGGCGTGCGCTCATCGATTGCCGCCAAACTTTCCCGCAACTCTCCACGCAACAAGGCCTGAGGAGGCGACATGATCAGTGCAACCGATCTCCGGCTTACCTTCGGCAAAGGCACACCGCTGGAAAACCCCGCCCTCCGGGGTATGAGCCTGACTGTTAACCAGGGCGAATTCGTTACGGTTATTGGCAGTAACGGCGCCGGCAAATCCACCTTCCTGAATGCCCTGGCCGGCGAAGTACTGGTAGACAGCGGCCAGATCATCGTCGACAACCTGGACGTCACCAAACTGCCGACCCACAAACGGGCCGGCCGTGTTGCCCGGGTATTCCAGGACCCACTGGCCGGGACCTGCGAGGGCCTCAGCATCGAGGAAAACCTCGCCCTGGCCATCAAACGTGGCCAACGCCGGGGCCTCACAAGCGCCGTGAAGAAGCAGTACATGGAGAAGTTCAAGGACAGCCTTGCGTCCCTGAATCTGGGCCTCGAAAAGCGCCTCGGCGACAAGATGGGTCTTCTATCCGGCGGCCAACGCCAGGCCGTGAGCCTGCTCATGGCAAGCCTCACGCCCTCCAGCATCCTGCTGCTGGACGAACACACGGCCGCGCTGGATCCCAAAACCGCTGCATTCGTGCTGGAACTCACCACCAAAATCATTGAGGAGCAGAAGCTCACCGCACTGATGGTGACCCACAGCATGAAACAGGCGCTTGAAGTCGGCAGCCGCACAGTAATGCTGCACCAGGGCCAGGTGGTGTTCGATATCGCAGGCAAAGACCGCGAAGGTCTGGAAGTTAAGGATCTGCTTGGCTTGTTTGAAAAACAGCGCGGGTTGGAAGTGGACGACGATAGTCTGTTGCTGGGATAAAAAACGGGGGCCGATCTGGCCCCCGTTTTGGTTTTACACCCAATATCAGTGGCCGTAGACCAGCAGCTGGGTATTGGTGATCGCCAGGTCATCCACAAACACGCTGCCGATGGATGTTCCCCCAACGAGAACTCCCCCCATGGTGATGTCAGCATTGAACGAGTTCAGATCAATCGCAAGACTGTCTACACCAAGGCTATTGGCCCGCTTGTAGATATCCAGATCAACCTTGGCAAACAGGTCCGGAATGTTTTTGTTGCGAACCGGATCATAAGTGTTGCCTGTCAGCCTGAAGTCGCGGACCCCCAACGCCAGGAAAGGCATGTCGAAATCCATGTCATCGATGGCGATGTCTGTTCTCAAATTCATGACATCGGTATCGGCATCAATCTCGATGTTGGCACCGCCCATCAGGATATCGGCATTAAAGTTATCCAGAATGGTGGTGGTGCCGCCAGTCCCTGTAAGGTTCCATGCGCCGGTGGAGACTCGCAGGTCTACCGCGCCGAACGTCTGAGGCAAAACGTTGATGATGGCATCGCCATCGCTGAGGATATCAATCTCAATCCGGACATTATCCAGAAGGTCCGTTTCCTGAGCGGCGCCACCCATAAGATTTACCCCCAACTCCGGGAACAAATCACTCCGGTTGGTACCACCCACGAAGATATCGTTGATCTCCATGGACCCCTCATCGGTATAGATGAAACGATCAATGTTCAGTTTGGTTTCCAGCTCGATGGTCACACCGGCCTGGCCGGTGATCATGCCCATCGCCGAGTCATCCAGCATCTGGATCTCGGCTACGGCTGCAGGTGGAACACCCGCAACGCAGAGCGCTAGCAAGGTAGGTTTCAGGCCTTTCATTATTATTTCCTTGTTTTTAGTCTCTTTCACATCCTGTGGGCCACTGCAGTTTTCGACACCACGTCCATACTTTAGCGACACGTTCAAACCGGGTACGTGCAGGGGTCACAATTCATGTGACTCACGGATCGGCCTAGGGCCTGATCAATTTTTAGACCACAACATGTAGTGGTTTTGAACCTTTAGCCCCAAACCGCTGTTTTAGAAAAAATTTCCCGGATTCAAGCCGGTTTTGATTGATTTTCTTTGCCCCGAAGCGTCTATCAATAGTTGCGTTCTTATTCACAGAACACTATATCCTGTTATACTCCTTTCAGATTCAGCCCATATATAGTGGTTAAAAAGAAAACAGGCCCAAGGCCAAAGACACGATTCTCAAGGGGAGTGGCGCCGCCGGTATAAGGACTGGTGCCACGAAAAGAAGACATACCGGAAGACAGAGGGTGGAAATGAACGCTAAGGCACAGGCAGTGGTAACAACAATTCCGATGCAGGAAGCCTCGATCGACATCTGGCACAGCAAATACCAGCTGAAGACCAAGACCGGCGATCCCGTAGACAAGGACATCAACGCAACCTACGAACGCGTTGCCAAAGCCCTTGCCGAGGTGGAAAACAAATCCGTACGCACCCAGCACATGAAGAATTTCATATGGGCCCTGCAGAACGGCGCTATTCCCGCCGGCCGGATTACCTCTAACGCCGGTGCCGAAGCGCACAAGCCGGCAACCTCCACCATCAACTGCACCGTTTCAGGCACCGTTCAGGATTCCATGAACGACATTCTGGAAAAGAACCACGAAGCCGGGCTTACCCTCAAGGCAGGTTGTGGTATCGGTTATGAATTCTCCACCCTGCGCCCGAAAGGCGCGTACGTAGCCGGCGCCGGCGCCACCACCTCCGGCCCGCTGTCGTTCATGGATATCTTTGATCGCATGTGCTTCACCGTGTCCTCTGCCGGTGGCCGCCGCGGCGCCCAGATGGCCACGTTCGATGTGCACCACCCGGATGTGATCGACTTCATTCAGGCCAAGCGTGAAGATGGCCGCCTGCGCCAGTTCAACCTCTCATTGCTGATCACCGAAGATTTCATCGAAGCCGTGCGTAACGACGACGACTGGCACCTCTCCTTCCCTGTTACCCAGAAGGAAGTGGAAGATGAGGAGCTGGACCTGAGCGACGAAAGCCAGTTTGTCTACCGTGATTTCCCGGAACAGAAAGGCTACGTGGTAAACGGTGAGGGCAAAGTCGCCTGCCGCATCTACCGCACCCTGAAAGCCCAGTTCATCTGGGACACCATCATGACCAGCACCTACGACTATGCCGAGCCAGGATTTATCCTGATCGACAAGGTCAACCAGATGAACAACAACTGGTTCTGCGAAGACATCCGTGCAACCAACCCCTGCGGTGAGCAGCCCCTGCCCCCTTACGGCAGCTGCCTGCTGGGCTCTGTAAACCTGACCATGTTCGTGGACTACCCGTTCACCGACAAGGCCAGCTTTAACTACGAGAAGTACCGCAAGGTTGTGGCCATCTTCACCCGTATGCTGGACAACGTGGTTGAGATTAACGGCCTGCCGCTGGCTGAGCAGCGCCACGAAATCACCTACAAGCGCCGCCACGGTATGGGCATCCTGGGCCTGGGTTCCACCCTGGCCATGCTGCGCATGCCTTACGGTTCTGCAGAATCCGTACAGTTCACCGAAGAAGTCGTACGTGAAATGGCCGTGGAAGGCTGGCGCCAGTCCCTCGCCCTGGCCGAGGAAAAAGGCGTTGCGCCGATCATGGACGACGAGTTCGAGATTACCCCGAAAATGCTCACCAAGTGTCCGCAGCTGTCTGAAGACGGCTACAAACTGGGCGACAAGGTGAAAGGCCGCATCCTGCACGCCAAGTACAGCAAGTACATGCAGGAGATTGCCAAGGTAGAGCCGAAGCTGGTGGAAGAACTGGCCGAGAAAGGTGGTCGCTTTACCCACCACACGTCCATCGCGCCGACCGGCACCATCAGCCTGTCACTGGCCAACAACGCCAGTAACGGCATCGAGCCGAGCTTCTCGCACCACTACGCGCGTAACATCATCCGCGAAGGCCGGAAGACGAAAGAGAAAGTCGACGTATTCTCCTTCGAGCTGCTGGCATACCGTCACATGGTGAACCCGGGCGCCATGCCTTTCTCTGAAGAGGAAGACAAAAAGCTGCCGGCCTACTTCACCACCTCAGACGACGTAACGCCGTCGCAGCACGTGGACATCCAGGCCGCCGCCCAGAAGTGGGTAGATTCCTCGATTTCCAAAACCGCGAACGTTCCAACAGACTTCGCCTATCAGGACTTCAAGGACATTTACCTGTACGCCTACGATATGGGCCTGAAGGGTTGCACCACCTTCCGCTTCAACCCGGAAGCCTTCCAGGGCGTACTGGTTAAGGAAAAAGACCTCGAGAACACAATGTACGAGTTCACCCTGGACGATGGCAGCAAGGTCACCCTCAAGGGCAACGAGCAGGTAGAGTACGACGGCGAAATCCACAACGCCGCCAACCTGTTTGACGCGCTTAAAGAAGGCACCTACGGCAAGTACTGATCCGGGAACCGACACAGGACAACGAACATGACAGTTAAAATCAGCAACAAAATCGTCGGCTACCGCGTAAAGAAGGCCGACCCTGAAGCAGCCGCCGAACACCAGGCACCGGTGCATGCGGAAACCAAACCCGTTCAGATGAACGAATACATCGAACGGCCGGACTTTCTGCTGGGCACCACCTACAAGATCAAGCCGCCGGTGGCCGAGCACGCGATGTACATCACCATCAACGACATCCTGCTCAACGAAGGCACCGACCACGAAAGCCGGCAGCCGTATGAAGTGTTCATCAACTCCAAGTCGATGGAACACTTCCAGTGGGTCATCGCCCTCACCCGCGTTATCTCTGCGGTATTCCGCAAGGGTGGCGACGTAACCTTCCTGGTGGAAGAGCTGCGCAGCGTGTATGACCCCAACGGCGGCTACTTCAAGAAAGGCGGCGTGTTCATGCCTTCCCTGGTGGCTGAAATCGGCGCCGTGATCGAGAAGCACCTGAAGGCCATCGGCCTGCTGGAAAGCGAGGAAATGAGCGAAACCACCAAGCGCATCCTCGCCGAAAAGCGCGCCGAGTTCGAAGCCAGCCACAGCACGGCCACGAACGATGAAAAGGCCAGCGACTTCCCGCCGAACGCCACCATGTGTGGCAAGTGCAGCACCAAGGCGGTGATCGTAATGGACGGATGTGCGACTTGCCTCTCCTGCGGCGATAGCAAGTGCGGTTGAGGTGATTGATTGCACTGAGTGACGAGAAGGCCTGAAGTGAAAACTTCGGGCCTTTTTGTTTGGTGGGCAGAAAAAGTGATCGGCTTGATCAAAAAGTCGGTGATATTAGGAAAAGCGGTCGTGATGATCGTTTTTATCGAAGCTCTGGGAAAGGCTTGGAATTCAGGACATTGAATCTAAAGCACTTTTGGTTAGATTTAGGAGCGGTCAAAGAGGATATTTTGTCGGGGATTATGATCATCACGACCACTATACAAATGTTATGTATAAAGACGAAAAGACATCCAGGAAACGTCCTAGAAATCCGCCACTGAAAGTCATTAATGTATAATAGAAATGTATCAAGATCTAAAAGATAACGTGGTACATAATCAAGGCTAGGTATTTGGAGGTAAAAGCGTGTTGGTGCGCAAGTGATAGAATCACATGATGGGAAAAATATGATAGCTCACTTCATTTTTATCAGGAAACAACGTTCTTCAGCATTGTTACTAATTTTTAATGCTGGCGTGGCACTACTCATGTACTTGGCGGCAAATAAATATCTTCCTGATTTAACGAGCGATAAAAATGCGATAACACAAATTTTCGACATTCTCGATATCGCAATTTGGTTTATTGAAGCTATTTTGATTGGATTAGCAATGTGGTTTTGGTTTGAAAATAAGCAAATTAGGGTTTGTGTCACACCAACCACTTTGTCCTATTTTGACCCAACATTCGGTGATGTAAGCTGGCAAGTAAACATTTCCGACATTACAGAGCTTAAGCAAGTAACAGATACAAGACAGGAATTTTTTTCTAACTTAATCGTGCTTAAAAACGGTGAGCAGAAAAAAATAATGTATGGAAATTATCGTGGTTTTGATCGGCGAGCTTTTTTTGACGCACTTGTATTAGTTAACCCGAATATCATTGTTCCTGAAAGTATATATAGCTACAAAAAACAAATACCATCATGGGCCAAGCGTTTACGGAAAAGATTTGGATTAGATTAGTGATTTCTAACGAAAACAAGAGCGAAAATTGAGATATCCACAGAAATCCACTATAGAAATAAAAATATTTATTGTTAAAAGTTATATGTATGGAGGCAGGCATAACAATCGACTGCACTGCGACCAATATTCCGCCGCTTCACGGCTACAAATCGGCGCGTGAGCCATGCGTTATGCCTGAGGATTAAGCAATGAGTTCGTACGGAACGTTGATATTCTTCTGTGGGAAGATGGGAGCTGGCAAAAGCACTTTGTCTGGCAAGATCGCTCGCGAGCGGGGAGCCGTGCTTATTTCTGAGGATGAATGGCTGGCCGCCCTATTCCCGGGCGAGATCCAAAATTTCAATGATTACATTGCTTACTCATCCCGCCTTAAGCCAGTGCTGAGATCACACGTTGAGCAAGTGCTCTTGGCTGGTACGTCTGTGGTCCTGGATTTTCCCGGCAACACCCGTAAGCAGAGAGCCTGGTTCAAGGATATATACTCAAAACATGGCATTCCTCATGAGCTGTACTTTTTGTCGGTAGATGATGAAGTTTGTTTAAAACAGCTGAAACAGCGACAGAAAGAACAGCCTGAACGAGCTCAGTTCGACACCGAGGAGGTCTTTAGAGTGGTTACGGGTTACTTTGAGCCGCCCGAAGAGTCGGAGGCGTTCAACCTCCAGATTGTTGAAGGAAAGTCCGGATAACGCGCTACTGCTGCCGGGCGCATCTACGTTGGCACTCAGTTTCTAGCCAGACAAACTTGGAAATGCCAGCGTGGCGGCTCAGGTTTAAGCCGCCACGCCATTAGCACACCACTACTCTCAACCACTCAGACCCATCCTGGCCATCTGGAATGGGAGTAACTTCCTGTCGTTAACCAAAGTCACAACATCGAGCTCATTAATGAGGCTGGGGGTCAAATACCTGTAAGTCCACCGATAATCGAACCCGTTTTCTGCCGCCTCATATCGATCCAACAATATACGGACATTCGCAATGCCAGCCATACGGATCGCCATGTAACAGAGAGCGCAAGGCTCTCCTGAAGCAATCAACGTCGCCCCTTTTAAAGAGACGCTATTTTCATTCCGTGAAGCGTCCCTTATCGCCTGTATTTCTGCGTGTGCGGTACAATCCAGATGCTTGGCAACCTGATTTACCCCCTTGCCGACAACGTCTCCATTTTGATTGACGATCACAGCGGAAAACGGCAAACCACCGGCTTTTACATTGCTAATAGCCAGATCGATGGCGCTTTCGCCACAGGTTGCCAGACGCTCTTCATCAATTCGGTCACGCATCGGTGACCTCATTTCTTGGCGATAGCGCCGGGGCTGAAAGGCTCAGCTCTGAAGCAAGGCTTTCGGCTCGAGCTTTGGCGTTAGCTACTGACACTCGGTGCCGCTCGTCGCCAAATTCCTGATATTCAGCGGCGACCTCATAAATGGTGTCCACCCCGAGGTATTTGCTCAACGTTCTGAGGTGCGGCACCAGGTGGCCAGACTCTTCTCTTATTCCGCCTTTTTCAAAGCCAAACTCTCCGCTGGAGGTCACGATGATCAATGTCTTACCTGAGAGCAGAGGCTGCAGCGGGAAGTCTCCTCGTTCGAGATCGAAATCAAACGTCTTGCCAATGCGAGCGATCTGATCGAACCAGGCTTTTAGCTGAGCCGGCATACCGTAGTTGTACATGGGTGAGGAGATCACAATAACGTCGGCTGCTGAGACCTCCGCGATAAGTGTATCGGAGAGTGCCAGTGTCTCCTGCTGCGCCGGGGTCCTATCTTGCTCCGGGGTAAACACCGCGCCAATCCAATCCTGGGTAATGAAAGCAGGTGGATTCACCCCAACGTCACGATAGATATATTCATCTTCAGGACGGTTCTGTTTCCAGGTATCAATGAATCGACGGGCGACATTTTTCGATATGGAATCGTGATCCGGGTTCGGGTTTGTCGCCGCTCTGACGCTTGAATCAATGTGTAATAGTGTGCTCATGTTCATTTCCTTGGCTGATTGATTACAGGAGCTAGTTTGTGGCGCTGGATGGACTTGCACAAACGGAAAAATTACACTTGCAGATGAATTAAACTCATCCAAACGTTCATGAACTCGTGATTGACCTGGAGATTCACATTGCAGGTGTCATTACAGGCGCTGAAAGCCTTTGAGTCGGCTGCCCGCCGGGGTAGTTTCAAGTTGGCGGCAGAAGAACTTTCGCTAACGCCGACAGCCATCTCACACCACATTGGCAACCTGGAAAGCCGATTAAATGTGAGCCTGTTTCATCGGCAGGGAAGACGGATATCATTGACGGGAACGGGTATCCGATTAGCCAAAGCGACCTCCGAAGGGTTTCGCAAAATCGACAGCGCTTTGGAAGAGGTGGTGAAGGCAGGCAATACGGTCAGGGTGACGACGACATCATCGTTGGCAGCGATGGTGCTGATCCCTTCTCAGCACGATTTCGAACAAGCCAACCCCGAGATTTCTGTGGAAATATCGACCGGCGAGTCGGTCGACAGCCAATCCTATATCATTCCCATTCGGTTCGGGGATGTCTCAGTTGCTGAGCATTCTGATGTCATTCGATTTGAGTCATTCAATGTATTTGGTGCTTATGGAATGACGCCTCCTTCCTGGGAGAATGAACCCATTACGCTTTTCAGCACGGAGTGGAAAAACAAAGCGTTACCGCCCCCTCCCCTGGCCGCCTGGTTGGAAAAAAATGGACTGGAGGGAGCCAAGTTTCAACTCAAAACGTTTGATCAGGAGCTTTTCGGGATCCAACAGGCTATGGCAGGCAACGGGCTGGTGTTCTGCTCTTCAACGCTCGTCGACAGGCTGGTGAAGGCCAACGTTCTGCAGCACTTCGACACTCAATCGGTAACATCGGATTTGTGCTATTACGTTCCAAGTAGGGATAGCTTCGAAACGAGAAGTGCGGCCAGATTCCTGAATTGGATCGAAGGTGTTTTGAACCAGTAATTCCTGCGGTCACTGGCATTTTTCGTGACCATCCAGCCCAATTGAAGACCGGAGAACGCAGATGACCGCCTACGTGATCGGCAACATCACCGTAAAAGACCCCGACAAATGGGCAGAATACCGCAGCCTTGTTCCGGAAACGCTGGTTCCCTGGGGTGCGGAACTGGTACTTCGGGGTACACAGGCAAAGGTGCTGAGCGGGCAATACCTGCACACCGATACGGTGGTTATCCGCTTTCCCAATGCGGATTCCGTCGCCGATTGGCACGACTCTCCTGCCTATCAGGCATTGGTGCCGTTACGCACCCAGGCAGCAGATGTGGATCTGGTGACGTTCGAGGCCGATTAATAACTACTGCCACCGCCAGCACCCTGGCGCCTATACTGGACAGCAAAACCAACAGAGAAGCGCCATGGAAAACAATTCAACAAGCCTGAGCATGACCGTTCTGATGACGCCGGACAAAGCCAATTTCTCAGGCAACGTGCACGGCGGCACCCTGCTGAAGTACCTGGATGAGGTTGCCTATGCCTGCGCCAGCCGCTACGCGGGGACCTATGTTGTTACCCTGTCCGTCGACCAGGTGATGTTCCTACAGCCCATCCAGATTGGCGAGCTGGTCACCTTTCTGGCCAGCGTGAACTATACCGGCCGTACCTCCATGGAGATCGGCATCAAGGTGGTTACCGAGAACATCCGCGACAAGTTGGTTCGCCACAGCAACAGCTGCTTCTTTACCATGGTGGCGGTTGATGACAACGGCAAAGCCGTCGCCGTGCCGCAGCTGGTCCCGAGCACCGATGATCAGATACGGCGATTTGCCAACGGTAAGGAGCGCAGGGCCATTCGTACCGAACTGGAGGAACGCTACAGGGAACTGCATAAAAAATGAGTCCGGTGCTCTAAACGTCACGCGATGGTATGGTTCTGGAACGGATCGATGCCAGTATTGAAGACGAAGGGATCAACAGGAGATGACCCTATGCACCAAACCGGAAGCTGCCTGTGCGGCGGCATCAAGTACGAAATCCATGGCCCCCTCACAGATGTTCTGAACTGCCACTGCACCATGTGCCGAAAGCTGCACGCGGCAGCATTTCGGACCCGCGCCAAGGTAAAGTCAGCTGACTGGCGCACGGTGCAAGGCGAGGAGCTCATCAAGTTCTACGAGTCGTCCCCCGGTGAGCACAAGGCCTTCTGTTCCAACTGCGGCTCCAGCCTCTACACGAGATTTGATGCCCAGCCGGATGTGCTTGGGTTCCCGATGGGCACTCTGGATACTGATCCGGGCGTGAAGCCGGAGCGGCACGTTTACGTCGGTAACAAGGCGCCCTGGTTTGAGATTACGGACGACCTGCCCCAATACACAGAAAATCCCTGAGTCGAGAACCAACAACCTTCAATTCTTTAAATCAAGGAAGATTATGAAAGTATCCCCCCTCCCCCTCATCGTTCTCTGCCTGTTCATGGGCTTCACTTTCTGGGTAATGGCCGGAGCTGAGCAATCGCTCCTGGCATTCGGCGCCCAGTTGATGTCGAGCCCCGATACCGCACAGGTTGTTATCGATCTCTACATTCTCGCTGCGCTGGCTTGCATCTGGATGTACCACGACGCCAAATGTCGAGGCAAAGGATTGGGTTACCTCATTCCGTTTTTCGTGCTGACAGCAGTGTTTGTCTCGGCCGGGCCCTTGCTGTATCTGGCACTTCGAGGTGGGCGCGAGACTGAAGCCGGTTAGCTTTGACCATTCAGGTGGGCCAAATCAGCGTCGGCCATCTTTGAGCACCCGAGCTACAATGCTAACGTTGAGTAGTTTCAGTCAGTCAGACTTCGGAGGGCCCCATGGCAGGCGGATGGTCTCGTGATGGTGCGGTTCAGGAACAGATCGACGCAAGCGTTGAGGATGAAATCCAGCGCGCACGCAGCCAGTTGGCCAAAGGCGAGAGTGCCGAGGAATGCGATGAGTGCGGAGCAACAATTCCAGAGGCCCGGCGCAAGGCCATTCCCGGTGTTCGTTTTTGCATTGACTGCCAGTCGGCCCATGAAAAGGAGCACAACCAGTCTGGCGGCATCAATCGCAGGGGTAGCAAGGACAGCCAGCTGCGATAGAGGCGGCCCACAAAGTAGCCCGGGCGGGGGTTAAAGAGGAATATCACAATGAGGGCGACAGGTGGGTCAAAGGCAAATCCCGAGAATGAATCGCCATGGTGTTCCCTCCCGGAGTAGCATTTGAACATGGACGTTTCAATCGAACCGGGGCGGGTTGATCATCTTGATGGCATTCACGCTCTGGTCCTCGAATGGGGTTATACAGCCAGCAGGCTCCGGACGAAAGAATGGCTCGAGGCAATCGCTGACTCTCCGGACCATCAGATTTTCGTCGCCATTTCCGGGGCTTCGGTCGTTGGATGGATAGCAGTGGAAAAGCGCCTGTTCCTCAGCGAGCTGTATGTCGCGGAAATTACAGGCCTGGTTGTAGGCTCCCGCGCACGGAGAGCTGGCATCGGCCAGTTATTGGTCCAGTCTGCTGAAGACTGGTCCAGTTCTATGGGGCTCCCGCGGGTGGTGGTGCGCTCTAATGTAACGCGCCTGGAGTCTCATGGCTTTTATCCAGCGGTCGGCTATACGCAATCCAAAACGACGCATGTCTATACCAAAGACCTCAAGCAACCCGGATCGAAACCCTGAACGCCCCGGCCTGAAATACGTCGCACTCCCAGCAAAGGAAACTGCATGAAAATCTACGGCGATACCAAATCCGGCAACTGCTACAAGGTTCAGCTCGTTTGCCAACTGCTGAACATCGACCATCAGTGGATTGATGTCGACATTCTGGCCGGCGACACAAAATCCGATGATTTTTTGAAAAAGAACCCGAATGGTAAAATTCCTCTGCTGGAGCTGGATAGTGGCGAGGCGCTGTCAGAGTCCAACGCCATCATCAACTACCTCGCATCCGGCTCTGATCTGTACCCGAATGGCGGCCTCGCCCAGGCCCGCGTTCTGCAATGGCAATTCTTCGAGCAATACAGCCATGAGCCGTTTATCGCCGTCGCGCGCTTTATCAACAAGTACCTGGGACTCCCGGCGGAGAAAGCCGATGAGTACGCCGCCAAACAAACCGGCGGGCACAAGGCCTTACAGGTGATGGAGCAGCAGCTGGCACAAACGCGATTTCTGACGGGCGAGAATGTCACTACCGCAGATATCTCACTCTATGCATACACCCACGTCGCAGATGAAGGTGGTTTTGAGCTGGAAGCCTACCCTGCGATTCGGACATGGCTGGATCGCGTTGCGGCATTGCCGAATTTCAGGCCTATGGTTTAATCCAGCGCTTGCCTCAATCCCTCACCGATGACTCGGGTAAACTCCCGGATTCTTTTGACCCGTTTCAGGTCAGGATGCGTGAGAATCCAGAGAGGGATATCCAGCTCTGCAATGGGATCCGTCAGGCGGCAAAGCTCTGGATCGGCATCCCCCAGGTAGTCTGGTAGCACGGCCACTGCCCTGCCTGATCGAGTGGCGATTTGCATGCCCAGCATTGAGTCAACGCGGTAACTGCAGCATTCACTCAACCCGTTTCGGGCCATCCAGGTTTCCAGGGCCCGGTTGCCCATGTGCGTATCCGGGCCAATCCACTGGTGCCCGGTTAAGGTGTCCAGAGGGGCCCGCCGGTTTTGCCAATGATGCCGTTGCCCATAGACGCTCTGCCGGATTACTCCAACCTTCCGCCCAACCAGGGTTTCTGGCGGATTCCCGGTGGGGCGAATCGCGACGTCTGCTTCGCGTTTGCTCAAACTGTGCACCTGGTTCGAGATGACAACTTCCAGCTTGATATCGGAGAAGTCCTCACGAAACTTTTCGAACGATTTGGCCAGCAAACCCGCAAATAGAGTGTCGGTTGTGGTGACCCGGATGGTTCCTGAAAGCTTCAGGTCTTTTCCTGCAAGCCGGCGCTCAACGCCAGTGATATCCTCTTGCACCCTTTTCGCGACGGTGAAGATGTCCTCTCCGGCGGCGCTTGGCGTGTATCCCGTACGCGACCGTTCAAACAGAACCACACCCAGCTGATCTTCCAGATTGGTGAGCCGGCGGAAGACTGTCGCATGGCTGATTCCCAGCTGCCTGCCAGCTCCTGATAGCGTTCCCGTGTCGGCAATAGCCGACACAATCTGCAGATCATCCCACCGAATTTGCTGTTCATTCATGCAAATTAGATTCGCGCATATTGAGAATTTATGTGTATTGAGGAACAGCTTAGGCTATCGCCAGATGAATGCAAAAGGAGTGATGGGCTATGAACGTGTTGATTGTCTTCGCTCACCCCGAGCGCAAATCGTTCAATGGCGGGCTGGTTGATGTAGCGATAGAGTCCCTTCAGGCTGTTGGACACACGGTGGAACTCAATGACCTTTACCGGCAAGAATTTGATCCGATCGAACGTGCCGACCACTACCGCGAGCGTGTTGATGACACCTATTTCGCCCCGTTGACCGAGCAGCGGGCTCATTATGAACGAGGCGCGCTGGCTCCTGAGGTTCAGAGGGAAATCAGCCACCTGGAGTGGGCCGACCTCGTGATCTTCCAGTTTCCCCTCTGGTGGCACTCGCAACCGGCAATCCTCAAGGGTTGGTTCGATCGGGTTCTGGTATACGGAGGGCTCTACTCCGGGAGCCGACGTTACAACCGGGGGCACTTCCGGGGCAAAAAAGCCATGTTGTCTGTTACCACCGGGTCTCCGGAGCAGGCTTTCATGCCCTTCGGCCGCGCTGGCAATATGGTGGAATGGCTATGGCCGATGCATTCCTCGCTTTACTACGTGGGGTTTGATGTTCTGCCGCCCCAGGTTAGCTATGGCATTCAGGGAGGGGGAATTCGTTACGAGGATGAGTCCACGTTCAGGGAACAGCTGGAACAGAAGAAAACAATGTTGGCGGAGCGGCTGCCGGGACTTTTTGACGAGCCCCCTATTCCTTTTACTGGTTGGGAAGACTGGGACGAGAGCGGCGTCCTGAAACAAACGCACCCAATGCGCTGGCGTCTATAGAAAGTAGAGCGGTTGTCGCTCTATATTGTTAATACATTCTGTTGTTTCTTAAGACCCGCAACCCCCGCATAAAGAGTTCGGATAGGACGAAGAAAATGAGCCTGAAAGAACACTTCGAGTTAATGGCCGCCTACAATCAGTGGATGAACACCAAGATCTACGAAGCTGCTGGTATTCTTGATGAAACAGAGCTGTCCAGGGAACGTGGTGCGTTCTTCGGCTCCATTCTCGGAACACTGAACCACATTGTTGTTGGCGACACCATTTGGCTAAAGCGGTTCGCCATGCACCCAACGTTTAGCATTGCACTGAAGGAAGTCGCAGATCTGCCCTCACCCAACAAACTGAACGATATCCTGTTCGAGGACTTCGCCGCACTGTCGGAGCGGAGGGCCTGGCTCGACAACCATATTATCGGTTGGGTTGGCACGTTGTCGGATGACGACCTGAACGTGGTTCTCCGTTATCAAAACACGAAGGGGGTTCCAGCGAACCGTCGGTTCTCCAGTCTTCTTCAACACTTTTTCAATCACCAGACCCATCATCGCGGGCAGGTTTCTACGCTGCTCTCACAAGCCGGGGTGGATATTGGGGTGACAGATCTTCTGGCGCTGATTCCAGACCAATCTAAGGAATGAAAAATGAACGGCGAATGCCTGTGTGGCGAGGTGAAGTTTGAAATCAAGGGCTATCTTCCCAACCTCTACCAATGCCACTGTTCCCTCTGCCGGAAGGTAACGGGATCGTCGGCGAATGCGGCAACTTTTGTGAAGCAGAAGGATTTTCGCTGGCTGTCTGGTCAGGACAAAATCTCTTCTTTCCAGAAGCCAACAGGCTATCGCAGTGATTTCTGCTCGGTATGCGGTAGTCCAGTACCAAACCAACTGAGGGGCATGGAGTTGGTTTGGGTTCCTGCAGGACTCCTGGAGGAGTCATTTGAAGGGGCCATGACCGTAAACGTGCATCTTCACATGGGCTCAGCTGCCTCCTGGGAGCGTGACTCCGGGGAGTGCGTCCGCCTGGAGGCAGGGCCCGAGAGCCTTGAATCTTTGCAAGAAGCTTTACAGGAAAACCCCTGTGCCTGAACTGAAAACCATCGGTCTGTTTCTCATCACCGCGCTGGCTGAAATCGTTGGCTGCTACCTACCCTATCTCTGGCTTCGCGAAGGAAAGAGCATCTGGCTTCTGGTGCCCGGAGCCCTGAGCCTTGCGGCATTTGCCTGGTTACTTTCCCTGCATCCCACCGCCGCCGGGCGGGTTTATGCGGCCTACGGCGGTGTGTATATCTTCATGGCCATTCTCTGGCTCTGGGCTATTGATGGTATCCGGCCAACCGTCTGGGATCTGGTGGGTTCCGGCGTAGCATTGCTCGGCATGGCGATCATCATGTTTGCGCCACGAAGCGCATAAATTTGCATCGCGTACCCGATAATCACCACAGATCTGATTAAGCCGTGACCTCCTCTGGGCGCGCTGACGTACAGTAGTCATATGATCGACGTTCCACTTACCAAAACGAAGACGCTAGCGCCTCCTTACACTATGCAACGCTTTTCATATTGGCTTTTCGCACTGCTGCTCCTGGTGACCCCGCCAAGCCACTCAGAGACGGCCGACTGGCAAACAGAGGTGTCCAGAGAGGCTGCGAATCTTGAGCGCCTTCACACCCTGATTGTTATTCATGAGGGTGAGGAAGTGCTGGCACTGGATTTGAAGAGTGCCGGGCTGGACACGCCAACCAATATCAAATCTCTCTCCAAGACAGTGCTCGCTGCGCTGGTGGGTATCGGCATCGAAAAAGGCGTGTTTGAGGGAACCAGTCAACCGGTTATTGAAACGCTCGGTGACCGCGTACCGGCCTCCGCTACCGAGGGCGTGGACCGGATAACTCTGGGTCACCTGCTGTCGTTGCAGGCCGGGCTGCAGCGAACATCTGGCCGTTACTATGGCCCCTGGGTGAACAGCGATAACTGGGTGCACCATGTGCTTACCCGGCCGTTCGTGGATGAGCCGGGCGGTCGCATGCTCTACTCCACCGGCAGCAGCCACCTGCTCTCCGCCGCGCTCACCGAAAGCGCCGGACGCAGCACCCTCGCCCTGGCGCGGGAATGGTTGGGCGAGCCGCTGAATATAACCATTCCCGCCTGGGGCCGGGACCCCCAGGGGATATATTTCGGTGGCAATAATATGGCTCTTTCGCCAAGGGACCTGGCAAAAATCGGCGAGCTTTATCGCAATGAAGGCCGCCTTGGTGATCGGCGCTTGTTTCCGGAAAACTGGGTGCGCGCATCCTGGACTGAACGCGGAAGGTCCGCCTACACAGATGATCCCTATGGCTACGGCTGGTTCCAGCAGCCGCTCGCCGGCGAAATGGGATATTACGGGCGGGGGTACGGAGGCCAGGTACTTTATGTGATGCCCGCCCGTAAACTGACCGTGGTGATGACCTCCGACCCTACCCCACCCTCGCCGGGTTCAGCCTTTTTGCGCCGCCAGTTCCAGTTAATTGAGGACCACATAATTCCCGCCCTTGAGAGCTGACATTGCCGCCAAAACTTCAGTTCCTCAACTATACTCATCTTTGGCAAACACCAGGGAGGAAATGAAATGAACAGGATCGCTATTACCCTATCTTTAGCTCTGTTGACTGCGCCAGTTGCTGCGTTCGCAGAGAGCATGAGTTCCGAAGCTCCGGCCAACGCCGGCGTGTATTTCGTCCAGCCAACCGATGGTGCAACCGTCGAGCAAACCTTTAAAGTCGTCTTTGGCCTCCGAAATATGGGCGTGGCGCCCGCTGGCGTTGAGAAATCAGGCACCGGGCATCACCACCTGCTGATCGATACCGATGTGCCTTCTGATTTAAGCCAATCTCTTCCGGCAACGGATCAGATCAAGCACTTTGGTGGCGGGCAAACCGAAACCGAGATCACGCTATCACCGGGTAAACACACGCTGCAGCTTTTGGTAGGTGATCACATGCATGTGCCGCATAACCCGCCCGTGGTTTCCAAGAAGATCACAGTGATGGTGGAATAACGTTCTAACCTGAAAGGAATGGCCAGTGCAGAGCTTCATCTCAGTCAATCCCATGGACGTCCGATCATGGTACTGTGAGCGCAAATAACTCAAGCGGACCCAGGGGATAACTGATGCGAAAGAACATTCTGATTACCGGTGCCAGCACCGGTCTCGGGGAAGGCATGGCTCGCGAATGGGCGGCCAAAGGCTGTAATCTGGCGCTCTGCGCGCGCCGGGCAGACAAGCTGGAAGCTCTTCAGCGGGAATTGCAGCAGGCCCATCCGGATATCCGGGTACTGGTCCGAGGCCTTGATGTCTGCGATTACGAGCAGGTGTTCGAAGTATTTCGCGGTTTCCGGGATGAGCTCGGCAGTCTTGATCGGGTGGTGGTTAACGCGGGTATTGGCAGCTCGCAGCCCATCGGCCGTGGCCATTTCGCCTCCAACCGACACACCGCCGAAACCAACTTCATCGCCGCCATTGCCCAGAGCGAGGCGGCCATGGAGATTTTCCGCGAACAGAACAGCGGCCACCTGGTGTTGATGTCATCAGTCAGTGGCGTTCGCGGTTTCCGTGGTCCTCTGAACGTATATGCCGCCACCAAGGCTGCCGTGGCCTCCTTGGCGGAAGGGCTGCAACTGGATACCAAGGGCAAGCCGATTAACGTCAGCAATATCATGCCCGGCTACATCCTCACGGATATCAATCGGGACACCAAGAACGCGCCCTTTCGGGTAGATCTGGAAACCGGCGTGAAAGCCCTGGTTAAAGCCATTGAATCCGAGAAACGCCGGGCCTATGTGCCCTGGTGGCCATGGACGCCACTGAGTTATGTGATCAAATCCCTCCCCTTTGGGTTATTTGCCAGAGCAATGTAAGCAGCTTGGAATCTTCAGCATGATCAAATCCTTTGCCCTGGCAGCGTTGATTGCTGTGCTGCTGGGGTTCCTTGGTTTTCAATACTACATCACCTCCGTGCCGGATCTGGCAGAGCCCATTGCCGTGGAGGAAACCCGATTCATCGAGCAGGACCAATCGCTTCTGGTAACGCTAAGGGGTGGCGAAGGCCGTCAGTTCACCGTGGGCCTGCGCGGGGACATCGCCAACGATCCGGAACAAACCGCTTTGTTCTTCATCAGCAATCCGGATCTGGTGCCCTACGTGTACTGGCCGGGTCTTCGGAGCAACGACGAGAAACGGGTACTGGAGCTGCTGGAAGACATGGTTGAGAAACCAATGCAGAATGAGGCGGTCACGCAGATTTATGAGGTGCTCAAGAACCGGAACTGAAGCCGCCGGATTCTGGGCGGGCTGGAAAAATGGCTGGGGAAGCGGGTCCAAGAACTCCCCCAGCCAGCGCCACGCTCGTGGCGACTTCCTAGCGCACTTTTGAAAGGAACTTCTGGGTGAGTGGGTTCTGCGGATCGGTAATCACCTGGCGTGCTTCACCGATCTCTGCAATCACACCCTCGTGGAAGTAAGCCACCCGATCAGAGACATCCCGTGCGAATCCCATTTCATGGGTCACACAGATCATGGTCATCCCCTCTTCTGCCAACAGGCGCAGGGTGTCCAGAACCTCACCGACCAGCTCCGGGTCGAGCGCGGAGGTCACCTCGTCAAGCAGCATGTAGTCAGGCTTCATGGCCAGAGCACGGGCAATTGCCAGGCGCTGCTGCTGGCCGCCGGACATTTTCGTGGGATAGACGTCGAACTTGTCACCCAGGCCGACGTGCTCCAACTCTTTCTTGGCAATTTCAATTGCCTCTTCCTTGCTCATTTTCTTGACGATTCTGGGGGCAAGCGCCGCGTTCTCCAGCACCGTCATGTGGGGAAAGGAATTCCACTGCTGGAAGACCATGCCCAGTTTCTGACGCAACTTGTCCTTATTGGTTTCCTTGGCATGGACATCCACATCATCCACGAGAATTTTGCCCTTATTGATACTCTCAATGGCATTGATGCAATACAGGAGCGTCGACTTCCCGCTGCCAGAGCCCCCGATAACGCTCACGACCTCGCCTTTCTTTACATCCAGGCTGACGCCTTTCAGTACTTCAAGATCGCCAAAGGATTTATGGACATTCTGTACGCTGATCATATTGCCATTTTCCTCTCAACATACCGGCCGTAGTGAGACAGCGGGTACGAAATAATGAAGTAAAAGATACCAACACCGATCAGGATCTCGAGCGGTTGCTGGGTTCTTGAAATCAGTTGCTCCGACGTGCGTAGCAATTCCATATAACCGATGACCGAGACCAGGGCCGAGTCCTTGATGACACTGAGTGCAACACCCAGCCACGAGGGGAACACAGCACGCAAACCAATCGGTAACCGAATGTGATAGATGGTTTGCCATTTGGTCATACCCAGTGAGCGCGCTGCTGTCTGCATTGAGGGGCTGACGCTCTCAAAGCCGCTGCGGAATACCTCGCTCATGAAGGCCATGGTGTACAGGGAAAGCACAATGGAGCCCGCAACAAACGGTGCCAATGGATTCCCCATCGCACCGACAAAGGTGGAAAACAGGATAAGCTGAATGATCAGTGGAACACTTCTCAGGACGTCCAGCACGCTACCAAAAAGGACGTTGACGGCCCGGTTGCTCTCGGCACGCAGAAAACCGACGATCAATCCCAGAACAGTGCCCACCACGATGGCGACAACGGAGATGATGACGGTATTCCAGACGCCAGTCAGGATCAGACCGCTATCGCTCCAGGACAGGGGTGTGAATAGAGAATTCATCAGATTTCCCCCTTGAAGAGTCTGCGGGCAAGGAGTGATGAACAGAACAGCACCAGTTTGGTGATGATAAAGTACATAACAGCCGCCACGATGAAGAACTCCAGCGTTCTGAACGACAGTGATTGCAACCTCTGAGTGGTGCCGGAAAGCTCACTCATGCCCACAAGAATGCCCAAAGAGCTCATCAGGATGGACCAGACAAACTGGTTGGTCATCGGGTGGTAGATGCGTCTCAGCATCTGCGGAAGGATGATGTGTCGATACGTCTGGATGCTGGTCATGCCGAGGGATTTGGAGGCGCTGTACTGGGTGCTCGGAATCGACTGAAACCCTCCCCGGAACGTCTCCGTCAGGTAGCCCGCGTTGATGAAGACCAGTGCGCTCAGTACCGCCACATAGGGGCTCAGGTGGATACCAAATGCTCCAAGGCCGAAATAGGCCATGTAGATCTGGAACAGGGCCGGCGTATTCCGGGCGATCTCGACCCAGACCGTAGCCACCTGGCTGAAGAACCTCGTGTTATTCATTTTGGCGATCGCCAACAGTATTGCGATCACAACGCCCAGAAGCATCGCCAGAACGGATACGTGCAGGGTAACGAAGGCACCGTTCAGCAGCTGGGGCATATTCTGGAACACAACGTTCCAGTGAAATTCGTAGTCCATACCTTGGCCATTTTATGAATGGTAGGAAGCTCGACCAGAGCCCGGTAAGAAGGGCCTTGATCAGAATTTTAGGTCAGGACACCCGATGGTGGGTGCCCGACCCGGGAACCAATGCAATGACGGCCGCCTGTTTGGCGGCCGTCGGTTCGGCGCTTACTTGTTGTCCCGGAGGGACTGAATCAGATCGGCCGGCGCATCGGTGCCGAAGTGCTTGTTGTAGGCTTCGTTCATGTTGCCGTCGCGAATCTGGCGTACGAGGAACAGGTTCAAATAGTTGATCCAGGCAACCTCATCACGCTTGGCGATGATGCCCACAACGTCGTCGTAGTTGGGAACGTAGGGACCGGCCTCAAAATCTTCGAACTCTTCGCTACGCAGTTTGGTCGCGATGTTCGTGTTGGTTGAGATGATTGCGTCAACCTTGCCCTGGTAAAGACCCAGGTACGCATCGTTCTCGGATTTGAAGGAGGTGTAGTTGTCCTTGCCCCAGCCCTGCTGCTCGGCATAGGCGAGGTATTCGGTTTCGTAAGTGGTGCCGAGTGCCGCACCGACTTTCAGATCCTTCAGGTCATCGAAGGATTCAATGTTCTTGTCCTCGTTGGCGATTACCTGGAATTTGAACACAAAGTACGGATAGGTGAAGCCAACGGTCTTGGCTCGCTCAAGTGTATCGGAGGTAGAACCGATAACCACGTCGGTCTTGCCAGAGACCAGGGAGGGGATCCGCTCGCCCCAGGTCAGGTTGAGAACGTTGACGTCTACGCCGAGCGCTTCGCCCAGGTCGTTACAGTAATCGACGTCGAAGCCGGCCGCCTCGTTATTCTCGTCAAAATATCCCATTGGTGGGAAATCCAGAACCACGCCACAGTTCAGAGTGCCACGTTGAATCACGGTGTCCAGCTGATCGGCTGTCGCGCTTACGGAGGTTACCGCAGCACAAGCGAATACAAGCGGTGCTAGTTTGCGAATCATAGTTATTCTCTCTTTTTCTTTCGTGGGCGAAAAGTGTGTGTCCGTTATGCCTACACAACACGAGTTATGTGCAAAAAGCATACGTAAAAATACTACCGTAGATTATTTAGTGAAAATTTTTGAAATTCGCCATTTGGTAGGCAATTTTCCTTAATTTCCTCAATATAACCGGATTTTGTGAGCCTGCAACTCGTGATGACGGCCAAAAAACGAACAAACGGTCATTTTTCATGTTCTTAGGTCTATGATTTAAATGATTTTTACACCTCCTTAATGAAAAAGACGAATTTATTACTATAGCAGGCCTTTTTAACTGTCTCTGAGCAACACCGCGGGATTTAACCGCATTGCCCTGAGTGTGGGCAGGAGTCCACCCAGCAGCGCCAGCGAGCTGACACTTCCGGCAACCAGCGCCCCAACCCACCATAAATCGGCTGCCGGCAGCTTCAAGGCGAGGTCAGCAACAGGTAAAGCAATTAGCGCACCAAGCGCCGTCGCGAAAACCGTTGCCAGGAAGGTCAGCAAACCGGTTTCCAGCAGCATGGATTGGCGGATAGCTCCGTGACGGGCGCCAAGGCAGTGCAACAGGTTGGCCTCGTAAAGCTGGCGCCTGCGGCTGACACTGACCACGCTGGAGAGCACGAGCAGGCTGGCGAGAAGACTGACCGATGCTACAGCAGCCAGGCCCGCGGCTGCCTTGTTCAGCAGATCGCCGGCGGTTTCCAGCCAGTCAGCGGTGCGCAGCGTGATTACATTGGGAATGTTCTGTACCAGCCATTGCTGGGATTTCCTGGCCGCCTCATCGCTTTGGTAGACCGCACCGACGTAAAGGCTGATCAAGTCGTCCAGTGCGCCTTGCTGCAATATGCCCTCGAACCAGAATCGGGTCTGCAGCCCTTTTTGCCGGTAAATTGCACGGATTTCGACATCGATGCTCTTATCCTGTGCAGTGAAGGTCAGCTGGTCGCCCACACCCAGTCCAAGCTGGTAGGCCTCCCGGTCTTCCATGGCCATGTACGCGGGCTCTCCCTCGGGGGCCGGCGATTCCCACCAGTTGCCTTCTACCAGTTCCAGTGCTTCGGGATTTCCCGAGAGATAACTCAGTTTGTATTCATCCCCCATGGCTTCGCGCCGAGCTTCGGCATCATCGGCGAGAACCCTGGCAATTGGCTGCTGATTGATGGTATCCAGGCGGGAACGGACCATCGGAAGCAGCTCAACGCGACTGGAAGCATCCAACGCTTCCAGGCCGTTTTGCAGCGGTTCCATCTGGTCCGGGAACACTTCATAGAGAATCAGGGCCGGCGATTGTTCCGGGATGGTGGTTTCCAGCGCCCTCAGGAGCGTGGTAACCATCAACGTGCAGGCCACCACAAGCGTCAGTGCGGTGCCCAGTGACAGCAGGGTTGCCCGGAGCGGCGAATCTGGCCGGTGCAGATTGGCCAGGGCCAACCGCCGGGCGAACCTGCGGTCGGCAAAACCGCCGTTTTCCAGAGCCTTGGCACCACGGCGCAAACCGTTGATCAGCCCTTCCAGGAGGCCCCAGAGCAACGCAACCGCCAGCAGGAACAGAAAGCCCAGATGAGGCGATGGAAGCCAGAACAGAGTAGCGCCGATGTAGACGGCCAGCAGTAAATAGCTGGCAATCCGCCAGCTGCGAGGCTCGTTTGGAGCCGCCTCGACCTGTCCCCGGAAGAGTCCGGCCGGCGCAGCAGCCAGGGCTCGAGCCAGTGCCGGCAGTGCAAACACGTAAGCAGTAAGAACAGCAAACAGCCAGCTCAGCAGCAAGGGAACCAGCCACAAGGACAGCCAGCCCCCGGCCCCCTCGGGGCCTGCCAATGCAAAGGCATCGCCCGCCAGGCTGATCGCCAGGGCGGAAAGAGCTAGCCCGATACCGCCACCAATCAGCCCCGCAAGGCTACCCAGTATGCCAATCTGCAGCAGGTATATGCCGACAAGCGGTTTGCCGCGCAGGCCCAGTGTTTGCAGGGTGGCAATCGTGCCCAGCTTTTCATCGAGGTAGGCGTGGATGCTGTTGGCAACGCCAAGACCCCCGATGAACAATGTAGTGAAAGCGATAAGGATGAGTGCTGTGGCAATCTGGTCCAGCCGCTCGGAAATCCGTTCGCTGCGCTCGGCAAAAGTAGTGATTTCCCATCGCGCATCCGGGAATGCCTGCTCAAATTCCTCAAGCCAGGTGTCGAGATTCTGTTCGGTTTGTACCCGGTATTCGTAATCCACGCGGCTACCCGGGCGAATCAATCCGGTTGCCTCGACCGCCTGTTCAGAAATCATGATCGGCAGGCCGCGCCAATTGGCGTTCAAGCTCCGATCCGGCTGCTTCTGAATAAGGCCGCTGATTCGAAAGGTGGCTGCGCCAATCTCAATCTGGTCGCCAACCGACTGGCCCAGGCGTTCTGCCAGCAACGGATCAATAATGGCGCCCCAATGCCCTTCTTTCTGGGCTGTAAGAACACCCAGGGGTTCATCCGGTGTCAGCTCCAGCTCGCCGTAGAGGGGGTAGAGGGCATCCGGAACCAGTATCTCGGCCCGGAAGAAGCCGTCGCCGCCGCTTCCGCTGACGATGGTATCGAATTCCCGAACCAGTGAAATTTTGCCGGTAGCACGAATCCATTCGAGCGCATCATCGGGCAGCGGCTCGCTGGTATCCAGCTCCACATCGCCACCGAGCAGCGCGCGGGTATCCGCCAGCAAGCTTTGCTCGATCACCCGGTAGAGGCTGGCTGTCGCAGCCACAAGGGTAACGCCGAGGATCAGGCAGGCCAGGAAAATCTTCAATGCAGAAATACGTGAACGCAGATCGGTGATCGCGAATCGGAGCATCCAGAGCGGGTTTGCGGAGCGTTCAGGAGGCATAGAGACGCCCACCGTCCATCCGGACTCTGTGCTGACAACGCTCGGCAACGCGCTCGTCGTGGGTCACCAGTACCAGCGTCGATTTGCTGTCCTTGTGCAAGTCGAACAGCAGGGAGAGCACTTTCTCACCGGTTTCGTGGTCCAGATTGCCTGTGGGCTCATCCCCCAACAACAGGCTTGGCTGGTGAACCAGAGCCCGAGCGATCGCTACCCGTTGCTGCTCGCCGCCAGAGAGCTGCCCCGGGTAGTGCTGCAGCCGATGGCTGAGACCTACTGCCTCCAACATGGCGAGAGCTCGTTCCCGCGGCCTGGCCTCGCCGGCAATCTCAAGCGGCAGACTGACGTTTCCCAGGGCCGTGAGGCCAGGCAGCAGGTGAAAGGACTGGAAAATAATGCCAAGGTGCTCACTTCGCCAGTCCGCCAGAGCATTCGGGTCCATGCTGCCCAGGCGTTGATCGCCGACCAGAATTTCACCACTGGTCGGTCGCTGCAGGCCAGACAGCAACAAGAGCAGGGACGTTTTCCCGCTGCCAGAGGGGCCGGTGATTGCCAGTGTTTCTCCCGGGGGCACCATGAGGGAGGCATTTTTGAGTACGGCGACCTTGCCGGACTCGGTGGGGTACTCGAGAAAAATGTCGGTCATTTCAACACTGGTGGACACTGGCGCTCCTCTGGTTTGATGAATTTCCTGCTCTGTTGCGTATTAGTAAATGATCGGCATCCGCATAAAGTTTAGAGTACGAACCCTTTTTAAGAGTGGCGCACTCACGTTTTTTGGCGCCTTCACGGAAAAACAGGAGTCCTGACCATGACCGGACCGCTCGATGGCATTCGCATTATCGATCTGACAGCCGTGATTTCCGGGCCTCTCGCGACCATGATACTGGCGGATCAGGGTGCCGAAGTTATCAAGATCGAGAATCCGGCGGGTGGCGACTTTACTCGCTCCGCGGCCAATCGGCAGGGCGATATGTCGGCGCTGTACCTCAACAACAACCGCAACAAGAAATCAGTGGCACTGAACCTGAAAGAAAAGGCAGGACGCGACGCGCTGCTTCGACTGGTAGCGTCGGCCGATGTCTTTGTGCAGAACTTCCGGCCGGGCGTCATTGAGAGGATGGGGCTCGGCGAAGAACAGCTGCGCAAGGTGGCCCCGAATCTCGTGATGGTATCAATCAGTGGTTTCGGTGACACCGGCCCCTATTCCCAGCGACCGGTATACGACCCGCTGATTCAGGGCCTCTCCGGATTGGCCACCGTGCAGGCCGGCGCCGATGAACTGCGTCCGCAACTGGTGAGGACCATCCTGCCCGACAAACTCACCGGTGTAACCGCAGCCCAGGCGATTACCGCAGCTCTGTTTGCCCGGGAACGCACCGGGGAAAGCCAGCATGTCCGGCTGTCCATGCTGGACGCAATCATCGCGTTTCTCTGGAGCTCCGACATGGGCAGCCAGACCTTTGTTCACAGTGAAGTGCCACAGCAGGAGGCTGCAAGCCTTCAGGATCTCATCTATGAGACCACAACCGGTTACATCACCATTGCGGTTCAGAGCGATCGTGAGTGGCAGGCCCTTATTCGTGCCTTGAATCGTCCGGGGTGGGCTGAGGATCCGCGCTTCCTGACCGCGAAGTTGCGACAGGAGAACATCGACGCCAGGCTGGAACTTATCCAGTCGGTTATCAAAACCGACACGGCCGAACACTGGCTGGCAAAACTGGAAGCCGAGCAAGTGCCCTGCGCCCCGGTGTTAACCCGAACCCAAGTGCTGGACCATCCTCAGGTCGAGGCGAACGGCCTGCTCTCAAACTATGATCACCCACAGGCTGGGCGGCTCCGTCAGGCCCGGGCGCCTTCACGCTTCTCGGCGACACCCGAGCAGCAGTGGCGAGGGGCACCACGGCTGGGCGAGCAAACCACCGAACTGCTGGCAGAATGCGGGTATTCCGGCGAGGAGATCCAGGCAATGTGCGATTCAGGCATCGCAGCGGTACCCGCCGAATAACGTTCTGACGCAGCAAATACACCGCTCCCGGACGATCCAATGCCCGTACCCGTGGTTCACCATCCAGACTACAGCTTCCCATTCCCGGCAAAGCACCGATTTCCCATGGAAAAATTCGGGCTCCTTGCCGATTACGCCCGCTCAAAAGGGCTTCTCACTCAAGCCAATAGCTTTCGCCCTGCCCCATGCCGGCAGGCGTGGCTGACCCGTACCCACTGCACGGATTACCTTGCCCGTTTCGCCGGCGATCAACTCTCGGCGCGGGAGAAACGTCAGATGAATCTGCCCTGGAGCAAGGGCCTCGTCCGACGCACTTTCCTGGCCCCTTCCGGCACGGTTCTGACGGCGCAGTTGGCCCTTCAGCATGGCATTGCCTGTCATCTGGCCGGTGGCACTCATCATGCCCATTACGATTACGCTGCCGGCTTCTGCATCCTCAACGACCTGGCGATCGCCGCTAACGTGCTGTTGCAACAGGAGGGCATTGAACGTGTGCTTATCTTCGATGTGGATGTGCATCAGGGTGACGGTACCGCTGCCTTGTTGACGAATGAGCCGAATGCCTTTACCTGCTCCATTCACTGTGAACGCAACTACCCGTTCGAGAAAAAGGCAAGCGATCTCGATGTGGCCTTACCGGATAGCCTCGAAGACGAAGCCTATCTGGAGGTTGTCAGCGAGACGCTGCAGAAAGCACTTGCGCTATCGCGCCCGGATATCGTGCTCTACGACGCTGGGGTAGACGTTTTCAGGGATGACCCACTCGGCCGGCTGAACATCTCCGAGGCAGGAATTCATCAACGAGACTTTCAGGTGCTCAGCGAACTGAAACGACGGGGTATTCCGGTAGCGACGGTTATTGGTGGAGGATACGATGATGACCGGGCTCAATTGGCAAGGCGCCACGGGATTGTCGTCGAGGAAGCGTGCCGGCTGTTTGTCTCTTTCTGACCCAAGTACTGCCGCCCGTTTGAACTACAATTTGAGAATAAAACGCACTAGTGAGCAAGATTACATCTCGTTGGGCTGAGTGTTACGGTGACCGCATTGGTCCAGGTAAAACAACGCCATCCGAGAAATGAGTGGATTTGAGTAAGAAGCGGCAAACTTCACACCAATAAGCAGTTTCCGCTTAAGGAGGGACGCCAGGAATGCCGAGCCAGGAGGCCATTCAGCTGCATCGTGACGTTGCGATAGGTTCACCGGGAATCTATCAGAGCATCGTTAACCGGATCGGCTGGGTGATTATCGCCGTAGCCAGCCTGGTTTTGCTGTCCTGGTTTCTTGATATTGAAGCTGGTAAACGTGTTTTACCGGGCTTCCAATCAATGAAATTCAATACAGCCCTGTGCTTTCTCATCTCTGGCTTTATCCTCAAACACAAATCGCTGCGACCGATCCCTCACGGACACGACCCCGTTACCGCGGTGGCGGCGGTGTTCCTTATCGTCGTTTCTGCACTGACACTTCTCGAGTACGGTACTGGTTGGCAGCTTGGCATCGATAATCTCGTGGTCATGGATAGCGGAACGCCGCCCGATTCATACCCGGGGCGAATGTCCATCAGCACCGCACTGTGTTTCAGCATTATCGGTATTGCATGGGTTGCCACGTTAACACCTATGCGCCAGGCCACAGTCGCATTACAAATCCTTGCTCTGGCTCTATTCACGATCAGCGGATCAGCGCTGATTGGTTACCTGTTCGGTGTTCAGCAGTTCGAACTCACCATTTTTTCCACGATGGCACTGCACACATCCCTGCTGTTCGTGCTCTGCGGTGCTGCCATGCTTCTGATCAGGCCCCGTGAAGGCGTAATGAGCTCTGCCACGAGTACCTTTATCGGTGGGCGATCCTTGCGGAGTTTATTACCGTTCATCGTGGTTACACCTATCCTGGTGTGCTGGTTAAGCCTCAAGGGCATTGAAGCCGGCTACTATGGAGACGCTTTCGGGTTTGCCATGAGCGCCGTTGCGAGCATTCTGGTGCTGACTTTCGTTGGCTGGCTGGGCGCCGATGCTCTTAACCGAGAAGAAGACCGCTTCCGCTCGACAATCGACTCCTCTCCCGTCGCCACGGTGATGATCGATACGAGCGGCACAATCCAGATGGCTAACCGGCTCGCACACTCGCTCTTTCTTTACCCCAGGGGACAGCTGGTCGGAAAGTCGGTCGAGTACCTGATGCCCAATCGGTTCCGCAAAGGGCACAGTGGATTCGTCAATGGTTACATGAACTCGCCCGAACAACGCATGATGGGCAAGGGGCGGGAGCTATTTGCTCTCCGCCAGGACGGTTCCGAGTTCCCGGCCGAAATTGCTCTCAATCCTGTTAGGACTGTCGAAGGGCGTCATGTCATGGCCTCGATTGTGGACATTACAGAACGAGTCGAAGCCGAAAAGAAGATCCTCAGACTCAACCGCATTCACAGGGTTTTGAGTGGTATTAATACCCTGATAGTGCGAGTCCAAACGCAGGAGGCCTTGTTCGAAGAGGCAACGCGCATTGCGGTTGAAGCGGGGGAAATACCAGCAGCGATGGTCGTGCAATACAACCGGGCGTCGGGCCAATGCTCTTTGTTGAAACACAACGCTTCCGATCATCAGCTACGACAAAGACCTTTATCCGTCGCCGAGAAGAGCATTGTCCAGGAGTGTCTGCAGGGACATCATGTGGTGATTCGAAACGAGCTGGCTGAACGCCACAACGTTAGTGACTTTCGGGATCTGATAGATCTTGGTGTCCAGGCATTAGTAGTGTTCCCGCTGACACCCCAGGGTCATTCATTTGAGGCAGCTCTGGTGCTCTATCGTCGCGAGGCGTTTTCCTTCGACCCGGCGGAAATGAAGCTTTTGCATGAGGTCGCTGGCGATATATCCTTTGCAATCGCTAATCTGTCAAAGAGCCAGCAACTTGAGTATCTGACTCACTTCGACAGTGTTACAGGCCTGCCAAATCGACTCTTGCTGACCGACCGCCTCGAACAGGCCATACTCCAGGCCGACAGGCATCACGGTATATTCAGCATACTTTACGTAGACATCGACCGCTTCAAGCAGGTCAATGATAGCCTCGGTCATACAGGCGGCGACGATGTGCTCCGGAAAGTTGCCCATTGCATCCGATCATGCGTGGGAGAGGCTGATACGGTGGCGCGTTGGGGAGGCGACGAATTCGTTGTGCTCCTTCCGGGCCAGAGCGCCGCCAAAGTTTCAGAGATCGCCAACTGCATAAATGGAGAACTGCACTCGGTAATTGTGCTGGAGGACGGGCGGGAACTATTCGTGTCTTGCAGCATGGGCATAGCAGAATACCCGCGCAACGGAGTCAATCTGGACGTCATGATCAGCAGCGCCAGGAGTGCGATGACCGCTATCAAAGAACATGGCGGCAACGACTATCGGCTTTTTGTCCCGCAGTCCAACGGTGCCGTTGATGACCGGCTTGCACTGGAAACCTCATTGCGGCATGCAATGGAGCGGGACCAGTTCCAGTTGTACTATCAGCCCCAGATCGACATCGCTTCCCGGCAAGTTGTCGGCCTCGAAGCATTGTTGCGCTGGAATCACCCCACGGAAGGCATGATCGCACCGGACCACTTCATTCCTCTCGCCGAGAAGACTGGTCTGATCATTCCGATTGGCAAATGGGTCCTGGAGGAAGCCTGCCGTCAGGCCGTGGAGGTGCCAGGTCTTAAACTGGCGGTAAATCTGTCGGCTCGCCAGTTCCATCAGGAAAACCTGGTTGCTGTCATTCAGGAAGTCCTCAAGAAAACCGGCATGCCGCCGGCCAACCTGGAACTTGAGATAACGGAAAGTGCTCTGATTTACGAGGTTGAATCAGCCATTGCCACTATGTCGCAATTGATGAAGCTGGGCGTAGACATTTCCCTCGACGACTTCGGTACCGGCTACTCCAGTCTGAGCTACCTGAAGCGCTTCCCTATCGACACGCTAAAGATCGACAAATCATTCATTACTGAATTGACCACTGACCCCGGAAGCGAGGTGATCGTCAACACCATTATTGCCATGGCTCACAGTCTGAAGCTCAAAGTTATTGCCGAAGGCGTGGAGACTGAGGAGCAGCTCGCTATGTTGCGCGAGCGCAAATGTGATCAGGCTCAGGGCTATCTATTTTCCCGGCCGCTGCCATTCGAGGAAGCAATTGGAAAGGTGCGGCGCTAGACCGAGTTTAGATTACTCTTGATCATCACTGAAAGCAGACCGATGGAACTCCGCCGCCTCCTCGGCGTCCTGGACACCTACTTCATGAACCTCTGGCACCTCCCCTCCTGCCAGCACTTCAAGCACGGCGTGCACCCCCTTGGACAACGAAGTCAGGCTGTACCCGCCCTCCAGAACCAGCGCCAAGCGCCCCTCACAGTGTTTGTCGGCAATAGCCTGAACAATACCTGTAATCACTTTGAAGCCATCATAGCTGAGGTTCATGGCCATATCGTTTCTGTGCGGATCAAAGCCGGCAGAGACAAGCACCAGATCCGGCTTGAAGTAATCCGCCGCCGGCATCAGGATCTCCCGGAACACTTTCTCAAAGGCAACGTCGCCTGCCGTTTCCGGCAGTGGCACGTTGATGGTGTAGCCCTCCCCGAGCCCATCACCGACCTCCTCCAGGTGACCGGACCCGGGATAGAATGGCGCCGCGCAGTGGGTATCGAAGAACAGGACATCGGGATCTGCCCAGAAGATGTCCTGGGTACCATTGCCATGATGGGCATCCCAGTCAATGATCAGGATTTTTTCGCAACCCAGTTTGGCCTGGGCGTGGGCCGCAGCGACCGCCACGTTATTCAGCAGGCAGAACCCCCGCGCGCGAACCGGTTCGGCGTGATGGCCGGGTGGTCGAATCAGGGCGAATGCGCTTTCGCATTCCCCTTTAACAACGCTTTCAACAGCGGCGATGGCGTTGCCGGCCGCAGCAGTAGCGGCTTTGATGCTGTCCGGGGAAACCGCTGTCGTGTCTTTATCAAGCCAGGCCCGCTTGCCATCCAGTGAAAAAACGTGATCAAGGTAGGAGGTGGTATGGACCCGGGCCAGCTGATCGTAGGTTGCTGCAGCAGCGCCGGATTTGAACTGAATACCCGCCACCGGGTTTTCATCCAGATACTCCTTGATGGCGCTGATACGCCCAGGGTGCTCTGGATAGCTCCATTTGAAATCCAGGCCCTGAAGAATGGAACGAACGCGTTTTTCCACCCGACTGGGCATGAAAGGGAGATCCACCTCGGGGTTGTGCCCGAGCATGATCTCATCGTAAAACACATTCACACTGCGATCGCCGATCATTACCAGTTTCCTTTTCTCATGTTTGTGGTCCCGACAGCGCCTGCTTCACTACTGAGGTAAATGCTGCCGCTCGAACCCCGGTCGGTTTGAAACCCAGCTTGGTCCAGGCGGCCTTGGCCTCCTTGTTTGAAGCAGAATATTCCAGGATCAGCTCCGAGGCGTGATGCTCCTCCGCGAAGGTCACGAGGTCCCGCAACAATGCTTTCAGAATGCCAAGCCCCCGGAATTCCGGCTCTACCCAGATATCATCAATAACGCCAGACTTGAATTCTGTTGCTTCCGACTGCTCCCAGATCCCCTGGCTTCGCAGGATGTACACATAACCCATGCCAACAAGCCCCGTGCTTTTGCTATCGGCCACAACGAGTCGTCTGTTGGGATCGTCCAGGGAGGAGTGCAGAGTTCGCAAAAGCCGTTTGTACTCACTTTCCTTCAAGTCATGGGGAGGCGCACTCGAGACATGCAGGGCCAGTTTGGCGAGGAAACCCACCATCTCGGGCAGATCCTCTTCGCAGGCCTCTCTGATCACAAATCCACGCTTAGCTTGCTTTCCAGCCACGTGCAACTCCCGCTAGACCGCCGTGTAGAGCAAACCGGGTAAAACCAGGAGTGATCTGCATTTTCGGGTCGTATACATATGAGCTAACCTTCAAAGCTTAGTCGCTGGTTGATCCCGCTACAAAAGCAAAGTCCTTGAAACTGTTCTTGGAATAATTTCGGCTGCAGGTTAGTTTCAACAACAAACCTGATTTGAATTGCACCGGGATTTCTATGAGGCATGCGTACCGGAACCACATCGGTCAAGTGAGCATCCAGGGCGAGAGACGATGAGGAAACTTTTCCTGATTCTTGGCCTCGCGACGATGATCGCGCTGGTAGCCTCTGTCGGCTCGCGGCCTATGCTGATTGAAGAGCGGCTGATCCGGATTCAGGCAGAGGATACTCTCCGGGAGTTCCCTCGCATCGAATCGGAGCCCCTGGAACTTCAGGCCGCATTGCTCGATATGTCGGACGACGAGCTTCTTCTCCTGAAGGCCCGCGCGGCCTATTTGCGATACCCAACGATTACCCGTGAGATCTTTCCGGTTTACGGACCTGAACCGGAATTCCGGGAAATTCTTCGGCTCTATGGCGAAATCATTCTTCCGCCGATCCACTATTTCCTGAGCAACCCCATTGGCTCGATCGAGCTGATGAACGATCTTGCCACTCAATACCAGGCGGCTGTGGAGTTCTTCACCGGGAGCGGAAAGACAGACACCGATGCAGCCCCCCAGCAAAGCACGCCCAGAAAGGAGAAGCTGACTCGGGAAGAGCGTGGGTGGTACGCCGTGCGCTTTATTCAGGAAGAAGGGCATGATTTCCTGGGCCAGTTTGTTATAAACGACCAGGGCGACATTATCTGGGTTCGAACGGAACGGGTTCTGGAGAACATTAACCAGTTTTTCGCCAGTGGCATCCGCAACCTTGAGATTCAGCACCGCACGGGGGAGGATGTGTCCGCCGCTGACGTTGGCTGGGCATCAGTGGATGTTCTGGTTTTTGCCAGCGCACTGAAAGTGCTTCGGGCCGGACGCGCGGTTGCGGTTTCATCGCGAAGCGCCGCGGCGGGTACCCGGTCTGCGGCGCTTGGCGCTCGCCTGGCCAACAGCGGGCGCATGCTGCTGACTACCGCCCGATACGCAAAATGGCCCGCCGTGATCGGCGTAGGGTACCTGGTGGTCACGCACCCGGGTATCATCAACGACTTTCTGGCCGAGGTGTCCGAAATCCTGGGCTACCCGGTAAAGCTGGTGCAGTTTCTCGGATGGATGCTGATATTGCTGCCCGTGTTGTACATCGGCAGCTGGGTATTCCGATTCATTTTACGTCCGGCACTCGTCTTGCTCGGAACCCTGATCAATGGCCTGGCACACCTTGGCAGCAGAAAATCACTTAACAGACTGGACTGATTCAGAGACCGCTATGTCCTTTTCCCGCATCTACGAACAGGCCGTCCTCCAGAAAGGCGGCGAAAGTGAGGTTCGCGCACGGCTGCCGAGAGTGGCGGCACCCGGCGAGCTTGGGGCTCTTGGTGACGATCGATACCTTTCGGAAATCACCCGGTGCATCTTCAAGGCCGGTTTCGTCTGGCGGGTGATCGAAAACAAATGGCCGAAGTTTGAAGAGGCCTTCGAAGGTTTTGTACCGCTCTACTGGCAGCAGGTTCCTCCCGAAGTGCTTGAGCGTTTGGCGGGCGACGAACGCATCGTCAGGAACGCGCAGAAAATTCAGACCGTTCCCGAAAATGCGCGGATGATTGTCGATGCCTCCCGTGAACACGGCAGCTTTGGCAAGTTCCTCGCCGATTGGCCCAGCAATGACCAGGCCGGCCTGCTGATGTGGCTTAAACGCAACGGAGCGAGACTCGGTGGCAACAGCGCCCAGTACTTTTTGCGGCGAGTGGGTTGGGACGGCTTTATCCTTTCACGGGATGTTATTGCCGCGCTGCATAGGGAAGAGGTTTTGGATGCCTCTCCCACCAGCAAGAAAGGGCTGATGCAGGCGCAGGAAGCGTTTAACCTCTGGCATGAGGAGAGTGGCTTGCCCTACAGCCACCTCTCGAGAATCCTCTCGTTTACTATCGACTGATCTTGTCACGCGATTTCATTGCCTCTTGTTTATTTAATGATAATTGTTATCATTCGCCTCCGCATTAACAACGAAGGCGCATTTTTGTATGAAAGTCATCCGCTCCCGACGCTGCAGCTCTGCAGCACTGGTTTCACTCCTCGGCGCAAGCTCTCTGGCCATGGCGCAATCGCAAACCGACGACGCGACCACACTCGAAGCTCTCGATGTGGTTTCTGATGCGATCACCGCTCCGGACTATATGCCTCTGGAAAAAACGCCGGCCGTTGGAAAACTGAACGTTCCGGTTGAAGAGCAACCCTATTCGGTCTCAATCGTCGATCGCAGCTTCATCGAAGATTCCGGCGCCAAGAACATCCAGGACGCCCTGCTCTACACCCCCGGGGTTAACGCGGGCAACTTCGGTTTTGACACCCGAATCGATTCCGCAAAAGTGCGTGGAGTAGACGCCGGCCGCTACCTGGATGGCTTGCGTCAGATCTACGGTTCCTACAACACTGTTCGCACCAATGTGTACGCCCTCGAGAGCATCGAAGTGCTCAAGGGCCCCTCCTCCATGCTTTATGGCCAGAGCGATCTGGGCGGAATCATCAATGGGGTATCCAAGCTCCCGGAAGAGGAACAGGGCGGCGAGATCTGGGCCCAGTACGGCACCTTTAATCGTAAGCAACTGGCCGTGGATGTAACCGGCCCCGTCAACGAGAGCGGTGATTTGCTGTACCGGCTAATCGCACTGGGACGCGACAGTGACACCCAGGTGGATTATGTGGAAGACGATGGCTACGTGCTTGCTCCTTCCCTGACCTGGCGCGCCACAGATCAAACAAGCGTTACCCTGCTCCTGAACCGCCAGGAGAACAAAGGCCAGGTATCCGCCCAGTTCCTGCCCCAAGCCGGCACGCTTGAGCCGGGCTCCCGGGGCATCATTGGTTCCGAGCGGTTCGTCGGCGAACCCGATTGGGATCGCTATGACCGGGAAAAAACGGAGGCAACGCTGTTTGTCGATCATCAGCTAAGCCCGAATTGGGCGCTTTCCGCGACGGCCCGTTATACCGATTCCAGCGCTGAAACTCGTGAGCATTGGATCACTATTCCAAGCGTTCCTGACGCCAACGGTGAGGTATCACGAACCATTTACACGGCAGACGCTGAAACCCGTCTCTTCAACATGGACGCTCGTCTCGAGGGCGATGTTGATCTGGGCATGACTCGCCACCGCCTCATTATCGGAGCCGACCGCCAGGATGCCCTCTGGAAACAGGACAACTACTTCTATGGCTATGGCCTGGGCGGAACGTTCGATGTTTACGACCCACAGTACGGCAACCTGAATGACAGCATCATCAACCCATCCGACCGGCCAGACAACAAGATTGAGCAGGTTGGCCTCTACATTGCCGACCACATTGAGATCGGTCCTGTTGTCGTTTCCGCGGGCCTTCGCCACGACTGGGCCGAGAACCGCAAGCTGGCCGTCTCGGGATCAGACACCGTCAGCGACGAAGAGGCCACCACCGGCCGAGCCGGTTTAATGTACCGGTTTGAAAACGGGATCTCCCCGTACATCAGCTACGCTGAAGCTTTCAGCATGAACCTCGGTACCGATGGCACCGCAGCGGCCAACACGTTGGAACCCACCACCGGCGACCAGCAGGAGGCGGGCGTTAAGTACGTTTCCCCAGACCAGTCCCTGGGCATTACCGCCGCTTACTTTGACATTAACCAGGAGAACCGGATCAGCGACGGCAGCACCCCCGGTGGTGTCGAGCAGACCGGCGCGGTGATCGATGGCTGGGAGCTGCAGGTGAACAAGCGGTGGCAGCGTTTCGAAACCCAGCTGGCCTATACCGACCTCAACGCCACAGACGATGCCTCTGGCAATCGCCTGCCCTATGTGGCCGAGCGTCAGGCCTCCTGGTGGAACCAGCTCTACATCGCCAACAACTGGCGGTTCGGTGCCGGGGTGCGCTACGTGGGTGACAACGTTGGCTCAGGCGGCGGGCCCGTCGTTCCTTCCGTTACCCTCTACGACGCGATGATTGGCTACACTTGGCAGAACTGGGACTTCACCGTCGATGCCAAGAACCTGGCCGATGAAGAGTACATCACTTGGTGCCGCTCCGAAGGCGCAGACTGCGGTTACGGCGAGCGCCGCACTGTGAATGCCAACGCGAAGTATCGTTTCTAAACACGCTTTCCTCTCACGCCATCCCCAGCCACCATAGGCTGCGGATGGCGTGCTAGCATTACAGTATCTGCAGGGACTAAGATCGAGGAAACCATGCCAACCATTGCCAGCCCCACGGAAAGCAGGCCCCTGTTCTGGCGAGATCCCCGAATTCCTAATGTGGAATTGCGAAAAGTGGGCGATGGGCGCAAAGTTTGCTATTCCCCTCACACCCACACCCAATGGTCGATTGGTGCCATCACCGACGGCGAGAGCACGTTTCAGTACCGAAGTGATTATTACAGGGTACGCGCTGGCGATCTGGTACTCATGAATCCTGAGTGGGTTCATGCCTGCAATCCCATCGACAATCAACCCTGGGCCTACCTGATGCTGTACGTGGACACCGACTGGCTGACAGATCTTCGGTTCCGCGCCGGTCTTCTCCCAGAACCTCGCTGGCAGGACATTTCCACCGCAACCATATCTGAAGCCATCTGGTATGACCGCTATTGTCGCATGGCGAAGTGTCTTCTCGATCCTCAGCGCGATTTGCTGGAAAAACAAACAGAAGTGGTTGAGTTCCTGTCGGACCTGATGCAAAAACTGGCCGAGCAACCCGTTACTGCAGAATCCCGGGCACCAGACACCCTCTCAGCCCTCGCACGTTACCTGGACCACCATGCCGCAGAAGATGTCTCGCTGGACACACTCTGCGAGCTTTCCGGCTTCAGTCCAGGGCATCTTATTCGGGCGTTCAAGCAGTATTTTGGCCTGACACCTCACGCCTATCTGGTAAACCGCCGCGTCCAACTCGGACGGGTGGATTTGAAAAATGGCATTCCTATCGCCGAAGCAGCCCTGAACGCAGGGTTTGCCGATCAGCCGCATTTCCAGCGTGCTTTCAAACGGCTGATGGCCGCAACGCCAAATCAGTACCGTCGACTCTCACCCAATCACCAGATACAGACAACTGGCCGCGAGTAATAGAGCCAGAATGCGGTTCACCGTTACCAGCACCTCCGGCCGCTGAACGTACCTGCGCAAGAAAGCACCGGCGTATACCCAACAGCCCAGCGACAGCCAGCAAATCGGCAAGTAGACGGATGCAAACATCAGAATCTGATCCAGATCGTTGGCGCTGGTATAGGCACCAATACCGGAAGCCGAGGCCAGCCACGCCTTGGGGTTGAGCCACTGCATCAGTGCCCCCGTCGCGAAACCGGGGGCCTTCCGGGTCTCTCCCTCTGGCAAGCGGCCATTGTCCGTGGCCAACTTCACGCTCAGGTACAGCAGGAAAACGACGCCCGCCCAGCGGAGCACCTCCTCGAAAATGGGCAGCATGGTTAATAGCGAATACAGGCCGAGACCCACAGCAATGAACAGGGCAATGAAACCCAGCGTAGCTCCGGTCACGAAAACAAGACCGCGAGAAACCGGATAGCGGGTACCACTACTGAGGCAGACAAGGTTGACCGGCCCCGGAGATATAGAGGCGGCCAGAGCAAACGCGGACATTGGCAGGATCAGGGAAAGACTCATTGTTTTATTCTCCGTTCGTGTCTGGGATGAGTCTGGCCTGAAGTCCGGAGAGTTTATTGAATAAAATTGAGGTTAGTGGAGATAGAGGGATTCGAGGTTGTCGAAATCTGGATCATGGACATCAGACCTGGGCGAGAATACATTGATGATGGCGCCGGATAAAAATCCAGAGCGCTGCCTTCAGGATGAACGGCCCAAGGAAGTATGCAGGATCCGATGTCGCAGGGGCGAATTGCTGACGGCATTCATTGGACAGCCAAACCTCAGGAAGGAGGACATCCTAATGAAAGTCAATGAAGTGATGGTTACCGACGTGGCGAGCTGCTCCCCACGGATGTCTTTACAGGACGTTGCCATGATGATGTGGAACAACGACTGCGGCGCCATTCCGTTGGTGGATGATATGGAACACCCACTGGGCATAATCACTGACCGGGATATCGCCATGGGCGCGGCTCTGCAACACAGGCCGTTGTGGGATATTCGTGCCGAGGACATCTACAGTAATCGTGAACTGTATTGCTGTTCACCGGGCGACAGCATTAAAAAAGTTCTACAGCTCATGGAAAAACATCAGGTGCGGCGTCTTCCGGTGGTCGATCAATACAACCAGCTTTGCGGCATGGTGAGCATGGGAGATATCGTTTCGTTCACCGGCACTGAAACCCCGAAGAAAGCCAGCGACAAGAAGATTTCCTCAACGGAAACCATGGATTTCCTACGGCACGTAAGTGCTCACCACCTCAGCCATAAGGCTCCAGCCGCCTTGTAAGAGCACTTAGCTCAATGCAGTCGTCCGCTTGCGGAAGCGGCGGCTGCAGATTTGCGAGCTATCTAATCACACTCACTCGTCAGAGCGTTGTCAGCTCTTCTTCCGCTGCTTCTTTTTCGCCTTCTCGTACAACTCGCGCAATGCTTTAGGATTCTTCCCTTTACCCGAGCCGTGAGACTCCAGGATACGTGTCCAGATCGCCTGCTTATGGTCAGGAGAGAGCTGCTTCCACTCCTTTTTTTCTTGCCTGGTTCGGCCACAGGCTTTGCAGATGGTTTTCTTGTCGAACTCGCAGACGTCAATGCAGGGTTTCTTGGTGATGGGCTCCATGGACTCTGGCTTACCCTCTTGCTAAAGAAGTGGCTTAGTCCAAGGCTGAGGGCTGCAGCCCCCGGATACAAGGCGCAGGGCCCGTGGAAAACCGAGACGACAGGCGAGTACGGTATATACGCTTCGTCATCATCCACGACTTTCTCGAACCGCCCTGCCCGGTGTTGTGGGGTCAGAAGGTGTAGGCGGCGCCTACGGAGAAGTAGTCGATATCGACGTTATCGAGATCGTAGCGCTCGTATTCGGCTCGCAGCTGGAATGAGAACAGAGTGAACCGGGCGCCCACCCCGTAAAACGGGTCGGTACCATCGTCGCTACCGCCATCGAAATCACCGTCCCAGCTGATGAAGCCGGCTTTGGCAAACAGGCCAACTGGGCCCAGTTTGAAGCCGGCCAGCCCGGCACCGGTCCAGCCATCGACTTCAAAATCCGCGTTACTGAGCGAGCCAAGGCTGCCGCTAAACTTGCCAAAATCGACATAGGCGCCTTCAACCGCCAGATCCACCAGGGGAATCAGGCCCAGGTTGTAGCCACCAAAGATCTTGTAGCCGGTATCGTCGTCGTCAAAATCGACATCACCGATGTCCGGGAGCTCATCGTCGAAATCAAGCTGAGCCTGGCCTACCGAGGCGCCGAGATACAGACCGCTGTCGCTGCCTGCGAGGGAAGTACCCGATACTGCAAAAAGGGAGACTGCAAGAGTGAGAGGAATTACAGGTTTCATGATCTTAGAGTCCTCTGCTAAGAGAGCATCGGTTAAAAATTAGGCGACCTTCTGACATTTGTCGAATTAATTGCGCCAAAACCCTCTGATTCCTCGTAAAGGCCGTTTTTTCAGTCTTTTATGCAGCTTTTCACTACGGTTAATTCGTTTTCGATGTTCGCCGGTCTTCTAAGATGGCTGCGACCCTTTCACAGTCGGCTTCGGGCTCACAGTCAGTCCAGGGCTCCAGCAGAGCCTGGTTAGCCCCCGGACACAAGGCGCGGGGCTCGTGGACAACCGAGACGACAGGCTAGTACGGTATATACGCTTCCTCATCACCCACGACTTTCTCGAACCGCCCTGCCCGCCAGTCTTCTCTGGCTGTATCTATACGGGCCTTGCTAGAAGACACGAAGTTCCACTCGATAAAACGCTTGCCAAGCGGCTCACCGCCAATCACGACAATACGGGTATCTTCTGTGGCGGTAATGGCAACACCGGACTCAAGGGAAAAGATCGTCATGCTGTGGGTAGGCAGCTTAGAGCCATGGGCTCGCAGGGCTCCACTGGCAACGTAGACGGCGCGCTCAGGCGCCTGGGGTAACGCCAGGGTCTGACCGGTTTTAAGGGTGGCCTCAAGGTACAGGGTTTCGCTGAACTGGCGCACGGGCGAGGTTACTCCGTAGGCACTGCCGATCATGACTCGAACCGGCACGCCGTCGATCTCAACTGCGGGGATGTCATCCTCTGGATAGTGGTGGAACGCTGGCGCCGTTTCTTCGTGCTCTTGCGGCAGAGCCAGCCAGAGCTGGAGCCCATGCAAGCGGTGATCCGTTGCGGTGATCTCAGGGCGCTCCCGCTCGGAATGGGCGATACCGCTGCCGGCCACCATAAGATTGATATCTCCGGGCCGGATTGGCTGGTAGCTGCCAACGGAATCCCGGTGCAGTATCTCGCCCTCAAACAGGTAGGTTACGGTAGCAATGCCTATATGGGGGTGCGGCAATACGTTGATGCCCTCGCCCGCCGTAAAATCCGCCGGTCCCATTTCATCAAAGAAAATCCACGGGCCGACCATTTTCCGTTTTGCCGTTGGCAACAGGCGGCGGACAGAAAAGCCGCCCAGATCCGCAACCCGGGAGCTCAGTATGGTTTCAATAGCACTGCACGGTGCGTCAGTGGCATCACAGCCCTGCTCCGCCAATCTCATCAGATTACTCACGCTTCTCTCCCGAGGGGCATAATACCCCTACCGAGTAATTGTAGAGCCATTATAGAGGCGCCCCCTACTTGGTCACCGATATTAGGCTTAACCGAATCTGGCCCGCTATAGTGAGCGTCAAGAAATTTAAGCAATACCATTGGCCCGGAGCCCTGATGTTTTCATCACTGACTACAGGCATCATCGCTTTCGTCATCGCCACTTTCGTCATCGTGACTGCCGGCAGCCGGTTGGCACGGGTAGCCGATGAACTGGCCGATCGAACCGGCCTGGGCGAAGCCTTGTTCGGCATCTTCCTGCTGGCCGGAGTAACGTCACTGCCCGACTTCGCCGCCACCCTCAGCGCGGCGCTGGATTCAAGGCCGGATCTGGCCATGAGCAATGTCATGGGCAGCATGGCCGCAAACCTGGTGTTTCTGGGCATTGCGGACATCATGTACCGGAAGGCCAACCTGGAACACGCCGCGGCATCCTCGACCAACCTGATGCTGGCCGCTTTGTTGATCGTCTTGCTGGCTCTGCCACTTCTGGCAATTGCCAGTCCGCCAGTTTCGTTCTGGGGCATTCACCCAATCACGCCGGTTATTACCGCAGCCTATTTGTTTGGACTACATCTGGTTCGCACCACCGACAGCAAGCCCATGTGGTTTCCCCGCCTGACCCGCCAGACCGTCCCCGACAAACCCGGCCATTATCTTCATGGAGGCCTTGCCCAGGCATGGATCAACTTCGCTGTAATGGCTGCCATTACGGGTGTCGCTGGCTGGGTACTGATGGAAGGCGCCAAGGTGATCAGCGACGAAACAGGCCTGTCGGATACACTGATCGGGGGGCTGTTTACCGCGCTCGCCACCTCCTCGCCCGAGCTGGTTACAACCATTGCGGCCATCCGCAGAAACGCGCTTACACTGGCGGTAAGCAATATTTTCGGTACCAACTGTTTTAACATGCTGGTGATTGCGTCGGCCGATGTCGGCTACCCTGGCGGCTCCATCTATCACGACATTACCCCGATACAGATGACCTGGGGCCTGGTGAGTATTCTGATGACGGCCACTCTCCTGATGGGCATGGTCCGACGCCAACGCTACGGAATCGGCAAGATAGGATTTGAAAGCGCGTTGATGCTCACGGTCTACGCGGTGGCGCTATCAATCGTGATGGCAAGCGGATAATACGGAGTTTAACCATGAAAACCATTGGCCTTCTCGGCGGCATGAGCTGGGAATCCACGCAGACCTATTACCGATTGATCAACGAGGGCGTCAAAGGCCGGCTGGGCGGGCTGCATTCAGCCAAAATGGTGCTCTTCAGCGTGGATTTCGCGGAGATTGAAGCGCTGCAACACAAAGGCGACTGGCCGGCCACTGCCGACATCCTTGCCGCGGCCGCTCTGTCAGTGCAGAAGGCAGGCGCGGATTTCCTGATGATCGGCACCAACACCATGCACAAGGTTGCTCCGGAGATCGAGCAGGCGATCGGGATTCCTTTGCTGCACATTGCGGATGCAACCGCGCAGGTGCTGAAGGAAGATGGTGTGACCCGAGTAGGCCTTCTGGGCACACGGTTTACGATGGAGCAGGCGTTCTACCGGGACCGACTGGAGGCCGCCGGTATCGACGTTCTCACCCCGGATGAAAGCCAGCGGGATGAGGTGCACCGTGTTATCTACGAAGAGCTGTGCCAGGGCGAGATCAAGTCTGATTCGCGCCATGCCTACCTGGATACCGTTTCGTCGCTTTCCGGGCGCGGCGCGCAGGCGGTCATTCTCGGCTGCACCGAGATCGGTTTGCTGATCAGCCAGGCCGACACCGAGGTTCCACTTTACGACACCACGGAGATTCACGCCGCCCGAGCCGTCGAGCTGGCGTTACATTATCCGTAGAAGACCGACCAAGACGAACACCTGCAAAAACTGGATAATGGCCGCCAGTAAAAGCCATGGCGCGCCAAATTCTCCGATCCAGGACTCTTTGCAATGGAAATCAACGTCAACTTCCTCGAGAACCTCAGACTTGAAGCCAAGTTTGACGATTTCACCGTCGTAACGGACCAGCCGATTCGCTACAAGGGCGACGGCTCGGCGCCCAGCCCGTTCGATTACTTCCTGGCGTCCTCTGCACTGTGTGCAGCCTACTTTGTCCGGGTCTACTGCCTGGCGCGGGACATTCCCACCGAAAATATCCGCCTGTCCCAGAACAACATCGTGGACCCGGAAAACCGCTACAACCAGATCTTCAAGATTTCCGTGGAACTGCCCGAGGATATCTCCGAGAAAGACCGCCAGGGCATCCTGCGCTCCATCGACCGCTGCACCGTGAAAAAAGTGGTCCAAACCGGCCCCACCTTCGAGATTGAAACCGTCGAGAATCTGGATGCAGACGCCCAGGCACTGCTGATGACCCAGCCGGAAGGCGGCACCCAGACCTTTATCGAAGGCAAGGACCTGCCCCTGGAGCAGACCATCGCCAACATGACCGGCATCCTTGAAGCGCTGGGCATGAAGATCGAGATTGCGTCCTGGCGTAACATCGTGCCTCACGTGTGGTCCCTGCATATTCGCGATGCCGCCTCACCCATGTGCTTCACCAATGGCAAGGGTGCCACCAAGGAAAGCGCCCTGTGCTCTGCCCTGGGCGAATTCATCGAGCGGCTCAGCTGCAACTTTTTCTACAACGATCAGTTTTTCGGTGAGGATATCGCCAACAGCGACTTCGTCCACTACCCGAACGAAAAGTGGTTCAAGCCGGGCCCCAACGACGAGCTGCCGGAGGGCATACTGGATGACCACTGCCTGGCCATCTACAACCCGGACGGCGAGCTGGGCGGCTCCAATCTGATTGACACCAACTCCGGCAGAGCCGACCGGGGCATTGTCTCCCTGCCCTACGTGCGAAAATCTGATGGCGAGGTGGTGTATTTCCCCTCCAATCTGATTGAGAACCTGTTTCTCAGCAACGGCATGAGTGCCGGCAATACGCTGAACGAAGCACAGGTTCAGTGCCTGTCGGAGATTTTCGAGCGGGCGGTGAAGAAACAAATTATCGAAGAGGAAATTGCCCTACCGGACGTGCCTCGGAAGGTTCTGGAAAAATACCCGCACATACTGGAAGGCATTGATGCCCTGGAGGCCCAGGGCTTCCCGACCCTGGTGAAAGATGCCTCCCTTGGCGGCCAGTTCCCGGTGATGTGCGTTACCCTGATGAACCCGCGAACCGGCGGCGTGTTTGCTTCCTTCGGCGCTCACCCAAGCTTCGAGGTGGCGCTTGAGCGGAGCCTGACCGAGTTGTTGCAGGGCCGCAGCTTCGAAGGCCTCAATGATGTGCCAGCGCCCACATTCAACAGTCTGGCAGTCACAGAGCCGAACAACTTCGTGGAGCACTTCATCGACTCCACTGGTGTGGTGTCCTGGCGCTTCTTTAGCGCTAAATCCGATTTCGATTTTGTCGAATGGGATTTCTCCGGCACCAACGCGGAGGAAGCCGAGCGCCTGTTTGGCATCCTCGAGGAGTTGGGCAAGGAAGTGTATGTGGCAGTTTATGAGGAACTGGGCGCACCGGTCTGCCGGATCCTCGTTCCAGGCTATTCTGAGGTGTATCCGGTTGAAGACCTGATCATGGATAACACCAATATGGCTCTGGACTACCGCGAAGACATCCTCAACCTGCACCGTCTGGACGATGAGCAACTGGCCGATCTCGTGGAACGTCTGGAAGCCAGCCAGCTGGACAACTACATGACGATCATCACCCTGATCGGTGTGGAATTCGATGAGAACACCATCTGGGGACAGCTAACGATCCTGGAGCTCAAGATCCTGATCTGTCTTGCCCTGCAGTGGCACGAAGAAGCCCTCGAGTTCGTCGACATGTTCCTGCAGTTCAACGACAACACCGTTGAGCGTGGCCTGTTCTACCGCGCCATGTACGCAGTACTGGAAGTCACCCTCGATGACGAGATGGAGCTGTCCGACTACATCACCAACTTCACGCGCATGTTCGGAGAGAACACCATGGAAGCGGTGGTCGGCTCGGTAAATGGTTCCGTTCGTTTCCATGGTCTTGAACCTACCAACATGCAGCTGGAAGGGCTGGAAAAGCACCAGCGGTTGATCGAGAGCTACCAAAAGCTGCACGCGGCGCGCGCATCCAAGGCCGGCATGACTATCTGACCATGGGTCATGAAGCCCCCGTTAACGGGAGTTGAGCCAACCGCGCCGCATTGGCGGCGCGGACAGTCCTGATCCACACTGGATCATTACAAGTAGCCTATTTGCGTTTAATGCCCGTACACCCTTGTACATTTCCGGCATACGCCAATCGAGGAGCCTTGCAATGAGCAATCCGGTGATCGCTGATAACAAGCCCAAGAAAGTCAGCCTGAAAAAAGGCGAGGAATACGCCTTCTGCGTCTGTGGCCGTTCCAACAACCAGCCCTTCTGCGACGGTTCCCACGGGGATACGGGGTTCAAACCCAAGGTCTTCAAGGCCGAGAAAGACGAGGAGGCCGTTCTTTGCCAGTGTAAACAGACCGGCAGCGCGCCGTATTGTGACGGCACTCACCAGCAGTTCAGCGATGACCAAGTTGGCAAGGAGGCGCCGGAGTCCGACGATGATGGCGACGACAAGTCCGGTAAAGCGCCAAAAGCCAAATCTACCAAAGAAGAACCCACGGTTGAATTCATTCATCAGTTGGCCCGTGAGGGGCTAAGCAGTATGGGCCACCATGGCCCGACAACTGCCATGGGCGTGCCCCGCCACACCCTGCCCCACTGGGACGACCTCCAACTGATGGTGGCGCAGATGGCCAGTAAACCGCTGGCAGATGACGCCGACGTCTCGACCGAACTGGTGATCGGGCCTGAAGCCCGCAAGCCATTGACACTGAGCATGCCGCTATTCGTTTCCGACATGAGCTTCGGGGCCCTGTCGGAGGAGGCGAAGATTGCCCTCGCTCGTGGCGCCGAGCTTGCGGGCACTGGCATCTGCTCCGGCGAGGGCGGCATGCTGCCGGAGGAGCAACAGGAAAACTCCCGTTACTTCTATGAACTGGCCAGCGCCAAGTTTGGCTACAAAGAAGAGCTATTGAAGAAAGTCCAGGCATTCCACTTCAAGGGTGGCCAGGGCGCCAAGACCGGAACCGGCGGGCACCTGCCCGGCAACAAGAACACCGGCAAGATCTCCCAGGTTCGCAACATTCCCGAGGGCGAATCGGCCATTTCCCCGCCCACATTCGAGGATCTGCGCTCAGTTGAGGATTTCCAGCGCTTCGCCAGCCATGTTCGGGAAATCACCGGCGGAATTCCTGTTGGCTTCAAGCTGAGCGCCAATCACATCGAGCGGGACGTACAATTTGCATTGGATGCGGGCGCCGACTACATCATCCTCGACGGACGTGGCGGCGGCACCGGTGCTGCACCCGAGATCTTCCGTGATCACATCAGTGTGCCCACCATTCCTGCCCTGGCGCGTGCGCGGCGCTATCTGGATAACCGCGGTGCAAGCGGACGGGTCACATTGATCGTTACCGGTGGCCTGCGGGTGCCTATCGATTTTGTGAAGGCCATGGCGCTGGGCGCTGACGGTATTGCCGTTGCCAACAGTGCCATGCAGTCCATCGGCTGTGTTGCGGCGCGTATCTGCAACACCAACAACTGCCCGGCAGGCATCGCGACCCAGAACAAGGACCTGCGCCAGCGGTTGAACGTCGACCAGTCTGCCAAACAGCTGCAGAACTTCCTTGAGGCCTCTGTCTCACTGATGCAGGTGATGGCACGGGCCTGTGGCCACGACAGCCTGAGCAAACTGAACATAGATGACCTGTCCACCTGGCATCGGGAGATGGCCCTGCTCAGCGGCGTTCGCTACGCCGGTGTGCTTGATCCTTCTGCCTGAGGTTCTTCTTCGCTGGCCGCCAGGACTCGAACCCGTTCGAAGTCCTCCTCGGTGAACACACCGTTCACCCCGGAAATGGCGGCCAGCTTCATGCCATGCTTCAGTCCCAGCTTGTAGATCTCCCTCACTTTCTCCCACTCGATATTCCGCCCGAGAGTAAAGTTCTCAAAACGCGCTTCCAGAGCAAGCACAATGGTTTCCGCCAGGCAGGCATAGGCAATGCCTTTCGGAAGCCCGATGTCTTTCATATGCACTTCACCCGGTAGCTGGATCTCACCGGATTCGATCACCAGCACATCCGGCCGCTTGGCGACATCCTCCGCCGGAATATCCAGTGGGCGGGCGACGTCGGTTATGACGCAGCCCGGCTTCACTTTCATGATATCCAGGATACGTTTGCCGGCCCCGGAGGTGGCGGTCACGATCATGTCCATGTCGGCCAGATCGCGTTCGGCAGAGCCGGCAACATGTACGATGGCCCCCGGCGTTTCCTGTTCGATGCTTTCTTTGAGCGCCAGCAGTTTGGCCGGCTCCGGTGCCGCCAGATAAATCTCGTCCACTGCCTTGGCCAGCAATCTGGCGCAGACAGACCCGATAGCACCCGTAGCGCCCACCACCATGGCCTTTCCGGCCGCCTTGCCACTGGGGCCAATGCTCACCCGCCCTATTTTCTTCATGGCGTCGTGGGCCGCCCACAGGGCACCGGATGCGCTGTAGCTGTTGCCGGTTGTGATCGGCAACGGTGCTCGCTTGGCCACCGTTATACCCGCATCACCCACGACCTTGGTAAACGCACCCAGACCCATGATCTGGGCCCCGAGCTTCTTCGCCAGTTTTGCCGCCTGCAGCAAACGGGCGTAGGTAAATTCCGGCCCATGGGCCATGATTTCCCGAGGGGTGCCACCAACGGTAATGAGCCAGCCCTCGACCTCATCGCCATTGGGTGACCGGATTCCGGATACCTTGGAGTAGATGAACGGCGGTGAATACGCGATGGCCTTTTCCACCAGATTCATCACCACAGGCGGCGACACGTTGGCAACCCAGTCCAGGGGCGGTGTCTTGGTGAGGTATTGCTGCGACAGGGGATGAATGACAAACGCAAACCGGTTAACCCGGCGATAACCGTTCGGGTAAAGGATTCGCGGTTCAATCTCCAGGCTCTGAATAACATCCAGATAGTCATCGGGGCCCAACTGGTCCGGTGTCCTGGAAAGCGCCGCACTGATCATCGCCTCCATCACATTCACGCCAACGGGCCGGCCCTCCAGCCAGGGACTGTAATCCACTACCATGGCGACCTTGCGCGAGCGCATCCAGTCCATGGCGGCATCCGTTACCCGTGAGGTAATCACGGTTTTTCCATCCAGCTCTTTCGCCGTGAAGTTCTCCAGGTCGCCAATTGAGGCCACGATGACATGGGCCTCGGACACCGCGTGATGAAGCGAACCTTTAACCAGATTTTCACCCAACCGATACAGCGGTGTTCGGAGAATGGTTTCGACCGCTTTCACCGCCGCAGGCCTGAACATGATGGGTGAAGTAAGCGAGGTATAGGTTTCCAGCTGTTTCAGGGAAGTCAGCAGCCTGGGCACTCCGAAATCCGTGTAGGGATCGGCAAAGAAGAGGTTCTCGGTATGTTCGGAAAGGGCCCTGGCAATCCGGTAACCGGCCTGCCCATTCAAAAAGAGCACACGGGCATTGTCGAAGAAATGCCCGAGCTCAGACTGGGTATGACGCACAGCCCATTCCTGCAGGATAGCCCGCAACCCTGCACCGGTGGTGACGGGCTTATCCGGCACACAGGCCTCAAGGCGGGCAGTATCCGGATGTTCAAGCTGCTCCCGGCCCACCTCGTAATGATCGTGTACCATGCTCAGACCGATGGCGTCCGCCTGCGGATGCACGGACTCCAGAACCGCCTCGGCCCGGGAAAGATCGCCGTCCGTGCCGATCCGGATAATCCGGAAAGGCTGCCCAAGAAACGACGTCTCTATATCGTAATCGTATTCACCAGATCCCTGGCTGACGCTGACAACGGTTTTCATATTCAGGTCTTCCCGTTTTCCTGTTGTTATCATTTACAGCCTAATTCAGGAGATCGGTTTCTGCCTTAGCGCAGATCAAATTCCAGACCGCTATTCAACGTCTACAATAGAGTGGCGGGCCGAACGACCAACAGACCTTCAAGGATCAACCAGGAGCTCACCATGACCATTCAGGAAGAACTCAACTCTACCGTCCGGGAACTGGTTCAGCCCGGCAAGGGAATTCTCGCGGCGGATGAAAGCCACCCGACCATTGCCAAGCGCTTCAAGGCCGTTGGGGTGGAGTCGAGCGAGGACATGCGCCGGGAGTACCGGAGTCTTATTTTCTCGGCTTCCGGGCTCGGAGAATTCATCAGCGGGGTCATTCTGTTTGAAGAGACACTCGGCCAGCAGAGCCTGGATAATGTATCCATGCCGAAGCTTCTGGCCAGCAAGGGCATTGTGCCGGGCATCAAGGTCGACAAGGGCAAAGGCCCTCTTGTGAATGCGCCCGGTGATGAGATCACCTTTGGCCTGGATGGTCTGGAAGACCGCCTGGAAATCTACAAAAACCAGGGGGCGCGGTTTGCCAAATGGCGGGATGTGTTCCATATCTCGGACACCCTGCCCTCACGGCAGGCCGTTGAAGCGAATGCCGAAATTCTCGCCCGCTACGCGGCGATCTGCCAGTCCCTGGGTATCGTGCCGATCGTTGAACCGGAAGTGCTGATTGATGGCAACCATTCCATCGAGCGCTGCGCGGCGGTCAGCGAGGCGGTGATTCGGGAGGTGTTCCACGCCTTGTACCGACACAAGGTGGCACTGGAATACATGATCCTCAAACCCAGCATGGTGACGCCGGGCAAGGAAAGCCCGAAGGCATCCCCGGAAGACGTGGCGACAGCGACTCTCGATGTTTTTCGCAGGGCGGTACCGGCTGCGGTACCCGGCATTTTCTTCCTCTCGGGCGGCCAGACGCCGGAAGAAGCCACTCTCAACCTGAACGCCATGAACAGCATGGGCGCGCAGCCCTGGGAGTTGAGCTTCTCTTACGGACGGGCTTTGCAGGAACCGGCACAGAAGGCCTGGGCCGGCAATCTGGATAATGGTCCGGAGGCGCAGGCTGCAATGCTCAAGCGCGCCCGCCTGAATGGCGCCGCGCGCTCGGGCCATTACCGACCGGAGATGGAAGCCTGATCGGCAACAGCCCTGCGTGCCTGTGTTCTCTCAGTTGCAGCCGGAGACGCAGCTCGCCATGCCATTGAACGCCATGGTGCGGCCACTGAGGGGCACATGAACCGGCACGGTCACTGAATCGCGGAACAGAGCCGTGCGCGTTCCTTCCTGCACCATGCCACCGGAGGTCGCAGGTTCGTTGGCGTGGGAGGCGATAACCGCCTTCGGTTGCACGAGGTCATTGATTACGTAGGCGGCCTGTTTCGGTCCGGTGGTGAACGTATCACCGATGTTCATCACCACAAGCCCCGCACCGTAGTGATCCTTCACGACCAGTCTTTGCTCGGCAGTAATGCCAGTGTCACCGGACAGGTAGACCACCAGGCCGTTGGAGAACCTGAGCACATAGCCCGTGGGTGGTCCGACACTGGCGCCAACACCCGCGGCAGCCAGATACTCTGCCAGTGGCCCGGTGAGGAACGAAGGCGATACGCCATTGCTGTGCACAGCCGGCACGGTCGTAATTGCCACTCCGCCAACCTCACGCTCGCCACCGAACCGAACCAACAGCGAGTTTGCAGGATCACCGCCGGCATCTTTCAGCTTGGCAGCAAAGAAGGCGGGCATTTCGCTACCCGTAACAATTTTTGCACCGTGTTTCACCGCAATATCGACGGTATTGGATTGTGGCAATGTTGAAACGCCGGTGTCCGGAGACCCGCAAGTGCCCTGATTGGTCTTGCTGATACGCTGATCACCCACATGGTCCCCATGCATGTGGGAAACCAGAACAACATCAATTTTGCCCAGTCGGGGATCATCCGGACCGGCGACCGTTCTGCCGGCGTCATAGAGAATTCGGGTGCCATTGGGATCTTCAAAGACCAGCGCCCGGTCCCGGCCACAGAACTCACCATCGTGGCTACCCAGGGGTGTGACTTTTACCACGTGGTCGTCGGCGGCAGCCGGCATAGCGGCGCCGAATAGCATACAGACAGACACTCCGGCAAAGGCCATCGTGTTGCGCAAACCTGCTCTGAACATGTTGTTCGTCCTCCCACTCGTTTTTTGTTGGTACCGGTATTGATACGAACGACAATCCCGTTGATACCAGTTTAGGCGACGGGAAGGTCAACGCGTGGAGATTGAGCCAGTGCGCTTGAATGAGGATCAGGCAGCGCGGGAGTCCGTCAGGGTAACCCGCTGTTCCAGGCATGCCATCATGGGCGCCACCTGACGGATTTTCCGGGCCTCGGGCCAGAGCGCCTCTGCCTCGGCGAAACCCTGGCGGAGAAAGTTAAGCCATTGTTTGATACGACCGGTCACATAGCGGTCCTCAAGCCAGCCCTGCAGAACCGTAGCGTACTCACGAACCAGGGCAACAGCTTCCGGCCAGGTCATATCCGGCACCGTTTCGCCCTGCTGGCTGGCCTTGATCTGCCGGGCGAGGTCTGGCCGGGCGATCAGCCCACGGCCAATCATCACGTCATCGCAGCCGGACACCTCACGGCAACGCCAGTAGTCCGCGACACTCCAGATTTCGCCATTGGCAATAATGTGGGTTTTGACCGCTTCCCGGGCCCGGGCGATTTCCTCCCAATAGGCCGGCGGCTTATACCCGTCCACTTTGCTGCGGGCATGAATGACAATCTCCGCCGCGCCTGCCGCTTCCAGCGCCTGGGCACAAGCCACACCCATGGATCGGTCGTCATACCCCAGTCGCATCTTGGCTGTGACCGGCACATGCGCTGGCACAGCCTGACGCACAGCGGCCACGATCTCATGCATGAGCTCCGGCTCGCGCATCAACACACAGCCACCCTTGTGCTTGTTTACCGTTTTGGCCGGGCAACCAAAGTTGATATCCACCTGGGTGGCACCGAGTTCTGCCGCACGCACGCCGTGGCGCGCCATCTGGTGAGGGTCTGAACCCAGCAACTGAACGGCAACGGGGGTGCCCACTTGAGTGAGCGACCGGTTGTATAATTCGGGGGCGTATTTGTAGAACACTCTCGGTGGAAGCATGCCGTGGGTGACACGAACGAATTCCGTTACGCAACGGTCGATGCCGCCTACCCCGGTCAGGGTTTCACGGATGGGTGCGTCAACCAGCCCTTCCATCGGGGCGAGAATGATGCGCATGAGTGCTCCAGCAATTACAGGGTCTGTTCGGGGTGAGACTGATCAAAAATCAGACGGAGCGGATTGTAAGGAATTTGGCGGGAAGTTGATAGACGGACACCCCGAAACCGGGGTGTCCAATCGCTTGCTTACAGGTCTTATTCGACGTCGAACCGGTCGGCGTTCATGACCTTGGTCCAGGCTGCAACGAAGTCTTTCACGAACTTCTCTTCGTTGTCGTCCTGGGCATACACTTCTGCGTAGGCACGCAGGATTGAGTTGGAACCGAACACGAGATCAACACGGGTCGCGGTGAACTTGGTATTTCCACTGGTGCGATCCACGATGTTGTACGAGTTCTTGCCAGTAGGCTCCCAACGGTTCGACATATCGGTCAGATTCACGAAGAAATCATTGGTCAACTGGCCAACGCGATCTGTGAATACGCCGTGCTTGGTACCGCCGTAGTTGGTACCGAGCACCCGCATGCCACCCAGCAGGACGGTCATTTCAGGCGCAGTCAGTCCCATCAGTTGGGCACGATCCAGAAGCATTTCTTCCGGCTTGACCACGTAGTCCTTCTTCTGCCAGTTGCGGAAGCCATCAGCCAGCGGCTCCATCGGATCGAAAGATTCGGCATCCGTCATCTCGTCGGTGGCATCGCCACGGCCCTTCAGGAAGGGAACGTGAACCTCATGGCCCGCAGCTTTCGCCGCCATCTCGATACCCAGGTTACCACCCAGCACGATCACGTCAGCAACGCTGGCACCGGTGTCGGCAGAAATCTGCTCATACACCTTAAGCACCTTATCCAGCCGATCTGGCTCGTTACCCTGCCAGTCTTTCTGGGGAGCCAGGCGAATGCGGGCACCGTTGGCGCCACCGCGCATGTCAGAGCCGCGGAACGTACGGGCGCTGTCCCAGGCGGTCGTAATCAGCTCGTTCAGGCTCAGACCGGCTGCCGCAATTTTCTCTTTGACCACTTCTTCCGTGTAGTTGGTCTCGCCCTGAGGACACGGATCCTGCCAGATCAGGTCTTCAGCCGGAACGCCCGGACCGATATAACGGGCTTTCGGCCCCATATCCCGGTGCGTAAGCTTGAACCAGGCGCGGGCGAAGCAGTCCTTGAAGTAGTCTGGATCTGCCATGAATTTCTCACAGATCGCGCGGTACTTCGGGTCCACCTTCATGGCCATGTCCGCATCGGTCATCATCGGCATGCGGCGAACAGATGGATCGCTGGTATCAACCGGCATGTGCTCTTCTTTGATATCCACCGGCTCCCACTGGTTTGCACCAGCCGGGCTCTTGGTCAACTGCCACTCATAGCCAAACAGAAGATCGAAGTAACCCATATCGAACTTGGTCGGGTTGGTCGTCCAGGCGCCCTCGATGCCAGAAGTCACGGCGTTGGTCGCCTTGCCCTGCAAGTTGGGGTTCATCCAACCGAGACCCTGGGTTTCCACATCGGCACCTTCCGGCTCTGCCCCAAGGGCATCAGCATCACCATTACCATGGGCTTTACCCACAGTGTGGCCACCCGCGGTAAGCGCTGCAGTCTCTTCGTCGTTCATCGCCATACGGGCAAAGGTGGTGCGCACCTGCTCCGCGGTCTTCTGCGGATCCGGCTGGCCGTTCACGCCTTCCGGGTTCACATAGATCAGACCCATCTGGACCGCAGCAAGCGGATTTTCCATGGTGTCCGGCTTCTCCACGTCTTCATACCGGCTGTCAGACGGTGCCAGCCACTCTTTTTCTGCACCCCAGTAAATATCTTTTTCCGGGTGCCAGATATCCTCCCGGCCGTAGGAGAAACCGAAAGTCTTCAGGCCAAACGACTCGTAGGCAACATTACCGGCCAGGATATACAGATCAGCCCAGCTCACCTTGTTGCCGTATTTTTTCTTGAGCGGCCACAACAGACGGCGGGCCTTATCCAGGTTGCCGTTGTCCGGCCAGGAGTTCAGCGGAGCGAATCGCTGGTTGCCGGTGCCGGCACCACCACGGCCGTCGGCCAGTCGATAGGTACCCGCGGCGTGCCACGCGAGACGAATCATAAGACCGCCGTAATGCCCCCAGTCAGCAGGCCACCATTCCTGACTGTTGGTCATCAGCTCGTGCATGTCTTTTTCGAGGGCTTCGTGATCGAGCTTTTTGACTTCTTCCCGGTAGTCGAAGTCTTCACCGAGAGGATTGGTTTTGCGGTCGTGCTGATGAAGGATGTCAAGATTGAGGTTCTCAGGCCACCAGCCGGCTACATCGGCTTTTTCCTGAGTGTTTGAGCCGTGCATTACGGGACACTTTCCGCCCGCACTGTTGTTGTCTGTCATTTTTCTCTCCTCATTGGGGTTGGCAAAACGACACTGCTTTGATTCAGGCACCTCTAACTATAGGACACACCCAATAATCTGCTCTGAGTATTTCTTATGTCCCGGATAGCGTGCGCCTATAGAGTTTCCCGCAATGTTTGCGGGTTCTTTTCTTTACTGGGCACAAGCGTAATCACTTGAATATCTCGCCAGGATGTCTAAAAAATCCGGCCAGGCGATTGAACGACTGAGTGACATTAAATCGGACATGGATCTGCTCCTGCCTAACGAGAACAGCTCCACCGTAGCGCGGGACCGATCACACAATACAATTAATTAAAAATAAATTTGTGAGAGTTTTTATTTATGGATGGAGCTCTGGTCGGTCAGAGCCGATCGATGGATGAAAACTTGCCGGCGTCGTCAAAGACGATGCGGAAACTGCCGCGAATGCCATCGCGAAGGTAAAAACGGGAGAGGATACGGGCCGGGAATCGGACAGAGCGTCCGTCCCGGGCCGTGGTGTGAACATCCGTGGCAACGCCCTGATAGAGCTTGATCCACTCATCAGGGCTGATGCTGATATCCACAATAATCTGCTGCATTGGCGATCAGTTCGCCAGTTCAAGCAGCAGACGGTTCAGGCGGGTAACGTAGGCACCGGGGTCCGGGAGCTGCTCACCGCTGGCCAGGGTGGCCTGGTCGAGAATCACTGCCGAGAGCTCATTGAACCGCTCTTCACCCTTCTCGCTTTCCAGCCGCTGGACCAGCGGATGATCAACGTTGATCTCGAAGATCGGCTTGCTGTCCGGAACTTTCTGGCCGGCGGCTTCCATGATCTTCTTCATCTGGGCGCCCATGTCGAAATCGCCAACCACCAGACAGGCCGGGGAATCGGTCAGGCGATTGGTCACCCGCACTTCCTGCACACGGTCGCTCAGTGCATTCTTGATGCGCTCCAGCAGATCCTTGTGCTCTTCGGCGGCTTCTTCCTTGTGTTTCTTGTCTTCCTCGGTCTCGATTTCGCCAAGGTCCAGGTCGCCACGAGCAACGTCCTCAAACTGCTTGCCGTCGTACTCGCTGAGGTAACCCATCATCCACTCATCGATACGATCTGTGAGGATCAGCACCTCGATGCCCTTCTTGCGGAACACTTCCAGGTGGGGGCTGCTCTTGGCCGCCGTGAAGTTGTCGGCGGTGATGTAGTAAAGCTTCTTCTGCCCTTCCTTCATCCGGCTGATGTAGTCATCCAGCGACACATTCTGTGCGCTCTCGCCGGTATGGGTAGAGGCGAAGCGCAGCAGACCGGCAATTTTCTCGCGGTTGCTGAAATCTTCGGCCGGGCCTTCTTTCAATACCGTGCCGAACTCGCCCCAGAACTTCTGGTACTGCTCGGAATCCTTCTTGGCCAGCTTGGACAGCATATCCAGGACCCGCTTGGTAAGCGCGGTACGGATGCTTTCCACGGTGCTGTCGTTTTGCAGGATCTCACGGGATACGTTCAGGGACAGATCGTTTGAATCGATCACGCCCTTGGCAAAGCGAAGGTACAGCGGCAGGAACTGCTCGGCGTCGTCCATAATGAACACGCGCTGCACGTACAGTTTCAGGCCTCGAGGCGCTTCCCGGTTGTACAGATCAAACGGTGCACGGGCCGGGATATACAGCAGGCTGGTGTAGTCCAGCTTGCCTTCCACCTTATTGTGGGACCAGGTGAGTGGGTCTTCAAAATCGTGGGCGATGTGCTTGTAGAACTCCTTGTACTCCTCGTCCTTGATCTCGGTACGCGGAAGTGTCCAGAGCGCGGTCGCATCGTTGACGGTCTCGTACTCGTCCTTCTTCTCGCCTTCGTCGGACTCCGCCTTCATGACGACCGGGAACGAAATATGATCCGAATACTTTTTCACCAGGCTGCGCAGCTTCCAGCCGTTGGCAAATTCCTTGGCGTCGGATTTCAGGTGCAACACGATCTGGGTGCCACGATGTTCCAGGCTCACCTGCTCGATGGAGAATTCTCCATCGCCCTGGGATTCCCAATGCACGCCCTCTTCCGCAGGCGCACCGGCGCGACGGGTGAACACATCAACCTTGTCGGCAATAATAAACGCCGAGTAAAAGCCCACGCCAAACTGACCAATCAGCTTGCTGTCCTTTTTCTCGTCGCCAGACAACTGCTGGAGGAATTCGGCCGTACCGGAACGGGCAATGGTGCCAAGGTTCTGGATGACATCGTCACGTGTCATGCCAATACCATTATCGGTCAGCGTGACGGTATTCGCTTCTTCATCAAAATCCAGGCGAATCTTGAGCTCAGGATCGCTTTCATAAAGGCTGTCATCTTTCAGGGCCGCGAAACGCAGCTTGTCTTCGGCATCTGAAGCGTTGGAAATCAGCTCACGAAGGAAGATTTCCTTGTTGGAATACAACGAGTGAATCATCAGGTGAAGCAGCTGCTTCACTTCGGTCTGGAATCCAAGCGTTTCTTTATTGGCTTCAACCGTCATGGCGTTTATGTCTCCTGCTTTTTAAATTCGGAGTAGCGGCGTGGTTGGGCAAAGCGAACCTGCCCAACCACACCACCCGGTTATCGAGTTTGTGTTGAACAGGAAATGGGGACTAGGGAGGGCATTTCAAGCCCCGAAAAGCCTGAACCTCAGTCCTCTAACAGGAAATGAGCCCGGGCAGTCGCTATGGGCTGGGAGCGGGATTTCTGCCAGGCGCTGACCATCACGTTGGCAACGCGGTTGCCCTGGCGTGTCAGGCGGCATTCGGCGTAGGTTTCGCGATTGAGGCCGGCCCTGAGGTAATCCAGGGAAAAGTCGACGATACGGGGCATGCGCAGACTTTCCTGGGACATGATCAGGTAGATATTGGCGGACATCTCCATGAAGCCACCGATCACGCCACCGTGGATGGCCGGCAGTATTGGATTACCCAGGTTGGAGTCCTTGCAGGGCAGACGGAAAATCAGGTCGTCTCCGAACTGCTCACACTGCAGACCAATCCAGGTAGCGTAGGGAATGCTGCTCAGCATGCGGCTGAAGTCACCGGTCTCCTGGGTGTAGCGCAGGATTTCAGGATCGGTCATTCTTCACCTCCGGTAATCAGGTCCCGGTAATGTTTCGGGCTGGCATCCTTCCCGATCCGCATGAAGGTGGCGACGCAGTTGGCGATGGTTTCACCGCCCTCCTGATAGGCCTCGCAGCGGGTAAAAATTATATTGCGGGTTACCCGGTAGGTTTCCGCCCGGGCATAAACCGGCTTGCGGGGCTGGGCCGGGCGCATGTAATCCACGCGCAGGTCCAGCGTCGGGCAGAGTTCAAAATCTTCCAGGGCACAGAGGATCACGCACCCTGACGTGGTATCCATCAGGGTGGTGATGGCCCCGCCATGAATCACACCGGTATCCGGGTTACCGATAATGCGATCACTGTAGGGCAGGCAAAGTGTCAGGCTGCCTTTTGTGGCCTCGGTAACCGACAGGCCAAGCTCTTTGGCCTGGTTGAGGGTGGCTATAAAACGGCTAACCCGTTTCCGTCGGATATCATCGTTCATTCGGATTCAACCTGTGGATCAGCTTTTGGGTTTTGGGCTGTTTTCCGCCTTGCCGGGCAGCGGCTCCTCGAACACCTTCCCTGCCCTCAATGCCTCCAGGGCCGTAGAACAGAACTCGCGTCGATAGAGAACGACAACAACCAGCGTGGACGCCGCCATGAAGACAACCGGGTGAATAAACCAGCCTACCACGGCAAGTGCGTAATAGTAGGACCGCAGCCCCAGGTTAAAGGCATCGCCGGCAAGATTGCAGATGTTGCCGGCACTTCGTGCAAACGCTTCCCTACCAGCGGGGCTGGTTTTGGTGTCGTCTGGCGGCGGGGCACTGCCCACCATCACCGACACAAAGTTATACATCCGCATGGACCAGGTGAACTTGAAGAAGGCGTAGATAAAGACCACCAACAGCACCACCATGCGCAGCTCCCAGATTTCCCGGGTGGGCAATGTGCCGAAGGGCATGGTACTGAATACTTCCATCACTTCCTGGGTGTAGCCCAGGGCGGTAATAATACCCGCGAGAATCAGCAGGCAGCTGGAGGCGAAAAACGCGCCGTTCCGCTCCAGATTTCCGACCACAGAAGCATCGGCAATCCGGTTTTCCCGCCGTAACATGACGCGCATCCAGTCCTCCCGGTACAGGTCGAGAGTATTAGACAGGCAGGGACGATCCGCGGCACGGCGTTTGGAGTATTCGGTATAACCGAGCCAGCAAACGAGGAACCAGAGCAAAGCGATCAGTTCGAGTAAATTACTCATGGGTTGCCTTGGGTTCGAAATTGGCGAAACAGAGCGGGAACAGGCGCTTATGATACGCCAAGGGCCTGCTCGTCACCACCGCCGGGCACGGTGCGGTAATCCACTGATGGCCGATCATGTGCTATAAACTGCCCATTCAGGAAGCGGGCAAACGTTTTAAACGTACCCGACATCGCATCATCCAAAAGGGAGCTCACTGTGAACCTGTCCGCCATCAAAACAAGCCTGGTAGCCGTTGCGCTGGCTCTGACGCTCAGCGGCTGTTCGGTCAATCCGGTTACCGGGGAAAATCAGCTTTCGCTGATCGGTGAAAGCCAGGAGCTCGCCATGGGCGCCGAGCAGTACGTGCCCACCCAGCAAACCCAGGGCGGTCGGTTTTATGTGGACCCGGAGCTGACTCTCTACGTGAGCGAGGTTGGCCAAAAAATGGCCAGGGTCAGCGACAGACCGGACCTGCCATACGAATTCGTGGTTCTGAACAGCAGTGTACCCAATGCCTGGGCCCTTCCCGGAGGCAAGATCGCCATTAACCGTGGCCTGCTGACAGAGCTTGACGACGAGGCTCAGCTTGCCTCGGTTCTGGGTCACGAGATTGTTCATGCGGCGGCCCGGCATAGTGTTCAGCGCATGCAGCAGGGAATGCTGATCAGCGCCGGCGTTGCCGGACTTGGTTTTGCCCTGTCGGACAACGAGTGGGCCGGTCTGATCATGGGTGGTGCTGCCCTTGGAGCGCAACTTGCGCTGGCGCAATACAGCCAGGGCGATGAACTCGAATCCGACCACTACGGCATTCTCTACATGAAAGAAGCTGGCTATGACCCACAGGCAGCGGTGGAGCTTCAGGAGCTGTTCCTGAAACTATCCGAAGGGCGTCAGTCCAGTTTCATTGATGGCCTGTTCGCGACCCATCCTCCCTCAGCGAAACGCGTGCAGGAAAACCGCGAACTGGTGCAGAAGGTTGGCGCGGGCGGCTACCGCGGTGAGGACGTCTATGAACGCAAGATGGCCAAACTCCGTTCGCTGCAACCGGCTTACGATGCCCATGACAAGGCCATGGAGCTGGCCTCCAAAGGCGAGATGAAGCCTGCGCTGGACAAGATCAACGAAGCCATCCGTCTGCTGCCACGGGAAGCCATGTTCTATGCCCTTCGCGGCCGCATTTATCAGGACCAGAAGGAAACAGAGAAGGCCGCGGCCGACTTTGAAAAGGCGGTGGAGCTCTACCCCGAGATGTTCAAATATCGCCTGTACAATGGCCTGAATGCTCTGAGGCTCAACAATCTGGACAAGGCCAGGGAGAATCTGACCAAAGCCAATGAAACTGTCCCCACTTCCATTGCCTTCCTGCGACTGGGCGATGTTGCGGTAAAACAGAATAACCGGAATGAGGCCATAACCTATTACAGCAAGGCCGCCGAGGCTGGTGGTGATGTTGCCGAGGAAGCCAGACGGAAACTGGCGGCCCTTTCTCAGTAAAGCCCAACCGGATCATAGCGTTGCGAAGGCCGGAGTCTTGCAGGATTCCGGCCTTTTTCGTAGTCCGGATCGCAAGTTGCCGGGCTGACGCGCATCTTCTGTCATCGCCTCCATTGACTTTTAGAGCAATAACTCTAAAAATCAGATGACATCAACAACGATTGGATGACGGACATGCTAGCGAAACGTATCCAGCCCATGGTCTTCCAGGCGCGCCGACTTTACGTGGAACTGATGTTCCAGGTGATGGGGCGAGCCCTGCAGGCTGTGAGCGAGGTGGACGAGAAGGTTCAGAACGAAGCCCGGGCACTGCCTGACGGTTTCCTGTTTGAGATGATGGTGATGCCGGATGGCTCAAAGCTGATCGTCGAGCATACCGGCCAGGGGCGTTTCCGTTACCACGGTGACAAAGCCCCACGGCCCATCGACCTGTCGATTCAGTTCAAGCACATCGCCCACGCTTTCCTGGTGCTGTCTTTCCAGGAAAAAACATCAGTGGCTTTCGCCAATGACCGCATGCTGGTGGATGGCGACATCAGCTATGCCGTGCGGATGACGCGGGTACTGAACCGGCTTGAGTCCTTCATCCTGCCGAAAATGGTTGCCGAGCGGGCCGTGAAGGAATACCCGGCCGACCTCCACCTGCCGGAAAAGCTGATCAGCGCCGCGCGAATTTACCTGAAAGTTGCCACCAATTTCGTCGAGACAGTGAGAGCGTGATGACCAATAAATACTATGAGTTCTTCTGCCCGGTAAAAGTCATTGCCGGCAAGGCCGCCCTTGAACACATTCCATACGAGCTGACCGGAATGGCTGCCAAGCGGCCAATGATCGTCACCGACAAGGGCGTGCGGGCCGCAGGCCTTCTGGAGCCCGTGATCGCGGCTTGCGAGGAAAGCGGCCTGGAAATAACCACCATCTACGACGACGTTCCGCCCGACTCCTCCACCACGGTGGTACGCGATATTGCCGGCATCTATCGCCAGGAAAAGTGCGACTCCATCATCGCAGTAGGCGGCGGTTCGGCGATCGATACCGGCAAGGCCGTCAACATTCTGGTTTCCGAGGGTGGTGACGATATCGCCAAGTACAGCGGTGCCGGCGTGCTCAAGCACCCGCTCAAGCCGTTCTTCGTAGTGCCAACAACAGCCGGCACCGGTTCGGAAGTTACGTCGGTTGCGGTCATTACCGACGAAGCCAAGGGCGTCAAGCTGCCCTTCACGTCTTCGTTTCTGCTGCCGAACGCGGCTATTATTGACCCTCGCATGACCCTAACCCTGCCGCCGCACATAACCGCCGCGACGGCGATGGACGCCATGACCCATGCGACTGAAGCGTTCACCTGCATGGCCAAAAACCCATTGAGTGATGCGTACGCGACAGCGGCCATCAAAAAAATCAGCCAGTCGCTCCTGCAAGTCATGGACAACCCGAAAGACAGCGACGGACGATTGGAACTGGCGCAGGCGTCGACTATGGCGGGCATCGCGTTCTCAAACTCCATGGTGGGTCTGGTGCACGCCCTGGGGCACGCCACTGGCGCCGTCTGTCACCTGCCCCACGGCCTTTGCATGAGCCTTTACCTGCCGTATGCGCTTGAGTACAACCTTGAAACCATCCGGGAACCCCTGGGTGAACTGTTGCTGTATCTCGAGGGCCCCGAAGTCTTTGCAGCAACACCGGCAAGCCGCCGGGCAGAGGCCAGTATTTCCGCGATCCGCAAGTTGCGGGATGCTCTGTACAAGCGCTGCCAGCTGCCCCGGACACTCAAGGAAACCGGTAAGGTGACCGAGGCACAGCTGGACCATATCGCTGAAATGGCGTTGGATGATGGTTCCATCATGTTTAATCCGAAGGAGGTAACGCTGGAGGATGCCCGCTCGGTTCTGCGCCGCGCCTGGGCGTGACTGTTTCGCCGGGGGCCTTGCCTGGCCCCCGGCGTTTTCGCTGTTTGAAGATAGAATTCACATCATTGAAATTGATGAAGCAAGAGAGGAGAATCAAGCAGTTCTGGCAGGGATGATAGCCGGGTTCATTATCCACCTACAGTACTGTTCCGTAGAGAGCCCCACCACATGCAAAACCGATATCCCCGCCCTGTTAATGCCACTCTCGGCGTCCTTCTTCTTGTACTGACTGCACTTTCCTCGCCAGTTTTTGCCTCACAGAATGTCTCTGGCGAACAAAAGGTTTTCCGTTTCAATATTTCGCCCAATGGTTACCCACCCTATCTCATCGGTGACCAGAGCCAACCATCAGGAATCATGTGGGATGTGGTATCCGAGGTAGCCCAGAGGCTGGGATACCGGGTCATCGCTGAGCAAATCCCCCGTAAACGTGTAGATCAGATGCTGCTTGATGGGTACATCGATGCCACGCCAAGGGCCCGGGAGTGGGCGGACGACCCGGAGAAATTCCTGTTTACCGATGCGGTAGTCGACATCGAGGAAGTGTTTTTTGTACCAGCACGATCCAGCTTTTACTACGAGAGCCCGGACGATCTGATCGCCAAAACCATTGTCACCCACCTCGGCTACCGATATCCGATGCTTGAGCCCTACTTCGAGGAAGGTCAGATTCGCCGCTTTGATGTTTCCAGAGACAAGGACATGTTCACCTTCGTACTGCACGGTGACCGTTTCGACGCCGCGGTCGCCGACCGGCTCGTCGGAAAGTGGATTCTAAGAAACGAAGGGCTGCGGCAGCATTTCGAAATCAGCAACGAAAGCATCAGCAATTACGGGTTCCGGCTGATGCTGCGAAAAGACTGGCAGTCCTTTGCCAACCAGTTCAACGAAGAACTGGAGAAGATGAGGGCGAATGGCGAGCTGGATGCCATTCTCGCCAACTACCGCTGAAGCCGCCCGGCGCTACTCGAGGCGTCGCAACAAAAGCATCGGCGATACACTCAACACCGGCCGTAGCTGCCAGCGACCGAACAGGGCGAGAATAACGGCGCTGACGATTGGAATCGGCAGCACCACGTGCCAGTGCCACTGGAACGTGCCCTCGAACATCCTGAACTGAAGCGCCCAGACTGCCGCCTCGGCGGCGACCACGCCAAGGACACCCGCGAAACCGCCCAGCAACGCAAATTCGAGCATGGTGCTGCGGACCAACAGCCTCTGTCGCCCGCCAAGTGTTCGCAGCAGCGCGCCTTCCCGCTGTCGATCCTGAAGCGTCGCACTGACGACTGCAGCCATCACCACAAGCCCGGCGGCAAGGATCAGCGCCAGAATGGCTTCAATCGCCTGGGTTACCTGCCGGACGATCTCCTGGATTCGCTCGATCACATGATCAATTTCCAGAACGGAAACCGTCGGGAACTGCCGGGAGAATTCGTTCAGGGCATCTTTCTTGTCCTTAGGCAGGTAAAAACTGGTAATCCAGGTCGCGGGCATCTCGGTGAGACCGCCCTCCGGCGGGAACGCCATGTAGAAATTGGGCTTCATGCTGTCCCACTGAACCGTCCGAATACTGGTGACGGCTTCTGTCACCTTTTCCGAGCCAATGGTGAATGTCAGTTCATCACCCAGTGACAGCCCGAGCTTCCCGGCCAGTTCCGCTTCCACCGAGACGCCTTCCGTCTGGTTTTCGCCAAACCAGGCGCCTTCAACTATCTCGTTGTCGTCCGGCAAAGTCGACATCCAGGTCAGGTTCAGTTCACGGTTGAGGGCGTTAACATTCTCATCCTTGCTGACCGTCTCCTTGACCGGCTGACCATTGAGTTCGGTCAAACGTCCTCGAACCATCGGATAAAGCTTGTCCAATGGCTGGCCACGCTCCTGCCAGAACGCATCCACGTCCTCGACCGCTTCCGGTGCAATATTGATCAGGAAATGATTGGGTGCGTCATCCGGCAACTGGGCCTGCCAGTCTGCCATCAAAGAAGTCCGTACCAATATCAGCGTGGCCGCCAGCATCAACGTCATCGCAAATACGGCGATCTGGGAAAGACTGGCCCGGCGATGCCGGTACAGCCCCACCAGGGCCAAACGCCAGGCGTTACCACCGCCACGGACCTTGCGCAGTGTTGCCACCAGCAACCAACCCACCAGGCCGAGTGCCCCGAGCAGAAACGCAAGACCGCCCAGAAGGGAAACCACCAGGGCAAGTTCGCCCGCATACATCCACACCAGCCCGAACACTGCCACAATGGCAATGATCATATCCGGTAGGGCCTCTCGCCCGGTTTCACCGGGCTGGCTGCGCAGGACGCGCATCGCCGGAACATTGCGAAGCCTGCGAACGGGAGGATAGGCAAAGGCAAACAAAGAGACCAGTGCCGTCAGCAGGGCGGGCACCAATGCGGACGGATCGAGCTGAAATTCCACCGGGCGCTCAAGCACCTGGCTCAGCATGTGAATAAGCAACCAGTAAAGCGGCATGGCGACCAGCAGTCCGCCCACGATCCCGGTTACACCCCAGAGCGCGAGGCGCTTGAGGTACAAACCGCCAATACCTGCACCGCTGAGCCCCAGCGTTTTCAAAAGCGCCACGGTATCGCGCTGGGAAAGGGCATACTGCCGACTCGCCACAGCCACGGCCACGGCTGCAAGCAGGACCGCGAGACTGCCGCCCAGCAGCAGGAATCGCTCGGCTCGCTCGAGTGAGCGCGAGAAGGTCTCGCCATCTCGGACACCCGCCCATTCATGACTGGGTTCGAGTCTGGGTTCCAGCCATTGGTAGTAAGATTCCAGCGCAGCTTCATCACCGGCAAACAAGTAGACGTATTCAACCCGGCTGCCCTCCTGGATGACCCCGGTGGCGGCCACATCATCCACATGCATCATCACGCGGGGGGCCAGTGCCGAAAGCCGGAAGCCGCCGTCCGGCTCGCGGATGAGCAGGCCGGACACGGTGAGATTCAGATTACCGACTTCCAGCGATTCGCCGACTTCGAGGTCCAGCAGCCTGAGCAAACGCGGGTTGATCCAGACCTCTCCCGGACCGGGCCCCTGATTTACCAGCTCCCGCGTACCTGTCGGGTCCCGCTGGATTTCGATATCGCCGCGCAGGGGATATTCATTGCTCACGGCCTTGACTGACACCAACTGGAAATTATCGTCCCCGAACACCATGGTGGAGAATTCCACCATCCGACCGGTTTTCAGGCCCTGATCGGAGGCTTCCTGAAGCCAGGCGTCCGGAATCGGTCGGCCATTTTCTGCCTCAAGCTGGCGATCTGCTGCCAGGAACGAGCTGGCTGAAGAAACCAGGGTGCGTTGAAGCTGACTGGCAAACAGGGCAATAGTGGCGACCGTGGCAACGGCGATGATGAGAGCGGCCAGAACGACGCGAACATCCCGTTCCCGCCAGTCCCGGCGAACCGACATGAGCTTTTTTGCAGCAGCCATCAGTGCGCCATCTCCTGCGCTGCTTCCGGTTCGGTCAGAACGCCGGCTTCAATATGGAACTGCCGATTGCAGCGAGCCGCCAGGTGTTCGTCGTGGGTAACCATCACCAGCGTTGTGCCCTGCTCCCGGTTCAGCGCCATTAAAAGATCGGACACTGCCTGACCGGTGCGGTTATCCAGGTTACCCGTTGGCTCGTCGGCGAACAGGATCAGCGGCTCAGACGCAAATGCCCGCGCGATGGCAACCCGCTGCTGCTCGCCACCGGAGAGCTGTCTGGGTGTGTGGGTCAGCCGTTCACCAAGCCCTACCCGTTCCAGTAGCTCACGGGCCCGCTTTTCCGGCGAAGCCATGCCGGCAAGTTCCAGGGGCAACATAACGTTCTCGAGCGCGGTCAGCGCCGGCAAAAGCTGAAAAGACTGGAATACAAAGCCAACCCGATGTGCGCGAAGTTTTGCCCGCTCGTCCTCGCTGAGCTTGCTGATCACCGAGCCGTCCAGCTCCACCGTACCCTCACTGGGCGTATCAAGACCCGCCAGCAAACCCAACAGGGTGGTTTTACCAGAACCGGACCGCCCGACAATGGCTACGGATTCTCCCCGATTGATTTCGAGAGTGACCCCTTGCAAGATCGTGAGCGTATCGGTTTCAACACTGACGCGGTGGGTCAGGTTATTTACCCGTAACATTGGGCTCTGGCTATCCGGGTTAACATTGGTCATCTGATTCACGGAATCTCCCGATCCTGGGTCTCGAAAACGGCTTAAAGGTGTATTGGTTGTCTATGCATACGGCATTGGTGTACGTCAGATCAATTCTTTTTCTTGTGGTTGCCGTGCTGGCCCTGCCGGCAGTGGCCAGTCAGAATACGTTGCTCATCGTCGGAGACAGCCTCAGCGCGGCCTATGGAGTGCCCTCCGAAACTGCCTGGGTGCAGCTGCTGAGAAACCGGCTTGAGAGCAAAGGGTTAAACGACTGGAAAGTGGTCAATGCCAGCATCAGCGGAGAAACCACGGATGGCGGTGCCCGCCGGCTGCCGGATCTCCTTGAGGAGAACGAGCCCGACGTGGTGGTCATTGAATTGGGTGGCAACGATGGCCTTCGCGGCTTTCCCCCCAACGTTATCGAATCCAATCTCGCCTCCATGATCGAAAAGGTCCAGACCTCGGGTGCTCGCGCCGTACTGGTGGGCATGCAGATACCTCCAAACTACGGACAGCGCTACACGGAGATGTTTGCCGAAATCTATCCGAAGCTGTCTGACCGATACGACACCGCGTTGGTTCCCTTTTTCCTGAATGGCATCTACAACCAGGCCGGGCTGATGCAGGACGACGGAATTCACCCTACCGAGGAAGCCCAGGGCAAACTGCTGGAAAACGTCTGGCCAGTGCTCAAACCGATCCTGCAATAAAGAGAGTTCAGGTCAATCCCTGGAGGAATGCCAGCGCACGGCGCTCTGACCAGTAAAAGCCATCTTTCGAATGCTCGACAAACCCGACGTGGCCGCCCCAACGAGGAGCTTCGAGGCGCACATGAGCGCCCAGCTCCCGCCGGGATTCCGGGAAACAGCGAGCCGAAAGAAACGGATCGTCGGCGGCATTCACCATCAGCGCCGGCACGCGGATATCTCGCATCCGCCCCAATGCTGAACACTGGGCCCAGTAATCCTGGGCACTGCGGAAACCGTGCAGAGGCGCGGTGTAGCGGTCATCAAACTCGTGAAAGCTGCGAATGGCATCAAACCCTGAAATATCAATCAGATCCGGAAACTTTTCCGCCTTTTCCTCCATTTTCACCTTCAGATCCCGGAGAAAGCGCTGCATGTAGATCTTCCTGCTGGGCAACGCCAGCATATCGGCGCTGCCAGCCAGGTCGCAGGGAACCGAATAGGCAACGGCTCCGCAGATCCGGCTATCGACCCGCTCGCCCTGCTCGCCCAGATAGAGCAGCGTCAGATTGCCCCCCATGCTGAACCCGGAAAGAAACAGGGTGTCATAGGCACCTGACAAACCGTGATTGACGACCAGGCCGAGATCCTCGGTGGCGCCGCTGTGATAGAACCTGGGTTGCCGATTCATAACCCCGCCGCAAGAGCGGAAGTTCCAGGCCAGAACATCCCAGCCTTCCCGAAGCAGGGCGCGAGTTAAACCGAGCACGTAGGGACGCCTGCTATGACCTTCCAGACCGTGAGACACGATGGCCAGGCGGCCACTGCCCTGCCGGTACCAGTCCAGGTGCAGTTCGTCATCATCCGGTGTGGCGATCACTTCCGGCTCGGGTTCTACCATCGGGACTTTGCGAAACAGCGTGGGCCAGACAGACTGAACGTGGCCGTTGCGCAACCACGGCGGCGGCCGGTAGTGAAGAGTCCTGCTTTCGTACAATTTTTAGCCTTTCATATCAGGGGGTTGACCCCGTAAACCAAAGCGCTTAATATGCGCGCCACTTGATGCTGTTCCCCGATAGCTCAGTTGGTAGAGCAACGGACTGTTAATCCGTTTGTCGCTGGTTCGAGCCCAGCTCGGGGAGCCACTTATTCCGAAATGCCGCTGTTTCTTATGAAACAGCGGCATTTTTCGTTTCCGACCTCAGAAAATTTGTTCGCGCTGCATGAATTCGGTCAGCACACGGAACAACGTGAAACCATCCTCGGTGCCAATCAGCTCTCGAATGGAGTGCATCCCGAACTGGGGCACGCCAATATCCAGCGTGGTTACACCCAGGTTCCCCGCCGTCAGGGGCCCGATGGTGCTGCCACAGCCCATATCGCTGCGAACCACAAAGGTCTGGTGGGGCAACCCCAGCTCATCACTGATGTGCCGATAAACTGCTGCCGAGCGACTGTTGGTGGCGTACCGCTGGTTGTGGTTGACCTTGATTACCGGCCCCTGATTGAGGATCGGGCCATGATTCTCATCATGTTTATCCATGTAATTCGGGTGAATGCCATGGGCATTGTCCGCCGAAACCATCATCGAGTTGGCAATAGCACGAGCCTTGCCAGCGCCGACCCAGCGGTCCAGAACCGCTGTCAGGAACGGCCCTTGTGCACCTTCGGCAGACATACTGCCAACTTCCTCGTGATCGTTGCAGACCAGCAACGCGGCTTCGTCGCCGGAGGTTTTCAACAGCGACTGGAGGCCAATGTAACAACTCAGCAGGTTGTCCAGGCGAGCCGAGGCGATGAAATCATCACGCAATCCGACAAAGGAGGCTTCACGGGCATCGTAGAAACTGAGCTCGTAAGCCAGGACCTTGCGGACAGTGAGCCCGGTCTCTGCCTTGACTTGCTGGGACAGAAGATCCACGAAGCTGGTGGTATCGCTCTCAGGAACCTGCATCAGAACCGGTGGCAGATCGGTCTGTGGGTTAACCGTGCGATTGCTGTTGGCTTCTCGATCAAGATGGATTGCCAGGCTCGGAATGAATGCGACAGGCTTACGGAAATCCACCAGGGTGTCCCGTACCTTGCCGTCTTCGTCCAGCACCGTCACCCGACCCGCGAGGGAAAGATCCCGGTCAAACCAGGGATTCAGCAGCACACCGCCGTACACCTCGACACCCAATTGGAAAAAGCCCTTGCGGCGAAGCTCCGGGTTCGGCTTGACCTTCAGGCAGGGGCTGTCGGTATGAGCACCCACCATTCGGATTCCCGAGGTGGTGACATCTTTGCTGCCGGTTCGGAAGGCGACGATTGAGGAGCCGTTGCGGACAACGTAATAGCCCTGGTTGCTTACCAGCGACCAGTCTTCCCGCTCATCCAGCTCCTGAAACCCGGCCGCACTCAGCCGTTGTTTCATGGTGTCGACCGCATGCCAGGGTGTAGGGGAAGTGTTCAGAAACTTCAATAAATCTTTGTTAAATTCAGCGTGTTCCATGATGTCCCTGATTAAAAGATAATTGCGCCAACAGTATGGCATGAAGCCGTAAAGCCTCATACTGGGTCAACGGACATTCCCTATAACCGGGTCACAAATCAACCATCACCGGGAGCCCAACGTGCCTGCACCGAGATTTCTCGACATTGAATACTGCCAGACAGACGATGCGCTTTTTCCCACCGCCATGGCCTGGTCGCTGGAAGACGGCCGAATGAAAACTGTGGTGATCGCCCCTTCCGACGACTGGCTCCCGGAAGACGGCGATCTGGGTGATGTCGACCTCCTCTACCTTGAAGAACAGGGCGTGCCCCTGATCGAGCTGGCCCGCGAACTGCACCAGGACCTGCCAGACCAGACCGTTTTCGTGGACGGCCTCGATCCGGACGAGATTCTGGTAGACCTCATCTTCACGGCCGTGGCACAGGAGGCCCCATTCGAAATCGCACCCATCAGTGAGCTGATAACCGGCCTGGACAGCGAGACCCTGGAAGACCGCCGCCGCCGGCTCCTGTTCGAGGAAAGCCTGGAACCCCAGTTGCCTGAAAATGGCGTCTACGCACTGCTGCTGATGGCGCGGGAAGAAGGCCTGTTCGACGAGGATTGAGAAACCGCAGGAATTGACAGGGGGAAGTGTGACACGGGTCGACGTAACAAACGGTTACACGAGGCAGAATCAGCCCGTATTCGCCCACGTCAGGAAGCCCTATAACAATGAACAAGGTTGTGCGAACGCCCCTCCTCTGTCCGCTTGTCCCTGCCCTGCTCCTCGCATCCCAGGCCGCCCTGGCGCAGGAAACGCCAAGGGCCGACAAACACTATATCGGGCTGCTGGCAACCACCTATAACCACCGCACCATCGGTGAAAACACCAACGAAACCGCCTGGGGCACAGGCGGAACACTGGTGGTGGGTGGCCACATAACCGATCTGTTTCACGCCGAGCTGCGGGCCGGTGGTGGCTTCAAAGACGCCGAGGTACCAGACAGTGACCTGACGCTGAGCGTTGACTACTACGCCAGCTGGTACATGGGCCTGCACTACCCGATCACCGACTATGCAAACCTCTACGGCCAGTTCGGCTTTTCTTATATCCACGGCGAGGGCGAGATCAGCGATCCCGCAAATGATCGCAACACCCCCTACCTGGATCTAGAAGGCGAGTTTCCGGACAGCGGCTTCTCCATCAGCTGGATTGCAGGGATTGATTTCGAAGTGATGGACGATACGTTTCTGGTCTTCGAAGGCGGAAAGCTTTTCGAAGACACGGGAACGGATGTGAACACCTTCCAGTTTTCCGGCGGCGTGCGCTACGAGTTCTAGGATGTAGGTCGGATTACGCTTCGCTAATCCAACCTACTATTCGATACCCGTTACGCCTTGTGGCGAATGTGCCAGCACCGGTGGATCCTTGCGTTGCGCTGAAAATCCTTGTCTAGGGTATCCCGGGTGACCTCGGCAACTTCAAATTCACTTTCCAGCGTCTCGTCCAGCTTGAACCGGCGGAAGTTGTTGGAAAAGATCAACAGTCCGTCGGAGCTCAACCGCGCCATGGCCTGCCTGACCATCGTCGGATGATCCTTCTGAATATCCAGAACACCGGCCATGCGAGCGGAATTCGAGAAGGTCGGCGGATCCATGAAGATCAGGTCAAACCGTTGGTCCGCCGTTTTCCGGTCTGCCAGCCAGGTCAGGCAGTCTGCCTGCTCCACCCGATGCTTCTTGGGATCGGCTCCGTTCAGCGCAAGGTTTTCCTCGGCCCAACCGACGTAGGTCTTTGACATATCCAGACTGAGTGAACGGCTGGCGCCTCCAACCACGGCGTGCACAGTGGCCGCGCCGGTATAGCAGAACAGGTTCAGGAATCGCTGGTTTGCCGAGTGCTGCTGAATCCAGTGCCGCACCGGTCGATGATCCAGAAACAGACCAGTGTCCAGATAATCCTTGAGGTTCACCTTCAACACGCAGCCGTGTTCGTGAACCCTGAAAAACTCGCCACTGGCTGCCTGCTTCTCATACTGATTGGTGCCGGTCTGCCGCTGGCGTTGCTTGCACACCATGTCCTCACGCTCGACTCCCAGTGCCTCGGGAATGACTGCAAGGGCCTCCGCCAGACGTTCTCGAGCAGAGCGCTCATCCACCGATTTCGGGGCCGCATACTCCTGCACGTGTACCCGCCCTTCATAGATATCGATCGCCAGCGCAAACTCCGGCATGTCGGCATCGTAAAGGCGGTAGCAACCAATGCCCTGCTTTCTTGCCCACTGTCCAATGCTCTTCACGTTCTTCTTGAGGCGATTGCGCAACATGGCCGCACGCTCCTCATTGGCAATCCGAGGGGTGACCTCACCGGGAATATCCGGGGCCCTCGGTGTCATGGCGCTCACTTCATTGATCTCGAACAGCAACAACTGAGCGGGCAGCTTGCCGTTGAAAAGCCGGTATTGCTTGTAGCTTCTCAAACCGATGGACTTACCGAATTCCGGAGCCCCGGTAAACACGCCGAGGCGCCAGCCCGGGACCGTGCGTTTCACCGCATCGCCCAGGGCCTGATACAGGGCACCCAGCTCCCTGCGCTCACTCAACCGCTCGCCATACGGGGGATTGGTCAGCACCAGTCCCTGATCAGACCACTCGCCCTCCAGTTCCAGGGCATCGACCGCGCGGACCTCAACGTGCAAAACATTCTCCAGGCCTGCCCTCTGAATGTTTTTCCAGGCGGTCCCGATGACCCGGCTGTCCTGGTCAAAGCCAGCCATTCTCGGGATCCGCCCCTGTTTGCCCTCGTGGGCTCGACGCTCCGCCTCCTGGCGCAGCGATAACCAGAGCTCCGGCTGATGGCCCGGCCATTTCTCGAAGCCGAACCGTTCCTGCTTGCGCCCGGGCGCCATGTCCAGGGCCATCATGGCAGCTTCAACCACCAGGGTGCCTGAACCACACATCGGGTCCACGAAGTCGCCGCCGGCCGCGACAATCTCCGGCCAGCCCGCGCGCATCAGCAATGCCGCAGCCAGGTTTTCCTTCAGGGGTGCCATGCCTTGATCCGTGCGATAGCCGCGCATGTGCAGGCTGTGCCCGCTCAGATCAATGCCCAGGGACAAACGGCCACGATTGAGTCGGGCGGAGACAATGACATCCGGGTTTTTGGCATCCACTGAAGGCCGCGGTCCGCCATTGGCCTGAAACCGGTCCACAATGCCGTCCTTGACCCTTTGAGCGCCATATTGCGTGTTGCGGATGGCCTCGTTCTGACCAAGGAACGTAACGCGGAAACTGCCGTGCACAGGAATGTGCTGTTGCCAGTCCATGTGGACAACGCCGTCATAGAGCTGATCGCCGCTGTTGGCATCCACTTCGTCAATGTGAAGGATCACCCGGTTGGCCAGACGCGACCATAGACAGGCGCGATAACCGCCCTCCAGGGAACCTTCAACCCAGACCCCGGCTGGGGCATTGCGCACGGTATCCAGACCAAAGGTGCTGAGCTCGTCCGCCAGTAGGTATTCCACCCCCTTCGGGCAGGTTACGAAAAATACAGATTTGGACAAGTTCAACTCCTGGTTCCTGGACAGCTTGAGGTAAGTTTCCGAAATAAGGGCTATTCCGAAAATCGCAGCAAAATTCTTAGTTCACATAACTATAAAAAAAGCGTCACATAGATTAAATAATTAGTGTACATCCGCTAAAGGTTCGACTTACCTTGTAGGTGACGCGTCGTTCCGGAAGGGTGTAAACCTTCCGTTAACAGGATCCTGACTGCTCTGGCTTGAGCTGACAATAGTGGGTTATCCCGGAGCGGATAACACTGGTCGCAGCCACTGCAGATGTGTACACGCTTGTTCTGTTAATCCATCAGTGAGGAACGGCATGAAAAGACAGAAAAGAGACATGTACGCTCGTGCATTCAAGCGGGGTTATCTCGCTGGCGTGTCCGGAAAATCCAAAGACAGCTGCCCGATTGAACAGGCGGAAGTTCGCCAGGAATGGCTGAACGGGTGGCGAGAAGGCCGCACAGATCAATGGGAGGGCATGACCGGCGTATCCGGCATCCATAAACTGGCTAACGTTACGACAGCGTGACGCCTTAACTAACCCCGATTCTTAATCTGATCTTTTTACACACAATTTGACGCAGTACTCAGAGCAACCCAAACGGGGCCTCCCGCCCCGTACCATGCGATGAAGCGCCACGGGGTTCATTCCCCGCTCGGGCCCGCTAAGCGGGCCCACCTTCGTTATGGGGCGCCATAAATTACTTGACCTGCCGGATTGCCTCAACAGCCTCTTTAATCAGTTCAGGCCCCCGATAAATGAAGCCGGTGTAGATCTGGACCAGCCTGGCACCGGCGCGGACTTTCTCGGCCGCACTTTCACCGTCCATAATGCCGCCGACACCAATAATCGGTAGTGAGTCCCCCAGCTCCGCATAAAGCCCTCGGATGACCCTGAGCGAAGCCTCCCTCACCGGTGCACCGCTGAGGCCACCAGCTTCATTGGCATGGGTATGGCCTGCCACGGCATCCCGACTGATCGTTGTATTTGTGGCAATCACGCCATCAAGCCCCGTCTCACGCAGGGCGGATGCCACGAAGCGGATACCATCATCATCCATGTCCGGGGCGATCTTCACCGCCACAGGCACGTACCGGCCATACTCCTTCTCGCACTGGAGCTGTTCGTCCTTGATGGCCTCCAGGAGGCCCTTCAGGGAGTCACCAAACTGCAAATCCCGAAGGCCGGGCGTGTTGGGCGAGGACACATTCACCGTTATGTAATCGGCCCGACTGTATACTGCCGATATCCCCTTCCGGTAATCGGACTCGGACTGGTCGTTGGGCGTGTCCTTGTTTTTGCCAACATTGATTCCAAGCACGCCCTTGTATCGGCGCTGATCCACACGGGCCAGCAAGTGGTTCAGCCCCTCGTTGTTGAAACCCATCCGGTTAATGATGGCCTGATGCTCCGGCAGCCGGAACATCCGTGGCTTGGGGTTGCCCGGCTGAGCCAGAGGCGTCACGGTACCGACTTCAATAAACCCGAAGCCCAGGGCGCCAAGCGCATCGAGGTGATCGGCGTTCTTATCCAGACCCGCAGCAAGCCCGACGGGATTCGGAAAATCCAGTCCCATAACATTCACTGGCAATGAATCTATCTTTGGTGCAAAAGCGTTCAAAACGCCCAATCGGTGCGCAAGATCGAGACCATTCAACGCAACATTGTGAGCCTGCTCCGCTGGAAGGCGGAAAAGCAGATTGCGGATAACGCCGTACATCTGAAAAAACTCCCCTGATCCAAGTGGGCGGAGTATACCGGAAGTTTTCCACAGCATCCCGGGATAGAACCAAATCAGCTGTAAATGACTGTATCATGGCACTCTCATGACCTTTTCCACGGAATCTGTGGATAAACCTGTTGAAAATCGCGGGGCAACGGTTGTCATCCCTTGATAACTGCGCCAATCTACAAATTGATCATTTTTTAACCAGTTATTTTTATGTTTATTTTCAATGGTTTATATATTTTTCCCTTGGCTGTCGACAAATACTAAACAAAATGTTACCCGGTCACCGTTCTGCAATGATGTGCATAAATCACTTGAAATCCTCCCTTTGGGCCGCCCCTGCCAAAGCCCGTGAGAATAACGTTATACTGACACCTGTCTTCTGATCTGGAGTGCTTCAATGCAAGAGCCGATTTCCCCCGCCCAACAGCACCGGGAAAACCTCGCGGGCGAAATGAAGGCCGCCTCGCGCGTGACCATTATCGGAATGATTCTCGATGCCGTACTCGGGATCATAAAAGTCATTGGTGGTGCTCTTTTTCATTCCCAGGCCCTGCTGGTGGATGGCATTCACTCCTTTACGGATGTCGCCTCTGATCTGGTTGTTCTTGGCGTAATGAGGGTATCGCGCCAGGAGCCGGATGACGACCATCCCTACGGCCACCAGCGAATAGAAACCTTCGGCACTCTGGTTCTGGGCAGCATCCTGATTGCCGTTGGCGCCGCCCTGGCTTGGGAAAACACCCTTCGTCTAATAGAGGGCGGCGTGGATACCGTGCCTGGCTGGCCGGTTCTGGTGGCAGCTGCTGCGTCTGTTGCGGGCAAAGAATGGATTTTCCGATACACACGCCATGTCGGTCTGAAGATCCGCTCGGACCTGATTATCGCCAACGCCTGGCACAGCCGAACTGATGCGTTCTCCTCAGTCGTGGTGCTGGTGTCCACGGCCGGCGCCATGCTCGGCATGGTCTGGCTTGATGTGTTCGCGGCGGTGGTGATCGCAGGCATCATTATCCACATTGGCTGGAAGTTTACCTGGGACAGCGTCAAGGAGCTTGTGGATACCGGCCTCTCCCAGGAAGACACGGAGATGCTCAAGAGTATCGCCCGGGACACAGACGGAGTGCGCAACGTGCACGAACTTCGCAGCCGTCGTATGGGTCACGACATTCTGCTGGATATACACCTGGTGGTTCGCCCGGAAATCAGCGTATCGGAAGGACATCAGATCGGCATGCAGGTTGTCTCGGGAATGCGGGATGCCCTGGACAACATCCGGGACATCAACTTCCATATCGACGCCGAAAACGACGAAGATCAGCCGCTCACCTCCGAGCGCCTGCCCTCCCGTGAAGACATCCGGGCCATCCTGGCCCGACACCTGGGAGAGTTGCCGCAACACAGTCGGCTTCGACTGCACTATCTGAAAAACAAGGTGCACCTGGAGCTGTTCCTGGACGGCCCCGAAGGTGAGACCGTCTTCTCATCCTCAAACATCAGGGAAGAGCTCGGTGATTACCCGTGGTTTGGGAGTGTCCGGGTTTGGGTGGCCGGCCCCTGAAAACAGCCGGCCATAGGACCTAGCGACGCCTGTTCTCTTCCATCCTTGAAAGAAATTCCTGCATGATCAGGGTATAGAGCTCGCCCCCGAGGAAGCGGTCTTCCACGCCGGCATCAATACTCGGGTTGTCGTTGACTTCGATGACGGCAACCCGGTTGCCCGACTGTTTGATATCCACACCGTACAGCCCGTTGCCGATCAGTCTGGTGGCATTGAGGGCCGCCTGAATGACATTCCTTGGCACCTCATACGTGGGCATGGTCTCAAAGCCACCGCTCTCACTCTCCGATTCGCTGTGCTGATAGATCTGCCAATGGCCTTTAACCATCATGTACTTGCAGGCGTAGATGGCCCGTCCACCAAGCACACCGATGCGCCAGTCGTAATCGGTATACAGGTATTCCTGAGCCAGCACCAGGGCGGACTGCTTGAACAGGTCTCTCAGGCCGGCACGAAGGGTCTTCTCGTCTTCGGCCTTGGTTACGCCGCGGGAAAACGCACCATCCGGAATCTTGATGACCACCGGGAAGCCCAGCTCACTGATGACCTGCTCGACAGCATTTTTCTGATCTTTTGACAGGATCAGGGTTTTGGGAGTGGGAACCTTGTTGTTCTTCAAAAGATCAGCAAGGAAGACCTTGTTAGTGCATTTCAGGATCGATACCGGATCATCAATAACGACCATGCCCTCAGCGGCCGCCTTACGGGCAAAGCGGTAGGTATGGTGGTCAATGGCGGTGGTTTCCCGGATGAACAGGCCATCGTATTCCGGCAGGCGCATATAGTCCCGCCGGGTAATCTGCTCGACATTTATACCCAGCTTGCGACCCGCCTTCTCGAACCGCTTCAAAGCAACTTTGTCACTCGGCGGCATTTCCTCATCCGGATTGACCAACACCGCCAGATCAAAGCGGTAACGGCGACGGGTTCTGGGCTTACGCCACACCATACTGCTGAAACGATCCAGGGCAGCTGCAAACACGTCCTGCTCATGCTCGCCGAGATCTGCCGGAGCGGCCGGTTTCATGGACTCGATCTGCCACTGCTTGCGGCGCTTGAAGACAATCTCAAGAATCGGGCACGGAAAACGCTCGAACAGTGCCCGGGCGACCGGTTTGAGATCCGGATGTTCAGCCTGACCAAAGTAGGTTCGGATCCGGACTTCATGGGTGGCCTCACGCTCGTCACTGGCGGGATCAATCGCCGAGCCCGCTGCTTCCAGCCAGTTGATTACGCTCTCATCAAGCTCTTCCAGCTCAAGGGAAAACAGCCCTTTTCGGCCAAGGTCGTTAAGGGTCATTACCGAGGGCACCACGTGGTGGCCACGGGCTTCTGCCAGGAGTGAGCAGTAATAGCCCTTGCTCAGGTAACGCGCGCTCTGGCACAGGTTGATAACCCTTACCCGGCTGGCGGGCGGAGCTGAGAACTGGAGGTACTGATCAAACGTCAGCACATCCTCACTGGGATAATAAGGCGCCCAGTCTTTGGCGCGGTCCACTACGATAAGCAATCGGGACATGAAAGGCATTCCTCCCTGAAAGGTCTTGCCTGTTGTAATTGAGGCCACAATACGCCGGTCACAATCGCTGCACAATCGGCGAATAATGCGTGCTTTTACGCATCCTTGCGGTCTTTGCGTTACCCTGACTCTCACACATAATAGCGGAATACGGGAAGCCCACCAGCATGCCCTCCAAGTACTTCTCAAGGCCGCAACTGAATGCCTGACTTTCAGCTCCGACAAGCCACCAGCAAGGATCTCGACGCTCTGGTTTTGCTTGAAAACCGGTGTTTCACCGAGGATCGCCTTTCCCGGCGAAGCTTTCGCCGTTTTCTGGAAATGCCCAGGGACCGGTTGATTGTGGCCGAGGCCGATGGCGAACTGGTGGGCTACTGTCTGGTTCTGATGAGCGCTGCCACCCGGCTCGCCCGGATCTACTCTATTGCGGTGTCACCGGCTGTGCGTGGCCAGGGTGTGGGCGAGAAACTGGTACGGGAAGCAGAATCCGAGGCGGTGGACGCCGGCCGTATCATCATGCGCCTGGAAGTCCGCGAAGATAATAAAGGCGCCATCAACCTCTACAAGCGCCTCGGCTATCGCCAGTTCGGCACCTATCGGGACTATTACGAAGACCACGGAGACGCGCTTCGCTTCGAGCGACGGATCCTGTTCTATGAGCCTTCAAGAGAATTCCCGGCCGTTCCCTACTACCCGCAGACCACGGACTTTTCCTGCGGACCGGCGGCGCTGATCATGGCTATGGCGGCTCTGGATGAGCAGCAACCACTCACAACCCTGGAAGAACTCAGACTTTGGCGAGAAGCGACCACCATATTCATGCTCGCCGGCCACGGCGGCTGCGGCCCACATGGACTGGCGCTCGCAGCGTGGAATCGGGGCTTTGAAGCCAGCGCATGGATCAGCATGGAAGGAGCACTTTTCAAGGACACCGTCAGAAGCGAGGACAAGAAGCGGGTACTGGAACTGGTACACGAGGGTTTTTTACACGACATCGGCAAGACCGGAATCCAGTTGCATCATGACCCGCTGACCCTCGAAGCGATGGAAGAAGCTCTTCATGAGGGACGAATTCCGGTCATCCTGATCAGCACCTGGCAGCTGAATCGCAGCCGCGTTCCCCATTGGGTCACCGTCTGCGCGATTGACGACCAGTTCGTGTACCTGCACGACCCGGAAATCGATGCTGAAGTCGGCGAAACCGTGGCCGACAAGCAATACCTGCCAGTCGACCGCCGGGTATTCAGCCAGATCTCCCGGTACGGCAGAAACCAGCCATTGCAGGCTGCGATCATCGTAGGACCCAAGCGGCCGGCCTGATCAGCCGGTCCGCAGTGCCGCCTCTTTCAGCTCCGCGATATCGTCACGCAGACGCGCGGCCGTCTCGAAATCCAGCTCGGAAGCGGCCTTGTACATTTCATCCTCGAGCCGGGACACTTCCTTAAGGACTTCCTCGGGCGACCGATTGCCAGCCTTGGCCCGATACTGTTCCGCCTCTTCGGCTGCTTTCTGCCCCGGGCGCTCGGCCTTGCGACGGCCACGACCGCCACCTCCGGCACCTTCCATGATGTCGGCAATCTTCTTGTTCAGGCCCTGCGGGGTAATGCCCTGCTCCAGGTTGTGAGCGTCCTGCTTGGCCCGGCGGCGCTCTGTCTCATCAATCGCCCGCTGCATGGAACCTGTAATCCGGTCACCGTAGAGAATGGCCTTCCCGTGAACGTTTCGCGCCGCACGACCCATGGTCTGGATCAATGACCGCTCGGAGCGGAGGAAGCCTTCCTTGTCGGCATCCAGGATGGCCACCAGCGAGACCTCTGGCATGTCCAGACCTTCCCGCAGCAGGTTGATGCCCACCAGCACATCGAATTCCCCTCGCCGGAGGTCCCGGATGATCTCGACCCGCTCCACAGTGTCGATGTCCGAGTGCAGATAGCGAACCTTGATGTCGTGTTCCATCAGGAAGTCGGTGAGATCCTCGGCCATACGCTTGGTCAGCGTGGTCACCAGAACCCGTTCCTTCACCTTCACCCGCGTATGGATTTCCGAGAGCAGATCGTCCACCTGGGTAGACGCGGGACGCACTTCGATTTCCGGGTCCAGCAGGCCGGTGGGGCGAACCACTTGTTCCACCACCTGACCCGCATGCTCGGCCTCGTAAGTGGACGGGGTTGCGGACACGAAGATCATCTGCGGCGCAATTCGCTCCCATTCTTCAAACTTCATGGGTCGGTTATCCAGCGCCGATGGTAGGCGGAAACCGTACTCAACAAGGGTTTCCTTCCGGGACCGGTCGCCCTTGTACATGGCGCCGATCTGGGGAATGGTCACATGGGATTCATCAACCACCAACAAGGCATTGGGCGGCAGGTAGTCAAACAGCGTCGGCGGTGCTTCGCCGGGTCGGCGACCGGAGAGATAACGCGAGTAGTTCTCGATGCCGTTGCAATAGCCCAGCTCCAGCATCATCTCGATGTCGTATCGGGTTCGCTCTTCCAGGCGCTGGGCCTCAACCAGGCGGTTGTTGTCTCTCAGCTGCTGTAGCCGCTCATCCAGCTCAACCTTGATATGCTCAACCGCATCCAGCACCGTCTGCCGGGGCGTCACATAATGCGATTTCGGGTAGATGGTTACCCGTGGCACTCGGCGCAGGACCTCACCGGTCAACGGGTCGAAATAGCTGAGATTCTCAACCTCGTCATCGAAGAGCTCGATGCGGATAGCTTCCTTCTCGGATTCCGCCGGGAATACATCGATCACATCGCCCCGAACCCGATAATTGGCCCGGTGGAACTCGATATCGTTCCTGGTGTACTGAAGTTCGGCCAGGCGCCGAAGGATGTATCGCTGATCGATCTGATCGCCCCGGTCCAGATGCAGCATCATCTTCAGGTAGGACTGGGGGTCACCGAGGCCGTAGATAGACGACACCGTCGCCACAATGATGGCATCCGGTCTTTCCAACAATGCCTTGGTAGCAGACAGACGCATCTGCTCAATGTGCTCGTTGATAGAGGCGTCTTTCTCGATAAACGTGTCCGACGAGGGCACGTAAGCTTCTGGCTGGTAGTAGTCGTAGTAGGAAACGAAATACTCCACCGCATTGTCGGGAAAGAACTCCTTGAACTCACCATAGAGCTGGGCGGCCAGGGTTTTGTTGTGGGCCATGATGATGGTAGGCCGCTGGATCTGCTGGATAACATTCGCGATGGTGAAGGTTTTGCCGGATCCGGTTACCCCCAGCAACGTCTGGTGTGCCAGACCGGAGTGGATACCATCCACCAGCCCCTCGATCGCCCTGGGCTGATCGCCTGCTGGCTGGAACGGTGAATCAACCTGGAACACACCCTCTCTGGCGGAAACGTTTGCCTGATTACTGGCCATAACTGGCGGAAACCTCCGGTAAAACCGACGCAAGGGCAAAACGGCCCCTACCATTCGAGAAATTTAGCGATACACTGGCTTCATGATACCATCAGTGCGATCGACGGCTGGGCGTAAATCAGCCAGCAGCTCTGGCACCCGGCGGTCGCAGCCCTATCAGACGCAGCTTTAAGGAGCGCAAGTTTGGACCTTCAACTTTCCAGCCGAGTACAGGCTATCAAGCCCTCTCCCACCCTCGCAGTCACCAACAAGGCCGCGGAACTCCGCGCAGCAGGCCAGGACATTATCGGCCTGGGTGCCGGCGAGCCGGACTTCGACACACCTGATCACATCAAACAGGCAGCCATTGAAGCCATCAATAACGGCCAGACAAAATACACTGCCGTGGATGGTACGCCAGCCCTGAAAAAAGCGATTATTGCGAAGTTCAAACGGGACAACGGCCTGGATTACGAAGCCAACCAGATACTGGTAAGCAGTGGTGGCAAACAGAGCTTTTTCAACCTCGCACTTGCCACACTGAACCCGGGTGACGAAGCCATCATCCCGGCCCCCTACTGGGTGTCCTACCCGGATATGGTGCTGGTGGCCGAGGGCAAACCGGTCATTATCGAAACCGGTGCTGAAACCCGCTTCAAGATCACTCCGGAACAGCTGGAAAATTCGATTACCGAGCGCACCCGCCTGTTCGTGATCAACAGCCCCTCGAACCCGAGCGGCATGGCCTATACCCTGGAAGAGCTGCAGGCCATCGGCGAGGTGTTGAAGAAGCACCCGAACATCATGATCGCCACTGATGACATGTACGAGCCCATCCTCTGGACCGGCAAGCCGTTCTGCAACATCCTGAACGCGACGCCTGAGCTGTATGACCGCACCTTCGTACTGAACGGCGTGTCCAAAGCGTACTCCATGACTGGCTGGCGTATCGGTTACGCTGCTGGCCCGGCGAAAATCATCGGTGCCATGAAGAAGATCCAGTCCCAGAGCACCTCCAACCCGGCCTCAATCTCCCAGGCAGCGGCACAGGCTGCGCTGGATGGCGATCAGGGCTGCGTGGGCGAGATGGTCAAGGCCTTCAAGGAACGCCACGACTGGCTGGTAGAAGCACTGAACAAGCTGCCAGGCGTTGAATGCCTGAACGGCGACGGTACCTTCTATGTGTTCCCCAGCTTCCAGGGCGCCATCGATGCGGATTCCAGCGTCAGCACCGACGTTGAATTCGCCGAGAAACTGCTGACCGACGCCGGCGTGGCACTGGTCCCAGGCTCCGCCTTCGGGTGCCCCGGCCACATGCGCCTGAGCTTTGCGACCAGCATGGAAAACCTGGAAAAGGCTATCGAACGTCTGCAGAAAGCGCTTGGCTAAAAAGTTCTGGCCAGGGGTTGACGGGGCGGTATTGCCAACTTAATATACGCGCCTCGTCACACGACGACGTTCCCCGATAGCTCAGTTGGTAGAGCAACGGACTGTTAATCCGTTTGTCGCTGGTTCGAGCCCAGCTCGGGGAGCCACTATTCTGAAAGCCCGCTAACTCTTTGAGTTAGCGGGTTTTTTATTGACCCGCTTTTGATTCTATCTTTTGTTTTTCAGGTTTACTCCTGCCCTAGCCTGCTCGTTGGCGGGACTGGTGCGGCTGTGTACGTATCCGCAAAACAGACAAAACTCTCACAGAAAGCAGATAGTCAGTAGGTTGCAGTAGCCCACCGAACTCTGATGCAAGATATATCTGAGAAGTTCGAAGAGGTGGTGTGGGGCCTCCCTCCCAAAAATGTCTGTGGCCAAGGATGGCCACAGCCAAGCGCACATGGGTGAGGTCGAGCGTTTATGAAGCGAAGCTTCATGCGACAGCCGAACGACTGCAATCTGTGATTGCAGGCTGGACCCCGGAGGGGTGCTCGTAGCGGTTTTTGGGAGGGAGGCCCCACACCACCAGACTCCAAACCATGCAGGCTAGGAGCCCAAATCAGACAAGAACCTAGAAACTAGGCGCCAATAACCTCAGAGTGAATAGCCTCCAAGGCAGCCAGCGGGTCAGACGCCTGAGTAATCGGGCGGCCGATCACGAGGTAGTCGGAACCGGCTTTGAGGGCATCTGTGGGCGTCATGATGCGCTGCTGATCGCCTTTATCGGCAGTCAACGGACGGATACCCGGTGTGATCAGCTTGAAGTCGGCACCCTGCTCGGCTTTGAGCTTCGGTGCTTCCTGCGCGGAACAGACGACGCCGTCCAGGCCGCAGTTTTTGGTGAGGGTTGCCAGTCGGGATACCTGGGCTTCCGGGGAATCGGTGATGCCGATACCGGCCAGATCGCCGGCGTTCATGCTGGTAAGGACCGTGACGGCAATCAACAGCGGGCGATCCGCGCCAAAGGTTTCTAGGCGTTCCCGGCAGGCGGTCATCATTTTCTCGCCGCCAGAGGCATGCACATTGACCATCCAGACACCGAGGTCGGCGGCGGCTGCAACCGCCGCCGATGTGGTGTTCGGGATGTCATGGAATTTCAGATCCAGGAATACATCGAATCCACGCTTCTGCAACCCCTCGACCAGTTGCGGGCCGGAACGGGTGAACAGTTCTTTGCCAACTTTCAAGCGGCATTTGGCCGGATCCAGCTTTTCTACCAGCTCAAGGGCCGGATTCTGGGAGGGAAAATCGAGGGCGACGATAATCTTGGGATCGTTAGCGGTTTGCACGTTCACTTGTCCTGCGGAAATTCGGTAAAGGTTTATTCGGCTTCAACACCCTGGATCGGGCGAACGGTTTCCCATTGTTTGCAGCTCGGGCACAGCCAGTGCAGCTGACGACCAGAGAAGCCACAACTAACACAGCGATAGACCGGACGGTTGGCCAGTATCAGATGGCCAATGCGGCTCACCAGCCTGCCCTCATCGGTGGTCATGCCTTTTTCGTAGCCGGCCATTTCCACCAACCTCAGCAAACCACGGACGCTCGGGCGTGTTTCCAGCTCCTTTCTGAGCAAGTCGATGGCTGCCGGTCGCCCTGAGGCGCGCTCTACGGATTCCACGAGGGCCAGCAGCAGGCTGGTACTCGGATAGCTTTCGTAAAGCTTGCGCAGCTTCTTCGCCAGCCGGCCAATATCGCCATGTTCGTGCTCTAGCTTCATCAAGCGATCAATCGCTTCCGGCCCGAACTCGGCGTTCTGGTCAAACACTTTCAGGCATTGGTTGCCGGCCTCGCGAAAACTGCCCTGACGAACCAGTAGCTTCATCAAAATCAGGTTGGCCCGCACGCAGGAGCGATCATATTCGAGTGCTTCCTTGGCCAGTTTCTGGGCGGCCCAGCGGTCATCCTGTTTCAGGGACACCTCTGACAACTCGCAGGTCAGATAGGCCAGAACCTTGAACATCGCAGGGTCGGCATCGCCTCGGGTCAGGGTCCGTGCGACCTCTGCAGCTTTCGCCCACTCCTTCTCTTGCTGGTAAAGGTCAATCAGCTGCTGGGAGGAATGCCGCCCGTATTCCTTGTCGCCCATGAGCTGGTGCAAAAGCGCCTCGGCGCGGTCGAGCAGACCGGCATTGAGGTAATCCCTGGCAAGCTCAAGGGTGACCTGTGGCGAGAAACGTGGAGGCAACTCTGGCCTGGCCAGCAGATTCTGGTGAATCAATATGGCACGGTCTGTTTCGCCCTTGTTGCGGAAATGGCTGCCAATGGAAAGGTGCAGGCTAACGGTGTCCTTATTGACCGCAAGGGACTGGACGAAATTCTCAACTGCCTGGTCGGAGTAGTTGGTGAACAGGAACTGGAGACGATCCTTCACCGATTCCTCGTCGGAAATCGTTTTTCCGGATCGACTGTCACCGCTTCCCAGCCGGCCTACAAGCCAGCCAACGGCGACTGCAACTGTCAGCAGCAGCCACTGAAGTACCATATCCATTAAAGAGTCCGGTCGTTCTGGGCCCTGGATTTCTCCAATGCCTGCTCGGCGCGATCAAGTCGTTTCTGAAGGGTTCGCCGGGACACCGAGGTGCGGACGGTGGCCAGCATGGTCATCAGCACGCCAACGAGGGCGCCGACAACGAATGCCATGATAATCCAGACGGCAACACCATGGGGTTGGGTTTCAAACAGCAGGAAGTTGAGGGAAACTGCCATTTGATTGTTGAGCGAGAATACCAGTGCCAGCAGAACCAGGACCAAAACCAACAGAATAATAAGGATCTTCTGCAATCCTGCCATAGCAATAGCGCTCCCAAAGGGCTTTGATTCCCGAATTATACGCGTTCCCTGAGCAGCTGTTAAAAGCCTTTCTTCAAGCTGTCGTTAACCTGCTCTCTCAATTCTTTGCCGGGCTTGAAGTGCGGCACATACTTGGCTGGCAGCTGGACAGCCTCACCGGTTTTCGGATTGCGCCCGGTACGCGCGGCACGGTGATGAAGGGAAAAACTGCCAAATCCCCGGATTTCTATTCTCTGACCATCGGCGAGCGACTGGGACATGTGCTCAATGATGGTTTTTACAGCCAGTTCGACATCTTTAACGGAGAGCTGAGTTTGCTTGGAAGCAATCAGCTCGACCAGTTCGGACTTCGTCATGAGGCGTTTCCCTCTTTCATTTTTATTCGGCCGTCGGTTACCGGATTCTCATGACTACCTAGTTTAGCCAAACCAGAAAAAAACACAAAAAAAACGGGCTCTTAGAGCCCGTTTTTTTCGTACCAACCGGAATTTTAGTCCTTGTTGGCGTTTTGCTGCTGCATCTGCTCCTTGATGAGATCACCGATGGTGGTCGCACCAGAAGAGGTTTCTGCAGTCTTGGTCCGCACATTTTCCAGTGCCTGCTTGTCGTCCTCAACATCTTTGGACTTCACAGACAGGTTGATAATGCGGTTCTTGCGGTCGATGCTGATGATCTTCGCTTCAACTTCTTCGCCTTCTTTCAGCGCGTTACGTGCATCTTCAACACGGTCACGGCTGATTTCAGAGGCTTTCAGTACCGCTTCAACTTCGTCGTTCAGGGCGATGGTAGCCGCCTTGGCATCAACTGCAGACACGGTACCCTTAACGATGGAGCCCTTGTCGTTCAGCTGTACAAACTCGGCGAACGGATCGCTTTCGAGCTGCTTAATACCCAGGGAGATGCGCTCGCGCTCCGGATCAACAGACAGGATAACGGTTTCAACTTCGTCACCCTTCTTGTATTCACGAACCGCCTCTTCGCCAGTCTCGTTCCAGCTGATGTCAGACAGGTGAACCAGACCGTCGATGCCGCCATCCAGACCGATGAAGATACCGAAGTCAGTGATTGACTTGATCTTACCGGAGATGCGGTCGCCCTTGTTGAAGTTGCTGGAGAAATCTTCCCAGGGGTTGGATACACACTGCTTGATACCCAGGGAAATACGACGACGCTCTTCGTCGATATCCAGAATCATCACGCCAACTTCGTCGCCCACCTGAACAACTTTAGACGGGTGGATGTTCTTGTTGGTCCAATCCATTTCGGAAACGTGAACCAGGCCTTCAACACCTTCTTCCAGCTCAGCAAAGCAGCCGTAGTCAGTCAGGTTAGTGACACGTGCAGTCACCTTGCTGCCTTCCGGGTAACGACCCTTGATATCAACCCAGGGATCTTCGCCCAGCTGCTTCAGGCCGAGAGAAACACGGTTGCGCTCACGGTCGAACTTCAGGACCTTAACGCTGATTTCGTCACCAACATTAACGATTTCGCTCGGATGCTTGATGCGCTTCCAGGCCATATCGGTAATGTGCAACAGGCCGTCAACACCGCCCAGATCTACGAATGCGCCGTAGTCGGTCAGGTTCTTGACGATACCCTTGATTTCCATACCCTCGGTCAGGGTTTCCAGCAGAGCTTCACGCTCGGCGCTGTTCTCAGCTTCCAGAACGGCGCGGCGGGAAACAACCACGTTGTTACGCTTCTGGTCGAGCTTGATAACCTTGAATTCGAGTTCTTTGTTCTCCAGGTGCGCGGTGTCGCGAACCGGACGAACGTCTACCAGCGAGCCAGGCAGGAAGGCACGGATACCGGCCAGATCGACGGTGAAACCACCCTTGACCTTACCGTTGATGATACCTTTAACCACTTCCTCAGCTTCGAAGGACTTCTCGAGAACCTTCCAGGCTTCTGCACGCTTAGCCTTTTCACGGGACAGACGGGTCTCACCGAAGCCGTCTTCAACAGCGTCGAGAGCAACATCGACAACGTCGCCGATAGCAATTTCCAACTCGCCTTTTTCGTTAAGGAACTGGGAGGCGGGGATAACGCCTTCGGACTTCAGTCCGGCGTTAACGGTGACCCAGTCGTTATCGACGTCTACAACGGTTCCCTGGACGATGGAACCCGGTTGCATGTCAATTTCTTTTAGGCTTTCTTCAAAAAGATCCGCAAAGCTCTCGCTCATTATGAGTCCTATATGATCAACGCAAGTGTACTCCGTGCCACCAGCAACACGGTCTGTTAACAAGTTCCGGATTAAGCCTGTGGCTGGCAGATAGCGCTACATCCGGCATTTCAACGACAAAAAGGTGTAGTCAGGCCTGACCTGCTGCGGCCATACACCTGCCCAACACCTCTTCTATACTCAATCCCGTAGAATCAATGACTTGCGCATCATCTGCGGGTTTGAGAGGGGCTGCGGAACGGTTCATATCCCGTTCATCACGAACCCGTATCTCCTCTAAAAGGGCGTCAATATTAACATCGACACCCGCGTCCTTCAACTGGCTATAGCGCCGCTGAGCCCTCTCCTCGGCGCTTGCCGTCAGGAAGATTTTTACCGGCGCGTCCGGAAACACCACGGTCCCCATATCGCGCCCATCGGCCACCAGGCCGGGCGCCTGTCGGAAATCGCGCTGGCGCTGCAAAAGGGCGTCACGGACCGGCTGCATCACAGCCACCTTTGAAGCATTGTCGCCCGCCGATTCTGTACGTATATCTGCGGTCACGTCCTGCCCGGCCAGAATAACTTTTACAGGCTCGCCCGCCGGCGTGGGCTCAAACGCCACATCCAATCCGGCGGCGACTTTCACCAGACCGCTCTCGTCATCCAGAGACACGCCCTGGCGAACCGCGGCCAGCGCCGTCAGCCGATAAAGGGCACCACTGTCCAGAAGATGCCAACCCAGTTTTCGGGCCAGCATCTGGGTAATCGTGCCTTTGCCGGAACCCCCGGGACCATCCACGGTGATCACCGGTGCACTGCCATCAACCATTATTCAGCCCCCTCGGCTGTTATATTGATCCCCGTTCCTTGCGCAAGTTCCACAAACCCAGGGAAAGACGTTGCCACGTTGGCGCAGTCGGTCACGGTAATTTCGCCCGCAGCGCGCAGGGAAGCGACCGCAAAGGACATCGCGATGCGATGGTCGCCGTGACTGTTCACGGTACCGCCACCGATGGTCTGGCCGCCATCAATAATAATGCCGTCCGGGGTTACGGTAGTTTCCACGCCCAGTGCGGCAAGGCCATCTGCCATCACCTGGATCCGGTCGCTTTCCTTGACCCGAAGCTCCTCTGCGCCCCGCAAAACCGTGCGACCCTTGGCGCAGACCGCGGCAATGAACAGCACCGGAAATTCATCAATGGCTAAGGGCACCTGATCTTCAGGTATATCGATACCCTGCAGCTCCGCCGAGCGGACCCGCAGGTCAGCAACCGGCTCGCCACCGATTTCGCGCTCGTCCAGAATCTCGATGCTGGCACCCATCTGGTTCAGGATATTGATAACACCGACCCGTGTCGGGTTCATCCCCACATGCCGCAGGACCAGATCAGATCCGGGAGCAATACTCGCGGCTACCAGAAAAAAGGCGGATGACGAGATATCAGCGGGCACATCAATGTTGGTCGCCGTCAATTTGCCGCCACCGCTGACACTGGCGGTCGCGCCGTCCCGGTGAACGTGGTAGCCAAAGCCCGCCAGCATCCGCTCGGTATGATCGCGGGTGGGAGCCGGCTCGGTCACCGATGTACTGCCCTCGGCGTAAAGGCCAGCCAGCAGGAGGCAAGACTTCACCTGGGCACTGGCAACCGGCATTTCGTAATGAATACCCGACAACTTCTGGCCGCCCCGGATTTTCAGTGGCGGACGACCACCTTCTGCGGTGTCAATCACAGCACCCATAGCTCTCAATGGGTCGGCAACCCGCCCCATCGGGCGACCGGACAGGCTCGCATCGCCGGTCAGCTCGGAATCAAAGGGCTGGGCCGCCAGCAATCCCGCAAACAACCGCATGGCCGTTCCGGAGTTACCCAGATACAAAGGACCTCTTGGCGCCTGCAGCCCGTTCATCCCAACGCCGTGGATGCGCACAAAGCCGTCGTCCGGCCCTTCGATGGTGACACCCATATCCCGGAACGCCTGTAGCGTGGCCAGACTGTCCTCACCCTCCAGAAACCCTTTAACCTCAGTCACGCCGTCAGCCAGCGCACCCAGCATAATGGAACGGTGCGACATCGACTTGTCGCCGGGCACCCGGATATCACCGGTAATCGCGCCACCGGGCTGAAGACGGAACGTCACCTGCTTTTCACTGTTGTTTGTCACGTAAGCCTGTCCTGAAAGCATCTTCGAAAAATGTTCACGCGCCGCTTTGGCGCGACTGAAAACCCGCAACAATGTGGCACTGTCCTGATTGGCGATGGCAGTGCGCAGTTGTTCCAGATCATGGGTAAAGTGGTCAATCACACGCAGAACCGCATCGCGGTTCGAAAGAAAGATATCGTGCCACATCACCGGATCGCTGGCGGCAATCCGGGTAAAATCCCGGAAACCGCCAGCGGCATAACGGAAGATATCCATGTTCTCATCTTCACCCGCGAGGGTATCCACCAGGGAGAATGCAATGAGGTGCGGCAAGTGGCTGGTAGCTGCCAGCACCTCATCGTGGTACGCCACGGACATGGTCAGCACCGTGGCACCACATCCCTCCCACAACGCCTTAAGCCGGGCAAGGTGGGACTGGCTAACGTCATCAGGCGGCGTAAGAATGACCTTGTGGTTTGCGAACAGCTCGGGATTCGCCGCCCGAATGCCGCTCTTCTCGGACCCGGCAATAGGATGGCCGGGAATGATCCGGGGCGACAGGCTACCGAACACTGCCTCCACATCCTTCACGAAACTGGACTTGGTGCTACCGACGTCGGTGAGGATCGCGTCCGCCTCCAATGTCGGACGAATCTGCTCAAGAACCGCTCGGGTTGCCCTTACCGGCACAGCCAGCACAACCAGATCCGCACCCCGAACAGCATCAGACACTGTTGATGCCGACTGATCGATCACACCCAGCTCTTTGCCGAGCTGCAACTCCTCGTCGCGCTGATCGGCGCCGACAACCGTGCCCGCCAGTCCGTTGCGACGGATGGCACAGGCCAGGGAGCCGCCAATCAGCCCCAGGCCAATCACCGCTACCCGTTTGAACAGAGGCTCGGAAGACACCATATCAGTCGCTGAGCCCCGATGCGGTCAGGGCCTGGGCCAGAGCCTCGATAAAGCGCTCGTTTTCTTCCGGAAGGCCGACAGTCACCCGAAGATGTCGGGGCATGCCATAGCCCGCGATGGGCCGGACAATCACACCGTGAGCCAGGAGGGACTGGTACACGCCCATAGCCTGCTCCCCCACTTCCACGGCGACGAAGTTCCCGGCCGACGGAATATAGCTGAGCCCCATCCGGTCGAATGCCTCCTGCAACTGACGCAGGCCCGACTTGTTCACATCCCGTGAACGCTGAAGGTAATCCTCATCGTCCAGAACGGCAGTGGCCGCAGACAGGGCAACGGTATCCACGTTGAACGGCTGACGCACCCGGTTAAGAATGTCTGCAATGGCCGGCGAGGAGATGCTGTAACCCACCCGTAGAGCCGCCAACCCCCAGGCTTTGGAAAAAGTGCGGCAAACGATGAGATTCGGGAAGCGGGCCAGCAGCTCGACACCATCCGGGTATTGATTACCGGTCAGGTATTCACAGTAAGCTTCATCCAGAACCACAAGCACGTTCTCGGGGATTTTTTTCAGGAACGCCTCAATGGCGTCCGCCGTGTGAACCGTACCCGTGGGATTGTTCGGATTGGCGACAAACACCAGACGAGTGCGATCGGTAACCGCCGCGGCCATGGCGTCAAGATCGTGCCCCCACTCCCGGGCAGGCACAGATACACCCCTGGCGCCGATGGCCTGGGTCACCAGGGGATAAACGGCAAACGCGTACTGGGAGAAAACCACTTCGGAATCTGCATCGGCGAAACAACGGGTAATCACTTCCAGTACATCGTTGGAGCCGTTACCAAGGGTAATCTGATCCATTCCAACGTTCAGACGCTTCGACAGCGCCTGTTTCAGGTTGAATCCGTTACCATCGGGGTACAGGCAAAGCTCAGAGAGCGCCTGCCGCGCAGCCGACAGCGCTTTTTCGCTGGGCCCCAGCGGGTTTTCGTTGCTCGCCAGCTTGATAATGTCTGCCGGATTGAGGCCAAGCTCACGGGCCAGCTCTTCAATCGGCTTGCCCGGCTGGTAGGGTGAGAGCGCCTGTACGCCGCGAACCGCCAGGCTCTGGTAATCAATAGCCATAAATCGTCCTAGACACTCGTTGCTCAAAAACGCAGGTGCAGATACTTACAGAACGCCAATCGGGTAGGATCCCAGACGCTTGAGTTCAACCGCTTCGTCGTCCACTTCTGCCAGCACTTTACGAACCTGTTCGTCTTCCATGTGCCCCTCGAAATCGATGTAGAACACATAAGCCCAGGTACCGCTCGGCGAGGGCCGCGTTTCAATTCTGGTCAGACTGAGACCATGACGATGGAACGGCTCGAGGAGCTGATACAGTGCCCCCGGTTTGTTGCGCATGGACACCAGGATAGATGACTTGTCGTGACCGCTGGCCGGCACTTCCTCCCGGCCGATGATCAGGAACCGGGTGGTATTGTCCGGGCGATCCTCAATGCTGTTCGCCAGCTTCTCCAGGCCGTAGAGCTCGGCCGCCATATCACCGGCAATGGCTGCAGTACCCGGCTCTTCGGCGGCGCGCCGGGCGGCTTCCGCATTACTGGAGACGGTGACCCGCTCAATGCCGTAGCGATGGGTATCCAGCCACTGGCGGCACTGGGCAAAGGACTGCTGGTGGGAATAAATCCGGGTGATCTCCTGGTCGCCATGCTTCGGAGACACCAGCAGGTGATGGTGAATCCGCAGCTGAACCTCCCCGCAGATCTTCAGCGGCGAGGACATGAACATATCCAGGGTGTGGTTGATCATACCCTCAGTAGAGTTTTCGACCGGCACCACGCCGTAATGGGCTGCGCCGGACTCCACCTCCCGGAACACCGCGTCGATAGCCGGCAGTGGAACACTGACGACGGAGTGACCGAAATGCTTGAGCGCTGCTGCCTGGGTGAAGGTGCCAATTGGCCCCAGGAAGGCAATGTGCATGGGCTTTTCCAGTGCCAGGCAGGCGGACATGATCTCCCGGAACAGACGGGCCATTTCCTCACCGGACAGGGGGCCGGGATTCTGTTCCTTGATGCGCCGAAGCACCTGCGCTTCCCGCTCCGGGCGGTAGAAGAAGACGTCCTGCCCCGGATTGGCGGCCATCTTGACGTGGGCCACTTCCTGGGCACAGGCGGCCCTGGCACTGATCAGCTCCATGATCTTCTGATCAAGCTGATCGATCTCGTCCCGCAGCTCTCCGAGCCGAACCTGCTCGTCACTCATGATCAGCCACGCTCCTTCGCAAATTCGGTCATGTAGTCAATCAGCGCATCGACGCCGGCTTCGGGCATCGCGTTGTAGATGCTCGCACGCATCCCGCCCACCGAACGGTGGCCGGCCAGATTCAGCAGGCCACGGGCATTGGCACCCTTCAGGAATTCACCGTTCACGGCGTCATCCGCCAGCGTGAAAGGCACGTTCATCCAGGAACGGAATCGTGGGTCAATCGGGTTGGCGTAAAACTCGTTGGTATCGATGAAGTCGTAAAGCTTGCGGGCTTTGCGCAGGTTGGTCTCCCCCATTGCCTTCACGCCGCCCTGCTCTTTCAGCCACTTGAACACCAGGCCGGCCAGATACCAGGAGTAGGTGGCCGGGGTGTTGTACATGGAGCCATTATCCGCAATCACCTGATAGTTCATCATGGTCGGGGTCTCCTTTCGAGCCTTGCCGAGGAGATCCTTGCGAATAATGACCACCACCAATCCTGAGGGACCAATGTTTTTCTGGGCACCGGCGTAGATCACGCCGAACCTGGAGACGTCCACCGGCCTCGACAGCATTGACGAGGACATGTCGGCAATCAGCGGTGCGCCCGGGCTATCCGGAATAAAATCGAATTCCAGACCACCAATGGTCTCGTTGGGCGTGTAGTGCAGGTACGCCGCATCGGCACTGGTCTGCCAGGAAGATTGGTCCGGAATCGTAGTAAAGCCACTATCTTCCGAACTCGCCACCACGTTCACCTTGCCATAACGACTGGCCTCGGCAATGGCCTTCTTGGACCAGATGCCGGTGTTCACGTAGTCCGCAGAGCCTTTTTCGCCCAGCAGATTCAGAGGAATGGTGGCAAACTGGCTGGACGCTCCACCCTGCATGAAAAGAACCGCGTAGTCGTCTGACACGCCGGCCAGTTCACGCAGATCCTTTTCTGCAGTTTCGGCAATCTGGACAAACTCGTCGCTGCGATGGCTCATTTCCATCACCGACATGCCGGTACCGCGCCAGTCGAGCATTTCATCCCGCGCCTGACGAAGCACGCTCTCCGGCAAAGTGGCCGGACCTGCACAAAAGTTATACGCCCTGCTCATGTTGCTGCTTTCTCTCAAGTCTTACTGAATCTATCTGTCGCAGTGCCGGCTTACTCGTCGCCGGCACCTTCACCTTTTTCGCCTTCTTCCGCACTGCTGTCTGCGGCATCGACTTCACCGTCGATTTCTTCAGCGTCGGTTTCCGCAATCCGCTCAACACCGACCAGCCGCTCGTCTTCCTGACTCAGCTTGATCAGGCGCACACCCTGGGTATTCCGGCTCAGAACGGATACTTCGTCTGTACGGGTACGCACCAGCGTGCCCTTGTCAGAGATCAGCATCATTTCATCGCCGTCGAACAGCTGCAGGGCTGTGACCAGGTTGCCGTTCCGCTCAGAGCACTGCATGGCAATAACGCCCTGACTGCCCCGGCTGTAGGTCGGGAACTCATCGATGGCCGTCCGCTTGCCGTAACCATTCTCGGAGGCGGTCAGAAGAACCCCATCCTCCTGCGGGATGATCAGGGACACCACATGGTGACCTTCCGGCATCTTGATACCGCGAACACCACGGGCTGTCCGGCTCATCGGACGAACGGCTTCCTCGTTGAAGCGCACCGCCTTGCCAGCGGTTGAGAAAAGCATTACCTCGGCATCGCCTTTGGTAATTGCTGCACCGATCAGGGTATCGCCTTCATCCAGGGACAGCGCAATCAGGCCGCTGCTGCGCGGACGCGAGAAGTTCGGCAGCGGTGTCTTCTTGACCACACCGGCGGAGGTGGCCATCAGCACGAACTGGTCCTCCGGATAGTCACGAACCGGCAGGAAGGTGGTAATACGCTCGCCCTCGTCCAGCGGCAGTATATTCACCATGGGCCGACCGCGGGACGCCCGGCTGGCACGCGGAATCTCAAATACCCGCAGCCAGTAGACCTTGCCACGGTTGGAGAAACACAGAATCGTGTCGTGGGAGTTGGCAACCAGCAGCTTCTCAACGAAGTCTTCATCCTTCATGGAGGTTGCCGCCTTGCCGCGACCGCCCCGGCGCTGGGCCTGGTAGTCTTCAACTGCCTGGGTCTTGGCGTAACCACCGTGAGAGATGGTGACTACGAGGTCCTCCTCATCTATCAGATCCGCAATGGTCAGATCGCGCTGGGAGCTGGTGATCTCGGTGCGACGCTCATCGCCGAACTCGGAAACAACGGCTTCCAGTTCTTCACGGATAACCTGCATCAGGCGGTCAGGATCGGCCAGGATCTCGAGGAGGCCGGCGATCTTTTCAAGGATGTCCTTGTACTCATTCTGCAGCTTCTCGGTTTCAAGACCGGTCAGGCGGTGCAGACGCATATCCAGAATTGCCTGGGTCTGCTCGGGAGACAGATAATAAAGGCCATCACGCAGGCCATAGATTTCCGGCAGATCGTCTGGACGACAGGCGTCCTCACCGGCACGCTCCAGCATTGCCAGAACATCACCCGGAGCCCAGCCCTTGGCCATCAGCTTTTCTTTTGCTTCTACCGAACTCGGAGAAGCTTTGATCAGCTCGATCATCTCATCAATATTGGCCAGAGCAACCGTGAGGCCTTCCAGAATGTGGCCCCGCTCACGCGCTTTGCGCAGCTCATAGATGGTGCGGCGGGTAACCACCTCACGACGGTGACGAACAAAGGCATCCAACATCTGCTTGAGGTTCAGCGTCTTCGGCTCGCCATTGATCAGCGCAACCATGTTGATGCCAAACACCGTCTGCAACTGGGTATGGGCAAACAGGTTATTGACCACAACATCCGGGTTTTCACCCCGACGCAGCTCGATCACCACCCGGATACCTTCCTTGTTGGATTCGTCCCGCAGTTCGGTGATGCCTTCGAGGCGCTTTTCTTTCACCAGCTCGGCGATCTTTTCGATCAGGCGGGCCTTGTTGAGCTGATACGGCAGCTCAGTGATGATGACAGCGTCACGATTGGTTTTTTTGTCGTGTTCAATCTCGTGGCGGGCACGGACATAAATACGGCCCCGGCCGGTACGGTAAGCTTCGACAATGCCGGCACGGCCATTGATGATGCCCTCGGTCGGGAAATCCGGGCCCGGGATGAATTCCATCAGCTCATCAACAGTGAGATCCGGATTATCAATCAGCGCCAGACAGCCATTGACCACTTCCGTCAGGTTGTGGGGCGGAATATTGGTGGCCATGCCCACGGCGATACCGGAGGAACCGTTCACCAGCAGGTTCGGAACCCGGGTAGGAAGCACCTCGGGAATACGCTCGGTGCCGTCGTAGTTATCGACAAAATCGACGGTTTCCTTGTCCAGATCCGCCAACAGGGAGTGGGCGATCTTCTCCATGCGGATCTCGGTGTAACGCATGGCAGCCGCGTTATCGCCGTCAATGGAACCGAAGTTACCCTGACCGTCGACCAGCGGATAGCGAAGGGAGAACGGCTGAGCCATACGTACGATGGTGTCGTAGACCGCAGAGTCACCGTGTGGGTGGTATTTACCGATGACGTCACCCACCACACGGGCGGACTTCTTGTAGGCTTTGTTCCAGTCGTTGTTCAGTTCGGACATGGCGAACAGAACACGGCGGTGAACCGGTTTGAGGCCATCCCTCACATCCGGAAGCGCCCGCCCGACGATTACACTCATGGCGTAGTCGAGGTAGGACTGTTTTAACTCGTCTTCAATATTGACCGGCAGGATCTCTTTGGCTAACTCACCCATCGAGAAAGGTTCCTTTGCGTTACTGGAAGTCGTATCAGGGCCGTTTCCGGGCCCCATAGTTATTCTTCAACAAGCCGCCAAGTCTACCACAGTCGCGCCCTTTCCGGGGCAACTGTGAGGCAGCCTTAATCAAACACCACTGTCTTGTTTTCGTAGGTAATCACCCGATCTTCGATGTGCGAACGCAGGCCCCGGGCCAACACGTTCTTTTCCACATCCTTACCCAGGCGAACCATATCCTCGATGGAGTCGCTATGGGTGATCCGGATAACGTCCTGCTCGATGATCGGGCCCTCGTCGAGGTCCTGGGTCACGTAGTGGCAGGTGGCACCAATCAGCTTCACGCCGCGACTGTAGGCCTGGTGATAGGGGCGCGCACCGGCAAAGGACGGCAGGAAGCTGTGATGGATATTGATTACCTTACCGGAGTATTTCTCGCAGAGCTCGCCGGGAAGGATCTGCATGTAGCGCGCCAGCACCACCACATCGGCTTCGTATTTCTGGAACAGCTCATCGATGTGGGCGAAGGCTTCCGCCTTGTTTTCCTTGCTGACCGGCACATGGTGATAAGGAATCTCGTGCCACTCCACCATCCGGCGCAGGTCGTCGTGGTTGGAGATGACCGCCACTATCTCGGCATTGATCTCCTTGCTGTGCCAGCGGTACAGCAGATCTGCCACACAGTGGGATTCCTTGCTGCACATCAGGATCACCTTCTTCGGCTGGGCCGAATCGGCAATGTGCCAGTTCATGTTGAATTCACGGGCAATGGGCTCGAACGCAGCCCGGAACTGGTCCAGGCCAAACGGAATCGAGTTGGCCTTGATTTCGTGCCGCATGAAAAACCAGCCGGTATGGGTATCCGAATGGTGACTCGCTTCGGTAATCCAGCCATTGTATGTGGACAGAAAATTACTCACCTTGGCGACAATTCCCACCCGGTCGGGGCAGGAAATCACAAGACGATAGGTATGCTCCATGAAAGCCTTTCCTTAACTGAAATCCGGGAAAGCAGGTGCGTCGGGGAATCACCGCCGACATTAACGGCAGGTTAACGGTACGCACCTATGAAAATGACCGGCTATCATAGCCTATCTGAACGCCAGAAACGAGGAATGGAGATATGGACAGAGGCCTCTACCAACGCACAATCAAAAACCTCGCCACGGGGCGCTCAGGCCGCCTTTCGATTGCGGCCGCCCTGGCCTTTTTCATCACCACCGCGCCAGCCTTCGGACAGGCCATTCTCGAAGGTGAGCGGTTTCACCCGGTTACCTCGACCCAGGGCATGGTTGCCACCAGCCATACGCTTGCCACCGAGGTTGCCCTCGACGTACTGAAGAACGGCGGCAATGCAATAGATGCGGCGGTAACAGCCGGTTTTGCTCTGGCAGTCACCCAACCTCGCTCCGGCAACATTGGCGGCGGCGGCTTCATGCTGATCTCCAAAGGGGATGGCGCTGCTCCGGAAGCAATTGATTATCGTGAAAAAGCGCCCGCCGCCGCGACGGAAACCATGTTCCAGGACGAATCCGGCAATGTGGTTAAAAACCGCAGCCGCTTCACCCACCTGGCCGCTGGTGTACCGGGAACCGTTGCAGGCCTCGCTATGGCGCTGGAGCGACACGGCACGATTACTCTGAAACAGGCGCTGGCGCCGGCTATCAAACTCGCCCGGGAAGGATTCATCGTGCCTCAGCGTTTTACCGAGGGCCTGGAACAGGCCCGGGACAGGCTTGAGCGCTGGCCCGCCACGCGCGACACCTTTTATAAGGAAGATGGCAGTGCCTGGCAGGCCGGCGAGCGCTTTCGCCAGCCGGAACTGGCGGCAACGCTCCAGCGCATAGCCGATGACGGCGTGAAGGGCTTTTACGAGGGCAGAACTGCCGAACTGATCGCCAGCGAGATGGACCGACACGATGGGCTGATCACACTGGACGATCTGAAGAACTATCGCCCCGAGGTGCGCATACCGGTGCACGGCACCTACCGGGGTTACGACATTTTCTCCATGTCACCGCCCTCTTCCGGTGGCACCCACATTGTCCAGATCCTGAATATTCTGGAAGGCTTTCCAATGGCCGACTTCGGCCACAACTCGGCTGATGCTATCCATCATATGGCAGAGGCCATGAAACTGGCCTACGCCGACCGTTCAAAATACCTTGGCGACACGGATTATGTGGATGTGCCACTGGCAGGGCTGACAAGCAAAGATTACGCAGAAGAGCTCCGCAAAGGCATTGATCCAGACAAGGCACGACCGGCCACCGACATCAATCCTGGTCAGCCGGCTGCCTGGGAAAGCCCCGAGACCACCCATTTCTCCGTGGTGGACAAATGGGGCAATGCGGTGTCTAACACCTACACCATCAATTTCAGTTACGGGTCCGGCATCACAGTGGAAGGCGCCGGTTTCCTGCTTAACAACGAAATGGACGATTTCAGCGCCAAGCCCGGTGTGCCCAACGCCTATGGCCTGATCGGCGGTGAAGCCAACAAGGTCGGGCCAGGCAAACGCATGCTGAGCTCCATGTCGCCCACCATCGTGAAAAAGGATGGCAAGAACGTTCTGGTTACCGGCAGCCCAGGGGGCTCCCGGATCATTACCACCACCTTGCAGGTGATCCTCAATGTGATTGATCATGGAATAAACATCCAGACCGCCGTGAGCGCACCCCGTATGCACCACCAGTGGCTGCCGGATGAAATCCGGATCGAACAGGGCATCAGCCCCGACACGATCCGGCTTCTGCAGGAACGGGGGCACACCGTGGTTGGTGGATCAGCCATGGGCGCCATCCAGAGCATCCTGGTTGATGAAGACGGCATGCTCCATGGTGGCGCAGATCCGAGGCGGAGCACCTCGTCAGCCATGGGCCATTAACACAGGCAATTGACCAGGGTCACTGACCTGAAAGGAGACTTTATGTATCTTTCTGTACAACTGAGCTGCTATCCCCTGAAAGAGGAATATAAGCAGCCAATCAAAGACCTTATCGCGCGTCTGGAGCAAACCGGGCTGGAAGTCTACCCGGGGCGAATGAGCACCGAGATTTTCGGCGACTATGATGAGGTTATGGGCGTGCTCTCGGATACCATGAAATGGTCATTCGAGACCTACGGCAAATCCGTCTTCGTGGCGAAGATCATGGAGGGCGACCGGAGACCGAAATGACAGCACCGAGCGGGCCAGACAACCAGAACCAAAAACAGAAGCCGGAGCAGAACCAACAGCCGGCAATCCCGAACCAGTTCGCGTTCCTTTGGCTCAGCGCGGCCATCTTTCTGATGGTGCTTTGGCTTCAGGACGGCGGACAACCCCGGCTTCAGGATCTGGCCTACTCCGAATTTAAAACCGCCGTCATGAATCAGCAGGTGGCGGAAGTTACTTTGAAAGAAGAAGCCATTACTGGTCTGTTTACCGACAGTGGTGCGGCAGACTTCAGCTCGGACAGTCCAGCACGAACCAGCACCCCGGGATTCCAGACCATCCGCCCGCCCATGGAAGATCCGTCGCTGCTCAACCTGCTGGAAGAGCACAGTGTCACCATCCGGGCCACACCATCGGGATTGCCCTGGTGGCAGGAGATGATCCGCGGCTTCCTGCCCTGGATCCTGCTGCTGGCGCTGATGTTCTGGTTCTGGGGTGCCGCCCAGAAACGCATGACCCAGGGTGGCGGGCCGTTTGATTTCGGCCGATCCAAGGCCCGGAGGTCCCGCAGGGAAACATCCACAGCTACCCTGGACGATGTGGCCGGCATTGAATCCGCAAAGCGGGAAATTGCCGAGATCATCGACTTCCTGAAATCCCCGGAGAAGTACCGGGCACTGGGTGCCGTCATGCCCAAGGGCGTGCTTCTGGTCGGCCCGCCGGGGACCGGCAAGACCCTGCTGGCCCGGGCCATCGCTGGAGAGGCCGAAGTGCCCTTCTTCAGCATCAGCGCCTCGGAATTTATCGAAATGTTCGTTGGCGTCGGGGCCTCCCGCGTTCGAGATATGTTCAAGGAAGCCCGGAAAGAAGCGCCAGCGTTGATTTTCATCGACGAACTGGACGCAATCGGTCGGTCACGGGGCGCAGGCCTGGGTGGCGGCCACGATGAGCGGGAGCAGACCCTGAACCAGATTCTCACTGAAATGGACGGTTTCGAGGCCCACGAGAATGTTCTGGTACTGGCTGCCACCAACCGGCCAGACGTTCTGGACAGCGCCCTACTCCGCCCAGGTCGCTTCGACCGCAAGATCACTCTGGATCGCCCACATAAGGAGGCCCGCGCGGCGATCCTGGCGGTTCATGTGCGAAAAGTACCACTGGCGAATGATGTCGACCTGGATCAGCTGGCCGCTCGCACCATCGGCTTTTCCGGGGCGGATCTCAAGAACCTTGTGAATGAGGCAGCCCTAACCGCAGCCCGCGAAAGCCTGCACGAAGTGAGTGCCCATTGCTTTGAGCTGGCCCGGGACAGAATTATTCTCGGCGAGGAGCGGGACACCAAGCTCAACCCGCAGGAGCGCGAGGCGGTTGCGTACCACGAATGCGGTCATGCCATCATGGCCTACTACATGCCCAACGCAGACCCTCTCACTAAATTGACCATCATCCCTCATGGCATGGCTATGGGAGTGACTGAACAGACACCCAAGGAAGATCACTACACCTACACCGAGAGCTATCTTAAGGATCGCATCAAGGTGATGCTTGGCGGTCGCTGTTCGGAAAAGCTTATCTATGGCGAGGTCAGCACCGGCGCCCAGAACGACCTCAAGGAAGCCACCGCGCTGATACGCAAGATGATCGGCCAATGGGGCATGAGCGAAAAGATTGGCCCGCTGGGCCTGAACATCGGCGAGGAACATGTCTTCCTGGGCCGGGAAATGGGCATGCCAAGAGAATTCAGCGAAAAGATGGCGGAGATGATCGATGGGGAAATCCAGTCCCAGCTGCTGGCCCTGGAAAAAGCGACCCTGGACTTCCTGACGGGGCACCGTAACCAGCTGGAAGCACTGGCAAAAGCCGTATTGAAGAACGAAACCCTATCTGCCGAAGATGTCGAGAAAATCCTGAGCAAGGAAGACGCCCGCGAGATTGCCTGAACGGCCAGATCAGACCTGGCCCAATAAGTCATGGCTGAACAACGCCAGGCAGAACCCCACCACTGCACCCAGCGGCGGCGCCCAGTGATTCTCAAGCCTGGATTGTGGCGCAATATCCTGAAAAATCAGGTAGAGAATACCGCCTGAAGCGACCAGCATGATTGCGCCCAATACTACAGGGCGCTCGGACAGGAAAAAATATCCGAGCAAGCCGGCCAGCGGCCCGGTAATCACAAGGCAGGCCATGAACACCAGGGTTTTCCCGGAGGTGTAACCGGGCAATCTGGCCAACTCCCGATAGGCATTGAAGCCTTCAGGCAAGTTCTGCATCGCGATTAACACAGCCATGAGCATAGCCGTTTCCGGGCTCACGACTGCCAGTCCGCCCAAAGCCGTTGCTTCAGGAATAAAGTCGAGCATCACGCCCATCAGCTGCGGAGACTCGCGCCGCTTCAAGCCAAGAATGCGCTCAATACCAAAGAAAAGAAGCCCACCGGCAATAATGGCAGGAATCGCCCAGAGAGAGTCGCCCATGCTTGACTGCCCTTCCGGAATCAGGACCACTGAAACCGCACCAAGCAGAATCCCCCCACCTAACGCGATCAGAAAATGCCGGAACTCCTGGTCCAGCCAATTGGGGCGGATCCGTTCGAAGCTGGCGACCAGGCCGCCCAGAGGAATGCAGGCGCCGGCAAGGACGGTCAGGCCAACAATGTAGAGAACATCCGTGAACATCAGAAATCAGACCTATGGAACAACCGATGGCATTTAAGGCGTGACCGTAACGGGAAGATTCAGTGCTTCCAGCAAATGCTCTGCACCAGGCTCCTGAAGCAAGGTGCAGCCCCGGCTAAGCACCAATTGGACCGCCTTCTCCTGGCGTAAAATCCCGGCTACGGTAACCGGATCCGTCGAGGGCAGAGACCTTATACGAAGGCCTGACTCCTGAATACCCAGATCCTGAAGCATGCCTTTTCGTTCCTCAGGCGCCAGATCCGTATCTGCTCCCAGCAACAGCGTTACGGGCCGATGGGAGTGATGAACCACCTCAGCGGCTGCCTGGACAGCACGGCTGTTAGCCTCTGTGTGATCATTCAGAAATACCACAACCCTGCCGTGCGGCAGAGTCCGATTTTCGCACCAGAGCAAAATCCTGCCCGGCGACCGGCGAACAAGACCTTTTGCCGTGGAGCCCAACCGCGCCCCCGGCGCAGAGGACCAACCAACGCGGCCAAGCACGAGAAGATCCCGGGGTCCGGCTAGAGCCAGCACCTCATCAATCACATGGCCCCGGGCAATGCTCAGTGCGTGCCTTCCGCCATATGGCGCCACAGCGCCGGCAAGGGCTCGACGAGCCTGGTTAGCCAAGCTGTGCATACGTTGCTCAAGATCGACAGAATCAAAGGGTCGGCTGATGCCCGATGACGCTCCCACTTCGCGGGCAAAACCATAGCCGGCACTTCGCAGCAGATTCAGCTCTTCAACAAAAACGCCCAGCACATCGGCACCGGTGAACGCAGCAATTTCCGCCGCCGCCTCCAAAGCGGCATAGCTCGTTCTCGAACCATCCAGCAGTACCAGCACACGGCCGGCCTCGTTACTGTACCCAGCCCGATTTTCAGGTGCGTCAGTCACTGTCCCTGCCTCCGCCGTTGTTTGCGTCTCCATTGCTATCCCGCTTCTTGCTGGCCTCCGCGAATTTCGCCAGGCGCTCGGCAACCCGCCTGTTGAAGCTGCTCTCCGGAAACTCGCCATTACTGTCCGGTTCTCCGGCCTCAAGACCGGTTAACAGCTCAATTGCCTCATTGATGTTGGAGATCGGATAAATTCGGAACCGGTCCTCAGCGATCGCCTGCCTCACATCGGCTCTCAGCATGAGGTGCTCAACATTGCTTGCCGGCAGCAGAACGCCCTGCCCGCGAACGTCGCCGGCTTCTTTGCAAACGTCGAAAAAGCCCTCGATCTTCTCGTTCACGCCACCCACGGCCTGAACTTCACCATGCTGGTTCATGGATCCTGTCACGGCGAAGGACTGCTTCAGTGGTACCCGGGAAATGGCTGAAAGCAGTACACAGGTTTCTGCCACCGAAGCCGAATCTCCTTCAACACCACCGTAGGATTGCTCAAAGGCCAGGCTCGCGGACAGGGAAAGTTCGCCGTCGCCGGCGTACCGGCTCGCCAGAAACCGGGAAAGAATCATCACGGCCTTGCTGTGAATGGGGCCGCCCAGTTTCGCCTCCCGCTCGATATCCACCACCTGCCCCTTGCCTGGACGGGCCGTGGCGGTAATCCGGGTAGGCTGGCCAAACATCGACGCGCCAAGCCTGAGTACCGAAAGGCCATTTACCTGAGCCACTTCCTCGCCATTAGTGGCTATCATCACCACACCCCGGCTGATTTGCTCACGACTTCGTTCCCGGACCCGGCTGGCCCGGTATCCCCGTTCATCAATAGCCTGCTGGAGATGGCTGGCTTCAACCGTATCGGCCCCGGCCTGCCCCGCCCAGTGATCTGCCTCGCTCAGAATATCCCGGAGCACCCGGTCGTGGGCGGTCAGTTTGCGCTGGTCTGCTGCCAAACGGCTCGCATGCTCGATCAATCTGGCAACGGCGCACCGCTCCAGCGGTCGCATTTTCAGGCCCCGGGCCATTGTGGCGATCATTCGGGCGTAGAGTTCATAGCAATCGTCGTTGCGGTCCAGGTCGTCCTCGAAATCCGCCTCTACCTTGAACAGGTCCAGAAAATCCGGATCGTAATGGGACAACAGGTAGTAGAGCATCCGGTCCCCGAGCAGGACCACCTTGACCGACACCGGAATAGGCTCCGGCTGCAGGCTGACGGTACTCACCAACCCATAAAGCCGCTCCAGTGACTCTATCCGGATTTCGCCGGAGGACAGGATCCGCTTGAGGCTCTCCCAGGCCATCGGCTGGGTCAGCACCCGACGGGCATCAATGATCAGATAGCCGCCGTTGGCACGATGCATGGAGCCACCGCGAATCAGGCTGAAATCGGTATATAAATTACCCTGGCGGGCACGATGCTCAATCTGCCCCGCCAGATGCTGATGGTTGGGCAGGTCCTCGTAGATAACGGGCGCGCCGGCCGTCTCGGCATTATCGACCAGCAAATTGACCTTGTACCTGGCCAGCAGGCCCGCGGGAGGCCCATTATCGGTATCCTGAAAAGCCTCGGCGTGCTCAACCACATCCTCGCGAACGGCATCCAGGTACTCAACGATATCCTCCAGGTGGGACCATTTTTCCCTCAACTCCCCAATCGGGCCACCCAGGGTCAGCTGCACCATTTCTTCATTAAGGGCATGGACTCTTTCCCGGACCTCCTTCCGCATCCTGGGTATCTGCTGGATGGTTTGCTGGAGCTTTTTCTGAAGCTCCTCAACCTTGGATTCGACCAGTTCTTTCTCCTCATCCGAGAAGTTCTTGTATTCCTCTGGGTCGATCACCTCGCCCTTACGCATCGGGGCAAAGGTAAAACCAGCCGGCGTCGTGATCATGGCGATATTGTTGCGGTTCGCCTCTTCCTGGACATCAAACAGGCCCTGATGCTGACGCTTGGCCATTTCCTCCTGAAGCTCCTGCAACCTGGCCTGGTATTCCTCGCTTTCGAAGGCAGCAGGTATGGCCGTTCGAAGCTCTTCCGCCAGTTCATTCAAGTCTTTCTTGAACTGCCGCCCTTCACCGGCGGGCAGTCGAATGGCGCGCGGCCGCTCCGAAAACTGGAAGTTATAGACATGGCACCAATCCGGCGGGACCGGCTGGCTTGCCGCGTGCAGGGAAAGAAAGCGCTCGACCAGCTCGTGCTTACCCGCCCCGGAGGGCCCGAGGACAAAGAGATTGAAACCCCCTGCCTGAATACCGGCGCCAAATTCCAGCGCCCTCAACACCCTATCCTGACCATAAGGACGCTCGAGGTCTTGCAGGTCTTCGGTAGTGATGAAATCCAGTTTGTCTTCTGGGCAACCGTGATAGACCTGGTTTTCGGTTAATGGGGCGGGCAGTGGCATTACATCCTCCTGATGGTTTCCACCCGAAGGTGGAGTACGCCGATTACATCGAACGAGTAATCCGGGGACAAAGCCCCCTCATCAGGAAACTATAGATGATGGCGGGCGACCCGCTCTAACATTAGGTAGGCTAGCGCCACTCGAGGGTCTTTGGCTCAACCGCGTGTTCACAGAACAGATGCCCGACATCCGGCACCGCAAAGCAGCGGTCACCGCGCTGGGGTTGGCGGGCGTTGAACTCGGTGTGGCTGATACCAACTTCCCACAGCTCCTCGCTCTCCCAGCCATCGGGCTTGAGTTCGATGCGTACTTCCGCACCGATCAGGTTGATGGCCTCAATCCGGAACGGCAGATGGGCCTCATCGCTGGCGGACTGGGTCAGGCGCACCTCGTGGGGTCTCAGATAGAGCTGCGCGTCATCGTTCTCACAACCTTCAGGCAGGCGAATCCAGGCGTCACCCTGGCGCATGACGCCATCGCGGATCTTGCCGGACAACACATTCACCTGCCCCAGAAATTCGAATACAAACCGGCTGTCCGGGCGACCATAGAGTTCGAGCGGCGTATCAACCTGCTCGATCCGGCCATTGCTCATCACAACCACCTGATCCGAAAGCTCCAGGGCCTCCTCCTGATCGTGGGTCACGAACACACTGGTGAAATGCAGCTCGTCATGGAGGCTGCGCAGCCAGCGGCGCAGGTCTTTTCGCACCTTGGCATCAAGCGCGCCGAAGGGCTCATCCAGCAGAAGAATCTCCGGCCGCATGGCCATTGCCCGTGCCAGGGCGATGCGTTGCTTCTGGCCACCGGAAAGCTGCGCCGGGTAACGGTCGGCCAGGTGTTCAAGCTGCACCATTTCCAGCAGGTCTTTTACCCGCTTGCGGATTTCAGACTTGCCGGGACGCTCCTTGCGCGGCAGCACATTGAGACCAAAGGCCACGTTCTCGGCCACCGTCATATGGCGGAACAAGGCATAGTGTTGGAAAACAAAGCCAACGCGCCGGTCCCGAACGTGCAGATCGGTCACATCCCTGCCGCTGAACCGGATTTTGCCCTCTTCCGGGGTTTCCAGGCCGGCGATAATCCGCAGCAGCGTGGTCTTGCCCGAACCGGAAGGTCCCAGCAACGCCGTAAGCTGGCCGTCCGGAATGGTCAGATTGATGTCATGCAGGGCCTGAAACTTGTCGAAAAACTTGTTGATACCCTGTATCTCGATGCTCATTGGAAACCCTTAGTTACGACTCTGACGCCATTCAACGATGGCCTTTACGATAAGCGTGATCAGCGCAATACCTGCAAGTAGCGAAGAAGCTGCAAACGCGCCCACGGTGTTGTAATCCTGGTAAAGCAGCTCAACCTGCAACGGCAGAGTATTGGTCTGGCCCCGGATGTTGCCGGAGACAACCGATACGGCACCGAACTCGCCCACCGCCCGGGCGTTTGTGAGGATAACGCCATAGAGAAGTGCCCAGCGGATATTCGGCAGGGTTACGCGTCGGAACAGCTGCCAGCCAGACGCGCCCAGTACCACACCGGCTTCCTCTTCTTCCCGCCCCTGTTGCTGCATCAGCGGGATCAGTTCTCTGGCCACAAACGGACAGGTCACAAACACAGTAACCATCACGATGCCAGGCCAGGAGAACATCAGCTGAATGTCGTATTCTCCGAGCCACTGCCCGACCCAGCCATTGCTCCCGTAGAGCAGCAGGAAAAGCAGGCCGGCAACCACAGGAGATACGGCGAACGGGATATCAATCAATGTGGTCAAAAGCTTGCGCCCGGGGAACCGGAAGCGGGTCACCAGCCAGGCCAGGAACACGCCGAACACCATGTTTAGCGGGACCGTGAGCAGAGCCACCACGAGCGTCAGGCCGATGGCATGAAGCGTGTACTCATTGAGAATATTGCTGACGTAACCGGCCCAGCCTTCGGCGAACGCTTGCACGAAGATCAGCACCAGCGGCATGAACAGCAGAAGCACCGTCAGGCCGACGGCAATTCCTATCAGAGTGCGACGAACCAGCGGGCTGTCGCCAACGCGGCGATGTTTACGCGCAGCCATACCCTAACCTCCGTGCAGGCGCTTGAGATAGCGCCCCTGCCAGACGTTGATCGCCAGGAGCAGCAACAGCGATACCGACATCACCACTGCGGCAATGGCACTGGCAGCCGGAAAATCGTATTCCTCCAAACGCACAAAGATCATCAGACTGATCACTTCGCTGATGTAAGGCGAGTTGCCGGCAATGAAGATAACCGCGCCGTATTCCCCGAGGCTGCGGGCAAACGAAAGTGCGCCACCGGTCACTACAGCCGGCCAGAGCGTCGGGAACAGGATCTTCCGAAAGACCGTTATGTCCGAGGCACCGAGGCTCATGGCCGCTTCTTCATCCTCCGGCGCCATTTCCTCCAATACCGGCTGAACCGTGCGCACCACAAACGGCACACTGGTAAAGGCCATCGCCACCACAATACCCAGCGGTGTGAATGCCACTTCAATACCCAGATCGGCGAGATACTGCCCATACCAGCCGTTCTCGGCAAACAGGGTCGCGAGAGTGATGCCGGCCACGGCGGTCGGCAGCGCAAACGGCAGATCCATGATCGCATCCAGCAGCCGCTTGCCGGGGAATTCATAACGCACCAGCACCCAGGCCATCAGCAGGCCAAACACGCAATTGAACAGGGAAGCAGCCAGGGCCGCCAGCGCGGTAACTTTATAGGACGCAACCACCCGCGGATCGGTGATCACAAACCAGAACTGCTCCCACCCCATGCCGGCGGCACGGATAAACAGGCCGCTGATGGGCAGAAGCAGCACCAGGCTGATAAAGAAAAGCGAAATGCCGAGGCTCAGTCCGAACCCCGGCAAGACGCGTTTGGTGGCGGGAGCGCTCAGCCGTTTTGCCGGGCGCTCCGAAAGGTCAGTGGTGGCCATGGATCAAATGCGCATCCCTTAGCGGCGACGCTGCAACTGGTCCAGTTTGCCGCCGCTGGCAAAGTGGGTCTCCATGGCATTTTCCCAGCTGCCGGCGATGTCCTGAATCGGCATCAGCTTCAGTTCCGGGAACTTGTCAGCCACTTCCGCTTTCACGGTTTCGTTGTGCACCCGGTAGTTGAAGCCGGCCAGCATGCGCTGGGCTTCTTCGGAGTACAGATGCTTCAAGTACGCCTGGGCCAGTTCTTCGGTGCCCTTCTTCTCGATGTTCTTGTCGATCCAGGTCACCGGGAACTCGGCCAGGAAACTCACTTTCGGGACCACAACCTGGAAGTTCTTGTCCGGGTTCAGGGCCGGGATGTTGTTCACTTCAGATTCGAAGGTCAGCAGCACATCACCCAGGCCCCGCTCCACAAACGTGGTGGTGGCGCCACGACCGCCGGAGTCGAATACCTTCACCTGGCCCAGCAGGTCGCTGAGGAAGGCATCAATCTTCTCCTGGTCGTCACCGAACTTGTCCTGGGCAAAACCCAGCGCCGCCAGGTAGGTGTAGCGGCCGTTACCGGAGGTTTTCGGGTTCGGCATGATCAGTTCAACGTCTTCGCGGATCAGATCATCCCAGTTCTGGATGTTCTTGGGGTTACCGTCACGCACCAGGAACGCCATGGTGGAATAGTACGGAGAGCTGTTGTTGGGCAGGCGCGATGCCCAGTCCTCGGGAATCAGGTTGCCGCGCTCGGCCAGAATATTAACGTCGGTCACCTGGTTGTAGGTGACCACATCCGCACCCAGCCCCTGCAGGATGGCGCGCGCCTGCTTGGAAGAGCCAGCGTGTGATTGCTGGATATCAACGGTTTCGCCAGTTTTTTCTTTCCAGTAGTCCTGGAACAGAACGTTGTATTCGGCAAACAGCTCGCGGGCAATATCGTAGGAGGAGTTCAAAATCTCCCGCTCCTGAGCGGAAGCTGGGCCAGTCAGCGAGAACGCCAGCGCCAGCGCACTGAACCACAGGCCCTTACGGGCTTTGGAACCAGAAAAAATCGAATTCGGCATAGTAGGCAGAGCTCCCAGTTAACTCGGAATCTTAATATACGCCAGAGGAATAGGACGGCGCTTTCTTAGAACGCAAAGATAAGGTAGGAGATTGTGAACAACAATGCCCTGACTAGATAATTTCCGACTGGTTTAGAAGCGTTTGGTTATAACGCGAGCGAGCGATGGCCAAGCACCAGGGCGTACAAAGGCACAATGACAAACGCGTCACGGGAATAACCCGCCTTTGGCATCTATACTTGCAACCACAGGCCAGGGACAGGCTGAACAACATCTGGCGCCGAGGGACCGCTGCATTCATTCGACATTGGATATCGAATATCAGACCGCTCAATACCCTTAAAATCCGATTGGTCCTGTCCTTTGGCCTCCTCATTCTGGCGGCCACCACCATCGGAACCTGGCTGGCAAGCGACCTCGCTGTCAGCGCACTGCGCAAATCCACCGGGCAAAACCTCGAAGAAGTGGCCGTCCAGCTGCGGGACAAAATCGAGCTGGATCTTCACGAGCGCTATAGCGATCTGGCCGTGGCAGCGGCGTTGTCCAGCCAGCAACTTTCGAAGCAACAGACCGGCGATGTGTCTGCCCTGCTGGACGCCCTGGCCCGAAATTTTTCAAGCTATGCCTGGATAGGGCTTACCTCCGCAGATGGCACTGTTGTGGCCAGCACCGGCGACATGCTCAAAGGCATGAACGTGTCGCACCGTCCCTGGTTCCAGGAAGCCAAAGACAAGCCCTACCTCGGCGACGCCCACGAAGCCCTTCTGCTGGCAGAAAAGCTTAACAACAACACCAACGCTCCCCTGCGGTTTGTCGATGTGGCCGTACCACTCCAGGACCCTGAAGGAAACTTCAATGGCGTCCTCGGTGCCCACCTCTACCTTGACTGGGTAGCCAGCCTGGGCGAATCCCTGCTCGCTCCTCTACAGGAACGACTCCAGGTGGAATTGATATTGGCAGACAAAACCGGAGAGGTAATCATCGGCCCGGAAGGTAGCGTAGGTAGCATGCTGAATGAACCGCTCGTTCAAGCGGCCCAATCTGATCACCCGGGATACATGACGTTGCCCATGGCGCAGGAAGCAGGTGCCGGGGCCCGGGATTACCTGGTGGGCTACAGCCGCCTTCAGGACCGGGCTGAATACACCACCTTCAACTGGCTGGTGCTGGTTCGCAAGCCCGCAAGTGAAGCTTTCCAGCCTGCGCAATCGCTTCGCAACACGTTGATTTTCTGCGGTGCGCTGCTGGCCGTGCTGCTCATTGTGTTTGCTGTTTACGCCGCCCGGCGTATCACCCGCCCACTGCTGCAAATGGCGCGGGAAGCGAACCGGCTGGATCCGGGCAATCCATCATCTCCGATAAAGCTACGTGATGACTACGAGGAAGTCCGGGTTCTTTCCTCTGTATTGCAGGACCTTGTTCAACGATTGACGAAGAAGACTCGCCAGATGAACGAGTTGAATGCCAGCCTTGAGCACCGCGTGACCGAACGGACCCGGGAGCTGGAAGAAGCCAACAAGCTCCTGGAGGAAACCGTTCGCACGGATGCCCTGACCGGCTTGAACAACCGCCGCTACTTCTTTGAACTGGGTAGAACCGCCCTGAAAAAAGCCATACGTGCCGGCAAACCGCTGTCTGCCATCATGTTCGACGCCGACCTGTTCAAGAAAGTAAACGATACCTATGGCCATGCTGTAGGCGATAAGGCACTGATTCATCTGAGCCTGATGGCACAGGATGCTCTGCGCGACATTGACATCCTCGCCCGCCTTGGCGGCGAGGAATTTGCCGTATTGCTGGAAGGCACTGATGAGGAAGCGGCCGCGGAAGTCGCCGAGCGACTGCGCCGAAGCATCAACGGCAAGGCCCTGGCGCTTGAAAGAGGCAGTATCACGCTGAGCGTCAGCGCCGGTGTGGCTTGCATCACTCCGGAAGGCGGCGACGAGCTGGACACGCTGCTGGTGTTCGCAGACAAAGCCCTCTACGCCGCGAAGGCCGGCGGCCGAAACCGGGTGGTTCGCTATTCGGAGGTTAACGTTGAAGATGTGCCGCCGGAAACCGGAGCGTGACCGACCTTGAACTGAAGAGTCACGTCCACAGATCATTGGATAGATCCTGTTAAGACGCATCGACCGGAGCAGACACAGATGACGCAAACAGTAGCTTTTATCGGACTTGGCATCATGGGTTCGCGCATGGCAGCAAACCTTCTGGACAAGGGCGACGTCAACCTGATCGTCTACAACCGCTCGACTGAAGCCGCAAAATTGCTGAAAGACAAAGGCGCGAAAGTCGCCGATTCGCCGGCCAACGCCGTCCGGCAGGCGGATGTGGTCTTCTCAATGCTCGCCTCTCCTCCCGTTGTCGAGGATCTGGCCCTCGGCGAGGATGGATTTGTCAGCGCCATGGCGGAAAATGCCCTCTGGGTGGATTGTTCCACCGTGAACCCATCGTTCACCGAGCACGCCGCAGAATCCGCCAAAGCTCAGGGCATTCGGTTCATGGATGCCCCGGTTGCCGGTACCCGTGAGCCGGCTGCAAGCGGCGAACTGACCTTCCTCGTTGGCGGCAGCGACGGGGACTATCAATCGATTGAGCCGCTCCTTCAGACCATGGGCAAGAAAATTGTGCACGTGGGCCAAGTTGGTCGCGGCACCGCCTTCAAAATGCTGGTGAACGCCATGCTGGCGCAGTCCATGCTCGCCTTTGCCGAGACCACTCTGCTGGGAGAGAAACTGGGGTTCTCGAGAGATTTCCTGATGGACACCCTGCCAAACCTACCTGTGACTCCGCCCTTTATCGGGGGTAAGGCCGAGCTGATCCGTAATGGGGACTTTGACGCCCAATTCCCTCTGGAGCTGATGCACAAAGACCTGCATCTGTTGGAGCAAACGGCCTACGAAGTGGGCCAGCCGCTGTATCTGGCCAACCTGGCCAAAGAAGTCTATGGCAGTGCCAGCAGCAGTGGCTGGGGGCGAAAGGATTTTGCGTCGGTATTTGAGTTTCTCAACCGGGACTGAGCCGGCAATTAACGTTGGTGCACATCTTCCACTACTATCAAGATAAGTGGGTGCGAGGATGACGTTGACGTGGGACTGTCGATCAAGACAACAGAGTTTGCGCCGGAAGACTTTGAACGTTTTGCCGCCAAGGTCAGGACGGATCTCAAAGCACTCACTCGTCTTCTGAACCGGCCCGGCTTTGGCGAAGGCGCAAGCTCCATCGGAGCCGAGGTAGAGTTCTACATCGTAAACTCGGACCTGCGCGTTCAACCCATCAACACCGAAATCGCCGCCCGCGTTCAGGACCCTCAACTGACGGTTGAACTTAACCGCTTCAATCTCGAATACAACCTCAGCCCCCAGGCTTTTAAAGGCTCTCCCTTCGACAGAACAGAGCAGGAATTGCTCTCTGCGATCCAACGGATCAACCAGCACGCCGCGCCACTGGACGGGGAGCTTGTGCCGATCGGCATTCTGCCCACACTTCGCCAGTCCGATATGGGCGCGAAAGCCATGACAGACGAGCCCCGCTATCATGCGTTATCCAAGGCGCTGATCAAGCAACGGGGCGAGCCATTCAGCATTCATATTGGTGGCAACGACGTTATCAATCTGGAAGCTGACGACGTCTACATGGAAGGAGCCAATACCTCCTTCCAGCTCCACTGGCGGGTGCCCGCACACCGTTTTGCCGATTACTTTAATGCAGTCCAACTGGTCACGCCGATTGTCCTCGCTCTGGCCAGCAATTCACCCAGCCTGTTTGGCCACCACCTGTGGGACGAAACCCGCATTGCCCTGTTCAAGCAATCCATTGACAGCCGATCGCCCAACCATAAAACCTGGCGCCATCCGCCAAGGGTGTACTACGGCAACGGCTGGATACGCAGCGCCTGGGAACTCTTTGCCGCCTCGGCATCGCTCTATCCGCCCATCATTCCACTGATGTCAGAGGAGGACCCGATGGCAGTGATTGATCGCGGTGAAGTGCCAAAACTGGCCGAACTGCGACTGCACCAGGGAACCACCTGGCCCTGGAACCGGGCCATCTATGACCATACCGAAGGCGGCCACCTGCGCATTGAGATTCGCTCAATGCCTGCAGGTCCTACGGCTGTTGATATGTGTGCGAACGGGCTGTTCTTAATTGGCGCTGCGCTGGCAGTACTTGATGATATTCATCATCTGACGTCGATACTTCCCTTCCATTACACGGAACACAACTTCTACCGCGCCGCGAAATATGGCGTTGGCGCAGAAATCATATGGCCACACAAGAATCAGGTTCAGTTGCAGGATACGCCCCTGTTAACCGTGGCCCGGGATCTGCTACCCCGCGCCCGGGACGCACTGGCACAAACAGCCGTGGACGAGTCAGAAATTCACCGCTTGCTGGGAATTATCGAAGGCCGCATTGAAACCGCCATGTCGGGCGCCCGGTGGCAACGCCACATCACCGAATCCCTGTTCAAATCCCTGAGCCCCGATGAGGCCTTCCAGACCATGCTTTCTCTGTACATGGCCAACCAGAAGAAAAATACGCCGCTGCATGAATGGACATTGTCACCGTGAGTAACTCGAACGTTCTCGATTGTTTGAATGATCCCTCGCCCCGGACCCTGGGCCGCTCCGCCCTTGAGTGGTTAGCCCAGCTACAAAAGCCCACGATTATTCGTGTTGCCGGTCGTGATCGCTCCCGGACCCGAGCCATGGCAACGCTGCTTCACGGCAATGAGCCTTCTGGCCTGCTTGCGCTTCATCGATGGCTGCTCGAACAGCACACCCCGGCAGTTAACATGCTGTTTCTTCTGGGCGGCATCTACCCTGCGAAGATTCCTCCCACACTCTCAATGCGACAGCTTCCAGACGGACGTGACCTCAACCGATGTTTCAAGGAACCGTTCGAGGGAGAAGAAGGGGCGATTGCCAGGGCCATGCTGGCAGAACTCCATAACGCGAAGCCCGAATGCTTGCTGGATGTTCACAACACCTCAGGTTCAGGCCCTGCGTTCGCCGTATCGATCACCAATGACGCGGCGCATCAGGCACTGACATCGCTCTTTACCGACCGCCTCATCATGACGGATCTACGCCTGGGGGCGCTGATGGAATATTCCGAGCAGGAGGTGCCCACAGTAACCATCGAGTGTGGTGGTTCCCAGGACGAGCAGGCACATGAACTGGCCTATGAGGGACTCGTCCGGTATTGCTCAAAGCCAGATGTGTTGTCACTGGAAAAAGCGGACTGGGACGTCACCGTGCTGCGCAATCCGATCCGGGTGGAACTGGCGCCTGAAGCAACCATAGAATACCGCCTCGAGCCCACCGGCCACGCCGACCTGACCTTCCCCCCCGACATCGAACATCGTAATTTCGGAATCGTGTCCCCGGATGAGCCCCTGGGGTGGGTTGGCAAAAAAGGCCTTGGCATACTCACCGCGATCGGCCACAACCGAAAAGAGAACATGGAACAGGTGCTTCAGGTCAGGGATGGGCAGATCTACCCCGCCCAGGCCCTCAGGACCTTTATGATTACCACCAACCCGGTTATTGCGAAGAGTGACTGCCTGTTTTATGCGGTCAAGGCGACGGGGGAGCCTATTTTTTAACGTTTTAGCCCAGCCGCGAAGCGGGTTGTCCGTCGGCTGGAGCGCTTTGTTGGGTGGCACGCCAGCTACTTAGGTGGATTCGCTGGCGGAAGTGCTCCGACCTGCTCCTGTAGATCGATGAGCGGCTGCTGGCTCACCTCGAGGGATCCGTCGCGCGGTCGATCGAGATCGACCACGAGGGTGATAACCGCACCAAGGAGGACGATCAGCACGATGGTAGTGAGGGGGCTGCGCCGCTGGATCAAGCCTGCGTTGTAGCCCACCATCCCCAGCGTCAGCATTGAGCCGCAGAAGAGGAGGAGGAGGATCGTTTCCGGTACGCGTGCGTAGATGCCCGCCGTTACCCGCGTCTCGTTAAGGTCGATCGTCTCGTTCAGTGAGTCAATGAACAGGGCCAGGACGTCAGATTCGGGTGTGGCGCGGGCCAACTCCTCGGCGACTGACCAGAGCTTCTCTTGGAGCTCGACCGATCGAGCTATTTTCACTCGGACTTCTGCCAGATCGTCGGTCGCGATGCGCAAGGGAACGTACTCGCGGAGCAGATCCCGGATCTCGCTCGAGGCCGGCTCTGGCAGGTAGCCGGCCCTGAGGTAAGTGGTACCTATGGAATTCGCCTCGGCCAGCACGAGCCCGCGGCGCGTGTCGAAACGATCGGATGCCATCCCCATCGCGACCGCGAGCAGGAACGCCATAAGGGCCAGGAGCGAGCCCACGATCATGCCCGTGGGGCCCTCCTTCTCGTCTTGCGTGCGCTCCTGCCACCAATATCCGTAGCGGTAACCAACCTCGATAACGGTCAGCGCGAAGATGGCGAACACTACGAAGACGCCACCGATCGGCAGTGAATCAAGTATCTGCTGGAAACTCATAGTCCCTCACGCTTCGGTAGTGGCCAGGTTCTCGAGATGTCGCGAATAGCCGTTATATTGGGCATAGAATAGTCCTTGTGTCATGCCGCCCAACGCCGCGCTCTGCGGCAAATTTGGAGCACAGCGGAAAATATGTCCGGCAGCAGCGCCTTGTTAAGCGAGACAATGCAGGGTCGGCAAATCAAATGGCCACCCCAAAAAGGGCACCGATCCCCGCAGTCAGGGCCATTGCCAGGGCGCCCCAAAAAGTTACCCGAGAGGCAGCCACAAGAACGGGAGCGCCCCCCGTTCTCGCTGCTAGTGAGCCCAGCAAGGCAAGGAACAAGAGAGAGCTGCTTGGAACAGCCCACATAAGTAAGTGACTCGGCAACAACAAGACGATGAGCAGAGGGAGTGCCGCGCCAACCGAGAATGTACCTGCCGACGCAAACGCGGCCTGAATCGGGCGAGCCGTCGATACCTCTGAAATACCAAGTTCATCGCGTGCATGCGCCCCAAGCGCATCGTGCTTCATGAGTTGAATTGCTACTGTGCTTGCAAGTTCTGGATCCAACCCTCGCCTTACGTAGATCTCAGCCAATTCCGCTTGTTCTTGTTCGGGCTCGCTAACGAGCTCTCCACTCTCTCTGGCAAGATCCGCCCGCTCCGTATCAGATTGAGAGCTGACTGACACATACTCACCCGCTGCCATCGACATAGCGCCTGCAACAAGACCGGCAACACCAGCAACCAAGACAGCCTTGGAGTCCGCCCCTGCCGCCGCCACCCCCAGAACCAGACTAGCGGTAGATACAATGCCGTCATTGGCGCCCAGAACCGCAGCACGGAGCCAGCCAATCCGTTCTGTCCTGTGCCTTTCAGCATGCCTCATACGGAATTCCAATTAAAAAGGAAGAGGAAGTTACTAACGCCAGCCAGCATGCGCGGCTATGGAATGGAGGCGAAGACGCAATGCAGTAGGCGTCGCCATGACTGGCCTTGTTAGCATCTAGCGCTCCCCGGCCCATTTCCCGTCAACATTAATAATCTTGCACGGATGTTCAGCTTCGTGTCTTTTGTTATTTCTTTGACAATCTATCAAAGAGTTCTCTATCGCGTGCTTTATTGAGGTTCTATTAGACTTCCAAGACCAGGCACCTACATCAGATTGAGCAAAAGCCTTGTGTGCGGTTGCATGGACATATTCCTCCCGGTACGACTTCAAGGCCTGATTCGTCATGATCGAGGCCTCTCCAACGGCCTTCTGCTCAAAGGTAGGCTCGACGATTTCGCCTGTACTTGTTGCTGTAGGAATGTGTTGTTCATAGCTTGCACATCCAACCAGCAAAGCAATAAATACGATGAAGATTCCCGATCTCAAACTTGACTCCTCCATTGATGCTAACGCGGCCAACCACGGCAGACTTTTGTTGCATTTTTTCGATAAAGGCGCAGCTCGCGCAAACAATGCGACGAAAAGGCTGTCCAGAGAGCGCAGCGAATGATATTACTCGACCTTGCTATGCATTTTATTAATAGAGATTAAGATATGCGCCCTGTGTTTTTCCGTGATTAGTTTTATTGTCATAATCAAGATGCTTTTGTGAGGATTTATCAAGTATTCGTTGAACCTTAGCATTCGCCTTTTTGCTTAGAAGATCGCAGCTAGGGTACGATGACATATTTCTAAGGCCTCTTTCTATTACCTGTGCTGCGTCAATTGCTATTTGGCCATGACCCTCTTCATGTTCAATAAGTGCTGGGTAATATTTATTCCATATTCTTTTTACTTCAGCGTCCTGTGTTTTTGAGGATAAGCGTGGAAGAGTGTATGTTATTGTCACAGTAGTTTCTACACGATTTAACTTACAGTAGTTATTTCGTTTATCCCACCAATAGTTCCAATTTACATACGTATCAGTGTGAGCATGAAAAACTTCACCGCCCTCTCGAATTGGCGATGCATTGTTGATTGCAGAAAACAATGAGCCTTTGTCATTGGCTTCAACAGTATAGCTATTTTCAATTGTATCGACTTTGGGATACGAATATGCCTGTAAGGGCAAGATAGCTAACACTAAAATCAATATACGCACTAAATTCTCCAAAGCATAACGCTGAAGCACAGCGGCGCCACGACAGTGGCGTCCGGCGGCCATCGGCCGCGTACTGATGCGCTTTTTATAAGCTTTATCTTACTGAATTGATTCAACAATCTTATTTCTCACAAGCTCTACCGAATCTCTGTTGTGGCCAGCCACTGCAACCATGAGCTTGCTTTGCGTAGGCGATATTTCTATGCATTTAACGACAACACGATTTGACTTTATATTGCCGTATATTCCGTATTCGTTCTCAATCTGGTTTTCTAATCCTATGACTTGCAGGGCATATGAGCTTTGTATTTCACACGCCTCTTTGGATTTGTTCAGATCTTTAAACCAGGACCAAAGCTCTGGGGGATTTTCCGCCGCGTAGGCAGATCCTGATAGCAAAAATAGAAGAATTAAACCTGCCTTGGTCACCATTCAGATTTCCTTAATGCTTATAACGCTTTTGTTTAGCGGCGCCCCGACAGGGGCGTCCGGTGCTGTGTATTGTTAAACACTCTCGACCTCATTAGCCCAAGCTTCAAACCACTGTATAGGCAACCGTACCGCCTCGAAGTCGCCTTGGCGAATCTCTTCGATTGAATATGTGTTGGCTAAGTGCAAGTCCCACTGGGTTTCGATATCGGCCAGTATCGGCATGATGCTCTCGATTTCTTCGGGAGCCTCCACGTCACTGTACCTATTCCAAAATCTCTCCACCCACTCAGCTATTTGCTGGTGAGTGTACGGTGACTCGTCAGGCTTCGAGCTGTATGCCAGCAAGGTAACAAGACCCTGCTTGCTGTACTCCAGATCTATTAGCTTACTCGATTCCATAGTGGTGTTTAACGCCTTGGCTTTGCGGCGTGACGGTGCGCCAGCGCGGGCGCGTCCGACAACAGCCACTGGTTAAGCTGCTTCGAAGTCCAGGCGATGAATACCATCCAGATTGACTGTGCCGCGAGCCACCCATAGGTCATACATATCTTGCATCGCCAACCAGCTCTCAGGAGTACGCCCGAGAACCTTGGACAGCCGCAAAGACATTTCAGGGCTAATGCCACTATCCCCTTTGAGCAGCCGAGACAAAGTAGAAGGTGAAACGCCGAGACTGGAAGCAAGCTGACGAGAGCTGATACCGAAAGGCTCCAGGTACACCTCGCGAATGAATTCACCAGGATGCGGCGGATTATGCATAGTCATTAGTGATAATCCTCATAATCAAGAATGTAGGCGTTGCCGTCCTGGAATTCGAACGTCATGCGCCAATTTCCGTTAACCCTAATCGACCACCGGCCTTTGTCTTTGCCCTTCAATGGATGAAGTCGAAAACCAGGGATATCCATGTCTTCCACTGAAATCGCCGTATCCAGAGCAGCCAGCTGCATACGCAGCTTTTTGGCATGGTCGGGCTGTATGCCAGACGTGTGGCCGGTCGAGTAGAACCGCTTCAGTCCTTTGTGGCGGAATGATTTAATCATGGGGGAACAATAGCATGTTGCGCATCACGCAACAATAGAGCTTAACGCCCGGCACATGCGCCGGTTTGGAGCCGCGAAGCGGCGGAAAAGCGGTCGCCGTGATGCCGCTGGTTCGGTGAGTTTCGGCTCAATACTAGTCACCCAAGACAACATCAATCAGAAAGTCTGCCAAACCATAATTGTCTACGTCATCTTCAACTATCTTTCTATTTCGATCTTCAAAGGAGCTGGCAACTTTTTCGTCGCCGTGACGACGCCAAGAATTAGCCAAATCCTGATTAACTTTGACTTGGTGGGCAGTCATGTCGTGGGACTGCGTAGAGCAACCTTGAAACAAGACTGCTAGCGTGAATGAGCACGCGTAAGAGAGCTTTCCTAAAGAACCTACTTGAATCATTGATATCTCATTTCATCTAACGGACTGAAACACCCCAGCACCTTAGCCATCCACCTAACGCCAACAGCACGCGCGCCCACGGAATGAAAGCGAAGCGGCAATGTAGTAGACGTCGCCGTGCCTGTGATTGTTAGGAACTGCCGACAGCTCCGCCATTACGTCAGGTCCTGATAAGGGTTGTAGGCTACTTCCCAGTAATGACCTTCCGGATCTTGAAAGTAACCGGAGTACCCGCCCCAGAAAACCTCTTGCGCCGGTTTAATCAGTTGCGCGCCTGCGGATACTGCCTGACTAAGAACAGCATCAACCTCTGACTTGCTTGCAACATTGTGGGCCAATGTAATACCGGAGAAACCAACCTGAGTGGGAGCGGCTAACCCGATGTCCTTAGCCAACTCCTCCCGCGGGTAGAGCGCTAACCAAGTTCCTTCCAGGCTGAAAAAGGATATGTTGCCGCCTTCAAAGTCGTGCTTTGGAAGACCGAGACCTTCGCCATAGAAGCGAGTGGCCCTCTTCAGATCCTCCACACCAAGCGTAATAATGCTGATTTTTGGTTTCATGATTCCCTTCCTAACGCGAAAACGAAGCGGAGCGTCTCACGTGTCCGCCTTCCGTGACTTGTCAGGGCTGTTTAGCTCTTTCGCGTAAACCTTTGTCGTTTTCATGAGCTCAAAACCCATAGAAGGGTAAAACTCATGAGACTCCAAACGACAGACATTTGAGCGAACAAGAACTCGTGAGATACCCAGATTTCGAGACCACTTTTCAACAGCATTTACCAACAACTGCCCTATCCCTGACCGTCTACAGTTTGAGCGCACGACCAGGCCAGTAATTTCGGATATAACTCCCTCGCCGAGCAATATGCGTTTTTCTACAGCGGTCCACCCAAGAACCGAATCATCAGAAACGGCCACGAATACTTGATGATTTGAGGAATTCACCAATGCTTTGAGCCACTCAAGAGTTTCGGACTCGCTTGTTGGATAGCCCCATTCCAGGACTAATCCGTGTATCCCGTTAAGGTGTTCACTATTTGCAGTCTGAATCGAAACTTCCATATTCACCCAAGAGCCCTAACGCTGAATTAAGCGGCAGCCCGTCAGGGACGTCCGGTGGACGGCCGCCAGGCCGGGAGCGAACTTGAATGATTGGTTAGAGAGCATTCCGCGCCTGCTCAACAGCTTCCTCACTATAAAATTCGAGCGCTTCGTCCGTCCCATACCAGTAGCGGGGCCACGATTTCATGAAACCCGCAGACAACATGAGATCAATGAGGAGTGGCGGCCCTTCTACATTAAAGCCACTGGGATTATCAGGTTTCGCGCCCATGGCCTTAGCCAATGCGTATGCTGTAGCTTTGTATCCTTGCCCTTCCGGCGTGCGCGTCGGTGGATAGAAATACTCAAGCTTCGGGTCAACATACACCACTGTATTGTCTGGTGGAACGGCGCTGCCAGTCCCAACAAACAGACCGATTGCAATAACTATTGCGACTGCAATGCCAATTTTTTGGAGCATAAACTGAATAGCCTCCTTGCTCTCTAACGCCAATATTAAGCGGCGCCCGACTAGGGCGTCCGGTGGACGGCCGTCAGGCCGGGAACGAACTTGAATGACTGGTTATCAGTCACTCGGTAGTAATCGAAATTTTACGCGCACCATAACCAGCCTTGTTTTGCTTGAGATAGTCCACCAAATGAGCCATGTCGCGACTCAGCTTGAACTCGATCTCTGGTGAAAATGACATACCTAAGAAACGACCGTTCCGGACTGTATCAAGCTCCCTAATTGTGTGTGCCAACACTAAATTGGCCATTCTTATCTGCTTTTCTGACGTAGGCACTGTGGTGAAGGGCATGTACGTTGTTCCCCGCACCCTGCCTTCAGGCTGAGCCCCACCGACGTCTGTCACCATATTTTTAGCATCCAAGGTAATATCCAGGGAAAACGAGACTTTGGCGCCACTTTTACAATCGCGCGCCTCCACGCGTTCCTTCGACAACCTGAATTCAAACTTGGGAGTCAGCATTCTCTACCTGACTGTTAACGCTGAAATAAGCGGCGGCTGAAAGCCGTCCGGTGGACGGCCGTCAGGTCGGCCACGAACTTGATTGACTGGTTAAGCCGCACTTAGGTCAGCTTGCCTGATTGGGCCCAATGCTCCTCAGTCAATATAACGATAGGCACACCGCTATCTCTGTACTCAACCGCCTTCTCAATTTTTCGACCGAATGTCTCGTGGGCCCAACTGTCCGTCACATAAGTTCCGAGAACAAGATAGTTGAGATTCTTGTTAACGCTTTTCGAGATAGCTCCTCCGAGAGCCTCAGTTGCTTCATGACATTGCTTACGAGTCCCGAATGCGCAGGTTCCGGTAAACAAAAAAGATGCTCCCTCAAATCCTATTTCGGGAAGGGGCTCATTAATCGGAAGTGAAGAGGTTTTTGCTAATTCACCGATCTCAGCCGAATCACCAGAAATTTTGCGAAGTATTCCCAATAGCTCCTCTGACTCTTCTTTATCGAGCACACCGTCCTCGAGCATAGCGGAGACTTTCTCGAGTAGATTGATAATTACCGGATTATCACTGGATTGACGATTTTGAATCAGCCAGCTCATCAGAAACTCGGCTTCGGCTTGATTTACAGTTCCGTCAGCCAAAACCCCTTTGCTCAAACCTATGAGCGTGTCGATTTGACGGTCTTGGATGTTCTTTCTGTTGAATTTCGCAAAAACGTCCATGGTATAAGTTTCCTCCTTGATGCTTAACGCCCGGCTCACGCGCCGGTTTGGAGCCGCGAAGCGGCGGAAAATCGGTCGCCGTGCAGCCGATTGTTAACTCAAAAGGTATACATTTTGGACCAGACTATCTCGTCCCCATTGTGCTGGATACGACAGACAAAATCGGAAGCATCTGAATCAAAACGCAGCGCGAACTCAAAGGTCCTTTCAGATTCCGGAAACGGCTTGGACACATCATAGCGATAGTCCACCTCAGATTCCTGGACCTCAAAGCCAGCTTCAGTTGCTACCGCCTTGGCGTCATTCACTGGCATGCCAATAGCGACATCTTCGCAGGTGCTATAAACCCCGTAGAAAAGAAAACCTGCGTATAGGAAAAAGCTACCCCACAGCAGAGCAAGAAAAAGTACGATGTATAACAGATACCTAACAGTTTTTTGCAGGATGCTCATGGGAGTTAACGAATGATATGGACTCCCCCTGCTCCCAAGGCATCGATGTGCCACATTGAAGGTGTCGACATCTTCAATCGAAAGCAGGAGGAGTCATCATGAATGTTACAACCATTGGCATTGATCTGGCGAAAACTGTGTTCAGTATTCATGGCACCGATCAACACGGCAAGGTCGTAGTTCGCAAACGGCTGAATCGCCCCAAGCTGTTGGCGTTCTTCGCACAACTGCCTCCTTGCCTGATTGGCATGGAAGCCTGCTCTGGTGCGCACTACTGGGCACGGGAGCTAAGTAAGCTCGGCCACGATGCCCGAATCATCGCTCCCCGGTTCGTGGCTCCTTATCGCAAGAGCAGCAAGAACGACGACAACGATGCCGAGGCCATTTGTGAGGCGGTCGGCCGACCCAGCATGCGCTTCGTTCCGATCAAAACCGAAGACCAACAAGCAACATTGTGTCTGCATCGCATTCGCCGGGGCCTGACCAAAGAACGCACCGCGCAGATTAACCAGATTCGTGGTCTGCTGGCCGAGTTCGGACTGATCATTCCTCAGGGGCGTTACGCCGCACGGCGGCGAGTTCCGGAAATCCTGGAGGGCGCTGAGAACGGCTTGCCCATGCTGGCTCGTCGCCTACTCAACAACATCAACCAGCGCATACTTCAGCTTGATGAGGAGATACTGGCTTACGATCGGGAGATCGAAGCCATGGCCCGTCGTGACGAACAGGCTCAGCGCCTCATGGCCATACCAGGTATCGGGCCGCAAACTGCCACGGCCATTATTGCCAGCGCACCCGATCCCAGGCAATTCAAAAGCGGCCGCCACTTTGCCGCCTGGCTCGGGTTGGTGCCCCGACAATACTCGACCGGAGGTAAGCCCCGACTGGGCAGAATCACCAAGCGCGGAGACAAATACCTGCGAACGCTGTTAATCCATGGCACCCGGGCGGTGATTGCAAAGATCGATGTGAAAGAAGATCGACTGAGCGCCTGGGCCAAAGAACTCAAAGAGCGCCGGGGATACAAACGGGCCGCCGTGGCAATGGCAGCCAAGAATGCCCGGATTATATGGGCACTACTTATGAATCAGACAGAATTTAAAACGCAGCCTGTGGAGGGCTGATAACCGAGCAACAACGACAGGCAGAACACGCCTGCCAGCCGAGTCTTGCAACGGCAAGCGATGACGGAACGGTCAGACCGAGAGTGATAGAGCCTGTTTAGCTTCGCGGCTCAGAGAAGCCGGCTAACGAATGAGGCCCTCACTCACACGCATCATCATCTTGGCCCGGGCAAATGCGCCCACAAAGAGGCCGAATGTAGAGCTGCAGTCTCAAACCGCTTCGGATTCAAATGGCGTTGCTTGACCGCAGGGGGAGTCCATGTAGCTGAGCTAAGCGGCGCCACGACAGTGGCGTCCGGTGGACGGCCGATAGGCCGGGAACAAACTTAAGCGACTTGTTATGAGGGGCCGGACAGTTTACCGCTACTCCTCCGGTACCATTGCAAGTGCGCCGCCTAACACCAGCAACACCACAGGAACGACTGTAAATGCTATAAACCCAGAAATTGAGTTCGCTCTCGAAGCTTTAATGCCATCAAAAATTGATGCAGCCACCAAGAGCAGACTGACTATCCCAATTATCAGGTGGACTCGATATTCAGGGTCCAGTCCTATGCGAAAGAACAATGGTCCAATCGCAGCTCCAATCCACGTGACTGCTACACTTTGGGCACTGAGAAATGTTTCGTGCACGTCCCTAGCCATAATCCCTCAATACTCATAACGCCAGCCAGCATGCGCGGCTACGGAATGGAGACGAAGCCGCAATGTAGTAGGCGTCGCCGTGACTGGCCTTGTTAAGCGCTCACTCGACAACCGCAGCTCTCTCCCAAATATCGCTATAAATAGAATACTTAGCCTCCGTGATGGGAGTAGCTAACGGAATTAAGTATGTGGCTTTCTTTCCCGCATCTTTGATTGAGCCGCCCATAATCCAAGATACCGTGCCATCTATGAAAATAATTCGGTCATGTAGCTCTTTGCTTCTTCTTACCTCAATTGAGCTTCCATACTGAGCCATGTGCTTTTCGATATAAGCTTTCAGATCTTTGGAGTATCGGTCCGCCAGAATGCGAACTTCAATAGACGGATCAGCCTCTGACAGATAGGCATCGAATGCTTCGCCATTAAAATATGGATCAATTATTAATAGTTCGCTTTCAGAGCCGCCGATAATCGATTTTAAGTCGGCAAAGAACCTGTAGACATCTCCTGGCTCGTAAGCGTTTCCTATTTCACTGCGTCCGTCTAATTCCAGCTCCAGTTTTAGCTCTTCGATAGCATCGAGAACCTGTCCCTGAATCTGAATGATTGCGGGCTTCCAATATTGGGTAAGTGTTTGGTAGGTCGCCCTGTACTGCACTTGCTTATCGAGGCCTAGCCTCGAAAGTAGGGCCCCTACCTTAGAAAGCCACTGCCTCTGTGGTGAAGAGGGATTCATTATCGCCCTTTCACCAAACTCGGGCGCCTGTTCTAGCGATTCGGTCAACTTCAAAAGGATGATCTGTTTTTCAACAGGGCCATCTCCTTCGAGCTTTCTCATCATTCGTTCCATTCTTTCAGACATTCAGCATCCTACGATGTCGTTTACTTTTATCCGCTTAACGCCAATGTTCAGCGGCCGGTTTGGAGGCGCACCGCGCCGAAAAACCGGTCCGGTGGAGGCCCGTCAGGGCCGGAACGTACTGCAACTATTTGTTAGAAGGTTATTCCCATTTCCTTCAATAATGCTTTGCCCTTTTCCGTAGCGAAGGTTTTAAGAGTACTCTCTCCAAAATATTCAGTGTTATCACCCTCGTACTTTGCAACCGTCCTCGTTATCAATCCTTTTTCTGCTAACGATTCAATTGCCTCAATTTTTTCGGGTTCGTGTTCTTTATAATAGTCATAGTTAAGACCACCTCCATAACCCGGACCATGATCAGCTGAATCTATTAAATAGAAGAGCTCGTAAGCAGATAGGTCGCCCGAAAAGCTAGAGCTTGAGGAAAACTTAAATTTACCTCCCCAGAATTCTGCTTCGTTTGCTCTTGACAGCAACGATTCTAGGTTTGGCTTAAAACTAAAGACCAAAACAAGAATTACGATAGGAAAAAATGCTTTACCTAATAAGGCAATTACTTCTTTTATAATTTCGATGTTTTTGTCCGAAACTTCATTTTTTGACGCCTGAAACTCAAGGCAATGGCTACATTTATTCGCCTGCACGGGAATTGATTCGTAGCAATGCCGACAGTGTTTTTGATCCATGCACGAATCCTTCTAACGCTTGCCATAAGCGGCGGCTGAAAGCCGTCCGGTGGAGGGCCATCGGCCCGGAACAGACTTAATGGCCTTGTTAAAGGCTAAAACCCACATGCCAGGACTTCTTTGTAGGTTTCAGTGGCATATTCCGCGTACCAGTAGTGCCTGTCATCGATCAACCGATAGTTCAAAGCAGCCCTCTCATACGGTTGGTGAAAGCGCTTCTTCAAAATAACCAGTGATTGGCATTTGGGAGGCCATGCAGATTGCTCAGCGATCTCATTTCCAAAGCTGAGCTCTGCATCAAGGATGGCCTTCAATTCCTCTGACTCGAACAATCAGCTTCTCCCTTATTTGCCCTTTAACGCTTGCAGCAGGGGCGCGACGCTAGGAGCGTCCCTTGCCTGCACTTGTTAAGGCATTTACGAATAAACGCCACCAGTATTTTGATTTTGACCCAATGCATACTTCATACGAATACAGACGATCCCTGATTAAGCAGGAGCCATCCAGGATTGGCATAAATGGAACAGTGAGCCGTTTTACCGCATCCCACTGGTGAGCGTATTCTGTTTTGCAGCTTGGGCACTTGGGGTTAGCACCAGGAACAAACTTTCCACCACAAGGGCAACTTGGAAGTGTCACCGCGATTTTCTGCAATAGCTCATCACTGGGTTCATTTTCGTATAGCAACGCGTGGTCTTGCTCTCTATGGATGACGTTTGAGCAAGTATCGCAAAAGAAATGCGGGCAGCTGTCGCTCATGCCACTAGATTGCCACGCAGGCGTTTCCTTTCCGCACTTGGGATTAGGGCATCTCATCTTTCCTACCCAAGGAGCATCAGACTCATAATGTACTACTTTCATAGTGCCTTAACGCAGAGCGCACCGGTGACCTTGGCGGAGCCAAGGGCATCCGAGTGACGCGTATTGTTAGTGATCATGGCTGAGGACTGCCTCCGCCTCCGTAATCCAACGTGTTAAAAATGTTTGATCCGCCTCAAAGGTCCCAGAAAGGGTTGGGCCAAGGCTGAAACAATCAGGGCTAAATCGATAGCTTATTTCCATTGCTCCGCGAGGGTGAGCCAAGAACGAAAACTCGATGTTCTCTTCCATGTTTGCCCACACAGCGTCTGCCCTCTCTCCACCAGCGCTATCGAGCTTCCTCAAAACCCGGACCAAACTTTTCCACTCCTCAACCTCGATCGTGCAGGAAAAGGCTCCCTCAAACGAAGGCGCTTTTAGGGAAACTGTAGTGTGCATCCAGCCTTCAACATCGGGCATGGAAAAGCCAATTTCACACTCAAGGCCGTGGCCAGAAAACTGCATCATTTCCTCACTAACGCCAGTGGTAATGGGCGCCAACGGAGCGCAGCGTAGTTGGCGTCCCGTTGACCACCTTGTTAAGCCCGTCACTCGCCAACGCAGAGTCCTTCCAGGAACGCCGCAAGCGATGGCGATAGGTTTGTCATATTGAATTCCCAAGGTTCACCATCGTAGTTTGCTTCCTCGTGATCCCAATGAAACACCGCGCCCTCTGTAGGTTCCTTCAGGGAAAGACAGAAAACATCACCACCCGGACTTTCACCGATTGGCAAATATCCTTTCGGAATCATTCCTTCATGTTCACCAATCTGGCGAACCAAATCGTTGTAGTACATTTCCCCACGAATTGCATAGAAATGGCCTATAAAATCAAAATGTTCGCCGTTGTGGCGAACACCATCTAAGACAGGCCGGCCACCGTTATGTTTTAGGAGAAATGATTTATATTCTTCCGGGAGTGGACGACCGATTTTTGCTTCAACCTCTGCCAGGTCATCCGGACTTAAGGGGCTGTAAAAATCTACGAATTCCATTGGTTGACCCCTTGAGGCTTAACGCTGAGCGCACCGGCGGCCTGACAAGGCCGTCCGAGTGACGCAGCTTGTTAAAAATTCCCCAGGGCAAACGCCTGATAAAGCAGAACGCCGCCGACGATGAGCGGAATGAGGGTATAGCCTAAAAAATGGATGACAAACCCGCCCTTGTCACCAAACTTCTCTTTCATCGGTCCCAACTTTGCGAACTGGTGAGGAGCTAGCTGCCGAGCAACCAAGGTATATAGGCCAAATGCGACTGCAAAAAATCCAATCATGGTGTTCAATTCCATTTGTGAGTCTCCTTTTTTAGTTTTTAACAGCTAATTCAACGACAAATGACATCTATCCAAAATGCGTCTATCTCCCAACGCTTTTCATGCCACCATCAAATTTTCTTTTTTTATCAGTAAACTACTGAGCTCTAAAAAGTAGTTGCCCGCAAGATAGGCGTCAATTATTGAATTTCTCCAAAAGCATCCGGCCGCCTATTTTCCGCCAATCCTTATTGACTATTCCATAATTTTCATGGGGTTGTAAGCCACTTAAAGAGAAAATGATGGAATTTTGCGACAGTTGTCGTATATCTCCGGTTTTCTGCGTGAATTTACGCAAAGCCAGCCCTACAGTACTGTATAAATAAACAGCATGGAGGCTGAGCGAATGATCCTGGACATCCCACCCAAACTGCCGGATAACCCTACCCGCTTCATGGATCGGCTTCGTGCGTTGATCCGTAGCCGGAACATGGCCTACAAAACTGAACAAACTTACTGTCACTGGATCAAACGCTTCATTCGTTTTCATGGCATGCAACACCCTTCTGCCTGCTCGGCAAAGGAAGTGGAGCAGTTCCTGTCACATCTGGCGGTTCAACGTAATAGCAGTGTCAGCACCCAGCGAACAGCTCTGAATGCCATTGTTTTTCTGTTTCGAGAGTTTCTGGAGCAGCCACTGGAAGAACTATCATTTGAACTTGCAAGAAAGCCCCAGCGCTTACCCACGGTTTTCACCCATGACGAAGCCCGGGCTGTAATTGACCACTTGCAGGGCGAATCTCAATTGGTGGCGCGTTTAATGTACGGTTCGGGCCTTCGAATCAACGAAGCTTTGAGGCTTCGGGTAAAGGATATAGATTTCGGGATGCAACAAATCATCGTACGCGGCGGCAAAGGCAACAAAGACAGAACAACACTGCTCCCGGACTCCCTTATCGAACCACTCACTCTGCAAATGAAAATCTGCCTGGCGCAGCACATGCAAGATCTTGCTCAAGGCCATGGGGAGGTCTACATGCCCGCTGCTCTGAACCGGAAATATCCCAGCGCAGGCCGGGAACCGACATGGCAATACTTGTTTCCGGCCTCAAAATTATCAGTAGACCCTCGTAGCGGCGTTCTGCGCCGACACCATCTCATGGATCGCAGCGTCCAGCGGGCCATAGGTTTCGCCATTCGAAAAGCGGGAATTTATAAACAGGCAAATAGCCACGCCCTGCGCCATAGCTTTGCGACTCGTCTACTTGAAGCGGGATACGATATTCGCACCATTCAGAAGTTGTTGGGCCATGCCGACGTTCGCACTACAGAAATCTACACCCACGTTGTTCGTAAGGGCGGTTTTGGTGTGCGCAGTCCGGTTGATGAAGGCTTCTAGCCTCAGGGAAGGACAGCGGCGGAAACCGGGTTCCGCCGCGATTGGGATTATTGCATGTCGTTGAAAGCAGCGTCGGTTCTCGCTGCCAGGATAAAGTCGTTCTTGTGCAGGCCGCCGATTTCGTGGCTCCACCAGCTTACTGCAACTTTGCCGTACTCCAGAACAACCACGGGGTGATGGTCCTCTTCTTCGGCAAGTTCGCCAATCTTGTTGGTGAGCTCCAGGGCCTTCACAAAGTTTTTAAGTTTGTAGACCTTGTGAAGCTGTTCTTCCCCGTCGATGTCCAGAATTTCCCAGTCTGGAACCTCTTTATGCAACTGCTGCTTTTCTTCCTCGGTCGCTTTGGCTGCGTTCGGGCTGCAGGCTTCACAGCTGTGTGTTTTCAGATCACTCATTTCAACCTCCATGGTTGATGGCTGTATTACAAGCGTGGGTCGTGCCCTTCGCTTTATCAACCCTTCTCTTGAAATCCGGCGGCTTTCCGAATACTGTATATTTAAACAGTATTTCGAGAGTTTTCATCATGAGCGAGCTTCTGAACACGCTGATGCAGGATGCCCGTGTCTGGCAGGGGCACCGCCACACCCAGACCACACAGCCTGCGCAATCAACCGGTTACCAGGTGCTGGATAACCAGCTCGGTGGCCTGGGCTGGCCCCGGGGTGCCCTGAGCGAGTGCCTGCTGGAAGCACCGGGTATTGGTGAGCTGCATTTGCTTCTGCCGCTTATGCAACGGGTGTGCGAAGAGGGCAAAAGCGTGTTCTGGCTGAACCCGCCGCATACGCCCTATGCCCCTGCCCTGGCCCGGGAAGGCGTCGATCTGGACCAGGTAGTACTGATCCATACCGAAGATGAGGGCGACTTTCTGTGGACACTGGAGAACTGTCTGCGTTCACCAGTAACAGGCCTGGTGATGGCCTGGCCAGGCAAACTGGCCTCCCGGGAGGTTCGGCGCCTGCAACTGGCGGCTGAAGCCGGGAGCAATGTGTGCGTGTTGTTCCGGGAACGCCGTTACGCCGAGCAGAATTCTCCGGCTGCCCTGCGGCTGGAGCTGGAACCGGGGGAGCAGCAGGATCTCAAGGTGAATGTGCTCAAGCGCCGGGGTAGCTGGCCCGGGCAGCGCTGTTCATTGGCCATGGCCCAGAGGGCCGATCTCTCATTCCGTGAAACCACCCGGGTTGTCCGGGGCCCATGGTCGGGTTCAACCGGGTAATAACGCTCCATGCTCTGGCTGTATCTGCATTTCCCGCACCTGATGCTGGATCATATTCGGCGCACCCGTGAAGATCAGGGCGCCCTGGTGGTGGTTGAAGGCTCTGGCCAGAAGGTAATCCAGGCCTGCCCCGACGCCAGGAGCCAGGGTATTCGTAGCGGCATGCGTCTGAAAACCGCCATCAGCCTGGCGCCGGATCTGGGCATGGTGCGGGCCGATGAAACCCAGGAAGCCAGGATTCTGGAAGATCAGGCCCGCTGGCTGTACCGCTATGCCGCCCATATTGTACTGGTGCCGCCGGATGGCCTGCTGGCCGAAGTTGGCAGCCTGCAGAAGCTCTATGGCGGGCTGCCCGCTGTCTGGCAAACCGTGGAACAGGGGCTGAATGAACGCCAGCTGAATGCCTGGATTGGTATTGGCTATACCCCTCTCGCTGCCCGGCTGATTGCCCGCGCCGGCAAGGGGGAATGTACGGCAGATAAGGGCCACATTCAGCGAAATTTGAGCCAGATGCCTTTGCTGGCAGCGGAATTCAACGAGAAAGCCTGTACCCGGCTACAGCGCCTGGGGCTGAACACCCTGGGAGAGGTGTTTGATTTACCGCCCGGCGAACTGGCACGGCGTCTGTCTCCAGAACTTCTGGCTTATATACAGAAAATCCAGGGCACCCGACCGGACCCTCGCACCCCCTGGCAGCCGCCTCACTCGTTCCGGCAACAGGCGGATTTTGTGCAGGAGATCGAGCATACCCAGGGCCTGCTGTTTCCGCTCCAACGCATGCTCGCTGAACTGGAAGAAGATCTTTGTTGGCGCCAGCAGGATACCGACAGCCTGCGGCTGGTTCTGAGGCACCGGCATTCAGAGCCAACCCGGCTGCAGATCCGCACGTCCGGGCCGGAGCACCGGGCTGATCATTTCCTCAATCTGATTCGCCTGAGGCTGGAGCAGCATTCCCTGAGCGCGCCGGTTATCTCCATGGTCCTATTGGTAAAGCGTTTCCTGTCACGGGAAGCACCCTCCGGGCAGGATCTTCTGGGTGAAACCCAGGATCTGAATGAAGCCTGGCATACCCTGATCAGCCGGCTGCAGGCGCGTCTTGGCGATCAGGCACTCAGACAGCTCTCCCCCCAGGCGGATCATCGTCCCGAACGAGCCTGGTCGGCCTCGGAAGTTCTGCGTAAAACCGGAAGGCCGCTAGTACCGGCGGCAGAACTGCCCAGGCGGCCGCTCTGGTTGTTGAAAGGCCCGCAACCGCTGACCGAGGCGCCCGTTACCTGGTTTTCCGGGCCTGAGCGCATCAGCGGTGGCTGGTGGGATGGCCAGCGCGTGCACCGGGATTATTACATTGCCCAGTTGAACAGCGGCCAGTTGGCCTGGGTCTTCCGGGATGCCCGGGAAGGCTGGTTTGTGCACGGGTGGTTTGGCTGATGTCCGGGCAGCAGTATGCGGAGCTGTTCTGCTTCAGCAATTTCACCTTCCTCACCGGGGCCTCTCATCCCCACGAACTGGCTGAGCGGGCGCATGAGCTGGGTTACACCGCCCTGGCCATCACTGATGCCTGCTCCGTTGCCGGCATCCCCCGGGCCTGGGCGGCGCTGGCAGACAGCTCGGTCAAACTCATTACCGGCAGCTGGTTTGAGCTTTCAGACGCACCGGTCGGGGCAACCCCACCCCGCTTTATTCTCCTGGCTCGCACGCGCAAAGGCTATGGCCAGCTCTGCCAGCTGATCACTACCGGCCGTCGCCGGGCAGAGAAAGGCCAGTACCGGCTGTTTTACCGGGACATTGAAACCCACACCCTGGATGACTGCCTGTGCCTGTGGCTGCCCCCATCGCCTACCGATGCGGATTCCGATCAGGCTCTGGCCTGCGGCGAGTGGCTGGCCCGCCTGTTTGACCCCCGGATCTGGATTGCCGCGGCCCGCACCCTGGAATCCGGCGAGGAGCAACGGCTGGCGCGGATACACTGGTTGGCTGACCAACTGCGCATTCCCGTGGCTGCCGTGGGCGAGGTACACATGCACGGCCGGGAACGCCAACCCCTGCAGGATGTACTCACAGCCCTGCGCAATCACACCAATCTGGAGAATGCCGGCCACTGCCTGTTCCAGAATGGCGAGCGATATCTGCGCCCCCTGCCCGTTCTGCAACGGCTGTTTCCGGAAGCCTGGCTGCATGAAACCCTGGCCATTGCCAGCCAGTGCACCTTCGAGCCCGGCAGCCTGCGCTATGAGTACCCGCCAGATCTGGTGCCGGAGGGCGAAACTCCAGCCGGCTATCTGAAACGGCTGACCCGCGAAGGCGAGCGCCGGCGTTATCCGGAAGGCACGCCGCTGCAGGTTCAGAGCCTGATCCGCAAAGAGCTTGGCCTGATTTCGGAGATGAAGTACGAGCATTACTTCCTCACGATCCACGACATCGTGGCCTTTGCCCGCAGCCGGGGTATTCTCTGCCAGGGCCGGGGTTCCGCCGCTAACTCTGCGGTCTGTTATTGCCTGGGCATTACCGAGGTGAACCCTGCCCGGGTGGAACTGCTGTTCGAGCGATTTATTTCCAAGGACCGGAACGAGCCGCCCGACATTGACGTGGATTTCGAGCACGAACGGCGCGAAGAGGTTATCCAGTATATCTACCAGCGTTACTCCCGTGAGCGAGCCGCCCTGGCGGCCACCGTGATCCGTTACCGGCCCAAGAGCGCAATTCGCGATGTCGGCAAGGCCCTGGGGTTTGATCCGGCCCTGGTGGAACAGCTGCTGGAAGGCATCGACTGGCGGGACAAGGCCACCAACTGGCGCCAGCAGATTCTCGACAAGAAAATTACCCGCAACCCACAGGTGGCGGACCAGTTCTTCACCCTGGTTAATACCCTGCTGGGCTTCCCCCGGCATCTGTCCCAACACGTGGGCGGTTTTGTGATCAGCGCCGGGCCACTGGCAGAACTGGTGCCGGTGGAAAACGCCGCCATGGCCGACCGCACCGTAATCCAGTGGGACAAGGATGACCTTGAGAGCCTGGGGTTGATGAAGGTGGATGTGCTGGCCCTTGGCATGCTCTCCGCCATTCGAAAAGCCCTGGAACTGATCAGCGATGAAAAAGGTGAGCCTTTCCGGATACAGGATATTCCCCAGGAAGATCGTGACACCTACGCCATGCTTCAGACAGGCGACAGCATCGGCGTTTTTCAGGTGGAATCCCGGGCCCAGATCAACATGCTGCCCCGCCTGAAACCGGAAACTTACTACGATCTGGTGATCGAAGTGGCCATCGTGCGGCCCGGCCCCATCCAGGGTGACATGGTGCATCCGTACCTGCGCCGCAAGCACGGACTGGAGCCAGTGGACTATCCGAACGATGCCGTACGCAAGGTGCTGGAACGCACGCTCGGTGTGCCTATCTTTCAGGAACAGGTGATCAAACTGGCTATGGTGGCCGCCGGCTTTTCAGCTGGCGAAGCCGATCAGTTGCGCCGGGCCATGGCGGCCTGGAAATCCCATGGCGACCTGACTCCGTTCCGGGAAAAGCTGGTCACCGGCATGCTGGAGCGCGGCCACGATGCCGATTTCGCCGAGCGGTTATACCAGCAGATTTGCGGCTTTGGCGGTTATGGCTTCCCCGAATCCCACGCCGCCAGCTTTGCCTTGCTGGTCTACGTCTCCGCCTGGATCAAGCGGCATTATCCAGCGGCTTTTTACTGCGCCCTGCTGAACAGCCAGCCCATGGGGTTCTATTCCCCGTCACAACTGGTGCAGGATGCCCGGCGCCACAACGTTATCGTGCTCCCGCCCGATGTGAATGCCAGCCAGTGGGACCATACTCTGGAAGGCGAAGAACGCCTCCTGCGCCTGGGCCTGAGGATTATCCAGGGCCTGTCCGTTAGTGGCGCCGAACGCATCCACCAGAACCGGCCCGCCACCGGCTACCGTTCCGCCAGCGAACTCCGCCGCCTGGCCGCGCTGAATCAGCGGGATATGGAACTGCTGGCCGGCGCCAACGCCATGCCGGCATTCACCGCCAACCGCCACCAGGCCTACTGGCAACTGCTCGACCACGAGCAACCCACCGAACTGTTCGCTCAGGAAACGGCTATCGACTACCTGCCGGAATACTGCCAGCAATTACCAGAACCCTCGGAAGGCCAGAACGTCCTTGCCGACTACGCCAGCCAGGGCCTCACCCTGCAGCGCCACCCTCTGGCGCTACTCCGGGAACAGGGACACCTGAACTTCTGCCTCAGTGCCGAACAACTGAAAACCACCAAAGCCGGCATCCCGGTGCAGGTTGCCGGCCTCGTCACCGGCCGCCAACGCCCCGGCTCCGCCTCCGGCGTTACCTTCGTCACCCTGGAAGACGAAACCGGCAACGTAAACGTGGTGGTGTGGCTGGAAACGGCACGGCGACAGCGCAAGCCGTTACTGACTGCCCGATTGCTGCATGTGAAGGGAGTGCTGGAGCGACAGGGGGACATTGTGCATGTGATGGCCGGTCGGCTTTCGGACCTTAGCCATCTGATTCAATCGCTGCCGGTTCACGCCAGGAATTTCCATTAGGCACAAAAAAACCCCGCACGAAGGCGGGGTTTTCGGTACTGCGGCAAGAGGATCAGCTCAGGAGCTTGATCATCACACCGGCAGCAACCGCAGAGCCGATAACACCGGCCACGTTCGGGCCCATGGCGTGCATCAGCAGGAAGTTCTGCGGGTTGGCTTCCAGACCAACCTTGTTGGATACCCGCGCCGCCATCGGCACCGCAGATACACCGGCAGAACCGATCAACGGGTTGATCTGTTCCTTGCTCACCTTGTTCATCAGCTTCGCCATCAGAACACCGGTCGCTGTGCCAACACCAAATGCCACAATGCCCAGGCCCAGGATGCCAAGAGTCTGGCCATCCAGGAACTTGTCTGCCATCAGCTTGGAGCCCACAGACAGCCCCAGGAAGATAGTCACAATGTTGATCAGAGCATTCTGGGCCGTGTCGCTCAGACGCTCGACCACGCCACACTCACGCATCAGGTTGCCGAAAGTGAACATACCCAGCAGCGGCGCCGCATCCGGCAGGAACAAAACGACTGCAATCAACACAACCAGCGGGAAAATGATTTTTTCCTGCTTGCTGACCGGACGCAGCTGGCTCATCTTGATCTTGCGCTCTTCGGCCGAGGTCAACGCCTTCATAATGGGCGGCTGAATCATCGGTACCAGCGCCATGTAGGCGTAAGCAGAGACCGCAATCGCACCCAACAGATGGGGAGCCAGAACACTGGACACGTAGATGGACGTCGGGCCATCTGCACCACCAATGATACCGATAGCCGCCGCTTCCAGGATCGTGAAATCCAGAACCCCGGTCCAATCCAGCAGCGCAGCACCAATGACCGTACCGAAGATACCGAACTGTGCGGCAGCACCCAGCAACAGGGTCTTCGGGTTGGCAAGCAGCGGCCCGAAGTCTGTCATCGCCCCTACACCCATAAAGATCAACAGCGGACCAACCGTACTGCCGATAATGACGGAATAGAAGTTATACAGCATGCCATTGCCATACCCGAAGTCCTGGGCAAGGGAGTTGGCCATCGCCATCTCGGAGTAGCTGGCCTCTTTCACGGCTTGCTTGAAGGCTTCCTTCAGTTCGGGCGTTACCGCCTGACCGGCCTGGTAGGCCACATCCAGGGGCGCAGCCAATGCGGCCAGAATCTGAGTTGCCTCATTCTTCAGAGCGAAATGGATAGCATTTTCCGCCGCAGTCAGGGCCAGGCCTGCCTCCGGAATATTCGCCAGAATGCCGCCAAACCCGATGGGTACCAGAAGCAACGGCTCAAATTTCTTGTTGATCGCAAGATAGAGGAGCAAGAGGCCGATGGCGATCATGATCACCTGGCCGATCTCGATGTTGAACAGGCCACTACCTGTCCAGAGAGTCATTAATTTTTCCATGGAATGCTGGCCCTTTATGCGATTGTCAGCATTTCGTCATCAGGGGATACGGCATCACCGACCTTGATGAAGACTTCACCGATTGTGCCGGCTTTCGGCGCGCGAACCTCGGTTTCCATTTTCATGGCCTCGAGGATAATCATCACATCGCCCTCTTCCACGGTGTCACCCGGTGAAACCAGGACTTTGAAGATGTTGCCGCCCAGCGGAGCAACCACAGGCTCGCCTTCACCTGCAGCAGGTGCCGGAGCCGAGGACGCAGCCGGTGCGGAGGCAGCACCGCCCTCGCCCTGGATCTGGCTGATCTCGCCACCTTCGGAAACGGCAACCACAAACTTCTTGCCGTTCACTTCAACGGTGTAGGTCTCGGGGCCTTCAGACTTCTTGGCCGGAGCCGCGCTTTCGGCGGTCGGAACCGGCTCGAACGCATCCGGGTTGTCACGGTTTTCCAGGAACTTCAGACCAATCTGCGGGAACAGCGCGTAGGTCAGAACGTCGTCTTCGACGTTGTCGGACAGCTTGATGCCCTTCTCGTCGGCAAGCTTCTTGAGCTCGTCAGTCAGCTTGTCCATTTCCGGCTCAAGCAGATCGGCCGGACGACAGGTCACAGGTTCTTTGCCATCCAGAACACGCTCCTGCAGCTCCTTATTCATCGGCGCCGGTGCAGCACCGTACTCGCCTTTCAGGATTGCGGAGGTTTCTTTGGAGATAGACTTGTAACGCTCGCCGGTCAGAACATTCAGTACCGCCTGGGTACCGACGATCTGGGAAGTCGGGGTTACCAGCGGGATGAAGCCCAGGTCTTCGCGAACCTTGGGAATCTCGTCCAGAACCTGGTCGAACTTGTCGCTGGCGTTCTGCTCACGCAGCTGGTTTTCCATGTTGGTGAGCATGCCACCCGGTACCTGGGCAATCAGGATGCGGGAATCGGTTCCACGCAGGCTGCCTTCGAATTTCGCATACTTCTTGCGCACCTGGCGGAAGTAGCTGGCGATTTCTTCAAGCAGGTTGAGGTCCAGGCCGGTGTCACGGTCAGTGCCCTCCAGAATCGCAACCACGGCTTCCGTGGGCGAGTGACCGTAGGTCATGCTCATGGAGGAGATGGCCGTATCCACGTTATCGATACCGGCTTCCGCAGCCTTGATAGCGGTGGCGGTCGACATGCCGGTGGTGGCGTGGCACTGCATGTGAATCGGGATGTCCAGCTCTTTCTTCAGACGGCTGACCAGGTCATAGGCCACGTACGGCTTGAGAATACCCGCCATGTCCTTGATCGCGATAGAATCTGCGCCCATGTCGGCGACTTCTTTCGCCAGCTCAACCCACATCTCAATGGTGTGAACCGGGCTGGTTGTGTAAGCAATGGTGCCCTGGGCGTGCTTACCGGTCTTGCGAACGGCCTTGATGGCGCGATCCAGGTTACGGGGATCGTTCATCGCATCGAAAATACGGAATACGTCGACACCATTCTCGGCGGCACGCTCACAGAAACGGTCAACCACATCATCCGCATAATGACGATAACCCAACAGGTTCTGGCCACGCAGAAGCATCTGCTGCTGGGTGTTGGGCATGACTTTTTTCAGCTCGCGGATGCGCTCCCAGGGGTCTTCGCCCAGGTAGCGGATGCAGGAATCAAAGGTAGCGCCGCCCCAGGATTCGAGGGACCAGAAACCGACCTTGTCGAGTTTCTCGGCAATAGGCAGCATGTCATCCAGCCGCATACGGGTGGCAAGCAGGGACTGGTGGGCGTCACGCAGAATAACGTCCGTAATCCCCAGCGGTTTCTTTGTGTCAGTCATCGTGTCAGCCTTCTGTTTAAAGGTTCTAGTCTTTCACCGGTTCACTTCTTGTGGCGCGACCGGAATTGTGCAATCGCCTTCTTGATGGCCTCGGCGGTGTCAGGGTCAACCGACGCGGGCGCCTTCGGCTTGGCACGTGGCGTTTTGGCCGGGGTTGCCGGCTCTGGCGGCGCAAACCGTCCTATGAGCTTGGACATGAGGAGTGTCGCGAACACCAGAATAATGAGGAACACGAATACAAACCCCATTCCGGCAATCATCAGATCGACGGCTTGTGACATCAGGTCATTCATATCGAACAGCTACCTGTATTGATTTATATTTCTCCCGATCTTTGCCCGGACTGACCAGTTAGACTAAGGTCTAACACGCTTCCGCGACAATTCGGGGGGCAAAATCCTGCGTAATTTACCGTTTTCAGGGTGCCCGGGCAACCTGAATGCAAAAATCTATACGGGGTTTCCGAGCGTCGCGGCCCGAAAAGACACGCATTTATACAGACGAAGCAATTCTCATTCAGGCATATCGAACGCGTATTTTCCGACCCTTGACCTTGCCACTTTCGAGCCTGGCCAATGCCTTACCTGCAAGCGACTTCTCAACTGCCACGAAACACTGATGGTCAAAAAGATCGATCTTGCCGACAGCCTTGCCGGGCAGGCCTGCTTCCCCGGTCAGGGCACCCAGGACATCGCCCGGACGAACCTTGTCTTTGCGACCACCGGCAATGCAAAGGGTCTTCATGGCGGGCACGACCGGTTTCAGCGGCGTCGCCAGAAGTTTCTCCGTGTCTCCCCATGTCACGCTGCGGCCTCTTTCGGACTCGATACGGGTAATCTTGTGGCCTTGGGACGGCGTGCAGAAGGTAACGGCATGACCCTGCTCCCCCGCCCGGCCGGTGCGCCCGATGCGATGGGTATGAACTTCAGGGTCCCGCGCAGGTTCGGCGTTGATAACCAGAGGCAGAGACTTTATGTCCAGGCCACGGGCAGCCACATCGGTGGCAACCAGGATAGAGCAGCTCTGATTACCAAAGCGCACCAGCACGCTGTCTCGATCCCTTTGCTCCAGATCTCCATGCAAAGGCAGCGCGGAGAAACCCCGCTCACCGAGCTCCGCCGCCATGTCGTCGCACTGCTGTTTTGTGGTGCAGAAAACGATACAGGACTCGGGCTGACGCTCGGAAAGCAGCGCCACGATGGCGTCCGATTTGGACTGTGGCGACACTTCGTAGAACAACTCTTCAATATCGGGGTTGTCGCCGGTGTCCTCGGCCCGAACGTCCACCGGGGTTTTCTGGTACTGCTTGCTCAATTCACGGATGGGCGCCGGCCAGGTCGCCGAAAACATCATGGTCTGGCGTGATGGCGGCGTCTGGGACAGGATGTCTTCCATCGCCTCCTGAAAACCCATATCCAGCATTCGGTCCGCCTCATCAAGCACCACGGTTTTAAGCCGCGCCAGCGAGAGGGTCTGCTTGCGCAGGTGGTCCTGAATCCTGCCCGGGGTACCCACAACAATATGGGCGCCATGGCTCAGGGACCCGATCTGGGGACCGATGGCAACACCACCACACAGAGTCAGCACCTTGATATTGTCCCGAGCCCGCGCCAGCTCCCGGATGGCCTTGGCCACCTGGTCTGCCAGCTCACGGGTCGGGCAAAGCACGAGCGCCTGAACCGCAAACAGCCGGGGATTGAGCCGTTCAACCAGGCTGATGCCAAACGCCGCCGTTTTGCCGCTACCGGTTTTGGCCATGGCAATGATGTCTTTTCCCGCCAGCCCCGGGGCAAGGGCCTTCGCCTGAATCTCTGTGGGTTCGGCAAACCCCAGCTGGTCGAGGTTCGCGCACATGGCAGTGGACAGGCCAAAGTCAGTAAAAGAAGACATAGAAGAAAATCCCGGAATCAGCGGAAGCTGGTTATGAAGGCAATAATGAGGGCGTATACTAGGCCGAAATGATACCAGAATCTGCAACGAAAGAACGGAGTTACTGATGGCATCCCTGCAGGATCAATTGCTGAAGGCCGGCCTTGCCGACGAGAAGAAGGCCAAAGCCATTCGCAGCGAAAAACGGAAGAAAAGAAAGCAGCAACCCAAGGGCGCTGTCGAGGTTAACGAGGCCGAGATCCGGGCGCGCGAGGCTCGGGAAGAAAAAGCCGAACGGGATCGGCAGCTCAACCTGGAGCGCCAGCGCGCTGCCGAGAAAAAAGCCATCCACGCCCAGATCCGTCAGTTGGTGGAGACCAATCGACTGGATCGCAGCCGGGGCGAAACCTCCTACCAGTTTGTTCATGACAAGAAGATCAAGAAGCTCTTCGTGGACGACACCATGGTCGATCAGCTATCTCGCGGCCGCCTCGCGATTGTTTTCGTGAACGACAATTACGAGATTGTGGCTGAAGGCGTTGCCCGGAAAATCATGGAGCGGGATGAGAGCGCCGTGGTAGTACTTCATGATCGCAAACAGGACGATGCGGGTGAGGATGATCCTTACGCAGGCTACGAGATTCCTGACGATCTTATGTGGTAGCCATCCGCGCTGGTTCTGATAGCAATCGGAACTGGCGCGCCGCCATTGCGTATCACGTTAAAAAACAGCCGGTAATCATCTGTTACTGTAAAGTTCTGGAATACCCTGCCGTAAACCGCCTTAATATAAGTCAAATGAAAGGCACCTTTATCCTTCCTTGCGTATCAGAATCCCTTCCCCCGGCTCGTGGCCGGAGAGAGGCGCTATCGAAGTTGGGCCGGCCAATCTCACATCGTTCAGGGACAAAGCAACAATGCGTTTTTCAGACCTCTTCAGCAACATGACTATCCGGACCCGGCTGGCCGGAGGGTTTGCCATCCTGCTGCTTCTGACCATCCTGGTTGGTCTGGTGGGCGACCGCGCCCTGGAAAGCTACGGCCAACGATCGAATATCGTTGCCATGCTCGGGCAGGTAAACACCAACCTGACCGAAGCCCGGGTTGAAGAGAAAAACTTCCTGCTGACCGGTGAAGCGCAGGCTGTTACCAGAACCCAGGCCCAGGGCGACCGGGTCCTCGAGCTGACCAATGATATCGGACCATTGCTTGCAGCCCCGGAAGACATCAAAACGCTGAGCCAGATTCAGGCTGATGTAAAAAACTACCAGCAGCTGATGGGGCAGGTTGAGACAAACATCGGTGAGCGCGAAGAAGCGCTTGAACGCCTTGAGACCAGCGCACGCATCTTCGGATCCTCGTTGAAGGCCCACAGCTCACTGTTCTTTGCCTCGGCGATTTTCGAGGATATGCGCCGGTCTGAACGCAAGTTCCTCATCGAACAGGACGATGCAAGCGTTAAGGCATATCTGGATGATGCAAAAAGGGTTCAGGGCCCACTCAAATCAGCAGCGATCACTGCCGAGGAAAAAGAACAGATCAATGCGGCGCTCGACACCTATGTCAGCGAATTCCGAGCGGTTGTGGATCTGACAAACGCGGGAGAGCAGCTGTCGGATGATATGGTCAGCACGGCGAGGAGTGCCATTGAATCGGCGAACAACCTCCGGGCACTTCAGGCGAAGAAGATGGAAGCCGACCGCCAGCAGGCATCCTGGCTGATTTTCGGCGCCACCGGCATCGCTCTGGTGCTCGGCATCCTGATGGCCTTCCTCATTACCCGCGCCATTGTCTCCCCCGTTAACCAGGCAGTGAACATCGCCTCCGAGGTAGCCTCTGGTAACCTGACCGTGGATATCAAGGCGAGCGGCACCAACGAGATCGGCCGGCTGATGGCTGCCCTGGCGACCATGGTGACCAGCCTCCGGGAATTGGTAAGAAGTATCGAGTCAGGGGCGTCCAATATTGCCGCCTCGGCAGAGGAACTCTCAACCGTTACCAGCCAGACCAGCGATGGCATCAATCGCCAGAAGCAGGAAACCGATCAGGTTGCCACGGCCATGAACGAAATGACCGCAACCGTTGGCGAGATCGCCCGCAGCGCCGAACAGGCCTTTTCGGTGGCCACCGATGCGGCCAGCCAGGCAAGCGATGGTGAGCGGGAAGTCCGCGCGACAGTGGATCAGGTCAACAACCTGGCACGGGAAGTCAGCCAGAGCATGGAAACCATCCAGGGATTGCAGAAAGAAACCGCCAACATCGGCACCGTTCTGGATGTGATCAAATCTGTCGCCGAACAGACCAACCTCCTGGCACTGAACGCCGCCATTGAAGCAGCACGGGCTGGCGAGCAGGGTCGCGGTTTTGCCGTGGTGGCCGACGAGGTGCGCTCGCTCGCACAGCGAACACAATCATCGGCCCGGGAAATCGAGACGCTGGTAACATCACTTCAGAACAGCGCCGGTGACTCGGTGTCCGCCATGGAGTCCAGCACCACCATGGCCTCGAACACCCTTGAACGTGCCACGGCAACCGGAACGACCATTGAGCGCATTGCCCGTGCTGTAGAGGAGATCAAACAGTACAACAGTCAGATTGCCACAGCCTCCGAACAACAGACCTCGGTGGCCGAGGAAATCAACCAGAACATTACCAGCATTCGGGATGTTACCGATCAGTCCGCCGCCTCATCGAACCAGACCGCCAGCTCCAGCAGCGAACTGGCCAGACTGGGCAGCGATTTGCAGAACCTGGTAGCGCGATTCCGGCTTTAGGCCTTCCAAAGCAAAAGAGGCAGGCAACTCTTCCTGGTTGCCTGCTCGCTCTTTTTCCTGGCGTCGGTCTAGCTCAGTGGAGCTGGTGCCGCTCGAATATCTCCAGGATTTCCCTTTCGGTCTCAGCAGGCACGCTGACCTTCACCACCATGGCCTCCTCGTCGATGAAAATGTTGTCGCGAGGGATACCGGTTGCAATAAGGTCATCCCAGGCGTTCTTCGCCTGATCGTGGTCTCTATAGCTACCGTTCACTGTTTTGTTCATGATTAGATCTCCTTCCTGAAAACGGATTTCCCTACACCCTTAAGGTTAGGTTCAAGGAAGGCATTTGGGCAAATAATGATCAATCCGAAATTGATCGGGGACAAATAAAAAACCCCGCACAAGGCGGGGCTCTTTATTTGATATGGCGCGGCTGGGAGGATTATTCGGGCCTTTGGCCCTCACCCCTCCGGGGTCGCCGTCGCTTTGCTCCGGCGTTCCTCAACCCACTGTGCGGGTTTCGGTCGAACCTCTTATCGGTTCAAATCCTCCCAGCTATACAAAGCAAAACGCCCCAGCCTGTGGCGTGCACAAACTGAGGCGCTTTGGTCTTTATATGGCGCGGCTGGGAGGATTCGAACCTCCGACCGCCTGGTTCGTAGCCAGGTACTCTATCCAGCTGAGCTACAGCCGCTTAAAACTTGTGGCAGGTTGATCGATGGCGCGGCTGGGAGGATTCGAACCTCCGACCGCCTGGTTCGTAGCCAGGTACTCTATCCAGCTGAGCTACAGCCGCACATTGATCAATTGCTGTGGTTGAATGCTACTTCAACCTGTCTCGCCTTCCCGAAAGGGAAATGGCGGAGAGGGAGGGATTCGAACCCTCGGTACGATTGCTCGTACGGTTCCTTAGCAGGGAACTGGTTTCAGCCACTCACCCACCTCTCCTTGAGAACGGGGCGTATACTACCATAATTTTTCTGTTTTCATAGGGTTGACACGAGATTTTTCGGGCCCGTTTCCCCACACCATCAAAAAAGCCGTTCAGGTTTCCCTTGAACGGCTTTCTGTCTCTCAGCTGTTGCCGGGCTCGGGCTCTTCAGAGCCTTTTTCCGACTGAATCCGCTGGTAGATTTCTTCACGGTGTACCGCAACTTCTTTCGGGGCATTCACGCCAATGCGCACCTGATTGCCTTTCACTCCCAGGACGGTGACGGTGATATCGTCGCCGACCATCAGAGTTTCGCCCACGCGGCGAGTCAAAATCAACATATCCCTTACTCCCTATCCAGAGCTACCTGTTCCGATAAATGGTTTTTTGATCTATTTATTGCTTTTATAGTGGGATCACTTACTGATCTGTAGACGCACATTCCCTTATACGGTGCACGTTTGTCATAGGCTCAGTATATGATGCCCTTTTTTCGGAGGCCCCGCAGACCGACCTTTTATCTGCGCTTTTCAGGCCTCTTCCGATACCGCGGGCTTGTCCAGTTCAAATGCACTGTGAAGCGCGCGAACCGCAAGCTCAAGGTATTTCTCGTCGATCACCACGGAAATCTTGATTTCTGATGTGGAGATCATCTGGATGTTTATACCCTCGTTGGACAGCGCCTCGAACATCTGGGTTGCCACACCTGCGTGGGAACGCATACCGACACCCACGATGCTGACCTTGGCAATCTTGCTGTCGCCGGCTACTTCACGAGCGCCCAGTTCGTCAGCAACACGCTGAAGCACCTCTTTCGCACGCTTGAAATCATTGCGATGGACGGTAAACGTGAAGGCAGTGCGGTTATCCTCACCCACGTTCTGCACGATCATATCCACTTCGATATTGGCGTCACTCACCGGCTTCAGAATGCGCAGCGCGCTGCCCGGGGTGTCCGGTACGCCGGCAATGGTCAGTTTGGCTTCATCACGGTTAAAAGCGATGCCGGAAACAACCGGTTGTTCCATGGCGTTTTCATCCTCAAGAGTAATCAGGGTGCCTTCGCCTTCCTGGAAGCTGGAAAGAACCCTTAATGGAACGTTGTATTTACCTGCAAATTCTACCGAGCGGATCTGGAGCACTTTCGAACCCAGGCTCGCCATTTCAAGCATTTCCTCGAACGTAATCCGTTCAAGCCTGCGCGCGGTGTCGACAACCCTTGGATCGGTTGTGTATACACCGTCAACGTCAGTGTAGATCTGGCATTCGTCTGCTCTGAGCGCTGCCGCCAGAGCCACCGCTGTGGTATCGGAGCCGCCGCGTCCGAGCGTGGTGATGTTTCCACTCTCGTCTATGCCCTGGAATCCGGCAACCACAACCACTCGACCAGCATCCAGATCTTCGCGCATGCGCTGCTCATCGATCTGTTTGATCCGCGCCTTGGTATGGCTGCTGTCGGTCAGTATGCGCACCTGCGAGCCGGTATAGGATCGTGCTTCACAGCCACGCTTCTGCAGGGCCATGGACAGCAGCGCAATAGTTACCTGCTCACCGGTGGATACCAGCACATCCATCTCACGCGGTGTCGGCTCCTCCATGATGTTGTTCGCCAGGCCGATCAACCGGTTGGTTTCACCGCTCATGGCGGAAACCACGACAACAACATCATGACCTTCCTTACGGAAACGGCACACCTTGTCGGCTACCGCTTCAATACGCTCGGTTGTTCCAACCGATGTGCCACCAAATTTCTGAACCAACAGAGCCATTGTTTTCCCAATATCCGAAACGGGGACTCACAGCGGAGTGATGCTCCGCCACTTAGAAGAAACGGGCAGGATTATAAACCCCAGCCCGCCTACAAAAACAGTTGCTTAAGCGATATTTTTCTCGACCCAGCCGGCAACACCCGCCAGGGCATCCTCCAGCTTGGACGGATCGTTACCACCGCCCTGAGCCATATCGGGTCGCCCTCCGCCCTTGCCGTCAACTTGAGCGGCCAGATGCTTCATCAAGTCCCCGGCCTTGATCCGGCCAGTGGCCGATTTTGTGACACCGGCAACCAGGGTCACCTTGCCGTCTTCCACACTGGCGAGCACCACAACACCCTCGCCTAGCTTGTTTTTCAACTGATCGGCCGTTTCCATCAGGGCCTTGCGGTCAGCGCCCTCCATTTCGGATGCCACTACCTTGAGCCCACCGACGTCGACAGCGGTGCTGGCCAGATCGGTGCCGGCAGAAGAGGCAAGTTTTGCCTTCAGGGCATCCACTTCCTTCTCGAGCTGACGGTTGCGGTCGATGGTCTGCTGGACCTTTTCAATCACGGACTCGCGGGAGCCTTTCACCAGGCGGGCTGCCTCGCGAAGGGTACGCTCGGTGCCGTCGATCCAGTCCAGCGCGCCCATGCCGGTAACGGCTTCGATACGACGCACGCCGGACGAGATACCACTCTCAGAGGTAATACGGAAAAGACCAATGTCACCGGTGCGGGCAACGTGTGTACCACCGCAGAGTTCAACGGAGTAGTTATCGGTACCCATGCTGAGTACGCGCACCACATCTCCGTACTTTTCCCCGAACAGCGCCATGGCACCCTTTTCCTGGGCCTTCTCCATGTCGGTAATTTCGGTCTGGACCGGGCTGTTCTCCAGAATCTGCTCGTTCACCTGGTGCTCGATCTCGCGAAGCTGCTCCGGGGTAACGGCCTCGAAATGGGAGAAATCGAAACGCAGTTTATCCGGATCCACCAGTGAACCCTTCTGGCTCACATGCTCACCCAATACCTTGCGCAGGGCGGCGTGCAGCAAGTGAGTGGCGGAGTGGTTACGTTTGGTGCGCTCGCGGCGGACGTGATCAATCCGGGCATCAACTTCCAGGCCCGGAAACAGCTCGCCTTCGATCAGAGTACCAAGATGCAGGTGGTTATCCCCTTCCTTGCGAGTATCCGTTACTTTGAATCGGCCACCGCTCCAGGTCAGCAGACCGGTATCGCCCACCTGGCCCCCAGACTCGCCATAAAACGGCGTGCGCTCAAGCACCACAACGGCCTCATCACCGGCTTCGGCGGTCTTTTCCTCGCCGTTGACGATGACTGCACGGATTTTCTCGTGACCGTCAATATGCTCGTAACCGGTGAACTCAGTCTTGCCCTCAAGCTGCAGGCCCGCGGCGTTGTAGTCGATTCCGAATTTGCTCGCTGCCCGGGCCCGCTCGCGCTGAGCTTCCATCGACTTCTCATAACCTTCGTAATCCAGCGTCAGGCCTCGCTCGCGGGCGATGTCGTTGGTCAGGTCGACCGGAAATCCATAGGTGTCGTAGAGGGTGAAGATTGTCTCTCCCGGAATCTCGGTACCCTTGAGCTCGGCAATGTCCTGCTCAAGCAGGCGCAGGCCCTTGTCCAGGGTCTTGGCAAACTGCTCCTCTTCCTGGAGCAACACCTTTTCAATCTGTTTGCGGCTGCTGACCAGTTGCGGGAATGCATCGCCCATCAGCTCGCACAGGGCGCCGGTAAGCTTGTAGAAGAAAGGCCCAGTGGCACCCAGCTTGTTACCGTGGCGCGCGGCACGACGAATGATGCGGCGCAGCACAAAACCGCGCCCCTCGTTGGAGGGCATGACACCGTCCGAGATCAGGAACGCGCAGGAGCGGATGTGGTCCGCGACCACGCGCAAAGACGCTTCCGTCGTTGCGGCACCGCCCAGAATCTGCGAGGCGGCTGCCAGCAAATCCTGGAACAGATCAATCTCATAGTTGCTATGCACACCCTGCAGAACCGCCGTGATTCGCTCCAGCCCCATGCCGGTATCAACAGACGGCTTGGGCAGCTTCAGCATCTCACCGTCGGCGGTGCGGTTGTACTGCATGAACACCACATTCCAGATTTCGATATAACGGTCGCCGTCCTCCTCCGGTGATCCGGGGGGACCACCAGCGACATCCGGGCCGTGATCATAGAAAATTTCGGTGCATGGGCCGCAAGGACCGGTGTCCCCCATCTGCCAGAAGTTGTCAGATGCGTAACGGCCACCTTTGTTATCGCCGATACGGACGATACGGTCTGCCGGCACGCCGATTTCCTTGTTCCAGATATCGAAGGCTTCGTCGTCTTCCGCGTAAACAGTCACCCAGAGTTTTTCCTGGGGCAGGTTCAGCCAGTTTTCGCCGGTCAGGAATGTCCACGCGTAGTTGATCGCTTCCCGCTTGAAGTAATCACCGAAACTGAAGTTGCCCAGCATCTCGAAAAAGGTGTGGTGACGGGCGGTGTAGCCGACGTTTTCGAGGTCGTTATGCTTGCCGCCAGCACGGACACATTTCTGGGAGGAGGTTGCCCGTGTGTAGTCGCGCTCTTCACGACCCAGGAACAGGTCCTTGAACTGGTTCATTCCCGCATTCGTAAACAACAATGTGGGGTCGTCCGCAGGTACCAGCGAACTACTTGAAACAATGGTGTGACCTTGCTGCTTGAAATAATCGAGGAATGCCTGTCGCAACTCTGCGGTTTTCATAGCCCTTTGATACCTTTCCAGAAACCCGGCGGAAATGCCGCCCGGTCCGCGATTGAATACGAATACTTACATGCTTGTGCAAATCCGCTACTCTAGCACACGCCGAGAACAGGAAAAACGTGAAACATCACAGGAGATTCCATGCCCCGACGCTTCCATGACGCCGAGGAACTATTCCCACCAGCCACCGCCCTAAAACGTGCCCTTGCCATTATTTACGACGGTTTGATCAGCATTGCCGTGCTGCTTGTCGCTACCTGGGGATACACCATGGTGGCCGGCTGGACCACCGGCTGGGACAGGTACGAGCAGATGGCCGAAGCAGGCCAGCTTTCCGGGGACCCGGGGCTGACATTCACGCTATTCCTGATCCTCTACCTGTTCTTCGCCTATTTCTGGACGCGCATTGGCCAGACCCTGGGAATGCAGGTTTGGCGGATTCGCATTGAAAACATTGATGGCACTTCGGTGAGCTGGAGCAAGGCGCTCAGGCGTTACGTGACGGCGGCTGCTGTGATCTTCCTGACACTTCTGGGCAGCTACTACCTCGGAGCTGCGACGCTGTTTCTGGGCATTCCGGCTATTGTTGCGCTGTTCTATCCGATCAATGGTCTGTCAATTACCGACCGCCTCTCTGGCAGCGTGGTCGTATCGGTACCTAAAGAAGCGTCTAAAAAGTAAGGGCCAACCGGCGGGAGTCCGAGGCTGGTCAACCAGCCCGTCGCATGAGGATGGCGCCAGCAATGGCGCTAACCGCAATGGGTACCAGCACCGCGAGCATCGGATTGAACCCGTATACGAGGCTCATTGGCCCAAGAAAATCCTGCATATATTTGAAGAGAAGCCCCACCAACAGCCCGGTGAAAACCCGGAAACCCATGGTGACCGAGCGCAATGGCCCAAAGATGAAGGATATTGCTACCAGCACCATGACCGCCGTTCCCAGAGGCATCAGCGCCTTCTTCCAGAACGCCAGCCAATAGCTGGAGGCATTCAGGCTTTGCTCGCCAAGATAGGTGGCATATGTGTAAAGCCCGGTCATCGAAAGATTTTCCGGCTTTACAATCAACACGCTGAGAACGCCGGGCGAGAGGCCGGTTTCCCAGCGCAGGGTCCGGTCGTCAACCCGGACGGTTCGATCATTCTCGAAACGAGTGGTGCGAACATTCTCCAGCAACCAGTTGTCGCCCTGATAAATCGCTCGCTCCGCAAAACTTGCGGCCAGCAACTGCCGATCATCATCAAACTGGAAACGCGACACGCCATGCAGGACGCCATTCGGTTGAACGGCATTCAGATGGATGTATGAATCCCCTTCCTTGTGCCAGACCCCTGAGGCCGACGCCACGTTGCTACCGGCGCCCAATGCCACGGCCTTGTAACTCTGAGCCACCCGCTCAGCAGGCGGGGCCAGATACTCGCCAATCAATACACCCAGAACCACGATAACCAGCGCCGGCTTCATCGCAGACCAGACGATACGCTTGAGCGATACGCCCGCAGCGCGCACAACCGTCAACTCCGAGGAACTGGCCATAGAACCCAGGCCCACCAGGCAACCCATGAAGGCGCCCAGCGGCAAGTAGTCGTAGATTCGTCTTGGCAGGGTCAGAAAGACATACCAGAGTGCGTCCAGGATCTGGTAGTTGTTGCGGATGTCATCCAGTTCGGCGATGAACGCAAAAATGAGGTCAAGGGACAACACCACCATCATCACGAGGAACATCGCACCGCCGACCGTGCGCATTACATACCCGTCAATCTTACGCACGAGCACCCCCATCCCGAATCAGGCGCCGCCGGTGTAACCAGGCTGGGCCGAACTGAAGCCATAACCCAAAGCCGAGGAACAGCGCATGGACCCACAGCATGCCCAGCCATTCCGGGACCTTACCGGCCGCCAGCCAGTCCCGGGCTACGATGAGCAGGCCAAGATAAGTAATGTAGACAAGCATTGCCGGCAACAGATGAAAGAACCGGCCCTGGCGTGGATTCACGCGGCTCAGGCTCACTGCCAGCAACGTTACGATTGGCACAATGAGTGGCAGCGAAAACCGCCAGTGCAGCAACGCACGATCTTCCAGGCGGTCTGACTGGATCAGGCTCCAGGTGCTGGCGCCCTCTTCCCTCTGCTTGGTGCCAGCCTCACCGCCCTCAATTTTCAAACCATAGGCTTCGAAATCGATCACATTGTAATTCAGTTGGCCCGCAGCGCCCTCAAAGCGACCGCCGTTTTCCAGTATGAGAAAACGGCTGCCGGTCTCCGGATCTATCAACTGGGAGCCGGAGTCTGCGGTTATGATCGTCAGACCACGCCCGTCCGGCGCATACTCCGCAATAAAAACCCCCTGCAACTGGCGTTTGTCTTCACTCAAAGCCTCGGTATAGGTCACCCGCCCACCAGAGGAAAAATCCTGGAAGCGCCCGGGCGCAAGCATTTCAAACTCGGTTGCCTTCCGTTGTTCATTCAGGATTTCCTGAACCTGGTTCATTCCCCAGGGCGACACGTAAAGACTCATGGCACCGACAATGACCATCACTGGCAGACTGCCCAGAAGGGTTTTTCCCAATAGCGCCTTGTCACTCACCCCACAGGCGGACAGGACAGTCATTTCGCTTTCGAGGTACATGCGCCCATAGGCGAGCAGGATGCCGATGAACAGTCCGAGGGGCAGTATCAGTTCAAGAAAACCCGGAAACCGGAAGGCCATGATCTCCAGCAGTACACCGGCCGAAATGCTGCCCTGGGCCGCACTGTCGAGATACTTCAGGAAACGGCCGCTCATGAACACCAGCAGCAGGATGCCCGAAACGGCAACCATGCTGATCATGATCTGGCGTATGAGGTAACGGAAAATAATGCTCAAATCGGTCTCTCTGGCCGTATCCGCTGAAACGTGGAGGTCGCTGGGAACTGCGCGTATTCTATGTAACCTTGGTGCCGAATGACAGAGTAGCGGTATTACACCGGTATGAAGGCACAGACAGGCGCGGAAGCCACGCCAATCGCTTGATAATTCCCCGGCAAGCCCCAATGCTAGAATAGATCACAATCAAGAACGATTCCCGCCGCCGGCGGGAGCCTCGTGAACAATCAACAGGAGTTGCCATGAATTTCAGCCTGAGCAGTAAAGCCATCGCCAGCACCAAAGCAGACTGTCTCGTAGTTGGCTTGCCTGAGAAAGGTACTTGGCCCGATTCGACAAATCAGGCCGATGAGGCGCTGGGCGGGCTGATCAAGACACTCCATAAGGCCGGCGACCTGTCCGGCAAGAATGCCACGACGCTGACCATTCCCCTGACCGATCAGCCCTGGACCCGCCTGCTCGTGATTGGCACCGGTAAGGATGCCGATCGCAGCCCCGCCAACTACCGTAAGGCGCTGATCGCGATGATGACCTCGCTCAAGGATGGCCCATCCAAAACTGTTGCCATCGCCCTGGCGGACACAGAGGTCACCGGCGAAGAGGCCGTAAGTTCCGAAGCCGCACGGCTGAGCCTGATCGGCCGCACCCTTGAAGACCAGCTTTACACCTTCAACGACTTCAAGAGCGAAAAGCCTGCTGACCGCAAGCTCAACAAAGTCGCTGTGGTCGCCTCAAGCGCGGGCAAAGCGCTCAAGGATGCCTTCAACCTCGGCCTGGCCACCGGCCGCGGCATGAATCTCACCCGGGATCTGGGCAACACCCCGCCCAACATCTGTCACCCGGAATGGTTGGCTCAGCAAGCCAAGAAGCTGGCCAAGGATTACGACTGCATCAAGACCGAAGTGCTTGACGAAAAGCAGATGGAAAAGATGGGCATGAACACCATTCTGGCCGTGGGCAAAGGCAGCACCCAACCCCCGCGCCTGATCGTGATGGAATACCGTGGCGGCAAGGCCAAGGACAAGCCCCATGTACTTGTCGGTAAAGGCATCACCTTCGACACCGGCGGCATCAGCCTGAAGCCTGGCGAGGGAATGGATGAGATGAAGTACGACATGGGCGGCTCCGCCAGTGTCTTCGGCGCTATGAAAGTCCTGGCCGAAACCCAACCCAAGATCAACGTTGTTGCGGTCATTGCCGCGGCAGAAAATATGCCGGATGGCGGCGCTTCCCGCCCTGGCGATATCGTGACCACCCTCTCAGGCATGACTGTTGAAATCCTCAACACGGACGCCGAAGGCCGTCTGGTACTGTGCGACGCCCTCACCTACGTGAAGAAATTTGACCCGGCCGCCGTCATTGATCTGGCGACGCTGACCGGTGCCTGCATCATTGCCCTTGGCAACCACGCCACCGGCCTGCTGGCCAATAACGATGACCTGGCCAACGAACTGCTGGCTGCCGGCGAACGTGCCGGTGACCGTGCCTGGCGCCTGCCGCTCTGGGACGAATACCAGAGCCAGCTGGACAGCAACTTCGCCGATATGGCCAACATTGGCGGCCGCCCGGCCGGCACCATTACCGCGGCCTGCTTTCTGTCCCGGTTCGCCAAGGACTACCGCTGGGCCCACCTCGACATCGCCGGCACAGCCTGGCACTCCGGCAAAGCCAAAGGCTCCTCTGGCCGGCCGGTCCCCATGCTGGTCGACTACCTGATGTCCCATGCCGGGAAATAACCCGGTGCCTTCTCCGGAACCCGGCAGCGCTGCTGCCGGATCTTCCGGGCAGGAGGATCGGAACCAGCGTTACTGGTTCCATATCCTCGCCCAGAACACCTCCGCCGCCCGCAATCTCCACGCTGCCAAACTCGTGGACAAAGCCTGGCAGCAGGGAGACCGCGTGTGCATCGTTTGCGATACCATGCAACAGGCAGAAGAACTGGACGACCTGCTCTGGAACTTCAGCCCCGACGCGTTCATCCCTCACAGCATCGTTCCCGACTCGGCGACCAGCTGTTCCGATCCCGTCGGCATCCTGCTCTGCCCGCCCACTCCGGAGAATTGGGATACCGTGATCATTCTTTCGGCAACCTTGCCGGCGGATGCGAACCGTTTTAAGCGGCTGGCGCTGGTGGCCCATAACGACCCGAATGTTCTCAATCAGGCTCGGTCGCATTTCAAGCAATTGCGGACGTTGGGGATTGAGCCTCGGGTGCATGACCTCAGGAAACGGGGGTAGTTTTTGTCGGGCTACGCTTTGCTAACCCGACCTACGGTTCTGACTTGCAAGCGAATTGCACATAACTCGAAAAGTGGGTTTGGGAGAGGCTTTCCAAAACTGTTGAGGGCCAGGGACGGCCCGAAACAAGCGCACATGGATGTGCTCGTAGCGTGTTTTGGAAAGCCTCTCCCAAACCCACCTGCGCCAACGCCTCAGTCCTGAATCAAGAACCCACCACCAAGGTTCGCCGCAAACAGGGCGACCATGTATAATCGTGCGTCTCAATTTTCCCTTGTGAATCAACCAACGGTCACTGCAGAACCCCATGGAAAAAACCTACCAGCCAGAAAACATCGAGCGCCAGTGGTACGAAAACTGGGAATCCAAAGGGTACTTCCGCCCCAGCGGTGAAGGCGATTCCTACAGCATTGCCATCCCGCCGCCCAACGTTACCGGCAGCCTGCACATGGGCCACGCCTTCCAGCACACCATCATGGACACCCTCACCCGCTTCAAGCGCATGCAGGGCCGTAACGCACTGTGGACCGTCGGCACCGACCACGCCGGCATCGCCACTCAGATGGTGGTTGAACGCAAACTGGCCGCTGAAGAAGACAAAACCCGCCATGACCTGGGCCGGGAAGAGTTCATCAAGCGCATCTGGGACTGGAAAGAGCATTCGGGCGGTACCATTACCCGTCAGATCCGGCGCCTCGGCAACTCCGTCGACTGGGACAACGAACGCTTCACCATGGACGACGGGTTCTACAAGGCCGTGCAGGAAGTGTTTGTCCGCCTGTACGACGAAGGCCTGGTATACCGCGGCAAGCGGCTGGTGAACTGGGACCCGAAACTGCACACCGCCATTTCCGATCTGGAAGTGGAAAACAAAGAAGAAAAAGGCTTTTTCTGGCACCTGCGTTACCCGCTGGCTGACGGTGCGCAAACCCTGGATGGCAAGGATTATCTGGTAGTTGCCACTACCCGGCCTGAAACCATGCTCGGCGACACGGCCGTGGCCGTGCATCCCGAAGACGAGCGCTATCAGCACCTGATTGGCAAGCACGTGATGCTGCCGCTGGTGAACCGGCGGATCCCCATCGTGGCCGATCATCATGCCGATCCGGAAAAAGGCTCCGGCTGCGTGAAGATCACCCCGGCCCATGACTTCAACGACTATGCCGTGGGCAAGCGTAACGACCTGCCGATGATCAATGTCATGACTCAGGATGCCAACATCCGGGACGTGGCCGAAGTATTCAATGCCGACGGCACCGAAAACACCGAACTCGACGGCACCATGCCGGGCGCCTACTCCGGGTTGACCCGCGAAGCGGCCCGCAAACAGATCGTCGCCGACATGGAAACCGAGGGACTGGTCGAGAATATCGAGGATCACGTCCTCAGCGTCCCCCGTGGTGACCGCTCCGGCCTGATTATCGAGCCGATGCTCACCGACCAGTGGTTTGCCGATGCCAAGACCCTGGCCAAGCCAGCTATCGAAGCGGTCGAAGACGGTCGCATTCAGTTCGTGCCGAAACAGTACGAAAACATGTACTTTGCCTGGATGCGCGACATCCAGGACTGGTGTATCTCGCGCCAGCTCTGGTGGGGCCACCGCATTCCGGCCTGGTACGACGCCGACGGCAACATCTACGTTGGCCGCAGCGAAGACGAAGTTCGCCAGAAGCACAGCCTGGACGCCAACGTCGCCCTGGAACAGGACGAGGACGTTCTCGATACCTGGTTCAGCTCTGCCCTGTGGACCTTCGGCACCCTGGGCTGGCCGGAGATCACCGAACGGCTGAAAAACTTCCATCCAACCGATGTGCTGGTGACCGGTTTCGACATCATCTTCTTCTGGGTTGCCCGGATGATTATGATGACCATGCACTTCATGAAGAACGAAGACGGCACACCCCAAGTGCCCTTCCATACTGTGTATGTCACCGGCCTTATCCGGGACGAGCACGGCGACAAGATGTCCAAGTCCAAGGGTAACGTGATCGACCCGCTGGACATGATCGACGGCATCAGCCTGGATGACCTGCTGGAGAAACGAACCGGCAACCTGATGCAGCCCAAGCTGGCCGAGAAAATCGGCAAGCGCACCAAAAAGGAATTCCCGGAGGGCATCACCGCCCACGGCACCGATGCCCTGCGCTTCACCCTTGCCGCCATGGCAACGACCGGCCGCGACATCAACTGGGATATGAAGCGCCTGGAAGGCTACCGCAACTTCTGTAACAAGCTCTGGAACGCCGCCCGCTATGTGTTAATGAACACCGAAGGCGAAGACTGTGGTGTGAATGACGAGCCCGTGGAACTGTCTCTGGCAGACCGCTGGATCATCAGCGAGCTGCAGAGCTGCGAGCAGGACGTGATCCGCCACCTGGACCAGTACCGCTTCGATCTGGCGGCCTACGCGCTCTATGAGTTCATCTGGAACGAATACTGCGACTGGTATCTGGAGCTGTCCAAGCCGGTACTCAGTGATGAAGACGCCAGTGCCGAAGCCAAACGTGGCACCCGTCGCACCCTGGTGCGCGTACTGGAATCCGTTCTGCGCCTGGCGCACCCGATGATGCCGTTTATCACCGAGGAAATCTGGCAGCGGATCGCGCCCCTGGCCGGCAAGACTGGCGACAGCATCATGCTGCAGGCCTACCCGCAACCGGATGCCACCAAGCAGGATTCAGCGGTTACCGCTGATATTGAATGGCTCAAGGGCGTGATCGTTGCCGTGCGGAACATCCGGGGCGAAATGAACATATCGCCGGCAAAGAAGATTCCGGTATTGCTGCGCGGCAAAGACGCAGAGGATCCGCGTCGCATGAATGACAATCGCCAGTTCCTGAGTTCCCTGGCCAAGCTGGAGAGCCTGGACTGGTTTGAGGGTGACAAAGCCCCCATGTCTGCCACCCAACTGGTGGGAGACATGGAAGTACTGGTTCCCATGGCCGGCCTGATTGACAAGGATGCCGAACTCAAGCGTCTGGACAAGGAGCTGGAACGCCTACAGAAAGAGATCGGTCGCCTGGAGGGTAAACTGGGTAACGAGAAGTTCACGGCCAAGGCTCCGGCCGAGGTGGTCGAGAAGGAACAGGAAAAACTCCGGGACGCCCAAAGCAGCCAGGCCCGCCTGAGCCAGCAAAGGGCAGATATCGAGGCCATGTAACCGGCATGATCGGTATTCTCGGTGCAGGCTCTCTGGGCAGGCTCTGGGGCGCAATGCTACCCAACGGTTGCGTTGCCTTCGTGGCCAGACCGGGCGAGCCCACCGACTCAAGCGTCGATTACCGTTTCCGGCCCTTTGAGGGGCCGGAATCCCCCATACAGATTCCCTTCCTCAGGACAGGCGACACGCCGGATCTGATGCTGGTGACAACCAAGGCCGGTGATACCCTGAGCGCCGTGGCAGGCGTGATCGACCATTTACCCGTTGACACCCCCATCCTGCTTTTCCAGAACGGACTGGGCAGCCAGCAAGCCGTCGCCGAGCGGTGGCCGGCGCGCCCAATCCTGGCCGCAAGTACCACCGAGGGCGCCAATCGACCGGAACCAGGGCTTCTCGTCCATGCCGGTACCGGCGATACCTGGGTGGGTCCGCTGACGGAGCCTGCCAGGGTCTCCGTCGACAGCGCGGTCGCCATGCTGGAAAACTCCGGCCTGGCCATTCATCCGGAGCCGGCCATCCTCCAGCGACTCTGGCAAAAACTGATAATCAATGCGGGCATCAATCCCTACACCGCCATCCTGAACTGCCCCAATGGCGAAATTCTGTCTGCAGGGCTATATCAGAACACCATCGACGAGCTTTGCCAGGAACTGTCGGAGCTGATGAGCGCCGCCGTCCAGATCAGGGAAACACCGGATTCCCTGCGCCAACGCATTGAACAGGTCGCCCAAAACACCGCCGGCAACACATCGTCCATGCGTGCCGATGTTCTCCGGAAACGCCAAACCGAGATAGACTTTATCAACGGATATCTGGCAAAACTCGGAAAAGAACTCGGTATCGACACGCCGGTGAACCAAATGCTGACCGAACGGGTACAACAACTGTCGTCACATTAACAGGAGCAGACTGATGGGCAACCGCCTTTCCAAGATTTACACCCGCACCGGAGATGATGGCTCCACGGGTCTGGCCGATGGCAACCGTATTGCCAAGAATGCCCAGCGAGTTGAAGCCATGGGCACCGCCGATGAACTCAATTGCCATATCGGGTTGCTAATCGAAACCCTGGACAGCGACGACGAACTGGTGGAGAGCCTGCGCCGTATTCAGCACCACCTGTTTGACCTTGGGGGCGAATTTGCCATCCCCGGCAGCCGTGTCATCGGTGACGAACACATCGAATGGCTGGAAGGCACCCTGGACCGGCACAACGAAGGTCTGCCACCGCTTAAGAATTTTGTCCTGCCCGGCGGCAGCCCAGGTGCCGCCCAATGTCACCTTGCCCGGGCAGTATGCCGTCGTGCTGAGCGGGTTGTCGTCGCCCTCGGCCACGAAGACTCCATCAACACCGCTTCCCGGCACTATCTGAACCGTCTCTCCGATCTGTTATTTGTCATCGCCCGCGTACTGGCACGGCGCGAGGGTGGCGAAGAAATTCTCTGGGAACAAAAAAAATCCGGCCTCTGAGGGCCGGATTTTTCATTGCGTTTGATCGCGCGTGAAGGTCGCGCCGATCAGACCTTGAAGGCCTCCACCAGACGCTGAAGCGACGCTGTCAGTTGCGACATTTCTCTGGACGAACCCAGCGTTTGTTCGGCATTGGCGGCGGTTTTCTGGCCAAGCTCGCCGATCTGTTCAACGTTAGAGTTCACGTTTTTCGCGACGGCAGACTGTTCTTCGGCGGCCTGGGCGATCTGGTGGCTCATATCCACGATCACCGAGATGCCCTTGGCGATTCTGTCCAGAGCCTCAGTCACCTCTCCAGACTTCTGCACCGTTGCCTCAGTCACGTCCCTGCTGTTGGTCATGGCCGACACCGCGTCTTTGACGCCGCTCTGGAGCCGGGAAATCATGCCTTCGATTTCTTCCGTCGATTTGTGCGTGCGCTGTGACAGCGAGCGAACCTCATCGGCAACCACCGCGAATCCACGCCCCTGCTCCCCGGCTCGGGCCGCCTCGATCGCGGCGTTCAGCGCCAACAGGTTGGTCTGCTCGGCGATGGCCTTGATTTCGACCAGCACCTGACTGATGTTGTCACTGTCCTTGCTGACCCGGTTGATCACTTCCACCGCACCGGAGATTTCGCCCGCCAGCTTGTTGATGGTTTCAACCGTTCCGGCCACCACGCCCCGGCCGGTTTCAGTATCCTGCTCGGCATTGCTCGCGCTGTCCGCAACCCGGTGCGCGCTTTCTGTAACTTCGTGAACCGCCTCAACCATCTGATTCATGGCTTCATTGATCTGGCCGCTTTCTTCCATCTGACGCGCCACGGCTTCGCTGTTGGCCGCTGCGGTGTCATTGACCCGGGTTGCCTGCTGGTCGACGTCCGACGTGGTCCGGCTGACGGAGCGAATCAGCTCGGCAATCCGGTCGGTCATGTTATTGAATTCCGTCGTCAACTCGCCCAGCTCATCGCGGTTACGCAAACTGATGTGCGTGGTCATGTCTCCGGCGGCAACGTTCCGCGCGGCCTCGCTGAAGCGGTTGATGGCGGTGCGCACGGACATGAAGAAGCCTATATAGAGATAGACAACCACAAGCAGCACGGCAACCAGGGCAACCACGATCAGGCGACGCTGGTTGATTTCACTCTCGAGCCGTGCGCGCAGGTTCGACTCGACCACGCTGAACGCAGCCGTCTTGACCTCATCGTAATGGGCCAACTGCGCGGACATCAGATCGTCGTATTCGGTCCAGGGCATTTCCAGACGCATGGGCGTTATCACGTTCAGGTCCAGCTGGTCCCGGACCACCATCAAACTCTCATCAACCCGTTGAATGGCATTGCCTGCCTGCTCGGCCAAGGACGGCGATGCTTCAGAAGCAAGTGCCAAAGCCGGTGAAAGCAAGGAGGTGCGATTGGTCAACTGGTCATAGATTTCGTTCAGGGTTTCGCTCAGGGCGTAGCCTACCTGCCCCTCAACCAGTGCGAAGATTCCGTAGGATTTTGCCCGACCAATCACGGTGCGTGCAGCTGGAAGCGAGTCGTGGACCAGGCCCAGAATCAACTGGTTTTCCCTGGAGGCCCCCTGCCCCAAACCCGAGATTTCAATGGTGGCCGAAAGCAGCGCCTGTGCCTTTTGGACGAACTCCTGATAATACTTGAACTGCGGATCGAAGCTGCCCAGATAGTTGTCATCCGCCCGCAGTGCCTCCCACTCCTTGCGAAGGCTCTCGACCTGATCAACCCAGGAGCCCGTCGTATCGAACGAGCGCTCTTCTGCGGTCAGAGCCGCCAGCAGGCTATCAATCTCACTGGCCGCTTCCTCGGAAACTGCGGTAATGGCACTCTCATCCTTGATGATCGCCGGTGAGCGATAGTCTCGGTAATCCATCGCAGCATCCACCAGCCGGTCCACTTGCTGGAGTTGCTCCAGACCCTCGACGCCCCGGGTCATGGTCTGAACCGAGCGATTCAGCTCCGAAATGGCAAGCCATGACAGTCCACCGATCGGCAAAAGGAACAGAATGCTGATGAGACTGAACTTGTAGACCATCGGCAGCCGGTTCATCAGGGCAATGGCAGGATTAATGAGTTGCTTCACAGGGACCCTCGTGCTGGCAAATAACAACTGAACGTTAATTCTTTTCTTATATTGTCGCCTAAAGTCTTAAAAACTTAAGCTTTATTTGTTGTTAAACTGTAATGTTTTATAAAATCTGGGCTAGACGACCCCGGAAATAACCAGCAGGGCGAGTATACATATCCATACCAGCATGCTTCTGTTCAGCAGATCCCTTACCGCTCGCAGACTCCTCCCCCCAAACGCTGTCCACTCATCCGGGTGAATCCGGGAAAACCTCGCTGGATCTAGTGCATACCCGGTTAACGACCCGTTGGCCGAAATCATGAGCACGTCTCCCGCTTTTTTGGTGACCCCGGTCAGAGTCTGGCGGGTTTCACGCAGCCAGCCGGCCAGATCTCCGGCAATTCCGAACGTTAATGACAAAAGCCTGGCGGGAATCCAGCCGGCAAGGTCGGCCATTTTTGCAAACCTGGGCCTGGCCGGCGCCTGCGGCCATTGCTCGGCGAGCGCAACCAGCCCACGCGCCAGAACCGCAAGACCGATACCGCCAACCACGTACCAGAAAGCCACCAGAAAGAAACGCTGGAACACCGAAACCATCAGTGCCTTGGACAGGGAGAGATGCATGGCCTCGGGAGACAGGGCGGCTCCCCGTTCTTCGGCCGGAAGAAGATCTTTCACGTGATGCCAGGCTGACTGCATGTCTCCCCGATGCCACGCCTCCGCATAGGCCCGTAGTACCTGTCGCCAACCCGGCGTGCCCATAAGGACGACCAGAACCAGGAACTCCAGAGGGTAGGCCGCCATTCTCCAGCCAGAAGACACCAGCAAATATTCCGCAAGCCCCAGCAACAGAGCCGGCAATAGAACCAGAGCCAGCCCGGTTGCAATCCCCGATTCATGGCCGGCCCTGACCCGGCTGCCATTGCGGAACCATCGGCGCCAGACCTCGTCACCGGACAGCATATCCAGGGAATCCAGACGCCTGCGAACCATGTAGGCCAGAAGAAACACAACAAATACCATTCAGACTGCCCTCCCCGATCCACGGGCTATTTCCAAGGCTGACCGGAAATACTGCCAGTCAAAGGCCGGCCCCGGATCGCTTTTCCTGCCGGGCGCAATATCGCAGTGCCCGGTAATCCGGCCAGCCGTGATATCCGGCCAGGCCGTCATAATCAGGTCTGCCACTTCCGCCAGCATGCGGTATTGTTCGGTGGTGTAAGGGGTGTCATCGGTTCCTTCCAGTTCAATCCCGATGGAAAAATCATTGCACTCCTCCTGCCCTTCAAAACACGATCGGCCCGCATGCCAGGCCCGATCAAGCAGGCTCACAAACTGGACCAGAGCGCCATTACGGCGGATCAGCAGGTGTGCAGACACCTGAACGCCCTCGATGGTCTGGAAGTAGGGGTGCGCAGAATGGTCGAGTTGATTACAGAAGAAGTCTTCTATTTCGGGCCCACCAAACCGGCCCGGAGGCAGGCTGATATTGTGGACGACCAGAAGAGAGATGCCTGCTCCGTCCGGACGAGGCCCGAAATTCGGCGAAGGGGTCCAGCGGGCGAAGGGAATCCGCCCGGTATCACGAAGCGAATTTCCATCGGTACCGGAAGCGGTAAGGCGCTCGGAAAAAACGTCTGAATCGGGCAAAGTAATTCCAAAAGTTTCAGAGGATTACAGCCTCTGATTGAATCACAAAGTTGCCACGGTTGCCACGAATCAGTCCTTGCGGCTGTTGCGCAGGTTATCGATGATCGACTCCAGTGCACGATCAAAGATCAGGCCGTCATCCAGCATGCTGATTTTACCGGCTTCCATGTCGGCGGCCAGCTCCTGACGCAGGTACTCGGCGACCTTCGCACCACTTCGATTCACAAAGATGTATTTACCGGTGGCCTTGATAAAGGCGGCGAGCTTGCAGCGCACCCTGGTTTCGTCACGGGCAAGTTCAATCCAGGAACCGACACGCAGGCTTTCTGCCTTTTGCAGCCACTCCGGCGACACGGACGCCGCCTCTGTGTCGGCGATCCCCTGCGCGGAAGTCTCGCTGACCACAACAGCAGGCTCTTCAGGCTCGGCCGGCGCAGGCGTTGCTCTAACAGCGTCTTCGGCCGCCGGCACAGCCACAGGCGGCTCTATGGGCTGTTTAGCAGCAGGTTCTGCATCGGGCAGGTCTTCTGGCTCCGGAGGTGATTCCGGTCGGGACGGCGCCGTCACCAACCGCTGGAACACGTCCACATGGGCGAGCTCAAGGTCGCGAATGGCCGCGTCGGTGGCAAACGGATCCCAGGAAATCTCCTGCAGCGCCTTGCGAAGGTCGTCTACAATGGCGGGTATTGCCCTCAGCAGATTTGCTCTGGTGGTATCAGTGACCGGGCGCGGATCCACACTCCAGACCAGCTGCTCGGTCAGGTTCCGGGCGTGCTGCCACCGATCGCTGTCCTCGCCCTCCCGAAGGACAACCCATTGCAGGTATCGGGTCCAGGCTTCGCTCAGGAGGCCGGCAACCGGCTCAGGTACGTTGCGCTGCTCTGTCAGCTCCTGAACCAGACCTTCCGCCGCCTGGGACGCCCGCTCTTGACGAGCACGCCCTTCTTCAGCATCCCGAAGACGTTGCTCGACGAGCTCACGACGTCGGCGATCAAGATCCATGAAGTGACTGAAATCTTTCAGCAATTCCTCGAACAGAGAGACGTTGGTAGTGAACTCGCTCAGAACCCGATCTACCACCGATTCGATTTTGTCCCGAAGCGGATCCCTTTGACCGGCTTTCTTCTCGGTCCAGCCAATAGCCGAGAGTGCCAGTTCGTTGAGCAGCTTTCGGACCGGATGACCGCCCCGATTGAAAAAGTTCTTGTCACTAAGCGCCACTTTCAGCACCGGAATCTGCAAGCGCCCGATCAATGCTTTCATCACCGGATGCAGCTGGCGATCTTCCAGAATAAAGTCAAACAGCATGGAAACCAGATTGATCACGTCACTGTCGACCTGCCCAACGCTCAGACTATTCCCATCGCCGGAACGCAAGATGGGTTGAAGCTGCTCGTTCAGTGGTACAACGGCACCGTCACCCCATTGCCGGCTGATGGATTGCGCTTCAGTCAAACGGGCCATGAGCCGATCGGTATCAATGTAACTCTCGCCCGCAGGGGCTCCGCCACTGGTAGAGGCAGATTCGCCACGGTGCAGCAGCGCGCTGAGCTCAGAAAAAGTCGCCTGTGATTGAGGCATACCCTGGCTCTCGCTGCCGAATCCGGCTTGCCCGCTGGCACTGGTCGGCGCCGAACTTTCCCCTGGCCCACGCTGACCAGAGCGGGAGGGCACCTTGCCGGTGGGCGGTCGTTTCATATCAGGCATCACGCCTTCACTGATCAAGGTGCGATTGGCTTCTTTATAAAAATCACCGAGGGTATCCGCCAGCAGACGATCAAAAAGCTTCAGAACCACCAGCTTGGCCCGGATATCAATGTCGAGGTCTGCACAGGCTTCGGCAACGCCGCCACAGATGATCTCTGGACTCAGCGGCATTTGCGCGTCTTTCAACTCGATGCCAGGCACCAGATGCCCAACCCTGACAGTAAGCAGACGGATCTGTTCGGTATAACGGTTTCGGAGTTTATTTATGAGGTTGTCGACAGCCACCTGCTGCTCAAGCTGGGAATGGTCAACGAGGCTGAGAGAGTCCTCGTCAACTTCGTCCAGGGACCTGGCGCCCTGTTGTGGCTGGAACCTGCCGATTTCATTGAAAGCCTGGCTGACGTACTGGAGGATCGAGACGACCATGGCCTTCCGACGAAGCCTGAGCTCCCGCATGGCGTCAAAGTAGGCGGTCTGATCGAGGTTGGAGCCGGCTCTGTCCGCGAGTTCAAAGAGGGCATCATCGGCACGGTCGAAAAAACTGGCAAGAACGGACTTGAGGGACTGACCCGATGCGTCACGTAGGCGCACGAGGGACGCAGGGAGAGAAAACCGGGCGGGCGGTTTCTGGCCTGAAAAGTTGACAACCTTGTTATCGTGCACCATCTCGCTGCTCCGCCTTGTATTACACCATTGCCTGTCTATTTCTCCACTTCACATGATACGAGCTGCCCACGTCAGGTTGTGTCAGAATTTGTCACCTTTTGTGTAGACCTGACCTGCATCACAGTTTAGCAGTCCGGCCTCAAGAGTTTGGCGATTTACCGGCGGCGCTTTAGAATTGGCAGCGTGAAACGCCGACAACTCACTGCACCGGACTTTTTGCCCTATGATCCCCCCTGAACTCCTCCGCCAGGCCAGAATTGAAAATGTTGCCCAGAGTCTGCGAGAGGACATCGGCGATGGCGACATCACGGCCAGACTGATACCCGCCGACAAACAGGCAACAGGGCGGGTGATTACGCGGGAAACCGCCACCATCGCGGGCAGAGAGTGGGTGGACGAGGTTTTCCGACAGGTAGATCCGTCCGTTGAGCTCAGTTGGCAGGTCGCCGATGGCGAAACCGTCTCATCGGACCAAGTATTGTTTACCATGCAGGGTTCTGCACGAAGCCTGCTGAGCTCCGAACGCGCGGCTCTGAACTGGCTCCAGTCCCTGTCTGGCGTTGCGACTGCCTGCGCAGGCTATGCCGCCCGGGTTGCCCACACCGGTGTTCGACTGCTGGATACCCGTAAAACCCTGCCGGGTCTGCGCCTGGCCCAGAAATACGCTGTAACCTGTGGCGGCTGCTTCAATCACCGGATCGGGCTGTGGGATGCTTTCCTGATCAAGGAAAATCACATTGCCGCCTGCGGCTCCATTGCCCAGGCCATTGAAGCCGCCCACAGGATTGCACCGGGCAAGCCGGTGGAGGTGGAAACCGAAAACCTTGAGGAGCTGGAACAAGCCCTTGAAGCAGGTGCAGACATCATCATGCTGGATGAGTTCTCGCTCGAAGATATGCGAACCGCGGTCGCAACCACAGGCAACAAGGCAAAGCTCGAGGCATCCGGGGGAATCAATGCCGACACCCTGGTGCCGATTGCCGAAACCGGCGTGGACTTCATCTCGATTGGTGCGCTGACCAAGGATTTAAAGGCTGTCGACCTGTCAATGAGACTGGACTGATCACTCCCCACTAAGCAGGCGGTCGATCACCTCCAGCTCCCGAACCAGCCTGCTGCCGGATTCCGGTCGCCCTCGGAAATGCTCCTCGGCCATCGGCGCTATACCGGAGGCCGAGGGCAACGGGTGGTCATTTTCGATGATGATCTTCATTCTTTCCACGAAGACAAATTGCAGCCACTGGGTAAACTCCAGCGTATCGATGCAAAATGGCTGGGCACTCTGGAACGCCTCGTCCGGTGGTGACTCTGACTCCCAGAGCCCCAACTGCCGCAACTCCATCTCAATGCTCAGAAGGCAGTCCGCAACCTGCCCGATCGGGTTACCGGATTCGGTCATATCAGTCTCGCTTCAATCGTTGAGCGGCTCAAGCTCCACGGTTTCGCCATGCAGAACCCGGAACAGATCCTCGTACTGGCGCGTCAGCGGGTGCTTGGGTGCCATGTGAATCAGGGGCTGCCGGCTCTGGTGGGACTCTTTCATCTTCACCGAACTCGAGAGGCGCACAGGCAGAACCGGCAAGCCCTCCTCGGTAAGCTCCCTGACCAGTTGCTTGGGCAGGCTGGCCCGCGGCTGGAACTGGTTGGCAACAATCCCTTCGACAACAAGATCCTCGTTGTGGTCTTCCTGCAGATCACGAATTTCGTTGAGGATGTTGTAGAGCGCCTGACGGGAAAAGTCGTCACAATCGAAGGGTATCAGGCAGCGCTGGGCTGCAATCAGGGCAGACCGGGTATAGAAATTGAGCGCCGGCGCGGTATCGATGTAGATCGCATCGAAGGATTCACCCAGTTTTTTCAGGGCTTCTCTGAGCTTGTAGATCTTGTGCTTGGCTTCCAGCTTGCGCTCAAGGAAGTCCAGCTCCGGGCTGGAGGGCATCACAAACAGGTTCTTGAACGGTGAGGCATGGACAAATTCGTCCGGACGGCGGTTGAACACCGTAAAGGCCACCGTCTGCTCCAGCATATCCGCAACGGTATCCTTGAGCTCGCTGGCAGGCTTGCCCAGCAGGTAGTGGGTGGAGTTTCCCTGCGGATCAAGATCCACGACCAGGGTTCGCTTTCCACGAGCGGCGCTGATAGCTGCGAGATTGCATGTGATACTGGACTTGCCGACACCGCCTTTCTGGTTGAATACCACCCGTCTCATTTTGCCTCTCCCTTGATGAATCCGTTATCGATTTCTGCCCTGCGATGAACTCATTCCAACTCACCAACCCATGACTGTCTTTACAAACGGGATAGTAAGCCGTCGCTGCGCCTGAAGTGAATTTTCATCCAGTATATCCAGAATTCCCAGCAAATCACCGAGCCTGCGAGGTGCCCGGCGCATTATATAGCTGGCCACATCATCCGCCATCACCAGTCCCCGCTTTTCGGCACGGGCCCTGAGAATCTTCAGGCGATCCTCATCCCGATAGATACCCAGCTGGATGATCAGCCCGTGACTGAATCTGGAGACCAGATCCGGCAATTCAAAGGGCAGACTGGCCGGCAAATCGGCCAGACTCACCAGCAGAAGCCCGCCTCGATCGAGAATCCGGTTATAGAGATGAAAAATGGCCTCTTCCCACACCCGCTGGCCAGCGATGCGGTCGACATCGTCCAGACAGACGATCTCATGGGTCTCAAGCCCCGACAGGGCATCGGGACCAAAAGGCTCGAGCTCTGCGATGCTGATACACACGGCTGCCCTGCCCTGCTTTTCGCCCAGGTGGCACACCGCCTGCAGAAGATGGCTCTTGCCGGTATCTGCATCACCGCACAGAACAACCACTGGCATATCATCAGGTTGCTGACAAACGCTTTCAAGACGCTGGGCTGCGCTCGTGTTCCGGTCGCCGTGGAAATTGTCGAATCGGGCGTCGTCACGCAGCTTGACCCCGAGCACCAACTGGGATGCAGTCATGGCCGGGTAGCCCTCCAGGCCCGCAAGCCCCACACAGACAGGTAATGCCCGCCGCTGAACACGGTGGAGACAGCCACCAGGAGAATGCCGGCATCCACCACCCAGGGCTGCATTGGCAGGTCCGCGAGAAGCACAATAATGGCCAGGGCCACAAGAATCTGGATAAAAGTATTGATCTTGCCAGGAATGCTTGGCTCCATATCGTATCGGCCAACCTTGTAGTGGTAGGCCAGAGCGCCGACCACAATCAGCAGGTCACGCCCCAACACCAGCAGAAACAGCCATACTGGCAGAACAGCGGTGAGGGTAAGCATCAGGTACGCGGTGATCAGCAAGGCCTTGTCGGCGAGAGGATCTGCAATTGCGCCAAGCCTGGAGCGCCAATTGAAATGCCGGGCCAGGAAGCCGTCAACCGCGTCTGTACCGGCCGCCAAAAAGAATATCAGCAAGGCACGGCGATAATCTCCGGTCAATAACGCTCCCGCGAAGGGAGCGATCAGAAGAATGCGCAGGAACGTCAGGGCATTGGGAATCCAGCGCCAGCGGTGCAAATTCAAAAGACTCCCTCCGGTTACACCTTATTCGCCGCCATCGCTCCCGATGACAGAAGACGGTTGCCAACGATAATACAGAACCTGGTACAGGGATTCGAACGCCTCCCTGGCATCCTCTTCATCGACGGGCACCGGCTGATAGGTAAACAGGGCAGTCTCGTCAGACGCCTCCGCAGAGGCTTGCTGATCCGGGCCAGCCGGCTGCAATTCCTCGCTCTCGGGCGCCTCCTGCGCGTTCGTCCCAGACGACGCCACCTGATTCTCTGATATGCGGGCGGTTACCGGGGGTTCTGCCGGAACGTCGGCCTCCATCGGAACAAAGCGAGGATCCAGGGCGATGTACTCCCGGAGCTGGTCCAGCTCACCGGAAAAAGCCACTCGCAGGGTCAGTTGTTCGTCCCGTACCCGATGGGCGCCAACGCTAACCACGGGGGTCAGTCCCTCCAGCACCTTATTGGCTCCGGCATAGTCTTCAAGCGACGTAACGCCGCGCAGCACAATGTCCACCTGGGGCGAATCGCCCACTTCCGATGCAGCAACCGCGTATCGGCTGGCGTATAGCTCCGCCCAGCGGTTTATCGTCGCCGCCGCCAGCGCTTCCGGGGTCTCGGCGGTTACCGACTCCTCCCCGGCATTCATCGCCATACCATCGAAGACCCAGCCGGCACGCCACTGCCCGCCAGCACGGCTGACCCGCACCAAAGCGAGCACATCATGGTCCAGATTCCCGGACGCAGACTTCACCCGACCAATAAACTGACCCCAGATATCCGAGAGCAATTCACGGTCCGAGCGGAAATCTGACGGGGGCAGCGCCACGGGCAAGCCGCGCTTTCTGGCAGCCTCATCGAACGCAGCCCTCCAGGTTCCTGCGTCTTCCTGACCAGAACCGGCACCGGGCCGTGTTACAAGTGTTCTCGACCCACGATCCTCGGCAGCAATCCAGGCCAGCGTGAGCGGTCTGTTGGCACCCCACACCGGCGCGTCAATCGCTGCCAGGGCGCGGTTTACGCCAACCGCTCCGAAGGACATGCTCAGAACACTCTGGCCGGACTCGCCACGGGCAACCTGATAGGAAAGCAGTAACGACTCGGCATCGGACAGCAGGGCTTCAACGCCCTCCATCGCCAATACGTCTCGGGTACCGGAAACCCGGACCAGTACCTGGCTCAGACCGTCTGCATACCCCTGGGCGAGTTGACCCGGCGAGGACCCTTCCACTGGCACCTTTGCCGAATAGAGACCGGAAACGGTCACCGCAGTCGCCTGGGCGGAAAACCCAGCCAGCAGAACGGTGAACAGCGCAGCTACCCACGCCCCGGATACAGACCTGTGTGCCGGCTTTTGCCCTGATACTGACATGAAACACCCTGCAATTCGCATGAATGGCGCATAGGATACACCATGCCCCAAGGCGTGAGTAGCGGCCCCGGATTTCGGAAAAGCAATATACATTTGGAGCGCCACACCGCACCTGTTAAAATCCGCCGCCTGACCCACTGGCCAACGGTTAAGTACACCATGAGCGAACAGAAGCCCTCCCTGACCTACCGCGATGCTGGCGTCGATATCGATGCCGGCAATGAACTCGTCAGCCGAATCAAGGACACCGCCGCGCGCACCCGCCGCCCCGAGGTTCTTGGCGGTCTCGGCGGCTTCGGCGCCATGGTCTCCATCCCCGCCGGATATAACGAACCGGTTCTGGTTTCCGGTACCGACGGAGTGGGCACAAAGCTCAGACTGGCCATGCAACTGGACAAGCACGACAGCATCGGTATCGATCTGGTCGCCATGTGCGTGAACGATCTGGTTGTCGGCGGCGCTGAACCGCTTTTCTTCCTCGACTACTACGCGACCGGCAAGCTGAACGTCGACGTTGCCGCTCAGGTGGTTGCCGGGATCGGCGAGGGCTGCGAGCAGGCTGGCTGTGCGCTGGTCGGTGGTGAAACCGCCGAAATGCCGGGGATGTACGAAGGCGACGACTACGATCTGGCCGGCTTCTGCGTAGGCGTTGCCGAACGCAGCGAAATTATTGACGGCGGCCGCGTCCAGGCCGGAGACGTGCTGATTGCCCTGGGCTCTTCCGGTCCCCACTCCAACGGCTACTCCCTGATCCGGAAAATTCTGGAAGTCAGCAACGCCGACCTCGAGCAGCCAATGGGCGACATCACCCTGGCCAACGCTTTGATGGCGCCGACGCGAATCTACGTAAAGAATCTTCTGCAGCTGATTCGCGAAGTCGACGTCCGTGCCCTCTCCCACATCACCGGTGGTGGCCTGCCGGAAAACATTCCCAGGGTGCTGCCGGACGGCACCATCGCTGCCATCGATACCGACAGCTGGTCATTGCCCCCGGTATTCCAGTGGCTCAAGGACAACGGCGGCGTTGCCAGTGAAGAGATGTACCGCACCTTTAACTGTGGTATCGGCATGATTGTCTGCGTGCCTGCCAACCAGAAGGAGCTGGCCCTGGATACCCTGAAAGCACTGGGCGAGCATGCCTGGCAGGTAGGCTTGATCGAACGTGCCGATGACGAACAGGCAGATGCCTGCGTTCGCTACGCACCGGGGCTGCTGTCGGCATGAAGGCAGATCAGACCCCGTTGCCGAAAATCCTGGTGCTCGCCTCCGGAAGCGGCACCAATCTTCAGGCCCTGATTGACGCCAGCCGGGAGCGGGATTTTCCCGGGCAGATCATTGCCGTTGGCTGCAACCAGCCTGGGGCGTTTGCCCTTGAGCGCGCGGCTCAGGCCAACATCGAAACCTTTGTGGTAAACCACAAGAATTTCGAATCCCGGGATGAGTTTGATGCTTCCCTGATGGCGGACATCCTCCGATACAATCCGGATCTGATTGTTCTGGCAGGCTTCATGCGTATTCTGACCACGGATTTTGTTCGGGCATTCCGGGGTAAGATGCTGAACATTCACCCGTCCCTGTTACCGAAGTACACCGGGCTGAATACTCACCGTCGCGCACTGGAAGCGGGCGATACCGTACATGGCGTTTCCATCCACTTCGTTACCGAAGAGCTGGATGGTGGCCCCGTGATTGCCCAGGCAGAAGTGGCGATTGTTTCCGATGACACGCCAGAAAGCCTCGCGGAGAAGGTACAGGCCAAGGAACACATTCTCTACCCCATTGTTGTGCGCTGGTTCTGTGAGGGCCGGATTCAGCTGGGTAGCGATTATGTGTTGTTCGACGGCGAACCCTTGAACGCTCCGATGCGCCTGCCAGACAACTGATACATCGCCTGAACGAATTGTCATCCCCGCATCCTGCCCGAGCAGCTACACTGTCGCCATTGATGACGGTAATTGTTCGGGTTTAACAAGATGCTTTCACAACGTCTCATCAGACTTGGTTGCGCGGCACTGCTCACCTGTCTCGGCATTCTCGCCGGGCCGGTCACGCTGCACGCACAGACCGAAGCGGATCTGGCCCCTTTCGAGGCCAGCTATACTGCAGCCATGGAGAAGGGTCTCTCCCTCAATGGCAGCGCGAAACGCACACTCTCCCCTCAGGGCAACGGTGTCTGGCTTTACCGCACGGATGTTGACTCCTTCATTGTCAGCATCGACGAATCGCTGGTATTCCGCTGGGAGAACGGGCATGTCATACCCATGCGATACCGATACCGCTTATCCGGTTTCCTGATCAGCGACCGCAAGAACTCTATCGACTTCGACTGGTCCGCAGGCGTCGCAACCGGGGAATACAAGGGAAAGTCCTTTGAGCTGGCGCTGGAAGAAGGCCTGCTGGATCCGCTGGGCTACCAGCTTCAGCTGCACCAGGACATCAAGAATGGCAAGCGGGAAATGACCTATCGGGTACTCGACGGTAACTCTATCGACACCGATCGCTTCGCGGTGATCAATGGTGAAAACATGAGTACCGGCAGCAAACAGAGCGCCACCCTCAAGGCGGAGAAGGTTCGCGAGGACTCAAAGCGTCAGACGCTGATGTGGTTCTCGCCGGAGCAGAATTTCCTGCTTGTCCGCCTCAGGCAGGTTGAGCCGGACGGCAGCACCTACGAATTGAAACTCAAGGAAGCGGAGTTCGGGCGCTAGACATCGCGCCCGGCCTCCCGCCAGACAGTCTTGACCTCATCGGCAATGATCCGGAGGCCCTCGGCAACCCGGTCGTCGTCCTGGGAATAGGTTACGCGCAAGCACTCATGCCGGTGCCTCCAGCCATCTTCCGGCAATCCCGGGAAGAAATAGTGCCCGGAAACGACCAGAACCCCTCGGCTCTTCAACCGCTGATACAGCTCAAGGCTGGAGATCGGCAGGTCCGGGAACCAAAGCCACAGGAACATGGCGCCCTCGGGCTTGTGCACATACCAGCGGCAACTGTCCTCCCCCATGGCCTCCCGGAACGCGGACACCGCCCGCTCCATCTTCGCCTTGTAGAACGGGCAAACCACATCCCGGCTCAGGGACAATATTTCACCGGAACGAACCAGAGGCTCTGCCAGCATGGCGCCAAAACTGCCAGTGGCCAGGTTCATGATGGCATTAATGCCTGACAACGCCTTGATCACCGGCTCGGCCGCAATCACGATACCGGTCCGCGCTGCCGGCAAACCAAGCTTCGAGAGGCTCAGACAGAGGATGATCTGGTCGTTCCAGGTGGGCGTTGCATCGACGAACAGCAAGCTGGGAAATGGTGTGCCATAGGCGCCGTCGACGATCAGTGGTATGTCGTGTTGGCGGGCAAGCTCTTCAAGCCGCGCAAGCTCTTCGTCAGTAACGACGTTACCGGTCGGATTGGTGGGGCGTGACACACAGATAGCGCCGGTCTCGCCGGTAACCTCAACGGCATCAAAATCCACCCGGTACTTGAATTCGTGAGCATCAGTGAAAGAGATGTCTGGCTGAACCGCATGGAACAGGCCCGGTTCGATGCCGGCGTCGGCGTAGCCGATGTACTCGGGCGCCAATGGCAACAGGATGTGCTTGCGGTGACCTTCGCCATAATCGCCCCCAAACATGTTGAACAACATGAAGAAGGCCGCCTGGCTGCCGTTGGTCAGGGCGATATTCTCGGGTTTCAGGCCCCAGTCATATTCGCGGTTGAGCAGCTCGGCGAGCGAAGCGATAAACTGCTTTTCCCCCTGGGGCGGATCGTAGATGCCGACCAGACGACGAACATCGCCCTCGTTACGGCTCATATCCGCGAGAATTTCCTGCACTCTCTGCTGGATTTCGGGAATATGCCCGGGATTTCCGCCACCCATCATGATCATGTCGTCACCGGATGCCATGGCATTACCCAGGTCATCCATCAGGGACGTGATACCGGCATCGGCGGTGAACTTGCGACCAAAAGCAGAGAGTTTCATGGGGTAAAATCCATCTGACCTAATCTGAATATAACGGGTAATACCGGAAGTGTAGCTTGCTCGCTCCCCAACGTTTATTCGGTGAGCGAAATGCCAAGGTTACTGACGCCCTCGTTGGCTGCATCCTCCCGGAGACGGGCCACGAACTGATCGGTTGGCGTGCGTTGGCGCTTCAGCTCCAGGATCAGGTTCCGCTGGAAGGTTTTGTCTTCTTTCATCAACGGGTGGTGATCGAGCAGACGAACGAGCTCGTCTTCCTCGAGGTCTTCCCCTTCGGACAGCTCAATAAAGTTCATCACGGTTCCGGTCGCCATCTGTGACGCATCGGTAGCGCGGTGTTTGGACGGGTTCAGGCGGTTCAGCAGCGCCTGCTCCAGTAGCTGACAGAAGTCAAAGGCCGGGTATACACCGTAGGCATCGTAGGCGTCTACGTCTGGCGACAGGGTTTCCAGTTTGGCGAGAAGCTGCGGGATCGCCGATTCGGAGACGTCCTTTTGAAGCAGGTCCCAACCAAGATCCAGAAGCTGGCGCATTTTGGCACCGGTCTTCAGGCCCATGGCATCGGCAAACAGGGCGTAGTTCGGGAATGAGCGCTCAGCCAGAGCGAGCAGGAAGGCGCATTCGCGCCAGCCCTGCAGTTGTGAAACGGCTTTCAGGAACTGGTTGGCGTTCATGTCCTGGGCAGGGTCACGCCGGTCTGGCCAAGATATTTGCCACCCCGGTCTTTGTAGCTGGTTTCACAGATCTCGTCGGATTCGAAGAAGAGCATCTGGGCGACGCCTTCGTTGGCGTAGATCTTCGCCGGCAGGTTGGTGGTGTTGGAGAATTCCAGGGTTACCTGGCCTTCCCATTCCGGCTCCAGCGGGGTGACGTTGACGATGATGCCGCAACGAGCATAGGTGGATTTGCCCAGGCAGATGGTCAGGACGCTTCGCGGGATGCGGAAGTATTCAACGGTGCGGGCCAGTGCGAAGGAGTTCGGCGGGATGATGCAGACGTCGCCGGTGTAGTTGACGAAGCTGTTTTCATCGAAGTTCTTCGGGTCCACGGTGGCTGAGTGGACGTTGGTGAAGATTTTGAATTCGTTGCTGCAGCGTACGTCGTAGCCGTAGCTGGAGGTGCCGTAGGAGATCACGCGGCCTTTTTCGGTTTCACGAACCTGTCCGCTTTCAAACGGTTCGATCATGCCGTGTTGTTCGGACATCCGGCGAATCCACTTGTCGGATTTGATGCTCATTGGCGAAGTCTCGTATCCACTGGGAAAATTGGGGCGTAGTTTACCTGTTCGCTCCGGGTCTGTCAGTGCTCGGTCACCGAAACGCTTGAGATCGAACCGGAAAGGTTCCGCTCACGGGTCGACAGTTCAGCCCCTACCCTTCTCGCGATATCGCGATAACGACGGGCCACTTCGGAGTCCGGTTCGGCGATCACCGAGGGGGTACCGCCGTCGGTCTGTTCGCGGATGGTCATGTGCAGGGGCAACTGGCCGAGGAGTGTGGTGTCGTATTCCTGGGCGATGCGCTCGCCGCCGCCGTGGCCAAAGAGGGGTTCTTCGTGGCCGCAGTTGCTGCAGATGTGGACGCTCATGTTTTCGACAACGCCCAACACGGGGATGTCGACTTTGCGGAACATTTCGATGCCTTTCTTGCCGTCCAGCAAAGCGATGTCCTGGGGTGTGGTGACGATGACGGCGCCGGTTACCGGGACTTTCTGGGCCAGGGTGAGCTGGATGTCGCCGGTGCCGGGGGGCATGTCGACGATGAGGTAGTCGAGTTCGTTCCAGAGGGTCTGTTGGAGTAGTTGCATCACGGCGCCGCTGACCATGGGGCCGCGCCAGACCATGGGGGTTTTCTCGGTAACGACGAAGGCCATGGAGTTCGCCTGGAGGCCATGGGCGTCCATGGGGACGAAATATTTGTTTTCGCGGGTGTCCGGGCGTTTGCCTTCGGGCACGCCGAGCATCATGCCAATGCTGGGGCCGTAGATGTCGGCGTCGAGAATGCCGACCCGTGCGCCTTCGGCTTGAAGCGCCAGGGCGAGGTTGACGGCGGTGGTGGATTTGCCGACACCGCCTTTGCCGGAGGCCACGGCGATGATGTTTTTGACGCCAGGGACGGAGGGCAGGTCTTTCTGGACTTTGTAGGAGTGGATTTTCTGGCCTACATGAACGTCTGCGCTCTCTACGCCATCAACAAATTCAAGAGCGTTGGCAACAATCTGTTTCAGGGCGCCTGCGATCCCTTTGGACGGATACGGAAGCTCCACCATGAGGGTCACCTTCCCGCTGTCGTCCGCGTTCAGGGATTTCACGGCACCCAGTTCGTAGAGATCCTTGTTGAGGTATGGATCGCGGTACTCGCGAACCGCTGCTTGCAAGGCCTGCTCAGAAATCTGTGTCATCGGGTTCTCCGGAATAAGCTCATGCTCGATTTTAAGCACGGAAACAGGTGATTCGGGTGAAAATTATCTGCTCGGAAGGTATCATCTGTGCCCGTTTCTGACCATATGGGGTCTTTACCTGGGGCAATCAATCTAGACAGCCGCCAGTCCCCGTTTTGTCTTTCCAACCCGTGTCAACATAAGGTTCGGACATCACCATGACGCAAGCGAGTAAGCAACAGCGCGATATTCTGGTTACCAGCGCCCTGCCGTACGCCAACGGCCCTATTCACCTCGGGCACCTGCTGGAATACATTCAGACCGACATCTGGGTGCGTTATCAGAAGATGCGTGGCCAGAATTGTTACTACGTTTGCGCCGATGATGCCCATGGCACTGCCATCATGCTTCGTGCCGAGCGTGAAGGTATTACCTCCGAGCAGCTGATCGACAGGATCCGCGACGAGCATCAGGAAGACTTTGCCGGGTTCCACATCCGCTTTGACAACTATTACACCACCCACTCCGAAGAGAACCGTCAGTTCTCGGAGTACATCTACCGTCAGTTGCAGGAAAACGGGCACATTGCCACGCGCAAGATCACCCAATCCTACGACCCGGAAAAGAACATGTTCCTGGCGGACCGGTTCATCAAGGGCACTTGCCCCAAGTGCAAGACCGAGGACCAGTACGGAGATAACTGCGAGGCCTGTGGCGCCACCTACACGCCTGCCGAGCTGATTAATCCCCGTTCGGCAGTTTCCGGCGCGACACCGATCGAGAAGGAATCCGAGCACTATTTCTTCAAGCTGCCGGACTTCCAGGACTTCCTCGCCAAGTGGACCCGCAGCGGAACGCTTCAGCCACAGGTTGCCAACAAGCTGGCTGAATGGCTGGACGCAGGGCTTCAGGAATGGGACATCAGCCGCGACGCGCCCTACTTCGGCTTCGAGATTCCTGACGCGCCCGGCAAGTACTTCTACGTGTGGCTGGATGCGCCAATCGGCTACCTCGCCAGCTTCAAGAACCTCTGCAACCGGGAAGGCATCGATTTCGAGCACTTTTGGAAGGCCGATTCCACCGCCGAGGTCTACCACTTCATCGGCAAGGACATCATCAACTTCCACGCGCTGTTCTGGCCATCCATGCTTCACGATGCGGGCTTCCGCACCCCGACCGCAGTCTGGGCCCACGGTTTTGTCACCGTCAACGGCAAGAAGATGTCCAAGTCCCGCGGCACGTTTATCATGGCGCGCACCTACCTGGACCATCTGAACCCGGAATACCTGCGCTATTACTTCGCCGCCAAACTGACCGGCAGCGTGGATGACATGGACCTGAACCTTGAGGACTTTGCCGCCCGGGTGAACTCGGATCTGGTGGGCAAGGTGGTGAACATTGCCAGCCGCAGTGCCGGTTTCATTACCAAGCGCTTCGACGGTCAGCTTGGCGAGGTTACCGAGCACGCCAAACTGAAAGAATTCATCGAGGCCGGCAAGGAAATCGAGGAATTCTACGAGTCCCGCGAATTCGGCCGCGCTATGCGACGGATCATGGAACTGGCCGACATCGCCAACCAGTACGTCAATGATGAGCAACCGTGGGTGATCGCCAAGCAGGAAGGCCAGGACGAAAATCTCCAGGCCATCTGCACCAACGCCATCAACATGTTCCATCTTCTGATGACCTATCTGGCACCGGTGCTGCCGGAGACCGCCAAGGCCTCCGAGGCTTTCCTGAATGCACCGCTGGACTGGAACAATCGGAGCGAACGCCTGGAAAACCACGGCATCAACAAGTTCAAGCCGCTGATGAACCGTGTGGACATGGCCCAGATCGAGAAAATGCTGGATGCTTCCAAGGAAGAGTTGCCTGCAGCGACCGGCAAACCGGCACCTGCTGCCAATCTTGAGCCCATCGCGGATGAAATAGAATTTGGCGATTTCGCGAAAGTGGATCTTCGGGTCGTTAAAATTGTCAAAGCCGAACACGTGGAGGGTGCGGACAAGCTTCTTCGCCTCACTCTTGACGTAGGGCATGGCGAGCGCAACGTGTTTGCTGGTATCAAGTCAGCCTATAAGCCGGAAGATCTCGAGGGACGCCTGACTGTCATGGTTGCCAACCTCAAGCCGCGGAAGATGAAGTTCGGGATGTCCGAGGGTATGGTTCTGGCGGCCGGCCCGGGAGGCAAGGACATCTTTATCCTGTCTCCGGATTCGGGCGCCACGCCCGGCATGCGGATTATGTAAGGGCGACCGGGCTGAGCGCTGACAGGTGCCAATGGAGCAAGGTAAATGACCGAATATCTGCTGATTCTGGTCAGCACCATTCTGGTGAACAATTTTGTGCTGGTTCAGTTCCTGGGCTTGTGCCCCTTTATGGGCGTATCCGGAAAACTGGAGACGGCCATGGGGATGTCGCTGGCCACCACGTTCGTGCTGACCCTGGCTTCGGTGTGCAGTTACCTTGCCTACACCTACCTGCTCGAGCCGCTGGACCTCGCGTTCCTCAGAACCATCACCTTTATTCTGGTGATTGCGGTGGTGGTTCAGTTCACCGAGATGGTGGTGCGCAAAACCAGCCCATTGCTATACCGGGTATTGGGCATCTTCCTTCCGTTGATCACCACGAATTGCGCGGTGCTCGGCGTCGCCCTGCTTAACATCAACAAGAACAACAACTTCGTTGAGTCAGTGTTGTATGGATTTGGCGCAGCAGCGGGCTTTTCGATGGTTCTGGTGCTATTCGCCGCCATGCGTGAGCGAATCGCCGTGTCCGATGTGCCGGTGGCCTTTCGCGGTGCCGCCATCGGGCTGGTGACAGCCGGGTTGATGGCTTTGGCTTTCCTGGGCTTTGGCGGCCTGGTCAGCGTTTGATCGGCCGGCGGGATTAGGAGTAACAGGTTATGTGGACAAGCGTTCTTGTTGCCGTTGTGGTGCTTCTGGCCCTGGCCGTTGTTTTCGGCGGCCTGCTCGGATTTGCGGCCGAACGGTTCAGGGTAGAGGGCAACCCGCTGGTGGATCAGATCGATGCCCTTCTGCCCCAGACCCAGTGCGGCCAATGCGGCTATCCCGGCTGCCGGCCCTACGCTGAATCCATTGCCGAGGGGGGCCCCATCAACAAATGCCCGCCGGGCGGCGAGTCTACCATCAAGGCACTAGCAGACCTGCTGGATGTGGAGCCGGAACCCCTGGACGCCGAACACGGTGTTGAACAGGTCAAACGGGTTGCCGTGATTCGTGAGGACGAATGCATTGGTTGCACCAAGTGCATCCAGGCCTGCCCCGTGGACGCCATTCTTGGCGCCGCCAAGCACATGCACACGGTCATTGAGAGCGAATGCACCGGCTGCGATCTGTGTGTTGACCCCTGCCCGGTGGACTGCATCGACATGGTGACGGTGGAACCGGATATTCGCACCTGGACCTGGACACCGCCCAAATCCGGACTTATTGCCACCGATCGCCAGGGAGCCAGTGCCTGATGACTCAACTCTGGGACTTCGCCGGCGGCATCCATCCCCCGGAACACAAAGACATTTCTACCGCGCGCCCGATTCGCAACGCAGGCGTTCCTGACTATCTGGTACTGCCACTTCAGCAGCACATCGGCGATCCGGCCGAGGCCATTGTTGAGGTGGGTGAGCGGGTTTTGAAGGGCCAGAAAATTGCCGACGTGAAAACCGGCATGGGCGTTCCCGTTCATGCACCGACATCCGGGATGATCGAGAGCATTGCCGACTTCCCTGTCCCCCATCCCTCAGGCATGGCGGACCGGTGCATCACCCTGAAACCGGACGGCGAGGACCAATGGTGCCAGCGCAGCCCAGTGACGGATTATCGTTCTCTGGAGCGCGACCAGGTTCTGAAAATGATCCGTGATGCCGGTATTTCCGGCATGGGTGGAGCCGGCTTTCCCACCAATATCAAACTCCGGCCACCAAGGGATCGCAAGGTCAGCACGCTCATTCTGAACGGCGCGGAATGCGAGCCCTATATCACCGCTGATGACATGACCATGCGGGAAAAGGCCGACGAGGTGGTTGCCGGGCTGAAAATCATGGCGTGGATTCTGCGCCCCGAGCGTTGCGTGATTGGCATTGAAGACAACAAACCGGAAGCCATTGCCGCGCTCCGAAAAGCCACCGAAGGCACCCAGACCGAAATTGCGGTTGTTCCCACCAAGTATCCCTCCGGTGGCGAGAAACAGCTGATCCAGATACTGACCGGCATGGAAGTACCCAGCGGTGGAATTCCGGCCGATATCGGCGTGATGTGCCAGAACATCGGAACCGCCGTTGCCGTGGCAAATGCGGTCTTCGAGGGTACGCCGCTGATCTCCCGAATCGTTACCATCACGGGGGAAGCCGTTCGGGAACCGGGTAACTTCGAAGCGCTTATTGGCACGCCGATTGAGCATCTTCTCGGGCAGGCCGGTGTCGACCAGGATGCGGTCAGCCGCCTTGTGCTTGGTGGCCCCATGATGGGTTACACGCTGACAACCGAAGCAGTACCGGTGATCAAGACCACCAACTGCGTGATTGCGGCAACGGCGGCTGAACTGCCGGCACCGCCGCCGGAGCAGCCCTGCATCCGTTGTGGCCAGTGCGCCGAAGCCTGCCCCATGGAGCTGTTGCCGCAGCAATTGTTCTGGCACGCCAAGGCCACCGAATTTGAAAAGGCGGAGCACCTGAACCTGTTTGACTGTATTGAATGCGGAGCCTGCTCCTACGTTTGCCCGAGTTCGATTCCACTGGTTCAGTACTATCGATTCGCCAAGGGCGAGATCCGTGCCCAACAGGCGGAACAGCTGAAGTCAGACAGGGCTCGTGAACGCTTCGAGGCCCGCCAGGCGCGCCTTGAGCGGGAGCAACAGGAGAAAGAACTGAGGCGTAAGGAGCGCGCGAAGGCCGCTGCCGAAGCGGCGGCCAAGAAGCAGGCCGAAGCCGAAAAAGCTGCAGCCGAAGGCGAGGCCGTTGACGAGCGTGCCGCCAAGTCAGCGCTGGTTGAACAGGCCCTGGCACGCAAGAAAGCAAAGGCGCAAGCGTCCCAGTCGCCAGCCCCCAGTGCGCCGCCGACGGAGGAAAAGCCCGACATCGAGGCCCTTGAGAAACAGCTTGAGCAGGCCAGGTCCAAGCTGGAAACCATGCAAGGCATGCTTGATGACGCCAAAGCCCAGCAGGCGGACAACGTCGAGAAGCTGGAGAGGGCCGTGGCCAAGAATCACGATCGGGTGCAAAGAGCGGAAGAGGCGCTGTCTGAGGCCAGAGAAAAACTGGCCGCCGGTCCGACTGAATCCCAGCCAACCCATTAACCGAGATCAGGCAACACATCCATGGCATTTGTTCAGCAGTCATCGCCACACGCCCACAATGCCCGACCAACATCCCGCGTGATGTTGTGGGTTCTTATTGCGGCATTGCCTGGTCTGTTGGCCCAGACGCTATTCTTCGGCTGGGGCAACCTGATCAACGTGGTCTTCTGTATTGCCCTGGCGATCGCCTCTGAAGCTGCCCTGCTAAAGCTCAGAAAGAAGCCGGTCGCCTTCTTCATCAAAGACAACACAGCCGCCGTCACCGGCCTTCTGTTGGGTCTGTCGCTGCCGCAGTTTGCACCCTGGTGGGTATCTGCCGTCGCAGTGATCTCGGCTATCGTTGTGGCCAAACAACTCTATGGCGGGCTGGGCTCAAATCCTTTCAACCCCGCCATGGTTGGCTACGCCCTGGTTCTGGTGTCTTTTCCGGTGGCGATGACCACGAACTGGGCAGAGCCCGCCATGCTCTGGGACGGTGCTCCGGGCTTTGGCGAGACCCTGGCAACCATAGCCTCCGGCCAGCAAACAGCGGTCGATGGCTGGACCATGGCAACGCCTCTTGACGAGTACAAACACAAGATCACCACCCACACCGCAACCGAGGTGCTGAACCATCCGACGTTTGGTGAGGGTATCGCCAAAGGCTGGGAATGGGTCAATGCGGCATTTCTGGCAGGAGGCCTTCTGCTCATCGCCCTGCGGATCATTTCCTGGCACATTCCGGCAGGATTTCTTGGTGGAATGATCGCGATGAGCCTGGCTTTTGGCAACAATGCCGACCTTTATGCCCCACTATCCCTGCATCTGCTTGCAGGCGGGACCATGCTCGGTGCCTTTTTTATCGCTACCGACCCGGTGTCTGCAGCTACGAGCCACCAGGGGAAACTCATCTACGGGGCGGGAATTGGCATCTTGATCTACCTGATCCGCACCTGGGGCAATTTTCCCGACGCCGTGGCGTTCAGCGTTCTGCTGATGAATTTTGCGGTACCTTTCATCGATCACTACACTCCCCCACGCACGTACGGCCACCACAAGGCCCGTCGGGGTGTGCCGGGGAGCCAGGGGTAATCATGGCTGCAGTTGCACAGTCCATCCGCCGCAGCGCCATCGGGCTCGGCCTGTTCGCCGTGATCACCGGCGGCACCATTGCCGTAACCCAGGTGGCCACGGAAGAGAGAATTCGTGAACAAGCCGCCCGCGCAGAGGCCCAGGCCCTGTATGAAATCATTCCCGAAAGCCGGCACAACAATGACCTGCTCCGGGATACGGTACAGTTGCCTGCCAGTGAGCGCCTGGCACAGCCCGGCTCTCTGAACGTCTGGGTAGCTCGACAGAACGAACAGCCCATTGGCATGATAATGCCTGTAGTAGCACCCGACGGTTACTCCGGCAAGATTCATCTCCTCGTGGGGGTGGACATGAAGGGCACCATTCTCGGAGTGAGGGTAACCAGTCACAAGGAAACGCCGGGGCTGGGAGACCAGATCGAAACCCGCAAATCCGACTGGATCAAAAGCTTCGATGGCCGCTCTCTGGGCAAGCCGCCGCATCGGGAGTGGAACGTCAAGAAGAATGGTGGAGAATTCGATCAGTTCACAGGCGCGACCATCACGCCAAGGGCTGTCGTGAAAGCGGTTCAGAAAGCACTGATCTACTTCCGGGAAAATCGTCAGATTATCCGTGAGCGGCTTAACGAAGAGCCGTCACTGAGAGACAACATCCTGAACCCTGAAGCGATTGCTGGCGAATCGTCCAATACGGAGCATTCCTGATCATGGCAACCAAATCATCCAGCGAAATCATCCGCGACGGGCTCTGGGACAACAACCCGGCCCTCGTCCAGGTGCTTGGACTCTGCCCACTTCTGGCCGTGACCAGTACCGTCGTTAACGCCATCGGGCTCGGGCTGGCTACACTCATGGTGCTCATGGGGTCCAATCTTGCGGTGTCGCTGATTCGCAATTTCGTGAGCGAGTCTGTGCGCCTGCCCGCATTCGTCATGATCATCGCTTCATTCGTAACCTGCGCCGAGTTGCTCATGCAGGCCTTTACCTATGAGCTCTATCTGATTCTCGGCATTTTCATTCCACTGATTGTCACCAACTGCGCCATCCTGGGCCGGGCTGACGCCTTTGCTTCCAGAAATCCACCACTTCCGGCACTGTTGGATGGTGCCATGATGGGCCTCGGCTTTCTGACGGTGTTGGTGGTCCTGGGCGGCCTTCGGGAACTTATCGGACAGGGCACTCTGTTTGTCGACATGCACCTGCTGCTGGGCCCCGTTGCCGCCGATTGGGTGATCCGCCCCTTCGACAACTATCCGGATATGCTGTTCATGATTCTTCCGCCCGGTGCCTTTATCGGGCTCGGACTGCTGATCGCGCTCAAAAACGGTATCGACAACCATCTGGAAGAGCGACGCAAGGCCCATGAACCAGCACCTGTAGCAGCAGGCAGCAAGCGGGTCCGGGTTACCGGGAACGTATCCTGAGTCCGCACTTGCACAAGACTGAGAGCTGATGAACAAACAGAAACGCATCGAGATCTTCACCCGCCTCAGGGAGGCCAACCCCAGCCCGACCACCGAGCTGAACTATTCCAGCCCGTTCGAGTTGCTGATTGCCGTTATTCTCTCGGCCCAGGCCACAGATGTGGGTGTCAACAAGGCTACCGACAAGCTGTTCCCGGTCGCCAACACGCCTGAGGCCATCCTCGCACTGGGGGTCGATGGCCTGAAGGAGTACATCAAGACCATTGGCCTGTTTAACAGCAAAGCCGAAAACGTGATCAAGACGTGTCGAATCCTGATTGAGAAACACGGCAGCCAGGTGCCTGAACGGCGGGAGGATCTCGAGGCGTTGCCCGGAGTCGGTCGCAAAACCGCAAACGTGGTCTTGAACACCGCCTTCGGCCACATGGCCATGGCGGTGGACACTCACATCTATCGCGTGTCGAACCGCACCGGCGTTGCGCCTGGCAAGAACGTTCTGGAGGTGGAGAACCGGTTGATGCGCCTGGTGCCAAAAGAGTTCCTGCTGGACGCGCACCACTGGCTGATTCTGCACGGGCGCTATACCTGTACCGCCCGCAAACCGAAATGCGGCGCCTGTATCATTGAGGACCTGTGCGAGTTCAAGCAGAAACGGGATTACCTCTGAATCCGGGGCGTAAAAAAGCCGGCATCTCGCCGGCTTTTTTGTTTCAGATGCCAAGCCGCGGTTAGCGCTGACCCAGCATTTTCTCCTTCAGATCCTTCTGCGCCGGTTTATCGGACAGCCAGATTCCGAACAGGGCCTTTTTAAAGGCCAGATCGCCAACGGTGTCCTTGCGCTCGCCGTTCTTGAGGACCCGCACGCCTTCGCCCGGCAGGTACACCAGATCAAAAACGTCACCTTCTGTGATCTCTTCCTCGAAGACCGACATAAACTGGTCCACATCCGCCTGGATAGGGGCCATTTCGCCATCGGTAGAGGCCTCGAAACCTTCCAGGGTGGCCTCGGTCATGCGTTCGCTGGTAATCATGCCGGAAATGATGTGCAGAGTGATGGCCTGGGGCTCATCTGCGTTGATCACGGCCTCGCCATCGTCGATGGTCTCGGGCACATACAGACCGCCGACATACAGGTCCATGAACCATTTGGAACGAGTACCTGCGCCATTAAGCGTGAGCTCGGTATCCATGGCGGAATAGGTATCCGGAACATCAACACCTTCCACGGTGAGTGCAGCTACCGGTGCAGACAGCAGGGCCGTCATTACCAGCGACGCAAAACCGGTTGTAAGAGCCTTCTTCATAGTCCTTTCCTTTTCGATCGTTATTATTGACGTGTACCATTCGTACACCGGGTTTCGACACCCTTATCCCCGCCCGGTCATGGCATTCTATCAACGGCGCTGGCGCACGGGACGCGCCCTGGTTCTCATTTGGGGCGATCCTGAAACACAAAAAAGCCGGCCAGGGTATCCCCTGGCCGGCTTTGGATAGAGATTTAAGAAAGGCGTTACTTGAACAGCAGGTTTCCGGACAAGCCTTCCTTCTCCAGGATCTCACGAAGGCGGCGAAGCGCCTCGACCTGGATCTGTCTTACTCGCTCACGGGTCAGGCCAATCTCCTGACCGACCTCCTCCAGCGTGCTTACCGGGTAGCCCCGCAGACCAAAACGGCGTGACAGGACTTCCTGCTGCTTGTCGCTGAGCTGATCAATCCACTTTTCCAGGCAGGAACACATATTGTTGTCCTGCAGGAGATCCGCCGGATCCGAAGCCCCTTCATCGGCTACGGTATCCAGAAGGGACTTTTCGCCACCGGTACCAATGGGCGTGTCCATGGAAGCCACGCGCTCATTGAGACCCAGCATCCGTTTAACGTCGGCCACGGGCTTGTCGACCATTCTGGCGATTTCTTCCGCCGAGGGCTCATGGTCCAGTTTCTGGGTCAGTTCCCGCGCTGCACGCAGATACAGGTTGAGTTCCTTGACCACATGAATCGGCAGACGAATGGTGCGGGTCTGGTTCATGATGGCTCGCTCAATGGTCTGGCGAATCCACCAGGTGGCGTAGGTGGAGAATCGGAAACCCCGCTCCGGATCAAACTTTTCCACCGCCCTGATCAGGCCAAGGTTACCCTCTTCGATCAGGTCCAGCAGAGTCAGACCGCGGTTCACGTAACGTCGTGCGATCTTCACCACAAGGCGAAGGTTGCTCTCGATCATCCGTTTACGGCCAGACTCCTCTCCCTTGCGGGCCAGACGGGCAAAATAGACCTCTTCTTCCGGCGTGAGCAGGGGGGAAAACCCAATTTCGTTGAGATACAGCTGAGTGGCATCCAGCTGCTTTTGACTGGTGAAATAACGTCCCTGGGTGGGGATACCCTCTTCTACTTCGGCTACTTCTTCGGTTGGCTCTTTTTCAACTTTCTCTTCTGCTAACAATTGATCCTCGGCATCGTCCATGTCCGATACACGATCAATGATGATGTCTTCTTGCTCTGCTGACATTTGTCTTGCCCCGCCTCTCAATAATCCTGGATGTTCGCCCGATACTTCTTTTTATTGCGGACGTCTTTGTCTTCACGCTTTTTCTTCAGGACATTTTGTTGGTCGGCCTGTCATGGCCTTTACCGTTCTTGTTTTTCTTGCGAACGCGGTGTTTTGTCAGTGCCTGGGTGTGCGATCAGGGCAGCCTGCTGACTGCGTCATTCACTAGCGCGGCGGTAGATAATGGACTGGGTCAACCGGATTGCCATTTTTGCGAATTTCAAAATGCAACATGGGTCGTTCAGCGCCACTGCTACCGAGCTCTGCGATCACCTGCCCGGCTTTCACATCCTCCCCTTCCTGCACCAGAATCTTCCGGTTATGAGCGTAAGCACTTAAATAGTGCTCGTTGTGATTCACGATAATCAGGTTGCCGTACCCAAGCAACCCGTTGCCGGCATAGACCACGTTCCCGGTGGCCGAAGCTCTTACAGCATCCCCGGCTTGCCCGGCAATATCAATACCTTTATTGACTTTTCCGGATGTTGAATATCCAGCAATTACAGTGCCAACGTGAGGCCAGCGCCATTCAATGCGGGCCACGGTCTGGGTCTGGGAAGCGAGTGGCGCGCCCTTGTTCGCTGCTCTTGTTACCGCAGGTTTGGGTGCCGTGGCGGCTGTCTGTTTCGGAGGCGAAGCACGACTCGCCGTTCTTGCGGGTTGCGATCCAGTCGGCCTTTTAGCAGCTGTAGTCTGACTGCCCGAGGTTACACTTCCGCGAAGATCCAGACGAATCACCTGACCCGCTTTGAGATTCCAGGGCGGACCAATGCCATTGGCGTCACCAAGCTCGCGGTAGTCCCGACCATACCGCCAGGCTATGCTGTACAGGGTTTCGCCGGGTTTGACGACGTGACGGCCCCAATAGACCGGGGGATTGTAAATGTCGTCCTGGTAAAGCGCCGGCGTGTTGCAGCCAGAGAGTAGTAGCAGGGCCATGAGGGGCAACAGGGCCAGGACGCGGGCCGGCGTTTTTTTCGCAGGGCGATGAGGCTCCGAGGCACCGGACGGGAACCGCGGGGACGCCGGCAAAACGGCATTGATGAGCCCACGCATAAATCTCACAGGAATAAAACTGACCCAGTTATGAAAAATCCGTATAACCGCTGTCGGTTGTCGAAGCAGTTTCTAAAGTTTTTATAGTAACTTGCTAATATATTGCACATTTTCCTCAGGAAGCCAAGTTACTGTCCGGCCTCTCTTGTTACCTCAAGGAACACCCGTTTTGTGCATTAGGTAACACTTTTCATCAACAATCGCCTCGAATCACCCCGCCGGTGAGACCTCTCCATGCCGGGAACCGAGCCACTCTATCAGCAGAACGAGTGCAAAGCCGGCCGTCGCCATAAGCAGCGCCAGTAGCACCTGGGGATCCTGGCCGGCCTGCTCCGCAAAGGTCGAGGGCCAGATACTCGCCTCATTCAGGGGCACTTGTTCACCAGAGCTGTTAGTGCGCCAGCTGAGAGTCTCCTTCCAGGGCCAGACCTTGTTGAGCGCTCCGATCATGAAGCCCGTGAGCAAGGCGAGCACAAGATCATGAAAATGATGGAACGCCCAGGTTATCAGGCGGGCGATGGATAAAAGGCCCACCACGCAACCTGCCATAAACAGAAGCAGAATGCCCGCATCCACCGATTTGATCGCGGCCAGCACGGGCGCGTACATACCGATAATCACCAGGATGAAGCTGCCCGAGATGCCAGGAAGAATCATGGCGCAGATGGCCAGCGCACCGGCCCCAAAAAACGCCAGAGTGGAGGGCGCGACTTCGCTGGCAGACAGGGTGGTTATCCACCACGCGATAGCAATGCCGAACAACAGCGGAACCAGCAGTGCGGCCTTGTAGTGTCGCACCTGACGCCCGACATGCCACACCGAAGCGACGATCAATCCAAAGAAAAAGCTCCAGATCAGGATTGGATAGGCCACCAGCATATAGCTGATGCCAGATGCCAGGGTAGCAACACTGGTCAGAACGCCCGCCAGCAGGGCGACCAGAAAAGTTCCGTCACAGGCGTGCCAGAACCGACTGAACCGGCCTCGAAAAAGGTCATGGAAGACTGCTCCGGGAACCGCGTTGATAGCTTCCAGCAGGCGGAAATAGATACCGGTAATGAATGCAATGGTGCCACCGGAAACCCCTGGAACGATATCAGCGGCTCCCATGGCGATTCCCCGCAGAAACACGGCTGCAGGGTGGTGGCTGCGTGCAATATCGTTGTCCCGGTTTGGTTTACTTGCTGAAGAGTCGATCATGATTATCGGACAACCCCGCCCAGAAGCGGCACAAACCGGACCGGCTCCAGCTCCTTGTGATCAAAGTGATCTCCCCGCCGGGTTACCTGCACCAGCACCTGGTTCTCCTCACCTACCGGGGCAATCAACACGCCACCGTCTGCCAGTTGGGCGAGTAATTCGCCTGGAACTTCAATGGGCGCTGCCGTCACGATAATGCCGTCGAAAGGGCCACGTTCGGGCCAGCCCATGCCACCATCAGCATGTTTCAGGAACACGTTTCTGGCGTTCAGTTGTCGCAACCGGTCCCGGGCCCTGTCCTGAAGAGCCTTGATCCGCTCGACGCTGTAGATTTCAGCGAACAGGCGGGAGAGCACCGAGGTCTGGTAACCGGACCCGGTGCCAAGCTCCAGGACCCGTGAGGGCCCGTGAGCCAGCATTAATTCAGTCATGCGCGCCACTATATAGGGCTGTGACAAGGTTTGGCCGTAACCAATCGGTAGCGATGTATCTTCGTAAGCCCTGTGGGAAAGCGCCTCATCCAGGAAAATGTGTCGTGGCACCTCTCCCATAATCTCAAGTACCCGGTCCGATTCGATGCCGGCTTCCCTGAGGCGCTGAACCAGTCGCATCCGGGTGCGTCGGGAGGTCATCCCGATGCCTTCGAGCTGCGCTGTCATCCCCGCCCCTCCAGCGAAACCTCCAGGGTATCGACCCAATCCCGGAGCCGAGAGAGCGCCTCATGCCGGGTCATGTCGATGTGAACCGGCGTAACCGAAACATAACCTTCGCGGACGGCGTTGAAATCGGTGCCGGGACCGGCGTCACCGCCGACACCTGCCGCCCCGATCCAGTAACGCTCTTTGCCGCGGGGACAGGTCATCGGAACGGCACCCTCTGCCCGTTCCCGGTGGCCCAGCCGGGTCACCCGAATGCCAGCCAGCTCCTCCCAGGGAACATCCGGGACATTCACGTTGAGAATGGAGCGCGGCCCCAGCACCAGGGGACGCTCGTTCTCGAGCAGCATCCGGACAACCCGGGCGGCGGTCTCGTAGTGAAAGTGGCCATCGTTGACGAGGGAGACGGCAATGGCAGGGAGTCCTAGGTGGCGACCCTCGGTTGCTGCCGCAACGGTACCGGAGTAGATGATGTCGTCGCCCAGGTTGGCGTGGGTGTTGATACCCGACACCACCCTGTCGAACGGCTCACGGAACAATCCGTTTACCGCCAGATGGACGCAGTCGGTCGGTGTTCCATCGACTGAACGGAAACCGTTAGGATGTTCCTCAACCGTCAGGGGGCGATTGAGCGTCAGGGCGTTACTGGCGCCGCTGTGATCCCGGTCAGGCGCCACGACCTCAAGCTCACCCAGTCCTTTTAAGCCATCAAACAGGGCTATGAGCCCCGGTGAATGAACGCCGTCATCGTTCGACAACAGAATACGCACAGTGTTCTCCGCTAGCCTTGTTGTTCGTTGTGTCGGCCGAGGCTCATGTCCTCAAGCTCGAAAATATCACTCAAAATCGTTGTCGCGTACTGGCCGGGCGAAAGAAAAAACGCCAGCTCCAGACAGTCGTCAGCGAGCCATCGCCAGGAGAGGCTCTCCGGCTTTACCGCCAGTGGCCGTCGCTCCGGTTTCATCCGGGTGACCGAAAACAGGGCGGCCAACTCCGGGGTTTGCGCGACAATGCCCCGCTCGAAGGTTTCCAGTGGCCCGGAAGCGGTGGTACCGCCGTCACCCCACAGTGGACCTGTCGCTCCTGCCTCGGCCCAGCTGCCATCGTCTACCCGAGCTGCCAGCACCTCGTTAAATAGCCAGGAGCGCGCTGCCGAAAAATACAATACGTTTTTCGAGCCGTCGCTGCCAGCTCGCTTTTTGCCACCCCGGCCTTTTCCGCCAGACCGGACACGTCGGTTCAGGGTAGCGGGATCCAGATGCACCGCACGGTTAAGGTTAGCGCCACCATTGCCAAACCGTTGGGGGCCAAAGTAGTTTGGAGCACCAATATCCCCGAGACGCTCCAGCGCTCGGTCAATAACCTGGCGCTCACCAGAAACGGCCCTCAGGATGATCGTGAAGCCATTGCCCCTGTGCTCCCCTCGCCGCAACTTCCTGGCCTGCCGGGAAGCCGCCAGAACCAGCCAGCGTTCGCCAATCTCCCGGATCAGGACGGCGTCCTGATCCTCGCTTCCGGGACGGTACAGACTGAACCACTGGCGGGTCACAGCATGCCGATCCTTGAGCCCACAGAAACCGACATCAAAGTGACGACACCCGGCGATCCTGGCCAATTCGCGGGCAACATACTCTGTGTTATCTCCCACTTTCTCCAGTTTCACACAAAGATGCTCGCCACTGCCTGCGATTACATCGCCCTCGACGTCCGGGTCGCTTTCCGACAGCTCCAGCAATTCGTCGACAATGAAATGGTCCGGGGCGGTTTTCAGGCGGCCAGAGGCAACACGACCGCCGCCGGAGGTTGGCCAGTCAAGACGCCAGTCGCTCACGATTCCACCGGTTCAAGCAAGCAGATCGCCTGGCAGGCAATGCCTTCACCGCGCCCCGTAAAACCCAGCTTTTCCGTGGTGGTGGCTTTCACGCTTACACGACTGGGCGGCACGCCAAGATCTTCGGCAATGTTCAAACGGATGGCATCGATATGAGGTGCCATTTTGGGAGCCTGGGCAATGATTGTGGTATCCACGTTAACGACGGAGAAACCTTCTTCCCGGACACGGTTCACAACCCGACGCAAAAGGTCCCGGCTGTCGGCACCCGCCCACTCATCACTGGTGTCCGGGAAGAAATGCCCGATGTCGCCAAGCGCGGCAGCGCCCAGCAATGCATCCGCCAGCGCATGCAGCAGGACATCGCCATCGGAATGGGCCTTCAGCCCGCGAGAATGCGGAATGCTTACGCCGCCAATAATCACAGAGTCGCCTTCGCAGAAGGCATGGACATCGAAGCCCTGACCAATACGCATAATGTGCTCCGGAACACTCCGAAAGTTCAGAATTGGCTAAGAATGAAGCCTGCCAGTGCCAGATCCGCGGGCACGGTGATCTTGATATTGTCAGGCCGCCCTTCAACCAGCACCGGCATGTTACCCGAAAACTCCACGGCGGAGGACTCATCGGTCACCGGAAGCTCCCCGGCAAGAGCAGCCTCCAGGGAATCAAGAAGAATACGGTAGCGAAACATCTGGGGCGTCAGAGCCCGCCACAACCCAGTGCGATCAACGGTCTCAATCACTTCCGGAAGCTCACCAGTACCGGCTTTCTTTACCGTATCGGCAACCGGAGAGGCGAGCAGCCCCCCAACAGGATGGCTGTAGAGCCGGTCAATCAGATTGGAAAGATCCCGGGTATGAAGGCAGGGCCTGGCCGCATCATGCACAAGAACCCAGTCGTCATCTTTTACCTGTTCCGCCATGGCATGCAGCGCCGACAACACCGAACCAGCTCTTTCGGAACCGCCCGTACAGGTCTGGATTCGGCTATCGCCGCTGGCCTCGGTATCCGGCCACCAGTGGTCGGCCGGATGCAATGGCACCATGCAGCCGGAAAAAGGCGCGGAATCCATCAGTCGGGAAAGGGTGATGTCGAGAATGAAACGTTCGCCAATCCGAAGGTACTGTTTCGGTTGCTCAGCCTGCATACGCTGGCCGATGCCAGCGGCAGGAACAATCAGCCAGAGTCTCGGGGCAGGCATAGACAATCAGTTTTCAACAACCAGGAAAAAGGTCTCTTCGTCTCTTATCAGGCCGAGGTTCATTCTGGCCCGTTCTTCAACGGCACCCTGCTCGTTACGCAGATTCCTGACTTCGGCATAGAGACGTTCATTGCGGGTAGCCAGCTCGGCATTTTCTTCACGTTGCTCGGCGATGGACTGCTCCAAAGCCCATACCTGCGCAAAGCTGCCCTCCCCGACCCACAGACGCACCTGCAGCAGGAGAATCACAACCACCATTAGGGTCCAGAGCAACTTCATTGCCGATTCCGTTCAAAAATCAATCAATCAAAATACCAACGTCGGACGTTGAGTATAGACCTTAGAGTAGATTAGCAACAAATTCTTCTAACTGTCTGTACAAAAAGGCCATCGTGTCCGGACTTTCGCCCAGAACACGATGGCCTTAAGAGTTTTTCGCCAATTACCGACCCGGCACTCTGCCAGAATCGGTGGAATCAGTCGATCAGCCCTGCCCTTTGATCTCGCTCAGGCCACGGTAAGGCGCCTTACCGTCCAGCGCTTCTTCAATGCGCAGCAGCTGGTTGTACTTGGCAACACGATCCGAGCGGCACAGGGAGCCGGTCTTGATCTGGCCCGCGCAGGTCGCCACCGCCAGATCGGCAATGGTGGTGTCCTCGGTTTCACCGGAACGGTGTGAGATCACTGCGGTAAAGCCGGCATCCTGCGCCATCTTGATGGCATCCAGGGTTTCGCTCAGGCTGCCGATCTGGTTGAACTTGATCAGGATGGAATTACCCACGCCCTTCTCGATGCCCTGCTTCAGGATTTTGGTATTGGTCACGAACAGATCGTCACCGACCAGCTGAACCTTGCTGCCGAGCTTGTCGGTCAGAACTTTCCAGCCATCCCAGTCGCTCTCGTCCATGCCGTCTTCAATAGAGACAATCGGGTACCGCTCGCACAAACCTGCCAGGTAATCGGCAAAGCCTTCAGAATCGAAGCTCTTGCCTTCACCGGACAGCTGATACTGGCCGTCCTTGTAGAATTCGGAAGACGCACAGTCCAGGGCCAGGGTCACATCGGTACCCAGCTTGTAACCGGCTTTCTCAACCGCTTCCTGAATCACCGCCAGCGCGGCTTCGTTGGAAGGCAGATTAGGAGCAAAACCGCCTTCATCACCAACCGCTGTGTTCAGGCCCTGGGCCTTCAGCACTTTCTTCAGGCTGTGAAAAATCTCCGCGCCAACACGAAGGGCTTCAGAGAAGCTCTTGGCGGAAACCGGCTGAACCATGAACTCCTGGATATCCACGTTGTTATCCGCGTGCTCGCCACCGTTCAGGATGTTCATCATAGGCACCGGCATGGAGAACTTACCAGAGGTACCGTTGATGTCTGCAATATGCTCATACAGCGGCTTGCCAAGGGAGATAGCTGCAGCCTTGGCCGCCGCCAGGGAAACCGCCAGAATTGCGTTGGCGCCCAGATTGGCCTTGTTCTCGGTACCGTCCAGGTCCAGCATGATCTGGTCCAGAGCACGCTGATCAGCCGCATCTTTGCCTACCAGGGCCTCGCGGATCCTGCTGTTCACGGCTTCTACGGCCTTCAGAACACCTTTGCCAAGGTAGCGGGAGGCGTCACCGTCACGCAGTTCCAGCGCTTCGCGGGAACCGGTAGATGCACCTGACGGCGCACAAGCACTGCCCACCGTTCCGTCTTCGAGGATAACGTCTGCTTCGACAGTCGGGTTACCGCGGGAATCCAGAACCTCACGGCCCTTGATGTTGGCAATCTTGGTCATTCTTCTCTGTCTCCAAGTTCATGTTCAAATTTGGGAGTCAGAACGAGCGGGAACGGCCCTGCGAAAACCGCTACAAGCACATCCCTGTGCGCTTGTTTCGGGCCATCCATGGCCCTCTACATTTTCGCAGGGCCGTTCCCGCTCGCTCCCATAGTCCGCGTAAAACGCCAACACCGCCAATCAGGCGGTGTCGATAGGTTTAAAACTTTTTACCAGATCATCCACAGCTTTCACCCGCTGCAGGAAGGGCTCCAACTGACTGAGCCGCAAAGCGCAGGGGCCATCGCATTTGGCCTTGTCCGGGTCAGGGTGGGCTTCCAGGAACAGGCCGGCCAGGCCCTGGGACATACCTGCCAAAGCCAGATCCGTCACCTGGGCACGTCGGCCACCGGCGGAATCCGCTCTTCCGCCCGGCATCTGCAGGGAGTGGGTCACGTCGAACATCACCGGTACGTTCATGGCTTTCATGATGCCAAAGCCCAGCATGTCGACGACCAGGTTGTTGTAACCGAAGCTGCTGCCCCGCTCACACAGGATCACCTTATCGTTGCCGGCTTCCTCGCACTTGGTGATGATGTGCTTCATTTCCTGGGGAGCCAGGAACTGGGCTTTCTTGATGTTGATCACTGCACCGGTTTTCGCCATGGCGACCACCAGGTCCGTCTGGCGGCTCAGGAAAGCCGGCAACTGGATGATGTCGCACACCTCCGCTGCCGGAGCGGCCTGGGCCGGCTCGTGGACGTCCGAAATAATGGGAACACCAAACTTTCTTTTGATGTCCGCCAAAATCTGCAGCCCTTTATCAAGGCCAGGACCACGAAACGAATTCACCGACGAGCGGTTGGCCTTATCAAACGACGCCTTGAAAACGTAGGGAATACCCAGCTTGCCGGTGGCCTCAACGTAGGCCTCGGCAACCTCCATGGCCAGCTCCGGCGACTCGAGGACGTTCATGCCACCAAAGAGCACAAACGGCTTGTCGTTGGCGACGTCGATTCCCGAAACGTTTACGGTGCTCTGCGCCATGCTCAGGATCCTTTCTTGCAGGCCAGTGCTGCCTCAACAAAGCCCTTGAACAGCGGATGGCCGTCCCGGGGCGTGGAGGTAAATTCCGGATGGAACTGACAGGCGACAAACCAGGGATGATCCGGCGCTTCAACCACTTCTACCAAACGGCCATCGGTCGAACGCCCTGAAATCTGCAGACCGGCCTCTTCCAACTTTGGCAGGAAGTGGTTGTTCACCTCGTAACGATGGCGATGACGCTCGCGAATGGTTTTCCTGCCATAGCAGTTGGCAATGGTCGAGCCTTCGGTAAGCACGCAGTCCTGGGCACCAAGACGCATGGTCCCGCCAAGATCAGATTCTTCTGTACGCTCTTCACGCTCTCCGGTGGAATCCAGCCATTCGGTGATCAGGCCCACCACCGGCTCCGGCGTGTGCTCGCGGAATTCTGTGCTGTGAGCGTCGGTAAGACCTGCCACGTTCCGGGCGTATTCAATAACAGCAACCTGCATACCCAGGCAAATACCGAGGTAAGGCACCTTGTTCTCACGGGCATACTGAACCGTGCGGATCTTGCCTTCCACGCCGCGCTCACCGAAACCGCCCGGCACCAGAATCGCGTCGGCACTGGCCAGCGCACCGGTGCCATCACGCTCGATGTCTTCGGAATCGATGTAGTTGATATTGACCTTGGTGCGGGTCTTGATGCCGGCGTGCAGCAAGGATTCGATGAGGGACTTGTAGGCGTCAAGAAGCTCCATGTACTTGCCAACCATGGCAATGGTCACTTCCTGCTCGGGATTCATCAGTGATTCAACAACGTTGTCCCACTCACTGAGATCCGCAGGACGGGCATCCAGACCGAATCGTTCGATGACGAGCTGATCCAGGCCATGCTCATAGAGCATTCGCGGAATGGCGTAAATGGATTTGGCATCCTGGAGAGGAATAACCGCCCGCTCTTCGACGTTGGTAAACAGGGCAATCTTGCGACGTGAACTGGCGTCCACCTCGTGCTCGGAGCGGCACAGCAGGATATCCGGCTGCAGACCGATAGAGCGCATTTCCTTGACCGAGTGCTGGGTGGGCTTGGTCTTGATCTCGCCCGCAGTGGCAATGTAGGGAACCAGGGTCAGGTGCATGAAAAGTGCACGCTGGGGGCCGACTTCCACTTTCAGTTGGCGGCAGGCTTCGAGGAACGGCAGGGATTCAATATCGCCTACCGTTCCACCAATCTCGATCAGCGCTACGTCGGCGCCAGCAGCACCTTCAACGACCCGCCGCTTGATCTCGTCAGTGATGTGGGGGATTACCTGCACAGTTCCGCCCAGGTAGTCGCCACGGCGCTCCTTGCGGATCACTTCCTCGTACACCCGACCGGTGGTGAAGTTGTTGCGCTTGCTCATCGGGGAGCGGATGAAGCGCTCATAGTGGCCCAGATCGAGGTCTGTTTCCGCGCCATCCTCGGTGACAAAAACCTCACCGTGCTGGAACGGGCTCATGGTGCCGGGGTCCACGTTGATGTACGGGTCCAGCTTGAGAATTGTGACCTTCAGGCCGCGTGCCTCGAGGATCGCAGCCAAAGAGGCTGATGCGATACCTTTCCCCAAGGAGGACACGACACCGCCGGTGACGAAAATATAACGCGTCATGCAGATTCCGTGATTGTCTGGTTCGGTGAAGGAGGGAGATTGTCATCTCAAGATGGGACGCCAGACTACCAGAAAGGCCCCATTGACTCAATCACATTCCCGCTCTACGACCAGCCGCCAACCGGCGGCATGGGCGCCTCCCGAGTATTGTTCAGAACACCATAAATCGCCAATGGCAACGAGCTCCGCGGCCTCCCCGAAACCGGCGAAAACCAGCGGCAGACGGGCCCTTTCCCACGGTGGAGCGCCGACTTCCTGCAGCCATTTCTTGAGCGAACGGGACGGCCCATCGGGACGGAAACGGACCCGCTCGCCGCCCTGCCTCGTAAATATCCGTATTGGCGGCAACGGCCGTTCCGGGGTAGCGACAGCTTCCAACCTGAGGGACCATTCTCCCCACTCCACAATGCCACCCGGTTCCAGAGCGACCGGAACGTCCGGTAACGGGCCGCGGTCAGGAACCAGGCAAAGATCGCCCTGAAAACGGCGCAGACTGAAGCCGTCGGACCGGAACTCCGGCTCCCGATCCTCTGCGGCAAACAGCAGGTCCCGAATGACCTGCTGCCAGTCACCTGGAGTGGGCGCATGAAACCCGCGCTCCCGTGCCCACCAGCGGATCAGATTCTTCTGCTCCGCCAGAGGCAGCGTTTTCAGGCCATCAACGGGGAGACGGTCCCGGTCGCCGCCTACAGCCTGCCACTGCAAAGCGGCCAGCTTGCGGTTCAGCGCTTCGCTCTCGGCACAGGACTCCGCCGTGTGCCGCAGCCTGCGATTCAACCCCGACCAACGCTCCCGCAAGAGCGGCAACACAGTGTGACGCAGGAAATTCCGGTCAAATCGCTGGTCGGTATTGCTGGGATCATCAATCCATGACAGACCGGCGACCCCCGCCCAGCGCTCGAGTTCGGCCCTCTCAAACCCGAGCAAAGGCCGGACGAGGGTCGCGGGGCCCAGCGCACGCCGGGCCGGCATGCCCGCCAGCCCGGCGACACCGCTGCCCCTGAACATTCGGAACAGGACCGTTTCAGCCTGGTCATCCCCATGGTGAGCCATCAGAACTAGGTCGCCCCGCCCGACCAGAGCCTCGAGGGCGGCATAGCGGACCTTGCGTGCGGCTTCCTCAATGCCCGCACCCGCGCTACCCCCGCCATCGACGGTTACCCGCTCAACCACCAGCGGCACGCCCAGTCGCTCACATTCATCGCGACAGAATGACTCGGTATCCGATGCGTTGGGTTGAAGCTGATGATTGATATGGATCGCCCGGACAGCGCCGGGTCGACCATGACAGTAAGTTGCCAGATGCAATAGCAGGGTGGAATCGAGGCCGCCGCTCAGGGCGACCCAAAGGCGGGTGTGATCAGGGAGTTCTCTGACCGGGGCACACAGGGCCTCCGGCCAGTGGAATCCGGAGACGGGCTCAGCGCCCGGTGTCATAGCGGGTCAGCCGCTCGTAGCGGCGGGATACCAGCTCATCCAGTGGCAGGCGGCTGAGTTCAGCGACACCCTTTGCCAGAACCTCCTTGAGGGATTCCGACATTTTTTCGGGGTTGCGGTGTGCACCGCCGAGAGGCTCGGTTACCACGTTATCCGCCAGCCCCAGATCTCTGAGCCGGTCAGCCGTAACACCCATGGCCTCCGCGGCCTGGGCGGCGTATTCGGCACTCTTCCACAGGATCGAAGCACAGCCCTCTGGAGAAATAACCGCGTAGGTGGAGTACTGCAACATGTTCAGCTGGTCACAGACACCGATGGCCAGCGCGCCACCGGAACCGCCCTCACCGATCACCGTGGAAATAATGGGCGTCTTGAGTCGGGACATCACGGCCAGGTTGAAGGCAATGGCCTCGCTCTGGCCCCGCTCTTCCGCACCAATGCCAGGATAGGCACCCGGCGTGTCGATGAACGTGAGAATAGGCATCTTGAACCGCTCGGCCATTTCCATCAGGCGCAGGGCCTTGCGATAGCCCTCAGGGCGCGGCATGCCGAAGTTACGCTTGACCTTGTCCCGCACTTCCCGGCCCTTCTGATGACCAATCACCATCACCGGCTTGTCGTCCAGCCGGGCAGTGCCGCCCACGATGGCCAGGTCGTCTGCGTAACGGCGGTCGCCGTGCAGTTCATCGAAATCCTCAAACATGGATTCGATGTAGTCCAGGGTGTATGGCCTGCGGGGGTGACGGGCCAGTCGCGCGACGTCCCAGGGCTTGAGATCGGAGAAAATGCTCTCTGTGAGGCTGACGCTCTTTTTCTTCAGCCGGGTGATCTCGTCGGTGATATTGATGTCGGTGTCATTGCCAACCATCCGAAGCTCTTCAATCTTGGCTTCCAGGTCGGCGATTGGCTGTTCGAAATCCAGATAGTTAGGGTTCATGATGTTCCATCATTTTTTGCCAGGCGGGAAAATGCTCCGCCAAACCAGAATTTGACACAAAGATAGCAGCGCCCGGTCAGTGGCTAAAGCGGACATTGGTATGAGTCCGCTATCTGACAAACTTTTAATTTTCAGCTTACTCAATCATAGACCAGTTCTACCGACTGGTCGCCTACGAGGTAACGTAGCTCCAGCAGCAGGTTGTCATCCGGCTGCACCCGCCAGGACTCACCCAGCTCGATCCGGGTTGACGCCTCGGGGCTGCTGTACTCAATCCAGACCGGGCTGCCCTCACACCGGAACGGCCTGAGGGTGGTGTCCAGTTTCTCCAGAAGTCCGTTCTGTAGCTGATCCGCGTGCAGATTCAGCTTCAGTCCGCGGCTGAACTGCTGGCGAGCGCTCGCCACATCCATCACCGAGCTCACGCGCATCTTCATCTGGCCGGAATAGTCGTCATGGCTGACCTGCCCTTCCACCACAATCACCTGGTCGGACTGCAACAGCTCCCGATTTTCAAAGAAGGCTTCCGAGAACAGGGTCGCCTCTATCCGGGCGCTCCTGTCGTCCAGCGTAATGAAACACATGGTGGAGCCGGTGCGGGTTTTCATGGTGCGCTGGGCAACCACCAACCCGGCGACCCGCTGGGGAGACTTGTTCGGCTTGAGATCGGCAATGGAGGACCGGACAAACCGACGAACCTCTTTCTCATATTCATCAAACGGGTGGCCGGTCAGGTACAGCCCCAGCGTGTCTTTCTCACCCTTCAGCCGCTGCTTCTCAGGCCACTCGCGCACACCGGCCACGTCCTCGTAGGGGTCGCCACCGTCGCCCGCCTCGAGCATTTCACCGAACATATCCATCATGCCAACGGATTCGTTCCGGGATTGCTGGCCGGCCTGTTGAACGGCCTTATCGATGCTGGCCATCAATTGAGCCCGGCTGGCGCCAAGCTTATCCATGGCGCCGCACCGGATCAGCGCTTCCATGGCGCGCTTGTTGACCTTTTTCAGGTCAATGCGTCGGCAAAAATCGAAAATATCCTGATAGGGCTCGCCATCACCACGCCCTTCGACGATGCTCTGGATCGGGCCCTCACCCAGCCCCTTGATTGCCCCCAGGCCATAGACAATCTGACCCTCGTCGTTGACGGTGAAGGTGTATTCCGAACGACTGACGTCAGGCACCAGAAGATCCAGCTTCATATTCCGGCACTCTTCCACCAGCGTGACCACCTTGTCGGTGTTCTGCATATCGGCGGTCAGTACCGCGGCCATGAATTCCGCCGGGTAGTGGGCTTTCAGCCAGAGGGTCTGGTAGGACACCAGTGCGTAGGCGGCCGAGTGGGATTTATTGAAGCCGTAACCCGCAAATTTTTCCACCAGGTCAAAGATGTTTTCGGCCAGGGTGGTATTGATCCCGTTCTGCTCACAGCCATCCAGGAAAAACTGCTTCTGCTTGGCCATTTCTTCAGGTTTTTTCTTGCCCATGGCCCGGCGCAACATATCAGCGTTACCGAGGCTATAACCCGCCATCACCTGGGCGATCTGCATGACCTGCTCCTGGTACAGGATAACCCCGTAGGTGGGCTCCAGGACCGGCTTGAGGCCCTCATACTGATAATCCGGATGCGGGAAGGACATCGGCTGGCGACCGTGCTTACGGTCGATAAAATCATCCACCATGCCCGATTGCAGCGGCCCCGGCCGGAACAGGGCCACGAGGGCGATCATGTCTTCCAGGGAGTCCGGCTGGAGACGGCGAATCAGGTCTTTCATGCCCCGGGATTCCAGCTGGAAGACCGCCGTGGTTTCCGCTTTCTTGAGCATGTCGAACGAGGGCACGTCATCCAGCGGAATCTCGTTGATGTCGAGCGACCGCATGCCCTTCTTTTCCCGGCGCGGATTGATCATGTTCAGCGCCCACTTGATGATCGTGAGCGTCCGCAGGCCCAGGAAGTCGAACTTCACCAGCCCGGCGTCTTCCACGTCGCCCTTGTCGAACTGGGTCACCAGGCTTCCGCCCTCATCGTCGCAGTACAGGGGGGAAAAATCGGTGATCTTGGTAGGCGCGATCACCACACCACCGGCGTGCTTACCCGCGTTCCGGCACACACCCTCCAGCTTCAGGGCCATTTCCCAGATTTCCTGGGCTTCCTCGTCGTTCTCGAGAAACTCTACCAGCTGTGGTTCCTGCTCCAGGGCTTTCTCCAGGGTCATGCCTGGTTCGAAGGGGATCATCTTGGAAAGCTTGTCGGCGAGGCCGTAGGATTTGCCCTGCACCCGGGCAACGTCGCGCACAACCGCCTTCGCGGCCATGGTGCCGAAGGTAATGATCTGCGACACCGCCTCTCGTCCGTATTTCTGGGCGGTGTACTCAATCACCCGATCCCGGCCTTCCATACAGAAGTCGACGTCGAAGTCGGGCATGGAGACCCGTTCCGGATTGAGGAACCGCTCAAACAGCAGGTCGTATTCCAGGGGGTCCAGATCGGTAATCAACTGGGCGTAGGCCACCAGCGAGCCGGCACCGGAGCCCCGGCCCGGCCCCACGGGAACACCGTTATTCTTGGCCCACTTGATGAAGTCCATCACGATCAGGAAGTAGCCCGGGAACCCCATCTGGATGATGATGTCCAGCTCGAAGTTCAGGCGCTTGTAGTAGGCCTCGCGCTTGGCATCGTATTCCGGATCGTCCTTGCTGAGGGTCTTGGCCAGCCGGTCTTCCAGACCCTCCTCGGAGACCTTCCGGAAATACTCGTCCATGGTCATGCCATCGGGAATCGGGTAATTGGGCAGGAAGTACTCGCCCATCCGAACCTTCACCGAGCAGCGCCGGGCAATCTCCAAGGTGTTCTCGATCGCTTCCGGAATGTCGCTGAACAGCTCGATCATCTCATCGGCGCTGCGCAGATACTGCTGGTCACTGAACCGGCGATCACGGCGCGGGTCATCCAGGGTGCGGCTCTCACCGATACAGACCCTGGCCTCGTGAGCCTCAAAGTCATCCGCCTCGAGGAAGTGGACGTCGTTGGTGGCAACCACCGGGAGGCCAAGGGCACCGGCCAGCTCAACACTCAGGTGCAGGCAGTCCTCGTCTCCGGGGCGGCCTGTGCGCTGTAACTCGAGGTAGTAGCTGTCAGGGTACAAATCCATCCAGTAACGGGCCCGCTCGCGGGCCAAATCCGGTTTGCCCGCCATCAAAGCCTTACCCACATCGCCCATTTTCGAGCCAGAGAGCGCAATCAAACCGTTCGCCCTCGCCTCAAGCCACTTGCGCTGGATGATTGGTTTGCCAAATCGCTGCCCTTCGGTATAACCCAGGGAAATGATTTCGGTGAGGTTGAGATAACCATCATTATCTCGCGCCAAAAGCGTGAGCCGGAACGGGTTCTCGGGCTCGTCCGGATTTTCCAGCCACAGATCGGCGCCAATGATGGGTTTGACGCCCGCGCCCATGGCCGTCTTGTAAAAGCGTACCAGCGAGCACATGTTGGATTGCTCGGTCAGGCCAACAGCCGGCATGCCCAGCTCGGCAACACGGCTGATCAGCGGTTTAACCCTGACTAGGCCATCCACCATGGAGTACTCGGAATGGACACGGAGGTGTACAAAAGTCTGCGACATAACGTCAGGTTATTCCTGCTGTGTAATTCAGTTAGGGCAGCGGTCTCAACCGCCGATTACGGCCCGGAGTTCTTCTTCGGTCTGGGGTCCAAAACGGGTCTCGACCAGGTCGCCGCTCGGATTAACCAGGAAAGTGGCAGGCAGCGCGACTGGTAGCTTCCAGCCAAACCCCGGCCCCGGATCGTCCGCCAGCATGGTAAATTCAATGCCCATACGCTCGCCCAGTTCGACCAGTGCGTCGCCCTGCACCCCATCAAAATTGACGGCGAGTACGGTAATGTCGGGCGCCTTGTCCAGCTCATTGAGCTCGGGAATTTCCTCTAGGCACGGCTTGCACCATTCCGCCCAGTAGTTAACCAGCACCCACTGGCCGCGCAAGGTGTTCCAGTTCAGTTTTGTGCCTTCTGCCCTCTCAAGCTCGATTTTCTGACAGCCGGACATCAGCAGAATGAGTAGCGCCACGGCCAGAACATGCAGGCCAGAGCGCCCACGGACAGAATCAGGGTACTGCACTGGAAAACCTCCTGTTAGACTACCGGCCACAGAAATCGTGGACTCCATTCAGACAATCAGGCACGAAGATGACAGAACCAACCCGGATTTTCCACAACCCTCGCTGCTCGAAATCCCGCCAAACCCTTGAACTGCTTACCGAACGGGGAGTTGAGCCTGAGATTATACGCTACCTGGAAACACCACCGACAGAGCAGGAGCTCAAGGATATCCTGAATGCCCTGGATCTGCGTCCTCGCGAACTGATGCGCAAAAAAGAAAAAGAGTATAAAGAACAGGACCTGAGCAACCCCGACCTCAGTGATGAGCAGTTAATCGCGGCCATGGTAGCGACACCGAAACTGATTGAACGACCGATTGTGATCGCCAACGGCAAAGCAGCCCTTGGTCGCCCACCGGAAAACGTTCTTTCGATTCTTTAAGCCCGAAAACTTCCCCCGTCAGATCAGAAGGATCGCTGACAATGTCCGAGCAATTGCCGTATGTTCTCGTGCTTTTTTATAGCCGCACCGGCCAGACGGCGGAGTTGGCCAGCCAGATCGGCCGAGGCGTGGCCCGAGTGGCAGGCATTGAAGCCAGGCTGAGGGCGGTAGCGCCGGTTTCACCGGATACCGAAGCGTCCCTGCCGGCAGTGCCGGACTCGGGAGCGCCCTATGCCAGCAAATCCGATCTTGCAAATTGCGCCGGCCTCGCTATCGGCAGCCCCACCCGCTTTGGCAACATGGCGGCGCCCCTGAAGCATTTCCTGGACAGCACCGGCGATCTCTGGCTGAGCGGCACCCTTGAAGGCAAACCGGCGGGCGCCTTTACCTCTACCGGGAGCCTCCATGGCGGACAGGAAACGACACTGATGACCATGATGATGCCGCTGCTACATCATGGCATGGTCGTCTGCGGCCTGCCTTACTCGGAGAAGAGTCTCGGCGAAACGGACACCGGTGGCACGCCCTACGGCCCTACCCACTGGGCCGGTACCGGTGAACAGCAACCACTGAGCACGCATGAGAAAGCCCTGTGCCAGGCCTTTGGGGAGCGTCTGGCGCGACTGGCGCTGAAGCTCGCTGACTGATACGCGCCCGGGTGCGGGACGTACTTTGCTCTACATTTATCGATTCCGGAACACACTATGCTGAACAACCCGAAGGCCCGTATTACTGTGCGGGCGACGATCGCCCTTTATATCGGCGTGCTTGCCACCCTACTGATTACCACGTTCTACCCGGCTCCCGTTGAGGGCGTCTCAATACCCTTGATGCTGGCGGTGAAACTGGTTCCGCTTCTGCCCTTTGCGGTCACGGTCTTTCGCGGTCACAATCGGGGCTATATCTGGATGTCCTTCGTGGTGATCTTCTACTTCACTCAGGCCGTTGTTTCGGCATGGCTGAGCGAAGGCGCCCCGGGGCCGGTCATTTTGACGGTACTGACCTTCCTGTTGTTCACTGTTGCCATGATTCACCTGAAGGTGAACCGGCCGGTGGCAGACGGAAACACACCCTGAACACCTGGAACTGACCCTTTATGGCTGAAACAAGCAACTCCGGAACGGTGCAGCGGCCACCAGCGCCGCCCAGAAGTACCCTGACCCTGAGAGATGTTTGCACCGCGCTTGTTACCAGCGGGGAAATCAGCCAGGAAGATGCCGAGAGGGTACTGTCGGCCAACCTGGGCGCGGCAACCGGCGACGGACAGAAAGGCAAGCGCCATCCGCTGGAGCTGGTGGCGATTGCCGCGTTGACCAGTCATAAGAGCGGTCGCACCCTGGATCTGGATCGGCTGACCCACTGGTTGGCCGACTGGGCGGGGCAATCCTACTACCATATTGATCCCCTCAAGATCGACACACCCGCCATTGCCCGGGTGATGTCTTACGCCTTCGCCCAGCGCCATGGCATCCTGGCGGTTGAGATCGGCGCCGACGAGGTGCTTGTCGCCAGCACGGAGCCTTTCAAGAGCGATTGGGTGCAGAACCTTCAACAGGCCGTCCGCAAGGATATCCGGCGCGTTGTCGCCAATCCCGAGGATATCCGCCGGTACACAGTAGAGTTCTACCAACTCGCCAATTCCGTCAGCAAGGCCAGCGGCAGCCAGGGCCCGGGTGTTGCCGGCAACCAGAATTTCGAGCAGCTGCTCGATCTTGGCGCCAGCGAACACCCGGACGCCAATGACCAGCACGTCGTCAAGATTGTCGATTGGTTGCTTCAGTACGCCTTCGACCAGCGCGCCTCGGATATTCACATCGAGCCCCGCCGCACGGTCACCCAGGTCCGGTTCCGGATCGACGGCGTGCTGCACAACGTTTATGAGTTCCCCGAGCATGTGGGCGTGGCGGTGACCAGTCGCCTCAAGATCCTCGGTCGCCTGAATGTGGCGGAAAAACGCCGCCCCCAGGACGGTCGCATCAAGACCCGCAAACCCGATAACCGGGAGGTGGAACTGCGTCTGGCCACCATGCCGACTGCCTTTGGTGAAAAGATGGTCATGCGGATCTTTGATCCAGACGTGCTTTTGAAGTCCTACGAGCAACTGGGATTCGGCAAGGAAGACCGCCAGCGTTGGCAGGAAATTACTTCCCGCCCCCATGGTATCGTTCTGGTGACTGGGCCAACCGGGTCCGGCAAAACCACAACCCTGTATTCGACCCTGAAACAGATTGCCTCGCCCGAGCTCAACGTCTGCACCATTGAGGACCCCATCGAGATGGTGGAACCGGCATTCAACCAGATGCAGGTTCAGACCAATATCGACCTGACCTTTGCAGCCGGCGTACGGGCGCTGCTGCGTCAGGACCCGGATATCATCATGATCGGCGAGATCCGCGACCTGGAAACGGCGGAAATGGCCGTGCAGGCTGCCCTGACAGGCCACCTGGTGCTATCGACCCTGCATACCAACGACGCCCCGAGTGCGATCACCCGGATGATGGAACTGGGCATTCCGCCTTACCTGATTCGGGCAACGGTACTGGGCGTCATGGCACAACGGCTTGCCCGAACGCTCTGCCCTCACTGCAAATCCCCTGGCCCTGCTGATGAACAGGCCTGGCAAACCCTCACCCGGCCCTGGAAAGCGCCCGTTCCCAAGCAGTTCTACCAACCTGTGGGATGCCTGGAATGCCGGAACACCGGTTATCTTGGGCGGGCGGGCGTATATGAAATCATGACGTTATCTGGCGCATTGCTCAGACAGATTACCGACCATTGCGAGCTGGAGCAGCTCAGACTGGATGCCTACAAGGAAGGCATGAAGTCACTGCGCCTCAGTGGCGCGCAAAAAGTAGCTGCAGGCCAGACTACTGTCGAGGAAATTTTAAGGGTAACGCCCGAAAGCCAGCGGTGAACCGGGGTCAGGCGCCTGGGCGCAATCCGCACTGGCCCAGTAACTCCTGCCAGGCCTTGGTGTGCGCCATCATGGCCACGTCGAGTTCCCGCCACAGGCTGGCCTCGGCGCTCTGTGCAAGGTGCCGGTCATACCAGCCGGTGAAACTTTCTGGCATGACCGCCCGCTGCATTTCCGCCAACTGCTCGAACGACTCGATGAGCGCCACCCGCCCCTGAGTCACAGTGCTCATATAGGGCTGGATCTTTTCGATGTACACACTGAAGAACATACTCTGAACAATATCCGACTGGTTGTTGGGCTTGCCGTTAATACACAGAGGCTTGCCTTCAATTCTTTGCTTGAGCAATGCCGTCCCGTCCTTCAGCCTTGCGGTCAGAAGGAGCGCACTGTTGATTAACTGGCCGGCCCGGTATTCCGCCTGCCAGCGCTGATGAACGTCGCCGGCAAAGTCGAGAGAAACCGCCAGATCCTCAGAGTACAAACGGGCCACTGCTGCGTTCAGGCTGTCGATATCAAGGGCGAGATCAGACACGGGATTGCCCTCTGGCGCGACGGGATAGTAGCCCTTGGCCAGGGTAAACAGCTTTTCGATTTCTTCGACGCCCCAGGTGGCATTCCAGATGGCGATGGGCAGGGATTCAAGCTTGCTGTCGATACCACCGGCAAGCTCTTCGGCAAATTCTTCATCCTCTATGTCCGGCAGACAGTCCCTGGCCGCTTCGATAAACCGGATTTCATAGCGAAGGCGGTTCAGGGGTTGCATCACCCGCCCCATCACCGAGTTTTTCTCACCAACAACGTACTGGAGCTCACAACCGTAGAGCGAGAGAAAATCGAGCATCCCCATGTCCAGCTCGGGCATGGTCAGCACCCGGTCGCGACGGCGAGGAAGCTGGCTGGCGGAGGGAATGTCAGAAAACTCGGGATCGGTTTCCAACACCCGGGCCACCCGCTCGACGTACTCGTCCATCATGGGACGAGCATCCGAGAACGGGTCGCAACCGGCGAGAAGCACGGCGAGAACCGGCGCAAAGACTCTGCAAAATCCGGTTCCGGGCATTCATTCCTCCTGCGATGGCGTTAAACAGCCGTGGGCCTAGCGCTTTTGCAGCAAGGTATCGACCTCCGCAAAATCACGGGCAATGAAACGTTCGGTTTCCGGCAGATCTCCCTCGCGAACAAGCCAGGCAGTTTGCATTCCGGCTTCCTCGGCTGCCTCCAGTTCGGCTTCGACATCAGACAAGAACAGCACCGAGCAGGCCTCGACGCCCAACTCAGACAGAATATTCCGGTATGAAACTGTCTCTTTCTTGCCCCCGATACGGGTATCGAAATAGCCCGAGAAAAACGGCGTAAAGTCGCCTTCCGTGGTAAAACCGAAAATCAACTTCTGGGCTTTCACCGAACCTGATGAGTATACGAACAAACGCAGACCCCGATCATGCCAGCGTTGAAGGTAGTCGGCTGCGTCAGCGTAGATATGCCCTTTCAGCTCTCCCTGCTGGTATCCCTGCTCCCAGACCATGCCCTGCAGCGTCTTCAGTGAGGTTTCCTTGCGGTCTTCCCTGATCCAGGTTTCAAGCACTTCGATCAGCCCTTCGACATCCTCGCGCGCAACGCCTGAAACCTCGGCCACTGCGTCCAGTTGCTCAGACACAGCCGGGATGTCCTGATGCTGGTCACGGACAAAACGCGGCAGGTGCTCGCTGGCATAGGGAAACAGGACATCGTGCACAAACGAAATAGAGCTGGTGGTGCCTTCGATATCCGTCAGCACAACCCGGATCATTCGGCCGCTCCTGCCAGCGCCTCGTAGCGGGGCAAGCGACCGGCGATGTCTTCACCGGTAAAGTCCGCCACCCAGCCCTCGGGATTGGTGAACAGGCGGATGCAGGTAAATGCCGGTGCCGGGCCCATGTCGAACCAGTGGCGAGTGCCATCGGGCACACTGATCAGATCGTTTTTCTGGCACAGCACGGCGAAAACCTCGTTGCCGAAGTGCAGGTAAAACAGACCCTGGCCACGGACAAAGAAACGAACTTCGTCTTCACTGTGGGTGTGCTCATCCAGGAACTTTTGACGGAACGCGTCTTTCTGCGGATTGTCCGGGTTCAGGCTGATCACATCCGCGGTCTGAAAACCACATTCGTGCTTCAGTTTCGAAACTTCCTCGCTGTAGGCCTCAAGGATGTCTTCCTGGGATGCATCAGACGGCAGATCTTTCGTTGGCCACTGCTCATAGCGCACACCGTGGCGGGCCAGAAGCTCCCGTATTTCTTCAGAATTCTCGGTCACTTTGCGTGCCTTTTCGGGCTGGTTCTGGTCGAAAATACTCAGGGTAGTCATGGGCGAACCCTCATGGTTTCAAGCTCACATTCAAACAGGAATTCAAAGGCCTCGACATGGCGCAGGCAATCGGCCATGGTCTTGCCCCAGGTATACAGGCCATGGCCACGAATCAGGTAGCCTGGCTGTTCCGGATGCTCCCGGAACCATTCGCGAGTGTGCGCCGCCAAAGCGTCGATGTCCTGGGTGTTTTCAAACACCGGAATCGTGAGGACTGATTCGTGGGTCTCAACGCCGGTAAACGCCTTCTGCAGCTCATAGCCTTCCAGCGCCAGTGGCTGGCCGGGCTCAAGCAGACGGCTTAGCACCGTTGCCTTCACCGAGTGGGTGTGCAAAACCGCGCCCACCTCGGGAAAGACCTCATATAGCACCGTGTGCAGCCTTGTTTCTGCAGAGGAGCGACAGTCGCTCTGTACCGGCCGGCCAGCCAGATCGACCACCATGACATCACCCGATCCCAGTTGGCCCTTGTGACGGCCCGAAACGGTAATGGCAATGTGCTCGGCATCGATGCGGGCAGAATAGTTACTGCTGGTTGCGGGCGACCAACCCTGCTGGTACAGGAACCGCCCGGCTTCCACAATCGCATCCGCGGCGACGGCATATCGGGTTACATCAAACACGAGTTCTCTCCCGGGTTTCAGAGCGCTTGGGACACTCCCATGGGCGACATTATAGGGACGAAGCGGCGCCCCGCAAATGATGCCGTGCGGCAATCAAATCGGCGACAATGGAGACAGCAATTTCTGCCGGTGTCTTGCTCGGAATATCGACGCCAATGGGGGCTCGCAGGCGTTCCAGTGCATCTTTTTCGAGACCCAGAGAGGCAAGCCTTTCCCGCCGGGCTTCCGAGGTCCTTCGGGATCCCATGGCGCCGATGTAAAAGGCTCTGGAGTGAAGGGCTGCCAGCAACCCCATATCGTCGATACGCGGATCATGAGCGAGGGCCAGAATACCGGACCAGGCGTCGCCAAACTGCGTGGAAATCAGGTCATCGGGCAGGCGCCGGTCCAGGGGAATCTCTTCAAAACTCCAGCCAGCGGCGAAGGCTTCCCTCGGCTCACAGAGGGTGACCGCAAAATCCGCCGCTGTCGCAAATTCGAAAACGTAACGCGCAACTTCGCCGGCACCGATCAACAGCAGCCGGCACTCGGGCTGCAGGGCGTGAAGGAGCTGTTCGCCGTCAAAGTGGACCGCGTTACCCTCCCGGGAGACAGAATGCTCCAGGCTTGCAGCCCCGTTTATTGGCACGCGACGAACCACGGGTTCCCGATCACGCAAGGCACCCGCCAACGCCTGAACGTGATCGAGACCCGGCTGGCCCCGGAAGGGTTCGACCAGAAGCCGAATCCGGCCACCGCATGGCAGCTGGAAATGATCCCGGTCATCGTCGGTGATTCCATAATCAACAAAGACCGGATAGTCCGGCCCGTCTTCCGCTGTTCGCCGGAGCAGATCTTCTTCCAGACAGCCACCGGAAACCGACCCGCTCCAGTGACCGGATTCTGCAATCGCCAACCAGGAGCCGACCGGGCGCGGCGAGGAGCCCCAGGTGTCCACGATGGTGCAAAGCCAGGCTCTCTGACCGGCCGCCAGCCAGCGAGACATTCTGTCTAACACTGTCTGGCGGCCGGTAGCGACCGAATACGCGACGCTTGAATCAGGCATCGGCTTTCAGTGGCAGGCTGCGCTGCCGCTTTCCATTGAGCGCAAACAGGGCATTACCCAGGGCCGGGATCACGGGCGGCACGCCGGGCTCGCCGACACCGGTCGGCAACTCACCGCTTGCAGCAATATCCACCAGCACTTCAGGACGCTCGTACTGCCTCATTAGCGGGTAGTCGTGGAAGTTGCTCTGCTGGACCTCGCCATTCTCGAACGTGATTTCTCCATAAAGTGCTGCAGTCAGACCAAACAGGATACCGCCCTCGATCTGGTCTTCCACGATGCGGGGGTTTACGACCTGGCCACAGTCCACCGAACAGGTGACCTTGTATACCCTGATGACTCCATTCTCGATTCCGGCTTCCACCACCTGGGCAACGTAAGTTCCGAAACTCCGGAACAGGGCGAGCCCCCGGGCCCGACCCTCTGGCACAGGCGACTGCCAATCGGCCAGCCTGACAACCCGGTCAAGCACTTCCAGGTGCCTTGGCTCATGGGAAATCAGACGACGACGGAACTGGTAAGGATCCTCACCGGCTTCATGGGCAAGTTCGTCCATGAAGGTTTCGACGGCAAACCCGTTGTGGGAAAAGCCCACTGAACGCCACCAGGTAATCGGAATGCCGGGATCGGTGTGGGTATGACGGATATCAACGTTGGACACCCGGTAGGGGTACTCGATGGCACCCTCGATTGCGGAGAAGTCCTTCGGCGTCGCAAGGCCTTCGGCCATTAGCCCGACAGCGCCCAGGGTGTCGTACATGAACTTTGGAGCCCAGGGATACTGGGCAGGCGCCGCATTACGGACGTACCAGTCAAGAATTTGCGGGCCCACGATCTGGTGATGCCAGCCTGTCAGCTCGCCGCCCACGAAGCTCGCTTTCATGCGGTGCAGCATTGCCGGGCGATAGAGATCGTGACGGGTGTCCTCTTCACGGGACCAGATGACTTTAACCGGCCGTCCGACCCGATAAGCCACTGCCGCCGCTTCTTCAACATAGTCCTGAGTCAGTCGACGGCCAAAACCGCCGCCGAGAAAGGTCGTATTGATAGTGATATCGTCGGGCCCAAGATTGGTCACCCGGGCTGCTGCTATCCGGCCAAGGTCCGGCGCCTGTGTGGGGGCCCACACCTCCATCCCGTCCTCTCGGTACCAGGCCGTGGCGTTCATGGGCTCCAATGTCGCGTGTGCCAGGTAGGGCTGGGCGTACTCTGCCTCCACTACCCGGTCGCCCTCCTCCATGGCACTGGCAAAACTGCCTTCACTACGCTCGGACTCTCCGGGATCGTCATCGGCTGCGGCGCGATAGGAATCGAACACGTCGCCTGTAGACAGAGACACGGCATCCGAAAAATCCCAGTCTATCTTGAGCGCGTCCTGAGCTTTAAGGGCACGCCAGTATTTGTCTGCAACAACGGCCACGCCGCGCTCGATCTCAAATACATCAAGCACACCCGTCATTGCCCGGACCTGATCAGCGTTGAAGTCCCGGACCCGGCCGCCGCGTCGGGGTGATCGTGAAATCACCCCGTACACCATGTCCGGAAGATCCACATCAATACCGTAAACCGCGGTTCCGGTCGACTTGGCTCGGGCATCCAGTTTGCCCCGTTGCTTGCCAATGTACTTCCATTCACTCTGCGGCTTGAGGACTATCTCACCACGCACGACTTCTTTAGCGGCCAACTCAACCAACTGGCCATAAGCCATGGAATCGATACCGTTCGGGTGCACCACTCGACCTTCACTGGCGCGACATTCGGCTGCATCAACGTTCCATACACGTGCTGCAGCCATAACCAGCATTTGCCGGGCTTCCGCACCGGCCGTTCGAAGCGGCTCCCAGCTGGTCGCAACACTGGTGCTACCGCCCGTTAGCTGCAGCTTGTAAAGAGGATTTCGATACTCCGGCGCCACCGGTGCAAAGCGTGGCGTGATCCGCTCCGGCTGGATTTCCAGCTCCTCGGCAATCAGTGTGGTCAACCCGGTGTAGGTGCCCTGCCCCATTTCGACCCGGGCCAGGGTGAAGAAGACTTCATCATCGGCAGTCAGTTCCAGCCAGGCATCGGGACGCCATTCGCCCGTGTCCGGCTCATAACCCGTCTGGATTCCCGCGCAGCCCGGTAATGTCATTGAAACCATCAGACTGCCGGAGGCACCGGCACTGACCTTGAGGAAATTTCGTCGGTTCATCGCCATGTTATGCTGGCCCTCCCTGAGCGCTGTCTGACGACTCACCGCCAGCGACGGATTCCACGGCTGCAATGATCCGCGAGTAGGTGCCGCATCGGCAGAGATTGCCTGTCATGGCCGCAACAATTTCCTCACGTGACGGCGCCGGATTGCTGGCCAGAAGGTGGGCCGCACTCATAATCTGGCCTGACTGGCAGTAGCCGCATTGGGGAACGCCGTGTTCGATCCAGGCTTCCTGCAGGGCATGCAGACGACTACCCTCCCCCAGACCTTCAATCGTAACCACATCACCACCGGCGGCCATTTCGACCGGTGTCGAGCAGGAACGCACGGGCTGCCCGTTCAGGTGAACCGTGCAGGCACCACAGAGGCCCGCGCCGCAACCGAATTTGGTTCCCTTGAGCCCCAGCTCATCACGCAATACCCATAGAAGAGGCGTATCCCCTTCAATGTTCAGCGACCGCTCGTCGCCATTGACTGTCAGGCTCACGGCCATCCCAACCCTCTCCTTTACCTGTCTCCGGTATTATTTCCGGATTTCTTGTTGTGGCTGCCCCCTGCGGCAGATACCAGAGCCCTATCTGACGACTTCTTCGCCATCCTTGTTAACCCAGATCTTGCGTTCGCCGGACTCCATCTTGCCGTTTGAGTCCCAGACCTCCCGGTCCGTTGTGGCCTCTTCAACCTTGCCGTTGTCGTTCCAGATAACTCGATCCTTACACCCCGCCAGTGCCAGTACGGCGAATACAACCAGTACAGCTTTTTTCACGACGATAACCTCCGTTCAGCCGCCGCTGCGGCTCTTGTTAAGGAATACCTGGGATTGGCAGCCCTAACGGCTGCCGTGGAGTTCACGGTTATGCTGCTTATCCCGGTCACTCTTTCGCACCATGACATAAACAGCCCCCGTACCACCATGGTGTTTCTGGGCCGAATGAAAGGCCAGGACATCGTCCAGCTCCGGCAACCATTTGGCGAGGTAACTTTTCAACTGGGCGATACCATCAGGGTTACGCTCACCCTTGCCATGAAGAATGATGACCGAACGCAGGCCATAGCGCACGCAATCACCGATGAACCTGAAGACTTCGCGCCGGGACTGCTCAACCGTCATCCGGTGCAGATCAAGGCGGGCTTCGATCGGATACTGGCCCAGTCGGAGCTTTCGAAATACGCCGTGCTGGATGCCTGGCCGCTGCCAGCTCAATATATCGTGGGCCGTGAGCGGCTCTACCATGTCGGAGGTCAGGGGGTTGATATCCCGCACAGGCTTTTCAACAGCCGCCCTCTGACGCTCCAGATGGCCTGGCGTCAGTTCCCGGGGCGTTGTCACCTCGGCCCGGTTAGGCTTGCGGATACGCCGGACGTCTTTCATTTCCTCAAGGAAGCTGAGGCGCTCTTCTTTGGTAGTCATGGCGCTACAATTAATGACCTGTTTCAAAAGCTGACTTTACCACCCGGGTAACCGGCCTTAAAGAAAACTGATCTATGTCAGACTTATTGCGACCAAAATCGTAGGGCGACAGATGCTTTGGCTACACTACACTTCACACGGACAATAATAACCAGCGAGTGACGACGGACATGGCCTCAGCGCACCAGGAAAATGACCGCCCGCAGAACATCCGCGCCATCATGACGTTTTTGCGGGAACACGCGCCTTTCTCCAGCATGGATGACGCCCATCTTGCGCATTTCGCGGAGAATGCCTCCATCCAGTTCTACGCCGATGGCGATGTCGTCCTGTCTCCCGATCAGGATGTCGTTAAACGATTCTACGTGGTCAAACAGGGGCGGATTCGTGGCGAGCGCCACAACGACAAGGAAGACCGCACGGAAACGACCTTCGAAATCAGCCAGGGCGAGTGCTTTCCCCTCGCCGCCATGATCGGCGAACGGCCAACCAGAACCCTGCATCGGGCAGACGGCGATACCTTCTGCCTCAGCATCGGGCAGACGGCATTCGTTACTCTCTTTGCTGAAAGCGAACCGTTCCGGGATTTTTGCCTGCGGGGCGTCAGCAGCCTGCTTGATCAGGTAAACCGGCGCATACAGTCAGGTGCCATGGCCTCAATAGGGTCCAGCACGTCCCTCGATACGCCACTGGAACGCTATGCCCTGCGCAATCCGATCGTGTGCTCACCCGATCTTCCGGTGCGTAAGGCCGTGGCCCGCATGCATGAGAACAACGTCGGCAGCATAATTGTTACCGATGAAAACCGTATCCCGACCGGCATTTTCACACTGCGGGACCTTCGCACCATGATCGCCGAGGGCACCGGTCCCCTGGATACGCCGATACAGCAGGTAATGACCAAGAATCCCTGCTGCCTGCCTTCCCACGCAGATGCGTTCGAAGCCGCCATGCTGATGGCAGAGCATCACTTTGCGCATCTTTGCGTCATCGACGATGACCATAAACTGATTGGGGTGGTTTCGGAGCGAGACCTGTTTTCCCTGCAGCGTGTGGATCTGGTGAATCTTGCCCGCACCATTGGCACAGCCACCCATCTGCGCACCCTGGTCAGCCTGCGCACGGACGTATCACGCCTGGTGGATGCGATGCTCGCCCACGGCGCGGACTCCGGGCAGGTGGTCAAGATTATCACCACACTCAATGACGTAACCGTTCGGCGGGTCCTGGAACTGAACATCAAGAAGAACGACCCGGGCATTCCCTTCACCTGGCTGACGTTTGGCAGTGAGGGCCGTCAGGAGCAGACCCTGCTGACCGACCAGGACAACGGCATACTGTTCCAGACGCCAGAGGGGATGACCGCCGAACAGGTCCGCGAAAAGCTGCTGCCCTTTGCGCGAAAGGTAAACGACGAACTGGCCGAGTGCGGCTTTACCCTGTGCAAGGGCAACATCATGGCCAGTAACCCGAAACTCTGTCTGAGCGACACGGAATGGGACGACTGGTTTATCCGGTTCATTGATGCCTCCACGCCCCAGAACCTGGTGTATTCTTCAATTTTTCTCGATATGAGGGCCATCTACGGTCCAACGGAGCCGTTGAACGATCTTCTGGACAAGATCCTTACGCGCATCCGGAAGAACGCCCTGTTCCAGAAAATGCTTGCCGGTAACGCTTTCCAGCGGAAGCCGCCGCTCACCATGTTCCGCAACTTCCGTTATATATCCGAGGGCAACAAGCACTCACTGGACCTCAAGCGTCAGGGCCTGGCTCCGTTTGTTGAGGCGGTGCGGGTTTTTGCCCTGGCGAATGGCGTTGAGACAGCGAACACGCTGGAGCGCATGGATGAGCTGGCGAAAATAGGCGTCTTCGATCCGAAAGATGCCAACGCCTGGAAGGAAGGTTATAGCCTGATCCAGGCGATCCGGATGCGGGCCCACCAGGAAATGCTGGCGAAGGGCGAGGAGCTCACCAACTACATCGATCCCGACGATCTGAACCCACTCGACCGTCGAATCCTGCGCGAATCTTTCAGGCAGGCGCAGCGGTTGCAACAGAAACTCGAAGTTACATACCAACTCTGACCTTCAGGCGCGAGACATGCTGGAACAGATCAAACAATGGATTGAGCATCGCCGGGGCGGAAAAATCGGTAGTCACGATCCTGGCAACCTGCCCAATCTGAAAACGCCGGGAGAGCAGCTGCTTACGGACTGCCGCCTGATCGTTCTGGATCTGGAAACCACGGGACTGAACCCCTCCAAGGACGAGGTCATCGCTATCGGGGCCGTCGCCATCCGCGGCGGCGTTATCAACCTTGGCGACCAGTTCGATCTGATCCTCAGACGTCCGGAGCTCGACATCCGCGAAACCGTGCTCATTCACGGGATCGGACCCGAGGCGCTGACCCAGGGGCACGAAATCGAGGATGCGCTGCTCTATCTCCTGGAGTGGATGAACGGCGACCCGATCCTGGCCTACCACTCCGCGTTCGATCAGAAATTCCTGGAAAAGACCCTGAAGGCGCAGCTTGGTTATACCCAGCCCCACACCTGGATGGACGTGGCAGACCTGATGCCTGCTTTTTTCCCCAACACCAAAACCGGTGGCAAAGGACTCGACAACTGGGCCGATTATTTCGGCCTTGAAGTCAGCGAACGTCACCACGCCGCTTCTGACGCTCTCGCCACAGCCGAACTTACCCTGGTCGCCCTCAACAAGGCGCGGTCAGAAGGGGTAAAAACACTGAAAGGGCTTTACGACAAGCTCCATTACCACCGGCGCCTGCAAAACATGCATCGTTTCTGAATCGATGTCCGGCGGAATGTCTCATTCATAGACCGACATCACGCCAAATTACTGAGAATTAGACTTTTTGCCAATATCTATAAATCGCTTGACCAGTAAAGTCAGTAGGGACAACTAGTCGGAGAAGTACTTATATGAATAATAAATTCTCTAACCGAAGTGCCTCACCAAAAACCCACCCAACCTCCACAACAACAAAACAGGAGTGATCCTATGTCAGCAGGTCATAGCTACGATGCTGAAGCGTACTGGAAGGCGAATCTGCGCCTGATATTCGGGAGCCTGATTGTCTGGGCCCTGGTATCTTACGGCTTTGCAATTCTGCTCCGTCCGATGCTTGCCGGTATTCCGATTGGTGGTACTGATCTGGGCTTCTGGTTTGCCCAGCAGGGTTCCATCCTCACGTTCATCGCTCTGATCTTCCACTACGCGTGGCGCATGAACAAGATCGATGAAAAATTCGGCGTGCACGAGGAGTAAGAACGAATGAGCCAATTTGCCATTAACATCATGTTTGTAGGGGGCTCATTCCTCCTCTACATCGCAATCGCTATCTGGGCCAAGGCCGGAAGCACGAGTGACTTCTACGTTGCCGGCGGCGGTGTTCATCCGATCACCAACGGCGCTGCAATCGGCGCCGACTGGATGTCCGCGGCATCGTTTATCTCCATGGCAGGCCTGATTGCTGCCGGTGGCTACGCCAACTCCACCTTCCTCATGGGCTGGACTGGCGGTTATGTTCTGCTGGCGATGCTGCTGGCTCCGTACCTGCGGAAGTTCGGCAAGTTCACGGTACCCGAGTTCATCGGCGACCGCTTCTATAGCAAGAATGCCCGCCTGGTGGCGGTTGTCTGCCTGATCGTAGCGTCTGTAACCTACGTTATCGGCCAGATGGCTGGTGCCGGTGTTGCCTTCTCCCGCTTCCTGGAAGTTGATTCCACCGTTGGTCTGATGATCGCTGCAGTTGTGGTCTTCATCTACGCGGTAATGGGTGGCATGAAGGGTATTACCTACACCCAGGTGGCCCAGTACTGTGTATTGATCGTTGCCTATACCATTCCTGCGGTATTCATTTCCCTGCAACTGACTGGGAATCCGATTCCGGGTCTGGGCCTGTTCTCAACTCATGTGGATTCCGGCATGCCGATCCTCAGCAAGCTGAACCAGGTTATCACCGACCTCGGCTTCAACGAGTACACCGCCGATATCGACAACAAGCTGAACATGGTTCTGTTCACCCTGTCGCTGATGATCGGTACTGCAGGTCTGCCTCACGTTATCATCCGCTTCTTCACCGTACCCAAGGTTGCTGACGCGCGCTGGTCTGCGGGCTGGGCCCTGGTATTCATCGCCCTGCTGTACCTGACTGCTCCGGCTGTTGCTTCCATGGCTCGCTTGAACCTGATGACCACCATCTACCCGGACGGCACCGCAGCGGAGCCGATCCAGTATGATGAGCGTCCGAACTGGATCAAGGAGTGGGAAGTGACTGGTCTTATCCAGTTCACCGACAAGAACGAAGACGGTCGGATCCAGCTGTACAACGACAGCGAAGCCTTCGCGCCTACGGCTGAAGCCCGCGGCTGGAACGGCAACGAGCTGGTCGTTAACCGGGATATCCTGGTACTGGCCAACCCGGAAATCGCTAATCTGCCCGGCTGGGTCATCGGTCTGATCGCAGCAGGTGGTCTGGCAGCAGCACTGTCCACGGCGGCCGGTCTGTTGCTGGCGATCTCCTCGGCAGTCAGTCACGACCTGATCAAGGGCTCCATTAATCCGGCGATCTCGGAGAAGGGTGAGCTAATGGCAGCCCGGATATCCATGGCGGTCGCGATCGTTGTCGCCACATGGCTTGGTGCGAACCCTCCCGGCTTCGCGGCACAGGTTGTTGCACTGGCATTCGGTATCGCCGCTGCATCCCTGTTCCCGGCACTGATGATGGGTATCTTCTCCAAGCGTGTGAACAACAAAGGCGCAATCGCCGGCATGCTGACCGGTCTGGCCTTCACCCTTGCGTACATCTTCGTATACAAGGGCTGGCTGTTCATTCCGGGCACCAATAACCTGGCAGACACCCCCGAAAACTGGGTGCTGGGCATCTCCCCGCTGTCCATCGGCGCGGTTGGTGCAATCGTCAACTTTGCGGTAGCCTTCATTGTATCCAACGCAACTGAAGAACCGCCCGTTGAGATTCAGGAACTGGTTGAAAGCGTCCGTTACCCACGTGGTTCCGGTCAAGCTACAGACCACTAAGCAACATCTCAGCCTGATTTGTTCAATGAACTGACAGGTTGATACTGAACGGGCTTCCTCAATGAGGGAGCCCGTTCTTTTTTGAGGAAGTCATTATATGTTCTGGACATTTGTCGCTACTGTAGTTTGCGGCCTTGGCGCTGCCGGTATTGCACTGGGCATTCGCGCCGCCACCCAAAATAAAGCCCCGAAGTGGATCATCCCGGTTTTCGCCGGCGCGGGCATGCTCGGCTATCTCATTTACATGGAATACACCTGGTTCGATCAGAAAGAGGCTCGCCTGCCAGACGAAGCAGTGGTTGTGAGTACCGAATCCGACGGCATCCTCTGGCGGCCCTGGACCTTCGTACTTCCCTACGTCACCGCGTTTTCCACAGTCGACACCAAAAGCATCAGCCGTGACACCAGCAGCGAAGACATCGTCCGGTTCACCCTTTATCGCTTCGAGCAGAAAATGACGGACGCGGTTTCCCACCGCATTCACATCATTAACTGTGCGACCCGTGAACTGGTGCCTCTGGGATCAGACGGAAGCCCACGAGTGGATAACCTGAAGCTGCTGGAGCCCGGAGACCCCCTGTATGAAACCGTCTGCGCCGAGTGATACCTCGTTAGCGTGATGCTCCAACCTGCTGATACTGTCGGGAACGCGTAACCATGATTAGTGCCTGGCTGCTGGTCCTCATTTCCATCACCTACATCTCGATCCTGTTCGTGATCGCCTGGGCCGGCGACAAACACCCCGGGTTATATCGCAGGCGCCTGGCACGCACGCACATTTACGCACTGTCTCTGGCAGTCTACTTCACCTCCTGGACCTTCTACGGCGCCGTTGGACGCGCCACTCAGGAGGGGCTCGGGTTTCTCCCCATTTACCTCGGGCCCTTGCTCGTCTTCGTGTTCGGTGCCCCGTTACTGCGCCGGATCATCTATATCAGCAAGCGCAATAACAGCACTTCCATTGCTGACTTCATTGCCTCCCGGTACGGCAAATCCCAGCTTCTGGCTGCAATGATTGCGACCTTTGCCCTGATTGGCAGCGTTCCCTACATTGCCCTGCAGCTAAAAGCCATTGCTATGGGCTTCAACGTGCTCTCGGCTACCGGAACAGGCTATGAAGAGCTGAGCACGGCAGCCTGGAATGATTCCGCCTGGTACATCACCCTTGCCCTGGCGGTATTCACCGTTCTGTTCGGTACCCGACACCTGGAATCCACCGAGCATCACCGGGGCATGATCCAGGCCGTGGCCTTCGAGTCACTGATCAAACTCGTGGCTTTCGTCGCTGTGGGTCTGTTCGTTGGCTACGGGCTCTACGGCGGGTTTGGCGACCTGTTTGAACGGGCCACGGACGCCGACCTGATCGGCACCCTGACCACCGATGGTATCGAAGCGCCGGCGTTTATTACCCAGACACTCATTGCCATGCTCGCCATCATCTGCCTGCCCAGGCAGTTTCATGTCATGGTGGTTGAAAATACCGATCATCGGGATTTCGAGATTGCCCGCTGGGCCATGCCGATCTACCTGATCGTCGCCAGTGCCTTTGTGCTTCCTATTGCAGCTGCCGGCCTGCTGTCGCCCGAGGCCTCTGCTGGAAATCCTGACATCCTGATACTGCAACTGCCGATCATGGCGGGCGAGGAATGGCTGGCCATACTGGCGTTCCTCGGTGGCGGGTCAGCGGCCGCAGCCATGGTAATCGTGTGCTCCGTCGCGATTGCCACCATGGTCAGCAACGAGATCATCATGCCGGCCCTGCTGAAATTTTTCCGACCGGGCATGAACCGGCGCACGGACCTCAGCTACCTGCTCCTGAGTATCCGCCGGGTCGCTATCTTTGTGGTGCTGCTCACCGCCTATGGTTTTTACCGGATGGCCGGTGAAGACTACAGCCTGACGGCCTTCGGCCTGCTCTCATTTGCGGCAGCGGCGCAGTTCGGGCCGGCGCTGGTAGGCGGCATTATCTGGCGCCGGGGCAATTACATGGGCGCTGTCTGGGGCCTTGGCCTTGGTTTCCTGATGTGGTGTTACACCCTGCTACTGCCGGCACTGGCCACCACCGGCTGGGTCTCCGACACCCTGATTGAGCAGGGAATCTGGGGGCTGAACTGGACACGACCCACTGCCCTGTTCGGGTCCGAGCTGGACCAGACCAGTCACGGCATTATCTGGAGCCTCGGCATCAACACGCTTGTGTACATCGTACTTTCGATGCTGACCCGTCAACGTGTCCGCGAGAAGATCCAGATTGCCTCCTTCTTCCACGATCCGCAGCCCAAAGCGGAAACCGCCCAGCACCAGAGCTGGCAGGGCGAAATTCTGACATCCGACCTGCAGGCGCTAACCGACCGGTTCATGGGTGAAGAACGCTCGGAAACCATTTTCCGGAATTACGAACGCCGCAACGCCATCCGTTTGCACCCACACCGCCCGGCATCGGCGCATCTGATGAAATACATCGAGCGCCAGCTGGCCTCGGTCATCGGCGCCTCCACCGCCAGGGTGGTCCTGGAATCGACTCTCACCGGTCGGGACATGCAGATCGAGGATGTGGTCAGCATCGTCGACGAGGCGTCCCAGGCCATGACGTTCAGCCGGGAGTTGCTGCAGTCAGCGATTGAAAATATCAGCCTGGGCGTGTCTGTGGTTAACCACCAGCAGCAATTGGTGGTCTGGAATCACCGGTATCTGGAGCTGTTCACCTATCCGAAGGGCTTCGTCAGGGTCGGTCGGCCTGTTGAAGATCTGATGCGCTATAACCTCACCAATGCCAATCTATCAGCCCGCCGGATTGATGAGATCGTCCTTGATCGCTGCACCAGCATGCGGGAAGGCCGACCGATGTCCTACGAGCGCCAGAGACCGGACGGTACCGTGTTACGCATCGATGGCAGCCCGATACCCGGTGGCGGCTATGTCACCACCTTCCAGGACATCACGGCCATGCGCAGAACCGAACAGGCCCTCAAGGAGACCAACATCTACCTCGAGCAGCGAGTCAAGGAGCGAACCCAGGAGCTTCAGGTCATCAATGAGCAGATGCTGAAGGCCAAATCCGTGGCCGAGCAGGCAAACCAGAGCAAGACACGCTTCCTCGCCTCGGCCAGCCATGACCTTCTACAGCCGCTGAACGCGGCGCGGCTGTTCACCTCTGCCCTCGCCGGCAAAGCCGATGACGGCGAAATGAAAGATCTGGTGGACCACATCGACAGTTCTCTCGGGGCTGCCGAGGAAATCATCAGCACCCTGCTGGATATTTCAAAGCTGGACGCGGGTGCGTTGGAGCCGGATATCGGGGTCTTCCCCGTAAACGAGATCATGCGCCACCTGGCAACCGACTTTTCGGCAATCGCCAAGGACCAGAACCTGGAGCTGCACGTTGTGCCCAGCACGGTCTGGATCCGCTCCGATTCCAAATTGCTGCGTCGTGTGGTCCAGAATTTCCTGTCCAACGCCATACGCTACACCCCGGAGGGCAAGATTCTGCTCGGGTGCCGGCGTCTGAAAGGCTACATTCGTATAGAAGTCTGGGATACCGGTCCCGGCATACCCGAGGACCAGCTGGCACACATTTTCGAGGAATTTCGTCGGTTTCAGCATGGCCGGGACAAAAAGGGCCTGGGGCTCGGTCTCGCCATCGTAGACCGCATCAGCGGCATGCTGAACCATCCAGTGAGCGTCCATTCCGTTCAGGGCCGAGGCAGTGTGTTTGGTATCACAGTGCCAACAGCGGCCCCGGAACAGAACGAGACCGCCGCCACCAAGCCCGCATCGGGATCACGCAGGGTATCAAACCTCGGTGGCCTGCATTTCCTGTGTATCGATAACGACCCGGCTATCCTGCAGGGCATGGTCGCCCTGCTTGGGAACTGGAAATGTGACGTGACGGCCGCCGAAAGCCTGGAAGACGCCATGGAAAAACTGGAAGGAAATCGGCCCGATATTATACTTGCCGATTATCAGCTGGATGATAACAAGAACGGCCTCGATGCCATGGACAGCATTCGCGGCGCCCTTAATGCCGACATCCCGGGCATACTCATCACCGGCTATATGGCGCCTGAAGTGCGGGAGGACGCCATCGACCGCGGCTACCAGATTCTCTACAAACCGGTGAAACCGGCTGCACTGAGGGCACTGGTTAACAAGCTACTCAAACAGAAGCGCTCATGACCGATACCAAAGCGGACGTCAATCCTTTCGGCAAGCTCACCTATCTCGTCATTGATGACTTCGAAAATTTCCGGTTGTCCATGCGCCAGATGTTGCGCAGTTGTGGCGCTGACACAATCGAACTGGTTTCCAATGCCAGTCAAGCCATCCAGTACTGTACCTATAATCACGTGGATGTCGTGTTGTGCGACTTCAACCTTGGAGAGGGCAAGAATGGTCAGCATATTCTCGAAGACCTCCGGTACAGAAAATTACTGAAGCGCTCCTCCCTGTTCCTCATGGTGACGGCCGAGACCTCCAAGGAAATGGTCATGGGCGCGAGGGAGTACCAGCCCGATGCCTATCTGACCAAGCCCATCAACCGGGCTGTACTTGAGAAACGTCTGAGCGCACTGATCAGCCAGCGCAACACGCTCATGCCCATCAATCGGGAAATCGACCGGGAAAACTACCCGGAAGCCATTTCGCTTTGTCTCCAAATGCTGCCCCGTCAACCGCGTTACAAGACCTGGTTGATGAAAACCCTGGGCGACCTGTATTTCCAGCTCGGGGACCTGGCGCACGCGCTCAAAATCTACGATGACGTCCTTGCGCAACGGGAGTTGTCCTGGGCAAGGCTCGGACGCTGCAAAGTCCTGCTCGCCAATCGAAGCTTCGACCAGGCGGTAGACGGACTGCGAGAGCTTATTGCACACCACCCGGACTACATGGAGGCCTATGATCTTCTGGCAGAAGGGTTCGAACGGCAGGGCCGGCCGACACAGGCACAGCAGGTACTAGAAAAAGCCATAGAGCATTCCCCCAATGCATTACTGCGGCAAAAGCATCTGGCACAACTGGCCGGCTCCAACCAGGATCTCGAGACCTCATCCGAGGCCTGGCAGCGCACAGTAGAGCTTGGCACCCACTCGATCCACGACAATTCAGAGCATTACCTCGCCTTGGGCCAGGCACTTTCCGACCTCAGCGAAGGCGATCTTGAAGAAGAGGGCAAAGAAAAAGCCAGGGAAGCACTGACGGTTCTCAAGAAGATGGAAAAGCGATTCGAGGGTGAGCAGGGTATCAGCCTGCGGAGCCAGATCGTGCAGTGCCGGGTTTATGCAGGACAGGGTCAGGACAAAGAGGCGAGCAAAATCCTCGAAAGGATCAGACCGGAACTCGGCGATGCCACAGCCCTGGATGCAGCAACGGGGCTCGATTACGCCAAGACCCTGTTTCGACTCGGACATGAAACCGATGCCAAAACGCTGCTGCGAGAGATGTCAGAGCGGTTCAGCAACGAGCCTGACATACTGCAGAAGATTGAAAGCCTCCTCGATGAGCCCGTAGGTTTCCGGCAGAAAATCAAAGCTCGAACCCTCAACCGGGATGGCATCAAAGCGTTCGAAGCCGGAAACCTGCAAGAAGCCGCGGATATCTTTTCAAAGGCTCTCGAGATTGTCCCGGACCACGCCGCCCTAAACCTTAACCTGGTTCAGGTGCTGATGAAGGAGCATGACAACAATCCCGAAGACCCGGAGCTCCTCAAACGCTGCCAGTCCTACCTGGATCGTCTGGCAGGACTGCCTGAACAACACCGCCAATATCGGCGTTATATCGCGTTACAACGAAAACTGAAGGGGCTGATGGTATGAAAGACCAGAATATCGATTTTTCCATGGTGCTTGCCTCAGCCGTTCACGATATGAAGAACTCGCTTGGCATGCTCCTGAATTCTCTGGACGAGCTTCGCAGCGAGCACGAGGAAAGCCTCGGGGAATCTTCGCGCTTCAATACCCTGCAGTACGAAGCCGAACGGATGCACAACGATCTGGTGCAACTCCTTGGCATATATCGACTTGGCGAGAACAACCTCTCCGCACACATTGAGGAGCACTTTGTGCCAGATTTTCTCTCGGAACACCTGGCCAGACACAATCCTCTTCTGCAGGGGCTCGGTATCGATGTTTCCGTGGACGCTGAGGATATAAACGGTTTTTTCGACGAGGATCTGTTGACCGGTGTGCTCAATAACACCATCAACAATGCCATCCGCTATACCCGTAGCAGAATCCGACTCACCGCCGGTGAGAGAGACGGTTACCTGGTGATTGGTGTTGAAGACGATGGCAAGGGATATCCCGACAACATGCAGCACACGGGAACGCTCAACTTCAAATCCCTTGATTTCAAGAGTGGCAGTACCAGCCTTGGGCTGTTCTTCGCCTCTTCAGTCGCCAAATTGCACAGCGAGGGAAATCGCAGTGGATCGATAAAGCTCCACAATGGCGGAAGCCTGGGTGGTGGGGTGTTTGAGATCTGGCTACCCTGATCCAGAGATTTTTCTGAAGGCAATAAAAAACCCCAGCATCTGGGATGCTGGGGTTTTAGGTATTAGGCGCCTGACGATGACCTACTCTCACATGGGCAACGCCACACTACCATCGGCGCTGGTCTGTTTCACTTCTGAGTTCGG
>NZ_JBQXNY010000003.1:0-617171 GCF_053566155.1 Marinobacter sp. PE14 | reverse complement strand
TCGACGAGTCACTGTCCTGATATTTCATACCCGAAACACCTCGGCCAGCGCCCACACGAATTACTTGGTCAACTTTTTAAAGAGCGTTTGAGCTGTTGCTCAATCAAGGTGGCGTATTCTACATCGTAGCGCCGCCTTGTCAACCGTTTATTTTTCGATGTTTTCCGTCTCCGGAAAGCGCCGAAAAATGACCCGGCTTACTGCTTGTTTCGAGGCGCGCATTCTACAGTGAATCGCCTGCCTGTCAACTGCTTTCTGAAGAATTTTAAAACTCATTTTCTTCAGCGCTTTCAAACAGTTATCTTTCGATTTCTGAGCCGCCTCAGCGGTGCTCCCCTCGAAAGAGATGCGCATTCTACAGACCTGCCCGAGGGTGTCAACGGTTGGCCCAGAATTTTTTCGCAAATCGTCATCAAACCTTCATAAGCCTCGCCGATCAGAGCGAGGCCTGGATGACCCTCACAGCTCAACGGTAATCGAATTTGCCGAGTCGCGAGCTCTTTTGCGCGCTTCATCCACCGTGGCGCCCTTCGCCAGGGCAACGCCCATTCGACGGCGACCCTTCAACTCGGGCTTGCCGAACAACCGCAACTGGGTATCCGGCTCGGAAAGCGCTGACTCAAGACCCGAATAGGAAACGGATGCCGAATCCCCCTCAGGAAGAATCACAGCTGATGCCGAGGGACCGGTCTGCCGTATCGCGGGAATGGGCAAGCCCAGAATGGCTCGGGCATGCAGAGCAAATTCGGACAGATCCTGTGAGACCAACGTTACCAGGCCGGTATCGTGAGGACGCGGCGAAACCTCGGAAAACCAGACATTGTCTTCCTTAACAAAAAGCTCTACGCCGTAAATGCCGTAGCCACCAAGGTTTTCGACCACAGCACGAGCAACTTCGGCCGAACGCTCGTAGGCCAAAGGAGCCATTGGCTGTGGTTGCCAGGACTCCCGATAGTCTCCGTCTTCCTGCCTGTGCCCGATGGGCTCACAAAAAGACACGCCATCACGGTGCTTGACGGTGAGCAGGGTAATCTCGTAGTCAAAGTCCACAAAACCTTCGACAATAACCCTTCCCTTACCGGCACGCCCGCCAGACTGAGCATATTCCCAGGCCGCTTCAATATCAGCCTCGGTCTTGACGGTACTCTGCCCCTTGCCCGATGAGCTCATCACCGGCTTTACCACGAGCGGCAGGCCTATTTCGTTCACAGCGGCGAGGTATTCTTCCCGGGTACCCGCAAAGCGGTAGGGTGAGGTGGGCAGCCCGAGCTCTTCAGCCGCAAGCCGACGGATTCCCTCACGGTTCATTGTAAGATTCACCGCTCTGGCCGTTGGGATAACGTGATAACCCTCTTCTTCCAGCTTAACCAGCTCCGGCGTGGCAATGGCTTCAATCTCCGGAACAATCAGATCCGGCTTTTCCTGCTCGATAACGCGGCGCAGGCTGACGCCATCGAGCATGTCGATGACGTGGTTCCGGTGAGCCACCTGCATCGCAGGCGCACCTGCATATCTATCCACAGCAATCACTTCGACGCCATAACGCTGAAGCTCAATGACAACTTCCTTGCCAAGCTCACCGGATCCACAAAACAACACCCTGAAGGCGTTACCTTTAAGGGGAGTACCAATTCGAACTGAGTCAGTCATGATTTACCAACACCTATGTTAGCCGTGAATCAGGGAACCTTTTTCGCGCTCCGCCACTTTCCGGAGCACCTCGCGCCGTTCGTCGTCATCCATCCTGCTCCAGAGGGTGATCTCATCCCCGCTCCGATGACAGCCCACACAGATGTCATTTTCATCAAGTGCACAGATGCTCACGCAGGGCGAGCGAACTTTGTCAGCAACACTCATTTTTTCGGCTCGCAGGGCTTGAGCTCATCGGCATAACGAGCAGCATTCTGCACATAATGCTGCGCACTCATTTCCAGCATCTTCTTCTGGCTATCGTTGAGCTCCCGCTTGATCTTGCCTGGCGAACCGACAACCATGGAACCGTCCGGCACCTCCATTCCCTCGGGAATGAGGGCATTAGCGCCAATCAGGCAGTGCTTACCAATCTTGGCGCCGTTCAGAACCACAGCATTTATGCCAATTAAAGAGTAATCACCAATCTCGCACCCATGGAGCATTACCTTGTGTCCAACCGTTACACCCTTACCCAGAGTAAGAGGCATACCCGGGTCTGTATGCAGCACAGAACCGTCCTGAACATTTGTTTCAGGCCCTATGGTGATCCACTCGTTATCACCACGTAGAACGGCATTGAACCAGACGCTGGCCTTATCCATCAGCCGGACCCGGCCTATCACCGACGCGTTCTCGGCCACAAAGTGACCCTCACCTTCCAGTTCCGGCGTTCGGTCATTCAACTGGTAAAACATTTTTCACCCTCCTTCAGGCGGTTCAAGCAGATCGATTCCGGCATCGTACACAGCGTTCAGGAAGTCAACCAGAACCACTGCCGACAACCCCCAAATTTCGTAGCGCTCCCACCGATAGCAGGGCACGTAAAACGTATGGTTCAGGAAATCCAGAGCATCTGTGCGTTCCCGTCTATCTTCCAGAAAAAACGATAGCGGCACGCGGAATACACTTTCGATTTCATGGGGGTTTGGCTCCAGAGGATGATCTCCGGGAATCACACCAACGTAAGGAGTAACAAGAATTCCGTAGCGGGACATCACCTGACTGAGCGGTGCAACTATTTGTACTTGATCCGGCGGCAAACCGATCTCTTCATGGGTTTCACGTAACGCCGTTGCTGCCAGAGATGGGTCTTCCGGATCCCTTTTGCCGCCGGGGTATGCCACCTGCCCGCGATGGGTGCTCAAATTCTCAGACCTGAGCGTAAAGATCATCTCGGGGTTTCGCAGATCGTCGGTTACCGGAACCAATATGCCCGCCTCAGGATAATCCAGAGCCAGCTGGCGCGGGGCATAGCCGGCCAGGCGCTCGGCAAGTAAATCACGCAATGTTCATCTCCACGGTACATCCGGAGGTTGGATGAGACAGAGGCAGCCGGGATCGTTAAACTGACTACCAAACCAATTTCAGTATACGGGGAAAATCATGAAGTACTGCAGCACATGCGGCCATCCGGTTGAACAACGCATCCCCGAAGGCGATAACCGTCACCGCTATGTCTGTGTAAGCTGCGATACCATACATTACCAGAACCCACGGATTGTCGCCGGCACGGTGCCCGTCTGGGAAGGTCAGATACTGCTCTGTCGCCGGGCTATCGAACCTCGCTATGGTTACTGGACCCTGCCTGCCGGTTTCATGGAAAACGCGGAAACCACTATTGAGGCCGCCGAGCGGGAAACAATGGAAGAAGCGCTTGCGGAGGTAAACATTGAAGGCCTCTATTCCATCATCGACGTCCCGCACATCAATCAGGTACACATGTTCTACCGGGCCACGCTGAAAGACGGTCAGTTTGGCGCAGGCGAAGAGTCCCTCGAATCCAGACTGTTCGGCCTGGACGAGATTCCCTGGGAGGAAATCTCGTTCCCAACCGTAAAACGAACCCTGGAACTTTTCCTGTCTGACTACAGGCGTGAATCTTTCGGGGTTCACGTGAGCGATATCCGCCACCCCATGGCGAAAGACCGCAAGTAGCGCGGGCGACTACAAGTCTTCCATTCGATAGATCTCGTAAGCGGGCTCCTCGTAAGGGTGAGCCTGCTTGAGCGCCGCGAGGGCATCCTTTATCAGCTCGTCGGCACAAACCAGTTCGACTTTGTACTCATCCACTACTTCAATCTCCCCGACATTGCCGAGAAACGGATCGCTTCCTTCAAGCGGACGAAACTGCCCTCTTCCAAGACATTGCCAGGCACAGGAATCGTAATCACCGATACGACCGGCGCCGGCATCGAACAATGCCTGTTTGGTTTTCTCAACGTGAGTTTCCGGAACGAAATAACACATCTTGTACATCGAAAACCCTCCTTCAGATCGGATATTTTTTGTACAGATTAATAGCTTAGATACTTACCCACAGAATCTGTGGATAACTCTGGGGAAAGTTTTTGGGAACACGCCTCCAAACCCCGTAATCACTGCACTTCCGTTAAATTGGCGACAAAATCACCTGATTCATTTATTCTATATTTTTCAAATAGTTATGGCTTTTGGGCAAAAGTTGAACCAAATTCCCGCTCTTTGTGCACAGAACAAACAGGAAGGCACCCGCAATGTGCATAAAAAAACTGAGTCAAGGGAATTTTTGCCATTTTTGCCGTTTTTTTCCCTTGAAAAATGCCCAAAAACAGGGCGCCCAATAAAAAAGCCGGCTTTGGAATAAACACTCATGTTGAGCGCACCCAAAACCGGCTTGTTACTGGAACGGAAAATTAGCCGAACCAGCGTCTCGCATTTCGGAACATGCGAATCCAGGAACCATCTTCCTGCCACTCTGACGGACGCCAGGAATGCTGAACAGCCCGGAACACTCGCTCGGGATGCGGCATCATGATGGTGACCCTGCCGTCGCGCGTCGTCACACCAGTAATCCCGGCTTCGGACCCATTCGGGTTATAGGGATAGCGTACGGTCGCCTGCCCTCGATTATCCACATAGCGCAGCGCCACCAACTCGTTCTCGGAGAGAGCTTCTGCCGAGGTGCCGCTGGCAAACTCAACCCTGCCTTCGCCGTGGGCAACAGCAATCGGCATACGGGAACCGGCCATGCCATCCATGAACGCCGACGGTGACGGCATCACCTCAGCCATAACCAGGCGCGCCTCAAACTGCTCGGACTGGTTGCGCACGAAACGTGGCCATCCCTCACTTCCCGGAATAAGCTCGTGAAGATTGGAGAGCATCTGACAGCCATTGCACACACCCAGAGCCAGCGTGTCCTGGCGATTGAAGAACGCCGCAAACTGGTCCCTGACCCGATCGCTGAACAGAATCGATTTGGCCCAGCCCTCGCCAGCGCCCAAAACGTCACCGTAGGAGAAACCGCCACAGGCAACCAGGCTGTTAAAGCCATCCAGCGCAACCCGCCCAGAGAGCAGATCACTCATGTGCACATCTACCGAATCGAAACCGGCACGATCAAATGCGGCCGCCATCTCAACCTGACCATTCACGCCCTGCTCCCGCAGAACCGCAACCTTTGGACGGGCTCCCTTGCTGATATACGGTGCAGCCACGTCGTCGTTGATATCGTAGGAGAGTTCGGCGTGGAGACCGGGATCCTCTGCGTCAAGCAGGTTATCGAATTCTTCGCGGGCGCAATCGGCGTTATCCCGGAGCGACTGAACACGGTAACTGGTTTCGGACCACAGGCGCTGAAGCTCCACCCGGGATTCATCCACCACAGTGCTACCTTCGAATGTCAGGCGAAGGTTGTCAGTATCATTCGGGCTACCGACAACACTGATGTAGTCCCCAAGACCTGCGGCAGAGAATTGCTGCAGGACAAAACCGGTGTCTTCCCTGCGCACCTGAATGACGGCACCCAGCTCTTCATTAAACAGTTCCCGGGCGAACTGACTGCGATCCTCGGCGAGGCCATCCAGCTTGATATCAACCCCACAGCGGCCGGCGAAACACATTTCGGCCAGAGTGACGAACAGGCCGCCATCCGAACGATCGTGATAGGCCAGGAGCTTACCGTCGCTGTTCAGACCCTGAATAACGGCAAAGAAAGCCTTGATATCCTCCGGGTCATCCAGATCCGGCGCAACTGCGCCGACCTGACGGTAAACCTGAGCCAGAGCAGAGCCCCCGAGACGGTTCTGGCCGGCAGCAAGATCCACAAGGATCAGGTCTGTCTCGCCAGCATCTTTGACCAGCTGGGGAGTCAGCGTTCTGGCAACATCAATCACGGGTGCAAAGCCACTGACAATCAATGAAAGCGGAGCAGTTACGCTTTTCTGTTCGCCACTGTCTTCTTCCCACATGGTCTTCATGGACATGGAATCCTTGCCCACGGGGATCGTGATTCCAAGCTCCGGGCACAATTCCATGCCTACGGCGCGAACGGTCTCATAGAGATTTTCATCTTCGCCCGGGTGGCCAGCAGCGGCCATCCAGTTTGCAGAGAGGCGGATATCAGACAATTTGCCGATCGGCGCCGCGGCCATATTGGTAATCACTTCACCCACAGCCATACGACCGGACGCGGGCGCATCAATCGTCGCGACCGGCGTGCGCTCGCCCATGGCCATCGCTTCACCAGTGCGAACATCGAAGGAGGTGGAAGTCACAGCCACATCAGCAACCGGAACCTGCCAGGGCCCAACCATCTGATCCCGCGCAACCAGGCCGGTAATGGTCCGGTCACCGATGGTGATTAAAAAGCTCTTGGAGCCAACGGACGGCAGACGCAGAACGCGGCGAATGGCGTCATCCAGATCGATTTTGGTGGAGTCGAAAATGGGCTTCGTGAAGGAAGCGCGGCTGACACTCCGGTGCATGCGTGGCGGCTTGCCGAACAGCACTTCCATCGGCAGGTCAACCGGCTTGTCGTCAAAGTAGGAATCGCCCAGTTCCAGGTGGTGAGCCTCTGTCGCCTCACCAATCACTGCATAGGGGCAGCGCTCGCGGCGGCAAAGGGCATCAAATTGCTCCAGGTTTTCCGGAGCCACTGCCATCACATACCGTTCCTGGGATTCGTTACACCAGATTTCCAGCGGAGACATTCCCGGCTCGTCACTGGGAATATCGCGAAGCTCGAATTTGCCGCCGCGACCGCCATCTTTGACAAGCTCAGGCATAGCGTTGGACAGACCACCGGCGCCCACGTCATGGATGAAAGCGATAGGGTTCTTGTCGCCCATCTGCCAGCAGCGGTCGATCACTTCCTGGCACCGGCGCTCCATCTCGGGGTTGTCCCGCTGTACTGACGCAAAGTCGAGATTTTCGTTACTGGAGCCCGAATCCATGGACGAAGCCGCGCCACCGCCAAGACCGATCAGCATGGAGGGCCCACCCAACACGATGAGTTTCGCGCCCACCGGGATGTTGCCCTTCTCAACATGCTCTTCACTAATGTTGCCAAGACCACCGGCAATCATGATCGGCTTGTGGTAACCGCGGACTTCCTCGCCGGCGGCTCCGGGCACTTTTTCTTCAAAAGTCCGGAAGTAGCCGGCCAGGTTGGGACGTCCGAATTCGTTATTGAATGCCGCGCCGCCGATAGGCCCTTCAATCATAATGTCTAGCGGTGAAGCGATGCGTTCAGGTTTGCCGTAATTGATTTCCCATGGCTGGGGATCGTCCGGCAGATTCAGGTTGGACACTGTGAAACCGGTCAGACCTGCCTTGGGCTTGGAGCCCCGACCGGTTGCACCTTCGTCGCGAATTTCGCCGCCGGAGCCCGTGGCGGCGCCGGCTGCAGGGGCAATCGCCGTCGGGTGGTTGTGCGTTTCCACCTTCATCAGAATATGGATGTCTTCTTCGTTATATCCGTAGACACCCGTCTCGGGATCCGGGAAGAAGCGGCCACCACGACTGCCCCGAATAACCGAGGCGTTGTCCTTGTATGCCGATAGCACGCCCTCGCTGTTCATCTCGAAGGTATTCCGGATCATGGCGAACAGGGATTTTTCCTGACCCTCGCCGTCAATATCCCAGGACGCGTTGAATATCTTGTGTCGACAATGCTCGGAGTTCGCCTGGGCGAACATCATGAGTTCCACGTCAGTCGGATCCCGCTCAAGATCCGTGAAGGACTTCACCAGGTAGTCGATTTCATCTTCGGCAAGCGCCAGACCCAGGCGCGAGTTGGCTTCAACCAGGGCATCGCGGCCACCGGCGAGAACAGGCACCCTTCCCAGGAGCCGCGGCTCTTCATGGCTGAACAACAGCTCTGCGCCGCCCATCTCATGAAATACCTTCTGGGTCATGCGGTCATGCAGCAGCGCTGCGATCTTCTCGCGCTGTTCCAGGCCAAGCTTGCGCCCCGAACGAATGTAGTAGGCCGTGCCCCGCTCAATGCGGTGTATCTGCCGCAGGCCACAGTTTCGGGCGATGTCCGTTGCCTTGCTGGACCAGGGCGAGAGCGTGCCGGGGCGAGGTACCACCAGGAAAAGCACGCCGTCAGGCTCTTCCACCGGCACACTCGGGCCGTAGGTCAGGAGCCGGTCCAGAATAGCTTGCTCAGAGTCCGAGAGGTCTGCCTCCAGGTCAACAAAGTGCATGAACTCAGCGTAAACATGCTCGATTTCAGGCACGATATCCTGAATTCGGGAATGCAATTTGCGGGAGCGGAATGGCGAGAGCGCGGGAGCGCCGCGAAGTTCAAGCATGATATCAACCTGTATCGCGCGAAACGGGGAAGTCTGGGTGCAATTTGAAAGGCCGACATGATACTCGAAAGCGGGGTCAGGATACAGCGCTTGAGGCGTTAATCCCGAGCCGTACAATTGACATTGTTTTGCATATTAATTAACCAGCTTTATTGACCAGGCCTCCGACACAAAGGATCATTGACTGCGTGGAAAGGAATTCCACGCTAAGGATAAATAAGGTTGCGTGGCTTCGAGCGACGCTACAACCAGATGATCCAGCCGTGACGGAGTCCATGGACTTGCCAAAGACACTTGCTGCCTTCAAAAGCGCATCCGCCGGGATAATTTTCTTCCTCGGCACCGCCCTGATACTGACCGGATGCTCACAGCCCAGTACTCTCCAGGAAATCCGGGACGAGGGAGTGCTGCATGTGATTACCCGGACGGCGCCGTCTATCTATGTGGAAAGTGAGGACGGCCCCACCGGCTATGACTACGAACTGGCAAAACTGTTCGCCGATGAACTTGGGGTAAAACTCCGCGTCCGCGTCGCCGAAAACAACACAGAAATCCTGTCTGTTCTGGAAAAGAACTACGCCCACTTCGGGATGCTTGGGCTTTCCAGGCAACCCCATACCGCCAATCAGTATCGCACCGTAGCGACCGGCATCACCGCCCAGTCGATTCTGGTTTATAACCGCGATTTAGAGCGGCCTGAATCATTGCAAGACCTGATCGGGAAAACGGTGCACGTGGTATCCGACAGCAACCACGAGCACCGCCTCAATGAAGCCCGCAAGGAAAACGCAGAGCTTCAGTGGCAGGTACATTCCGGCCTGGACGCTGCGGGTGTTCTGTCCCGCGTTGAAAGCGGCGAATTCCCCTACGCGATGGTTGCCTCCAACGAGCTCGACCTTAACCACGTATTCTACCCAATGGTGAAAGAGGCCTTTACGGTTGGAGAGCCCGGTGAACTGGCCTGGTTTTTCCCGTCAGCGCAGGATGATTCCCTGGCAAAAGCGGCCCGTCAGTTCCTGGAAACCCTAGAGACCAACGGAACTCTGGCCCAGATTGCCGAGCGCTTCTATGGCCACCTTGATCGACTCAATTACGTGGGCGCCCGAACCTTCATGCATCATGTGGAGAACCGGCTGCCCAAATACGAGTCGCTGTTTCGCGACTATGCCACGGACTTCAATATGGACTGGCGACTGCTCGCGGCCATTGGTTACCAGGAGTCCCACTGGCGCCCCAATGCCGTATCCCCCACCGGGGTCCGTGGACTGATGATGCTGACCCGAAACACTGCCAGCCATATCGGCATCAACAACCGCCTGGACGCCGAAGAAAGCATCCAGGGCGGCGCAAAGTATTTCCGGATCGTGCACGAGAAAATCCCGGAACGGATCCCGGAGCCGGACCGCACCTGGTTCGCCCTCGCCTCCTACAACGTGGGTTTCGGGCATCTGGAGGACGCCCGTCGGCTTACAGAAGGCGCGGGACGGGACCCTGACCGGTGGATGGATGTTAAAGAATTCCTGCCGTTACTGGCCGAGAAGGAATGGTATACCAAGACCCGCTTTGGCTATGCCCGGGGCCACGAACCGGTGATCTACGTCCAGAATATCCGGCGCTATTACGATGTCCTCGCCCGGCTTAACCAGCCGGGCATCCCGGCGACCGAAGCAGAGGAACAGATCGTACAGATGGAGGAAAGCCGGGGGCCGGAAGGCCCATCAGGCGAGCTGCAAACGGATGGAAAGCTCAGGGCCGGCCTGCCCGCAGAACTAGGCATGATACCGCCGACCCTGTGAAGCAGCGGACTTCCGCAGCCTATTCGCTACGAGCCTCGAGCGCGCGCTCTACCTGACTGCCGGAAAAGCCCCTACGATTCAGGAAACGCGCCTGACGCACTTTTTCGTCCCAGTCTTCACTCAGATCCGCCAGGCCAAACCGCTTATCGCGGATACCGATAGCTCGCTGACACCAATCCTCCTCCGTCATCTCGTCAACACACTCCGGAGTCTTATGAACCCCGCGCTGCTGAAGTTCGCCAAGAATCCGTAGCGGTCCGTAACCAAGGTCCATTCTCTGGCGGGCGTAGACGTCAGCAAACCGGTCATCGTCAAGCCACCCCTCTTTCTCGTAATCATCCAGAACGGCGTTAATAATGTCGCCCGCCACCTTTCGTTGACGGAGTTTCAGGCTTAATTCGAGGCGACTGTGCTCGCGTCTGGCAAGCAACCTGAGTGCCGTTGCCCGGGCCTTGTATTCCTGATCGTTGTCATTTTCCTGTTTTGCCATACAGACCCTTTCCGCACACGCATACAAAACGCTAGACTAGCCGCGAATTTTTCCTACTGGCCAGCACCTCAGGCTGAGCAGTCAAACTACCCGGCATCCCTGATCGGATGCCGACGGCCGGTGGCGGCCCAACTTTGCCCGACACCGTGAACTGGTTTCAACACCCAAGGATACTCTTATGGCCGCGTTCATCCAGAAACTGTTCAAATCCCGCAAGACAACCGAGGCAACGACCAAACAGCGGAAAGCCACCCAGCCAGAGCCTGTCGAACAGGAAGATACCCGGACTGACCGGAGGGAAGAACAGCTCAAAACACTGGAGAGCGCACCATCCCGGGATGTTCTGGCCAAGCTTGCCATAGAGGGCGTTACGGCGGATATCCGGCAGTCCGCTGCAGGCAGACTGACCGACGAAGCCAGCCTGCAGGAAGTGCAGAAACAGGCCAAAGGCCGTGATAAAGGCGTCTACCAGATCGTTAAACTGGCACTTCAGCAACGGCGCGAAGAACAGGCCCGGCTGGACAGCATCAGCCAGACCATCGCTACCCTTACCCGCCACGCGCAGGACCAGGCGAAAAGTGACGATACCAAGCTTTATGAGGCCCGGCTCGATGCCCTGCTGAAGCAATGGACAGAGGTGGAAACACACGCCACAGCGGAACAGGCCCAGGCATTTCTCGAAGCGGTTCACCTGTGCAAAGAGCGCATTGCGGCCCTGCAATCTGCGGCGGAAGATGAAAAGCGCCAGCGCGAGCAGAAGCTACAACGTCAGGAAACCCTGGATCTGCTGACCCGCACACTGGACGAGCTCAAGTCTCAACCGCCTGAGACACTGCCCTCACTGGCGTCTCTGGATGCACTCCAGAAGACCCAGGAAAACCGCTGGCTGGAAGCAACCCGGGACACGGCAGTGGAAAAGCAGGAACAGAAAGCCTACGAAACCGCCATGCTCTCACTGCGCAATTACCTGAATTCTGTCCGTCGGATTACCCAGGAACGGGAAACCATCGTCCAACTTGGCGCTCTGCTCGAGGGTGCAGACGATGCCACGGAAGAGCAACGTGCCCAGGCAAAAACACTGGTTGCCGAGATCAACTGGCCGGAAGGCTACCCCATCCCGGCAATGCTCGAGCCATTGCGGAAGCTGGCCGGCAAACGCAAGAAACCGGCAGAGCCCCGCGTTGATCAGGAGCAGCAGAAAGCTCTGGCCGCTCGTCTCGAAGCCGAAATCAGGCAACTGGAGGAAGCACTAGAGGCCAAGCAGCTGAAAGAATCCAAACAGCTCTTCAAAACGGCACAACAGCACTTCCGGGATCTGGACCAGCGCCACGCAAAACCTTACCAAGCGCGTATGCAGCTGCTTACCGGGCAATTGCGTGAACTCTCGGACTGGCAGGGCTTCGCCACAGAACCCAAGCAGATTGCCCTGTGCGAGCAAATGGAATACCTGGCAGAGCAGCCAATGGACCCGGAAGCAAAGGCTGAGCGAATCAAGGAGTTGCAGAATGAGTGGCGCGATCTTGGCGGATCGTCAGATCGCTCGCTGTGGTCCCGGTTCAAAGCTGCCTCGGATAAGGCTTACGAGCCCTGCAAGGCCTACTTCTCTGCCAAGTCAGGCCTCAAACAGGCGAATCTGGAAAAACGGTCCGCCATTTGCGAGCAGCTCGAAAGCTTCCTGGACAATGCCGACTGGTCTTCAATCGAGTGGAAAGCCGCAGAACGAATCCACCAGACTGCTCGCCAGGAGTGGAAAGAGGCCTGGCCAGTGGAGTTCCGCGACAATCGGGCCGTTCAAAAGCGCTTCGACGAACTGCTCAAGAGGCTGGAAGCACCTCTGGACGAGGAACGGCGCAAAAACGAAGCTCTGAAACAGGCGATCGTGGACAAGGCCCAGGCCCTGGTCGAACACGAGCCGCTTCAGGAGGCCATGAATCAGGCCAAGGCCCTCCAGGGAGACTGGCAAGCCATCGGAATCACCCGCCATCGCGAAGACCGCAAACTATGGCAAGCGTTCCGAAAGGCCTGTGACCAGATCTTTGCCCGCCGTGATGCCGAGCGCTCGGAACAGCAGCAGGTATCACTGGCCGCCGACGAGACAGCGCAAGCAGGCCTGAATCAGGTTTCGGGAATATCCTCTGAAAGTGATGAGCAGGCAGTCACTGCGGCCCTGGCGACGCTCAAGGAAATTGATGCCGCTGCGCTCTCAAAAGGCGCCAGAGAAAAGGTCCAGAAAGAAAAGCAGCGGCTGAGCAAGATTCTCTCCGCCCTGAGACTGCAGGCAAAAATGGCTTCGTGGCAGTCTCTGGTGATGGCGGCCACAGCGGGCGAATCCGTCAGTGAATCAGCGCCTCAGCACTGGGCTGCGCTGGCCGAAACGTCAGATGCCAGCGATCCGGTCGAACTGGTGATTCGCGCAGAAATCCTTTGCGGTGTGCCCTCGCCCGAAGCGGATCAGCAGCGCCGCATGGAAATCCAGGTTCAGCGCCTTGCCAATGGCATGGGTTCCGCCGACAACAGCACGGATCAAATGCAGGATGTAGAAAAACTGCTGGCAGCCTGGTGCCTGGGTGGCACCAGCAAAAACGCGGACACGGAGCTCGCTGATCGACTGAACAAGGCCATCGCCAATCTGAATGAGGCCTGAGGCGCCCAGCGCTCTACTCCCGCTGATGTTCCCTGACGAATTCCCTGGCTTCCTTTACGGCGGCCAGGGATTTCTGTTTCATCCCCTTGAGCTCCTCGTCCGCCAGATAAAACATCATATCGATTGAATGCCGGTAATACCGTGTGGGCAGCCGGTTGAGAGCCACGCACATAACATCGGTCAGATAGTCCGCTGTGTCAGACTCCTCCCGTGTTGCCTCGATGGCATCCACCACCAGCCGCTCGTAGAAATTGTCGATTGCATCTCGCAGAGACATGGCTTGCGCCTCCCGAATTCGTCTGCGGTTTCTAACACCATAGAAGCCAGCCCCCTCCTTGTCATGGTTCATGAGCAATTTCGCCAATGCGATTGGCAGCCGGCGTCATTACCCCCTGCAACCGCAACCGGCTATGGTTGTGTCATCGGTAAATCAAACCCGAAAACAATATGACCAGAGGACAAGCAATGACCACCGAGGCTTATATCTTCGATGCAGTCCGCACCCCCAGGGGGCGCGGGAAAAAAGACGGATCACTTCACAGCGTCAAACCCATCTCGCTGTTGACCACGGTGCTCCATGCGCTGCAGGAGAGGAACAGCCTGGATACCGCCCAGGTGGACGACATTGTGATGGGCTGCGTGACCGCCGTGGGTGACCAGGGTGCGGATATCGCCAAGACGGCAGCGCTGGCCGCTGACTGGGATGAAAAAGTGGCGGGCGTTACCCTGAACCGTTTCTGCGCCTCCGGATTGGAAGCCGTGAATCTGGCGGCCATGAAAGTTCGCTCTGGCTGGGAAGACATGGTGGTTGCCGGCGGTGTGGAGGCCATGTCCCGTGTGCCCATGGGCGCCGACGGCGGAGCCTGGGCCACAGATCCGGAAACCAATCTGCATACCGGTTTCATGCCCCAGGGCATCGGCGCAGACCTGATTGCCACCCTTGAGGGCTTCAGCCGTGAAGACGTTGATGGCTTTGCCGTGAAATCCCAGCAGAAAGCGGCCAATGCCTGGCAGAACGGCTACTTTGCGAAGTCCATCATTCCGATCACTGACCAGAATGGCGTGGTGATCCTTGATCGCGATGAGCATGTGCGTGGCAACACTTCCCTGGAAAGCCTTTCCGGCCTGAAACCCTCCTTCCAGATGATGGGCGAGATGGGCTTCGACGGTGTCGCCCGGGAGAAATACCATTACGTGGAGAAGATTAACCACGTTCATCATGCCGGTAACTCCTCCGGCATCGTCGACGGCGCCACCGCCATGCTGATCGGCAGCGAGGCCAAGGGCAAGGCCATGGGCCTGACACCCCGTGCCCGCATTATTGCCACAGCAGTCACCAGCACCGATCCGACCATCATGCTGACCGGTCCTGCCCCGGCCGCACGCAAGGCACTGGAAAAAGCGGGCATGACCGCCGATCAGATCGATCTGTTTGAAGTGAACGAGGCCTTCGCCTCTGTGGTTATGCGCTTCCAGCGGGAACTCTCGGTTCCCGACGAAAAAGTGAACGTGAACGGCGGAGCTATCGCCATGGGCCACCCGCTGGGTGCCACCGGCGCCATGATTCTTGGCACCCTGCTGGATGAGCTGGAGCGGCGGGAGCTGCGCTACGGCCTGGCCACATTGTGCGTCGGTGGCGGCATGGGCATTGCCACCATCATTGAGCGCGTCTGAACCCGTCCACTTTTCCAGGAGAACCAATTATGAGTGCTATTCGTTATGAACTGGGTTCAGACCAGATCCTGACCCTCACCATCGATATGCCCGGCCAGTCCGCCAACACCATGAACGCTACTTTCCGGGACGCCCTCTCGGAAACCGCCGCAAAAGTGAAGGAAAACCTGGATAACATTCGCGGCATCATCATTGCGTCGGCCAAAAAGACGTTTTTTGCCGGCGGCGACCTGAAAGAACTGCATAAGGTCACCCGCGAAGACGCCAGGACTTTCGAGGATATGGTCAACGGCCTGAAATCCCACATGCGGTTTCTGGAAACCACCGGAAAACCCGTGGTGGCAGCCATCAACGGCTCCGCCCTGGGTGGCGGCCTCGAGATTGCCCTCGCCTGTCATTACCGTGTCGCCATCAATGACGACAGCATTCAACTTGGACTGCCGGAAGTGACTCTGGGCCTGCTTCCAGGTGGCGGCGGCACCCAGCGACTGCCTCGAATGATTGGCCTGGAGGCAGCCTTCCCGTTCCTGATGGAAGGCAAAAAGGTAAATCCGAAAGCTGCGCTCAAGGCCGGCATTATCAACGAACTGGCAGATTCTGCCGACGATATGATCACCAAAGCCCGGACGTTTATTGAGGCCAACCCGAAATGTCAGCAGCCGTGGGACCAGAAAGGCTTCAGGTTCCCGGGTGGCGCGCCCCACCACCCTGCCATGGCGCAGAAGCTGGCCATCGCTCCGGCTATGCTGAAGCAGAAGACCAAAGGCTGCTACCCGGCCCCGGAGCGCATCCTTTCTGCTGCCGTTGAAGGCGCTCAGGTCGATTTCGATAACGGCAGCCTGATCGAAACCCGGTATTTTGCGGAACTGGTGATCGGCCAGGTCGCCAAGAATATGACCGGGACCTTCTGGTTCCAGTTGAACGCCATCAAGGCCGGCGGCAGCCGCCCCGAGGGCGTTGAGAAAGAAACCTTCCGCAAGGTGGGTGTTCTCGGAGCGGGCATGATGGGCGCAGGTATCGCCTATTCCACGGCCACACGGGGTATCGATGTGGTACTTAAAGACGTCTCCATTGAAAATGCCGAAAAAGGCAAAAGCTACTCGGAGAACCTGCTCGCCAAGAAGGTCAGCCGTGGCCGAATGACCGAAGAACAGAAAGCAGACATCCTGAGCCGCATCAAGGCCACCGATTCGGCAGACGATCTGGAAGGCTGTGATCTGGTGATCGAGGCGGTCTTCGAGGACAGTGGACTGAAGGCAAAAGTGACCCAGGAAGCGGAGCCCAAACTGGTGGCAAACGGGATTTTTGCGTCCAACACCTCAACCATCCCCATTACCCAGCTCGCCGGAGCCTCTTCGAACGCCGAAAACTTCATTGGCCTGCATTTCTTTTCACCGGTAGACAAGATGCAGCTGGTGGAAATCATCGTTGGCGAAAAAACCTCGGATGAAACTCTGGCGCGCTCGTTTGACTACGTTCAGCAGATCGGAAAGATTCCGGTGGTGGTCAACGACAGTCGAGGGTTCTTCACCTCGCGGGTCTTTGGGACCTTCGTCAACGAGGGCATCTGCATGCTTGGTGAAGGTATTCATCCAGCAAGCATTGATAACGCGGGAGTACTGGCCGGTATGCCCGTCGGGCCACTGGCTATTTCCGACGAAGTCAGCATGACCCTGATGCAACACATCCGGGACCAGAGTAAAAAGGATACGGAAGCCGCCGGCGGCACCTGGAATCCCCACCCCGCGGAGGCCGTCATCGATGCGATGGTCAACGAGCATGGCCGCAAGGGCAAGGCTGCGGGCGCGGGCTTCTATGAGTACCCTGCCAACGGGAAGAAACACCTCTGGCCGGAGCTGGAAACTCTGTTCGTGAATGCGGAGAAGGCAAGAACGGTCAAACTGCAGGAGCTGAAAGACCGGATCCTCTTTATTCAGGCCATCGAAACGGTTCGCTGTCTGGAGGAAGGCGTATTGCGTACGGTAGAGGATGCGAATATCGGCAGTATCTTTGGCATCGGCTATGCGCCGTGGACCGGTGGCGCGATTCAATTCATCAATCAGTATGGCGTGAGGGCATTCACGGAGAGGGCATCCGCGCTCGCCGAGACCTATGGTGAACGCTTTGCGCCGCCCAGGCTGTTGCAGGAAAAGGCGGAAACAAACACGCCGCTCGCCTGATTCAGCCTCTGCACGTCTACTGCCGGGAGTATTTACCAATTCTCCCGGCAGTGTCCTCGCGCGCAAAACTCCTCAACCCCAATGACCCCTCGGTTACGAACGTGGCGTCTTCATGGACAGATTGTCACGATCCGATACGCCGTGCCTATGGCATCGGGTGTAGTGCTTGCCTACAATAAATTTAATAAGTCACGGGTAGACATTCCCTCACAAACCGAGGGGCTCCCAACACCGTCAGGTAAGCATTTATGACCATCGCGGAAAGAATTATGGCTCGTCGCTCTTCGGCCGGATCTGTTCGGTTCGGGGTGTGCAAGGCAATGACTGTAGCATTACTGCTGTCTGCGCCACTGGGGCTTCATGCCAACGTTGAAACGCCAGACGTGTACGAGCCAGTTGCACCGACGATTGATCAGGCGCGAGCCAATATCCTGATCGCCCGTCAGCTGCAGTTCACCCACTTCCGGGACCTTGGAATCAGCGATGAACTCTCCGGAGATGTGTTTGATGCCTACCTGAATTACCTCGACGGGCAGAGAATCTATCTGTCGCAGGACGACATTGCGAAGTTCGACAAAATCCGCACTCAACTTGGCTCTGCCCTGAAAACCGGTCAGCTTCAGCCCGGGTTCGATATTTACAATCTGGTTCAACAGCGGATTATCGAGCGCCTCCAGTTTGCCTTGGAAACAATCGACCAGGGCATCGGCACGCTGGATTTCTCGGCCAGCGAAAGCATTCTGGTCGACCGCTCGAAAGCGGACTGGGAATCGAACGCCAAGGCTTTGGACGATCTCTGGGTCAAGCGAATCAAAAATGCGGTGCTGGCTCAGCGCCTGAACGGAGCAGAAGACGAGGCCATCGTTGAAACCCTGCGCCGCCGCTACGAAGGCCAGTTGAAACGCGCGTACCAGGCCCGCAGTGAAGACGCCTTCCAGGCCTATATGAATGCCTTTACCGGCATGTGGGACCCGCACACGTCCTACTTTTCACCGCGCACCTCCGAAAACTTCAACATCAACATGAGCCTTTCGCTGGAAGGCATCGGTGCCGTGCTTCAGTCAGACAACGAATACACCAAGGTGGTGAGACTGGTACCCGGCGGTCCCGCGTCCAAGCAGGGTCAGCTTGAGCCCGCAGATCGCATTGTCTCGGTGGCACAGGAAGGCGAAAAACCGGTGAATGTGATCGGCTGGCGCCTGGACGAAGTGGTGGATCTGATTCGTGGGCCACGCAATTCAACCGTCACCCTGGAAGTGATTCCGGCCAACGCCTCCGATGAGACTATTACCGCGACCATTGCCATCAAACGCGATGAAGTAAAGCTGGAAGAGCAGAGCGCCAGCAAGGACACCATACGCCTTGAACGTGGCGGCAAGGAATATACGATTGGCGTTATTACCATTCCCACGTTCTATGCGGATTTCCAGGCCATGCAGGCTGGTGATCCGAACTACAAGAGCACGACTCGTGATGTCCGCAACCTGATTGCGGAGCTCGAAGCCAACGGCGTCGACGGCCTGGTGATGGATTTGCGAAACAATGGTGGGGGTGCACTGCACGAAGCCAATGATCTGGTTGGCCTGTTTATCGACAAAGGCCCCACCGTGCAGATTCGCAACGCCAACAACGATGTCCAGGTACTGAATGACGAGGATCCGTCGGTGGCCTACGACGGGCCTCTGGTGGTGCTTACTAACCGTATGAGTGCGTCAGCGTCCGAAATTTTCGCCGGCGCCATCCAGGACTATGGCCGCGGACTGGTTGTCGGTTCCCAGACTTTTGGCAAGGGCACCGTTCAGGCTGTACGTCCTCTGAACCATGGGCAACTCAAGATCACCCAGTCCAAATTCTACCGGGTATCCGGCGGCTCTACCCAACATAAAGGGGTCATCCCGGACATCGAGATTCCTTCTCGTATCGACAAGACCCGCATCGGTGAGGACGCGCTGGATCATGCCCTGCCCTGGGACCAGATCGAGGCTGTGCCGCACACCCGCTACTTCGATTTCAGCGGCATTATCGATGAGCTTCGCAAGCGGCACGAAGAGCGGTTCTCAACCAACCCTGAATTCAGCCTGCTACAGCAGGAGATCGACTTCCTGACCAAACAGCGCGCCACCGACAGCGTCAGCCTCAACCTGGAAGAACGCCGCGCCGAACACGAACAGATTGAACGCACACGGCTCACCATCGCAAATGCCCGTCGTGAACTGAAAGGCCAGACACCTTTCGAGTCGCTGGAAGACCTTGAAGACTGGCAAGACCAGCAGGCGGCGGACCTGAATTCCACCGACGAGGAGCTGGATTTCGTGATACGGGAAGGCGGACATATCATGGCGGACATGCTGGACCTTGATAACCGCATGGCATCGATCCTGGATCCCCAGCAATTTGCGGCACAGTCCCCGGCCGCCGCCGTGACACGTTGAACAGGCAGCTCCGGGTCTCATGACTGAGAAGGACGCAGGCGGACAGGATAGCCAACAGAAAGCGCGGATGCTGCAAGACATGCTGCTGGACGCGCTCCATGCCATGCGCTCTCTGGAGGAAGTGGAAGGGTTGCAGAAACCGGCGGCTCAGGAACGAACGCCGGAAGGCTTGATCGACCGCCTGGCCAGCCTTACCGGGTCTGCGCTCCGGTTCGGGGTCAAGGCCACGGATACGTCTCTGCGGGTGGGCCGGGCGCTGATCAATTCCCAGGATCAGCTGCGGGCAATGCTCACAGCAGGCCAGTCTCTCAAAGACATTCGCGAAGTGGCCGGCCTCACCGTGTCGGAAATGAGCGAGGCCCTTAACTTGCGGGACAAGTCCGTCCTGGAGGCCATCGAGAACGGCACCACCACCCTGTCCTTCGAACTGATACTACGTCTGGCTGCCCTCATTGCCAGAAACGACCCAATCCCGTTCATCATGCGCACCACGCGCAACTACAACCCTGAAGTCTGGCAGATTCTGAACGATTGGGGCGTGGCGAGACTCCCCCTGCAATTTGAGCGGGAGCGGGAGTTTATCAACATCTTCCGCCGGCATGACGACGCTCGCACGCTCTCGGATGAAGGTTTCCAGAAAGTGCTGGAGTTCACCCGTCAAAGCTTTGAAATGTCCCTGCACTTTATCGAGGAGCAGGAACGGCAGGTGGCCGAACTTCGGGCCACCTACGAGGAAAAGCACCCAGAAGTGAAAGGGTCACCTGACAAGCCCGCCCCCAAAAAGAAACAGCCGGAGCGCACCCCGCCGTCAACCAAATAACGCCTGCATACCGGTGATATTCGGGTTATGAACCACACCCCTTTCAGTAACGATGGCGTCGATCAGGCTTGCCGGTGTCACGTCAAAGACCGGGTTGAACACGTTGACGCCTTCCGGCGCCAGCCCAATACCGCGTATCTCCCGGATCTCAATGCCGTCGCGCTCCTCAATGGCCACATCTGCCCCTGAAGCCGTGGCCATGTCCACCGTGCTTGAAGGCGCGACCACCATGAAACCCACCTTGTGATGACGGGCCAGAACCGCCAGGCTGTAGGTGCCGATCTTGTTCACCACATCGCCATTGGCGGTTATTCGATCCGCGCCGACGATCACCCAGCGTACGTCTTTCCGGGCCATGATGGCGGCAGCGGCACCATCGGCATTCAGTGTGACGGGAATGCCGTCGCGTGACAGTTCCCAGGCCGTCAACCGGCCACCCTGAAGCCAGGGGCGAGTCTCGTCGGCATAGACGTCTGCCAGCAGCTTTTCCTCATGGAGACGACGAACAACGCCCAGTGCCGTACCGTAGCCCCCGGTGGCCAATGCACCGGTATTGCAATGAGTCAGCACCGAAAACGGTGCCTCTGCTCCGATGAACTCAAGGGCATGGTCCGCCATGGCAAAATTGGCGGCCAGGTCTTCCTCATGTATGGCCTGGGCCTCCGAGGCCAAGCGTTTTACCGCTTCGTCCAGCGAATGGCACGCATGGAAAATCCTTTCCATGCGCTGCAGCGCCCAAAACAGGTTTACTGCGGTCGGACGTGAAGCTGCAAGCTCACGAATGGCCTGTTTGATTTCCGCCTTCCAGTCCCCGCCACCGGCATGCCTGGCCGCAAGGGCCACCCCATAGGCTGCACTAATGCCGATTGCAGGAGCGCCCCGAACCACCATATCCCGGATACTCTGCGATACACCGGCAGCGCCTTCCAGCGTTATCCAGTGCTCCTCTCCCGGCAGCAGGCGTTGATCCAGCAGCTCAAGACTGCTGCCATGCCAGCGTATTGCAACGGTGCCAATGGCCCGTTCGTGGGAGGGTTTCGGGGTTGTTGTCATAGAAAACTGCTCCGGTTTTTCAGCGCTGAAAACTGCCAGTATAACGGTTATACTTCCGGGCTACATTTTCAAGGTGTGGAAGCTCCGCGCCATGCGCTGTAAGGCAGGATAAATGACGGCAGACACTATCACCGCAGCCGATATTCGCATCAACGCACGCTGGCTGATACCAATTGAGCCGGCAGGCACGGTGCTTGAGCATTATGCAGTCATTATCCAGGGTGACCGCCTTGCCGCTGTCATCCCCCAGGAACAGGCGGACAGGTCGTTCAGAACCCGGGAAACCGTCGATCTTCCAAACCACGTCGTGATGCCCGGCCTGATCAATATGCACGGCCACGCGGCCATGAGCCTGTTCAGGGGCATGGCAGACGATCTTCCGCTGATGACCTGGCTGAATGACCATATCTGGCCGGCCGAAGGTCGCTTTATCAGCGAGCAGTTCATTGCCGATGGCACCCAACTGGCCATGGCCGAGATGCTGCGTACGGGAACCACCACGTTTTCTGACATGTATTTCTTCCCGGAAATTGCCGCTCAGATGGCGCACGATACGGGCATTCGTGCGCAAGTCTGTTTTCCGCTGCTCGACTTCCCGACGCCCTGGGGTGCCGGCCCCGAGGAATACCTGAGCAAGGGCGCCGACTTCATCGACAGCTGGAAAAACGATGGCTATATCATGCCTGCCATTGGCCCCCATGCACCCTACACCGTGTCCGACGGCCCGATGATTGAAGCCGTCCGGCTCTCGGAGAAAACCGGCGCAGCCATCCAGATCCACCTGCACGAAACGGCATTCGAAGTGGCCGAGGCTACTGAAAAGCTGGGTCAACGGCCGACAGCCCGACTGGCGGATCTCGGCCTGCTCCGCCCAGAGACCCAGTGCGTACATATGACCCAGATTGATGCCAGCGATATCAGCTTGCTTAAAAAAACGGGCGCCCATGTCATCCACTGCCCGGAATCGAATCTGAAACTGGCCAGTGGTCTTTGTCCGGTGCAGGAACTCCTCGATAGCGGGGTTAACGTCGCCATAGGCACCGACGGCGCCGCCAGCAACAACGACCTCGATCTGTTCGGGGAACTCCGGACTGCCGCCATGATGGCCAAAGTTGTGGCCAATGATGCCTCGGCGCTATCGGCGCACAAGGCCCTGCAGATGGCCACCATCAACGGGGCAAGGGCTCTGGGGCGGGACCATGACCTGGGTTCTCTGGCCGAGGGCAAGCTGGCGGACATCATTGCCGTTGACCTGAGCGACCCGTTTTTGCAGCCGGTCTACGACCCGGCTTCACACCTCGTATACAGCAACCATGGTCGATCAGTAAGCCACAGCTGGATTAACGGCGTACCACAAGTACAGGATGGCCGGCTTACCCGCATTGACGTTGCCGATCTCATGCTTCGAGTTGAGGACTGGGCCGGGCGAATCCGCACAAAGGCTGACTAACCGATTTCCTATTGATTCACCAGGCAGAACCAACCATGACAAACCAGAACGTAGACCGGAACGAGATCGCCAAATTCGAGGCCCTGGCCAGCCGCTGGTGGGATCCCTCGAGCGAATTCAAGCCACTGCATGATATTAATCCCCTGCGGCTGAACTACATCGACGAGCGGGTTTCCCTGGCCGGAAAGCGGGCTCTGGATGTCGGCTGCGGTGGTGGCCTGCTGTCGGAGGGCATGGCTCAGCGCGGCGCCCACGTTACCGGTATCGACATGGGCGAGGCTCCGCTGGCCGTCGCGCGCCTGCATGGCATGGAGAGCGGCGTGAACGTGGATTATCGCCAGATCACCATCGAAGAGCTGGCCCAGGACAGCGAACATGCGGGCCAGTACGACCTGGTTACCTGCCTGGAAATGCTTGAGCATGTGCCGGATCCTGCATCGGTGGTGAGTGCCTGTGCCGCCATGCTGAAACCGGGCGGCCATCTGTTTGTATCAACCATCAACCGGAACCCGAAATCGTTTCTGTTTGCGATTGTCGGGGCGGAATACGTGCTCAGGTTGCTGCCAAAGGGCACCCACGAATGGAAGAAGTTTATCCGGCCATCAGAGATGTCCGACCATCTTCGCCACGCAGGGCTGGAGGTCCGTGAGCTTACGGGCATGACCTATAACCCTGTCACCAAGGTCTACAAACTCGGACGGGACGTGGACGTCAACTATCTGATGCATGCCAGGGATATTCGTGAAGCCTGAAACCACTCATCGAGCCTCCACGGTCCTGTTTGATCTGGATGGAACGCTGATCGACACGGCACCGGACTTTATCCGGTGCCTGAATCAGTTACGGGAACAGCACGGACTGCCCGCCCTTCCCCACGAGCATATCAGACGCTCGGTCTCTAACGGCGCACGCGCCATGATCCGGGTAGGCTTCGGCCTGGAACCGGAACATCCGGAATACCTGGAAAAACACACCGCGTTCCTCGACCTCTACGAGGCTGGCGTGGCAGTGGAGACCAGCCTGTTTGAGGGCATGGACGATCTTCTCAAAGCCCTCGAGGAGCAAGGTATTCCCTGGGGCATTGTGACCAATAAGCCTGCAAGGTTCGCGGTTCCACTGATCGAGGCCCTTAACCTGGCTGACCGGTGCGCGGCACTGGTTTGCCCCGATCACGTTGCCCAGCGCAAGCCTCATCCGGAGGCCCTCTTTCTGGCCTGTCAGCAGATGGGCACCGATCCGGCCACCGGCATTTATGTGGGCGACCACGAACGGGACATCGAAGCCGGGCGTAACGCGGGCATGAAAACCATTGCCGTCCGCTACGGTTACATCGAGGAGCCGGAAGCCATTGACCTGTGGCAAGCGGACCTCATCGCCGACACCGTCACGGACCTGGCAAAGCTGTTACAATAGCGCCTCAAATTTAGGATCCGGTGTTCAGCCGGTAACAGCCTGACACGGAGACAGGTTATGCATGATTACCAAGCACCCGCCGATCTTCTGAAAGACCGCATCGTGATGGTGACGGGTGCCGGCAGCGGCATTGGCCGGGCTGCAGCCAAGGCCTACGCCGCCCATGGCGCCACCGTGGTACTGGTAGGCCGCACGGTCAGCAAACTCGAAACGGTTTACGATGAAATCGAGGCAGCCGGCCATCCCAAGCCCGCCATCGTGCCCATGAACTTCGAGGGCGCCGCGGTGAAAGACTACGAAGAACTGGCCATGACCCTGGAAGATAACTTTGGGCAGCTTGACGGTTTGCTGCACAACGCAGCGATTCTGGGCGACCGCAGTCCTGTGGAGCTGTATGACCCGGAAACCTGGAACAAGGTCATGCACGTGAACGCAACGGCGCCGTTCCTGCTAAGCCGCGCAATGATCCCCCTGCTTCGCAAATCCGACGACGCCTCGGTGATCTTCACCTCCTCTGGTGTCGGCCGCAAGGCGAAAGCCTACTGGGGCGCCTACGCCGTCTCCAAGTTTGCCGTAGAGGGCCTGAGCCAGTTGCTGTCCGAAGAACTGGACGACGAACGTCACAATGTCCGGGTGAACAGTCTGAACCCCGGCGCGACCCGTACCAATATGAGAGCCCACGCCTATCCGGCGGAGAACCCACAGCAAAATCCGGCACCAGAGGACCTGATGCCGATTTACCTGTACCTCATGGGCAAGGACAGCCAGGGCGTCAACGGCCAGAAACTCGACGCACAGCCGAAATAATGGAACTGCTTTTTTACACAACCTCCCAGTGCCACCTGTGCGAACTGGCCGAAGCCCTGCTTGTAAGCACGCCCATGCCGGAGCCGATCCCGGTAGACGTGGTAGACATTGCCCAGTCCGAAGAACTGGTAGAACGCTACGGTACCCGGATACCGGTGCTCCGACGCAACGATACCGGTGCGGAACTGGACTGGCCTTTTACCAGGGATGACTTACTTACATTCCTGCAATGAGGATTGCCTGACATGTTGATGGTTATTTCCCCTGCCAAAACGCTGGATTACGAGAGCCCGCTGGCGACCAGTACCTATACTCAGCCGGAATTCCTCGAGGATGCCTGCGAGCTGGTCGACCAGCTTAAAACGCTGGAGCCGCACCAGATCAGCAATCTGATGAGCATCAGCGACAAGCTTGGACAGCTGAACGCCGAGCGCTTCCAGAACTGGCACACACCTTTTACCCCCGAGAATGCCCGGCAGGCTGTACTGGCTTTCAAGGGTGACGTGTACACCGGCCTGGACGCCGAGAGCTTCAGCGAGCAGGACTTCGACATTGCCCAACAGCATCTGCGCATGCTTTCCGGTCTGTATGGCATCCTGAAACCGCTGGACCTGATGCAACCCTACCGCCTGGAAATGGGTACCCGGTTCGAGAATAACCGTGGCAAGGATCTTTATGCCTTCTGGGGCAACAAGATCACCCAGGAGATTAACCGGCTGCTTGCGGATGACGACGGCGTGCTGGTCAACCTCGCCTCCAACGAGTATTTCAAAAGCGTAAAGAAGAAAGACCTTGAAGGCCGGCTGATTACCCCCCAATTCAAAGACTGGAAGAACGGTCAGTACAAAATGATCAGCTTTTATGCCAAAAAAGCCCGGGGGCTGATGTGTCGGTTTGCCATTCAGAACCGCATTACCCAAGCCGACGACCTCAAGGGATTCAACCTCGAAGGCTATTACTTCAGCGAAGACCAATCCGATAAGAACAACTGGGTTTTCCTGCGGGATGAACAGTAATCCACGTTGAAATCGGAGTCAGCAATGAACGAAGCAATGTTTTCCCAGATCGCCATGCTGGTGTTTCTGACCGGCCTTATTGTCTGGATGGGTTTCATCGTCTGGGATCTGGCCAAGAAATCCCAGGCCGGCAAGTTCGGCACCATCGCACTGTTTACGGTGCTGGGCGCCGGCGTTGTGGGCTTTATCGTTAAAACCGTAATCGTAGAGATCATGCAAATATGAAAGACAAGGACCAGCCCTGATGTGGTTTCGCAACGCCCGCGTATTCCGATTTACCAAACCCTTTGATATCTCTGCCGAAGAGCTGGAAGAAAAGCTCCAGGCCGACGCCTTCAAGCCCTGCGGACCTCAGGAAACCAGCCGCCAGGGCTGGGTACCGCCGCTGGGCAAGCATGGCGAACAGCTGGTTCACAGTGCCAACGGCTATCACCTGATTGCCCTGCGCAAGGAGGAAAAAATTCTTCCCGGCCCGGTGGTGAAAGAAGCCGTTGAGGAGAAGGCCGAAGCCATAGAGTTCGAGCAGGGCCGGAAAGTCCGGCGCAAAGAAAAGGACGAAATCAAGGAACAGGTAATGCTGGAGATGCTGCCCCAGGCCTTCTCCAAGAACCGCCGCTCCTTTGCCTACCTCGCCCCTCAGGACGGCGTTCTGGTGGTAGACGCGGGTTCCGCCAAGCAGGCGGAAGATCTGGCCTCGACTCTGCGCAAGAGCCTCGGATCGCTGCCGGTTCGTCCACCCGCGGTGGAACAGGCGCCGGCTTTCACCTTTACCGGTTGGCTGAACGAATCCATCGACCTGCCCGGCAAGGTGGTTCTGGGCACTGAATGCGAACTCAAGGATCCGTCTGAAGATGGCGGGGTGGTGCGTTGCAAAGGCCTGGACCTGAAAGCCGATGAAATCCGCAACCATCTGGATGCGGGCATGCAGGTGACCAAGCTGTCCCTGACATGGGACGACAACGTCTCCTTCGTACTGGATGAAGAACTGGGCATCCGTCGCCTGAAATTCGGCGAAACACTTCAGGACCAATTGGACGATGTCGACGTGGACGACCACGTTGCCAAGTTTGACGCGGCCTTCACCCTGATGACCCTTGAACTGTCCCGGCTGATTCCAGGGCTCCTGGAAGCGCTCGGTGGCGAAGATCGCTCTGCGATTGTCGAAGAGTAAAGCCGTAAAACCGGGTCAGATGCCTTTCTTATCTGACCCGGCCTCCCTTGCACTGCTCAGTGGGCGCTCTTTCCCAGCCGCTCTCGCTGCCAGTCTTTTTCCGGTTCGTTCAGGACCAGCCGCAGATCCATCACTTCCTCTTCGGTGTTGAACTTGATTTCAAAACCCAGATGTTCCGCCAGCTGCAGCATGGGACGATTATCCGGCAGCACATTGCCCACCATTTCCACGGTGCCCCTGGCCCGGCAGTAATCGATCATCTTCTGCATGAGGGCAACGCCGAGGCCTTCGCCCTTCATTTTATCGTGCACCATGACCGCGAACTCGCATTGCAGGTTATCGGCATCGGTCCAGGTTCGAACGGTTCCCAGGGTTTCCTCGCCTTCCCCGTCTTCCCTGGGCGCGTTGGCAATAAAAACCATCTCCCGGTCGTAATCGATTTGCACCATCTGGGCAACGTCTTCCCGGGAGAAATGCTTGCGATACTGGAAGAATCGGTAACGAATGGATTCCGGCGACTGCAACTCATGGAAAGCCCTGTGGGCAGGCTCATCTTCCGCCAGTACCGGGCGAATGATGACCCGGCGCCCGGATTTGGGCAAAACAATCCATTCCTCCAGTTCCCGCGGGTAAGGCTGAATAATCGGCCGTCCCGGCTTGTCGGCCAGATTGATGGCGATATTCACCGCCACGGCGCCCTGCTCGTTGAACAGCAAGGGCGAGATTTCAAGACCCTTGATTTCCGGAATGTCGATAACAATCTGTGAGAGGGTGACCAGGGTCTCGGACACCGCGCGGATATCCTCTTCCGGCTTCAGGCTGTGTTCTTTCAGCAGCTTGTACATGTAGGTACGGCGCAGAAGCTCACGGGCCAGCACCATATTCAGGGGCGGCAGTGCGATCTGCCGATCGGTCATCACGTTGATCTGGGCACCGGCGGCACCGCAAACCACCAGGGGGCCGAACAGCGAATCCCGGGTGATGCCGACGCTGAATTCAATACCGCCGACGTGTTGATAGGAGCGCTGAACCGCAAACCCGAGAAATCCACTGTCCGGGAAGTGGCTCTTGTATTCCTCCATCAGGTAGCGGCAGGAATCCATGATAGCCGCTTCGCTGTTGAGCTTCTGTACCGTACCCTTGTACCGACGCTGGGTCGGAGACAGATCCAGAAAAGGATGGCATGCCTGCTCATGAATGATGGTGATATCGATGGGGCGCCGCTCAACCGCAAACACCTCCAGAACCTCTTCCATGTCGTCGCAGTACATGGTGTCGATGGTGCTGATGCCATAATCCCGCACCAGATCCCTAGCCTCGCGATTCGACAGATGGTAACGCCCCGAACGCAAGGCCCGGCTAACGACATGACGTGTGTGCGTGCGATCAGCGAAATGATCGGTAAAGGACTCCGGCGTTTCCGTGAGCAGACGCTGAACCCGCTGATGCCGCACATGCTGCATGAACGCCATCACCGCTTTCTCCGGATTGAAGAACGAAGGCAGCCCGGCCCGGTAGAACTCTTCCCGGGCATCCATGACCGTGCTCTGGCCCAACCAACAGGTGAACACATTCAAACGGGTGCCCTTGGATGCCTGAACAACCGCGTCTGCGATCCGAAGGCTGTCCTCGGTCAGACTGGGCGCATACATCACCAGCACATTGGCCACCTCCGGGTCTTTGGCCAGGATCTTGATGGCCTGACCATAGAGCTCCGGGGACGCATCGTAGTTCAGATCGATCGGGTTCTTGCGAGTCCAGTAAGGTGGTAGCAGCTCAGCCAGGCCTTCAATACTCGCCTTCGATAATTCAGCCAGCTCTCCGCCAAGATCCGCCAACCGGTCCACGGCCAACACCCCGGGGCCGACCCCATTGGCCATGATCGCCAGGGTTTCGCGGCGCAAAGGGCGCATCCGCGTCAATGTCTCGAGCGCATCAAACATCTGGCCAAGGCCATCCACCCGGAGCACACCTGCCCTCTGAAGCATGGCATCGTAGATCGGATCGCTGCGCTTCAAACCGTCGGGCAGGCTGTGGGGAAACCACTCCGACTCCGGTACCCGACCGGACTTCACCGCAATCACCGGCTTGGTGCGGGACGCCACCCGAACCGCCGACATGAAACGCCGGGCATTGGGAATGTTTTCGATGTGCAGGAGAATCGCACGGGTCTGGGTATCCTGCGCCAGGTAGTCGATCAGGTCGTCGTGATCGATATCCATGCCATCGCCCAGGGTCAGGAAGTAGGAAAACCCCACACCACGGGCGAATGCCCAGTCTATGACCGAACTGGCGATGGTGCCGGACTGGCCAACGAAGGCAACCCGGCCAGGGATGGCGCCCATATGGGCGTAGGTGGCGTTCAGGCTGCGGGCGGGAACCATCAGGCCAATGGTGTTGGGGCCCAGTACGCGGATTCCGGTTTCCCGGGCCGCTTCACGAACGGAATACATCAGGGGCTGGCCGGTTTTACTATGAGTACGTGACATGCCACCGGTCATAACGATCGCGGTGCGCACCCCGGCCTCCCCCAGCCGCTTGATGGTCTTGGCCACGGTATCAGGCGGCGTACAGATGATTGCCAGGTCCGGGGAAAATTCCATTTTCGAGACTTTCTTGACGCAGGGAACCCCGTGCACGTTGTCGTAATCGTTCTGGTTCACAACCAGTAACCGGCCGGGATAACCGCCCCCCATCAGGTTCCGCAACACCATACCGCCAAGGTTGTCTGCCCGCTCCGACGCACCGATCACCGCAATGGATGCGGGATTGAACAGGCTCTCCAGATACCGGGTGCTCAAGCTGACTCTCCTTTGTATGCGGCCGGCAGGCCATTGGGGAAATAAATGTAATAAAACAGGTTACTTATGAGTGTAACTCTTATCTTAGGCCTTGATACCCCGATGTGAAATGACTATCGCCCTTATAAGACCAAAGAAACACGGCATCGTGCAGTTTTCCCTGATAAGCTTGAAGAAAATATAAGCATATCGAAGGCAGTCCGAGACGTATGACCACGGCATTCTTTTCCCACGATGACTTCATGAAACACAACATGGGGCCGGAACACCCGGAGAGCCCAGAGCGGCTGGCGGCCATCATCAGCTACCTTGCTGATACTGGCCTGGACCAGAAGCTGGACTGGGTCCGGCCCGAAGAAATCACCCGTGATCAGCTTCTGATGGTGCATCCGGAAAAATACCTCCATCAACTGGACCTGATGCAACCAACCCGCGGCCGCGTGTTTACCGACCCGGACACCGCCATGATGCCGGACACACTGCGCGCCGCCCGTCTGGCAGCCGGTGCCAATGTCCAGGCCGTGGATATGGTCATGAGCAGCCAGGTTACCAACGCGTTTGTTTGCGCCCGGCCGCCTGGGCATCATGCCGAGCGGGCGAAATCCATGGGCTTCTGTTTTTACAACAACGTTGCCCTCGCCGCCATGCGCGCCCTCACCTTTCATCATCTGGAGCGGGTCGCGATCATCGATTTCGATGTGCACCAGGGCAATGGCACCGTGGACATTGTCGGTGGCGACGAGCGTATCCTGATGTGCTCAAGCTTCCAGCACCCTTTCTACCCGCACTCCCACGTGCACCGGCAGGCCGACAACATCGTGAATATTCCGATTGAGGCAAACTGTTCGTCGGAAGAGTACCGGAAACAGGTGGAGGCAGGATGGCTGAAGCGCCTGAATGAATTCAAACCGCAGTTAATCCTGATTTCCGCGGGTTTTGATGCCCACCGGCTGGATCCGATGGCAGAACTGAATCTGGATACGGAAGATTATCGCTGGCTGACGGAAATGATTGTGGGTGTCGCCAGTGAGCACAGCAATGATCGGATCATTTCAACCCTGGAAGGCGGGTACCACCTGAGGGCCCTGGCGGAAAGCGTGAATGCCCACCTGGAAGTTCTGGATTCGGTTTACTGACGCCAATCAGCCCCTGGGTTCGCCGCCATAGCCGTTGGCCTGTTGCAGTTCCGGGCGGTCACCGGCCCGTTGCAGGCGGATATTGGTGCGGCGGTTATCTGCGGGCCGGTTGGATACCGGGTACTGGTCGCCGTGAGCCCGAACAGTAATCAGGTTTTCATCAATACCGCTCGCCTTGAGGTAGTCAGCCACCACATTGGCGCGATCTTCGGAAAGGGCGCGGTTGTCGATCCGGCTTCCAATACTGTCACTATGGCCATCCACGAAAATCCGCTCAACCGTGGAATCGGCATTCACATAAGCCACGATGTTATCCAGTAGTTGCCTGTCGGCATCGGACAATTGCGTGCTGCCGCTGGCAAAGGGCACCCTTGAGCGCTGGATCTGATCAAAGTTTACCGGCAGAAGATTGGACGTACAGCGCTGATAGCGCTGGTACTCGCCGGCAAAGTTGATGTTGGAGACCTGAACCCGCACCGGGCGGCCATCAAACCACGAATCCCTGGTTACCGTCGGGCGCATCCCATCCAGAAGTCCATGGGCGACCACGAACGCCTGACGGGTATCCAGCGAGACCTGACGGCGATCATCCGATACGTTGACCGTTCCCAGGGGCTTCGGCGCCACACCCGGACGCCAGGCCGGTGCCTCGACCACAAGGCTGCCGCGCCCCGGTCGCATCAATGCAGAATCAGACTCCAGGAAAAAGCTGAGACTTTCACCGGCGCGATGATTGAACACTGCCCGACCGTAGCCGGGAACTTCGTGCACCAGGCGGCATTCAAATACCGACTCGGCGAGATACCACTGGCTGTTCTCGATTCCGGCGCCATAGCTGGCAGCCTGCGCGGTTACCGGCAGAAGCACCACGGGCAACGTGGCAAACAGCAGAGTATTCAGGAGTTGTCCGGGGCGAAATCCCATAGAGCTAGCCATCAGTGTCCGGAGTTAGCAGAGTCAGACTGTTTAACGGCCTGAGTCGGAAGTTCTTTAGCCACCAACCGCAAAACAATCACCCGCGCCTTCTGGTATAATTCGCGAAATTTTTTCGGCTCCCAGAGAACCGGGCCCAAGCTCGCCTCGCCAAAGGTATTTCGGACAACTGCCATGACAGAAAAGCTCACGCTCACACGCCCCGACGACTGGCACCTTCACGTACGGGACGGCGACATTCTCAAGGACGTGGTACCGGCTACGGCCGCTTGCTTCGGTCGCGCCATCATCATGCCTAACCTGGTACCGCCGGTGACAACCGCAGCCGATGCCAAAGCCTACAGGGAACGCATTCTGGCGGCTGCCAATGGCGCTGGATTCGAGCCGTTGATGACGTTGTATTTGACCGAGAGCATGACGGCGCAGACCATCCGGGATGCCAAGGCAGCCGGCGTTGTGGCCGCCAAGCTTTACCCGGCCGGTGCAACGACCAATTCCGACTCCGGCGTGAAGGATATCCGCAACATCTACCCGGTTCTGGAGGCCATGGCCGATTGTGGCATGCTGCTGCTGGTACACGGCGAGGTAACAGATGCCGATATCGACATTTTTGACCGGGAAAAGGTGTTTCTGGAGCGTGTCCTGGCACCCACTCTCGAGGCTTTCCCGAACCTCAAGGTTGTACTGGAACATATCACCACGGCCGATTCCGCAGAGTTTGTCCGGCAGCACGCCGGAGACAACCTCGGTGCGACTCTAACGCCCCAGCACCTGATGTATAACCGCAACCACATGCTGGTAGGCGGCATTCGACCGCATCTCTATTGCCTGCCAATCCTGAAGCGTAACCGCCATCAACAGGCGCTCAGGGACGCGGTGGCCAGCGGCGACAAACGCTTTTTCCTGGGCACGGATTCCGCCCCTCATTCGAAGGATCGCAAGGAGGCGGCCTGCGGCTGTGCTGGCTGTTACTCAGCCTACGGCGCAATCGGCCTTTATGCGGACATTTTCGAAGAGCTGGGCATCCTGGATAAACTTGAAGCATTTGCCAGTTTCAACGGGCCTGATTTCTATGGCTTACCGCGGAATACCGATACCATCACCCTGATTCGTGCCCCCTGGACCATGCCGGCAGATCTGCCACTGGCTGGCGGAACCATCGTGCCCCTCAAGGCCGGTGAAACCGTTAACTGGAAACTGGCGTAAACCTGACTTATTCCTTCTCACACACGGCCAAGACCGGAGCTTGAGTGACTGACGAAAACAAACCACCGCATCCAATGTCCCGCCGCTTTCGTGGGTTTCTGCCTGTTGTAGTCGACGTTGAAACCGCTGGCTTCAACCCGGAGCGGGACGCCCTGCTGGAAGTGGCGGCAGTGATACTGACCATGGACGACGACGGCTGGGTGCGGCGAGCGGAGACCCATGTACAGCAGATTGATCCCTTCGAAGGCGCCAATCTGGAGCAATCCGCCCTTGATTTCACCGGCATCGACCCGTGGAATCCGGAGCGAGAGGCGGTACCCGAGCTGGAAGGACTCAGCGAAATTTTCAGCCCCATCCGTAAAGCGGTGAAAAACCACGACTGCAAGCGGGCCGTTCTGGTGGGCCACAACGCCACCTTTGACCACAATTTTATCTTTGCAGCGGCGCTTCGGGCCGACATCCGGCGCAACCCGTTCCACCCTTTCTCGACCTTCGATACGGCGACTCTGGCCGGCCTGGCCTATGGCCATACCGTTCTGGCCCAGGCCTGCAAGCTCGCAGGCATTCCGTTCAACAACAAGGAAGCACACTCCGCAGCCTATGACGCGGAAAAAACCGCGGACCTCTTCTGCGGCATTGTGAATCGGTGGAAGGAGCTGGGCGGCTTTCCGCCTCCGGTGATCCCCGAAGAGACCGAGTAACCACCATAAAAAAACCCGCCGCAGCGGGTTTTTTTAGTTGTGCGCCAGGCATAAGCGTGAAAGTCACGCCTCGTCCTCAGCTGACTTTAAACCGGGACAGCGAATCTTTGAGCTGATGAGACAACTCCGCCAAGTCACCACTGGCTTCGGATATCTGGGCCATGGCCTGTTTGGTCTCAAAGGACTTTTCAGAAATTGTAGATACGTTGCGCGTTACTTCTTCGGCCGTGGCTGATTGCTCTTCGGATGCCGTAGCAATCTGCTCGGCCATACCGGACATCCGGGTGACCTCGTCCACTGCCTCGCGAAGCTGCAATACAACGGCTCCTGCCCGCTCGGAAATACCTCTGGCCTGGGTGCTGCAGCGGGTAACCACCTTTGAAGCGCGCTCCGACGAATTGACCAGAGTTTCAATGGAACTACTTATCTCCTCGGTCGCCTTCTGGCTATTCTGGGCCAGGCTACGCACCTCATCCGCAACCACCGCGAAGCCTCGGCCCTGTTCACCGGCCCGGGCAGCTTCAATGGCGGCATTCAGAGCCAGCAAGTTAGTCTGGTCGGCGATGGACTTTATCGAATCAAGAACCCTGGTGATGGATTCCATATTCTTTCGCAAGTCCTCTATGCCGGCCTCTGCTTCCTCCAGTTCCCTCGCCATAGCACTGGTGTCAGCAGCGGAGGATTCCACCTCCGTGGCGCTGCGGCTGACCGCCTCATCCGTGCGCCGGGCACCGGCTGCCGATTCCGAGGTATTCTGGGACACCTCGCTGATGGCGGAGGACATTTCTTCAATGGCCGACGCCACCTGCTCAGTCTGCTCTGCCTGCTGGTTCACATTGTCCAGAGTCTGCGAGATAGTGCCGGACAACTGTTCAGATGCACTGGCCTGGCGCTGGGACGCTTCTTCAACCTTGAAGATCACTTCTTTCAGGTCCGACACCATCTTGAGCATGGAGCCATATACGCCCGTGGCCCTGTCACTGTCGGACGAATCAATGACCAGGTTACCCGCAGCCACCTGTTCCGCCAGTGCCTGCAATTCGGCCGGGTCTTTGCCGAGGGGTTTCATGACCCGCGCCGCGGTCCAGACTGCCACGGCCACCACAGCCAAGATCACAATAGCAATGGCTATCGCCGCCAGAGTCCACATTTCACGCACCGGCGCCAAGGCCTCGTCTTCGCTGATCTCCGCCACCAGCGCCCAGTTCAGCCCGCCTACGGTAACTGGCCTGTGGGCGGAAAACACTGGCTCGCCACGGTAGGACGTAACCACGCCTTCACCGGAATTTCCGGCCAGGGCCTCATCCACCGATGTCGAACTAATGCGTCCATTCTCCGGGTCGGCAAAGGAAGCGACAACACTGCGGTTTTCCGGATCCAGGTAGGAGTCTGACCGCATCAGGTTATCCGGCCCCACCAGATAGGCATCCCCGGTTTCGCCCATGCCATCTCGTTCCATCATGATGTTGTTCAGGCTGTCGATGGGGAACTGGAAGGCCAGCACGGCCAGCCGCTCATCTTTTTCGGAATATATGGGGGTTGCCACAAATCCGGCGGGCGCACCGTAGGACGGTACATACCGAGTAAAATCAACAAAAGTCGGAGCAGTATCCTGTCCGTCAGACATCGCCTGACGATAAGCTTCCGCCAGGCCAGAATCCGCGTAGGGACCGTCTTTCAGGGAGGTAGCAAAATCCACCTCTTTGGCTACGGAATAGATAACATGGCCTGTATCGGCATCAATCAGATAAATATCGTAGTAGCCGAACGCCTCCTGAAACTCCTTGAAGGAGGTATGCCACTGTTTGTGAAGCGTGTTATAAAACTGCGCGATATGAACGTCAGCCGATACCAATTCGTCTTTCTGCCCCACAGGATTCGGGTTGTCCACGATGTAACCCATCTGCAGAGCCAGGCTGTTTTTGCTGAGGGATGCAACGAAGTCCGAGGCTGAACGTCCGTTAGCACCACCATTTTGCTGCAAGGGTGGCAAAAAATTCTGCTGATAATAAGCCTCGACGTTGTCTCGTAAGGTCGATTGCTCCGCTTTTACCAGTTTTTCATAATTTTGAAATGCCAAACCAAACCCCTGGGCCGCAGTTCGGGTCCCGCGATTATTGGCCATGGCTTTCAGCTGCCGGGCAATAGTGCTGAGATAATCTTCTACACTATGCTGCTTATTGGTAGCCGCAATAGAGAGTTGTTGCAACGCCTGTTCCGTCAGGCTCTGTCGGGCAATTTCGGCGTTAAAAAACGAGATGGCAATGACGGGAAGCAGGCCAACCAGCAGCAAAGTCAGCAAAAGACGTTTTTTCAGAGTCATCAATGGCCTCATTTAGTATTGTTCTTACGCTAACCATCGGCCATCGGCACGTTTACTTTAGCCTAGAAAAACTCATAAAAGAGGCGAATCTCGTTCAATCAATAAATATGGGAGGGGGAGTAACTCCCCCTCCCACCAGCTTCAGGGGCTACTGCGTTACCAGTAGATGCCCCGCATGATGGCGGCGAAAGCTACCTGCTCGCTGGACACCTTCGGCTTCTCCCCGGAACGGCTACCGGCGGCGGACGGTGAATCCGGGAACATCCGGTAACCGGTGTTCATGACAATCTCGGCCATCTTGGGCGCCAGGGCATGAAGCACCTGAGCAAAGATACCCAAACGGGTAGCGATTCGCTTCGGCCGGTAGACGATGGCATCAGCAACCATGGTCGCAGCCTCGTCTGGCGTCAGCGTCGGAACAGAATCGTAGATCTTGGTTGGCGCAATCATCGGTGTTTTCACCAGCGGCATGTTAATGGTGGTGAAAGTGACATTGCGGTCCGACCATTCCGAAGCGGCGCAGCGGCTGAAGGCATCCAATGCGGACTTGGAGGCCACGTAAGCCGAGAATCGGGGCGCATTGGTCAACACGCCGATGGACGAGATGTTGACGACGTGACCGCGGCGGTTCTCCAGCATCTTGGGCGCAAAGCCCATGATCAGACGAACGGAACCAAAATAGTTCAGCTGCATGGTGCGCTCGAAATCGTGGAAGCGATCGAACGACAGATCCAGTGAGCGGCGAATCGAGCGCCCAGCGTTGTTGACCAGCACATCGACCTGGCCATGGTTATCCAGCACGGTCTTCACGAACTCGTCGCAGGCCTCCATATCGGAAAAATCGCAGGGATAGGCATGCACGCTTGCGCCCCGGGACTCCAGCTCCGCGGTTACTTCTTTCAGGCGCTCGAGCTTGCGGGCGCCGATCACAAGGATCGCGCCGGCGTCTGCCAGTTTCTGGGCGGTTGCTAGGCCAATACCAGACGTAGCACCGGTCACCACGCAGACGCGACCTTCAACCGTGCCCTTGAGCGTGCGGTCCTTGAAGAGGTCGGGATCCAGATTGCGCTCCCAGTAGTCCCAGATCACCGGCGCGTAGTCCGGCAGGCGGGGCACTTCAATGCCGGTGCCTTTAAGAACGCGTTCGGTTTCGCGGGCGTCAAAACGGGTCGGGTAATTGATGAACGACATCACGGACGGCGGAATGCCCATGTCATCAAGAATTGCCGACGTCAGACGCTTCACCGGTGGCAGGTTCTTCAAACTCTGGCGAATGAATGGCGGAATAAAGCCGAACATGCGGGAATCGATCCGCATCCCCATCCGGGGTGCGTGACCCGCCTCGCTGAAGATGTTGAGAATTTCGCCAACCTTGTACGGATCGGTATCCACCAGGTGGAAGCACTTGCCGTCTTCACCCTCGAGGTGGGCAATGTGATCCATGGCGTTAACCACGAAATCCACCGGCACAATGTTCAGACGCCCGCCCTCGACACCAATGGTCGGAACCCACTGGGGCAGCGCGTGGCGGATTTTCTGAATCATTTTGAAGAAATAGTAGGGGCCATCCACCTTGTCCATTTCACCGGTAGCGGTATGCCCAATCACCATGCCCGGTCGGTAGATGCGGAAGGGAACCTTGCATTCCTCACGAACGACCTTTTCAGATTCGTGCTTGGTCCGCAGGTACGGATGATCCAGCTTCTCGGCTTCCTCGAACATGTCCTCGCGGAAGATTCCCTTGAACAGACCGGCAGCCGCAATGGAGGAAACGTGATGGAAGTGCTTGGCGCCCATCGCTTCCGCAGCATTCACCGCAGCGCGGGTGCCCTCGATATTGGTCGCCTGCTGGGCTTCTTCATCTGCGCCCATATCGTACACGGCGGCGAGGTGAAAGAAGTGGTCGATTTTCCCTTTCAGGGCTTTCATCGTCTTGGCGTCGATGCCCAGATTCTTGCTGGTCAGGTCGCCTATGACGGCCTTCACCTGGGTTTCATCCGCGCCCCAGCGCTCACGCAATTTGTCCAGCTTGTCCTGGGATTGTTCACGCACCAGTACGTGGACAGTGCCACCACGTGCCAGAAGCTTCTCCACCAGGAAACGGCCAATAAATCCGGTGCCACCCGTCAGGAAATAATTCATCAATCTTCCACCCTGCCTGTTGCTCTGTTGTTGTCTATCCATGCCGGCACCCATACGACTAAAGTCTTAGAGTTTTCCGGAAACGCCGGCATTGTACTTAATTGCAACCTTCATGTATCGAACTTTTTTAGAGCTTTTACTCTGTAAGCCTTTGTTTTGTATAGAGCTATTACTCTAAATTTCTGACCCGACAAGCGGGACATGCCTGTCCGGTTCGTCGACACAATGTTTTTGAGACTAGCACAGGAATTGCCCCGTGCATGCTCAATTTCCGGATTACCACAATGCAATGAAAGCGCCCGCCAGCAATGACATAATCGGGAACTTATCGAGCCTTTTGGCATCTCTTGTTTTCACAGGAACACCGACCTCCGGAACCCCTACTATGCAGAAAGACAATCCCAACGCGGAACGCTACATTTCGATTGCCCGGGCCTGCCTGAAGGCCATCAACGACACAGCCGATAACGCTGGTTCACGGGAAGAGAAAATTCAGGCGGTCTACGAGGCCATCGACAAGGCCTTCCAGGCCGAGTTCGCAGATTATCGCCAGTCCGTCGCCATCATGGCCACGGTTCTCGAGCGTATTGCCTCGGGCCAGCTGGACAGTGAGAAAGCCGCCGACCTGGCACGTAAAACACTTGACCAGCAGCCTGAAAGCACCCGCAACGCGCTGATGCACTGATTCGCAAACCTCTTCTCCGGATCCCAGAGGGCCTATGAACACACGTACCGTCAGGAAGAACTCCATGCAGAACCCGATCTCACGCCTGTTTTCCCTGCTCATACTTTTGCTGTTCAGCACCCTTGCTCTTGCAGCGCAGATTCCGGAGAAGAGCCCCAATGACGACAACCAGTACCGGTTCATCGAACTGGACAACGGCCTGAAGGTCATTCTGGTGTCTGATGAGGATGCTGACAAAGCGGCGGCCTCAATGAACGTTGCTGTTGGTAGCGGAGATGATCCGGCGGAGCGGGAAGGCCTCTCCCACTTCCTCGAGCACATGCTGTTCCTCGGGACCGAGAAATACCCCGATCCGGGCGAGTACCAGCAGTTCATCAAGAGCCACGGCGGCCAGCACAATGCTTTCACCGCGTTCCAGGACACGAATTATTTCTTCGACGTTCAGGCCGAATTCCTGGAACCGGCACTGGATCGGTTCGCCCAGCAATTTTCTGCACCACTGTTCACCGCAGAACTGGTGGATCGTGAGCGCAACGCTGTGCACTCGGAGTTCAGCGCCAAACAGAAAGACGATGGTCGACGCTTCTATTCCGTCCAGAAGGCCGTCAGCAATCCGGATCACGCCTTCAGTCACTTTGCCGTCGGAAACCTGACCACCCTTGAGAATACGGAAGCAAATCCCCTTCGACCGGACCTGATCGAGTTCTGGCAGCAGCATTACTCCTCCAACATCATGAGCCTAGCGGTTTACGGGCCCCAAACCCTGGACGAGCTGGAATCCATGGTGCGAGGGCGGTTCGATACCATTGAAAACCGCAACCTTGAGACCAAGCGTCACGTGGCCAGCCTGTACCGCTCAGATGAGCTGCCAGCCAAGGTAACAGCAGAAGCACTCAAGGACGTTCGAAGCCTTTCACTCACCTTCCCCATTCCGTCCCAGGAAGAGAACTACCGCACCAAGCCCGCCAGCTACGTGGCCAACCTGCTCGGCCACGAGGGCCCGGGCAGCCTGTTCGATGTTCTGAAACGGGCGGGGCTTGCGGAAAGCCTGTCCGCAGGCCTGGGCATGGACACCGGAGAGAACGCCACCCTCGAAATCAGCATTTCCCTGACACCGGAAGGACTGGCTCGCCATGAGGACATCCTGCCGCTGGTATTCGATTACATCGAAAAAATTCGCCAGAAAGGTATCAGCGAGCAACGTTTCCTGGAAATGCAGAACCTGGCTCGCATCGATTTTCGATTCCGCGAACAGGGTAACCCCCTGCACGAGGCCATGCGCCTTTCTCGTTACCTCCAGGACTATCCCGCCGAAGACGTTTTGCGGGCGCCCTGGCTGGTTGAGCGCTTCGCGCCGGAACAGTACCGCGACATTCTGGACAGGCTGACGCCGGACGACCTCCTTGCTTTTGTTCTGGCACCGCAGCCTGAACTTGAAAATCCGAACCGAACCGACTGGTACGAAGCGGCCTGGACCCGGGAAGCACTCGACCCGGCAACGCTGAAGACCCAGAGCCTGCCAGAACTCGCTGCCCAGTTGCGTCTGCCGCCGGAGAATCCATTTGTGCCGGAAGATCTGGCGATGGTGCCCGGAAAAACCATGGCGCAGCCGACACAACTGGCAACCATCGAGGGAATGGATGTCTGGTTTGCCCGGGATACCCGGTTTGATACCCCGAAAGCCAACGTGTTTGTGGGCCTTCGTACGCCTGCCGCCCGAGCCTCGGCACGCAGCTACGTGCTCACTCAGCTGCTGGTGGACGCCATCAATACCAATCTGAACGCCTGGGCTTACTCCGCCAGTCTTGCGGGCCTGGATTACAGCGTCTACCCGCATCTCAGGGGTATCACGGTCCGGGTCGGCGGTTACAACGACAAACTCCATACCCTGATGAACCGGATTCTGCTCCAGGTGGCTGCACCGGAGCTGACCGAGCAACGTTTCGAGATCGCCCGGCAGCAGCTGATTGACGGCCTGCAGAATAAGGCCAAGGATCGCCCCGTCGAACAGACCTCTGAATTTATCCAGACGTCCCTCATCGAAGGCGCCTGGCCCACCGACGCCAAGCTGAGAGCCGCCCGGGAAGTTAGCTTCGAAGAGCTGCAATCCTTTTCTGAAGCCCTGCTGTCACAGGTTGACCCGGTTATGCTGGCGCACGGAAACCTCACCGAGGCCTCGGCTCTTAACCTCGCGCGGCAAATTGACGCCATTGTTCTGGGCAACAGCGAGCTGGTCCGGGTAGCACGCAGCCAGGTGCGCCAGCTGCCGGATAATGAAACCCTCGTCTCCATCGACGTCGACCATCCGGACACGGGCTATACCCTCTACATGCAGGGAGACAACACCAGCTTTGAGGAACGGGCCCGTTTCCGGCTGCTAGCACAGATTATCAGCAGCCCGTTCTACGAGGAGATCCGAACCAACCGCCAGATGGGCTACATCGTTTACGCGACGCCTTTTGAAATGCTTGAAACACCGGCCCTGGGGTTTGTTGTGCAGTCACCTTCCGCTTCCCAAGCAGAGATTGACCAGGCGGTTCAGGAATTCTCCAACAGCTTTGAGGAAACCCTCTCCGCTTTGACAGCGGAACGCCTTGATCGGGAGAAGCAGGCCGTTATCAGCAAACTACTCGAGCGGGACCGGCAACTGGGCGAGATTTCCAGCCGCTACTGGCGTGAGATTGATCGGAGCATGGACACGTTTGACTCCCGCCAGCAGCTGGCCAGCGCCATCAAACAGGTCGGGAAACCGCAATTGCTGGAAACCTTCAGAAAGGCCGTCCTGGAGCGAAAGCAGGCACTAGAGGTGGTCACAGGTGGAGATGGTCTGGAGGCAAACCGGGCGCTAGGCAGGCTCACCGAGCTGCCGCCGGTACCCGCCAGCTAGAAGTATCAAACAGAGCGCAGAAAGCGGGCCCAGTCCTCGGGCTCGTCGACATCCCAGCGGGGCTCCAGCAAACAATAGCTGAGCCCCGATGCTTTCAGGCGATCACAGGTCTGGGCCAGAACCTCCGGCGTGCCCCAGGCAATGTCATCCAGCATTCCCTCAGCCACTCGGGAGACTCCAATCAGGACATAACCGCCATCGTCTGAGGGCCCGAGTACAACGTCATAGTCCTTCAAGCGTGCGACGGCGTTACGGGCATAATCCGGATCGACCGAGGGGCAATCACTGCCCACCACCAATGCCCGGTCATAGTCCATAAGGGACTGGCTCAACGCACGATACATCCGCTGCCCCAGTGCGCTGCCCTCCTGAACGCCTTGGACCAGGCCGGCGGCATCAAGCTCTTCAATGATAGAGGCCGCCTCGCCAGGCCGGTCGTCCACTGGTCGATCCCACCAGAATTCCACCGGATAGCCGGTCGCACACAGGTTATCCAGCACGGCCAGCGTGAGCCGAACATGGGCTTCGAGAGCCCCCACCGCGCCCAACTCGGGCATCAACCGGGTTTTAACCCGTCCGGCTTCCGGCCATTTGGCAAACTGGAGAAAAACCGCCGAAGGAGGATTACTTTGAGGCATTGCGCACATCCGATCGGTAAATTTGGGCCAGAGACTCCGGCGATTCACCACGCCAATACCGCCAGCGCAGCTGCCACATCAGAAAAATTGTTCGCCAGGCACCGTGTTTCTGCCAACGGCGGCTATCGGTAACAACTGGCTCTTTTATACAGAAAGGACGGGACACCAGGCAAAGACGGCGTGAAAATTCGACATCTTCCATGAGCGGCATCGGGTGAAAGCCACCCAGGGCCTCGAAAGCGCCTCGCCGCACGAAGATAGCCTGATCACCGGTGCAGATGCCTGACAGACGCGAGCGCTGATTCATGAACCAGGCAATAACCCGGAACAGCGGCCGCTCACCACTCAGCCGCACATCGAACCGCCCCCAGGCGCGGCGGGAATGGACGAAACTTGCGAGATGCTCCAGAGCTTCTTCCGGCAGGCGCGTATCTGCGTGCAGAAACAACAGTAGATCGCCCTTTGCCATTGCCGCGCCGGCGTTCATCTGAAGCGCCCGGCCCCTCTCTGACTCAACCACTCTGTCGCAAAGCGGCCGGGCCAGCTCAACAGTTCGATCGGTGCTGCCGCCATCAACGACAACCACCTCATGCCCCCGGTTTCGAATCGGTTGCAGGGTGCGCAGGGTGTCGGTTACACCCGCCGCTTCCATCCAAACAGGAACAATCACGCTTAGCGAGAAAGGATCTGGCAAAACACACTCCGTGGCATTCTCTGAAACCGGGCCGAACCTTGAGCCTCAGGGCTTAGCCCGCTATCATACCGCCCTTCTCGCGATAATGCCCCCGTAGCTCATCTGGATAGAGCGTCCCCCTCCTAAGGGGAAGGTAGCAGGTTCGAGTCCTGCCGGGGGTACCATACCCGAACATATAATCTCTAACTTCAGAACCTTACCTGTCCTATTCCCGCATAGCTGTAATACAAATCGGCGGCATCTTCGATAGCCAGTCCACCGCCGCCCCGTGCTTTCAGCAGGGCTCTGTTGTGCAGCCCGACGGGTGTGCGGGTTTCCATGACATGATGCGCCAGATTGGCCCTCTTGAGTCGGGTGGTTACGTCAATTACCCGGAAAACCGTTTCCAATGGACGGCCCTACGCTTCCTTGCGGCTGAAGCCGGTCAGGATCTCAGCCGCCGTTTTCATATAGGTTATTCGCCCCGGTATCTGTTGCTAACACCGCATCGCCGCGAGCGAGACATGAGCTGCTCTAGCGCGAATAGCATGACTATTGTCATCCGGGATGGGCACTTACGCCCCTCTCGGGCTGGCTACAACGTCTATAAAGGTCGCGTTGGCAAGTCCGGAGACGCCAACTGCCGCCGCAATCGTAAGGATGCCAGCTAATTTCTTAATAAGAAAATCCTTCCCACCGATTAAGGTCAGCACTAAGCCTCGCTCGGTTCGGTAACAAATTCGGGCCAGCGACCATTAACTGGCCGACGACACTGACCCAGGTCTTACCAAATCAGCGTTGTAATTGGGTTCAGAAGTTATAACCCAGACCCACGGTATAGGCCCAGATGCCGTCATCCTGAAACGCATCCGTGGCATCGTTGGTGTCGCTGAACAGGAACTGGTACTCGGCGCGCGCCAGGAAATAGGTCTTGGTCTGCACATAGTACTTTAACCCAGCTTCAAGGCCGGCAAAGGCGCTGTCCTTGACACCATCACCGTAAATGCCGCCCAGACTCGCACCAACAAAGGGTCGCGCTCGATCGTCAAGGAACTGATAGTCAAGGTAACCCCGGGTTGAGCCGTTCCAGAAATCATCATTGACGCCCTCGCCTTCAATATCGGCGTAATTGAGACTCTGGCGAATACCGGCCACGAGATTCTTACGCAGATACCAGCCCAGGTCACCGGTTACACCGAAGCTCCCGCTGTTAAAGTCCCGGTCGTTACTGCCTGTTCCGGAGAGGGAGAATTCACGGTCGCCCTCGCGCGGGCCAAACTCGGCGGATTGTGCAGATACCCCCAGAGGCAAGGCACCCAGAAGACATAAAGTGATCGCAGCAGTCTTGATTCTGATCATGAGAAGCTCCTTGCTTACATTACTCAGATTGCATTTCCATAATGCGCCAATGAAAATCGGACGCGGGTTGTGGCGCAGCGAATGGTGAAACGTCGATTCGCTGCAACCACAGCTTCCCAGAGTCAGGTTTGGACAACTGCGCTGTCTGTTCGTAAGCACACACAGGGCGAAGAAAGAATTTCAGGGATCCCACCACCGGGTCATCATCGGTTTGACGGTCAGTCCGTGAATGATTATCGAAAGTACGACTACCACCAGCGTGATATGGATAAGCTCCAACGCCAGCTCTTCCGGCAGGCCGAAAACAACGGCGAACATCAGATAGTAGAGAGAACCGATTCCCCGAACTCCAAACCAGCCCACCAGCATCTGCAGCCGCCAAGATGCGCCAGAGCCAAGCAAACCAAGAAATACGCTTACCGGTCGAACAACCAGAAAAAGGAATAACCCCAGACCAACAGCACGGAGGCTCCAGGAGTCGGCAAACAACATACCGCCCAACAGCACCACCAGTACCAGTTCGGACAAGCGTTCAAGGGGCTCCTTGAACATCAACGAACCTTGAGACACCTGGCTGGCAAGATGGGGGCTATTTTCGTGCGGCTGATGGAAAGAGGCTGAAGACGCATCCTGGCGCTGGTAAGATTTTTCATCCCGGGCCAGCGTTATTTCGGATTGCCGCAGCGAAATGGCCGTAACAAACACACCCAGAAACCCCCAGGCATCGATCAGCAGGCATACGCCATAGGTCAGGCCGATAAGGCCAAGGCCGAGGAAATCGTCCAACAACGGGGCCGTTCTCTCGTGGGATCGCTGCCCTCGTACAAGTTGAGCCAGCAGCCGCCCTGTCACAAGCCCGACCACGATGGCCGATACCGTTGACCAAAAGACGTCCTTAAGAACCCAGCTTCCAAGCAATTCGTCACTGATCGGAGCGCCGAGCAACAAGAGCCCCAACATTACAAACGGAAACGCACTGCCATCGTTCATGCCCGCTTCACTCGTCAGAGTAAATCGCAGGGGATCGGTATCCCCCATGTGCCGTACCTGGACATCCGTTGCCAACACCGGGTCGGTAGGCGCCAGTATGCCTCCCAGCAGAATCGCCGCCCCAAGGGGAAGTCCAAGCAGGTAGTAACCAAAGGCTGCCGTAAACGCGACACTGACGGTCATAGAGACAAAAGCCAGACGCAGAGGTACATGCCATGCACTCCATCTGAACGGCACCGGCATCTTCGTACCGGCGACAAACAACGACAACAACACCGCAAGCTCTGCAAGCACTTCCAGCAAATGTGCCTGTTTCAGCGGGTTAAAGTGAAATACACCGAAAACCGAGGGGCCCAGGAGCACACCTACACTCAAATAAACCATGGACGATGTCAGATTCAAACGCTTAAGCACCGGCGAGCGAACCCCCATCAGGATCAATAAGGTTCCGATCACGACAAACCAGACGGCGTTGGTCAAAGTTATCTCCCCAGATTCATGAAGCTGGCAGATGCCTGTTCGTGTTCCTCAAGTTATCGAGAGAGCAGAGCGGCTTCTGTGCGCTAACCCACCTCAGCAGCACTCTGTTTGTTAACGCACAGACACTGCCCCTGCTTGAAGGGAAGATGGTGCGACGTAGGCGAAGCTTCTGATTCAACGCGGGCCTCCGTTCGATGAACGCATTATCTGGCCACAGGGCCGAAGGAGCTGAAATGAACAAGGACACCATTGAAGGCAACTGGAAAGAACTGAAAGGTAAAGTGAAAGAGCAGTGGGGCAAGCTGACGGATGACCGCCTTGACGAGATTGCTGGCAGGCGCGAACAACTGGCCGGCGAAATTCAGCAAGCTTATGGCGTCACCAGAGACGAAGCGGACAAGCAAATCAAAGACTTCGAAAAAATCTCCAAACGCTGATATGACCCGTAGTGCCTTGACTGAGCTGCCTGCTGGCGTTTTCGCAGGCAGTGTTTGAGCTATCAACCTCTTTACATCGAAGGCGCAGAATCGGTCGACAGAAAAACTAAAGTAAAGCCCAACGCTTCGTTATTTTTCTGCGCTCTGCGGGCCAGCGTACAGACCAGGCAACGCCTCTCATCCTAATCTAAACCTTGATGTGGCGATGGACCAGCCAATACAAGGTAGTTGCATCATCCGCCGCAGGGAACGCGGCGCAACCAGAGTTGCGGTTTCTCAGAAAGGTGATCAATCATGAACAACATTGTTTATATCGTCGGTGCAGTCGTTATCGTTCTGGCCATTCTTTCTTTCCTCGGCTTTCGCTAAGCTGGGGCGGATTGGGCAATCAGAAGCCAGCGGTTCATCCCGGAACAGGCCAGGCAGGAGCCTGGCTTGAAATCTGCGCGAACGAGTTTCCGAAACGCTCGCACTAAAGAAATGATGCTGATGGTGCCCCTCTCTCAATCCCCACCCTTTGTCTCTGATATTCACCGGGCTTCAGGCGGGCTAAACTGCCCCTCCTTACCGACATCAGGACTTTTCAATGGCCCGTTTTACCGAAATCGGAACCGCAACGATCCCAGGCAAGGGAACCCGATTACGTCTTTTGCAGCGAAATGATGAGTTTTCCATCAAAATTGCCGGCACCACCGGAGAATTGATGAACAGCCGGATCCACGGCTCGGAGGACGCTCTTGCCACCCTCGCGTGCGAACGGATTGCCGATCAGCCTGCTCCCCGAGTTCTTATCGGCGGCCTGGGCATGGGGTTCACGCTGGCAGCAGCGCTGGCCGCTCTGGGCGACGATGCGCAGGTGACGGTAGCCGAGCTGGTTCCCGAAGTAGAAGCCTGGAATCGCGGGCCGCTGGGCGCTGCGGCGGGCAACCCGCTGAACGACCCGAGAGCTCGGGTTCACATTGGTGATGTGGCCGAATTACTCAGAAACGGCGAGGGCGAATGGGATGCCATTCTTCTCGATGTCGACAACGGTCCGGAAGGACTAACTCGCAAAGAAAACAACTGGATCTACTCACCGGATGGCATTGCGGCCGCCCAGAAAGCCCTGCGACCTGACGGGATCCTCGCCTACTGGTCTGCCGGCCAGGAGCATTCCTTCACCGAGAGGCTGCGACGGGCAGGATTTTCTGTTGAGCCCGTCACGGTGAGGGCCTTGCGACCCGGCAAGGGTGCCCGCCACGTTATCTGGCTGGCGTGGTAATCATTAATCGGCTCTACCGGAATCTGTCCTGGCTCAATTTGGGACTATTTGTTTGTTATATACTTATTCCAAAGCCAAGAAGCCCGGGAGAGATTCAATGACCAAACCGATCATCACAACAGCCTTGCTATGCTCCTTGCTTTCCATGCCACTGCTAGCGCAACCCCAAGCAGATAGCCCGGAAGCAATGGTTGCCGAAGCACGTTCCCTGGTAAAAAGCTTCGGCGGCTCACTGAAGCAGGCGCTCCAGGCGGCCATCAAAGAAGGCGGCCTCACCAACGGTATTGGTGTTTGCAAGACTGTGGCACCGGAAATCGCCAGGAACAACAGCAGCGGCGGCTGGGCCATCAGTCGGACCAGTCTGAAAGTCCGGAACCCGGAAAACACCCCAACCGACTGGCAGGAGATCCAACTGCTGGCCATGGACAAACAGCCGGTCAGGGACGGAAAACCGGTAGAGGTCTGGCAGGTCTCCGAAGCGTCCGGGCAGCCGGCATTCCAGTATATGAGCGCCATCCCAACACAGAAGCTTTGCCTCGGCTGTCACGGTAAGTCCATTGCCCCGGAGGTGAAGGCAAAACTGACTGAACTCTATCCTGAAGACAAGGCGACCGGCTTCTCTGAGGGCGATTTGCGGGGCGCGTTCGTTGTTACGCGGCAAGTTCCAGTAAACTGACCAGAGCAGCAGGCCACCGTAGGCGATCAGACCCAGAAAGTGCTTCACTGCCTCGACCACACACCGGGGCTGAGCCTATTGCCAGCCCCGCGCCGCCCTTTTAAAGGCGGCTTTCCTGATTCAGCCGAAACTGTTCGATGGTTTTCCTGAGATTCTCGGCCATGGCCAGCAGGTCGCCGGCGATTCTCGCTGTCTCCTTGGCATCCCCGGAGGTCTGCTCGGCCGAGCGACTGATTTCAATCACGTTGTGATTAATGGATTCGGAGACATCGCTCTGCTCGTTGGCAGCGCTCTCCATTTCCTGATTGAGGTTGGTGATCTCCCGCACAGCAGAGGCAATGGTTTGCAGCTCAGACTCTACGGTCAGAATGGCTGAAACCTGATGCTCTGCCATCTCAGAGGCGTGACGCATGGTAGCCACACAATCGACAACCTCTCCCTTCAGTCCGTTGATGGTGTTCCGGATTTCCTCCGTTGAATCCTGGGTTCTCGACGCCAGCGCACGTACCTCATCGGCCACCACAGAAAAACCGCGCCCCTGCTCTCCGGCACGGGCCGCCTCGATGGCGGCGTTGAGCGCAAGCAGGTTGGTCTGGTCAGCGATATTGGAGATTACCTCCAGCATATCCGTCATCTGGCTGGTACGTTGATCAAGCTGCTCAATGCGTTTTGCGCCACTCTGGACCTCGGTGTTCAATGCCTCGATGCCTTTTACCGCATTCCGGGCAAGACTCTCACCCTTGCTGGCGGATTCCGCAGTATCTGCGGATTTGCGGGTGGTATGAATGGCGTTTTCCCGGACCTGAACCGCAGATGCGGCCATCTCGGTAGTGGCGCTGGCCACCTGATCGGTATTATCCCTCTGGGCAAGCACTTCCCTCTCTGTAGTGTCAGCTTTCCCCGCAATGCTCCTGGCCGCTCGTTCAACCTGTTCGGCATTGTCCATGACGGTATTCATGCTCTCCCGTATCTTCGCCATCATCCGGTTGAAAGCCCGGGAGACCGAACCGATCTCGTCGTTGCGGGTAACCTCAAGCTCAATGGTCAGGTCAGAATTGCTGGAAATCTCGTCCATACGGTCGTGGAGTCGCCGCAAACGGGAAAACACCAGTCGACTCAAAGCGGCGGCGGTCAGGAAAAACACTGCAGCAAAGATGGCTACCTGAATGCCGCCACTGGTCAGCAGCTGCTGCAAACGGGCATCGCTGTCAGCCATGGAATAGTCCACCCGAATGGCACCAAGAACGTCACCCTCATTAGCCTGATGACAGCCAAGACAGTTGACGCCCTGATAGTTTTCCATCGCGATCACGGGCTCGATCAGTGTGTAGACTCGCCCGTCCTCATTGCTGGAATAGGATTCCACCCGCTCACCGGCAAGCGCTTTCTTGTCCAATGGTTCTCGCTTCTGTTCCGACTCGTTGCCGCTGCCGAAGATCCGGTTCAAATGGTCACTGCGAATCACCCGCACGTCCAGCACGTCTTCAGACGCCATCACCTTTTTCCGGAGCACGTCCCGGTTACCGATGGTGCCGGTGACCATCATGGTGTTCAGCCCATCAAAATAGGATTTCGCCAGTCCGTCCACGTATTTGTGACTGAACTCTTCGAGATGATCACGCTGCGAGTCCGCACTGTAGATTACGGTAAACACGAGCACCAGGGAGAAGGCAGCCGCCAAAGCGGCAAGTAAGAGAAAGCGGATGGAATACTGTTTTTTCATGGAAACCCGACACAGAGGCCGCGCGGCATGCGGCCAGGACGTTGTTTTGACGTTTCGTGATGACAACTAACTGTCGCCAAACTTTATAGATATGCGTCAATTATTTCCTGACCCAGATCAGATCCGGGAAAAGTCGTTTGCACACAAAGGATGGAGGGAGCCCTCAGCCTGGGACTCTATGGAGTTGGCCTGAAAGCTGCACAGCATGATGACAAGCATTCGTGATTCCCAACGCTGACTGTTCGGAAACCGCACTCCGGTTGACCGAAGGAGGAAACCCATCCATGTCCCTACTGACCTCTCTGATCCGGGCGAGCACCCAGTTCCAGCAGGCCATGGAAAGGCGCCAGACGCCCTCAACAGGGCCGGAAGCCGCGCCTGGCAAAGCACAGGCAAAGGCCATGGAAACCGAGCCGACACCTGGCGATGACCGCTTTACACCCTCGGAGAACAACCAGTCTGACCTCTCACGGCTGAAAGCCCGCCGACTGGCCATGACCGACTACAAACAAACTGTGGGGCAGGATCTTGCCTTCGTTCGAGAAACACTGCGGCACAAACTTGCCGAATACAACCTGCACCCGGCAACCGCATTAAATGTGAGCAAAACTGAAAATGGCAGCGTTGCGGTAGAAGGGAAAATCGCCGACAACACACGCATCCAGATTGAAAAAGACCTGAACGTAAACAAAAACTTCAAGGAAGCGTTCAATCGCCTCAGCGTTAACGAGCCAACGCTGCACTTTATGGACAATGCGCTCAAGCTGAACCAGGCGTACGGGGTGAATAACCCGCTACTGGACACACTGATCAGCGAGAACCAGCAATTCAATGGCCTGCAGGACCTGGTGCACCGTTACGACACCATGCGCCGCTCGGTCAGTGCCGAGCAATTGGAAGCTGCGGGAAACAGCCGGGCGTACGCCTTCAATCTGAACGCCCGGGCGTAACGAAAGGACGGATCAGGATAATCAGACCTCGAACGGTGCCGGATCTCCTTTGCCGACACGGGTAACTATCGGAGCCTCGCCGGTAAAGTCCACGACCGTGGTAGCCTCCATACCGCAGAATCCCCCGTCGATAATCAGATCCAGCTCATGCTCCAGGGTTTCCCGGATTTCATAGGGGTCTGTCATTGGATCGGTCTCGCCCGGCAGAATCAGGGTGCTACTCATGATTGGCTCACCAAGCTCGCCCAACAGCTCCTGGACAATGGCATTATCAGGCACACGGACGCCCACTGACCGGCGCTTGGGATGAAGCAGTCGCCGGGGCACTTCACTGGTGGCATCCAGAATGAAGGTGTAGGGCCCGGGAGTGAAATTCTTCAGCAACCGGTACTGGGTGTTATCCACCTTGGCATAGACCCCGATGTCCGAAAGATCCCGGCACACCAGCGTAAAATTATGCTTGTCATCCAGACGGCGAATCCGCTTGATCCGATCCGCCGCCTGCTTGTCACCCAGGTGACAGCCAATGGCATAGGCTGAATCCGTGGGATACACGATTACCCCGCCACGACGCAGGATGTCCACCGCCTGATTGATCAGACGCTTCTGCGGCGTCTCCGGATGAATCTGGAAAAACTGACTCATTAACCCTCTCCCTGTGCGGTCCGCGTCGCCATCGCCGGATCTTTCTTCGACCCGCCCATACAATTCGGAGACTCCGGCGCCGACTGACCGGTCGCCTCCCACTCTTCCGGTGAATATAGATGCAACGCCAGCGCATGAACCGGGCCCGCCAGTTCCTCGGCAAGCACCTTGTAGATCGCCTGATGCCTCCGCACCCTCATCTGCCCCTCAAACTCCGGCGACACCAGGGTCACCTTGAAATGAGTTTCAGAATTAGGCGGCACACTGTGCTTGTGGCTCTCGTTCTCCACCTGAAGCACACGCGCCTCGAAGGCGTCGTTCAGTTTGGTTTCAATTGTATTCTGGATTTTCATGTTTCGAGACTCCTACTGCTCAACCCGTGATAGAAAAGGGCGAATGGCAAACGGTCGAAAGCGGGTGTGGAGATGGCTTTCCCAAAAGTGTGTGTTGCCATGGATGGCAACACCAAGCCCCCAGGGATGGGTTCACGGCGTCTTTTGGGAAAGCCATCTTCACAGCCGCCTCCACCAACACCCCCAGTCTACTACACATACAGGACACACCCGAGAGCCTTGACACCATAAAGCCAAAGCGCCACATTCCCATCCCGATTCCAAAACACCCGAAACCCCATGCACCTGTACATCGCCGAAAAACCAAGCCTCGGCCGCGCCATCGCTGCCGCCCTACCCGGCCCTCACCAGAAAGGCCAGGGCTGGATACGCTGTGGCAATGGCGAAAACGCTGCCACCGTAAGCTGGTGCATCGGCCACCTTCTCGAACCTGCAGAACCCGCACGCTATAACCCCGCGTGGAAGAAATGGCGCCTGGAAGACCTGCCGATCTTTCCCGACAAATGGGAAGTCATGCCCAAGGACAGCGTGCAGCAGCAATTAAAGGTGCTGGAATCCCTGATTCGCCAGGCCCAGACCATTATTCATGCCGGCGACCCGGATCGGGAAGGCCAGTTGCTGGTGGACGAAGTTATCCGCTATTTCGACGCCAGCGCACCGGTGCAACGGATACTGATCAACGATTTGACCCCAGCAGCCGTGGCCCGGGCCATCCAGAGCCCGAAGGACAATCGGGAATTTCGCCGCTTGTCCCATTCCGCCCTCGCCCGGCAAAGGGCTGACTGGCTCTATGGCATCAACCTGAGCAGATTTTATACACTCAGCTATCAGAAGCAGGGTGAACAGGGGGTCTATTCCGTTGGCCGGGTACAAACCCCGGTGCTTGGCCTTGTCGTCGAACGTGACAACACCATCGAACACTTCCAGCCCAAGCCCTATTACCGCATTGAAGCAAGGTTCAGGGCCCAGGAGGAAGAGGCTGACCAGCAAACCTTCACCGCCCGGTGGCAGCCCAACGAGCAGTTCCAGGATTACCTGGATGAAGAGAACCGCCTGCTGAACCGGGAAATCGCTGAACAGATTGCCGACAGCGTTCGAAACCGACCCGGCACCATCACCGAGTCCCGCTTTCGGGATCGATCGGAAGCTCCGCCGCTGCCGTTTTCCCTGTCGGCCCTCCAGATTGAAGCAGGCCGGCTGTTCAGGATGGGCGCCAAAGAAGTATTGGATACCGCCCAGAGCCTTTACGAGCGGCACCAGCTCATCACCTACCCGCGGTCCGATTGCCGGTACTTACCGGAAGGCCACTATAGCCAGCGGGAGCAGGTGATAAGGGCCATTGCACGAGTGGTACCGGATCTGGAGGAAGCCTGCAACGGTGCAGACCTCGACCGCAGGACTGCCGCGTGGAACGACAAACAAGTCGACGCTCACCACGCCATTATCCCAACCAGCCGCCCCACGCCCAACGGCAAACTCAGCGCAGCGGAAGAAAAGATCTACGGCCTGATCAGCCGCTACTACCTGATGCAGTTCGCACCAGATGCCGTCCACCGGGAAGGCAAACTGACGGTACGAGTGTCAGAGCACCAGTTCCGCGCGACGGAAACCGCCATCCTGGTGCCTGGCTGGAAAACGCTGGAACTTAAACTCCGGGAAGGACGCAACGAGCCGGACAAGACACCTCTGCCGAGGCTGGAAAAAGGTGAACCGGTATTCTGCGAAGAGAGCAGCCTTACCGAGCGGAAAACCCAGCCGCCCCAGCATTTCACCGATGCGACCCTGCTCTCGGCGATGACCAATATTGCCCGCTTTGTAACCGATACCGAACTTCGAAAAACCCTGCGCGAAACCGATGGCCTGGGCACCGAGGCGACCCGCGCGGCCATCATCGACACCCTGTTCAAGCGGGATTATCTGTACCGCGACAGCCGACATATCCGCGCCACCGACAAAGCCAAGGCGTTGATCAGTGCTCTGCCCGAATCGGTGAGCAAGCCGGATCGCACGGCCGTCTGGGAAGCCAATCTGGAGAGCATTCGCCGTGGCGAGGGCGATCCGAGGAAGTTTCTGGACACCCTCAAAGAAGAGATCCGCGGCTTTCTGGACAAGCCCCAGGGCCGCCCGACCGTCGACTCGGAGCGTGCCGGCACGACCTCGACAGAGGCACAGCCCCACTGCCCCAAATGTCGCGCCCCGATGCTGGAGCGAGATGGCAAATTCGGCCGATTTTTTGCCTGCACCCGCTATCCGGATTGCCGGGGCACTCGACCGCTGGAAGAAGCCACGCCTCAGGATGGTACTGGCCAGAAACCCATTCCATGCCCCCACTGTTTCTCGCCCCTGGTGCGACGAAAAGGCAAAAAAGGCTGGTTCTGGGGCTGCAGTAATTTCCCCGGCTGCCGACAAACACTGGACGACGACAACGGAAAGCCTGCAGTCCGTTTACGCAAGTCTACATAACGATACTGAACGCAGATCCACATTTTGTGATAATTGGTTGATATAGCAGAGTAGTCCATCGAAAGCTCTGCTCGATACCAGGCAAGAGAGCGACACTCCGGGAGAGGCTTAATGCGTATTGCTTTGCTTGAAGATGAAACCGAACAGGCACAGCACATCCAGTCGATTCTGTCTGAACGCGGGCATCACTGCGACAGCTTCCCTACCGGCCAAAATTTCCTGAGCGCGGTGCTGCATCGCAGCTACGACCTGCTTATTCTGGACTGGCAGATTCCGGACATGACCGGCATAGACGTCCTCGAGAGCGTTCGCGCCCAGCTGAACTGGCCGATTCCAGTGGTGTTTCTCACCCAGCGGGACAGCGAGGCAGACATAGTTCGGGCTCTGGATGCCGGTGCCGACGACTATCTCGCCAAGCCGGCCCGTGCAGCGGAATTGGTTGCCCGCATCAATGCCTTGGCAAGACGCTCCAATCCTGACAGCGAAAAGGAAGTGCTTCGCTATGGTCCGTTCGAAATCAACACGCAGCAAAGGGTCATTGCACTCCATGGTGAAGAACTGACCCTGACCGACAAGGATTTCGATCTGACCCTGTTCCTGTTCCAGAACCAGGGCCGGCTGCTGACTCGGGAAATGCTGCTTGAGCGCGTTTGGGGTCTGGCGCGGGATATCAATACCCGTACCGTGGATACGCATATGAGCCGACTGCGCCGTCGTCTCGGCCTGAACCCGGAAAACGGCTTCCGCATCAAGACGATTTACCAGCGGGGCTACCGCCTGGAGGCCATGAAGGCGCAGGACCAGGCCTTTGACGTCGACGAACCCGCCAGGGCAGCCAATGACTGACAGCCCGGCTCCGCGATTACCGGCACTGCTGCTGATTCTTTCACTGCTTGTCTGGGCAGCGCCCGCAGCGGCAGAACTGTCGGTAACGCGCGGTTCAGCCGGGCATTCCGACGTTTCGTCGGCCAACTCGGTGCCCGAGTGGATCTACACCTTGCGGCCGGGAGAAAGTTTTTCGGAAGTGGCCAGCGACCTGCTCGCCCCCAATTATCCCGCGAGTCGCCTTCTGCAGTACAACAAGATTGGCAACGGCGCCATTCTGGGTGCCGGCGACAGCGTGCGAATTCCCCTTGCCTGGCTAAAGCGCCAACCTCAGCCGGCACGGGCGACTTCGGTAACCGGAACCGTTCAGCTGATTTCTGGAAATACCGGTCGGAAAACGGCCCTGAGTGAAGATGCCCTGATTCGCGTCGGTGATGAAATTCTGTCGGCGTCCGGAACCGCCACTATTGAACTGGCGGACGGGTCGGAAGTAAGGATTTCTCCGAATTCGCGGCTCATCTTCAATCGCCTGACCCAATACGGCAAAGCCGGCATGGTCGATACCAGACTCCGACTCGACAGGGGGGAGATCCACACCCGGGTCAAGCCAGTCATGGAGGGAGGCGCCCGATTCGAGATTGAAACGCCTTCAGCCGTCGCCGCTGTCAGGGGTACCGCATTTGCACTCCAGACATCCGCAGAGGGCACTCGCCTGCAGGTAACAGAGGGTGACGTTGACTTCGGAGCTCCCGGCAAGACCCGCCGCATTCCTGCGGGTTTCGGAGCCAGTCTGTCCACCACCGACAATGACGGCCTGAGCATTCGTCGCCTGCCGCCAGCGCCGGCGCTCAATCCAATGCCACCGAGACTGACCCAACTGCCCACCACCATGACCTGGCAGGAAAGTCGCGCTCCCATGCACCGGGTGGACATCTTCGAAAGCGACACCGGTCGCTGGGTGGAAAGCCGAAAACTGACAGGCAACAGCTTTGATATCGGGCGACTGGATAATGGCAGCTATGAGGTTCACCTGGCGGCACTAGATACTCGCGGCACTGCGGGAATGCCCCGAGTCGTCCCGCTGGAAGTCGATCTTCAGGCCAGGACTGCCAGTCTTGTTTCTCCGGAAGATGGTGGCACCGTCAACGACGATATGCCCGAGTTTCGCTGGCAGCTTAACGGCGACAATGAAGTGGCTCGCGTAGAAATAGCCGAGGACCAAGACTTCCGGAACCTGATCGCCACCAGCGAGTGGGCACCCGAAACGGCTGCCCTGCCCTCACGCCCGCTTGGGCCTGGCAAGTATTACTGGCGCGTGGTGACCGAAGCAGGCGGCAATTCAGTCGCTACAACGCAGCCGCGGGAGCTGGTGGTCAATGGTAGCCTGCCTCCGGTTCGGATTATCAGCGTGAACTACATCGACAGCCAGGTAAGGGTGTTCTGGCAGAAGGTAGACACGGCGGCAGAATACCGATTGCAACTCTCGGAGGAGCCGAGCTTCAACAATATCATCAAGGAAGCAACACTGCCTGATACCACAGCAGCCTTGCGTCTTATTCCCGGAAGGCGGTATTTTGTGCGCCTGAAAGCTCTTTCTGATGGTCCACTGCAAAGCCGTTGGGGACCAGGGAGGGAATTGTACCTGGAATAATCCGTTGATCGACCGAAACACACAGCAGGGCTCATGAACCGGGATTGGCTGCCAATTAAAACGACCCCCTGGACTCTGGGCCTGATACTGCTGGCACTGCTCCTGCTTATCCAGACAACCGAACTGCCTCAACGCCTGGATTACTGGCTATACGACCAGATCATCACCTCGAATCCTCTGGAAGCCTCAGACGAGGTGGTTCTGGTGACTATCGACGAGCTCAGTCTGAATCGCCTGGGCCGGTGGCCCTGGCCCCGTAACCTGCACGCAGAGCTCATTGCCAAGCTCAATGAGGCAGGCGCAAAAACCGTTGTTTTCGATATCCTGTTCGCCGAACCGTCGCCGGAAGACCAGCAACTGGCGGAACAGATGCGCAGCCATGGCAACGTCATCCTGCCAGTCTATCTGTCGCCTCCCACCTCCCAGTACCTGTTAAGCGAACAATTGCCGGTTGGCGAGCTGGCTTCAGCGGCCGCCGGTCTGGGCCATGCTCACGTGGAGCTGGACAGCGACGGCGTTGCCCGAGGTCTTTACCTATTTAATGGCCTGGGGAACCAGCTCTGGCCAAGCCTTGCGCTGGCCGCAAGCGGTGTTGGGCCACAAGATCCAGAGGTCGGGGATACGCCTTCCTATGTCAATATTCGGGATCAATATCGTGCCGTGCCCCTGATCGGTGGAGCCGGCTCTCTGCAGTCGTATTCTTTCTCGCAAGTACTCAGTCAGCCGGCCGCACCTGAACACTTCAGTGGCAAAACGGTCTTTGTGGGCGCCACAGCCGCCGGTTTCGGCGACATACTACCCACGCCCTTCTCGGGGCTGAGCCGTCCGATGTCTGGCGTTGAGTTCCACGCCAACGTGTTGTCGGCATACATGAAGGGATTGTTGATTAGACCGGCGCCGGAGTGGGCGTCTGCCCTGTTGGCTATGACAACCATCCTGATACTCGCCCTCGCACTGCCACCCATGCGCCCGGCACGAACCCTTCTTGCCTGTGCGACGGCTCTGGTCGGGCTGGTCGGAATCTATCTGTTCATGCTGCTGACGATGCGATGGTGGGTACCTCTCGCAAACGCATTGCTGATCCCACTATTGGCCTTTCCGGTATCAAGTGGCCTTCGACTGGCCATGACCAACCGTTTTTTGAACCGGCAACTGGACGAACTGGCCAGAAGCCCCCAGGTCGCCCTGCCCGCGCCCTCGGGGAGGAACCCGACCCAACTTCTGGAACACTTCCAGGCCCTGTTTCGTCCCACAGGATGGCTTCTGATGGAGGAGAACGACATCCTCTCCGCCCGTGGACTCTCGCGAAGCGATATTCCGGATGACCTGACTCCGGGGCACTGGTTTCACGACAGCAATCGCAGCTGGATTCAGCTATTGCGAGCCGGCACCCGCTATCAGCTGGGCCTGCTGTTGCCCAATGATCTCGGGCGCGAGGCCATCCAACGCTATCTGCGCAGGCTGCATCTTGAGCAAGCCCTACCGGCGGATTCCGTTGCCAGACCCAGTGAAAACATTTCTGCACGAATCGAGCGGGTCCGCATTGCCACGGATCGGTTGAACCATATGCAGCAGTTCATCCGAAGAAGTTTTGAGCGCATGCCCGACGGCATCATCGTGACTGACGAACTGGGGGTTATCCGTTTTGCCAACGGTCACATAGAGGAGTGGTTCCGCGAGCCCATGCCGAGTCTGGCCGGACTTCCCCTAGTAAGACTGCTGGAAGGACATGATCCGCGGGAGACGCCACCCTGGCATGAAACCGTTTCCGACACCCTGACCCTATTACAGAGCCGCACCGTAGACCTCAGGATTCGCGACAAGGATTTCCTGATTCATTTTGCACCGTTTTCTCTGCCGGACAGCGACCAGCAAGGCATCATTGCCAATATTTCGGATATTTCGGAATTGCGGGAGCAGCAGCGCCAGCACCGCGAGGCTATCGACTTTATTTCCCATGACGTGCGTTCGCCTCTGGTTTCACAGCTTGCCCTGATCGAACAGTTGAAACGGGATCCCAGCCATATTGAACAGGAACAGCTAGAACAACTGGGGCGACTGGCCCGGAGAAGCTATCACCTGGCCGAGGAATTCGTGCAGCTGGCCCGGGCGGAACAGTTAACAGAAACCCGGTTCTACGAATGCGAATTCCTGGCCATCGTAGAAAACGCCCGTGACAGCGTCAGCGAGCAGGCTGTAGAGAAACAGATACAACTCCAGTTACAGGGTACCGAGGATTTGTGGCTGAAAGGCAATGCAGAGCTCCTGGAGCGCGCCGTCATCAACCTGCTGACCAATGCTGTTCAATACAGCCCGAGTGGATCGGACATCAGCATTCAGGTCTTCCGCGCTGGCCATCAGGCCTGTTTGACGATTGCCGATGAAGGTACCGGTATCGATCCGGAGGAGCTGCCGCACCTGTTTGACCGTTACCGGCGTCAAAAAAGCACTGAGCTGGCCGGAGTACACGGAACGGGGCTCGGACTATCCTTCGTCAAGACCGTTGTTGAAAAGCATAGAGGGGAAATTTCGGTGTCGTCGCAACCAGGCGAAGGTTCTGCGTTCACCCTCAAACTACCGATTGTCGACCCGATGGCCTGAGACTTCATACTCCAGGCCCGGGGTTCTAGTCTCAGGAACGGATGGATTTGCTTACAACATCGGAAGGCTCACTGATCAGCCCGTTGGTATCCTGAACCTGGATGGTGAAATACCAGGTCCCTGCATCCAGACCACTTACTTCGTAAGACATTTCCGCTTCGGCCTGAGCATTGGTAACGACGACCTCTTCGCTCAGCTCGCCAGCATCCTGGCCGTAACGGATCACATATCGGTCGAGCTCACCCATCGGGATACTCTCGCCGTTAACGCGAGTCAGGGGAGCACTCCAGCTCAATACTGCGGAACGCTCGGCAGACGGCTCTTGTCCGCCTGTGCCCCCGGAATCAACTTGACTGCCTGAACCGGCGGAACCTCCAGAATCGCCTGGCGACCCGACGCTAGCACTACTCGATGAACCACCCCCACAGCCTGTGAGGAGTGCTCCAAAAATAAACGCGGCAATCCATGCCCGTGACACTTTGATGACGCGTTTCATATGCATTAGGCACCAATATATCGTCGACTTTGTTAAATTGTATAAAACGCGGACGATTATCGGTGTGACGGTGATCATTTTCCTAATTACGAAAATGTCAATTTCCCGTCAGGGATTTGTAATAAAGCGGGGAAGTAATTGATCAGGCGGGCAAATTTTTGCCTAGCGAAATCAAGCGCCATACACAACGTTACAAAAAAGTCCGGGCAGAGGCAGTGGAGAACAAAATGGGTGTGCTGGAGTGCGAAAAAAGGTCCGCAAATACGGGCCTTTTAATTGTGGTGGGTAGGCTCAAAAAAGGTCGAATACAAACAATAAAGCCCGCAAAGATGCGGGCTTTATTTCAATAGTGGTAGCGGGGGCTGGATTCGAACCAACGACCTTCGGGTTATGAGCCCGACGAGCTACCAGACTGCTCCACCCCGCATCAAAACTGGTTGTTTACCGGGCTACCCCGATCAACGTGCGCGTATATTAAGGATTGGATGCGAAACTGTCAATCGATATCTTCGAAAAGGTCGGCCCGGTACTGGAGCTCTTCGGGCTCTGGGGCAACGTGATCTTGATAAAATCCCACTGTCTCAATCACTTCCTGAACAGGTCGAAAGGAGCGGCGGTGTTCAGGGGTTGCTCCGAGGCGGCGCAGGGCTTCCAGGTGGACCGGCGTCGGATAACCTTTGTGCTGCGCCAGACCGAAACCGGGGAAACGCGCTTCCAGCGCTTCCATTTCCCGGTCACGGGTTACTTTGGCAATAATAGAAGCGGCGCTGATCGCCGCCACCCGACTATCGCCTTTGACAACCGGTTCCGACGGCCAGCGCCACTTGGGACAGCGATTGCCATCCACCAGAACGTACTCAGGCACCACGGCCAGCCCCGACACTGCACGCTCCATAGCCTGCATTGTGGCCTGGTAGATATTCAGCCGGTCAATTTCGTGGGACTCGCACCGGCCAATGCTCCAGGCTTTGGCCTGCTCGAGAATCTGATCGTAGAGGGCATTGCGACGCTTCTCGGTCAGCTTCTTTGAGTCAGCCAGGCCTGCGATCGGCCGATCCGGATCCAGAATGACCGCGGCAGTCACGACGGCCCCGATAAGCGGCCCCCGACCGACTTCGTCCACACCGGCAAGCAAAGAACCGGTGTAGCAACATTCGAAGGGTGGCAAAGAACTCTTGGGCATCAGTGGGCACCCTGCTCTATCAGGTCTGAGATCGCCTGAGCGGCTTTTTCATCGGCCCCCTGCTTCAGCGAATGGTGCAAGTCGGTAAAGGCTTCTTTAAGCCGCGCTCTCTCTTCTGTGTTCTCCAGTCGCTCAAGCACTGCTGCGCCCAGACTCTCGGCCGTGGCGTCGTCCTGGAGCAGCTCCGGCACAAGCTGGCGCTTGGCGAGGAGATTGGGCAATGCGACATGAGGCACCTTCACCAACTTCGACAGGAGAGCATAGCTGAACCCGCTCAGGCGGTACCCTACAACCATCGGCTTTTTAAGAAGCATCGCTTCGAGTGTTGCCGTTCCAGAGGCCAGTAGCACAACGTCGGAGGCGGCCATCACATCTCTGGAACGCCCACGCACGATGGTAACCGGAAGCTTCACCTCCAAGGCATCGACCAGATCGCGCACCTGCTTCTCTCGGTCCCGGTTTACGCAGGGGATGACCAGTTGCAGATCAGGTCTTCTTTCCTGGATCCAGCGAGAGGCCTCAAGGAACAAGGTACCAAGCCTCTCCACTTCTCCTGCACGACTACCGGGAAGAACCGCCAGTACGGGGGCGTCCGCATCTATTCCCAGCGACTCCCGCATTTTGAGGGTATCCGGCACCATGGGAATTCGATCCGCCAGGGGATGGCCTACGAAAGCCACAGGCACCTGATGCTCCTCGTAAAACCTCGCTTCGAACGGGAACAGGGTAAGCATCAGGTTTACCGATTTGGCAATTTTGAAGATCCGCTTCTGCCGCCAGGCCCAGACCGATGGGCTGACATAATGCACGGAAAGAATGCCGGCCTCGCGGCAGCGCCGCTCGATCGCCAGGGTGAAATCCGGAGAATCGATACCGATAACAACATCAGGTGGAGTGGCGAAGAAATAGTCCAGGAGCCGGGCCCGGATGCTGAACAGTTCACGAATTCGCCCGAGAACCTCCACCAGCCCCATGACCGAAAGACGTTCCATCGGCACCAGGGAATGAAACCCCTCCGCAACCATTTCCTCCCCGCCAATGCCAACGAACCGGGCCTGGGGATAGCGTTGGCGCAGCGAACGGATCAGGCCGGCACCGAGGATATCCCCCGATGCCTCACCGGCAATGATTCCGAATGTGATTTTACGCTCGCTGATGGCCGCGTGAGAAAGATCTGTCACCGACAGGCTCCCGCCGGGTTAGCGGATGATGCCGCGGTGAGCTCCACGCAGGGAGTCAATGAGGGGACGAATTTCTGCAACATCGGAGTAAGACTTCTCAAGCTCTTCGACAGCCTGTTCCGTCGTCAGCCCCTGGCGATAGATCACCTTGTAAGCGCGGCGCAAAGCCAGCAAGACATCCTTGCTGAAACCACGACGCTTGAGACCTTCCACGTTCATGCCGTGCGGCTCGGCGGACTGACCGCTCGCCATCACATAGGCCGGGATGTCCTTGAGTACGATACTGCCACCGGCCGCCATGCTGTGGGGACCAATATGACAGAACTGGTGCACCATGGTGCCACCGCCCAGAATCGCGAAATCGCCGACGGATACATGGCCCGCCAGGGTGGCACAGTTAGCCAGAATAGTGTTGTCTCCGACGATGCAGTCATGAGCGACATGCACGTATGCCATCAAAAGGTTGCCGCTGCCGATACGGGTTTCACCACGGTCCTGAACCGTGCCTCGGTGGACGGTACAATTCTCGCGGATCACATTGTTGTCACCAATCACCAGTGTGGTTGGCTCGCCCGCGTATTTCTTGTCCTGGCATTCCTCGCCGATACTGCAGAACTGGAAAATACGGTTATTCCGGCCGATAACCGTTGGCCCCTTGACCACCACGTGGGACAGGATCTCGGTACCCGCGCCGATTTCCACATCGGGGCCAATGTAGCTCCACGGCCCAACAGTGACGTTGTCCCCGAGCCTGGCTGACGGGTCTACAATCGCCTGAGGATGGACACCCGACCAGTCATTTGTCGCCATCAAACTTCTCTCTCAGCGGTCAGAATCTCTGCCACGCAGACGACTTCACCGTCGACCAGGGCGCGACACTCGAATTTGTAAATACCCCGTTTACCGGAGATGAGCTCCGACTCCATGCACAGTTGATCCCCCGGCAAAACCGGGCGCTTGAACCGGGCCTTGCTCGAGCCGGCGAGGTATTGTACCACGCCATCAGAAGGTTTCCGGCCCACAGTCACAAAACCGAGAATGCCCGAGAGCTGGGCCATGGCTTCGATAATCAGGACTCCCGGCATGATCGGGTTGTTCGGGAAGTGGCCCTGAAAGAATGACTCGTTGAACGAAATATTCTTGTAGCCCTTGATCGATTTTCCTTTTTCGACCTCCGTTACCCGATCCACCAGCAAAAACGGGTATCGGTGCGGCAGGTATTCCAGAATTTCGTCGATGTTCATCATGTTGATCGGCCTCAGCCCTCTAATTTCTTTTCCAGTTCTTTGACCCGTCGCGCCAGCGCGTCCAGTTGCCGGAAACGCACAGCATTCTTGCGCCACTGACGGTTGGTATCAGCGCTGGTGCCAGATGAATAGACTCCGGGCTCACGAATATCACCGGTCACCAGAGTCATACCTGTCAGATGGACCTGATCCGCAATCTCGAGATGGCCGGCCACGCCGGAGGCGCCACCAAACACGCAGTGCCGACCAATGCGAGTACTGCCGGCAATACCGACCATTGCCGCCATGGCGCTGTGATCGCCGATGCGAACGTTATGGGCAATCTGGATCAGGTTATCCAGCTTTACACCGTTGCCAATCACTGTGTCGTCCAGTGCCCCGCGATCAATGGTGGTGTTTGCACCCACTTCCACATCATTTCCGAGCACAACCCGACCGAGCTGCGCGATACGATGCCATACACCCTTCTCATTGGCGAAGCCAAAACCGTCGGAGCCAATAACGGCGCCACTGAGGATGTGACAGCGCTCACCAATGACCACATCGTGGGCCAGCGTTACCCTCGGCCGAATCAGCGTGCGGGATCCGATGCTGGCGCGGGCACCTATAACCGAGCCTGCTCCAACAACGACTTTCTCGCCGATCTCTGCTTCCGCTTCCACTACCACGTTGGGACCAATACAGGCGTCGTCAGCAATGGAAGCAGACGGATCCACCACTGCAGTTGCGTGAACACCGGGAGTAGCAACAGGGGCGGGATCAAACCAGTGGCTCAGTTGAGCATATCCGAGATAAGGGTTGTCCAGTAACAGGACGTTGGTCGGAGCATCTTTGACCGAAGCCGGCGAGACAATAACGGCCGAGGCGCGCGTATCTGCCAGGTATTTACCGTAGGACGGATTGGCAAGGAAACTGATCTGGTCGGGACCAGCCGCCTGCAAGGTCGCAAGGCCCGATACCTTCACATCAGGATCACCCCGTAGCTCCGCACCAAGGGCATTGGCAATATCCCCAAGGCGATAGGACCTTTCTGTCATTGCGAGCTCCCAAGCAACGATCAGGGCACCGGGGTGCCCATCACAGGTTAACGGTTCAGTTTTTCAAGAAGCTGAGAGGTCAGATTCATTTCCGGCTTCACATAGACAACCGCTTCGCTTGGCAGGATCAGATCGAGGTTATTTTCCTCAAGAAGCTCCTTGACCGCTGCGTCTACCTCAGGGCGGGCCTGCTCGAGAAACGCCTGCTTGCGCTGATTCACTGTTGAATCCAGCCGCTGCTTCAGAAAGTTGAACTCTTTTACCTTTTCCTGGAACTCGCCGGCCAGTTTGTTACGCTCGCTCTCGTTCATCATGGCACCGTCTTTTTCCAGGCGCTCCTGAAGCTTGCGAGCGTCTTCCTGTGCTTCGCGGACCCGGGCTTCGTCCCCGGCAAAATCCTTCTGAAGCGACTCGCTGAAGGTCTTGGCATCGTCAGACGAGAACAGTGCCTGACGCAGATCGACCACACCAATGCGGGTTTCGGCCATCGCTGGGAATGAAAACGCCAGCATCACAGCAGCGAACATCAACACAAATCGGGACATTGGTTTTCTCCTGGTTTTCATCCGTAGATTGTTATTATCCATGCTTTAGAAGGTCTGGCCCAGTGAGAACTGGAACACTTGGGTGTCGTCACCAGCCTTGTCGTTCAGAGGGTAGGCGAGACTGAATGCCAAAGGACCAACTGCAGTGATCCATTGGAAGCCCACACCCGCTGCCATCCTGATTTCGCTCAGTTCCGGATCATAGCCTCTTGCCGTGTCAAAGACCTGGCCGGCATCCAGGAAAAATGAAGTTCTCATCGAGCGGGTATCGCCGGCAAACGGCGTCGGGAAAATCAGCTCCAGGCCACCCTCGGTCAGCAGGTTGCCCCCAAAAGGATCAGGATCCGACAGGTCGTTTACGTTATTCGTTGCCCTCAGGCCAAGCGAGTTCGCCTCATAACCACGAACCGAACCATAGCCCCCCGTGTAAAAGTGCTCGTAAAACGGCATCTGGGTGAAATCGCCGTAGCCATCCCCATAACCGATCTCAGATCGCGCCCGGAAGACCCAGCGATTGTCATCAGTCACAGGGTAGTAGAAATCGGTTTTATGGGTGGCTTTGTAGAAGGTCAGGTCACTACCCGGAACCGCCACATCCAATGACAGCGAGTGACTGTAACCATCAGTCGGCAAAACACCACGGTTCAGGGTACTGCGACGCCAGCTTCCGAACAGGAAGAAGTTGGTGAACGAATCGCCCTCTTCATCAATAAACTCACTCACCTCCTGCGAGGTGAAAAGGCCTTCCTTCAGGTTTGACTGGGTCACACCAGCGCCGAAGTTCAGACGGGTGATACTGTCGGTAGGATAGCCGAAGGTGACTCGGCCACCGTACTCATCCAGAAGGAAAGAGGAGATATCTTCCTCTTCGTAGTCGGTCTCGCGGGCGAATACGCTGAAGCCTCTACTCACTCCGTCGACGGTGTAGTAAGGGTCCAGGTAGGAAATGTTTGCACTCTTGATGGCATCACTGACGTTCACACCGAAGGATACCCGTTTACCCGTGCCGAAGAAGTTGTTCTCTGAGACATTGGCACCAAGGATAACCCCGGAGTCCTGGGAGAAGCCGACAGAGGCGGACAGGCTACCTGTGGGCTGCTCCTCGACGGCGTAGTTCACATCAACCAGATCGTCAGTGCCGGGCACCGGCACGGTTTCAACGTTCACGGTCTGGAAGAAGCCAAGACGTTCGAGCTTGGTCTTGGAGAATTCGATGCGGTCGGAGGACGCCACGCCGCCTTCCATCTGGGTCATTTCCTGACGAAGCACATCATCACGGGTCGACACGTTGCCGTCGAAATTGATCCTGCGCACATAGGCTCGTTTGCCGGGCTCCACAAAGAAGGTGACGGCTGCCGTGTTGTTCTCACCGGGCTCCGGAACAGCATTGACGTTGGCAAAGGCATAGCCCTCACGCCCGAGCCGGAATGCCAGAGACTCGGAAATGGCCGTCATACGGGAGCGGGAGAACACGTCGCCTTCCTCAACCGGAATCAACGCACGCAACTCCTCTTCCCCGACGATTAGATCACCGCGAAGATTGATCTCGGAAATGGTGTATTGGGGCCCCTCATTCAGGGCAATTGCTATGAAGACTTTTTGTTTGTCCGGGGAAATGGAGACCTGACTGGATTCCACGTTGAAATCGAGATACCCACGGTCAAGATAGAACGACCTTAGCGATTCCAGATCCCCGCTTAACCGCTCTCTGGCGTACTTGTCCGAGTTGGTCAGGGAGTTCCACCAGCTCGTGGTCTGCAGCTCGAACAGCTCCTGCAGTTCCTCGTCACTGAAATCCTTGTTGCCGATCAGGTTGATATGGTGAATCGCAGCGACCGAGCCCTCATTGATATCCAGGCGAATCGCAACGCGGTTTCTCGGCAGTTCCTCGGCCGTTGCCTTTACCCTGGCGTTGTAGCGCCCCTGGGCAATGTAGGAGCGCAGGATTTCCAGCTCAAGACGTTCAAGGGTTGCGCGCCGGAACACCTGGCCTTCCTGAAGCCCGGCACCCGCCAGCGCGTCCATCAACATCTCGGTTTCAATGTTCTTGTTACCCTCGATCTCGATGTCACTGATGGAGGGCCGTTCGCGCACCGTCAGGATGAGTACGCCGGCATCCCGGCTGGCCTCAATGTCGGTAAAAAGACCGGTCCGGAACAGCGATTTGATCGCATCAGCCAGCTCGGTCTCATCCACCTGTTCGCCAATGTTGACAGGGAACGCAGAAAACACGGTACCCGCAGATACCCTTTGCAAGCCTTCCACTTCAATATCCGCAACAGTGAACTGATCAGCAAGTGCTGGCTTCAGGCCGGACATGGCCACAGCGAGGCCAACGGCTACACCTAGAAGAGAACGTCTCATTCAAATATTTCGCCTGGTTAATGCGCGTAAGGAGCTCGCAATTCTCACAACCGCATCAGGTCGTTGTAAAGAGCAAACACCATTAATGTGAGGATCATTGCCATACCAATTCGTAATCCAAACGCCTGAGCCTGCTCAGAAAGCGGCTTTCCACGGAGGGCTTCGATGGTGTAGTAAACGATATGACCACCATCAAGAACCGGCACAGGTAAAAGATTCAGAATGCCCAGACTCACGCTGAGATAGGCAAGAAAACGCACGAAGTCTTCAAACCCGGAGCTGACACTGGCTTCAGCCACCCGGGCAATAGTGATGGGCCCACTGAGATTGGTGGGCGACAGCAAGCCGGTAAACATCTTCTTGATGGCCACCAGCGTCAGACGGGTATCTGCCCAGGTTTCGCTGAGGGCAACCGGAACCGCAGCAAACGGGCCGTAGCTGACATCCCGCAAAACCTCTTCCGGCCAGGAAATGGCTTCCACACCGGCACCGACAAAACCAATCGACTCCCCGCTTTCTTCGGCCCTCGCTTCCGGCGTTACACTGACAGCTTGTTCCGTACCATTGCGTTCGATGGTTACCTGCAGCGTCTGCTCCGGGGCATTGCGAATAAATTCAACCAGCTCGAACCAGCTGTTGATCGATTCCCCGTTGACGGCCACTATGCGGTCACCGGGCTGAAGCCCTGCCGCCTGAGCCCGGCCACCCTCGGAAATCTGTCCCAATACCGGGGGAACAGCCGGGCGCCATGGTGTAATACCGAACTCGGCCAAAGGATTGGGGGTGTCATCACTCAGGCCCCAGCCGGAAAGCTCGCCGCTGATGCTCCCTCGCGCGCCGTCCTCCGAAACCTCCATGGAAATCAGGCCGTGCTCCCCGGTCCGCTCCAGAATACGCATATTCACGTCGCGCCAGGAGCTGACCCGGTGGCCATCCACCGCGTGGATCTCCATACCTTCCTGCAGACCCACCCGCTCGGCCACGCTCTCATCGGCAATCTGCCCGACAATGGGCGCGACATGGGTAACGCCCACCACGCTCAACAGCCAGTATGCGAAAATAGCAAAAATGAAGTTGGCCACGGGACCGGCCGCGGCGATGGCGATGCGCTGCCCTGGCGGCTTGGACGTAAAGGCCTGGTCCCTCAGTTCTTCTGGCACCGGCCCTTCGCGCTCATCCAGCATTTTCACGTAGCCACCCAATGGAATGGCGGCAACCGCAAACTCGGTTCCATGCCTGTCGTACCATGAAAACATCGGTTTCCCGAAACCCACCGAGAAACGGAGCACTTTCACGCCGCAACGCCGGGCAACCCAGAAATGACCGTATTCGTGCAAGGTCACGAGGATACCCAGGGTAAGTGCGAGTGCGAGGACGGTTTCAATAATCTGCATAGCGTTCCTGATTGAATGGCTTCAGCCGAGCAGCATTCCGCTGCGACTATCAGACAGTTAACAGACCTATCTGTTCCCGCGCACGAGCCCGTGCTTCTTTGTCCTTTGCAAAGATAATGTCAAAGCTGTCTGCTGGCTCAACAGCCGTCGCAACCAGCGTTCGCTCTATGATAACGGGGATATCCGAAAAACACAGGCTGCCCTCGAGAAAAGCAGCAACAGCCACCTCATTAGCAGCATTAAGAACCGCCGGCGCAGTGCCACCTGCCTCAAACGCTTCCGCCGCGAGGCGCAGACACGGGAAACGCCCCAGATCCGGACGCTCGAAGTGAAAGCGGCCGATCGCGAACAGGTCGAGGGGAGCAACACCGGCAGCAATGCGCTCTGGCCAGGCCAGACCGTTGGCAATCGGCGTTCTCATATCGGGACTGCCAAGCTGGGCCAGAACAGAGCCATCGGCATATTCAACCATCGAGTGGATGATGCTCTCAGGGTGCACATGCACCTCAACTTTCTGGGGCGTAGTGTTGAACAGCCAGCAGGCTTCAATGAGCTCCAGACCCTTGTTCATCAGGGTCGCCGAGTCCACGGAAATCTTCTGCCCCATAGACCAATTCGGATGGGCACAGGCCTGGGCGGGCGTTACCGAACGAAGATCCTCGACGGAGTGTTCCCTGAACGGACCTCCGGACGCTGTCAGTAGTATACGAGTGATGCCAGCACCGGCAGGATCCCGGACCTTGTCTGCCGGCATACACTGGAAAATCGCGTTGTGCTCGGAGTCGATCGGCAACAGTTCGGCCCCCGCTGCGGCCACGGCATCCATAAACAGTTTGCCGGACATCACCAGGGCTTCTTTATTGGCAAGCAATACCCGCTTTCCCGCCCGCACCGCCGACAATGTCGGCGAAAGACCCGCCGCCCCGACGATAGCCGCCATCACGGTGTCCACATCGGGGGTGGAGGCCACCTCGCATAATCCGCCCAGGCCAGCAAGCACGCGGGTTTCGGGCAGGTCTGTCAACAATCTTGAGAGGACCGTGGCTGCTTCAGGATCAGCCATGACAGCAACTTTCGGACGGAATTCACGGCAGAGTACCGCGAGCTCTTCAGCACGAGTACTGGCCGTTAGCGCGTAGACCGAGAAGCGATCAGGGTGGCGCCGAACAACATCCAGGGTGCTGAGACCGATGGAGCCGGTCGCCCCGAGAACACTGATAGAACGGGTTACCATAGTCACCAGTGCCCGGTTGTCAGCCAACCAAGTTGGGTAATAATCAACGCAAATACCGGAATGGCCGCCGTCAGGCTGTCGATCCGGTCCATGATGCCACCGTGACCGGGTAACAGCTGGCTGCTGTCCTTGATACCACGGTGCCTTTTAAGCATGCTTTCCAGCAGATCGCCCAACACTGAAACAAGACCGGTGGCAAGGCTGGCAACAATTAGCAGCAAGGTCTGAACCGTTCCCGCCGAAGCCAGCGCGCTGACAACCAGGGCAAAAACTCCGACTGCCACCTGGCCACCCCAGACGCCCGCCCATGATTTGCCCGGACTGACACGGGGCGCCAACTTTGCCTTACCAAAAGCCCGACCGGCGAAGTAAGCACCGATATCGGCAACCCAGACCACACAGAATACGTAGAGAATGAGCAGGAGGTTGTTGGTACTGTCACCAAACTGGAAGCCGCCGGTTCGCAGGTGATTCAGGCCCACCCACGCCGGCACCAGAACGAACAGCCCCATCACGGCTCTTGCCGGGAGGCTGCCCCATTTGTCGGAGCCGGCGGGATAACTGCGAACCAGAAGAAAGCACACGCCCCACCAGAGCAGCGCCAGCCAGAGGACCGCCACAAACGGAACGTTCAGCAGCCCGTAGAGAATGATAGCTGTGGCCAGTGCGTAGCCAACCCGGCCGGCAGGGCTCTCAATACCGGACATATTCGCCCACTCCCAGGCGCCCAGGGTAATGATGGCGCCGGTAAAGAGCGCAAAGCCCAGGGGCGGGAGAAAAAAGATCCCGCCAATGGCGATAGGAGCGAGGATCAGTGCGGTGATAATTCGGGTTTTTAACACAGTTAACGTCGCTATCGTTCGTTATTGTTGTACAGCCTTGGCCGCTATCTGATCATCCGTCTGGCCAAAACGACGCTGTCGACCGGCATAGACGTGAAGGGCCTTGAGCATTTCTTCCTGCTGGAAGTCAGGCCAATACACCGGTGAAAAGTAGAGCTCTGTGTAAGCCAGGTGCCAGAGCATGAAATTGCTTATTCTTTGCTCACCAGCGGTACGAATCATCAGGTCCGGCATCGGCAGGTCACCGATGCAGAGGTGCTGCTGAATCAGGTCATCGGTAATGTCAGAGGGTGCCAGCTGCCCGGAGCGGACCTGCTCAGCCACCTTGCGAGTGGCCTGCGTGATATCCCAGTGACCACCATAGTTGGCTGCAATTACCAGCGTCATCCGGGAGTTGTTGCGGGTCAACTCTTCAGCCGCTTCCATATGTTCACGCAGTGCAGCGCTGAACGCGGACCGATCACCGATAATGCGCAGGCGGATATCGTTCCGGTGAAGTTTGCGAACCTCGCGCTCAAGAGCGAACAGGAACAGTTTCATGAGCGCGGACACTTCGTCCTTGGGTCGACGCCAGTTCTCGCTGGAAAAGGCAAACAACGTGAGCACTTCCACGCCTTCACGAGCACAAGTCTCCACCACTGCTCTGACCGCATCGACACCGGCCTTGTGCCCAGCCACTCCCTTGAGACGACGGGCCTTGGCCCATCGATTGTTCCCGTCCATGATGATGGCCACATGCCGGGGCCGACTGTCTGCCGACACCGGAATCTCTGCGGATACAGTTCCCGTCATGAAATCCCCTGTGCGGCCGGAGCGCCTTGGTGCTTCGGCCTTTCAATTCGCTTGCAAGTAGGTCCGGACGGTTAAACCGCCATCAGGTCCTCTTCTTTGGCCTTGAGCATCTTCTCGACTTCCGCAATGTGGCGGTCGGTCAGCTTCTGAATATCGTCCTCGCCCTTGCGCTCGTCGTCTTCGGTGATTTCTTTTTCCTTGAGCAGATCCTTGATCATGCTGTTAGCATCGCGACGCGCATTGCGGATGGAAACACGACCGTGCTCGGCGTCTGCTTTTGCCTGCTTGACCATTTCCTTACGGGTTTCTTCCGTCAGCATGGGCATCGGGATACGGATGATATCGCCGCTGGTCGCCGGGTTCAGGCCAAGGTCTGACGACATGATAGCCTTCTCGATGGTCGGCATCAGGTTTTTCTCCCAGGGAGAGACTGTCAGCGTGCGGTTATCCTCAACGTTGACGCTTGCCACCTGCTTCAGCGGTGTCTCCTGGCCGTAGTAGTTCACCATGACACTATCCAGGATAGAGGGGTGCGCACGGCCGGTGCGAATCTTGTTGAACGCGGAGTTCAAGGACTCCAGGCTCTTTTTCATTTTCTTTTCGGCTTCTGCTTTGATGTCGTTGATCACTTCAGCATCCTCAATTCGTTCGTCATGTCATTCTGTAATCTGGCACCACGATCCTGTGGCGCCGGGACAGCGATTCATTCGATCAGTGTACCTTCTTTCTCGCCAGTTACGATGCGAGTCAGGGCGCCGGCACGGTTCATATCGAAGACCCGCAGTGGCATACCGTGATCACGAGCGAGACAGATGGCTGTCAAATCCATCACGCCCAGCTTCTTGTCCAGAACCTCATCATAGGTGAGGTGGTCGTATTTCTCTGCACTGCTGTCCAGGTGCGGATCCGCTGAGTATACGCCATCTACCTTCGTAGCCTTGAGCACCGCGTCGGCCTCAATCTCAATGCCACGCAGACAAGCAGCGGAATCCGTCGTAAAGAAAGGGTTACCGGTACCGGCGCAGAAGATCACGACATCGCCATCTTTCAGATCCCGTACCGCACGACGGCGGTCGTAGTGCTCCACGATGCCGCTCATCGGGATCGCGGACATCACACGGGTCCGGATATTCGAACGTTCCAGAGCATCACGCATGGCCAGACCGTTCATGACGGTGGCCAGCATGCCCATATGATCACCGGTCACCCGATCCATGCCGGCCGCATTCAGGGCTGCGCCACGGAACAGGTTGCCGCCGCCAATAACCAGACCAACCTGCACGCCGATGCCAATCAGCGCACCGATTTCCAGTGCCATGCGGTCAAGAACTTTGGGATCAATACCGAAATCGTGCTCTCCCATCAGGGCCTCGCCACTGAGTTTGAGCAGAACACGCTTGTATCTGGGCTGGGTTTTCGATGATGTCGGCATGATGATCCCCTTGTCGTCTGTTGGCTGCTATCCGGCGTAGTACCCGTTGCAGGCTTGTATCTGACATACTCCTCAAAAAAGGGGTATCTCAGATACAAGCCCGCCACGAGAGCCGGGAATTCCCGGCTAACGTGGCAGACTCAGGTGATGCAGTGGCTGTAAGCCCGCTGCATCGAACGAAGGATCAGGCCTTGCCTGTGCCGGCTGCAGCAGCAACTTCGGCAGCAAAGTCCACTTCTTCCTTCTCAATGCCTTCACCCACTTCCAGACGAACGAAGCCGACCAGCTCGCCGCCGTTGGACTTGATCAGCTCGCCCACGGTCTGGTCCGGGTTCTTGACGAAAGGCTGCTCAACAAGGCTGTTCTCTTTGAGGAACTTCTTGATGCGGCCACCCATCATCTTTTCGACGATCTCGGCAGGCTTGCCTTCCATATCCGGCTGGGCCTTGATCACATCTTTCTCTCTCTCGAGCTCTTCTGCCGGCATGTCTTCCGGCTTGCCGACACGCGGGTTAACGGCAGCTGCGTGCATGGCGATGTCACGGGCAACCTCAGAATCACCGGCAGTCAGGGCGACAACCGAAGCGATCTTGTTGTTGCTGTGGACGTATCCACCAACAACCGGGCCTTCAACCTTGACGATGCGACGAACAGTAATGTTCTCGCCGATCTTCTGAACCAGCGCTTCACGCTTGGATTCCAGATCGCCTTCCATCAGCTTGGCTACGTCGGTTTCGCCATTTTCAAACGCAACGTTCAGCACGTCGTTGGCAAAGTTCAGGAAGTTGTCATCGCGAGCAACAAAGTCAGTCTCGGAGTTCACTTCCAGAATAAAGGCAACGGTGTTGTCGTCGGAGATCTTGATCAGTGAAGCGCCTTCAGCGGCGGTACGGCCGGCTTTCTTGGCAGCTTTCAGACCGGACGACTTGCGCAGCTCTTCGATCGCAGCGTCAACGCTGCCTTCGGCTTCAACAAGTGCCTTCTTGCATTCCATCATGCCAAGGCCGGTACGCTCACGCAGCTCTTTGACCATTGCAGCGGTAATTGCAGCCATGTTCAATCCTCTCAACTGTTCCGAATTCGGTGGGGCGGTGTGCCTCGGAAAACACCGGGCACACCTTACATCTAAAACGTGAAGGTAAAACGTTACTCAGCGGCTGGAGCAGCGCCTTCAGCGTCTTCGCTGACTTCAACAAACTCGTCAGCACCGGCACCAGCAGACTGGGCTGCTTCCATGCAGGTGTCAGCAACGGCTTTCACGTAAATCTGGATCGCGCGAATGGCGTCATCGTTGCCCGGGATCACGTAATCAACACCGTCCGGATCACTGTTGGTATCCACAACACCGATGACAGGAATGCCCAGCTTGTTGGCTTCCTTGATGGCGATACGCTCATGGTCAACGTCAATCACGAACATCGCGTCCGGCAGGCCGCCCATATCCTTGATACCACCAATGGAGCGCTCGAGGCGGTCCATTTCACGGGTACGATCCAGTGCTTCTTTCTTGGTCAGCTTGTCAAAAGTACCGTCCTGGCTCTGAGCTTCCAGGTCACGGTAGCGACGAATAGACTGACGAATGGTCTTGTAGTTGGTCAGCATGCCACCGAGCCAGCGGTGGTTAACGAACGGCTGACCGGCACGCTCGGCTTCTTCCTTGATGATCTTGGCCGCGGCACGCTTGGTACCAACGAACAGGATCTTGTTCTTGTTCTCTGCCAGCTGCTGAACAAATTTCAGCGCATCGTTCATGGCAGGAACAGTCTGCTCAAGGTTGATGATATGAATCTTGTTACGGGCGCCGAAGATGAACTTCGACATTTTCGGGTTCCAGTAGCGGGTCTGGTGACCGAAGTGAGCACCTGCCTTCAGCAGGTCACGCATATTTACCTGAGCCATGATAGTTACCTTTTTAGCTTCGGGTTAGTCCTCCACGTGTCCGATTATCCCAACCTGGCTCCCTTGAAAGCAGGAACAGGCACCCTGGGATAACGTGCCGACACGTGTGTGAATTTGCTGGATTCGTTTCCAGCGGGCGCGTTTATACCATATTCGGCCCGACAAACGCCATTATTTTTGACGGCGAGCTTCCTTGTACCCGGGCAGCAGGCCCCTTAAAATGCCGGTTTGGCACAAACAACGGGAAGCCCAATGCAGGTATCGATCAAGACACCGGAAGAAATTGAAAAGATGCGCGTCGCTGGCCGCCTGGCGGCCGAAGTTCTCGAGATGATCGGCGATCACGTCAAGCCCGGCGTTTCCACCGAAGAGCTCGACCGGATTTGCCACGACTACATTGTCAACGAGCAAAAGTGCATTCCGGCACCGCTCAATTACAAGGGGTTTCCGAAGTCCATCTGCACGTCGGTGAACCACGTTATCTGCCATGGAATCCCGTCTGAGAAGAAAATCCTCAAAGAGGGAGACATCCTTAACATCGATGTCACCGTAATTAAGGATGGCTACCACGGCGACACCAGCAAGATGTGGATTGTCGGCAAGCCGAAACCTGGCACCGAGCGGCTGATCCAGATTACACAGGAGTGCCTCTATAAGGGCATTGAGCTGGTCAAGCCGGGGACCCGCCTGGGCGATATCGGGCATGTGATTCAGCAGCACGCCGAGAAACACCGTTATTCCGTGGTTCGCGATTATTGTGGCCATGGCATCGGCGCGGTATTCCACGAGGAGCCTCAGGTAATGCATTACGGCAAACCCGGCACAGGTCTGGAGCTGCAGGAAGGTATGACGTTTACCATTGAGCCGATGATCAACCAGGGCAAGTACCAGACCAAGCTTCTGCCGGATGGCTGGACCGTCGTTACCAAGGACCACAAACTCTCTGCACAATGGGAGCACACTATCCTTGTGACGGCGGACGGCCACGAGGTCTTGACCAAGCGAAAGGAAGAGTCCTTCTAAGTGGACCAAAGCGAGCTGGAATCCCGCATCAGTAATGACCCTTCTCCGGTTACGGCGGCCCGGGAGCTGCTAAAGGGCAGGTATAACGCCGATGCCGAGGCCTTTCGACAGGGCGCCGATGTGCGCTCCCTCGTCCGCTCCCGGGCTGACACGGTCGATACGGTTCTCAGATTGATCTGGAACCGCTATCCCTTTTCCGATTCACCGGACATTGCCCTGATCGCCGTCGGCGGCTATGGACGGGGTGAGCTGCACCCGCACTCGGACATCGACCTGCTTATTCTCACCCGTAACGGTATCGAAGACAGCTGGCACGAAGACCTTGGCGCCTTTGTTACCCTGCTGTGGGATCTCAGGCTGGATATCGGCCACAGTGTTCGCAGCATCGAGGAAAGCAAGACGGCCGCCCGCGAAGACATCACCATACTGACCAACCTGCTGGAAACCCGCACGATTGCCGGCCCGGATGAACTCCGATCAGATCTGAGCGAGCAAGTCTATTCCGATCATGTCAGCACCGACCGCGACTACTTCATTGCGAAGCGTGAGGAGCAGCAGCAACGGCATCAGAAATACGGCGATACCGAATACAACCTCGAGCCAAACGTGAAAGGCTCCCCGGGCGCCTTGCGGGACATACAGACGATTGGCTGGATTACAAAGCGACATTTCGGACTGCAGAACATCGCCGATCTGACCCGCTTCAGCATTCTTACCGAGGAAGAACATCAGATTCTGTTCCAGGGTGAAACCTTCCTCTGGCAACTGCGATACGGCTTGCAGTTGCTCGCTGACCGGAATGAAAACCGGATGCTGTTCGATCATCAGCGGGCTCTGGCCCAGATGCTCGGCTATAGAGACGAAGGTAAACGGCTCGGCGTCGAATTGATGATGCAGGCCTACTATCGCACCGTCCTGGCTCTCGCCGAATTGGCGGACGTGATTCTGCAGTATTACGACGAAGCGATTCTCGGCAGCGCATCAGAAGACGCCATCCAGCCTATCAACAAGCGTTTCCAGATTCGCAACTATTATATTGAGGCGGTCAACAACCAGGTCTTCGCCTACGCGCCCTATGCCATCATGGAAATCTTCGTTCTGATGGCTCAGCATCCAGAGATCAAGGGCATCCGGGCCACGACGATCCGGTCGCTTCGGGCCCACCGGCATTTGATTGATGATGCGTTCCGGTCTGATCTGGCCGTGACCACCCTGTTCATGGAGCTGCTCAGAACACCCCATGCCCTGGATCAGACGCTGTCTGCCATGAAGAAGTACAACGTGCTCGGGCGGTATCTCCCGGAGTTTGGCCAGATCATTGGTCAGATGCAGCACGACCTTTTCCACATTTACACCGTGGATGCCCATACCATGCGAGTCATCCGCAACATGGTAAGGCTTGGCGGCGCGGAAGCCCGAACCGAGTATCCGCTGGCATCGCGCCTGATTCACAGGCTGCCGAAACTGGAAACCCTCTATATTGCTGGCATTTACCATGATGTGGCCAAAGGCCGGGGTGGCGATCATTCGGAACTGGGTGCCATCGATGCCGAAGCTTTCTGCCAGCGGCATCACCTGAGCGAACGGGACACCCAGCTGATTTCCTGGCTGGTGGAAAACCACCTACTGATGTCCATGACGGCCCAGCGCAAAGACATCTCCGATCCGGACATCATTCACGGGTTTGCCAGGGCAGTGCCGAGCCAGGCTCACCTGGATTACCTGTACGTGCTAACCGTGTGCGACATCAGCGCTACGAATCCCAAGCTGTGGAACACGTGGCGGGCGTCGCTATTGCGCCAACTCTACATCGAGGCCAAACGGGCTTTGCGTCGGGGCACGGAAACCCCCATTGACCGCCAGGAATGGGTTCGCGCTACTCAGTCGGAAGCTCGTGAAATCCTGCATGCCCAGAACATGACCGATGAACAGATCGACGCAATCTGGGACACCGTGGACGAAGACTATTTCCTCCAGGACTCGACCGTGGACATCGCCTGGCAGACTGCTGCCATTATCCGACACGGCGACAATACGGACCCGCTGGTTCTGATTCGAGACACAAGGGGCGGCCCTACGGACGGCTACTCCCAGATCATTATCTACATGAAGGACCGTGTTGCCCTGTTCGCTGCGACAACGGCGGTCCTTGAACAGCTGAACCTGAACATCGTGGACGCGCGCATCAGCTCAAGCGAGGGGCCCTACTCGATCAGTTCCTACGTGGTGCTTGATGAAAAGGGACAGCCCCTGGGCATCGACCCTGCGAGAAAAGAACGGGTGCGTTTGCGCCTGATCGAAGAACTGGACGACCCGGATGACTACCCGGACATCATCCACCGGCGCACTCCACGTCAGCTCAAGCATTTCGCCTTCCCGACGGAAGTGACGTTCTCCAATGACACCATCAACCAGCGCACCGTGATGGAAGTGATCACACCCGACCGCCCGGGTCTTCTGGCCCCCATCGGCCAGGTGCTGCTGGAGCACCGGGTACGCCTGAGCAACGCCAAGATTGCCACTCTCGGCGAGCGCGTAGAGGACGTTTTCTTCGTAACGGACGAACAGGGCGAGCCCATCCGGGAGCCGGCGGTATGCCAGGCCCTGCAGCAAGATCTCTGTAAAATGCTGGACGACATTCAATGAATCCGAACCTGGACAGACTTCACCCCTACCCTTTTGAAAAGCTTGCCAAACTGAAGGCAGGCATCAGCGTGCCCGATCATCTCCGTCCGATTTCCCTGGGGATTGGTGAGCCGAAGCACCCTTCGCCCGATTTCGTCAAACAGGTCATTGCGAACAATCTGGACAAGCTTGCCAATTACCCCACCACCCGGGGCACGGAGGAACTCCGCGAGGCCATCAGTGGCTGGGCAACCCGCCGATTCAATCTGAAAGCCGGCAGCCTCAGCGCGGCAAACAACATCGTACCGGTAAACGGCACACGCGAAGCCATCTTTTCCCTGGTTCAGGCTGTCGTAGATGCCACCAGACCTGCCACCGTGGTCAGCCCCAACCCGTTTTATCAGGTCTACGAGGGAGCCGCCTTCCTTGCTGGCGCGACGCCCGTATACCTCCCCTGCGATGGCTCAAACGGTTTCATTCCCGATTTCGATTCTGTGCCCGAATCCATCTGGCAGGAATGCCAGGTACTGTTCCTGTGCTCCCCGGGCAATCCCAGTGGTGCTGTTATCTCCAGGGAGACGCTGACCAGGGTGATAGCCCTGGCCGACAAACACGACTTTATTGTTGCTTCCGACGAATGCTACTCCGAACTGTATCCGGAGGAAGGCAACGCGCCGGAAGGTCTTCTGCAAACCTGCGCCGCCATTGGCCGGGATGACTACGCCCGCTGCGTGGTGTTCCACAGCCTGTCCAAACGCAGCAACCTGCCCGGCCTGCGATCGGGTTTCGTAGCCGGGGATGCAAGCATTCTTGATGGCTACCTGAAGTACCGCACCTATCACGGCTGCGCCATGCCTATCCACAATCAGCTGGCGAGCATGGCCGCCTGGAGCGACGAGGACCACGTTCGGGAGAATCGTGCAGCGTACCGCGCCAAATTTGAGGCCGTGGTCCCGATCCTCGGGGAAGTTATGGATGTTGATTTTCCGGATGCCGGTTTTTACCTGTGGCCGATAACTCCGATGGACGATGAAACGTTTGCCCGGGAGCTCTCGGCACAACAGAACGTGCACGTGTTGCCCGGCCGATATCTTTCCCGAACCGTGGATGGCCATAACCCCGGAGAAAACCGTGTCCGGATGGCCCTGGTTGCGCCGCTGGAAGAATGCGTTGAGGCAGCGGAACGCATTGTTGAATTTGTTAAGGCGAACAAGCCATGAAACTGTACGGCATCAAAAACTGCGACACCGTAAAGAAGGCCCGGAAGTGGCTGGACGAACAAGGTATCGACTACGAATTCCACGACTTCAAGAAGGATGGCCTGCAGAGCGAGTTGCTGTTCCGCTGGGAACAGGCGGTCGGATGGGAAACCCTGCTGAACCGCCGTGGCACCACCTGGCGCAAACTTCCCGAGGACGTTCGTGATACCATTGACGCCCAAAGCGCTCACGAGATCATGCTGGAGAACCCATCCATTATTAAGCGCCCCGTTGTAGAAAACGGCGATGATGTGCGCGTGGGTTTCAGTGCAGACGAATGGTCCGCATGGCTGGCCTGAATCTCGGGCAAACCAGATCCAAACTTTAATTTCGGGGTCTTGAGGCATTGCCCTGACCCCACATTCATAACAGGAGCAACCATCAGATGAGCTTTGCATTCGGTATCGGTATCGGCACCCAGAACAACCAGGGCGAGTGGCTGGAAGTGTTTTACCAGCAGCCGGTCATGACACCCGATAACACCCTGATGGACGTCATCTCCAACGCTCTTGACTACAAGGGTGGCAACCAGGCGATCAGCGCGACCGCCGAGCAGCTCAGCCAACTCGCCAACGCCCTGCGTCAGATCGGCCAGACAGGCCAGGCGTCACTGGCGGACAAAGCCGCCGCCAGCAAGCGTCCGGTAGTCGTCACCGTGCTCGAAACAGATGACACCGCGTCCAGCACGCCCGAGGTTTACCTCAAGCTTCATCTGATTTCCCATCGCATGGCGAAACCCCACGGATTGAAGCTGGACGGCATTTTTGGCCTGCTGCCAAATCTGGCATGGACCAGCGAAGGCGCGATCGACCTGAACGAACTTTCCGACCGCCAGCTTCAGGCTCGCCTGGAAGGCCGCACACTGGAAGTCAAATCGGTGGATAAATTCCCGCAGATGACCGATTACGTGGTACCGAAAGGTGTCCGCATTGCCGATACCGCCCGGGTTCGCCTTGGCGCCTATGTGGGCGAAGGCACCACGGTCATGCACGAGGGCTTTATCAACTTCAACGCCGGCACCGAAGGCACCAGCATGATCGAGGGCCGTATTTCCGCCGGCGTCATGGTTGGCAAGGGGTCTGACCTGGGCGGTGGCTGCTCCACCATGGGCACCCTTTCCGGTGGTGGCAACATCATCATTGCCGTCGGAGAGAACTGCCTGATCGGCGCCAACGCCGGTATCGGCATCCCGCTGGGCGACCGTTGCAAGGTTGAGGCCGGGCTGTACATTACCGCTGGCACCAAGGTTGCCCTGCTCGACGACAACAACGAGCTGGTTGAAGTGATCAAAGCCCGCGATCTGGCCAACCAGACAGACCTGCTTTTCCGCCGTAACAGCCAGACTGGCGCAGTGGAGTGCAAAACCAACAAGTCCGCCATCGAGCTGAATGAAGAGCTGCATGCAAACAACTGATTCCCCGACCCTCGAACTTGCCGTTGACCTGATCCGCCGGCCGTCTGTCACTCCAGACGATGCCGGCTGTCAGGAACTGATGATGTCGCGCCTGGCGCCTCTGGGCTTCACCGGCGAGAACCTGCGCTTTGCCGATACCGATAACCTCTGGGCCCGAAAAGGCTCCGAGGGGCCGGTGCTGGCCTTTGCCGGCCATACCGACGTTGTTCCGACCGGACCGGAGAAGAACTGGTCGCATCCGCCCTTTGATCCTGTGATCAGGGACGGCTATCTCCTCGGCCGTGGCGCTGCGGACATGAAGGGCAGCCTGGCTGCCTTCATAACCGCGTGCGAACGCTTCGTTGCCAGCTACCCGGACCATCGGGGCTCCATTGCCCTGCTGATCACCAGTGACGAAGAGGGGCCAGCCCAACACGGCACGGTCAAAGTGGTGGAAACTCTTGAGGCCAGGAACGAAAAGATCGACTGGTGCCTGATTGGCGAGCCGTCCAGCACCCGAGAAGTGGGTGATGTGATCAAGAATGGTCGACGGGGCTCCCTGCATGGTTATCTGACAGTGCATGGCGTTCAGGGCCACGTAGCCTATCCGCATCTGGCCGAGAACCCGGTTCACCTGGTTGCGCCTGCTATGGATGCGCTGGCAAAGGAATTCTGGGATAACGGCAACGACTTCTTCCCGCCAACCACGTTCCAGATCACCAAACTGGAGGCCGGTACGGGCAGCAACATTATTCCCGGTGAATGCCTGGTGCACTTCAACTTCCGCTACTGCACGGAAAACACCGCAGAAAGTCTGGAGGAACGGGTGGTAGCCATCCTGGACCGCCACAACCTGAAATACGATCTGCAGTGGCACCTCAGTGGCCGTCCGTTCCTTACGGACAAGGGCGCACTCGTGTCTGCCAGCCAGAGCGCCATTCGCACGGTGACCGGCCGGGAAACCGAACTTTCAACCTCCGGCGGCACATCGGATGGCCGCTTCATTGCGCCTACCGGCGCACAGGTGGTCGAACTTGGCCCCATCAACGCAACAATTCACAAAGTGGATGAGTGCGTAAAGGCCGAAGATTTGAATACCCTGTCCGACATCTACGAACAGATTCTGATCGAACTGCTGGCGTAAGCGGCGGGAGTCGGGGTCAGATGAAAACGGGGTCAGATGAAACTTTCATCTGACCCCGTTTTCATCTGACCCCATTTTCAGTAGTGAGGCGGGGGTGTTTCTTCCTGCTCCGACTTGATGTTGGACGGTGAAACATCTTTCAACTGCTTGTTCAGCAATCGCTTGGCCTCCCACAACTCACGGATATCCATTTCCTGTTTGGCGACCTGTTCGCTCAGGGTATTGATAACGTCGTCCTGAAAGGCCAGCCGTGTTTCCAGCTCGTCCAGTCGGGTTTCCAGATCGTTCTGGCTCATCGGGTATTGGTACTCCCCTGGATAGTTCTCTCTAGAATGTGATCGATGACACTGCTTATCCCGTTGCTTGGTCAGCGCTCGGGATAATCTGGTATCATGCCGCTTTTGCCCGCCAGCACTCCCGTTTTTCGGGGTACTGTCGGTTTTCACCGGCCGGATGTGCGATGTTACCCGATATCCGGTTTTTATCGTTAGCGTTACAAGAATGGAGAAATTTCAGTCAATGCGTAATCCATCCAAAGCGATCCTTTTTTCTCTCCTGATCGCCATCCCCGCACCGCTGGTGCTCGCCCTGCTGCTGTCTTTTACACCAGAGCCACTTCGCCTGATCGCTGCAGGTCAGCTTATTGAGGCCCTCGGTAGCACTCGTGGCATCGCCGCCTACATTATCACGCTGATCGTTTTCGGCATTGCGGGCTTCCTGGCCATTGCGCTTTCAGTCAAGAAACCGGCCGAACAGCAAAGCCCATCCCGGCCGAGCAACCGTGCCCCCAGCCAGAACCACAACGACGATGATGATGGCTATGACGAAAGCAGCCCTGAGGGTGATGAAGAAGGCACCGTAAAGTGGTTCAACGTGAAGAAAGGCTTCGGCTTTATCGTGCGCGACAGCGGTGACGAGGTATTTGTTCACTTCCGTGCGATTCGTGGCCGCGGACGCCGGGTGCTGCGACAGGGTCAATTGGTTCGCTTCAATGTTGTGGAGGCAGACAAGGGCCTTCAGGCCGACAACGTATCCATACTGAGCGATTGAATCGCCCACTGAAAACAAAGAGGCAGCCCAAGGGCTGCCTCTTTCAGTTCCAGGCGACCTGTTGCTCGCCCCGGTGGTCCAGACGCCACCATTTCTCATCCTCTACCGGCTCGCCCTCTTTCCAGTCTCCCGGACTGCAGCGAATTTCGGTATCCATGGCACGCCAGGCGCTGCGGGCGCAGTCCAGATCACTGTTCCAGGGCACCCTCGGCCCCTCAATCACCAGAGAGGTAAAACGCTTGCCGAAAGCGCCGGGATAGAGCGATATTCGAACCCTGTCGCCTTCATAACGCGCAAAACCCTTGATCACGCTCGCCACGTCACTATCATTCAGTTCCAGTTGGCCCACATGGTTTTCAAGCCACCCGGAAACCGCCCCCGGCTCCAGATCACGAATGTATATTTCCAGATCCTGCACCCGCTGAATCTCCATCCTGCTGATTACAATGCAGCACATAGTGAACCGGCCCGGGTCGCGCTGCAACCTGGCGCTCCAGTTCCCGGCGCAAATCTTCATTGCAAAGCTGACGCAACGTGCCTGCCGCTTGTCGCTCGTGCCAGGCCACTTCCGCTGCCACCCGGTGGAGCTGTATCTCTCCCAGCGACGTTTCAATATCTTCGAGCGGCTCCTTGCGCGCAAGCGCCACCAGGGACTGGCGCCTCAGTGTGTCTGCCTGTCCTGCCAGGGCGACCGCGTCAGTTGGGCCTCTGCGGGCAAAAAGATTGAGCCTTGCAGCCGCCCGTTCCAGCCACTGAAGCATTCCCCCCGGCGTGCTGACGCAACGGCTTTGGCGAGAAGCAGCAAACCGGATCACCGAGCGGGGAATCTGGATATTCCATTGCTTCTCCATGGCGGCCTGATGTGCCGTTAAAATGGCCTGTCGCTGGACCACGCTCGTAACAGGCATGTCAAAGATGTCGAGGCTCCGGCCCAGGCGGTGCTGAAGTGAGGTAGCTGAACGGCTTTCTGTGGGCTCGCCAGGACCCAGCAAAAGTATTGGGCCCGACCAGTGCAGTACGAGCGCTGACGCAAGCCCATCAGGGAGATCCATCAGCGCAACCAGGTCAGCAGGCGAGACATTGTCCAGCACAAGAACTGGCCAGCGCGAGCCGCTATCTCCTGGAGCACTTTCCAAAATGCGCTCGGGCAGCACCGGAAGATCACTGGCCATAATCTCCGCTTCACGCCTGAGATCCAACTCGACGTAATCCTGCTCCAGTGCCGGAAGCAACGATTGCAGCCAGGCCGTCTTGCCCGACCCACGCTCGCCACGCACCCAGATCATGGCTGACGAAGACGCCGCGAGACTGATCGCGACATCTTCAGCCAGTTCAACCCATGCCGAGTCAGCCACTACCACGGGCGCTCTCTGGAATTCATCAATCGGCGCCGGCTCCCGCTCATCGGAAGGATCTGGCCAGCGAGCAACCAGCTCAAAAACCGCCACATAGGCTTTTTGCTGCAACCGGTCCGCGTTCCGAACGAGCGCCTCCAGCAGGTGCGACCAACCAAGCCATGGCGAATCGCTGGTTTCCCGGGCCGCCGCAAACCAATACACCAGTTGGGAAGATAATTGCCCTTCGCCACCAACTTCCGTCACGATCGGTTGTTCGCACTGAATGGTGCGGGTAAGTTCATCCATATCCATGCCGCAGCCGCGCAGAAAGCGGGCAATAGCAGGCGCGGAGTCCAGCAGAGCAAGCAGGTAGTCTTCAACGGTAATCACCGAGCCGCCCCTGCGCTCAACGCTCTCCCGGGCTCGTAATAATGCGGTCTGGCACTGGGGATCCAGGCATCCTTGCCAATCGTCCATCAAACTTCTCCATGTTCTGAATGCATCATCCTGATGCGAACGCTATATTGCGGGCCGCCATTATAGCATTTTCGACGCTTCGCAGCGGCCCGCCTCAACACTTACCAGGTCCCGGTGTTTTCCATGCTGGCCCAGGGCTCTTTCGGTGGCAGCGCGTCGCCTTTCTGCAGAAGCTCGATAGAAACATTATCCGGGGTGCGGATAAAAGCCATATGTCCATCACGGGGAGGACGATTAATCGTTACACCATTGGCTTTAAGGTGCTCACATAGTGCATAAATATCATCCACGCGGTAGGCAAGATGGCCAAAATTCCGACCGCCCGTATATTCCTCCGGATCCCAGTTGTAGGTGAGCTCGATCATCGGTGCCCTGTCTTCACGGGCGCGCGCCTCGTCGTTGGGTGCAGCCAGAAACACCAGGGTGAATCGACCTTTGTCGCTGCTTTTACGACTGATCTCGACCATTCCCAGCAGGTCGCAAAAAAAATGGAGGGTCTCATCCAGGTTGCTTACCCGGATCATCGTGTGAAGATATTGCATGAAGCCTCCTTCAGAACTGTATGGATCATCGTGTCTTGGGGACAGTTTACGGTATTCTGGCCGTATGGATGCAAAAACAGCCCACTACGCGACTTCAGAGCTGACCATGCCCGCCGTCAGGCACCTTGCCTGGCTATGCCGGGCGCCCCAGCTGCTGCAGTCACCACTAACATTTGAGCCAAGCCGTTCCCTCAGCGGAGATGTTGACGAGCGACTCCAGGCGTGGGATCGCAATCCGGAAATGGCACCTCCGCTGCTGAGCGAGACGCCACCAAAGCGGCTCGGATTTTACTTTGAACAGCTTTACCGGGTATTACTTGAAGATCTTCTGGGCTGGGACATTCTGCTTCAGAACCGGCAAATCCAGTCCAACAATCGAACCATCGGCGAGCTGGATTTCGTGGTGCACAATCGTTCGGAGGATCGCATCGAACACCATGAAATTGCCATCAAATACTATCTGGGGGTTCCGGAGCAAACCGGAAGAACACTCTGGTACGGCCCTAACGCAAAAGATCGGCTGGACCTGAAAGCAGACCGCATGCTGAACCTGCAAAGCCAGCGAACCAGATTGCCCGAAGCCAGGGAACTGCTCGCCGAAGCTGGAATCGACGAACCCGTGACGCCCCGCATTTTCATGCCGGGCTATCTGTTTTACCCGAAAGAGACCCGGGCAATAGCGCCCGAGTCAGTGCCTGCCAATCACCTTCGCGGACACTGGTGCTACATCTCACAAATCGAGTCGCGGGACATCCACGGCTGGGTGGTGTTGAACAAACCCCACTGGATTGGACCGTGGCGCCAGAGCGAGCCACCCGCAACGGATGCCGTGACGACCGCACTGAACACCATTGAGCGGCACAGCATCCCCCAGTTATTCGCTAAACTCGAAAAAAACGCCAGTAGCAGGCTATGGCAGGAGACCGATCGGATGTTTGTTGTGCCGGATAGCTGGCCGTAATCAACAATCAGGCATCCATCAAGGCTGTTGCCCAGTCGGGCAGTCTTTCCTGTAGAGAACGCCAACGCCCCTCTTCCCAAACCGCAACACGCACATAGGGGTGATCGAGACTGGAGTTATCCACAAGATGCAATTCGTCGACAAGACCAATGCACTGGCGGAGATTCTCAAGAGTTCTCGGAATCCGGGACTGGATCTTGGCCTCGGGGACACTATGGCCGCCGGACTTCACCCGCGAGGCAACCCGCGCCTTGTTAAGCTCTGCCAACTCCAGGTGAAAATAGAACAGCCGAATACGAAACCCTGCCGCCTTTGCAGCCCCGACAAAATCCACCTTGGAAGGATGGGAAAAGACCGTTTCAAAACAGAATGTCTGACGCTCCTCAATCAGGCGGAACCGTTCTCTTTCGGCAACAAGCGCCGCTTCGTAACTGTGCTTTTCAGGAGCATCGGGCCAGACACTTCTGGCGATGTTATCGGCATTCACCAGCGGGATTTTGCGACGAGCCAGAAACCGCTCATAGAAAGTTGTTTTCCCCGCCCCATTGCCGCCAACTAACAGCCAGAGTTCAGGCTGCGTTGTCACGGTCACTCAGTGCCTCAAAACGCCCATTGCGAAACTGGCCGACTTCTCGGCTGCCGTCCGGATAGATCGCTTCCAGATAGCCGGATTTCTCGCCAGAGGCCTGGTACACCGTTCGCCCCCGGCCGATAAAACGCCCCAGATCACCGCTTTCTCTGGACTGATCCACCTCGGCCCAGAGTTCATCGCTGGAAACAGAGTCAGCTACCACCGGCTCGACCCGAACCTGGCGAATACCCTGCACAATGGCAATCAAATCCTCGGCACTCACATCGCCGGCAACAGCACGCCCGATTTCGGCCCAATACTCGATCTGCTTGGGTGTTGAGCGCCGATTGACTGCGCCCTCGGCGGCGGCGTGACGAACGAGCGAATCGTCGAGACGGACGGCGGTGGTCATGGTTACCTCCAGGGAAGATATCTGTTTTACACTGCAAATTATGGCACTTGTTGCATTTCGCTACAACTGGGGCGAAACGTTGCAGATAACCAGGCGCCGGCTAAAAAGTTGACCCGCCCATCATTCTGCTGCACCCTAATCTGGTTTCATTATGCAACCGGAGAGAACAAGTGAGCGAATACAAGAACCGAGCCGTCGTGCTCAAAAAACGCCCACAGGGCGAAATCCAACAAGGCGATCTCGTTTTGGAAGAACGCCCTGCCCGCTCCCCCAACGAGGGAGAAGTTGTTGCTCAAGTGCTCTGGCTTTCACTGGACCCCTACATGCGTCCACGCATGAACGATGCCAAGGGTTACATGGACCCCATTGGCATCGATGAGCCTATTGTCGGCGAGAGCGTTGCACGTGTAGTGGAATCACGTTCAGACGACCTGAAGGTCGGCGACCTGGTTACCTGCTACTCCGGCTGGCAGGAATACGTCACCTTTCCGGCCGATGCGCCGATGGTTTACAAGATTCAGCAACGGGACAACGTACCCCTGCAAACCTACCTTGGCGTTGCAGGCATGCCAGGGCGCACCGGTTATTGCGGCCTGATGTACGTCGGCAAACCAAAAGCCGGCGAAACCGTGGTTGTCTCGGCAGCCTCCGGCCCCGTGGGCACTGTCGTTGGCCAGACCGCAAAAACAGAGGGTTGTCGGGTGGTTGGCGTTGCCGGCGGGCCTGAAAAGTGTGATTTCGTGGTCAATGAGCTGGGCTTCGACGCCTGCGTTGACTACAAGGCGGGCAACCTGGAAGCGGATCTTAAAGCAGCCTGCCCCGACGGCATCGACATCTACTTTGAAAACGTGGGTGGCGCCGTTACGCGCGCCGTTGCCCCATTGTTGAACGACGGTGCCCGGGTGCCTATCTGCGGTTTTGTCTCTGCCTACAATGCAAAAGATATGGCCAGCGTGGAGACTCCCTTCCACGTGCTTGGCGCGCTTGATCCGGCTCCCGAGCATCGTTTTTTCCTCGTGACCGAGTGGCAGGATCAGCATCAGGAAATCACAAACATCCTGGCCTCACGGATTGCCTCTGGTGAACTGAAGTACCGGGAGACCGTGGCCGAAGGCCTGGACAATGCCGTTGATGCCTTCAAGGGCATGCTCAAGGGACAGAACTTCGGCAAGCAGCTGGTTCACATCGCAGACTGACTGCAATACCTGAGACGCGAGTGGGCTGTGTGAATCAGTCGGCGATCTTCAGGAGCACCTTCCCGGTGTTCCTGTTTTCGGCCACATAGGCCATCGCGTCTTCCACCTCTTCTATCGGCCAGGTGCTATCAATCAGAGGCTCAATCTGACCAGCTGCGAGCAACGGCCAGACATGCCGGAAGAGCGCCTGCATCACCTCGCCCTTATCCTCGACCGTGCGTGAGCGAAGGGTGGAACCGATCAGGCGCTGGCGTTTGATCAGCATAAGGCCCAGATCCACCTCGGCCATCCGGCCGCCCATTAGTCCGATGAGCACAATTCGGCCATCTACGTTCAGAATTCGCTGATCTTCAGCAATGTAACTGCCGCCAACCGGGTCCAGAACCATGTCGACGCCACCCCAGGCCGTAACGGCATCGACAAAGGAACCTTCATTCCGGTTCCAGACACCGCTGGCTCCCAGATTGCGGCAGATTTCCAGTTTGGCGCTATCACCGGCAGTGGCAAAAACCGGGTTTCCAAAGGCGGTCGCCAATTGGATGACCGCGGTTCCAAGACCACTGCCACCTGCATGCAGAAGCACCCGCTCGCCCGGCTTCAAGGCCGCTTCGTGATAGAGATTCAGCCAGGCCGTCGCGAATACTTCCGGTATGGCCGCGGCTTTCTCCAGAGATAATCCTTTGGGGACTGGCAGTACCTGCACCGCGGGCACCACCACGCGGGTGGCGTAACCGCCGCCGGTCAGCAGGGCGCAGACTTCATCGCCGGGCTTGAAGTGGATAACACCGGATCCGACCGAAGCGATGCGACCACTGACCTCTAGCCCGAGAATATCGGATGCTCCCGGGGGAGGAGGATAGACGCCAGCCCGCTGCATGAGATCCGCACGATTGATGGCTGTCCAGACAACCTCGATTTCGACGTGGTCTGCGGGCGGCTCGCCCGGCCCTTCCCAGGGCTCCCAGCCTAGATTGCCCCCGGTTACCTTGATTGCTTTGATCATGTATGACGTCTCGGCCTTGCTCATATGGGCACAGGATACCCCAAGTTTTCCGAGCATTGCACAAATGACGCGATGACATGATCAGTCGGTAACTTCCAGGTTGGACAGCCACACACTCTGATAAGGTTTCAGGGTGATCGAGCCGGACAGATCATCAATCGTCATCCCGGAAATCAGATCCAGCCAATGATCGGTGCCGATGAGATTGATGTCGCTCAGGGCTACCTGCTGCACCTCGTTACTGATGTTGTGAATGCAGAAGATGGACTGGTCCCGGCGCATACTCTGGCGCCAGAAACCGAACAGCTGAAGCCCGAGATGCAGGGTGAACTGGGTGGCGTTCGGGTGAAACGCAGGTTGTTTACGCCGAATGGCGATCAGCCGTTTCAGCTCCCGGAACGCCTTGCTGTGATGGCTCAGGGGATCTGCGAGCTTCTGCTCCAGAGTATCCAGTTGCCACTGGCTGCGGTTAATGGATCGAAGCCGACCGGTGTGCTCGACCCGCTCCAGATCGTTCTCAGTCGCCAGTAGACTGTGAATGTAGAAGGCCGGAATCCCCTCCAGCGCCAGCATCACAGTATGAGCGCAGACGAAGCGCTGCAATTGCCAGTGATCCCGGCCCGACTCCGCCGTGCCCTGGAGTGCGTCGTACAGGGCTATATTGATTTCGTAGGGCTGGTCGCGGCCATCCGGAGTGCGCCGGTACGAGACCTTGCCGCCGAAGGAATCCATGGTGTTGATCAGGCGCTGCTTCTCTTCCTCAGTCAGCAGACCATCCGTCGGCCGCATACCGACGCCATCGTGGGACGCAATGAAGTTCAGGTACGTAGTGCCCATCTGCGCTGGCGGCATACTCATCAGCCAGGTTTTCAGGTGCTTGCAGTCACCGGTAACCAGGGTATTGATAAGCAGGGGCGGCAGGGAAAAGTTATAGATCACATGGGCTTCGTTGGCGTTGCCGAAATAGGTGAGATTTTCCCGGTTGGGTACGTTGGTCTCGGTAATCACCACCGCATCCGGGCTGTGGTGCTCAATCAGCAGGCGCAGGATCTTGATCAGCTCATGGGTTTGCTGCAGATGGATGCAGGGCGTGCCCGGCTCCTTCCAGAGAAAGGCGACGGCATCGAGCCGGAAGATGATAATGCCACGCTCCAGATAGCGCCTGATGATGGCCGCGAACTCGATGAGCACGTTGGGGTTGGCAAAATTCAGATCAACCTGATCCTCACTGAACGTGCACCAGACATAACGCTCGCCGTCATCGGTCTGAACCGGATTCAGCAGTGGCGAAGTTCGGGGCCGCACGACGGCACTCAGATCATCTTTGGGATTACCTTCAAAGAAATAGTCCTTTCCCGGGTCTACCCGTTTGCGGAAATTCTCGAACCAGCGGCTGCGGGCTGACATATGGTTGATCACCAGGTCCGCCATCAGTTTGTAATCCCGGGCAATGCCCTCGATATCCTCCCAGTTTCCGTGGGACTCGTTGACGGCCAGATAGTCCATGACCGAGAAACCGTCGTCGGAGCTGTAGGGGAAAAACGGCAGAATGTGCACTGACGAAATAGAATCTGACAGGCAATCCCCGAGGAAACGATGCAATGTCTGCAGTGGCTTTTCGTCCGCCCGCTGAACCGTGTCGGCATAAGTAATCAGCACCACATCCGACTCGTCCCAATTATTCTGGTGCGCAGGCGGCGGAGCCTGGTTGGGCTCCAGCGCCATGGTGGTCAGCAACTGCTCGGCCAGAAAGTCACAGTCCAGCTCCGGATAGACGACATCCAGCATGGAAACCAGCTTCGCTTTCAGAGGCTGGGTCATGGCCGGAATTCCTCATTATCCAGCTCCACGGCCTCCAGCAACTGCTCCTTGATGTCCGGAATAGCACTTGTGACCCGGTTCCAGCTGGGAATGAAGGGCGTATCCATCGGATTATCCAGGAAATAGGCGCCAGCCCGCATCACATTCTGGGCAAACAGCTCTACCGCCTTCTCTTCCTTATGCCGATCAAAGTTCAGACCGTTAATGATGGCGTCGTTCTGGTAGGTCTCCACGAAATCAAGGGCAATCCGGAAATAGGTGGCCTTGATGGTCCGGAATTTCTCGCTGGAGAAAATCTCACCGTTAGTCGCCAGCTTGCGGAACAGGGCCTTGGCGATGTCCATGCTCATCTTCGAAAGCCCTTTGCTGGCATCCTCTGGCGACAACTCCCGATGCTTGTGATCATAGACATCGGCAATATCCACCTGGCACAGGCGGTTGGTGGCGTAGTTGCGCTTCATCTCCGACAGCACGCCGATCTCCAGCCCCCAGTCGCTGGGAATGCGCAGATCATTGATCACATCCGTACGAAAGGAGAACTCCCCGGCCAGTGGGTACCGGTAACTGTCCAGGTAATCCAGGAAATCGTTGGGGCCGCAGACCTTCTTCAGCGATCGGATCAGCGGTGTCACCAGCAGGCGGCTGACCCTTCCGTTCATTGTTCCGTCTGCTACGCGGGCGTAGTAGCCTTTGCAGAACATGTAGTTGAAGCCGGGGTTGGCCACAGGATAGATAAGGCGGGCCACAAGGTCCCGGGAATAAGTAAGAATGTCGCAGTCGTGCAAGGCAACGGATTTGCTGACACCGGATGCCAGTACATAGCCAAAGCAATACCAGACGTTTCGCCCTTTGCCCATTTCCGTCGGTGCCAGGTTCTGCTCCCGAAGTTTCAGGTCAATGTTCCTGAGTCGGGGCCCGTCGTTCCAGAGCACCTTGAAGTTCTGGGGCAGGTCCGAGAAGTACTCCAGAGCGTGGCGATATTGTTCCTCGTTGGCGCGATCCAGGCCAATCACCACCTGGTCCAGATAAGGCAACTTTCCCAGCTCGTGCACAATATTTTTCAGGGCCGGCCCTTCCAGCTCCGAGTACAGGGAGGGCAGCACCAGCGACATGGGCCGGGTCTTGCGAAAACCCATCAGCTCCGCTTCGAGCTCCTCTACCGGACGCCGAACCAGGTTATGAAGGGTTGTGATAATGCCATTCTGGTAAAAGTCGCCCATGGCGGCTCTCCTTTTTTATACCCGCACTCGAACGGGTCAGTACCCGTACTCAAACAGGAGATTGAGTACGCACTCATTCCAGCCTTCGGGGCCGGGCTTGAGGGAGCGAATGGCGTGCTTTGCCGAAGGCAACCGAACCTCTTCGCTTTTTACACCCCGGATCACCACCGGTATATCCGCCGATTCCAGCATCTGCTGGTCGTTGGGGCTATCACCCAGGGCAATGGCCAACACTGGCCCATCGCCATACTGCTCCCGGTATTGCTCTTTGTATTTGTTTAGCAAGAACCGGGCCCCATCGGCTTTATCAAAAATACCCATGGCATGGAGGAAACGTCCGCCCGCTACCAGACGGAGATCCTCGGCACTCAGAGCCGCTTCAAACTCCACCAACTCCTGCTCGGAGCCCTGCCAGATCAATGGTTCGGTACCCAGCCGCTCTTTGGCCCGCCCGGCCGCTGCCGGATCCAGGCCGGTCTCCGCTGCCAGTTCATCGGTAGACATGTCGGCAAAGCCCCTGAACCGCGCGCCCTTCCCCCGCTGCGCGTCCAGCACCTCAAGGACGCGTTCCCGGCTTGCACCAAAATTCACCACTTCTTCTTCCTCATTGGCTAGGGCGTGGGGCGGAATAACTACGGCTGCACCGTTTTCGACAATGAACGGATCGTTATTCCCAAGTTCTTCCCTCAAAGCCCGGATCTCCGGCATGGTTTTGCTGGAGTTAAGCACCAGGGGAATATTGGCTGCCTTCAGCCTTTCCAGGGCGGGGCCCGCCGCGTGCCAGCGGTATTCGTCGTGGTCTAGCAGGGTGCCGTCGAGATCTGAGAAGAGGATCAAATGGGGTCTGGCCATGGCCGGTCTCCGTTAGGCCTCGCGAAACTGCGAAAGGCCGAGGGAATGGTCCTCGGCCACGTTGATTAGAACATCAGCCCTAACAGGCATTTCAGTGAGGCAGGCACGGGTAACCCGTTCATAGTGCATAACGAAGCGGCCGACTTCTTCGTCGGTCATAATGCGCAAATCCTGTGCGCCTCCATAGGGCTTGCCACTTTCTGGTGCGTTGCGGATTTTATTCGCCAGCTTTTGCTCCTGGAGTCGACGCCATTCAAGAACACACTCCATAGAGGGAGCCTTCAACATGACCAGAAAATCGATTTCATCAAAAAACTTCCGGTATTCCCCTTTCAACTGATCGTTAACATAGCTGCGCCAGACACCGTCCAGGTCCTCGTTCTCCTCCAGAGGATTCATCGGCCGGGCGAGCGCACTGTCTTTCTCCGGTCGCGCATCCAGGCACCAGCCCTCCAGAAGAATGACCTCGGCCCTTCCCCCGAAGACAGGCCACTGATCCCGAGGAACCCGGTCGTCCCTGGACTTGTCGAAGGCAGGAATCGGGGTGACATCTTCAGGCGCTGCACTGCGCAAGCGGTTCAAGACCTGTTGCCCAAGCGCCACGCCGTGGGTTCCAGGCACACCACGGGTTTTAAACAACGGGTGTACCCGTTCGGCGAGGTCCTGACGCTCGGCTCTGGTAAGGTAAATGTCATCCAGAGAAAAATTGGCCGCAGACCGGTTGCGGTGCCGGAGCAGAATTTCTCGTAAAAAGAGCGTCAACGTAGACTTGCCCGTACCCTGGGCTCCGTGAATACCAACCACAATGGGTTGCTTTTCCGTATCATGGAGCGCACAGATTCGGTCTGCGAGCGGCAGAATGGTCTTTTCTACCGTTTTGGCATAGGCCTCGGGCAGGCCTTCCTGCTGAATCAGGGCACTGATGGTTTGTTCTAGCGAGCGATCAGACACGTTGGGTTTCCAGTTCAATGGATGACTTAAGAGAGACGGCAGCAGAATTCATACCAATGGGAGTATAGGCGTTTTATGAGTGGCAACGATTTTCGAATAGAGCATCGCTACCTAGAGCTCCCGGACAGTTTTTATACCCGGGTTCAGCCCTCACCACTAAAAGACGCAAAGATGGTGTGCTTCAACCACAAGCTCGCGGAACAGATGGGCTTTCGCGCCGATTCCGAATCGGAGTGGACCGGCGTGGGTGCGGGATCGGAGTTACTTGAGGGTATGGACCCTGTGGCCATGAAATACACGGGCCACCAGTTCGGTGCCTACAATCCCGACCTGGGCGACGGCCGTGGCCTGCTATTGTGGGAAACCGTTGGCCCCGATGGACGACGCTGGGACTGGCACCTCAAAGGCGCCGGTATGACTCCCTACTCCCGTTTCGGGGATGGCCGGGCCGTGCTTCGCTCCACCATTCGCGAATACCTGTGCAGCGAGGCCATGCAGGGACTTGGTATCCCGACCACACGGGCACTGTTCATGGTGAGCGCCAAAGACCCGGTGCGCAGGGAATCCATCGAGACGGCGGCTGCACTGGTGCGCGTGGCTCAAAGCCATATTCGCTTCGGACACTTCGAGTTCGCCGCTCACCACGAAGGGCCTGAAAGCGTAAAGACTCTGCTTGAGCATGTGATCTCGCTGCACTTCCCTCATCTGATCAACCTGCCGGATGACGATCGATACGCCCGCTGGTTCGAGGAAGTGGTGGAACGCACGGCAAGAACGATTGCGGACTGGCAGGCAGTCGGCTTCTGCCATGGCGTGATGAACAGCGACAACATGTCCATCATCGGCGACACCTTTGACTATGGCCCTTTCGCATTCCTCGATGATTTCGATGCCCGCTATATAAGCAACCATACCGACCAGGGCGGGCGCTACGCGTACAACCGTCAGCCTCAAGTCGGGTTTGAGAATTGCCGCTACCTGGCCACAGCCCTGCTCCCGGTAATGGAGGAAGACGACGTGCGCCGGGGGCTTCGCCGCTATGAAGTGGCCTACAACGAGCGCTTCCTCCAGAACATGCGAGACAAGCTTGGCCTCGTCATCGAGGATGAAGCGGACCTGAGCCTGATCATGGATACCTTCAGCATGATGCACGAGCACCATGTCGACTACACGGCCTTCTTCCGGGCGCTGTCCAATCTTCACAGCCATGGCCATGGGCCGGTGCGGGATCTGTTTGTAGATCGCAGCGTGGCAGACCAGTGGCTGGAGCGTTATGAGGAGAGACTCCTGAACGAAAGCCGCGCTCACGATGAGCGGGAATACGCCATGCGCCGCGTGAATCCAAAGTATGTGCTGAGGAATTACCTGGCCCAGCAGGTCATCCAGGAAGCCCAGAACGGGGACTACGAACCGATGAAGGCACTACTGAAGGTTCTTGAGCGGCCCTATGACGAGCAACCGGAGAGCGAGGCTTACGCGGCATTGCCGCCTGATTGGGGCAAGCACCTGAATATCAGCTGTTCAAGCTGAGGTAGCTGCACCAGCCAACGAAAAAGGGCCGGACGATGTACTCGTCCGGCCCTTTTGTTTTTTTCGGCAACCTACCGAGATCAGACCGCCTTGGCAGCAATGATCTTCTCGTGCCATTCGGCAGGACCTGTCTGGTGCACAGACGAGCCGCGTGAATCAACGGCGACTGTGACCGGCATGTCTTCGACCTCGAACTCGTAAATGGCTTCCATACCCAGTTCCGGGAAGGCGACCACTTCCGCGTGCTTGATCGCCTTGGACACCAGGTAGGCGGAGCCGCCCACGGCCATCAGGTAGACCGCACCGAATTCCTTGATAGCGTCGATGGCTACCTGGCCACGCTCGGCTTTACCGATCATGCCGGTAAGGCCGGTCTTCTCGAGCATGGTGTGGGTAAACTTGTCCATTCGGGTCGCAGTCGTCGGGCCTGCAGGACCAACGACCTCTTCGCGCACCGGATCAACAGGGCCCACGTAATAAATGAAGCGACCTTTCAGATCGACTGGCAGTTCCTCGCCTTTCTCGATCATGTCGACCATCTTCTTGTGGGCAGCATCCCGGCCGGTCAGCATCTTACCGGAGAGCAGGACAGTTTCGCCCGGCTGCCAGTCCTTCACGTCTTCCGGGGTCACCGTATCGAGGTTCACGCGACGCACGTTGTCGCCCACTTCCCAGGTGATTTCCGGCCAGTCTTCCAGGCGCGGCGGCGTCTGCAAGGACGGTCCGGTGCCATCCAGAGTGAAATGCGCGTGGCGAGTCGCAGCACAGTTCGGGATGATGGCCACCGGCTTATTGGCAGCGTGCGTCGGGTAATCCTTGACCTTAACGTCCAGAACGGTGGTCAGGCCACCCAGCCCCTGGGCACCGATACCGAGATCATTCACCTTATCGAACAGCTCAAGACGCAGTTCCTCGGCTCTGTTCGACGCACCGCGCGCTTTCAGGTCGTGGATATCGATCGGATCCAGCAGGGATTCCTTGGCCATTTCCATCGCCTTTTCGGCGGTACCGCCAATACCAATACCCAGCATGCCAGGCGGGCACCAGCCAGCCCCCATCTGCGGAACCATTTTAAGAACCCAATCTACAACCGAATCGGACGGGTTCAGCATCGCGAACTTGGACTTGGCCTCTGAACCACCACCTTTGGCAGCCACGTGCACTTCAACCGTGTCGCCCGGAACCATCTTGTAGTGGATGATGGCCGGCGTGTTATCACCGGTGTTCTTACGCTTGCCGTCCGGGTCATCCAGAATAGAAGCGCGCAGCACGTTGTCCGGATGGGTGTAGGCGCGACGCACCCCTTCGTTGATCACATCATCCAGGGGTAGCTCGCAGTCCCACTGAACGTTCATACCAATGTTGACGAATACCGTCACAATACCAGTGTCCTGACACAAGGGCCGATGACCTTCCGCACACATGCGCGAGTTGATCAGGATCTGGGCCATGGCGTCCTTCGCCGCCTGGGACTCTTCCTTTTGGTAAGCCTCATACACACCATCAATGAAATCTTTCGGATGGTAGTAGGAAATGAACTGCAGCGCGTCCGCTACGCTTTCAATCAGATCGTCCTGGCGGATTACGGTGGTCATAGGCGCCTCATCAGCTTGATATCGTTATGTCGTGTCATCAAAAATCGGGATGCGAAAGTTTACCAGAAAATCGCTTTGGCGAGTGATTCGACAGATGACGAAGCAGTCATAAAAAGCCGTGAAAAACGGCACAAGAAAAAGGTACCATCCTAACCAAACTAGAATAACACCGCAGGAGCCAACTTGACTGACCTCGTCCTTACCGAAATCAAAGCCAGAACTCTCATCGTTCGGCTGAACCGGCCAGAGCGCAAGAACGCCCTCACCCACGCCATGTACACCGCCATGGGCGATGCTCTGGAACAAGCCAGGGATGATGCCAACATCCGGTGCGTACTCTTTACCGGCAGCAGCGAGTGCTTCACCGCCGGCAACGACCTGGGCGAATTTGCCGCCGGCTTGCCCGGTGATTTCGAACAAACGCCCGTAGGCCGCTTTCTTTTGTTACTGGCCAGCGCAACCAAACCCGTGGTGGCGTCGGTCAATGGCGCGGCAGTCGGCATTGGAACCACCATGTTGCTGCACTGCGATCTGGTATTCGCCGGCAACAACACGGCATTCCAGATGCCGTTTGCCAGCCTCGGCCTGTGCCCCGAAGGTGGCTCCAGCCTGCTACTTCCCACCTGGATTGGCCGGGTGCGCACCGCGGAGCTACTGATGCTTGGTGGTGCCTTCTCCGCGGAAGAGGCGCTTCAACTTGGCCTGATCAACCGCGTTTGCGAACCTGAGCAGACCGAAGCCAATGCCTTCGACGCCTGCCAACGGCTCACTGAAAAAGCCCCGGCAGCGATTCGAGCCACCAAAGCGCTTCTTAACAAGCCAACCCTGGAAGCGCTCCGGGATACCATGCTGGAGGAGGGACAGCTGTTTGCGCAGCGGCTGAAATCCCCGGAAGCCGCCGAAGCCTTCCGGGCCTTCATGGAAAAACGCGCACCGGATTTCTCGCGCTTCGAGTAAACCTCGACTGCGCCTCAATTTCCCCGTTGCCGGACCTCGACAAACCGGTATCCGGCAACTATTTTTCTCAAAGGCCGAACTCCAACTGTGCGGGGAGGATTCAATCCAGAAGAATCACACTTTTGGCTGATCAACACTTGCCATACTGTCGCTATAGTCAGAGATACAGAAATTGGCTTACAGCGCTGGCTACAATTTCAGACAACAGTTTAAGCAGAACAGGCCACTGACAACGGGCTTACCGGATCAGACCGGCCCCGTCAGCTGCCGAACATAACGACACAACAACAGGAAAAGGTTCCACCCATGTTCAAGAAAACTCTAATAAGTCTTGCCGTGGCGTCTTCCGTTGGACTTACAGGCTGCTTTGATAGTGGCGAGACGGGGGCGAATGCCAATCCGGACTACCAGATAGAAGATACGACGATTGATAAGTCGATTGTTCGTCCGATTTATGATCCCAACCCGATTGCTTCCGATCCGAAATTTCCGATCAATGCCGACCTGATTCTGTTGTTGGGCGCGACTCAGAGCGCTAACTATGACTTTACAGGGCTCTCTGGCGGCACTTCTCCGGCCGATGATGCGGTCAACGATCTTTCCGGCTTCTCTACCTCCGGTGCTTTCACACTGAAGTTTGACGGTGAGCTGAATCCAGCAACCGTGATGGCAAACGCAACAGTATTTTTGCTCCCGCTTAACGTTGGTCCTGCAATTGAGTCGGCTCCTGAGGCTCTTCCGAACACCAACCCAACCAGCATCGTTGCAAGTAATCCTTTTGGTCAGGGACTGGGACTTGAACAGCCGAATTTCCGTGCAGACGTTGTTAGCGTAGATGGTGGAGTGAACAACGCTGTACGTGTTGTACCGCTTGAGCCACTTACGGACGGTCAGAAATATCTGGTTGTTGTCACTGATGATGTTCAGGGCGCAAACGGTAAACCCATTGAGCGCTCAGTGCAGGATGTCGCGCTCGCGGATGGCGTGCTCGGTAACCCGGCACTTGCCAATGTGAAAACCATTTTGCAGACTGCTGATCAACTGGCGAACGGATTCCTTGCGCAAATGCAGACAGGCTCTGAGTCTGCGCTGGCTTACACATTCACAACCAACTCTGACACCGACGTCCTGCGGGCGATGATGGCGCCGGCGGCAGTTGCATCAGGACTGGGGCAAAAGATTGGCTTCACTGCCCAATTGAAAGCCATCAGAGACAACTACCCCACTCTCAACTTCTCTCAACTTACAACAAAGCTTGGTGAAATCACCGAGATTGCCGGCCAACTCGGCGCTGGCCAACTTGACCCGTCAACACTGACTGCGCAGGAGCTGGCCGCCGTTACGGCATTGTCCAACGTGCAAGATGTTTTAACGGCTGACGGAACCCAAACTCCGCAAACGACGCTGACGCAGGCAATTGTTCCGGAAATCGGGGACACGATTCACCTGCCAGTACCGCGCCCTTCTTTCTTCTATCCGAAAACTGAGGCGGCAGATCTGGCAACCATACAGGGTCTGGCCGCACAGGACCCTACAAACCCAATTGCTCAGGCGGCAGCCCAGGTTCAGGTCCATCAGGGCGCGATCACCCTGCCCTACTACCAGAGTCTTCCGGGCGAAACCGGAGCCGGAATTGTCACAGGCAGCTGGACAGGCAACACAAGCATGGAAGCCGGCCTGAATGAGAATCTGACTCCGGGCGACACAATTTTCTCCTTCCTTCGTGATATCGACGGCACACTGAATGTGAATGGCTACTTCCCATTCCCGCAGAAAAAAGCCGATACCACCGTACCGGTCGTGGTGTTTAATCCTTCAACGGATTCGCGCCCAGCTTCTTGCGTCGATCAAGACCCAACGGGAGGATTTAAGCCCAATGGCGTAACTATTTTCCAGCATGGCATTACCGTAGATCGGAGTGTCTCAATGCTGCCGGCCATTCTGTTGGCACAAAGTGCCTGCCAAGCGGTTGTAGCAATCGATCAGCCTCTGCACGGGCTTGCTGGAGCTAGCGTAGGCAGGGTTGCGGGCCTATCAGAGCTTGACGAAGCGACTTTGACAACAACCGTACAGGCTACGATTCAGGGGCTTGAGGCCCAGAACAATCCAGCCCTCGCACCCGTCATCGCACAACTCAATGCGCTGATTTCTGCTGACTACATCGGTGAGCGGCACTTTGGGTACACCGCAAATGCATCTCTGCAGCCGGTACAAGCCCCTCTGGCTGACATCTCATCAGGTAGCCTGTTTATCAATCCGCTCAACATGATGAACAGCCGCGATAACCTGCGCCAGGGTGTCGTTGATCTCCTCAACGTTGCAGCATCAATCCAAACCTTTGACGTTAATGGCGACTTTCAACCCTTTGATCTCGTTGGTCCGGGAATCAATGTTAACTTCATCGGCCACTCTCTCGGCGGCATTTCTGGAACCGTTTTCTCAGCGTTGGCCAACAGCAGCCTGAACGGAGTGCTGAATCAGACCTATCAGGATGCTGGGGCTCCTCTTGATAACTTTACGTTCCCGACCCTTGGCTCAGTCGTTCTCCACAACACGAGCGGCCAAGTAACTCGCCTGATTGAGAACTCGCCGGCCTTCTCCGGCCAAGTTCTTGGTGGACTGGCTAACGCAGGTGTAACCCAGGGAACCTCTGCCTTCGAGAGCTTCTTCTACGTGTTCCAGTCGATCTCTGATGCTGGTGATCCGGTGAACTTTGCCAAGGGGCTTGGCGCCTCTACAAGCAATCTGCTAATCACGGAAGTGGTGGGCGACAGCACCGTACCAAACGAAGCCAACGTCAATCCGCTTAGCCCGGCATTCTCGGCACCGCTGGCTGGCACAGAGCCACTGATGGCACTGGTGGATCTGGGAGCAGGCGGCACCAACCTTGCAGATGATGCCGACCTGAACCTGCTTCAGGGCGAAGACATCTCAGGCTCTGCCGCCACACCGGTCGCTGTATTCTTTGATGGCAGTGACCCATGCTCTACCGCAAATCATGGCACTTTTGTAGCGCCTCAAGCGCCAAATGATGCTTGCCCGGGTGGGTTTGCCGTTACCAGTGATGCCTTTACGGTAATGGTCACTCAAACAGCCCAAGTGCTCAGCGGCGGCAGCGTGCCAGCTTCTCCCAACAACATCGATGCACTGGGAACCAGTCCGACTCTGGCCAACGCACTCGATCAGGATGAGCAAGCTGCTCCGTAAGGATTAGCTGCTGCCTACCAACCAAGCCCCGGCATCGCCGGGGCTTTTTTTTGGATGCCCGACATGGGTCAGAGACTAACAATCAACATATCGAAGAGCCCCACACCCCAAGACTCTTGCAGCGATGCAGAGGCTCTCATTATCGAGACAAACATAAATTATGAGGATGGTTGACGGCGCTCAGATAGCCAAAGGGGGCAGTCGTGCAGCAAAGGAAGGGTAGATAAAAAGCAGGGATTTGCCCGCTTTAAGAGTGGCTAGATGGCGTTCTTACTTGAGTTCAACGGCATAACTAATAGCAACCAAAAACGCCGCACTCGTTAGAGCGCGGCGTTTTCATACTGGTTCGAGTCTTAATCTGAAGAAATAACAGTCTCGCCCTGCGGCAACAGATTTGCCTGAATATCTTCTTCAGTAAAGAACAACTGGCGGTAGTCCTTGTTGGAATACTGCTCACTCTGATCACTGAAGAATGGTGACATGGCGTCCGTAGACTGGGAATAACTCACAAGACCATAAGCCTCCGGGCCATTGGCCGTGAATTCCAGCCCGAAGTGCCAGCTGGTACCTCTGGCCATGAGCCAACCGTCGATGCCATCAGAGCCGTCTGATAGGCCTGCAGTATTATCGATAGTTGACGGTGCAATCCTCGGGAAACGGGTATCTTCAAGGAACGGGTCCGTTACAACACCGATCGCATTGAAAGCCCCGTCAATGCTGCCGTCACCGCCGTGCCAGGGAATTGGCTGGGTCTGGAAAACGGGAGTCCCACCGGAACCGGGAACCACACCGCCGGAGGCGCGATAATATTGCAGGTCGCCCAATGCATCAGTCGGCAAAATTCCCTGAGACTGCAGAGCAGTCACACCATCGGCAAGCGCCAGAAGCATCGTGTCGCTCGCTGTGCCTGCATTCTCGTCGGATGGACTCGCAGGCGTGCCAACGGGATCAGCAGGACTGAACGGCGTTGTTAAATCAGTTTCCACATCCTCCAGATAGTTAGCCATGAACACTCGGAAGATATGAGCACCTACGCTATCCCGATTATAGAGGCCATCCCAAGTGCTCAGAGATTGGCACCAGGAAGACAGATCGACTCCATTCACTGCCGTAGTGCCAATGGCATCGCAGCGCTGCAGAAGCTCCGGCAGGAACTGCTCTGCATACCAGGCCCGATTGTTCCAGATCACACCAATCAGCTCTTCCGCGCTAAACTTTCCGTCCTGCCCCGCTGGCAGCGGCGCATCCGGGAAACCAGGATCCATCAGGTTCTGAAGCATCTTGATACCGAGACGCGTGCGAGCATTAATGGGCGCTTTTTCATCACCAAACAGAGGTGAGAAGCCTGTCAGAAACTCGTCTGGGTTGGTTGACCAGTAACTACTGTTCGAGTTTTGCACCCAATCCGATCTCACGAGCTTCGGCTTCTGGTCATACGGAACCAGAGGACCACACGCGGTTTCAACCCAGTCTTCCTGGGATAGTCTGCCATCAAGCAAGGTTACGCCCTGATCAAAGAGGCCGGCATAGGCTGCGCTGCCTGCCCTTCTGAAGTTCACAAGCGCGATGGCTTTCTCGGAGAGGTTCGGTACCGAACTGCTGTCGATGTAGAACGCGTTACCTTGGTCATCCGCGTAGGTGGTGTTGGTCCAGAGGGTTGAGCCACAGCTCTGGAAGACACTCTGGAACTCTTCAAGGTTGCTAGCTCTGCTCATTCCCAGCCAGGTGTCCAGCAGCCCGCCTGTGTTGGCGTTGGCGTCACGATAGGTGTGGGCCACCATTGAGGAGGTGTTCAGCGCACCGTTGTCGCCCCAGGCTGGTAGCTGACCGCTCACAGCATTCGCAGCAATCATCGGTCCGTACTCGGAGAAGTAGAAAGTTCTCTCTAGGACAACTGTCTGAGGTCCCAAGTCGACCTCGATTTGATAAGTCTCTGTGGTGATCGGCTTCTCTACCCCGTCTTTCACGTAGGTCAGGTTATCTCCATCCTTCAGCACCAGCTCATACCAGGTAAAGCGACGACTGGTCGTTACTGTATGAGACCAGGCAAGATTCTCGTTGAAGTTGATCAAAGGAATCGCTGTTCCCAGCAGGCCAGCGCCATGAACATTCAGGTAACCCGGCACGGTCATCTGAACTTCATAAAGCCGACGATGCCCTGTGTAAGGAAAGTGTGGGTTTGCCAAGAGTGCGCCACGGCCCTGCTCGGTCAACTCACTGCCAATACCCCACGCGTTGCTGGCAAGGCCCATATCCGCGAAATTGGTCTGTGATTTCGCGCCAGCCTCTGCAGTTGCCACAACGTTCTTGAGAAGCTTATTGACCTCCTCGGCATTGGTCACCGAGCTTACCGGTGTCGGTGCCGGGCTCTCTCCAGGAGGAACTGCGAGGAAAACCGCCCCTGTGGCGAACAGCGCTCCGCTGGCGTACTGACCAACAATGCGATAATGAGCCAGCAGATCCACCGGCGTTATCGGTTTAACCCAGTCCTGATCTGCACATTCTGCAGGGAACTGAGAGGCATCGGTTTCGTTGACGTACCGGTTGTACCCCTCTGTAAAGCCTTCAATCAGCGCTCGACTCTCAGGGCTCAGATTAGGGAACTCGGCTTCAGCGCCAGCGTATATTTGTTGTGCCTTATAGCTGAAGTCATTGATGATGTTTAGCCCTACGCTAGCTCCGGGCGCAAACTCGACATCCGGCCCGGGCCCAAAATACTTGGCCCTTTCGCTTCGAGCCTTCACAACCGCCTCGGCCAGCATACAAACATTGTCCTGCGCCTGCGCATAGCCATGCCCGAAAGCGGCCGATTTCAGGTCGTCAGCAACGATGTGGGGAACACCGCCGGTAGTTCGACGAATGGTCGCCTCTAGCTGACCATCCGCCGGAAAAAGATTGGGATCCACCTCAGCCTGTGAGGGGCCGGAAGAGTCGTTGTCGCTATCAAAACAGCCTGCCAGCAGAGTACTGCCAAGCAGAGCGACAGTGAGACTGAGGGCATGCCTGCCACTCGGGGTTTTCCTGAGTTTCATAGTGTTTTCCTTGTATTTGTTCACTACGTTTTCACCATTTCCGGTGACATTTATAAAACTAGCAGAGCCCTCCTTTTCAGCCAGACAAAACTGAACACTTATTCACGTTATTTTCTTCTAAAGAAACTGATCGTTATCAGCTCCGAGCATTTTCCCGATCCGGGACGTTTCCGATGGCGTTTTCTCGAACTTGATCGGGAATCCGATCTGCGGTTGTTGAGTGCCATCCCCCCTATCAACACCAATCACCATGTCCCTGGCCTTCAGCTGTGGGTGCTCGGCGGCCTCCGAAATGGTCAGAACCGGCTCCACGCAGGCATCCTCGTCGGCAAAAATCTCCTGCCATTCCGCGAGGGGTTTCTCCGCAATCTTTTCTTTCAGAACAGCTTTCAGGTGTTGCTGATGCTCGGGATTCTGGCTCATGGCGAGACTGGTTACATCAGAGATCCCCAGGGTGTGGAACAAGCGGGAAGCGAACTGGGGCTCGAGACTGCCAACCGAAAGCCAGCGACCGTCGCGCGTCTGGTAGTAGTCGTAAAAGGAGCCACCGTTCAGCAACGCGCGTTCCGGCTTCTGTTCTTGCCCACCGGCGAGGCAGGCCGCCCCGGCCATGGCGTTCAGCGCGAACGCGGCATCGGTCATGCTGATATCAACAAACTGCCCTTCTCCAGTTTTTTGCCGGTGAATTACCGCAGCCAGGATGCCCATCACGGCATGGTGAGAACCACCAGCCACATCCGCAATCTGTATACCCATGGGTGGCGGGCCGCTGTCGGCTCGGCCGCAGTGACTACTGACGCCCGCCAGGGAGAGATAATTGATGTCATGGCCCGCGCGGTCCTTGTAGGGGCCGGTCTGGCCGTAACCGGTAATGGAGCAATAGATGAGACGAGGATTGACTGCCTTGAGGGCCTCGTAGCCAATGCCAAGCCGGTCCATCACTCCCGGGCGAAACTGCTCGACAACAATATCGTGGTCTTTGACCAGCTCCAGCACTTTCTCCCGGCTCCCCGGCTCTTTGAGGTTGAGACCGAGCGACTTCTTGCCTCGATTCAGAAAACCGTGAGCGGTGCTCACGCCGGCATCATGAGGCGGCATTACCCGGGTCAGATCCACCCGGTCCGGTGCTTCCACACGCAATACATCTGCCCCCATGTCGGCCAGCAGCATGGTGGCGTAGGGACCGGGCAACAAGGTACTGAAGTCCAGAACTTTCAGCGAAGTCAGAGGACCCGCCATGATGATCTCCTTTTTATTGTGAGAGTTGTCCGAATAGCATTCGTTTCCTTCATGCTGCCCGGTTTTGCCAACGGGGCCAACTGCCGGTTCCGTCATTCCGATTGGCCGTTTCTACCAGCCTGTCCGGACGGCTTCGGTTGCATTGTTCTCCCGGGGTTTTATGATGGGTTTCGTTTTTATGGAATGGCGAGCGTGATGTCCGATCTGACGGTTTCGAAGCACTTTGTTCAGGCTGCCCTGGGGGGTGCTGAAAGACTTGGTTTTGATACCCGCGAAATGCTCCGGGAGGCAGGAATCTCGCCCGATCTCCTGCGTATCGAGATGGCCCGGGTTAGCAGCGACCAGTTCAGCCATCTTATGCAGGTGCTATGGAACCGGATGGGGGACGAGTTTATGGGGCTTGGGCCCAGGCGGGCCCGGACAGGCACTTTCGCCACCATGTGCGCGCTGGTGATTGACTGCCCCAACCTGGAATCGGTGTACCGGCAAGCCTTCCAGTTTTCCCGTCTCTTCGAGCCCATGGTGTCGATGGAGCTCGAAATTGGCGAGGACAAAGCCCGACTGGTGGCCCGGATGGAAGGCGAAATTAACGATCCCAGTTTCTTCTTGAGGGAAAGCATCCTCGTAATCTGGCATCGTTTGGGCAGCTGGCTCATCGGGCAACCCATAGAACTGGAAAAGGCCGAGTTCGATTACCCCCGGCCGCCCCACGGCGACGAATATCGGCACATTTTCCACTGCCCCCTGGCATTCGAATCCGACAGAATTGCCCTTACCTTCGACAAACGCTTCCTGTCTGCGCCAGTTATCCGCGACAAGCCGGAGATGCGGCAATTCCTGAAGACGTCGCCCGCAGACCTGCTGTCCCGGCCTGACGAGAGCAACACCTTTACGGGGCGGATTCGTGCGCTGATCGGGCGAGATTTCTCAAAGCCGTTACCGGATTTCGAATGGATTGCCGCAGAGCTACATACCAGCCCGCAAACGCTGCGTCGCCGGCTGAAGCAGGAAAATACCTCGTTTCAGGAAATCAAGGACCTGCTACGGCGGGATATGGCGATTTACTACCTGAGCCGGCAGGACCTGCCCATCAACGACATCGCGGCCAAGGTTGGCTTCACCGAGCCCTCAACCTTCCACAGGGCTTTCAAGAAGTGGACAGGGGTGACGCCCGGCGCATACCGGGAGGGCGAACGAGGCAACCTCCCTGATTGAATCAGGATCCGGACGGTAGCTGAAGTGTCCGGATCAACTGCCCCAGCGTCTCAGCAATCTCCTGAACTCGCTCACGGTTCGCGGCCAGTTGAAGCAGGCGGGAGCCATCCCTTGGATCGTAAACCCAGCAGGTCGAAACAGCGGCTTCACAACGCCACTCAACCTGGGGGTTAATGCCAAACACCGACATCGGCTCGGTGCTCCTCAGTATACGGCCATCTTCGGCTCGTCTGATTTCCTGCACCTGAATCTCGTCTCCCTGGGTTCCCAGGCGATATTCCACATCTGCCGGCCGGTCCAGTCGCACCACTGCCTGATCACGGCGCCAGCCAGCGAGTTCAAGAAGGCTGTTGATATGGAGGGTCAAGGCTTCCCGGTCTGAATCTGCCAGATAGAGCTTGCGCAAGGACTCGACTCTGCCCTCACCCGCTGCCTCAATAACCGCGACCGGTTCGCTTTCGCCAGCGGCCTGCGGTGCAACGGCGTTCTGCCGCCTGGTCTTCTCGATCGAGGTGATTAGCTGAAGAGACTCCTGATAGTGGGCACCCTCCGCACCCGCCCGGCTTACATAGGTCTCAAGGGCCGACTGGGCCTCGTTCAAATGGGAGGACTGGAGCATCACGCGGCCCCGGTAGAAAAAATAGTCTTCGGGTTTTTCACCCTCCAGTTGCTGCAACCGGTTGAGATATTCCGCAGCCTCACCCCAGTTCTCTGCAACAACGGCCTCTTCCGTGGCCAGCATCAGCCTACGGGTTTCATGTTCGGGCGCAAGCGCCAGCGCCGACCCCGACAGGAGCAAGGAAGCCAGGGCGGCCCCCAGAACTAAACAGCGACCTGTTCCAAATAATACTGCCATGGCATCTACTCCTGCTCGTTATCTGCACCAATCGCCTGCTCCTCAGAATCAGGCCGGTCGTTGTCCCCGGAATGAGGAAATTCGTCGTAATCGTCCACTTCAGCCTGATCCATGATTCCCTTGGGCAATTCTTTCTTGACCCGAACACCCAGCTCAACAAAGCGATTGGCCTGAGAGATCAGGTTCCCCCGCCCGCGGGTCAGGGTGTTCATGGCCGAGTCATAGGTTCCCTGGGCGGTATGCAACTGGGTGCCGAGGCGCTCCATCGCTTCCACGAACACCCTGAGTTTGTCATAAACCGCGCCGGCCCGCTCGGCGATTCGTCGGGCATTCTGGCTCTGGCGCTCATAGCGCCAGATGTTTTCGATCGTTCTCAATGTTGCCAACAAGGTTGTTGGAGTTACCACAATAATCTTTCGCTCAAAGGCTTCTGCGAAAAGGTTCTCGTCCTGTTGAAACGCCGCCACAAAGGCAGGCTCGATTGGCATGAACAAAAGTACGAAATCCGGCGAATGGAGGCCGTGCAGTTGGCTATAATCTTTTTCACTCAACGTACGGATGTGATTTCGAACGGCCTCAACATGCTGCTTCAAAGCCTCTTCCCTGACCACGGAATCCTCGTCTTCCGTGACCCACTGCTGGTAAGCCACCAACGACACCTTGGAATCAATGATCAGGTTACGGTTGTCTGGCAAATGCACGATGACATCCGGCCGATACAGCTGATTATCACTGTCCCGATAACTGCCCTGGGTGTCGTACTCCACTCCCTTACGGAGGCCGGACTTTTCCAGTACACGCTCGAGAATCAGCTCACCCCAGTTGCCCTGGATTTTTTTGTCGCCCTTCAGTGCCCTGGTCAGGTTGGCAGCTTCTTCGGTGATCTGTCGGTTCAGGTCCTGCAGTGATTTGATCTCACTGCGCAGGGCCTGACGGTCACGGGTTTCATTGGTGTACACATCCTCAACGCGCTTTCGAAAATCCTGCAGCTGGTCCCTGAACGGATTGAGCAGGGTATCGAGGCTGGTTCGGGTCTGCTGGCTGAAACGCTCGCTCTTCTGCTCGAAAATCTTGTTGGCAAGGTTTTCAAACTCCTGCTTCAGGGCGTCACGGTTACGCTCAAGCAGCTCCAGCTTCTCATTGGCTGAACGGCGTTCCTTATCAATCGTCACTTCCTGCTCCCGCAGCGACATACGAGCCTCACCCAGCGCATCGGAAAGCTCATCCGCCTTTGCCCTCAAGTTCTGACGCTCATTATCCACCTGCGCAAAGCGCTCTTTCCGGCTCTCCAGCTCCGACTCAAGCCCGGCCAGTCTGTTCTCGAGACTTGCGGCATGCTGCCTCCAATGTTCGACGTCTTGCTCAAGTCGACTATTTCTGCCCCAAAGCCCTCTCAGAATTACCAGAAGAATAAATACGACCATCAATCCCGCCATCAAATCAGGACGGGACAACATCAGTTCCGTGATGGCTTCAGGCACCTGGCAATACTCCTGTTAAAACTCTTTATTCAGATGAATGATCGGTACGGTTCTGTTAGAACACAGTCTAACGCACGCGGGGAACCTTTTGCCCGGCGCACCGTCAATCTGCCTGATGCTGCTGGTAAGGACCACGACTGTTTGGCAATAATTTGAAGCCCGGACATCTACCTCTGGACGCCCCACGTAATATCGTCTAAAAGGGTAAAATGTTCACCCGCCGAGTGGTTATTACCCTTTGGTAACCGTATGACGGGCACGAACGGGATCAGAAATGGATAACAGATCATGCTGAAAGAATTGTGGCGAAAGCTGGGGGCGGAGTTTCTCCACGATGACGGTTCCAGTCGGGACAGCCAATCAGGATTGTTCGGCACAGGCGCGTCCGGCAACAAGGACGCATTCAGAATCCTGCCGCACATTACCCACACTGGCGAATTTCACCTCGAGCGACTCACTAGCCTGCTTAAAACCCGGTACGGAAAGAGTTTCGGGATGCCTCCCAGCAATGCCGAAAGCGACGAGGACATCCGGGAGCTGATCAGTTTCGCCGCCCGAATTCAGGATCAGGATGTGCAGCGCGAACTGCTGCTTTTCTACCTCAATTGCTCGCCCGTGATCCAGGAATACCTGCGTGCTGAAACCGTGCTGGGTGAGGGACATTTTCTGTCACGGTAAACACTACTGCCCCTTAACCATCTGTAAATCAACCACACAGGTTGGATGTTGTATACTTCCCTTCCGTTTGTATCCGGTTTCACACGCACAGACCGTCATCACCATTCCTACTCGGTTGTGACAGGCTGCCAGCTCAGGGGTTATTCATGGGTTTGAAATGTTTTCGGGCTGGACTGCCTAAACCTTCCTTCATCGCACTCGCGGGCATTCTTACGCTTACGGGATGTTCGGCAGATCGCTATTTCATGGTTCCCAAGACAGACCTCAATGAGATTCAGGGATCCGTCAAGAGCCAGCGTGCGACTCTCGTTACCATGGAGGAAAATGCAGCGACTCGACACGAGCAAGCCGTTGCCCAGACCCGCTCGTCGACTCAAACTATCCTGGACGCGATCGCCACCCAGGTAGAAAAGCCCGAATGTCCGCCCGTTCAGGTCCAGAAGCAGTGCCCCGCAACAGACAACTCAAAAGGCCGCGCAGATCGCCTGAAGGGGAAAGTCATTGTCGGCGAGGTAGAGAATTTCTACCTCGCGGGTCCCGGCTTGATCTACAAAGCTCGAATCGACAGCGGCGCCGAAACTTCCTCCATCGACGCACGCAACATCACCCGGTTTGAGCGGGATGGCAGCAACTGGGTGCGTTTTGATGTACCCGTTCCCGGCACCGACAAGTTCGTGACCCTTGAGAAAGAAATCTCCCGTCGTGTCCGGGTTATCCAGGCCAGCGCGGACGAGGCTGAGCGTCGTGTTGTTGTCGAACTCCAGTTCTTTATTGGCGACCATCGACAGGTAGCCGAGTTCACACTTGCCGACAGAACAAACCTGACCTACGAAGTTCTGATCGGCCGCAATATTTTGCGTGACGTAATGCTGGTCGATGTCGGCAAGGAGTACGCCACCGAATTGCCTGAATCCATCCGCAAAAGCAACGGGAACGAATCGTGACCACCCGCTCGCGCCTGCCGTTTTATATTGCCGTTTTTCTCCTCATCGCAGCGGGCATTTCGCTCGCTGTCTGGAGACACATTGAGCTTGGCATCCCCTGGCTGACAGGCGAGCAGCGTCCTGTCTGGATGGTAGAGGCCCGAATCGATTTTGACGCCGGCGACGGATCAGTGCTTGCCAGCCTCAACATACCCGAGCAGCCCCCCGGATTCCGTATCCTTACGGAACAGGCTGCATCACCTGGCTACGGCTTCTCGATCATCGACAGCTCTGGAAGCCGCCGGGCGGAATGGAGCAAGCGGGAGGTCTCCGGACCGCAGACACTGTATTTCAAAGCCCAGTTTATTCCGGACGCTAACGCTCAACCGGAAATTCCCGTGCGGGAACCGAAAACACCAAGGACCTTTTGGGAAGAACCCGAAGCCACCGCCGTTCAGGAAATACTGGACCAGGCCAGGGCCCGTTCGAGTACTCCAGAAAGCATGACCCGAGAGCTGATCCGGCTGATGCAGCCAGACACCCGCACCCAGAACACCACCCTGCTGGTCTCGGAAGAGAACTACCTGGACCTTCTGGTCGATATGCTCAACCATAGCGGTATCGCTGCCAGGATAGCCGACGGCCTCAGGCTTGAGGATGCGCGCCGGCGGCAACAGCTGATGCCCTATCTGCAAATCTACAATGGCAAACAGTGGCTCACCTTCAACCCGAAAACCGCTGAACAGGGCGTACCTGACGATCTGTTGCTCTGGCGTCAGGGCTCTGCTTCATTGCTGGATGTCGTGGGCGGGGAAAACTCCGAAGTGAGCTTCTCCATGCTCCGGCAAACTGTTCCGGCCCTGCAACTGGCGACCATGGAATCCGCCTCCAACGGCCTCGGTTTCCTGAGCTTCTATGAACTACCCATTGAAGAGCAAAGCATGTTCCGGATGCTGCTGTTGTTGCCACTCGGCGCACTCATGGTGGCCTTCATGCGGATTGTCATCGGCATCCGTACCTCTGGCACCTTCATGCCCGTACTCATTGCCGTGGCGTTCGTCCAGACCACTCTGGTGCCCGGGCTGATCGCTTTCCTCTCGGTTGTCGCCATAGGTCTGCTCATGCGGGGCTATCTGTCCAGTCTCAACCTGTTGCTGGTGTCTCGAATATCCGCTCTGATCATTCTGGTTATTTTCATAACCGCGGGCTTGAGCATTATCGGCTACCAGATGGGATTCAACACTGGCATGACGGTCACTTTTTTCCCAATGGTTATCATTGCCTGGACGATTGAGCGCATGTCCATCCTCTGGGAGGAGGAAGGCGCCCACGAGGTCATGGTTCAGGGTGCCGGCAGCCTGTTCGTGGCTATCTGCGCCTATCTGCTCATGAGCGCGCCTCTGGCTGGCCATCTGACCTTCAACTTCCCGGAGCTGCACCTCGTGATCCTCGGGCTGATACTGCTGATGGGTCAATACACCGGCTACAAGCTCAGCGAGCTGCGACGGTTCACGCCAATGAAGGCGTACGACTGATATGGACTGGATTTCACCGCGATCTCTCAAGAGGCTCGGGATGCTCAATATGAACCGGAGAAATGTCGACTACATTTCCCGGTACAATGAGCGTTCGTCTTACCCCTTGGTGGACAACAAACTGAAGACCAAGCTAGTGGTTGCCGAATACGGGGTAAAAACGCCCAAGCTGCTTCAGATTGTCCGCCAACAGCATGAAATATCTCACTTCCGGGAGATGGCTGAAGACCTTGAGGGCTTTGCGATCAAACCGGCGAAGGGGTCTGGCGGCAAAGGCATTACGGTGATTACCGGGCGCGATGGCGATGATTACATCAAGGCTTCCGGTTCGCGTGTAGATTCGCCATTTCTCGAACGTCATCTGACCAATATTCTGGCCGGCCTCTACTCTCTTGCAGGCACTCCGGACGTTGCGATTGTCGAGAACCTGGTGGAATCCGCCCCTTCACTGGCAAAGTATTCGCATCAGGGTGTGCCCGACATCCGGATTGTGGTGTTCCAGGGTTACCCAGTGATGGCTATGCTGAGACTGGCTACAACCGCATCGGACGGTAAAGCCAATCTTCACCAAGGGGCTGTGGGAGTTGGACTGGATATCGGTTCTGGGCGAAGCCTGAACGCGGTTCAGTTCAACCGTCCCATTACCCTTCACCCGGATACCGGTCTTGCGCTGGAAAATATCCAGATTGAAGCCTGGGACGAGATGCTGGAAATGGCCTCTCGTTGCTACGAGGCAACCGGGCTCGGTTACATGGGGGTTGATCTGGTGGTAGATGCCAACGAAGGGCCACTGCTGCTGGAACTTAACGCCAGACCCGGGCTGGCAATCCAGATGGCAAACGGTCGAGGGCTTCTGCCTCGCCTGAGGGCTATTGAGGCTCTCAAGCGGCCACACTTCACGCCACTGGAACGCTCTCGTTTCGCCATGGACACGTTCGCCAGTTTCTGAGCGCTAATCAAACATAAAAAAACCGGGGCCAAGGCCCCGGTTTTTTCATTTCAAAGCACTCTTAGGCGAGCTCACCTCTGGCAATCAGAAGTTTACGCTCGTGACTGAGGCCCTTCAAAAGTCCCCACGTCATGACCAGGAGAACGACCGTAAACGGCAGACCAGCACTGATCGCAGTCGCCTGGATTGCGCCGAGCGCATCCTCACCACCACCAAAGATCAAGGCTGCAGCAATGGCACCCTCTGCAACTACCCAGAACACGCGCTGAGCGGTCGGGGCGTCGGTCTTGCCGCCGGCAGTGATGCTGTCGATGACCAGCGAACCGGAATCCGACGAAGTTACGAAGAACACCAGCACCAGAATAATGCCAACGAACGACAAGATCCCGGTCAGCGGCAGATTTGCAAACATCTGGAAGGTCGCAAGTGAAACTTCAGTCAGGCCGTTCTCAGCCAGTTCACCAACGCCCTGCTGGATCTGTTCGATAGCAGCACCACCGAAAGCACTCATCCATACAACCGTGATAACGGTCGGAACGATCAACACTGCAGTCACAAACTCACGAACGGTACGTCCCTTGGAAACACGGGCAATAAACATACCGACGAACGGTGACCAGGAAATCCACCATGCCCAATAGAAGACAGTCCAGCCCTGGAACCAGGCTTCATCTTCACGACCAAACGGATTACTGAGCTGCAAAGCATTGCCAACATAGTTGGAAGAAGTCACCCACAGGGTTTCTAGAATGGTCATGGTTGGACCAGCGAAAATAACGAACAGCAGCAAAACGGCGGCGACGGCCATGTTGATGTTACTCAAGATCTTGACGCCTCCATCGAGGCCCCTGAGCACTGAGATCAAGGCAAGCGCTGTAACACCCACGATAATTGCCATCTGAATGTTCGTTCCAGCGCCAACATCAAACAGATAGTTGAGGCCAGAAGCCGCCTGCTGGGCGCCAAAACCGAGGGATGTCGCAAGACCAAAAATGGTGGCGACAACCGCCAGAACATCAATAATGTGGCCAGGCCAACCCCACACTTTGTCTTTAAGCAAAGGGAAAAAAGCCGAGCGGATGGTCAGCGGCATGTTTTTATTGAAGGCAAAAAACGCCAGGGAAAGAGCAACAATCGCATAGATGCCCCAGGGGTGCAGACCCCAGTGGTACATAGTCGCGCCCATGGCAAGATTGCGGGCTTCATTTGTTCCGGCCTCTACGTTGAGTGGCGTCTCATACCATCCTGTGTAGTAAGCCACGGGCTCGGCAACGGCCCAGAACATGAGACCAATACCCATGCCAGCCGCAAACAGCATGCAGAACCAGGAAATCGTAGAGAATTCAGGCTTGCAGTCTTGGCCGCCAATACGGATCTTACCCATCGGCAGAAAGATCAACGCCAAACACACAACAACAAAGATGTTGGCACTGATCAGGAAAAACCAGTCAAACGTCGCGATAATGTCCCATTTCGCTCCATCGAGCAGCTCTTTGGCCTGCCCGGGGAACATCAGGGTCCCTATCACGAACGCAACAACCAGTATCGCCGTAATCGGAAATACCGGTGCGTGGAGATCCAGCCCGAACGGTGTGATATTGTCCTGGCCGGCCACGTAGTCCGTCGAATATTCGTCTTTAACTACCTCGCCCACGTTATGGCGCCTCCTGAGTTGGTAAGTCGTTTATTCAGAATCGGAGTTCAAACATTACAAGCGCGTTATCATAATGTTTTGAGTTCAAAACATCAAAACTACGATTATTTTAGCCGCCTTGATATTGATCATAGACCATGATCGATATCGGACCAGCGAAAGTCAGGACCAATCGAGGCACAATCCCGCATCGTAGGACTAAACTCTTCCTTATCTCGTGCGCCGGTCGTGCCGGTTCTGCGCAACAACCAGAGGATTCCATGGAAAAAACCAAGACCTTTCCGCTTCGCTATTCGGCCTATGTACTCAGCATTGTCGGCTTTTTCGTCTCCCTCGGGCTGGTCATATTTTTAGGCGCAGGTTACGTGTTTCCGCTGATCTTTGGTGCGTTCGCCGCCCTTGGCACCTACGATCTGTTACAACGGCGACACACGGTCAGCCGGAATTACCCGATCATGGCCAACTTCCGGTACCTGCTCGAATCCGTTGGGCCAGAAATCCGCCAATACTTTATCCAGTCAGACACCGAGGAGCGCCCTTTCTCCCGGGAACAACGCACGATCGTCTATCAGCGAGCCAAGAATGTCCTCGACAAACGCCCTTTTGGCTCCCAACTCGGCATGTATGACGAGGGGTTCGAGTGGATGAACCATTCACTCTCTCCCACCCGCCTCGACAGCAGTGACTTCCGGATTCTGATCGGCAGGAACTGTGATAAACCCTACAACGCCAGCGTGTTCAATATTTCCGCAATGAGCTTCGGCTCGCTCTCCGCCAACGCCATCCTGAGCCTGAATACCGGTGCCAAAATGGGCGATTTCTATCATGACACCGGAGAAGGCTCCATTTCCCGATACCACAGACAGCCAGGTGGCGATCTGGTCTGGGAGATCGGCTCAGGGTACTTCGGCTGCCGCCACAAAGATGGTTCGTTCAACGAAGATATGTTTCGGCAGAACGCCACTATTGAACAGGTCAAAATGATAGAACTCAAACTATCTCAGGGCGCGAAACCCGGCCACGGCGGAATTTTGCCGGGTGCCAAGGTTACCCCCGAGATCGCTGAAGCTCGGGGCGTTTCTGTGGGTGAGGACTGCGTTTCTCCAGCCAGCCATTCGGCGTTCTCAAACCCCATCGAGATGCTGGAGTTCATTGACCGGCTGCGAGAACTGTCTGGCGGCAAACCCGTCGGCTTCAAGCTGGCCATTGGCCACCCCTGGGAATGGTTCGCCATCGTCAAAGCCATGCTGGAAACCGGTCGAAAACCTGATTTTATCGTCGTCGACGGCGGCGAAGGCGGAACGGGAGCGGCTCCACTGGAGTTTATCAACCGCCTCGGCATGCCCATGACTGAAGCGCTTCTGCTGGTTCACAACACACTGGTCGGCACCCATTTGCGGGAAGACATCGCCATTGGCGCAGCAGGCAAGATCACCTCGGCCTTCAACATAGCCCGAACCCTGGCCCTTGGTGCGGACTGGTGCAACGCGGCCCGTGGCTATATGTTCTCCCTGGGCTGCATACAAGCGCTCAGTTGCCACACAGGGCGCTGCCCGAGCGGCGTGGCCACCCAGGACCCCAGGCGCGGCAACAAGCTCGACGTGGAGCTCAAGAGCCAGCGGGTGTACAACTACCATAAGAATACCCTGGACGCCCTGCAAAACCTGCTCGAGGCTTCCGGTCTCAAGCACCCATCCGAGCTTGGTCCAGAACACGTTGTCCGGCGGGTGTCGAAAACCGAAGTTCACTCGTACATGGACCTTTTCCCGTTCCTTGAGCCGGGCGCCCTGTTGGAGGGGAAAACAGACCTGACCGTGTTCGATAAGTACTGGGAATCAGCCCGTGCGGATACCTTCGAACCACCGGAATTCATCCTCAAACTGCGGGAGACCAAGCTACGCTAAAAAATGGCCATCAAAATCGCCATCGGATGTTTATTTTTCCCATGGGCTCGTGTAGACTTCGCTCCCGCTAAGCCACTGAGAATACTCTCAAGTTTCGATGTGGCGAAGAGCGAATCGGGGCGTAGCGCAGCTTGGTAGCGCACTTGCATGGGGTGCAAGGGGTCGTAGGTTCAAATCCTACCGTCCCGACCAGATTCTGACAAAAGCCCGGGCCGAAAGGTCCGGGCTTTTTGTTTTCCGGCGTTTATCCAGCAAACGAACCAGTGAATTCGATCTTTCCCCGGGCTAGACGCAGCCTACCTTTGCGCTCAAGCTCTTTCAGCAACCGGCTAACCACCTCCCTGGCGGTCCCCAGCTCCACAGCGAGCTCCTGGTGCGTAATCGTGATCTCTCCCCGCCCTGCCCTGGCCTCGAGCCAGTGAAGAAGGCGCTCGTCCATTCGCCTGAAAGCAACCTCCTCCACCAGCAGCATCAGATCATTCAGGCGACGACCGTAAGACTCCATTATGCCCAGCCGGAAATCGGCGGACTGGTCCATGAGCCGATCGAACAACCCCCTGGGCACCATTAACACTTTGGCATCCTCCTCAACCACGGCCTCTGCGCGAAAGCCGTCACCGGTCATCAGGCACCCGATCGAGAGCGTGCAAATGTCATCTGCGCCCATCCGGTATAGGACGATGCTATTCCCCGACAGCCCTGTCATTTGAACCTTTACACTGCCATGGAGCACCAGTGGCAGGCCCTGACACGGATCTCCCGCTCTAAAAAGCACCTTTCCATGCTCAAATTGAATCGCCTGCAGTCCGTTCAGAGCGTCTCGCCGAACGGATTCCGGCAATGTTCCAAGAATGCTGTGTTGCAACGTCAGTTTTTCCATAGTTAACGAGACTAGCTTATCCAGTGTCCTTCCTTGTGTGACTTTATCACTGAACAGCCCGGGAGCAGGCGTTAGAGTGGCCTTACTGCCTCAAATCAACCAAGGAGAATGGATCATGGGCATCAATATGGGATCTGCGGACCGTATCATTCGCGCCATTGTTGGCATTGTACTTCTGGCGCTCGTATTTGTGGGCCCACAAACCGCTTGGGGTTGGATTGGCATCGTTCCTCTGGCCACTGCCGCAGTGGGCAATTGCCCCGCCTACTCAATTCTGGGCATCAAGACCTGCAAGAAGCAGTAAACCTGCATGCATAAAAAAACCGGGGCAGCCTCGCTGCCCCGGTTTTTCTTATGACTTTCGGAAGCCCTATTTGACCGGCGCGTTCAGCACCTCAAGTACTTCCTCAAGCTCCGTAATCATCTGGCGAATCAGCTGCTTATACTGGGAGGTATCGTCCTTTACCTCGTGACTGCTCAGCTTTTGCTTGGCACCACCGATGGTATAGCCCTGATCATAAAGCAAACTGCGAATCTGGCGGATCGTGATAACGTCTGCACGCTGATAATAGCGCCGGTTTCCCCGACGCTTTACGGGCGACAGCTGTGGAAATTCCTGCTCCCAATACCGCAGGACGTGTGCCTTGACCGCACACAGCTCCGCCACCTCACCGATGGTGAAGTAACGCTTCCCGGGAATCGTGGGAAGTTCGTTGTTATGACTGGGTTCCAGCATACGCTTCTACTTTTTGCTTTAGTTTTTGTCCCGGGCGAAACGTAACAACTCGCCGTGCACTGATCGGAATCTCTTCGCCGGTTTTCGGGTTCCGTCCCGGTCGCTGCTTCTTGTCCCGCAGATCGAAGTTACCGAAACCCGAAAGCTTCACCTGCTCGTTGTGGCTGAGTGCGCCTCTGATCTCGTCGAAAAAAGCTTCCACCATTTCCTTGGCTTCGCGCTTGTTAAGGCCCAATTCCTCGTACAACCGCTCTGCCATTTCCGCTTTCGTCAAAGCCGCCATTTCTCAACTCCTCAGTGTTGCCCCCAGCTCTTCTTTCAATGCGTCGATCACACCGTTAAAGAGCGAATGCACTTCATCCTCGTTCAATGTACGTTCGGGGTGCTGCCAGAACAGGCTCAGAGCCAGGCTCCGGTTACCTTCGCCCAAGCTCTCACCCTCATAGACATCGAACGCACGCAACGCTGTCAGCTGCTCACCGGCATGCTTTCTCGCTACACGCTCCACATCGGCGAACGCCACCTCACTCCCGATAATAATAGCCAAATCCCGACGAACTTCCGGGAATTTCGAAATTTCTTTGAAATTAGGCACATATCCGGTAACGATTGAATTCAAGAATAGCTCAAACATCAGGATCGTGCCATTAAGTTCAAGATTTTTCTGAACTTGTGGATGCAGAGTCCCCAGCCAGCCCACGTGCTCGCCTTCACGCATGAGTTCTGCGGTCTGTCCCGGGTGCAGCGCCGGATGCTGGCTGCCAACAAAATGTATTTCGATACCCAGCAAACGGAACAGACTTTCCAAATCCCCTTTTACATCAAAGAAATCCGCTGTTCTGCGACCGTTCGCCCAGTTTTCAGGAAACTGACTGCCTACCACTACGCCGGCAAGCATCGGTTGCTGATCAATCCGCTCGCCTTCCTGAAGGAACCGCAGGCCGGTTTCAAACAGACGGATACGCGGCTGCTGACGATTCTGGTTGTAGGCGACGGTCTTCAGCAGGCCACTCCAGAGACTGGTTCGCATCACCGACAGATCCGAGGAAATCGGATTGGCCAGGGCAATGCCCTGACGGTCGGGATCAACCAACTGCTGGACTTTCGGATCAACAAAGCTGTAGGTCACCGCTTCCTGGTAGCCATGATCCACAAAGAAGTTGCGAATGGCCGAGACTGGCCGAACCGCTTCCTGCTCTGGGCGGAGACCGAGTGAACCGTTGGGCTCGGTGACGGGCAGATTGTTGTACCCATAGATCCGCCCCACTTCTTCGATCAGATCTTCTTCAATGGAGATGTCCGGGCGGAAGCTGGGCACACTGACCCGCCAACCGTCTTTCAGGAGTTTCTCCACCCGCAGCCCAAGCCGGGTCAGGATTTCCTCGACCGTCGTCCGGTCGATTTCCATGCCCAGAACATCGTTTAGCCGGCCGGCACGCAGGTCGACAACCCGATCCGCGGGCATATCTTCATCGCTGGCAACCTCGACAATCTCGCCAGGCTCACCGCCCACGATATCCATCAGCAAGCTTGTGGCCCGCTCCATGGCCTCGCGCGCCAGTTTATAGTCGACACCTCGTTCGAACCGGTGCGAAGCGTCAGTGTGCAGGCCATAGTGACGGGCCTTGCCCGCCAGGGTAATTGGATCAAAGTAGGCAGACTCCAGTACCAGATCCCGGGTTTTCGGGCTGACACCGGAATGCTCGCCGCCCATGACACCGGCAATAGCGATCGGCTTTTCGTGATCCGCAATCACCAGCGTGCCCTGAGTGAGCTCAACTTCCTGGCCATCCAGCAGAACAAGCTTTTCCCCGATCCGCGCCATGCGAACGACGATCCCGCCCTGGATTTCATCACGGTCAAAGGCGTGCATGGGCTGGCCAAGTTCCAGCATGACGTAGTTGGTGACGTCCACGGCGGCATCGATGGAACGGATACCCGAGCGACGCAGTTTTTCCTGCATCCACAATGGCGATTCCGCCTGCAGGTTCACATTCCGGAGAATACGGCCAAGATACTTCGGGCACCCTGCCGGGGCTTCCACCCGGATATCAGGGACTTCAGAGTGCACAGACTCCACGGGCTCAATCGTGGGGCTGTTGAACAACATGCTGTTCAGAACACCCACCTCCCGGGCAATGCCTTTGATAGACAGGCAGTCGGCGCGATTCGGAGTCAGGTCCACATCAATGGTGACATCGTTCAGCTTCAGATAATCCGCCACGTCCTTACCCACCGGTGCGTCCGCAGGGAGCTCCATCAGGCCATCGTGGTTGTCAGAAAGTCCGAGCTCGGACTCGGAGCAAAGCATTCCTTCGGAAGGCTGACCGCGAAGCTTGGCCTTCTTGATCTTGAAATCACCCGGCAGGACAGCGCCAACCACCGCAAAAGGCACTTTCATACCCTCGCGGACATTCGGAGCACCGCAGACCACCTGAACCTCTGAGGAACCATCACTTACCTGGCATACCCGGAGCTTGTCTGCGTCCGGATGGGGCTGCACCGACTGGACTTCACCGACGACCACGCCACTGAATTGACCGGCCACCGGTTCGAAACCGTCCACTTCCAGACCCGCCATGGTGATCTGGTCCATCAATTGTTGGGTATCGATTTGTGGATTGACCCACTCGCGAAGCCACTGTTCACTGAATTTCATGGTTATTGCCTTGTCCTGATGCGGTTTTGCCTGTGTGGTTGGATGCCTTGATCTTGCGTGTTAACGAAACTGTCGCAGGAAGCGCAGATCGTTCTCGAAGAACATACGCAGATCGTTCACGCCATAACGAAGCATGGCCAGGCGCTCTACACCAAGACCGAATGCAAAGCCACGGTATTCCTCGGCATCGATTCCGCAGTATTCAAACACTTTCGGATGCACCATTCCGCAGCCCATAACCTCGAGCCACTTGATGCTGCCATCAGCTTCCCGTCCCCATTCGATATCCACTTCGGCAGAGGGCTCGGTGAAGGGGAAATACGATGGCCGGAAACGGACCTGAAGGTCCCGCTCGAAAAACACCCGCAGGAATTCCTCAACGGTGCTTTTAAGGTCGGCAAAACTGACATTTTTCTCGACCAGAAGCCCTTCCACCTGATGGAACATGGGGGTGTGGGTCATATCCGAATCACATCGATACACGCGACCAGGGCAGATCATTCGGAAGGGCGGCTTGCCTGCCTCCATGGTGCGAATCTGTACTGGTGAGGTGTGGGTTCTCAGCAGTGTGCCCGGGTTGAAATAAAACGTGTCGTGCATCGCGCGGGCGGGATGGTGGCCAGGAATATTCAGGGCCTCGAAGTTGTGATAGTCATCTTCGATCTCGGGCCCCTGCTCCACGGTGTACCCGGCGCGCGCAAAGAAATGTTCGATTCGCTGCAGGGTGCGGGTAACCGGGTGCAAACCACCCAGGTCCTGGCCTCGACCCGGCAAAGTCACATCAACGGATTCGCTGGCAAGCTTCTGTTCGATGGCGGCACGTTCCAGATCATTTCGCCGGGCATTGATGGCCTGCTCTACCTGCCCTTTGGCTTCATTGATCTTCTGGCCGGCGGCAGGGCGCTCCTCAGCAGACAGCTTGCCCAGTGTTTTCGCCTGCTGGGTAATAACACCCTTCTTGCCAAGATACTCAACACGAATTTGATCGAGTGCCTGCAGGCTGTCAGCGCTTTCAACTGCCGACAAACCGTCCTGAACCAGTTGCTCCAGGTTTTCCATTGACCCTGCTCCAAACCAGAAATGGAAGTGCTTAAAACGTAACTTCAAAAACAAAAATAGGGGAAGAGCGTGCCCTTCCCCTATCAGGAGGCGCCGTCATGAAGTCATGGGGCGCCCATATCGATCAGCAATCGATGAAAGAGCTAAGCAATCACAGGGACGCTTTGGCCTTCTCAACAACAGCGGCAAACGCCTGCTGCTCGTTCATGGCCAGATCGGCCAGAACCTTACGATCGATTTCTACGTTAGCCTTTTTCAGACCAGCGATCAGACGGCTGTAAGACAGACCGTTAGCGCGGGCACCAGCATTGATACGGGCTATCCACAGAGCGCGGAAAGCGCGCTTGCGGTTACGACGGTCGCGGTAAGCGTACTGACCGGCCTTGATAACCGCTTGCTTGGCTACACGGAATACCCGGCTACGAGCGCCGTAGTAACCTTTGGCCTGATTGAGAATCTTTTTGTGACGACGGCGTGCGACCACACCACGTTTTACACGAGCCATACTTTAATCCTTCTACCTTTACTTTCTAAGGAATGAATCGCGCGACTGGATCAGCTCGCGGTCATACGCTTGATAGATGCAACATCCGACTTGGCGATGAGCTTGGTGCCGCGCAGCTGACGCTTACGCTTTGGGCTCTTCTTGGTCAGGATGTGACTGGTGAAGGACTGCTTGTGCTTGAAGCCAGTGGCGGTTTTCTTGAACCGCTTGGTAGCTCCGCTTTTGGTTTTCATCTTAGGCATTTTTTAAAACTCCGCATTCTATTTTTAAATAAACAATAATGTGCCCCTGAACGACAAATCCCCCGCATGCGCGGGGGACAAGCACCCGATCAGGTTCACTTCTTCTTGCGGGGCGCCACAACCATGGTCATCTGCCGGCCTTCCATTTTCGGCCGCATCTCAACCTGGGCAAGCTCTTCAATATCCGTTTCAATACGCTGCATGAGCTGCATACCAATTTCCTGGTGTGCCATCTCACGGCCACGGAAGCGGATGGTGATTTTGCCGCGGTCCCCGTTTTCAAGGAAACGTACCAGGTTGCGTAGTTTGACCTGATAATCCCCTTCTTCAGTTCCTGGACGGAACTTAAGCTCTTTGACCTGCGTCTGCTTCTGCTTTTTCTTCGCAGCCGCCTTGGCCTTCTTCTCGTCGAAGATTTTCTTGCCGTAGTCCATTATCTTACAGACGATCGGATCGGAATCCGTAACCTGGACCAGGTCAAGAGATGCCTCTTCAGCTTGCTTGAGAGCATCCTCAATTGGTACTACACCGACCTGATTACCTTCGGCATCGATCAGTCGGACTTCGGTTGCGTCAATATTCTCATTGATCGGCGCCTTTGGTGTACGCCCACCCCGATTCGCTCGCTGTTTAATAATTAGATCTCCGTCTTTGTTTTGCCCTTGCGCTCAACATCTTCATTTAAAAGCTGCTCGAACGCTTCAAGCGATAAAGTTCCCAAATCTTCGCCTTTGCGGGTTCTCACCGCAACGGCGTTGTTGTCGACTTCTTTGTCACCGACAACGACAAGGTAGGGAACCTTGTTAAGAGTATGCTCGCGGATTTTAAAGCCGATCTTCTCGTTTCTCAAGTCAGCATTAACCCTATAGCCCAAAGAATCCCACTTTTTCGCCAGATTCTGACAATAATCACGCTGATTATCGGTAATATTGAGGATTGCTACCTGAGTCGGCGCCAGCCAGGTCGGGAAAGCCCCTTCGTATTCTTCGATCAGAATACCAATAAAACGCTCAAAGGATCCCAATACGGCCCGATGCAGCATAACCGGCGTCTTCCGCTCGGAATTATCGGCAACATACTGCGCACCCAGACGACCCGGCATGGAAAAGTCCACCTGAATAGTGCCACATTGCCACACCCGTCCGATACAGTCCTTCAGAGAGAACTCGATCTTGGGACCATAGAAGGCGCCCTCACCCGGCAGCAGCTCCCAGTCGACACCTTCACGATTCAGCGCTTCTTCCAGGGCGGCTTCGGCCTTGTCCCAGACTTCATCCGAGCCAACCCGCTTTTCGGGGCGCGTTGACAGCTTATACAGGATTTCAGTGAACCCGAAGTCTGTGTAGATCTCGTGCAGCATTTCGATAAATGCCGACACTTCCTGCTGGATGGCGTCTTCTTCGCAGAAGATATGGGCATCATCCTGGGTAAAGCCACGAACCCGCATCAGTCCGTGCAGCGCCCCGGAGGCCTCATTCCGGTGGCAGGAACCGAATTCCGCCAGTCTCAGAGGCAGGTCCTTGTAGCTTTTCAGCCCCTGGTTGAACACCTGCACGTGGCACGGGCAGTTCATGGGCTTGATGGCGTAGTCGTGTTTTTCCGACTCGGTGGTGAACATGTCGTCCTTGAACTTGTCCCAGTGCCCTGATTTCTCCCACAGGTTCCGCGACACCACCTGTGGCGTCTTGATTTCCTTGTAGCCGTGCTCCTGCTGCTTGCGGCGCATGTATTGTTCAATTTCCTGATACAGAGACCAGCCATCCGGGTGCCAGAACACCATGCCCGGCGCTTCTTCCTGCATATGGAACAGACCAAGCTTCTTGCCAAGCTTGCGGTGGTCGCGCTTTTCAGCCTCCTCCAGACGGTGCAGGTAAGCCTTGAGATCCTTTTTATTGCCCCATGCGGTGCCGTACACCCGCTGGAGCTGCTCATTGCTGGTATCGCCCCGCCAATAGGCACCGGCCACCTTGGTCAACTTGAACGCTTTCAGCTTGCCCGTGCTTGGGACGTGCGGGCCGCGACAGAGGTCAATGAAATCACCCTGGCTGTAGAAGGACAGATCTTCATCGCCGGGAATGTCCTGGATGATTCGGACCTTGTATTCCTCACCCATGTCTTTAAAAAGCTTGATCGCCTCATCGCGGGACATGATGGAGCGTGACACCGAAAGGTCCTGCTTGGAGAGCTCTTCCATGCGCTTCTCGATCCGCGCCAGATCCTCGTTGGTAAACGGGCGGTCGTACTTGAAGTCGTAGTAGAAGCCGTTGTCGATGACCGGGCCAATGGTAACCTGGGCACCGGGAAACAGTTCCTGGACAGCCATAGCCATCAGGTGAGCCGTGGAATGGCGGATAATATCAACGCCGTCTTCGTCACGCTCAGTGACAATTGCCAGCTCGGCATCGTTCTCGATGCGATAGCTGGTGTCGACGAGTTGACCATCCACCTTGCCAGCAAGGGCGGCCTTGGCAAGACCAGCGCCAATATCGGCGGCAACGTCATGGACGGTTACGGGTTCGGCAAAACTACGATGGCTGCCATCGGGCAGGGTTACGACGGGCATGGAAAGCTCCTGTTAGTTGCTCAGCGGTGATCTATACCAGAGACCACATGGTGACGGCACGGCGCGATACAAACCGCGGGCCGATTCGAGCCGAAGTTTAACAGAAAAAAACCCGGCAGGTTAATGCCGGGTTTTTACGGACATGCGGGGCATCAGGCCGGCTGGACGGCGGCCTCCTCCCGGGCCCGTCGACGCAACTGACCAAACGCCAGAAGCCCGAGAAGAACCAGTGCGGGAATAAACATCAGCTCCTTGGGCGGGCGTTCGAGGTCAACCTGCACCGCATCGATGGTCCAGCCAAACTGGATTCCCGCATCCTCCGCCGGGCTGCCGAAACCGACGAAATCCACCGCCATCTTTTCGCCATCCGGGCTAAGCTCCAGCCCTGCGTCCATCAGACGCTGCTCAGGCGAATCGCCAGCCGGAATCTCCAGCCTTACATAAGTCGTCACCTCGTCGCCGTCGATGGTCATCCCGGAGGCCTTCAACACAATCGGTTTGTCAGCTGGCACGTCCTGAACATACTCCATGATCTCTGAACCTGGCCGGTCTGCCGTAGGCGGGTAGACCATGTCCCACCAAAAACCCGGCCGGAACATGGTGAAGGTAATCAACAGCAACAGCAGTGATTCCCACTTATAGCTCTTGGTAAACCAGAAGCCCTGAGTGGCCGCTGAAAAGACCAACATGGCGGTTACAGCGCTGAAGATCGTTACCAGAAGATCGAACCAGCCCGTCAGACCAATCAACAACAACTGCGTGTTGAAGATGAACATGAACGGAAGTATCGCTGTCCGGATATCGTAGGTGAAGCCCTGAATACCCGTTCGTATGGGGTCAGCTCCGGATATGGCAGCGGCGGCATAAGCCGCCAGCCCCACGGGCGGCGTGTCGTCCGCCAGAATACCGAAGTAGAACACAAACAGGTGCACGGCAATCAGGGGAACGATCAGCCCATTCTGAGCCCCCAGAGTAACGATTACCGGCGCCATCAGGGTGGACACAACGATGTAGTTGGCAGTGGTCGGCAACCCCATGCCGAGGATTAGACTGATGATGGCCGTGAAGATCAGCATCAACAACAGGTTGCCGCCAGACAGGAACTCGACAAACTCGGTCATCACCAGGCCGATACCGGTCAAGGTAACCGTACCCACCACAATGCCAGCGGTGGCGGTTGCCACGCCAATACCCACCATGTTGCGGGCGCCGGTGGCGAGCGAATGCGCAAGATCGAACACACCGTCCTTGAATTCGCCCAGGAAATTACCGTGCTTGTAGAAGAAGGCCTTCAACGGGCGCTGTGTCACGACGATGAAAATCATGAACAGCGTAGCCCAGAACGCTGACAACTGCGGTGAAAAACGCTCGACCGTCAGGCACCACACGAGCACCACAACAGGGAGCAGGAAATACAGACCTGTCTTTACCGTCGGGCCAACGGGCGGCAATTCGCCCATGTCCTTTTCAGGATCGTCTTCCTCAAGCTCAGGGAACCGGGTGGCGTAGCCGACCAGGCCAACATAGATCAGCACGAGCAGTGGTGCCAATACCCAAATCGCCGCCTCGCCGAAAAGCGTCTTCGTCCAGCCGACCCCGTAATAGACCGCCAGGGTCAGGACACTCAGGCCAATCAGGATAACGACCCAGTTCAACATACGCTGGGCAAGGGTTGGCTTGTTGAGACGTTCAATACCCTGCATGTTGAGTTTGCAGGCTTCCAGATGAACGATATAGATCAACGCCACATAGGAAATCATCGCCGGCAGAATGGCGTGCTTGATCACCTCCAGATAGGAGATACCAACGTATTCGACCATCAGGAAGGCGGCTGCGCCCATGATGGGTGGTGTCAGCTGGCCATTGGTGGATGCGGCAACTTCTACCGCGCCGGCCTTGGTGGCCGGAAAGCCGACTCGCTTCATCAGCGGAATAGTGAACGTGCCGGTAGTGACAACGTTCGCGATGGACGAACCGGAAATAACGCCGCTCAAACCGCTAGAGACCACTGCGGCTTTGGCTGGGCCACCACGCATATGTCCCAACATGGCGTAGGCGACTTTTATAAAATAGTTACCGGCACCCGCTCGTTCAAGCAACGCACCAAAAAGCACAAACAGGAAAACGAAGCTGGTGGAAACACCAAGTGCAACCCCAAACACACCCTCGGTGCCCAGCCACTGGTGAGACGCCAGTTTACTCAGGCTCACGCCCTTATGGGCAATCACATCCGGCATGTAGGGGCCGGCGATCGAGTAAGTGATAAAGACTGCAGCGACGATAGTTAGCGGGAGCCCGAGCGACCTACGCGTGGCTTCCAGCAAAAGCACGAGACCGATAAGCGCAACCCACAAATCCTGGGTGATCGGCGCGCCTGGCCGAGTTGAAAGCTCTTCGTAAAAAACGTAGAGGTATGAGGCGCAGAAAGCAGCAACAAGCGCCAGAATCCAGTCATAGATGGGGACGATATTTACATGCCGCCCCTTGATCATCGGGAAGGCGGAAAACGCCAGGAAAACGGCAAACGCAAGATGGATTGAACGCGCTTCCGTGGAATTAAAGATTGCGAAATTGAAGATATAGGGGAGCGGTGACGCAATCCAGAGCTGAAACAGAGACCACACCAGGGGAACGATAAAGAGAATAACCGCGGCGTATCCACTGGTCGCCCTGCCCCCGGTTTCAGTCTGCAGGATCTGGTCTACATTACTACCACCACCAGCACCAGCTCCGTTAGCCGGATCGCTCGTCGCCATAAATTAGTCCCGTACGTAAAAGATAAATCTCTGAAAGGACGTCACAGCGGGCCTGATCCCGCTGTGACGGAGTGCAGGCAGATCAGTCGATCAGACCCGCTTCCTTGTAGTACTTGGCAGCACCCGGGTGCAGAGGCGCACTCAGGGCATCAGAGACCATCTCTTCCTTGTTCAGGTTGGCAAACGCAGGATGCAGGCGCTTGAAGCTGTCGAAGTTCTCGAAAACAGCCTTCACAACCGCGTAGACAACATCATCGGGCACATCAGTGGATGACACGAAGGTTGCCGCAACGCCAAAGGTAGTAACGTCATCGTCACTGCCGCGGTACATACCACCAGGAATGACCGCCTTACGATAGTACGGGTTATCGTCTATCAGCTTCTGTGTGGCAGCGTTATCAACGTTAACCAGGACACTGTCACAGGAAGTGGTCGCTTCCTTGATGGCGCCGGAGGGGTGGCCAACCGTGTAGAAGAAGGCATCAATGTTACCGTCACACAGCGCCTGGGACTGCTCCGCCGCCTTGATTTCGGCGGCCAGTGAGAATTTATCCGCGGTCCAGCCCATCTCGTCCATCAGAACCTCGGCAGTGGCGCGCTGGCCAGAGCCCGGGTTACCAATGGATACCCGCTTGCCTTCCAGGTCTTCAAAGGTCTTGATGCCCGAGCCCTTGCTGGCAACAACGGTAAACGGTTCCGGATGCAGGGAGAACACCGCGCGAAGGTCCTTGTTGGCGCCATCGTCCTTGAACTGGCTGGTGCCGTTGTAGGCATGGTACTGCCAGTCGGACTGGGCTACGGCCAGATCGAGTTCACCCTGGCGAATCGCATTCAAGTTGTATACGGAACCACCGGTACTCTCAACGGAACAGCGGATTCCATGCTCTTTGCGGTCCATGTTCACCAGACGACAGATCGCACCGCCGGCCGGATAATAAACACCGGTTACACCGCCGGTACCGATGGTCACGAAGCGCTGCTCCTGCGCGGAAACAGAGGTTGAAGCAGCACCCAGGCTGACTGCGGCAGCGACAGCAAATGCGGAGGCTTTCAGTTTCAGTGTCATGTGAGTTCTTCCTTTTTCTGCTCGTTGTAATTAGATGACAGCCCGTAGTGCGGGCAAGACATACGGTCACGGTAAAACATAGACCACTTCACGTCATAAATAAAGCACGGATTAGCTCGCTAACCGGTTGACCAGACAACAAAAAAGCCCGCAGCGCGGGCTTTTTTGCAGGTCGGTGCGAATGTTATTTCGCAGCTCGGGCCTTGGCAAGCATCTGATCCGGCCGCAGCAGGAACCGGGCCAAAGCCGGCAACAGCCAGATAGATCCCACCATATTCCAGAGGAACATGAAGAACAGCAGGAAGCCCATGTCAGCCTGGAACTTGATCGGCGAGAATATCCAGGTAACGACGCCCAGACCCAGGGTCACGCCAGTAAACATAACGGCCTTGCCCGTCGAGCGCAGGGTTTCATAGTACGCGTCCTGAAGCGTCTTGCCTTCCAGCAGGTATTTCTCCAGCTTGCTGTAGATATAGATGCCGTAGTCGACACCGATACCAACCCCGAGTGCAATCACCGGCAGCGTCGCTACTTTGATACCAATGCCGGATACCGCCATGATTGCCTCACACAGGATCGAGGTCAGCCCCAGAGGTATCACGATACAGAGCACCGCACGGATCGAACGGAAGGTCACGAAGCACAGCAAACTCACCACGCCGTAGACAAGGATCAGCATCTTGTCCTTGGCGGCAGAGATAACTTCGTTCGTCGCTGACTCTACACCCGCGTTACCCGCCGCCAAAAGGAACCTGTGTTCTTCGGTGCTGTTGTTCTGGGCGAATTCTTCCACCCGCTCAACAACGGTCTCCAGCGTCTCCGCCTTGTGATCCTCGAGGAAGACCAGAACCGGCGTCAGACTGCAGTCGGTATTAATCAGCCCTGCAGGAGCCTCACGAATGGACGCATTGATGATGGTCTGGTTACGGGAGATCTCGAACCACTTCCAGTTACCCTCGTTCAACGCCTTGGTGACCATCTTGGAAACATCGGCCAGAGAAACAGATGACTGAACGCCCGGCGTGTTCTGAAGCTCCCACTGCAGGGAGTCCATGGCACGCAGCACGTTGTACTGGGTGCACTGCTCTTCCGGTGTTTTAACCATCACCACCAATACATCAGCACTGGTTGAGTAGTTGTCGATGATATAGGCGTTGTCTTTATTGTAACGGGAATCCGCTCGCAGCTCAGGCGCGCCCTGGTCGAGGTCGCCAATCTTGAGGTTTTGCTTGTAGTAGAGACCAAGCCCGAGGCCAATCACAGCGATCAGCAACGAGATCGGTGCCACACCGGGATGGGAGAAGTAGGACAGCACTCGCCACTTCCGGTCCTGCTTCTCACCGTGGTTCTGGACATGGCGGATGCCACCTTTGGAAATCCCGATGTAAGACATGATCAGCACATGCAGAACGAGGTTGGTGAGGATAACAAACGCCACACCAATACCCGCAGCAACCGCCAGATCGCGGATTACATCGATTTCGATAAAGAACAGAGTCAGGAAGCCGAAGGCGTCAGAGATCAGCGCCAGCATGCCAGGTATGTAGAGTGCCCGGAACGCCAGACGGGCTGCGGTCACTGCGTCAAAGCCCTTGGCCGCTTCCACAGCCATGGCATTTACGATCTGCACACCGTGACTGATGCCGATGGCGAACACCAGGAATGGCACCAGAACCGAGTAAGGATCCAGGCCATAGCCCAGAAGCCGAAGCGTACCCAGCTGCAGGAACACGGCGATGATCGACGTGAATACGGGAACCAGGGTTCCCGTAATGGAACGGGAGTACCAGAACAGCAACAGCGTGGTCAGGAGAATGGTGATCCCCGCAAACCATGCGATGGAGCCAATCCCCTCAATCAGATCGCCCACCTTCTTGGCGAAGCCGACGATGTGAATCTTGATGTTCGGATTCTGCTCTTCGTATTTCTCCCGGATTTTTTCTTCAAGCTGGCGCGAAAAGTCACCGTAATCCAGAGCCTCACCGGTTTCCGGATTCTTCTCGTAGAGCGGCGCGTAAACGATCGTCGAATTAAAGTTATCAGAGATCAGGCGCCCGACTTCGTTCGAACGCAGAACGTTCTGGCGGAGTTGCTCAAGGCTTTCCCGGGAGCCGTCATAGCCGTCCGGTATGACTGTGCCACCCTGGAAACCCTGTTCGGTAACCTCAACCCAGCGGACGTTCGACGTCCAGAGAGATTTCAGGCCGGAGCGATCCACACCATTGAGATAGAAAACCTCGTCAGTGATCTGCTTCAGGGTTTCCATGTACTCCTGGGTAAAAATATCGCCCTCTTTCGACTCAACGGCGATACGAACGAAGTTACCGAGATTCTCCAGGTCGTCCCGGTGATCAAGCATATTTACGATGTACGGGTGCTCGAGCGGAATCATGCGCTCGAAACTGGCATCGGGCTGAATCTTGACGGCGTTGTACCCGAGAAACATCGTCAAAATGGCAAAGGCAATGAGAATAACTGCCCGATTGTTGAAAATCAGCCTCTCGAGAAAGGGTTCCGCCTTGGGCGTCGTCAGGTAGTGCTCGCCCTTGTCATGCTTAGGGTTGGACATTCAAAAGCCCCTCTATTGTTCGTTCGGTTGTTGCCACATCAGGGCGTTATTGAAGGTTTCTGCCACGGGCGTCTGTAATTTTTACGCCACCTTCGCCGACAATCAGCAGGTCTGTTCCTGAGATAGGCACCGCACTCATGACGCCTTCTCGATCACTACGGAAATGCTCTCGGAAGGTTTCGGCGCCATTGGTACTCATCAGCACGGCACCGCCGTTACCCACCAGGGTGATGCGACCATCATCGGCAACCACGCCATCGTTGAGTGTCGCGCCCGCTGAATTTGGAACCATCCGCCAGCTCTTGCCCAGATCCGAGGAAAAGAGCATGTTGCCCCGCAGGCCAAAGGCGAGAATCTCGTTCACCTGACCTGTACCGATCACACCAAACAAGGAGCCTTCATAGGGTGCCTCACGGCGTTCAAAAGCCTCTCCACCGTCAACGGAAACATGTATCTGACCGGCCTCACCGACAACAACGAGGGCGCCACCCGTGATACGGGTGATGCCGTTAAGGTGAAAGTTCTGCCGGTTATCAATTCTTGGCGCCCAGTCTTTCCAGGTCTCACCGCCGTCCATCGTGCGCAGGAACATGCCGTAGGCGCCAACAACAAAACCGCGGTTCTCGTTTTCAAACCAGACATCCAGCAGCGGGTTGACCGGACCAATATCCATATCCGCCTGAATGTTCTCAAGGGCGAAGTAGAGGTCGTCCAGCGCCCACTCGAGATCTTCTTTTTCCTCTTCGGGCGCTTCTTCGATGCGCTCCTCCATGGCCGCAATCTGCTCTTCCCGGCTCTCAATGGCCAGTTTCATGGCCCGGATACCGTCAATCTGAAGGCTCCAGGTTGCCCCGGCATCACTGGTGTGCAACACAACGCCACTGTGGCCAACTGCCCAGCCATGGGTGTCGGAGCCAAAATCGATCGCTGTCAGGGTCACAGAAACAGGAACTTCACCCTGAACCCAGCTTTTCCCCTCATCGTCCGAATAGATGATATGGCCGCGCTCTCCCACAGCCACAATGCGATCCCCAACCCGGGTCGCGTCGGTGAGAAGATTGTCCGGGGCCAGATCCGTCGACCGGGCCGGGGTTTCGATGATATCTGCAAGCGCAAACGCTGCAGGGGCAGACCAGACCATGGAAAGTCCAAGGCAGGCAGCGCCCAGAGTCTTGCACATCAACCTTTTAGCCATTCAGATTGCCTATTATGTTGTATTGAACTGTGTCTCTGACCGGCAAAGCCGGGAATAACTGTGAACATACCGGCAACCTTACGATTGCCGGTATGTCGAGTCGCCACTTCCTGTGGGCGGGGGGACGCATCCCTCGGCCAACAGCGCGTTAGCGAACACTCCTGCGGCGCAGGGAGGCCGGCGAGAAATAGCGCTTGTTCGGGACCTCGTCGGTGAACACGCGGGTATTTGGCTCTTCCGTATCCAGACCGAGCACATGATAACGACGGGCCTGCAGGTCATGATAGACGTCAAGAACCGTCCACACACCCGGAAGTTCATAATAATTTTTAGGCAGACCCATGGTTACACGCCAAAGTTCGCCGCGACCGTCGTACTGATCCAGCAGAACGGTGTTCCAGCTATCCTCGTCAATATAGAACCGACGTTTGCCGTAGATATGGCGCTCCCCGTCTTTCAGCGTAGCTTCAACCACATGAACGCGGTGAAGCTCCCAGCGGGTGAGGTCCGGATTCAGGTGTGAGATACCCAGGATTTCCTCGTAAGGAAGACCTTTTTCACCAATCCGGTAGTTGTTGTAGGGGATGTAGATCTCCCGCTTGCCCTCGTAGTTCCAGTTATAGCGGTCCAGGGCCCCGTTGAAGATATCGGTATCGTCTGCAGTACGCAGGTTGTCGGCCGCTGCAATCGGCGAATCGTACCCAAGGTTTGGCGCCCGTCGCACGCGACGTTGCCCGGCGTTATAACCCCATCCGTTCCGCGGATTGATGATCTGGTTCAGGGTCTCGTGGATCAGGATGGCACCACCGGCCAGGCGGGGTGGTGACTGGGTAAACGACAGGTAGTAGAAGATCACGTTATCCAGATCTTCTTGACCGCCTTCCGGGTTGTAGTAATTGAAGAAGGCTTCCTGCTGGGAGGTAACCAGCGAATAGTCACCGTTGGTCTGGACTGCCACCTCACTGGAGCGCCGGGTTACAGACACACCGCGCCAGCGCGTCAGATGGTTCCAAACCGCCTGCCAGGCTTTCTGCTCGTCACTGCCGTGCAGGATCGGGAACGGATAGCCGCCAAACGCACCATCCAGGCCTTCGCCCTGACCAACAATTTCTGCGTTCACGGCGTTTTCGCGAGTATTCTCAGCCACCCAATCGGGAACCGCATGGGTACGACGGGACTGATAAACGGGCACCCGGAACGTTGTCGGGTAGGTTTCCAGCAACGCCTTCACGCCATCAGTAAGGTACTCCCCGTACTGATCCATGTTGGCAGGCGTGATGGTAAACAGGACTTCATCATCCGGAAAAGGATTGATGTGGTGCTGGCCGCTTCCCTCATAGCCGGGAGGCGGCTCTGTCAGGCCTCCGGTCCAGGCCGGAATGGTTCCGGCGCTGTTGCCCGCCTTGGGCGAGCCAAAGGGTGTCAACTCCTGGCCCAGACGGGCCGCTTCACTGGCGGAAACAGCCGCCCACGCAGGCGATGACGCCACGGAGAGAGCCAAGAGGCCGCCGAGAATCGCATTTTTGTTATACATCATTGTGAAACCTTAAGTGCGTCTGGAAGCCTCTTTGGAGGCTTTTTTATTGTCGTCTGATGGAATTACAGACCTTATTCCAGATTAACCGATCCCAGACTAAAGTCTATCGACCGAAAGTGCGATTTTGTATCTGACTTCAATCGGCAAGGCTCTTGTGCACTACCTCGTAGACATCCCGGGACAATCCGGCTTTGTCCCGGATACGCTCCAGGGCCGATTTCATCCGGGCGCTGTACGAGGGCGCAAACTTTCTCCACCGGGTCAGCGGCGTTACCAGACGCGCGGCAATCTGCGGATTGCTGTCGTCCAGGCGGCAGACCTGATCTGCCAGGAATTCGTAGCCGGATCCGTCCGGGTTATGGAAATCGGCCAGATTCTGGCCCGCAAACGCACCAACCACAGACCGGATCTTGTTGGGGTTTTTCCAGTCGAACGCCGGATGCTCCAGAAGCTTGTGGATATCCGGGAGCTGTCCGGCCTGATCACTGGCCGCCTGGACCGAGAACCATTGCTCAACAACCTGGGGATCATCGTGGAACCGATTATAAAAGTCGTCCAACGCCTCTTGGCGATCAGACTCAAAGCCTGAATTGACCAGTGCTCTCAAGGCACCCATGCGATCGGTCATATTGTCAGCAGCGTTCAACTGGCTGACAGCCAGACTCCGACCTTCCTCATCATCAATCATCAGCAGCCAGGCCAGCGCGGTGTTGCGCAGGCTACGGCGGGCAATAGCATCCGGTGTCACCTCGTAAGGACCACTGCCCTGATGCCGCTGGTAACAGCCCAGCAACTCGCCTTTCAGGGCACTCGCCAGATGCCGTAGCACGGCCTCGCGTGCACGATGGATAGCCGGCACATCGGCCTTGTCTGTCAGTTCAATCAGGTAGGCTTCAGATGGCAACTGCAGCATTTTCGCAACCAGTGCCTGATCAAGATCGGCGTCAGAAATCAGTTTGCGATAGGCCTCAACCAGTCTCGGGTCGATTTCGGCATCATCGGACGCATTGACCAGCGATTGAATAACATCGACCGCCAGTCTCTGGCCCGCATCCCAGCGATTGAACCCGTCCGGATCATGACTCATCAGAAAGAGCAGCTGTTCGCGGGTCCAGTTGTAGCGAACCCGAACCGGCGCGGAGAAGTGCCGCAAAAGTGATGGCACGGGTCTGGACTCGACGCCATGGAATTCGAAAGTGTGAACGGCTTCGGTTAGCTCAAGCACCCGCTCAGTCGGCGCACCCGAATCTCCGGATTCAAGCTGCAACGGCAGGGGTTGGCCATCCTGTCCGAGCAGACCCAGCGCAAACGGGATGTGCTGGGGCTTTTTGTTGGTCTGGCCCGGGGTATCCGGAATGCTTTGCTCAATGGTCAGGCGGTACACGCCTGTCCCCGCGTCAAAGTCGTCCGAAATGGCCAACACCGGCGTGCCGGCCTGTGCATACCACAGACGGAACTGGCCCAGATCCCTACCGGAGGCATCCTCCATGGCTTTGACAAAATCATCGGTTGTGACGGCCTGGCCATCGTGACGCTCAAAATACAGGTCACTGCCCTTGCGGAACATGTCCGGCCCCAGCAGGGTATGGATCATGCGTACGACTTCTGCGCCTTTCTCATAAATGGTCAGGGTGTAGAAGTTGGAGATTTCCATGTAGGAAGCCGGCCGCACCGGATGCGACATGGGGCCTCCGTCTTCAGCGAACTGGGCGGTACGCAGCAGCGTGACATCCTCAATCCGCTTCACAGTCGGCGAACCCATATCTGCCGAGAACTGGGAATCCCGGAAAACGGTAAAGCCTTCTTTCAGGCTGAGCTGAAACCAGTCACGGCAGGTAACCCGGTTACCTGACCAGTTGTGGAAATATTCGTGGGCGACGATGGCTTCAATGCGCTGGAACGCCATGTCCGTAGCGGTTTCCTGGCTGGCCAGCACACAGGACGAGTTGAAGATGTTGAGCCCCTTGTTCTCCATGGCGCCCATGTTGAAGTCGTCTACCGCCACAATCATGAAAATATCGAGGTCGTATTCACGACCATAGACTTCCTCATCCCAGCGCATGGAGCGCTTCAGCGAGTCCATGGCGTGATCGCATTTCTCCGCGTTGCGGGGTTCCACATACATGCGCAGATCGATGTCACGGCCCGAACACGTGGAAAAGGTGTCCCGTTTCTCTACCAGATCTCCGGCTACCAGGGCGAAGAGGTAACAGGGCTTGGGGAACGGATCTTCCCAGGTAACAAAATGGCGGCCGTTTTCCAGCTCGCCTTTTTCCACGTCGTTACCATTGGAGAGGAGAACCGGATAGGCGTCTTTGTTGGCTTCGATACGAGTGCGGAAACGCGCCATCACGTCCGGGCGGTCCGGGAAGAATGTGATGCAGCGGAACCCTTCAGCCTCGCACTGGGTGCAGAACATGCCGGAGGACTTGTAAAGCCCTTCCAGACGGGTATTGTTCTGCGGCTCAATCCAGGTGACGACCGTCAAAGTGAACTGTTCCGACACCGAGCGAACCACCAACTGGTCGCCACGATCCTCATAATCACCCTCAGCCAGCTCAGCGCCGTTCAGAGCAACGGATTCGAGCGTCAGGCTGTCACCATCGAGCTCCAGAGGCGCCGCCGTCTCGTCCGATTCCGGGTTCCGGCGGAGTTCGAGGGTGCTGTGCACCCTTGCGCCATCCTCAAAAAGCTCGAATCGCAGGTCTACAGTGTCGACCAGATACGCAGGTACCTTGTAATCGCTCAGATAAATGGTCTGTGGCTGGCTGGTACGCATGGGTTCTCTCCAGAATTCGCGGCCAGCGGGCACTGGCATACAGTACCCGCAGGCATGACAAGATTTGCCGGGAAAGGCGCTATCAGCCTTCCATGACCCGGAAACGGACTTCATAACCGGTGAACTTTCGAATATTGATCACACCGGTATCCAGAATAAGGTACTGACCCTTGATACCCTCAAGAACGCCCTCAACTTCCGGCGATTTGTCGAGGTTATGGGTTTTGATCTTGACTGGCCAGACCTGGACAGGATAGCTCAGGCCAAGCCCCTGTTCGTCAACTTCCCGAATGGAGTCCTGACCGTGGGTCTGCCTGAGCGTCTCAAGGTCTTCGGCAATCAGCCCAAGCATCCGCTGCCGCTCATCCACCAGATCGAGTTCCGGGACATCGCCCTTGAGCATAGCCCGCCAGTTGGTCCGATCGGCGACGTGAGCCTTACAGGCAACTTCCACAAGGCCTGCGAGGTATCGCGTTGCAACTCGCGCCATTGGGATAGCGTCAACAGCCCCCTGGTCAATCCACCGTGTTGGCACCTGGGATGCCCGGGTAATACCAACCTTGAGGCCCGACGAGTTCGCCAGGTACACCACATGCTCCACCATGCAATGGGTTTCACCCCACTCCGGCTCACGGCAGGTGCCAAGATGATAGTGGCACTTCTCCGGACTCATGATGCAACTGTCACAAGCGGCAAGCTTGCGGAAACAGGGGTAACAAAAGCCCTGATTAAAGCTTTTGTTGGTTTTCCTGTCGCAATGAATACAACGAATCACGCCATCAAAATCCAGGCGCAAAGGCCTGCCGATCAGATCATTCAGAGGAATACGGGTATCGCCAACGGCAATGGAATAGGCCACCGGGTCTCCGGCCTCCGCCGGCATTTTCCGGAGCCGGCCGGTTACATCAATCAGTTCGTTCAAGACTTGACCTCGACAAACTGGCTGGGGTCCATAGCCTCTTTATCCTGCTTGCGCTGCACCGAAGGATCGCAGGCGGTACCGGCTTTGCTGCCCCGATCAAGGTAGCCAGTACGCTCTTCTTCGGGAATGTTGTGAAGGTTCTCGTAGTAGATCACGGCCTCCAGGCTGATTTCACGCTGTTCGGGCGTCAGTTTGCGGCCATCAGGCCATTTACCGAGTTCAATTGACTGCCGGAGGCTCCGGTAGACATTGGGATCCAGTCGCTCGATCAGTTCTTCGTAAGTCATCCCGCTCTCCTGAAAAAACGTTCATTAAAAATATGGCGGAACCGTTTGACAGCATCAAACGATAATGATTATCATTCCTTCACCAAATGACGACGGTCGTATCATTTGGTCTCTCTCATCAGGAGCTAAAAGCTCTTTTTACGCCCCGCCTCTGGCGGGGCTTTTTTATGCTCCCCTTCTGCCTCTTACGGGCAAAATCACCGCAAGGGCCAGTCCGGCAACAAACCCGCCCAGGTGCGCCTCATTGGCCATTCGACCGAGCCCGATCATTTCCGGCAGCGGGGTGAACCCAATGACCATCCACGCAACGGCAAAGGTTACCAACGCAGGTGGAAACTGAAACCTCGGTGCCGACCGCTGGCTAAGCCAGCAATAGCCCAGAATCCCATAGACCACTCCCGATAGCCCACCGAACAGCGGGCCTGAAACAAAATACTGCAGGCCGTTGGAAATCAGACTCGTGATCACAAACAGCGTGATTAGCCGGGCGCGACCATCAAACCACTCGATCTGGCTACCCAGAAACCAGAGCATGACCGAATTAAAAATGATGTGGGTCCAGCTGAAGTGCAGAAAATCCGGCGTCAGCAGCCGCCAGACCTGGCCGCTGGCCAGCGTCGCTGTCAGCGCTTCAATGCGGCCGGCCATGGTGCTCCAGTCGTAATCCCGGGGGTCGATCACCATCAGGCTGGCCGCCAGCTCATTCTGACCCATGGCCGTGAGCCAGACCATGGCGACGGCAAACACGATAATCCCCAGCACCAGCGGCGCATGACGCGGAGAAGGTTGCCAGCGGCCACCAACAAATACCGGCGAGCGGTTCTGACGGTCCACCGCTTCCCTGATTTCCGGTTCCGCCATAAAACGATCCAGGGCCGAGAGCACCGGTTCCGCATGGGCAGGATCTTCCAGCCAGAGCACCTGGAACCCTCCCTCTTCCGTGATGCGGTGGGTCACACCCTGACCGTTCAGCCAACGGCTGAAGCCCGCCAGGTTTACCGTGGTATCCAACTGCTTGACTCGGTACACCGCTTACTCCGCCTCCGGAAATGATTCAGCCACAACGCTCGGTCTAGCGTGCAAGACTGTCCTCGCTGGTGGGATAGTCCGATTGCTCCGGTCTTTCCACATCAACCCAGACAAATTTGTCCCGGGAAAGTGCCCGCTCACCATCCATTCGATAAGCGACCAACCGCCCGTACTTCACGGCACTGTAATCGATGCACGCGACATTGGATTTGAGTGGCGCCGGTTCGCCTTCCATCCAGTAATGCCCGACAAAGACCGGGGGCGCATCAAGAGGATAACTGATCAGCTGTTTTCGCTCGTTTTCCGTCAATAACCGGCTTGCCACTTCCGGCGGCAACGGGTCCGGCTGGAAGACAACATCGGCATAGGTATGAGGGTCGTCGGCCCAGAACTTGGTTCGGAAAAACTCGCGCACATAGCCATCCCGACCGGTGATGGTCATACCCCGGGGGAGCCGCAGATCCGTTCCCCTCAGGAGGGTATCCATAACCTGCCCGGCAAAGGACTCAATGGCGGCAGAGGCGTGCAGGAAATCCTCATCGATGCACGCACCACCCTGCGACTGTTTGAATTTCTCGATCAGATCGCCATCCCAGCACGCGTGCACAACACGGAAATCCTCGTCGTCGATAAACAGCGGTATGGTGTAGAACCACTCGAGAAACTCATTCCACTCGTAGGGGTGCGCTTCGAACTGCTCGAGAGTCTCGCGAATCAGGCGGTCGTGACGCGCGTTGTGCTCACGCAGGAAGGTTTTGCCGCTGCCCGGGCGCGCCCGCGTACAGTAACCCAGAGCATTGTACTCATGGTTGCCCATGACAATTCGGGCCGAACCATGTTCCACCATATCCCGCACAAGGTGCAGGGCTTCACGGATGCGTGGACCACGATCAATGATATCGCCGATGAAGATCGCCTGACGACGGGGATGCTGGTACACCCCGTTGATCTTGCGGTACCCCATCTGGTCCAGCAATCTGGTCAGGGTATTGGCACAGCCGTGAATATCGCCAATGATGTCGTAACCGCGGTTTGCGGTCGATTTTGTAGCAGCCATGATCAACTCGCTGATATTTCACTAGCCCAGCCAAGCTTGTCACGGCAGGTGGCGTAGAAATTATGGTCTGTGGGGTGAATCAACCGGATCTTGAACGGCTTTTTGGTAATGCGAATGATATCGCCCGGCGCGCAGGCAATGTTCATTTGGCCGTCAAAGCTGATTTGCGGATAGGTTTCATTGGTCTCCCCGATCACCAGTTTGATCTCACTCTTGCCATCGACAACGATCGGCCGGCTACTGAGAGTGTGGGGAAACATGGGCACCAGAACAATGGCGTCGAGCTTCGGGTGCATGATCGGACCGCCAGCAGACAGCGAGTAGGCGGTAGACCCGGTCGGCGTGGACACAATCAGGCCATCCGAACGCTGGCTGTAAACAAAATGGCCGTCAATGAACAGGTCGAAGCCGATCATCCGGGTGGACTTGCCCGGGTGCAGAACGACATCGTTCAGGGCAGTACCAAACCCCAGGGGCTGGCCGTTGCGCTCAACATTGCCATCCAGCAGGAACCGCGTCTCTTCCATGTACTCGCCTTCCAGGACCTTGCCCAGGCGTTCCTCAAGATCGGACGGCGAAATGTCCGTCAGGAAGCCCAGACGGCCCCGGTTCACCCCAAGCAGGGGAATCTTGGACTTCGCCAACTCACGGGCGGCACCCAGAAGACTGCCATCACCGCCGACTACGATGACCAGATCACAGATTTCGCCCAGTAGCTTTTTGCTCGCCACCTGCAGGCCATGCCCTGGCAGCATGCTGGCCGTGTCTTCCTCAAGAATGACGTGGTAGTTGTTGGCGATCAGGTACTGTTTGAGCTGGCGCAGTGATTCAACCACTTTCACGCTGCCCATACGGCCAATCACACCAATGTTCCTGAACTGATCCATGAAGTTTCCTGTGGTGTCGGGATGCGGCGGGGACAAACGAAACCGTTACCCCGGTGACAATCTGGCGTACAGTTTAACGAAAGTCACCCCGATACTGAAAAAGTTCGAACCTCAGGCCTGGTGTTTCTCGCACCGATCATCAACGCCGGGGCGGAATTCCGCGGGCTGGCTTACCCGCAGGATCGGCTCGCCACAGGGTTTTCCATCGTTGCCCTTGTGGGTGCACACAGGATTTTCATAGTGATCCAGCCATTCACGATAGGCGGGCTCATTCATGCCGCAGCGTTCCGCAGCATAGGCGGTGGGGTTACTGAAGTAGGTCTCAATGTCCTTGAAGGGCAGCGTTACGTGACCGACGCCTGGCTGGTAGGCCACCAGGAACACCGCCTGGCGCTGCAGGTGGTCCATGATGGAGTCTTCCGGAGGTTCGCGGTTTCTCAGCTCGTGGTTCTCTTCCTCGAGGGCGACAATCTTCTCGTCTCTCAGCTCGAGCTCCCGCTGACGGCGCTCCAATTGCTCCCTGAGCAGCAGGAGCTCGGCACCCGCGTTCGAATCCTCCCGCTGTTTCTCCTCACCTACAGCGGCCATCTGCTCCTGCATGGAGAGGTACTGCTCGTTTCTTTCGGAAAGCCGCTTCTTGAGCTGCTCATTGCTGAGGCGTTGGCGTTCGTATTTCTGCTCGAGATCCGCAATATCACTGCGCAATGCCTGAACCTCCAGCCGGTGCTCTCGCTGGATATCCGAAAGCGCATCACGGTGAACACTCTGAAGGGTCTTTATCCGCAGTCGTTGCTCACGAATCAACTGCGCCAGGCGGGAACGATCGGCGGCGGCTGCAGCCTCTTCACGCTCCGATGAATCTTCTGCCTGCTCACTCAGAACCGGAATATTCTCTTCCTGTACCGGCTCAACTTTTCGGAATTTAAGGCTATTGGCCTCTACTGCCTTGCGAATTGCCTGGAAATGATTGTTCCCCGGGGTCATGTCCGGGTCCCACAGATCCTCCTTGAACTTCGGATCCGGACATTGGCTCCGGCAAACCAGCCGGATAGGACCACCGCCCATGTCCGGCCCCTTGGCGCCTTGCCTGGCAAGCTCTTCAATCGGCAGGTTCCAGTGACTGTCTGCCCTGCCCTCCTCATCAAACCAGATTCGGAAGAACACAAGTGCTTGAACCCGTAGATCGCCACTCAGCTCAACCAGAACAGCCCTGACATCGGTTTCGGCAAGATCGGACAGCCCAACATAGCCATCCAGGAAGGCGCCAAATTCGTTGGCCCGCATCTCGCGGGCCACCTGACTACCTTCCACAAAAAATACCGCCGAATAACCATCGGTTGCCTGGTCGGCAGACACCATTGCACGTTCTCCAAAGTTCAACGACTCGACAGACTCAAAGCTATTAGTCTAGCCAGACAATCGTTTCTGCACAGGGAAAAACTGCAACGATTTGTGATCGTGTTAGCGCTTAGAGCTCTGCCGCCAGCCGACTGCCCTGGTTGATCGCTCGCTTGGCATCGAGTTCAGCCGCCACATCCGAGCCACCAATCAGGTGAACTGGCAGGCCCGCTGCCTCGAGATCGCTTTGCAGCTCACGCAGCGGCTCCTGACCCGCGCAGACGATAATGGTATCCACGGGCAGCACACGATCTTCGCCCTGCTCTGCGCCTTTCGGCGTGACCGTTACATGCAGGCCCTCATCATCGATTTTGCGATAGGTCACACCGGGCACCATCTGAACCTGCCGGTTTTTCAAGGAAGTCCGGTGAATCCAGCCGGTGGTCTTGCCCAGGTTCTTGCCCACTTTCGAGGCCTTACGCTGAAGCAGGTAGACTTCCCGGGCCGGCTCCGGAACCTGGGGCTCAACGCCCTGGATGCCACCGCGATGCTCAACGCTCAGATCCACACCCCACTCACGCATGAAGTGCTCGGTGTCCATGGCGGCCGACATGCCCTTGTGGACGATAAACTCGGAGACATCGAAACCGATACCGCCGGCGCCGATCACGGCCACTTTCTGGCCGACCGGTTTGCGTTCCAACAGCGCATCCAGATAACCGATCACTTTGGGATGATCGATCCCCTCGATTTCCGGCGTACGCGGCTTGACGCCCGTGGCCAGAATCACTTCATCAAAGCCACCGGCTTTAAGGTCGTCAGCGCTAACCCGGGTGTTCAGGCGTACATCCACCTGATGCTTGTCGAGCATCACCCGGAAATAACGCAAAGTCTCGTAAAACTCTTCCTTGCCCGGAATCAGCTTGGCAACATTGAACTGGCCACCAATCTCGCTGCCTGCGTCAAACAGCGTCACCTTGTGGCCACGCTCTGCTGCCACGGAAGCGAAAGCCATTCCGGCCGGGCCGGCACCGACCACCGCAATGGATTTCGGCTTCGCGGTCTTCACGTAGGTCAGCTCGGTCTCGTGACAGGCGCGGGGATTGACCAGGCAAGACGTCAACTTGCCACTGAAGGTGTGATCAAGGCAGGCCTGATTGCAACCGATGCAGGTATTGATCTCATCCGCGCGGTCCTCTGCAGCCTTCAGAACCAGATCGGCGTCTGCGAGGAACGGCCGGGCCATGGACACCATATCGGCATCGCCCTCGGCCAGAATCTTCTCGGCCACGTCCGGCATGTTAATCCGGTTAGTGGTGACCAGAGGAATGCTCACTTCACCTTTCAGGCGCGCGGTCACCTTGGTAAATGCGCCCCGGGGAACTGAGGTTGCAATGGTAGGTACGCGGGCCTCATGCCAGCCGATGCCGGTGTTGATGATGGTTGCACCCGCCTTTTCGATTTCCTTGGCCAGATGCACCACCTCTTCCCAGGTACTGCCGTCTTCAATCAGATCCAGCATGGACAGGCGGTAAATCAGGATAAAGCTCTCACCCACTCGCTCACGAACCCGGCGAACGATTTCGATGGGCAGACGAATGCGGTTTTCGTAACTGCCACCCCAACGGTCAGTCCGGTGGTTGGTATGAGACACGATGAACTGGTTAATGAAGTAACCCTCTGACCCCATCACCTCAACGCCGTCATAACCGGCACATTGCGCCAGTGCGGCACACTCCGCATAGTCCTGAATCTGCTTCTCGATCCCGTCCTCATCCAGTTCCCGGGGCTTGAACGGATTGATTGGCGCCTGAATGGCTGAGGGTGCCACCAGCTCCGGAGAGTAGGCGTAGCGGCCAGCGTGGAGAATCTGCATACAAATCTTGCCATCGGCTCCATGCACCGCATCGGTAATGATCCTGTGCTTTTCGGCTTCCTCTTCGGTGGTCATCTTGGCGGCGTGCTGGAAGACGCCCCCTTCCACATTCGGAGCAATACCGCCAGTCACGATCAGGCCGGCACCGCCACGGGCACGCTCTGCATAAAATGCCGCGAGGCGTTCGAAGCCGTGTTTGGCCTCTTCCAGGCCGGTGTGCATGGAGCCCATCAGGGTGCGGTTACGCAGTTTGGTAAAACCAAGGTCCAGTGGCTCAAGCAGGTTCGGGTATTTGGCAACGCCTGGCGTCGTGCTCGCGGTCATGTTCGGTCTCCTCATGGTGATCTTCTGCGGAACGCCTGAGGCTGACAGGGCTCCGTTCATTGTTGAGCCTTAAACTACCCGCGCATCTTGCCATCGACAATATCCCGGGATAACATTTTATTATCTTTGCATAACATGCTAGACAAAGGCTTTAATGAACGGCCACCTATCGAGCCCGTCAAAAAACCGAAACTCACTCGGGGACATCAGTGTTCTCTATGTGTCGGCTCTTTTGCGGGCCGCCGAAGCCGAAGGCGCCATCAGCGCAGAACTGACATCCCGTTTCCAGCTTGACCATCAGACCCTGACATCACCGGAAGCTCGCATCAGCATCCCCCGGTTCATGCGCCTGGGGCATGCAGCGATCAGCGAGACCGGCAACCCGGCTCTCGGGCTGAGGATGGGAGCGCTATCACGCCCCGTCGACGCGGGTATTGCAGGGCTGGCCGGAGAAACCGCCGGCACTGCTGGTGCGGCCCTCGACACGCTGATTCGCTACGCTCTGCTAACCAGCCGAAATAGCCGGGGCGTTCCAACTGTCCAACCGGAAAAACGGCAAGCAAAGTTCTACTCGATTCGCCCCTATAACGGCTTCAACTACTTCGTGGTGGATTCCGTTCTTGCTGCGTGGACCCAGTTTCTCCGGACCGTTACAGGCCGTTATGACGTTCTGGAAAAGGTCACCATCGAATACCGATCAATCGGCCTGGATGACTTATTCGAGAGCTGGTTCCGCTGCCCGGTGCAGTTTGGGGCGTCGAACAACAGCCTTACCGTGCGGCAGGATATTTGGGAAAGCACCAGCCAGCAGGCTCAGCCGGCTATGCATGAAAAGCTTTCCGATCTCTGCGAACGGGAACTGCAGCAGATACGACGGGGATGGACAACGGGAGACAGGGTCAGGAACCTGCTTACCCCCCTGTTCCGTGGCGAAACACCGAGCCTGGAGACCATTGCAATGAAACTGGGTGTGGCACCCTGGACGCTCCAGAGGCAGCTGGCGGGCGAGGGAACCGGATTCAGGGAGCTGATGGATGAGACGCGAAAACAGTTGGCGCGGGATTATATTCGGGAGACAGAGACATCACTGGCGGAGATTGCCTGGCTTCTGGGCTTTTCCAATCCTGCGGCCTTTCACAAGGCCTACCGCCGCTGGTTTAATCTAAGCCCTGGGGAGCACCGAAAGCAGATCAGGCATGGGTGACATCGACGATGGTTCCATCCCTTGCCTATAACTCCATAGCGTCGTCCCAGCCATCATCGTCTTCATATTCTTCGAATTGGTTTTCAATCAACTCTTCTTCGTAATCCCGCATCACAGCCTTCCTGATTCCTGAATTTTCAGAAATAGCCTAGAAGTTCTCAATGACAGAACGATGACAATGAAGCTTCGCGTTGACAGCAAGCTAACTGGAGAGATCGGGTAAGGTGAAAGGTAAAGCGAGAGGAAAAATGGCGGAGCGGACGGGACTCGAACCCGCGACCCCCGGCGTGACAGGCCGGTATTCTAACCAACTGAACTACCGCTCCGTGCGGGTCATCACAACTCGCCTCGAAAAGGCTTGGCAATCAAGGGTGTGATTGCTCTGTGACAACGAGGGCGCATTATAAAGAGGCGCCCTGTTATGTCAACGCTTTTTCTTAAATATTTTCAGAAAAAGCGTCCTCTTACATGGCATCGACCATGGCGTCCTTGCCCTGGGCGGTTTTGCGGTATTCGATAGGTGTCATTCCGGACCAGCGCTTAAAGGCGCGATAAAAAGTGCTGGGCTCAGAAAAGCCAGTTAGATAGACGATCTCATCAATGGATTCATCGGTGGTTGCCAGCAACTGGCGGGCCAGGCGATATCGAAAATCCGCGAGCACCTGATTAAAACTGGTCTCGGCCTCTGTCAGCCGGGTACGCAGGGTCCTCGGCTTGATTCCAAGCCGCTCGGCCACGGCATCGAGGGTGACCTCTCCACTATCGAGGAGCTCTGCGACAATCCGCTCCACCTGACCAACAATGTCTTTCTTCTCCAACCGGGCAACCTGTTCGCTGGCAAACCGCTCGTGCAGATCCAGCAGCTCCGGCTCGGCATGCGGCGAGGCATGTGACAGCAGCTTGGCCGGGAAATACAGCCGGTTTTCCGGCGCACCGAAGGTGACGTCGCACCCCAGCACCTCTCGAACATGATCCTGGCCCTCGGAACGCTCATGCTCGAACTCGATGCGTGACGGGTAAAAATTGCCATCGGTGATGGAGCGAAAAAAGGTAATCAATCCCAGCACGAAACATTCATTGAAATGCCGTAAACGACGCACATCATCAGACGCTGCATCCAGAACCATGCAGGCATCGTCGCCCTCAATGAAGAAATCGGTGTTTGCAGCATCACTCAGCAGACGCTGATAGTTCTGGGCCCGACGCAGGCCCTCGCCAAAGGTTGGGCTGCTCAGAAAGAGGTATTCCAGCACCTGCCCCTTATACGCTGGCAGTAGCTGTCCCAGATGCAGGCCCACATCCGGGTCGCCGGAAACATCCTCAACAGCCTGCCAGAAGTACATCTGCGCACTGTGGGGAGTTCGAAGCTGTTCGGTATAAACGTAATTTTCATCCACACCCAGACGGCTGAAAATCGCATTGGTATCGATTCCCTTCTTTTTCATCGCCTCATAAATCAGGCGCAACATCACTCCCGCGTCACGAAGTTCCTGCATAAGATCCCGTTTTCTTATTTGTTGACTACTACTTTGGCCGGCCGGACAGTCGCCGGGGCTCGCCAGGTCAATGCCTGATCTGGCAGGGTTTGCCACACTCCAGAGGTTTGTCAGATCCAGAGGTCCCAGAAAAGGCACCCTGTTAGACAATCGTCTTATATTAGAGCATATCAGGCCACGAACGCCGAGTTGTACCAAAATGTAAAAAAAAGCATATCCTTTGCTACTACGTTTTTACTCAGGCAGCGCCGGCATTTCCGGTCGAGGCTATAAAGGAGAATATCCATGCCAGAGACCCTCGTTTACCACACGACACCACCCGCCTTATTGCCCATGTATGGCAGAACACTGCTGCCGAAACAAAAGCAGACCGGCGGTGACGTCAGCATCCCGGAGTTGTCCGCCAGCCTGCTTGGCGTCAGCACTGCCGGCAAGAACCTCAAGCGCTACCAGCAGGTCTGTGGCTTCGCGGCAGGTAGTCATCTGCCCGTTACCTGGCCCCATGTGCTGGCTTTTCCACTGCACCTGAAACTGCTTACCGAGAAGGCCTTCCCCCTGCCGCTGCTGGGCCTGGTGCACCTGCGAAACACCATTACCCAGCACCGGCCGATCGGCACCGGGGAGAACCTGGATTTATCTGTACGACTGGGGAATACCGTGAAGAGTGACCGGGGCGTGGAGTTTGATCTCATCACCGAGGCTCGCTCGGCTGGCAAACTGGTCTGGGAAGAAGCGAGCACGACGCTTTTCCGACAACCGGATGGCGAGAGCAAGTCGTCCGGCAAAAAAGCACCGCCAAAGCTGGAACGTTATCCGAATACCGAAAATTTCAAGGCATCCGAATCGATTGGCCGGCAATACGCCCGGGTATCCGGCGACAGCAACCCGATCCACATGCATGCGCTGAGCGCCAAAGCGTTCGGCTTTCCACGAGCCATCGCCCACGGCATGTGGACCAAAGCCCACGCACTGGCGCTACTGGAACAGCAGGAAGGATGGCAAGCCAGCGCCCTCAGCATCAGCTGCCAGTTCAAGAAACCGCTGTTTCTGCCCGGTACAGCCCAGCTTAACTGGAAAACCGGAGAAACGGGGTGGGACTATCAGGTGCTGAATACCAGAGGCGATGCGCCCCATCTGACCGGGCGCGTCGACTGGCTTTAGGAAGGCTTACCATCCGGTGCGCAGGGGGAACCCTGGGCGCCGGCAACGGGCAACGTGAAATAGAAACAGGCACCACCGCCTTCCGGCCGCTCGAAACCGATGTCGCCGCCCTGCGCCTGTATGAGGGAACGGCAGGTTGAAAGACCAATCCCCATCCCTTCGTCCTTGGTCGTGAAGAACGGCAGGAACAGCTTCTCTTCTGCATCTTCCGACAGGCCGATGCCATGGTCCCGCACCTGGATTCGAACACAGGTGTCACCCTGCACACTGGCACTCACTTCGACCGGCGCACTGGAATCAATACTGCTGGTAGCCTCCAGAGCATTGCGAATCAGGTTGAGCGCTACCTGCTGTACCTGGACCGGATCGGCCAGAACCTCCGGCATGTTCTCAGGCACGGACAGCTCAATGGCGCCCTTGTTATTACGCATATCCACCTCGGCAAACTGCCGGGTGTCTTCCAGCAACGCGGGCACCGAGAGTACTTCCTTGCCCGTCGCCGGCTTTTTCATGAATCGACGAATCCGTCGAATGATTTCACTGGCGCGATGGGACTGCGCCTCGATCTTGTCGAGGGTCTCCTGGAGCAACCCCATATCGGGACTTTCCTTTGCCATCATCCGCTTGGCGACCCGAGCGTAGTTGGTTATAGCGGTCAGCGGCTGGTTCACCTCATGGGCAACGCCGGCGGCCATTTCACCCATGGTGGTCAGGCGTGAGGTATGGGCAAGCTGATCGCGCTGCTCCTGAACCAGTTGCCGGGCATCCTCCAGCGCCTTTTCATTGTCCAGTTCGGCGGTGATATCCCGGAACACGACAACGGCACCGTGGAGCTCGTCTGAGTCCAGTTTCGGGGTTGAGCGGTACTCCGCCGGAAAGCCGGTTCCGTCGGTCCTTAGCATTCGGATATCCCGCTGGTTCTCGGCCACACCCTGCTGACAGGTCGCCTTCACCGGCAGTCCGTCCGGATTGTCACCGGCAGTCGCGAAATGGGTTTCGAAGAAATCACGGCCAATCAGCTCTTCCACCGGGCAGCCAACAATTGATGCCGCCGCGGGATTGGCAAATTCAATAATGCCGTTCTCATCGAGGCCGTAAATGCCTTCGCTGATGGAGTTCAGAATACGGGCCTGATCACTTTGCAGCTCCCGGTTTCGGGCCTGCAACTCTCTTTCGAGGCGAATAACGCTGGCGTGGGTTCTCACGCGAGCGATCACCTCCTGGGACTGGAACGGCTTTGAGATGTAGTCGGCACCTCCGAGGGAAAAGCCCTTCACCTTTGCCTGCAGGTCGTCCAGCGCAGACAGGAAGACGACGGCACAGTCTGCCGTCTGGGGGGCGGCCTTGAGGCGCTCGCAGACTTCATAGCCGTCCATCTCCGGCATCATGATATCCAGGAGAATCACTTCGGGCTGATGCCGGTGGGCAAGGTCGAGGGCCTTTTCGCCCTCGTTGGCAATGAGTAGCCGGTAACCTTTGTCTTTCAGGGTCTCATAGAGGACTTTGAGGTTCTGCGGATTGTCATCCACGAGCAGAACCGTCACCTCCGAGTTCTCGCTGACAGCTTCAGTCATAAATGTCGGGCCGGTTAGAAAAGTAACCGTATGATGCCGCCGGGATCACCCTGCGTCGATAAGGTCCTTTACGGACAGGACCATACGAACGAGATGTGCCAGGGAATGGGTTCCCATCTTGTGCATAACGCGGGAACGGTGGATCTCGACCGTGCGCTGGCTGATTTCCAGCTCAATGGCAATCACCTTGTTGGCCTGGCCGGCAATCATCCGGTCCATGATTTCGTGTTCCCGGGGGGTCAGGCTCTTGATGCGGCGAATGATCTCCTGCTTCTCGTCCAGAGACTTGCGCTGCTCCAGGTCCTGTTTGAGTGCTGCCTCAATTTTCTCCAGCAGTGCCTCCTCACGGTAGGGCTTCTGTATGAAGTCCACGGCGCCCTCTTTCATGGCGTCGACGGCCATGGGCACGTCACCGTGACCCGTCACAAAGATAATTGGCAATATGGAGTGTTTTTCATTGAGCTTTTTCTGGAGCTCCATACCGTCCATGCCCGGCATGCGAATATCCAGCACAATGCAGCCTGCCATCTTGTCGGAATAGTCCTTCAGGAAAGCGGTTGCACTCTCATAGGTCTTTACCGGCTTGCCGTCGGATTTCAGCAGCAGCTCCAGGGAATCGCGGACTGCTTCATCGTCCTCAACAACGTACACGGTTTGCTGGATATCAGTCATGGGTGTGTTCTCTCCTGTCCGTTTTCTTATGATCGCCGGTCAGTGAATTGACGGGTCTTTATGGTCGTCACGGGCATGTTCCTGGCGCTCGTGTTCCCGCATTTTTTCTAGCCGTTGCTGGATAATGCCAAAAACGCTCTGCTTCGGGTACCTGCCTTTGTCATCGGCCTTGCCCGCAGGTTTCCCCAGCAGCAGCGTTATGGCCTCTTCAACACGGGCGACCGCGTAAACCGCAAACTGCCCCCCGCGCACTGCCTGCACCACTTCACTGTCAAGCATCAGGTTCTGCACGTTCGTGGATGGCACAATGACACCCTGGCTGCCTGAAAGCCCACCCTTGAGCTGGCAGGTGGTGAAAAAGCCTTCCACTTTTTCATTGACGCCGCCAATGGGCTGAACCTCACCAAACTGGTTGACCGACCCCGTAATCGCAAGATCCTGCCGAACCGGTATACCGGAAAGGGACGAAATCAGCGCGCACAGCTCTGCCAGAGAGGCACTGTCTCCGTCCACTTCACCGTAGTTCTGCTCGAAAGTCAGACTGGCCGACAGGTGCATCGGATCGTTGACCGCAAAGTGGGAGGCGAGCCAGGAGCTCAGGATCATCACGCCCTTGGAGTGTAGATTGCCACCAAGCTTTACATCTCGCTCAATATCCATGACCGCGCCATCTCCATAATAGCAGGTAGCGGTGACACGGTTGGAAAGACCGAACTCAAACCCACCCGTGGACAACACCGAGAGTGCATTAACCTGGCCAACGCACTTGCCACCTGTAGTTACGAGCGTTGTGCCGTCACGGATGGAATCATAGAACTGATCCCGGATCCGGCTGCTGCGGTATTTCGCGCTTTCCAGCGCGCGCTCAACGTGCAGATCCTGGATCAGCTTGGCACCGGCCTGACGGGCCCAGAAATCGGATTCGCGCAGCAGGTTGGCGATATCTGCCGCATGCAGGGACAGTCGGTCCTGATGCTCGGCCATACGGGCACTGTGTTCAATCACCCGGGCAACCGCCTTGTTCGAACAGTGCAGCAGCTTCTTCTCACTCACCAGGCTGGCGATGAACTTGGCATATAGCAGCTGACTGTCATCGGAACGGTACATTTCGTTCTCGAAATCCGCCGTGACTCGAAACAGCTCGGCGAATTCGGAATCGTATTCCTGCAGCAACATCCAGGTTTCACGGTCGCCGAACAGAACAATCTTGACGTCCAGGGGCACCGATTCCGGTTCAATTGAGATGGTTCCGGATAACGTCAGTTCCCGTTCCAGGGAATTTATCTGTATGGACTTCGAACGCAGGGCACGCTTGAGGCCGTCCCATACAAACGGTTGCTCCAGAACCTTGATGGCGTCCATCAACAGGTAGCCACCGTTGGCCCTGTGCAGACTGCCCGGGCGAATCAGGGAGAAATCCGTGAACACCGTGCCCTTGTAGGTGACGTTCTCAACGTAACCGAACAGGTTGTGGTAGGTGGGGTTATCCTCCACCACCATCGGCACTTCGTTGGTTTTCTGATGCACCAGAACATTGACGAGGTAACGGCGGGGCATCTTCTTGTCGAGGGACGCATAAGCAATCGCTGCCTGCTCCTCGTTGTCGTCGAGGAAGATCTCGAGATTTTCAACCAGGTCCGCCCGAACCGCTTCAAAGAAGGCGACCACGTCCGGCAGATCCTTGTATTTCTCGATCAGCTCATCAATCTGATGGCCCGAGATACTCTCGAGGGTCTCCTGGTTCAGGGCTTGCTGTTTATCAGCGTATTCCTGCTCCCAGTCCGCCAGTTTGCGAAGCGCCTGCCGGAGCTTTTTCTCAAGCCTGTTGATGGCCTCTTCGAACTTGTCGCGTTGCTCATCGGTCAGGGCCTGGAAAGATTCCGCAGTGTGGGGTTCGTCGCCATTCATGGCCACCAACCGATAACCGCCCGGGGTTGTCACAGTAAGGCTGACTTTTTTGCGCTTGGCCTGGGCGGCCACCTTCTCCAGCTCGTCTTCCTGCTTTTTGCCGTATTCGTTTTTCAACTGTTCCGAGCGCTCAAGAAAGCTGTCGCTGTCAAAGGTCTGGGGAATAACCTTGACCAGGCGACTCATCAGCTTTTCCATATCCTGTTTGAGCTGGGTACCCTTACCGGCCGGGAGCTGCAACAGCTTCGGAATGCGCGGCTCCTCGAAGTTGGCCACGTAGCACCAGTCATGGCTCTGCTGATCCGTATCCACATGATGCTCGAGGTAACGCAGCATCATGGTGCGCTTACCCAGGCCATTACGGCCAACGGCATAGACGTTGTAACCGCCATGGGGCATTGCCAGAGCAAAACGCACAGCCTCCTGGGCACGGTTCTGGCCAACGATTTCAGCCAGTGGCTCCAGTTGTTTGGTGGTTTTGAACGGCAGATCTTTCAGAACACAGGCTTTGTAAAGCTGGTGCAGAGGCAGTGACTTCAAGGTTTGGTCCTGTAACGGTTAACACATTGGCCGGTCATTGTAGATTCTGCGGTCGGCTCTGTCGCGTTCAGCACGAAGATTTCTGGAGTTGCGCACAGTGCGCGGGATTTTGTTAGACAGTTCACAATTCCGTCGCCGCTCATTTTTCAGCCAGCCTTTCCGGAACTACACTTCATGTCCCAACCATAAAGACAATGCACGCAACGGACGCCAGCGTATGACCAATGATTCCGCAGAGCGCAGAATCAAGGATCGTTACCCCGCCTCCTGTCTGAAGGTCCAGCTCCGGGAGCGTAGCTTCCTTGGTCGTGGCAAACACCCCACGCCGGTTACCTGCCTGGACCTCAACCGGTACGGAATGGCAGTGCTATGCCCCAGGCCAGTAGAGCCGGGCGCCCGTCTGTTCATGGATTTTGACGGCAAGTACATCAGCGAATCGCGGGTTTGTGCCCGGGTGGTCGAATGCCAGCCCTTCCAGACCGGCTATCGCGTCAGTGTCCAATTCAGCTATTGTCTGGACAAGAAGGGCTATTCACGAACTGTCGACAACGCCCTGTCCCGAATTGAAGGCTTCTACAACCGGTTTGCCAGCTGAACCGGCTTCTCAGGTTCATACCAGTCCGGCGTCAAGGCTTGCCGCAACATACATCCCCAGCTCCCGACACTGATCTTCAAACTCATCCCGGTATTCACCCCGGCAGATAAGAGGTTCCTGGATCAGCTTCCAGCGTAGCCCGGTGGTAATGCTTTCAATAGCCCGATTGGTGCCCGTGCCATCATGGCCTGCGCGGATGTAATAGGCAAAGGGCAACCCCTGGGTTTTCTCAAGGCAGGGATAGTAGCTGCGATCGAAGAAGTCCTTCAAAGCACCACTCATATACCCGAGATTCTCAGTGGTGCCCAGAATAATGGCGTCGCAGGCCAGAACGTCATCGGGACCGGCGTCCAGGGGCGCCAACACCTTTACCTCTACGCTATCGATGTCTTCATGGTGCGCCCCCTGCTCTGCCGCCTCCCGAAGCTTGAGAGTATTAGGGGAAGGTGCATGAGCGACTATCAATAATCTCTTTCTTGCTTCCATACCAACCCTGTTGTGTAGCTGAAGAGCAAAGAATTTGGGCATCTGGAGAGTATGGATTCATTCTGAGGCCAGCTCAAACCGGAGGAAGACGCAGCAAGCACAGATGCTCATTTTTTGAGCAGCACAGAGGCAAAAATAGTCGATCTGTTACGAGGACTTTTAAGCGATCTGAACCGATACCTTGCAAAGACTTCTGCTTACCATGGATTACAAGGTGAACCGCTAAAGGAGGAGAAGTCGATGCGTTATCTCAACGGTAGAAAACTAAAGGAACTCTATCGTCGAATAAAATACAGGAGCTGGATCAAAAGCCAGTTGCAACAGACAGGCGGCGAAGATTACCTGAAGCGGCTGGAAATCGACATTGGCGCTGAGCCGGGTCACTTTCGGCGGGAGCTGGAAGAAAAATTAATACCTGAAAAGAAAACCGAAGGTAGCGAAGGCGCGGCAGGCCTGAATTTACGCCTGCCGCACCTATCGTCTTCGCCGGGGAAGGTTTAGAGCAGCTCGCCGTTGGCTTCTGCGGGCTCTTCTTTTGCGTCTTTCTTAGGTTCAGGCTTGGGCATCAACTTGTCCCGAACCTTGGCTTCGATCTCGTTGGCAATGTCCATGTTTTCTTCCAGGAACTTGCAGGCGTTGGCCTTGCCTTGACCGATCTTGTCGCCATTGTAGGCGTACCAGGCCCCGGACTTGTCGACAAAGCCTTCCTTAACGCCCATATCCAGCACTTCCGCCATGTGGTAAATGCCCTTACCGTACATGATCTGGAACTCGGCCTGCTTGAACGGCGGCGATACTTTGTTCTTGACCACTTTCACGCGGGTCTCGTTACCGACCACTTCGTCACCGTCTTTCACGGCACCAATGCGGCGGATATCAAGGCGAACGGAGGAGTAGAATTTCAGCGCGTTACCACCGGTGGTGGTTTCGGGCGAGCCAAACATAACGCCGATTTTCATACGTATCTGGTTGATGAAAATCATCAGGCAGTTGGCGTGTTTGACGTTACCGGTCAGCTTACGAAGCGCCTGGGACATCAGTCGCGCCTGCAGACCAACGTGGCTGTCGCCCATTTCACCTTCAATCTCCGCTTTCGGGGTCAGGGCCGCCACGGAGTCCACGATGATCACGTCTACCGCATTGGAACGAACCAGCATGTCGGAGATTTCCAGGGCCTGCTCACCGGTATCCGGCTGGGACACCAGAAGGTCGTCCACATTGACGCCCAGCTTCTCGGCGTAAACCGGATCAAGCGCGTGCTCGGCATCCACGAATGCGCAGGTTTTGCCGGCTTTTTGTGCTTCGGCAATTACCTGCAGGGTGAGCGTCGTCTTACCGGAACTTTCCGGACCGTAGATTTCGCAAATTCGACCATAAGGAAGACCGCCAATACCCAGGGCAACGTCCAGGCCCAGGGAACCGGTGGAGACCGCAGGAATGGCTTCGCGGGGCTGATCGCCCATTTTCATGACAGCGCCCTTGCCAAACTGGCGCTCGATCTGCCCAAGTGCTGCGCTCAATGCTTTCTTGCGGTTGTCTTCCATCAGTGCAAACCCTCTGTCGCCTGGGCTGCCACCCTCAGGGAAAGGCTGGCAGCGTAATAGTGAATCGGGAATCCGTACAGCTCGACCGGCCAATTCCCTGTATATTTGAACAGTATTAAAACATAACCCGCTGAGGAGACCAACCCCTTCGGATGTGAAAGCGATCAGACTTCGCCCACAAACTCGTTAACCCCTTGAAGAGCATAGAGAACGGCTTGCCGACGAACCTGGTCGCGGTCTCCGTCGAAGCGCTTGACCACCGCCACCGTGGATGCCGGACTGTCTCCCCAGGCAAACCAGACCGTGCCCACAGGCTTGTCGTCGCTGCCGCCTCCGGGTCCGGCTACACCACTGATGGCCACGGCAACGTCGGCGTCGGTTGCCACCAGTGCACCTGCAACCATTTCCCGCACGACCGGTTCGCTGACCGCACCGTGTTCATCCAGCGATTTCCGGGTTACGCCCAGAAGCCCTTGCTTGGCCTCATTGCTGTAAGTGACCAGGCCACCCAGCACGTAAGCCGAAGAACCGGCACGATCGGTCAGTACCTTGGCAACCCAGCCGCCGGTGCAACTCTCCGCCGTAGCAACTGTACGGCCGGTTCTCCGCAGTCGTTCACCAAGGCGGTTGCCTGCCTCTTCCAATTCCTGATCGCTGGCCAGCATAATGACCTCCTTCGTTTCATCACGGCGGTTATTTTCTTACAATTCACGCCTTCATCCAAAGCAAGGCTACCGGACCCGTTCATGTCAGCAGCTCAGACCGATCTTTCCAAGCACACCCCAATGATGCAGCAATACCTGAAGATCAAGGGTCAGCACCCCAATGAACTGGTTTTCTACCGCATGGGGGATTTTTACGAGCTTTTTTACGAAGATGCCAAGAAAGCGGCCGAGCTGATGGATATCACCCTCACCGCCCGGGGCCAGTCAGGCGGCAACCCGATCCCCATGGCCGGCATCCCCTATCACTCTTCTGAGGGCTACATTGCCCGGCTGGTTCGGGCAGGTCAATCCATCGCCATCTGCGAGCAGATCGGAGACCCCGCCACCAGCAAGGGACCGGTTGATCGCCAGGTGGTCCGTATTGTCACACCGGGCACGCTGAGTGACGACGCCTACCTGGAAGATCGCCGGGACAATCTGCTGGTGGCCATCTATAACCAACGGGAGCAGTTCGGTTTTGCCTCGCTCGATATTTCCAGCGGCCGTTTTGCCGTGTCAGAGCTGGAAAACCTGGAAGCCCTGCAAGGCGAACTCCAACGCCTGCGTCCGGCGGAAATTCTGATCAGCGAGGATTTTCCCTACGAGGAAGTTCTGGACGGTTTCACCGGAATACGCCGTCAGGGACCCTGGCTCTTCGAACCCGATACGGCCCGCAGGGTTATTACCCATCAGCTTCAGGTGAGGGACCTGACGGGTTTTGGCTGCGAGGAACTCAATCTCGCCGTCTGTGCCGCGGGCTGCCTGCTGCAGTATGCCAAGGAAACCCAGCGTACCGCCCTGCCCCATATTCGCAAGCTGACCCGTGAACGGCGCGATGAAGCAGTCATTCTGGACGCCGCCAGCCGTCGCAATCTGGAAATTGACACCAATCTCATGGGCGGCCACCAGTACACCCTGGCCTGGGTCATGGACCGCACCGCCACATCCATGGGTGGACGGGAACTCCGGCGCTGGCTGAATCGGCCGCTTCGGGATGTGGAGATCGTCCGCCAGCGTCAGCAGGCGGTATCGGCACTGCTGGAAGGCTTCCATTACGAACCTGTGCATGACCTGCTGAAAGCTGTCGGTGATATTGAGCGCGTTCTCGCACGGGTTGCCCTTCGTTCGGCCCGCCCAAGAGACCTGGCACGGCTTCGGGATGCCTTCCAGGCCCTGCCGGACTTGCAGGAAACTCTGAAACCGGTCAATTCCCACCACGTCGTCAAGCTGGCGACCATCATTGGTGAATACCCTGAACTGGCGGATCTGCTGGAGCGCGCCATCATCGACAATCCCCCGGTCGTGATCCGTGAAGGCGGGGTCATCCGGGAAGGCTTCGACGAGGAGCTGGACGAGCTGCGCAACATTAGCGAAAACGCCGGCCAGTATCTGCTGGATGTGGAAACCCGGGAGCGGGACCGCACCGGCATCAGCACCCTGAAGGTTGGTTACAACCGGGTCCACGGTTATTACATCGAAATCAGCCGGGCCCAGTCGGACCAGGCACCGGTGGATTACATTCGCCGGCAGACCCTGAAAAACGCCGAGCGATTCATCACACCGGAACTCAAAGAGTTTGAGGACAAGGCCCTGAGTGCCAAGAGCCGGGCTCTGGCCCGTGAGAAAGGCCTTTACGATGAAGTCCTGGAAACCGTCGCCGGACAGCTTGCGCCACTTCAGGATGCCGCCCAGGCACTGGCAGAACTGGATGTGCTGAGCAATTTTGCCGAGCGCGCCACCTCCCTGCGCTTTTCCGCGCCGGAGTTCACCGAATCCCCGGGTTTTGACATTGAAGAAGGGCGCCACCCGGTGGTAGAGCAGTTGCTGGACGAGCCCTTCGTACCGAACGATCTGCTAATGGATACCCAGCGGCGCATGCTGGTGATAACCGGCCCGAACATGGGCGGTAAATCCACCTATATGCGTCAGGCCGCGCTGATTGCCCTGCTCGCCTACACCGGCAGTTTCGTGCCCGCCAACCGTGCAGTGATCGGTCCCGTGGACCGGATTTTTACCCGCATGGGCTCCTCGGACGATATCGCCGGCGGCCGATCCACTTTCATGGTGGAAATGACAGAAACTGCCAACATCCTGCACAACGCCACCGAGCACAGCCTGGTGTTGATGGACGAGGTTGGTCGCGGCACCAGCACCTTTGACGGCCTGTCCCTGGCCTGGGCTACTGCCGAACACCTTGCCCGGGAGATACGCTGCTACACGCTGTTTGCCACCCACTATTTCGAGCTCACCCAGCTAGCCGACGAACTCCAGCATGCCGTCAACGTGCACCTCACAGCCACCGAACACGATGACAGCATCGTGTTCCTGCATAATGTGCATGATGGCCCGGCAAGCCAGAGCTACGGTCTGCAGGTGGCAAAGCTGGCAGGCGTGCCACAGGATGTGATCCGTAACGCCAAAACCCAGCTCTCCCACCTGGAGGGCAGTGCTTCGCCGGCGGCGCCGGCAGCCTCGGCCGTTGAACACGGCAACAACGCACCCCGGGCCAAGCCGGCAACCAAGGTTAATGAATCCGTTTACCAGAGCGATATGTTCGCTAGCCTGGAACCCAGTGTCGTGGAAGAAGCCCTGAAAGAGATCGACCTGGACGGACTAACCCCCCGGGACGCCATCAATCAGCTCTACGAGCTGAAGGCGTTGATGAAGAAATAGCGAAGAATTGATCTGTGTAATAAGGTTATAGCAGTCGAACGCTTGCGGCTGTGCGGGTCGCTCCCTACAATATCGCGCACCAAAATATAACGGCAGCGCCTGACGGCGCTCCTGATGAGACTGACCGACCACTGGACCAGGGATCTGACTATGGCGTTTATCGTTACTGATAACTGCATCAAGTGTAAGTACACAGACTGCGTGGAAGTCTGTCCGGTAGACTGCTTCTACGAGGGACCGAACTTTCTGGTAATCGACCCGGACGAATGTATCGACTGCGCCCTGTGCGAGCCAGAGTGCCCGGCCGAAGCCATTTTCTCGGAAGACGAGCTGCCGGCCGATCAGGTCCAGTTTGTGGAGCTGAATGCCGATCTGGCCGCCAAATGGCCGAACATCACCGAAAAGAAAGATCCGCTGCCAGACGCTGAAGAGTGGGATGGCAAGCCGAACAAGCTTCAGTATCTGGAAAAGTAAGCATCCGGAACTGGAACAAAAAAGGGAAGCCGAGGCTTCCCTTTTTCTTTGTCTGAATTTCCGTGATTGCGTCAGGTGCTGGCCAGCTTGGCGCCCATGGCCACGAAAAACCCACCCGTCAGGCCGTTCAGCGTTCGCTTCACACGGGCGTTTACACCAAGACTCCGAAACGTAACCACCACCCAGGCCAGACCACACTGCCAAAGCATTGCCAACAGAAAATGCACACCGGCCAGCATCAGCGACTGCTGAAAGGCGTTACCTGCCGGATCCACAAACTGTGGTAGCAAAGCCATATAGAACAGGGCGGTTTTGGGATTAAGAACGTTGGACAGCAGCCCCTCACGGAAGGACACCGCCACGGCCACCTTCCGGCGGGCAACCGTTACTTCTTTTGCTGCAGGCGCGTCACCCTGGCGAAGAGCCTGGCGCAAGGAACCGATGCCGAGCCAGACCAGGTAACAGGCACCGGCCCACTTCAGGGCAGAGAATGCCCAGGCGGTTTCCACCAAAAGAAGGGAAATGCCCAGCGCCGAGAGCGTGGCATGGATAAACAGGCCGCTGCAGATACCGACGCTGGTCACGCAACCATCCCACAAACCACCCCGGCCGGTATTACGCATCACCAGCAGGGTATCCACACCGGGCGTGATAGTGAGCAATGTAATGGCAACCAGATAGGCCCAGAACAGATCCGATATCAACGTCATGCCCTCTCAGAATCCTGAACGAAAACTTCTCCGCGGCCCTGTCGACGATCTCAGACTCAGGCCTCCTGCTGGAGAATCTTACGCGCAGCGGCGGACTTGTAAAATGGTGCAAGCCGCCGGCGAATCAGGGCCTCAACATAGCCCTCTTCACGCAATACGTCTATAACCGGAATTGCGTAGGCATCAATCTCCGCCATGACAACCTCACGGCTTACCCCCATATCGCCCAGCAAATCCGTGAGCGGGCACTCGCCATACTTTACGAACAGGTGGGAAACCACTGCCCGGGCGCATTCCTCGAAGTATCCGGTCTTGCGGAACTGCAGCCAGAACTCATATCCGAGCACAACAAATTCCTGCAGTTCCACGTCGCCCAGGCCTTCATGTAAATCGGCAATGGTGCGATCCTCCAGCGACACCCAGGCGGCCATCACGCTGTCCCGCAATTCGTCGTCAGACAGGGCACTATGCAGAAACTGCTCACTACGGCTGATCAAACCGGGCAGGCTGTCGGACAGCCAGGCCTTCAGACGCCTCTCGAAGGTTTCATCCAGCCCCGGCACCGCCCTGTTGGCCATGCGCTTGCCGAACTTCATCATTGAACCAACGCCCGGTACAGACTTGGCGATCAAATTGTCCTCATAGAAGTAGTTCATCAGGCCATGGTAAACCACATTAGACACCAGTTCCTGATAAACCGGGTGCGCCATGATCTCGCTGATCACCCGTTCACGCTGCTGTCGGAGTTCCAGAGCCTCCTCCAGAAAGCCGGTGGCCTGTTCGCGAGTGATGATCTCGCCCAGGGTGGTCTGTGACTGCACATTGGCATTGAGCACCTCGGTTGCCATTTCCGCAGCCAGCTCCGGAATACCTGCATCCAACTCCATATCCATAACAATGCGCTGGATGACGCCCATCACCTGCTCTTCCGATGTGATCCGGTTCAGGGTTATCTCACCGGCATAACTCCAAAGCTCATCCAGCTCCTGCTCCAGAAACTTGCGTAGCTTTGCGCCCTTCAGCGAGGCCAGCTCATGCTTCACGTGCTGTTCCAGCAGCTGGTTGGCGAGATCCGTTTTGCCTTTGGTCATGGCGTCAGTTGTCCTGTTGTCGAAATGAAACACAATGACCAGAGGCTAACATGAAGTACAGGCTGGCAGGTTTGCCAAAACTACAGGTGGAGAGGCGCGGCAGGGCCAGTATGGTTCAGCGACGCATTCTGAGAAAGAGTTACTGAAAATCGTTGAAGGTATGGGGTTCCGCAGCAAGTGCGAGGCAAAGACTGCCGGGGCCGACATAGATACTGCTGGTGATGCCCATCTGGGATAGCAGAAGTTCCACACCGTTACGTTCGCAGGCATCCCGCAGGCGGTTGAGACCGGGCAAATCCTCGATTTCGGTCCAGGTCAGGCCACAGGAGAGACTGACATAGGGGGTCAGGAGTCCGGCTTCCACGCGTGCAGTGGCATAATTCATCACCTTTTCCACGGCCACATCGAAACTGCGGGTTTTGGCCGCAGGCTGGCCTTCAGCTCCCTGCCCGAAGATAACCGGCGTAATGTTCAGTGCTTTGCCCAGGAAGGCAACCAGCGCCGACACACTCTTGTCACCACGACGCCTCGCCCGTTCACGGATGTAGTGCAGATCCCTCGGAATCACGCAGGTATAGATCTTGTCGCTAAAGGTTTCCACCTCATGGCGCAGGGCATTCTTGGACACCTTCTGGTCAATCAGCTTGAGGGTGTGAGCTGCCAGCAGGCCCTGGCCGGCAAAGATCTGTTTGCTGTCGATCACACGCATAAAGAACCGGCCATCACGACCGGCGGCCTCCCGGGCACCTTCGTAATTCGCCAGGACACTGTTCATAGCCTCGGTGGCATTCTGGAAAATCAGGCTTCGGGATTTCGTGACCGTCTCGCAGATAGCAACATCGAACTGGGTGACGATCTTCTCCATGAACAAGTCGTAGATCTGCTCCGCGGTGAAGGCGCGGGTTTCCGCCTGATGTCCTTTCTGCAACAGACCGCTCTGATAGAACTCCTGGGTCCGAACCGGATCATGCTTGTCTATGTAGGTCTGGCCATCGATTACAGCGGTTACTGGCAGGACGAACAGGTCGTGTTTGCGGCTGAACTCATAGGGTAAGTCGCACGCAGAATCGACGATCAAACCAACTCGCATGGTGGGCCTCCAGCTCCGGGTAGCTTCTCGACCGGAAGCCCCCTTTATTGTCGTTATTCTTTGTGCCGCACAGTTTTACACACCACGATCATAATTTCAGCAACCCGGCGCTATCGTGCTGCCGATGTCATATCCAGCTCTCGAAGATTCTGCTTGAGCAGCTCGCGGTTGTCCTGCTGCCAGGGGTGAAAGCCTTTGCGGAAATAGGCCAGGAATTCCGGCAGACACTTGCGGAGCACTCCGGGCTTGCCCCAGAGAAAATTAAACCCGCCAATCCAGGTGCGCAGGCTCCAGAGTTTGCCATCGGCCTTAAGCAGGCTACAGGTATTCAGAAAGGTGTACTTGAAGAAATTCCAGGTGACAAAGAGGAAAACGATCCGGCGCAGCCGTTCATTGCCGACACACTCCCGGTAAACATCAAAGGCGACGGATTTGTGTTCGGTTTCCTCGATCGCATGCCATCTCCAAAGCTTTGCCATGGCCGGCGTAGCGCCTTCCATCCACTCCGGGTGGCTCAGGATGGCGTTGGCCAGGACGGCGGTGTAGTGCTCGGCCCCACAGGTACCTGCCAGTTGGCGGCTTGGTGGCAGTTTACCCACCCACTCCATATGCTTGCGGAACCGTTGGTCCAGAGCATCGATATCGTAGCCCCGGGCCTTCAGGGCCTCGTTGTAATCCTTGTGCTCCCTGCTGTGCAGGGCTTCCTGGCCGATAAACCCGCGGATCTCCGCTTTAAGCTTTGGATCCTCGATCTTGTCCCGATAGAGCCGTACGGCATTAATGAACTGCTGCTCGCCATCAGGAAACTGCAGGGAAAGGGCGTTGAAGAACGCGGTCCGGAAAGCGTCGTTGCCATGCCAGAGCGTTTTCAGATCCTCGCTGACATCGAACCGCAGATGTCTCGGCTCGACGGACACACCCTCGGGCGTGGAGCTGATGGTCATGACTGCCTCCTGTTTTTGTAGTGTTGTTATCAGTAATGAACAGCGGACAAAAATTCATCAATCCTGGCAGTTTAAACCCGGAAACCGCGCGGAAGGAATACTTCAGGAGGAAAAATTGGACAAATTGTCACGAAATGACATTCTGTCAACGACCATGTTCAGGGAAAAGTTCAGGCATAAAAAAGGGAGGCACGAGGCCTCCCAAGGACACACAGGGGGTCAACGCCTTCCGGTGCAGAGCCGGAAGACGCAGGTTTAGTGCTCTTCCGCGGCTTTCACGCCCGGCGCTTCCGGATCAGCGGTAAAGCCAAGCAATTTGGTACGTTCAATCAGGAAATAGAGGACGGCGCCGGTGGCCAGGCCCCAGCCAGCGCCATAGACGGCCAGAACAACGCCCATGGTGCCGGCAATGCCACGCTCGGTGTTATTCTCCAGCTGCTCCAGCCCCACCATCAGGCAGATATAGCCGGTCAGCAGCAGTGTCAGTGACAGTGCAATCGGCAGCACCGGCTGGAAGAAACTCACCAGCGGCAGCACAAACAGGGCAATAAATCCGGTAATCCAGAAGGTACCACCGCCACTATAGATGGAGTCCATGGCATTTCGGCCGTACTTGTAACGCTCGGCCATGGTCGCTGTGACAGCTGTCCATATGGGGCCCGCCAGGCCTGGATAAGGCGCAAAGAATGCATGACCACCGTTACGGATGGCGGTCACCAGATGCACCCGGTCGATGCTGTTGTCGATGTCTTCGTCTTTGCGCAGATGGTCAACGCGGTTCATCAGTGACTGGCCGACCACGATATCGCCGAAGGCAATCACGTAGGCGATCACGGCCGTGGGAATGGCGTAGAGGAAGACGTTGGCATCCGGAAAACCGACTGCAAACGGCAGGTAGTTCCACAGCTCATCAAACGCGGGTTTGGTGATGCCCCACTCCACATTGGGCACCTCGTATTCGCCGGTGGCAAAGCCAACCAGGATCGCAACCACCATACCCGGCACCATGCCGTAGTTGGCAATCTTGCGGGCGATTGAATTGCTTTCCACAAAGCCTTTGAACGATACGGAGAACATCAGGTAGAGGCACACCAGGCCACCGATGATCAGGGAGATCGGCGTGTTGGCGAGACGGCCGCCTGCCTCAATCTCACCCATCAGGGCGGCGATACCGGCACCGATGATAATCCCGCCTTTCATGGAACGGGGAATCAGCTCCACCAGTTTGCTGCCCAGGCGGGTAATACCCAGAACCAGGAAGATCATGAACACCAGGAACTGCAGCGCGAACAGCGCCTGAATCGCCTCGGGACCCGGTTCGTAGTCGCTCAGGAACAGCAGAACAACAGGAATGCCCGGCGTAATCCAGCCCGGCACCAGGGGCACACCCAGCAACGCCGGCAGCATGAAACCGATGCCACAGATCACCACGTAAGCCAGAGCCACGTCGTAGGGCACACCCAGGTATTTCTCAAGAAGGGGAATCATGGCCAGGCTGACCACGAACATGATCAGAGCCTGCACCATCTCCGCGAACTCCCAGCGGTAATGAACGAACGGCAGACGAACCTTGAAGGGACCGGCCGGCCAGAACGGCTGCTCTTCCCCGTTCTTTCGGTGAAACATTTGCATAAAAAGGTCTCCGGGCTCACGCGGCGCGTGTGCCTGACAGCGTTGTTTTTCTGGTTAAAGCCGGCTGCGCCAGGACGGCGCAGCCGATCGGGGGATCAGTCCAGTTCTTTGGCCTGGTCCCTCAGCACGAACTTCTGGATCTTACCCGTGGAGGTTTTGGGCAGTTCCGAGAAAACGATGGTCTTCGGTACCTTGAACCGGGCCAGATGCTCGCGGCAGAAGTTGATGATGTCTTCTTCGCTGACATCACCGGCTTCCGGCTTCAGGGTCACAAAGGCGCAGGGGGTTTCGCCCCACTTCTCGTCCGGCCGGGCAACCACAGCTGCCTCAAGCACAGCCGGGTGGCGGTAAAGGGTATCCTCAACCTCAATGGTGGAAATGTTCTCACCGCCGGAGATGATGATGTCCTTCAGCCGGTCCTTGATCTCCATGTAGCCGTCTTCGTGCCATACCGCCAGGTCGCCGGTGTGGAACCACCCGCCCCGGAAAGCCTCTTCGGTAGCCTTGGGATTTTTCAGGTAACCCTTCATCACGGTATTACCGCGCAGGAAGATTTCACCGATGGTTTTGCCGTCTTTCGGCACCGCTTCCATGGTGTTCGGATCGCCGACCATGGTGCCTGCCAGGGTGTGATAGCGAACGCCCTGGCGAGCCTTCTTGCGGGCTCGATCGTGCAACGGAAGCGCATCCCACTCGGATTTCCAGGCACAGACGGTCACCGGACCATAGACTTCGGTCAGACCGTAAACGTGAGTCACCTGGATGCCCATTTCCTCGATGGCACCAATAACCTGGGCGGGGGGTGCCGCGCCGGCTGTCATGGACTTCACGTCGTGATCGATGCCGGCCTTGGCAGATTCCGGCACGTTCAGCAACGCGTTGAGAACAATCGGGGCGCCACACATGTGGGTAACCTGATGATCCCGAATCAACTGCAGAATCTTCTCCGGATCAACGCGGCGCAGGCAGACGTGGGTACCGGCCATGGCGGTGATAGTCCAGGGGAAACACCAACCGTTGCAGTGGAACATCGGCAAGGTCCAGAGGTAGACCGGGTGCATGTCCATGGACCAGACTGTCTGGTTGCCGATGGCATTGATGTAGGCGCCACGGTGGTGATAGACCACACCCTTTGGATTGCCGGTAGTGCCGGAGGTGTAATTCAGCGAGATGGCATCCCACTCGTTCTCCGGGAAGCTCCACTGGAATGCCGGATCCCCTTCCTGCAGGAACGCTTCGTAATCCAGATCGCTGACCTGAATACCCTCACCATACTCGGGGTCGTCCACATCGATCACCAGCGGCTTGGTGTCCAGCCGGCTGACGGCGTCCTTGATCACCTCTCCGAACTCCCGGTCGGCAATCACAACCTTCGCCTCACCGTGCTCCAGCATGAAGGCGATGGCCTCAGCGTCCAGGCGAACGTTCAGGGTGTTCAGCACCGCACCAATCATGGGCACCCCGAAATGGGCTTCCACCATCGCGGGAATGTTCGGAAGCATGACGGCAACGGTATCACCACGTCCGATGCCGCGCCCTTTGAGGGCTGAGGCAAGGCGACGGCAGCGCTCGTAAGTCTGCGCCCAGGTGTAACGGATCGCGCCGTGAATGACGGCGGGATACTCCGGGTAAACCGTGGCGGTACGTTCGATGAAATCGACGGGGGATTGAACGGCGTAGTTGGCGTCGACGGGCGCCAGGCCTTGATCAAATATCGAGGTCATTGCGTGGTCCTCTTGAGTACTGTTGTTCTTATGGCGTATTCAGGAATATCGCTAAACTAGCTATACTTCGGGCTGGTCAGAATAGTATTGGATAGCATAAGCACTAGAAACTATACCAACGTATTATAGTTAATTTACTATAACGATAAGCCATGAATGATTCTTCCACTCCAAGTGTATTTAGTTTGCATGACGCCGACCCGCAACCCGGGTTGATCCTGGATGCGACGGGCAGCGTTCTGGAGGGCAACCTGGCCAGCCTTCATCTTTGCCAGAACGCCAACCTGACCTCCCTGTTCCATCTGCTGCCGATCAACGTTCAGGCACTTGTGAAGTCGTCCCTGCAGCAGGAACGATCGATCGAGAATGTAGAGGCCAGAATCCCGGCAAACACCACCGAGCGTTTCCTGATGTGGACGTTCGTGCCCGATATCGGGAGCTCGACGGTTCTGGCCCGGGCCAGAGACGCTACAGACGAGATCATTAATCGGGAAGAAGCGACCCGTTCCAACCGTCTCTACCGACTGATTACTGAGAACACCACCGACCTCATATCCCGCCATGCCCCGGACGGACGATTTATTGATGCCACGCCCGCATCCTGGCGGCTGCTGGGCTACTGGCCGGAAGAACTGAGGGGTAAGCCCCTGGAAGAAATTTTCCGGGGCGATCAGGTGGTTCAGAAGCTGGCTGAAACCCGCAACCAGCTACGGGACGACGGCTACGCCACCATGACCCTGGAGATCATTCACCGGGACGGTTCCCGCCGCTGGTTCGAGATTGCCAGCAGGGCCATTCGGGAAACCTATACTGGCGCCGTGATTGAGGTCATCAGCGTATCCCGGGATATCACCGCCCGGGTAGAATCCGAGAAGAACAACCGGAGGCTGGCCGACGAACTCGCCCACACCGCCAGGCTTGCCACTCTGGGGGAGCTTGCTTCAAGCATTGCCCACGAGATGAACCAGCCATTGGCCACCATCGTGAACTTTGCCAGCGCCAGCCAGCGCTATCTTAAAAGCGCCCGAACCAATCCCGAGTGCCTCGACCGAGTGGACGACGGCCTCCAGAAGATTGTTCACCATGCCAACCGGGCCTCGGAGGTCATCAAACGTTTGCGAGCCTTTTTACGCAAAGGCCAGAAGCGCACCGCCCCACTCGCCCTGAACGAAGTCGTCAGCAACGTCGCCCGCCTTTGTCAGTGGGAAGCCGAGAAAAACAAGGTGCAGATCCGCGAGAATCTGGCCTGTTGTGCTCCAGTCATCACGGCCGACCCTGTGCTGCTGGAACAGGTTCTGATCAATCTGATCCGTAACGGTATCGAAGCCACTGTCGAGGCCCGCGGTGAGGATACCCCGGGCTCACACTCGCAGATCGTCATAACGACCTGCATCAACGATCAGAACGAAACCCTGATTGAAGTCACCGACGAAGGCCCGGGCCTCGACGCGCAGGGCATTCGCCAGATGTTCCAGCCGTTCTATACCAGTAAGCCCCAGGGACTTGGCCTGGGGCTTTCGATGAGCCGTTCGATTATCGAAGGCTTTGGTGGCTTCCTGGACGCCAGGCCGGCAGCAACGGGAGGGCTATCCCTGATCTGCCGTTTCCCGGCCAGCCCGGGCTACAAGAACAGAAACCCGAACACGGAGATGCAGCCAGATGAGTGATCAAGCGACACCGGAAGCCACCACCGTCTATGTTGTTGACGACGACGCCGGCATGCTGGAATCCACGCAGTGGTTGCTGGAATCGGTCGGTTTGAACGTGGAAGCCTACAGCGACGGCCGGAAATTCCTGGATGCGGTTGGCAACAACAAAGCGGGCTGCGTGGTTCTGGATGTGAGGATGCCCGGGCTCGGCGGCCTGAACGTTCAGGAGGAGCTTCAGAAGCGGGGGCTGGACCTGCCTATAATCTTTGTCTCCGGGCACGCCGACGTACCCATTGTGGTGAGGGCGTTCAAATCCGGGGCCTTCGATTTCATCGAGAAGCCTTTCAATGAACAACTGCTTCTGGACAGCGTCCAACAGGCGCTGCAGGAACACCAGCAGTCCGCTCCACAATTGCAGGGCGATGAGACAACCGAAGCCCTGCTGGCCACTCTAACCCGCCGTGAACGGGACGTGTTCCTGCCACTGGCCCAGGGCTACACGAGCCGGGAAATCGCCGAACAGCTGGATGTCAGTGTTAAGACTATTGATCTCTACCGGGCGCGAGTCATGAAACGCCTGGGGGCCGATCGCCTGCCGGATGTGACCGGCACCGCCATTGCCGCCGGCCTGCTCGACCCACTGGACCTGCGTAGGGAAAAGAGCTGAACGGCCCTAACCCGCCGCAGCCTGGACATCGTGAGCCAACACTCCCAGTCTGGCCACAGCCTGCTCTATACGTTCACTCCAGGGGTTGGCGCTGTTCAGTCTCAGGCAATTTTCGTATTTGTCGGCGGTGGAGAACATCAGCCCCGGGGCCACGTTGATATCCTCCGCCCTGGCCCTGTGGTAAACCTCGGTGCCGGAAACACCGTCGGGCAACTGGACCCAGAGCACAAACCCACCCTGGGGACGGCTCACGGCCGTGCCTTCCGGGAAGGCCCTGGCCACAGCAGTCCGCATCCGTTCGGTGGCTTCACGATAGTGCTGCCGGGCTGAACGGAGGTAGCGATCATAGCCACCCTGCTCCAGAAAATGCGCTACCGCCATCTGTGGAATCGATGACGTGGCCAGATTGACGAAATACTTGTGCTGCCTGGCACTGGCCATATGCCGCCCCGGCACCATCCAGCCCAGCCGGAGGCCCGGTGAAATAGTCTTCGAAAACGAACTGCAATAAATTACATTGTCCGCCCGATCAAAGGCCTTGGCCGGTTTCGGCCGGTCCCCGGTGTGATGAAGGTCGCCGTAGATGTCGTCCTCAATCAGCGGAACAGCCGCTGCCGCCAGCATGGAGACCAGTTGCTTCTTGCGCTCGTCGGACATTTGCGCGCCCATGGGGTTGCTGTGATTGGTCACGACCACACAGGCTTTGAGGGGCCACTGTTCCAGGGCCAGTTGCAAGCCTTCAAGACTCAGACCCTCGGAAGGATGCGTCGGAATTTCAATGACCTTCAGCCCGACCACTTCCAGAGCCTGAAGAATACCGGGGAAGGACGGCGATTCCACGGCCACAATATCTCCGGGCTGGGTCACTGCACGAAGCGCCAAAATGATCGCCTCCTGGGCACCATTGGTGGCAAGGACATCATCCGGTGTTACCGGCACCCCGAGGGTCGCCATCCGCTGGGCGATCTGCCGCCGGAACGATTCCTTGCCCGGAAACGCATAGTCCAGCGTTTCCAGGCCCCGTCGTGCAGCCCAGAGAGTACTGTGCTGGATCTGACGGAGCGGCAGGTAATCCGGATGGGGGATCGCCGTGGCCAGCGGTACCATACGCTTCTGTTCGTCCGCGCACAGGTCCAGGGTCATCTCCCTGGCGCTGACTGGAACCGGACGGCTTCGGTGTCGGCGCATAACAGGCTCGGGGGCGTCCACTGTCGGCAACCGCACAAAGTAGCCACTTCGCTCCCGGGCCTGCAGAAAACCTCGCGCCTCCAACGTCTGGTGTGCCTGAAGGATGGTCGATATGCTAACGCCGAACTGCCGGCTCAACTGTCGCACGCCCGGTAGCCGTTCGCCGTCCCGGTAAACTCCTTCATGAATCAGCCCCTGAAGCTGATCCGCGACCTGGTTGTAGAGAATGCCCATTGCCCGCCCTCGCCTGCGACGCCTCATCATGATAATCATCTATTGCACCAGAACCCGAGCTGTCCGGTGCAGTACAGATCGCTTCCGATATGACCAGTACAGATTTCATCAAAAGCATTCTGTACCGGTTCAAAAACAGATTATCTGAATCTGTTATGGCAGTCAGACCTTTTCCTACAATAAGCTCGAAATCAGAAAATTCATCGAGACAAGCAGCTCTTTCAGAGGAGAAAAGATCGTGACGTTACCCATCTATCAGGTTGATGCGTTCACCAACGAGGTGTTCGGTGGCAACCCGGCAGCGGTCATGCCGCTGGACCAGTGGCTGCCAGACAACCTCATGCTCTCGCTTGCCGCGGAGAACAATCTCTCCGAAACGGCCTTTTTCGTGCGCCTTCCAAACGACGAGGAGGCCGATTTCCATATCCGCTGGTTTACGCCGGGCACAGAAGTGCCCCTGTGCGGCCATGCGACTCTGGCTAGCGCCTGGGTCATCTTTAACAAACTCGGCTGGGACAAAGAGCAAATCCGTTTACGCTCCAAAAGCGGCCCGCTATCCGTCCGGCAATCCGACGACGGCTGGCTGGTACTCGATTTCCCGAATCTGGCCTATGAGGAACAGCCCACACCGGCCCTGATTCGGGAAGCTCTGGAAAGCGCGCCTGATAGAGCGTTTTTTGTTCCAAACGACACCAATTACATGGTGGTCCTGAGGGACGAAGACGCTGTGCGGTCTGCACAACCGGATCTGCGCAAATTAAAGCAACTGTGCAACCAGGGGCTGATCATCACCGCACCTGGCAACGACGGCGATTTCGTCAGCCGCTATTTCGCGCCTGGCGCCGGCATTGATGAGGACCCGGTCACCGGTTCCATCCACAGCGTGCTGGTGCCTTACTGGTCAGAGCAACTGGGTAAAGCCCAACTGGATGCACGGCAGATTTCTGCCCGGGGCGGTGTACTTCGCTGCGAGTTGAAGGGGGATCGCGTCGACATTGCCGGCCAGGCAGCGTTCTTTATGGAAGGCACCATTCATTTGTGACTCACACTTGCAGAGTGCAAATGAAAAAATCGACATGGTCGCCGGTGATAGCTCTGACAGTCAGTTTCGTAGATTTAGTCTGAATTCTGAAACAGAGGCGAAGTGATGACAGCGACCAAAGCATTTGCAGCACAGTCACCAACGTCCGGCATGCTACCTCATACCATAGACCGCCGGGAGCCACGTCCCGATGACGTTGCGATCGAGATCGACTACTGCGGGGTCTGCCATACCGACATTCATTTTGCACAGAACGACTGGGGGATCACCGAGTACCCGGTTGTCCCCGGCCATGAAATTGTGGGCCGGGTCACGGCCGTTGGCCCCGAGGTCCAAAGCTTTAACGTAGGCGATGTCGTCGGCGTCGGGTGCATGGTGGATTCCTGCCGCACCTGCTCAGCTTGTGAAGCAGGTTTGGAGCAGTACTGCAGCGAAGGCATGACCTCCACCTACAACGGACAGGACCGACACGATCACTCCATCACCTTTGGCGGCTATTCCGAGCGCATTACCGTCAGCGAACGGTTTGTCGTTCGCATTCCGCAAAAGCTGGATATCAAGGCCGCTGCGCCTCTGCTTTGCGCCGGCATCACCACCTACTCGCCGCTGCGCCATTATGGCGTCAAAGCGGGCCACAAGGTCGGTGTCATCGGCATGGGCGGCCTCGGTCACATGGGTGTTAAATTCGCTAGGGCACTTGGCGCGGAGGTGACTATTTTCACCCGCTCCGAGAGCAAGGTTCCGGAAGCGAAAAAGCAGGGTGCCGATCATGTAGTGATCTCCACCGATGAAGATCAGATGGCCGCAGCCGCTGAAACCTTTGATTTCATGCTGGACACGGTTCCGGTCCAGCACGATCTGAACCCTTACCTCAACTGCCTGAAGCACGATGGTACTCACATTCTGGTGGGTCTGCTGGAGCCGGTAGAGCCACCGGTAGAGGCTGGCGCCCTGGTATTCAAGCGCCGCGTTCTGGCCGGGTCGCTGATCGGTGGCATGCCGGAAACCCAGGAAGTTCTGGATTTCTGCGCAGAGCACGACATCAGCTGCGACGTCGAGATGCTCGACATACACAATCTCAACGAGGCCTACGAGCGCATGAAAAAAGGCGACGTGAAGTATCGGTTCGTGATCGACATGCAATCCCTCAAAAACGGGTAACTGCACAGGCGACCGGGCCCCACGGGCCCGGTCGCCGACTCCTTCTCATCCCGCCACTTAATACGTGGTTACCCCGGCACCACAGACGCCAGCCCCCCATATCCGTATAATTCGCCCACTCAATGTTCGTACCCGGTTTGTGGTTACCCCATGCCTTCACACTACGATGTCATTATTATCGGCGCTGGCGCAGCAGGCCTGATGTGCGCGGCCACTGCGGGCTATCGCGGCCGTAGCGTGCTGGTGTTGGACCACGCCAACAAGCCCGGCAAGAAAATCCTGATGTCCGGCGGCGGGCGCTGTAACTTCACCAACCTGAACAGCACGCCGGCCAACTTCCTGTCGGATAACCCGCACTACTGCATTTCCGCGCTAAAGCGCTATACCCCCCAGGATTTCCTGGAACTGGTAGACCGCCACGGCATTGAACATGAGGAAAAAGCCCCTGGTCAGTTGTTCTGCAAAGGCAGCGCCAAAGACATCCTCAATATGCTGCTGACCGAATGTGAGTGGGCCGGTGCGGAAGTGAGAATGAAGACAGCGGTCGATCGCATTTCCGAAACCGACAGCGGCTTCCGCTTGCGCGTCGGCTCCGGTGACCTCACCTGTGAATCCCTGGTGATCGCCACCGGAGGACTGTCGATTCCTACTATGGGCGCCACCGCATTTGGCTACCGGGTAGCCGAGCAGTTCGGCCTGAAAATACTTCCTACCCGCGCTGGCCTGGTGCCCTTCACCCTGCAGCCTGAGTTGAAGGAACAGCTCGCGCCATTGTCCGGTGTCAGTTGCCCTGTCGATGTGCAATGCCACGACCAGCACTTCCGGGAACCCATGCTGGTCACCCATCGCGGGCTCAGTGGCCCGGCCATGCTCCAGATCTCCAGTTTCTGGGAGCCGGGCGACAGCCTGGCCATCGACCTGCTGCCAGGCTGCCACATCAGGGACGACCTTCTGAGCCTGCGGAAAACCCGTCCGCAATCCACCATTGCAAACTACCTGGCCCAGCACCTGCCGAAACGATTTGCCCAGGCCTTCAACGAACTCCACGGCTGGACCGGCCCGTTGCAAGGCTACAAGAACAGCGATATTGAACAGGTTGCCGACGTTCTGGGCCAATGGTCGATCAAGCCAGCTGGAACCGAAGGCTACCGAACCGCAGAGGTCACCCTGGGTGGCGTCGATACGCGCCAGCTCTCATCCAAGACCATGGCGGTGCTGGAACGTCCAAACCTGTATTTTATCGGTGAGGTAGTGGATGTCACCGGCCACCTCGGCGGGCACAACTTCCAATGGGCCTGGGCATCGGGAGTGGCCGCCGGCAACAGTGCCTGAATAATCTGCCACGCGGCCACCGCGCATCGATGGCCTATCTCGGAGGCGATACCTAGCGAAGCACCACCAGGGGCTTTTGGGCGGTTTTGAGCATCGTGGTGGTTGTACTGCCGACGAGGAACTGACGGATGCGGGAGTGCCCATAGGCGCCCATCACCAGGATGTCGATGTCGTGTTCTTCCTGGTAGGCGTGCAACGCAGGCTCTACATCGCCGGCCCGAATGGCGAGTGTGATCTCGGATTCCAGCCCTGCCAACATCTTCTCGGCCTTCTTGAGCTGCTCCCAGCGGTCATTGGTATCCGGTCCAACCATCACCAGATGCAGTGGCATGCCTTTCAGGACCGGGCTACCGGCCAGCAATTCCACACCCTTGAACGCCGTGGCGCTGCCGTCAAAGGCCAGCATTGCACTGCGGGGCTGGGTGTATTCGTCCGGCACCAGGAGAATCGGACGGTGCATACTGCGAATCACCGTCTCCAGCTGGCTGCCAATATGGGTGTCACGTTCGGAACTGCTCTCGCCGTGCAGACCCATCACCAGAAGGCGAGTCTGATTCTCCAGCGCCATCAGGGACTCCGTCAGGTCCCCATGTCGCTGTCTCTGCACCACGTCTGAGATGCCCGCTTCGCCAACCCGTTTTTGGGCTTCATCCAGCATGTGGTGCCCGTGTTCGAGGGCCAGTTTGGCGCGTTTGCGATCCAGCTCTGCGAGGTCCTCGAGCAGCTGTTCACGACTGCCAAGGCCTATGCTTCCGGCCAGATCCGGCTCGGCCGGATAACGCTCTTCATCAAGCACGTGCAACAGCATCATGGGCGTTTCCATGTGCTTGCTGGCCCAGCCGGCGTAATCGCAAACTGCGGGAGCGGCCTGGGAGCCATCAATACAGGCAACTACTCGTAACATTTCAACCTCGCCTTCATGGTCCTTGTGATTTTTATTCTGACTGCGATCGCTGTTGGATTCCCTGGTCTGTGTCATGTCAGTGCCCCATCAGCTGGTCAACGGCGTCCGGCTTATCGTGTACACCGAAGCGGTCAACGATCGTGGCACTGGCTTCATTCAGCCCGATAACCTCAACCTCTGAGCCTTCCCGGCGGAATTTGATCACCGCCTTGTCCAACGCGCCTACGGCGGTGATATCCCAGAAATGCGCGCGACTCAGGTCGATCACCACATTATCGACTGCTTCCTTGAAATCAAAGGATTCCATGAATTTTTCCGAGGAACTGAAGAACACCTGACCCACAACGCGATAGGTGCGGGTGTCGGTGGTTTCATCCAGCTCGGAGGTCACCAGCATGTAGTGGCCCACCTTGTTGGCAAAGAACAACGCCGCCAGCAGCACGCCGGCCAGCACGCCATAGGCGAGGTTATGGGTGGCAACCACAACAACAACGGTCACCAGCATCACGATGTTGGTGGAAAGCGGATGCTCACGCAGATTGCGGATGGAATCCCAGGAGAAGGTACCAATCGACACCATGATCATCACCGCTACGAGGGCCGCCATGGGGATCTGGACCAACACGCTGTCCAATAGCAGCACCATGACCAGCAGGAAGAGACCAGCCGTGAGGGTGGAAAGCCGGGTCCGGCCGCCGGACTTCACGTTGATAATGGACTGACCGATCATGGCACAACCGGCCATACCACCGATCAGGCCGGAGCCTATGTTGGCAATGCCCTGCCCCTTACACTCACGGTTACGGTCACTGGTAGTGTCCGTCAGGTCGTCCACGATGGTCGCTGTCATCATGGATTCCAGAAGACCCACGATTGCCAGCGGAATGGAATACGGCAGGATGATCATCAGGGTTTCCAGGTTCAGAGGCACGTCCGGCCACAGGAATACGGGCAGGGTATCCGGCAGATCACCCATGTCCCCAACCGTCCGGATGTCCATTCCGGTAACCACGGCAACGGCTGTCAGAACGACTATGCACACCAGGGGCGAAGGCAGAACCTTGCCCACAACGGGCAGCAAGGGAAACAGATAGATAATACCCAGGCCCGCGGCTGTCATTGCGTAAACGTGCCAGGTGACGTTGGTCAGCTCCGGCAACTGGGCCATGAAAATGAGGATGGCGAGGGCGTTCACGAAACCGGTCACCACCGAGCGTGACACGAAGCGCATCAGGCTGCCGAGCTTGAGGTAGCCTGCAACCAGTTGCAGCACACCGGTCATCAAGGTCGCTGCCAGCAGATACTGCAGGCCATGCTCTTTCACGAGCGTCACCATGAGTACCGCCATGGCGGCTGTGGCGGCGGAAATCATACCGGGGCGCCCGCCCACGAAGGCGATGATCACGGCAATACAGAAGGAGGCATAAAGCCCCACCTTGGGGTCGACTCCGGCAATGATCGAGAAGGCAATGGCCTCGGGAATCAGTGCCAGCGCCACGACGATACCGGCGAGCACATCGCCACGAATGTTCGAAAGCCAGTTGGCTTTAAGGGAATTCACCATGATTTCGGGGTTCCAGCTTGCTACGAATTCAAAGGTCGCGAAGCTTATCAGCCCCCTTACAGGAAAGTAAGGTCGCTAGCGGTAAGTTCTTAGACGTCTAACGACCGGCGCGCTCTACTGCTATTATCTAAACATTATTGATTTACAGGAGCTTGCATCGCCCCATGGACGACGTTGCCGCCCAGTTTCTCGCTGGAAACCAGACCACCCTGAATCTCGCCGTTGCTCTTCTGCTTGGCGCCATCATCGGCCTTGAGCGGGGCTGGGACGCGCGAGAGCAGAAATCCGGCGAGCGCATTGCCGGTATCCGCACCTTTGCTCTGGTCGGCCTGCTTGGCGGTATTTCGGCGGTACTGGCGCAGGAAATCACGGAGTGGGCGTTCCCAGTGCTTCTGGTCAGTGTCGTCGCCATGGCCATCGTGGCCTACAGCGAGCGACTGGAGCATATCCGCAACTTCAGCATTACCGGCATAGTCGGCATGGTTCTGACCTTCTGCTTCGGGGCAGTGGCGGTGGCTGTGGACCCGGTTATCGCCACAGCAGCCGCTGTTGTGACCGCAATCATCCTGGACAACAAGCAAGAAATTCATGGTTGGGTGAACAAGCTGAAGGAACATGAACTGGATGCCGCACTCAAGCTGCTGCTGATTTCCGTGGTCATGCTGCCGTTGTTGCCGAACGAAAAGATGGGCCCGGGTGGCGTTCTCAATCCCCGGGAAATCTGGTGGATGGTGGTGATGATCGCCTCCATTTCCTTTGTCGGCTATTTCGCCATACGGGTGGCCGGTACCCGCAAAGGCATTCTGTTTACCAGCCTGTTCGCCGGGTTGAGCTCGTCCACTGCCCTCACACTGCACTTTGCCCGCCAGGCCTCGAAAACTCCTCAGCTCAACGCCCAGTTCGCCACCGGCATCCTGATCGCCTGCGGCACCATGTTCCCCCGTATCCTGGTCTATTGCCTGGTAATCAATCCCGATCTGTTGCCCAGTCTGATCTGGCCTGTGGTTGTTATGACCGCCCTGCTCTACGGGCCCGCGCTCTTTATCTGGCGAAAAAATGACCGAGAGCTCCAGGTAAGCCAACCACCCCTTAACCAGAACCCGCTGGATTTGACCTCAGCCCTGGTTTTTGGCGCATTGCTCACAGCCATCCTGCTGATGGGCGAGTTCCTCGGCAACTGGCTGGGTGATGCGGGCATCTATTTCCTGGCAGCCACCTCCGGTATCGCGGATGTGGACGCGATCACCCTGTCCCTGACCCGCATGTCCAACAACAGCCTGGCCATGGGAACAGCAGTCATCGGCATTGTGATCGCCGCCGCCACCAACAACCTCGTGAAATCGGCACTGGCCGGGTTTGTCGGCAATCGCCAGACCGGGCTAATGGTAGGCGTTCCGATGGTGCTCTCTCTGGCAGCGGGGCTTCTGGTCGCCTGGCTGCAGTAATCCCTTATCTGGCCCGACGGAACGTCAGATTGTAACGGTACCCGCCCGTTAGCGGGTGCTCCCCGGCTTTGAGGGTCAGCACACCGTGATAACGCATCCGGGCCGGACCGCCCCAGACCACCACATCACCATGGGCAAGTGGCACGCGGATGGGGCGCTCGCTGCGTTTGAGACCGCCGAACTGGAACACCATGGGCAGACCCAGAGAAACCGACACGATGGGCTGCGTGAAATCCTGCTCGTCCTTGTCCTGGTGCAGCCCCATTTTTGACCCGGGCTGGTATCGGTTGATCAGGCAGGCGTCCGGATCGAATCCGTCAAAACCGGCGGTGTCTGAAGCGCTTCTGGCCAGTTCCCGAAAAGCGGCGGGCATGGCAGGCCATGGCCGGCCGGATTCCGGATCTTGCGCCTGATACCGATATCCCCGGCTATCGGTGACCCAGCCAAGATCCCCGCAGCAGCTCATGGCGGCAGACATGGCATGGCCACCAGGGGTCGTCATGTACCTGAAAGGCGCTTCTGAGGCAACCGTTTCAATGCCGGCCATGAGCGCTTCGGCGTTCGGGAGTGCGAACTGTCGCAGCACCACCGCGCCATCCATCAGAGGCTCGACTGTCTGTTCTGGTGGCTGTTCGCCAAACAGGTCCTGAGTCATAACTACCGATTCCCCCTGAAAAAACGGAAAAAGTGCCGGGCAGCGTCTAGTCTTTCACTAGGCAGGTCTTCTCCTGCCGTCTTACGCCAATCCACACCGGAAAGGATCATCCATGCATCGAAAACGCCAGGCCGCCCAGGTTTCCCTGGCCCTTCTGATTGCATCAGCCATTACTCTCGGCATGCTGGTTCTTACCATTGTGCTGATCGGTCAGAGTTTCCGGGGCATGGAGGCAGCCAAGGTGTCCGCAGCTGGCGCCACCGCCCGCCAACTGGCGATCAGTGTTGACGACCGGATACAGGCCATCACCGCGCCACCATCCACCGCCCTTGCGGTGCTTAGCCACGACAGCCTCGCAGGCGCCAATACGCTGCCCCAGCGCCTTGACCGGCTGCCGGTTCTGGCCGACATACTCACCAGCAGCGACATTGTCAGCGCCGTTTATGCCGGTTACCAGAACGGAGACTTTGTTCTCCTGCGCAAGGTTCGCAGTTCCGGAATACTGCAGTTTCCCGACGCCCCCAACGGAACCCGCTTTCTGCTGCAGACAATTACCCACGGGGGTAGTCAAACATCGGGACAATGGTATTTCTTCAATGCCGACATGCAAGTGATTGAAGAACGCCCGGTACCAGAATACAACTACGATCCGCGTACCCGGCCCTGGTTCAATGCTGCCAAAGCATCGGATACCACGGAGCTTTCCGCGCCCTACGCGTTCTTCACCACCCGGGAAACCGGAATCACGCTTTCCCGTCGGGCATCGGAAGAAACCGGCGAGCAGGGTACGATTTTCGGCATCGATGTGACCGTGACCGACCTGAGCACCCAGTTGGCAGAACTCCGCCAGACACCGAACACCCGGATAGCCATTGTTAACCAGGATCGGGAGGTGCTGGCCGATTCGGGCGACGCAAAAGAGCCCGGACCGGCGATTTCCAAAGCTTTGGATCGAGTCGGGGATCGTATGGAGGGCAGCTCTGTCACAAGGTTCGGCGTTGACGGTAAAGACTGGTATGCAATGACCGAGCCCCTCGGTGCGCTGGAGCAGGAGGGGCTGACCATAGCCGTGGCAATACCCTCGGATGAACTGCTGGCCGAGGTCTGGGCGGCATTGGCCAGACAAACGGTAATCGCCGGACTCATTGCTTTTGTGTTGCTGGTGATCGGATGGTTCCTCGGGCGTCAAGTGGGTCGCCCACTGGAGCACCTGACCGATCAGGTGAGCCGGTTGTCGCGGTTCCGCTTTGACACGCCGGTCAAATCCGACTCAAACATCCGGGAAGCGCGCCAACTGAGCGTTGCGCTGGATGACATGGCGAAAACCATCCGCAGTTTCCAGAGCATCGCCACCGTGCTGAACCGGGGCCAGGACCTGAACCATCTGCTTCGGGACATCCTTGAACAGATTATCCACATTGTTGGACAGGAGCGCGGTGGTATTTACCTGTTCACGAGCCAGAAAAACCAGCTCTCCCTTGCTGTCAAACAGGATCTGCAACTGCCGGACACCATTTCGAATGTGCAAGCGAAACACGATGATAACGAAATCATCCGTTTGCTTCGGCAGCACATCCCGGGGCACCCGGTGTTCGCCGTACTTCGCAACCGTCGGAAACAGCTGATCGGCGTCCTCGCGATCGAGATGGAGGTGGGCGACCACACCCAGTTGAGTGACGATCTGATCGTCTTCGTGGATGAAATTGCCGGTTCCGCCGCCGTGGCCATCGAAACACGGGAACTTATCGAAAGCCAGCAGGCGCTGCTCGAAGGCATTATCCGGCTGGTGGCCAATGCCATTGACGCAAAATCTCCCTACACCGGCGGCCACTGCGAGCGGGTACCCAAGCTCGCCCAGATGCTGGTGGATGAAGCCATCGCCAGCGACAACCAGGCCTTTGATTCGTTCACCATGACTGAAGAGCAGCTGCAGGAATTCCATATCGCTGCCTGGCTCCATGACTGTGGCAAGATTACCAGCCCGGAGTATGTGGTCGACAAGGCGGTCAAACTGGAGACCATTCATAACCGCATCCACGAGCTCCGCACGCGCTTCGAAGTGCTGCACCGGGATGCCGAAATCCGCTTTCTCAAACGGAGTCTTGCTGGCGACGAGGAGGCAGCCGCCGACCAGGAACGCCAGGCTACCCAGGCCCGATTGCAGGAAGAATTCGATTTTATAGCAACGGCCAACCAGGGCGGTGAGTTCATGGCCGAAGAACACATCGAGAAGATCCGCACCATTGGCGAGCAAAGCTGGGTGCGGCATTTCAGCGACCGTCTCGGCCTGTCTCCGGACGAGAAAAATGCCCTTGAGGGTTGTCCGGAACGGCCACTGCCCTGCACGGAAACGCTGCTTGCCGACAAACCGGAACACCTCCGACCCTGGGGAGAGCACATTCCCCCGGTCAGAAAGGAAGACCCGAGGAACCGCTGGGGCTTCGACATGAAATTGCCGGAACACGCCTACAACAAAGGCGAGCTGCACAACCTTACAGTGGCAAAGGGCACGCTGACGGACGAGGAGCGCTTCAAGATCAACGAACACATTGTGCAGACCATCTGCATGCTCGACGCGCTGCCACTGCCCGACCGGCTGGCGAATGTCCCGAAGCTGGCGGGTACACACCACGAGCGCATGGACGGCCAGGGCTATCCCTGCGGCCTGACAGCAGCGCAAATGGGCATACCTGAACGGATCATGGCGGTTGCAGATGTGTTCGAGGCACTGACCGCCGTAGACCGCCCTTACAAAGAGGGCAAAACCCTCACAGAATCCCTCACCATTATGGCTCGCATGGTTGAGAACGGGCATATCGACCGGGAGGTGTTCGAGCTATTCATCCGCTCAGGGACCTACAAGCGCTATGCCCGTCAGCACCTGCAGCCCGGGCAGATCGATCACGTCGATGAAAGCCTGTTCATGAAGCCGGGCTGAAAAACACGTATATTCTATGGGCTGATTCATTCCTGTTAAGGACTTATTAATGCTGTTTGCAATCATAATTGGTGGTCTGATTGGCTACGCCTTTGGCAAATTCCCGGGCTTTCTGATTGGTGCGGCGATTGGCGCCTTTCTCTTGAACCTTCTCAAGCGCCGGCTGATTGGCAAGCTCCAGAGCATCCAGTCCGGCTTTATTGACTCGGTTTTTGCGGTGATGGGCGCCCTGTGCAAGGCAGACGGCGTGGTATCCACGGATGAAATTCAGATGGCCGAAGCCATGTTCGTTCGCTTCCGCCTGAATGAAGAGCAGAAAGCCAAGGCCAAAACCGCCTTCAACCGTGGTAAAGAGCCGGATTTCGATCTGGATGCCGAGCTGAGCCGGTTCCTCCAGGCCAGCGGACGCCAACCCGCGTTTCTCCAGATGTTCCTGCAAGTCCAGGTATCGGCCGTGGCTGCGGACGGCAAGGTGCACCCGGCCGAACACGAAATGCTGGTGAAAATCGCCCGTGGACTGGGGCTGCCGGAGAGCCAGGTGGACCAGCTGGAAGCCATGCTCCGTGGTGCCCAAACCAACCGGGCCGGTGCTGGCCAGCCCTCCTCCGCTGATCAGATCAGCGATGCCTACAAGGTTCTTGGGGTATCGTCTTCCGCCAGTGATGAGGAGCTCAAAAAGGCCTACCGTAAGCTGATGAGCGAGAACCATCCGGATAAACTCGCGGGCCGGGGATTGCCAGAAAGCATGCGGGAGATGGCGGAGGAACGCACCCGCGAAATCAGTCATGCTTACGATGTGATCAAGGAAGCACGGAAAGAATCTGCGTAAGGCCCTCTGCCGTTACCGGGTCAGAACCAGCGGGGCACCCGCACGCGATAACGCTCGTAATCCTCGCCGAATTTATCCGCCAGCGCCTTTTCCTCCTCCCGGGCCTGGCGGGTGATCACCAGCACACCAGCCACCAGGCATACCAGGGAAAACACACTGGGCAAGGCCAGAAAAAAACCGAGCTGCCCAGCCATCACAGCCAGGAACAGGGGATTACGGGAACGGCCAAATGGCCCGCTTGTGAGCAGTTTGCGCTCATCCTTCCGAGGATCGATACCAGAGCGCCAGTCCTCATGCATGTAGGCCTGCAGATAGTTCACGGTGGTAAATGAGACAATCAGGAGGAGCATGCCAACCAGCAAAATCGGCCATACATAGAGCGGGCCGAACACGCCCAGCCAGAGGTCGATATCCGCAAAAATCCGCACCACGCAGACGCCCAGAATGAACGCCCGAAACACATTGAAGATTTGCCGGTGCCACCAGGGCGCACTTCCGCGCTCACCATAGTTAATGTGCGAAAAACGCATTCTCTGGTGCAGGCCGAGGCTTCGGCCAGCGAACTGCAGACCGATCATCAGAAAGAAAATGCCGAGAAAGTGGCGTACGAGGGGTTCAATAAATTCCATCAGGATCGCTTACAAGGTTTTCAGGCCAACAGCTTATTATCTGAAGAGGTCTGTGAAAAGGCCCTGTGCTGGCCGCCGACCACTCACCCTACCTAAAATGACATGTCATCACGTTTTTAAATGCAGTAGAGTCGTTGAATCACTTTCAAGGAGAGTCTGGTCATGAGCGCCCCGCAGTCCTGCCACAGTTTCAGCAACGACGCGATAGGTTGCGATGACGCCACTGCCCTTGCCGAAAGGGTCCGCCGCCGGGAAATATCGATCACCGAACTCACTCAAGCCGCTATCGCTCGTGCACAGGCGGTCGAACCGCTCATTCACGGTCTGGCCTCGGCGAATTACGACCAGGCGATCCGGACTGCTTCAAAGTGGGATGCAGCCGACCAGACCGGTCCCTTTCCCTTGTTCCGCGGCGTTCCAACGTTTATCAAAGACAACACCCACGTGTCGGGCATGACCACACGCCACGGCTCCCTGGCCGTGCCCAGCGTTCCTGCATCCGATACCAGTCCATTTGCCCGTCAGTTGCTTGCGCAGGGTTTTCTGTGCCTGGGTAAAAGCACCCTGCCGGAATTCGGATTCAACGCCACAACTGAGCCCGCACACGCGCCGGCAACCCGTAACCCGTGGAACCTGGCCTATTCCTCCGGAGCCTCCTCAGGCGGTTCAGCTGCCCTGGTAGCCGCCGGCGTGGTACCCATCGCCCATGCCAATGACGGCGGAGGTTCCATACGGATCCCAGCCGCCTGCTGCGGGCTGGTCGGCCTTAAGCCCACACGAGGACGATTGATAGACAACGAAGCGGCCGCCTCCCTGCCGATCAACATTATCAGCGAGGGTGTGGTGACGCGCTCGGTAAGGGATACCGCCAATTTCTTCGAGCAAGCCGAGACCTATTTCCGCAATCCCGGCCTGCCGGCGATTGGGAGAATTGAGGGCCCCTCCGGTCGTCCTTTGAGAATCGGACTGGTGCTGGATTCCATCAACGGTCACAAAACCGATGACATCACCCGACGGACTGTCGAAGAAACGGCGCTCAGGCTGGAAAAAATGGGCCACCGCATTGAGCCAGTTCCCGTTCCGGTGCACAGCACCTTCCCTGATGACTTTGCGCTTTACTGGGCACTGCTTGCCTTCGGCATCAGGGCCAACGGCAGGAAACTGCTTCACCCGGCCTTCGACAAACACAAAACAGACGGCCTGACCAACGGCCTCGACAGGATGTTCCGGCGACAGTTCTGGCGCCTGCCAACCGCGCTCTGGCGGCTCAAGCGTTCCTGGCACGACTATGCACATGCCATGGCCGGCTTTGATGCCGTACTCACGCCGGTACTTGGCCATACCACACCCGCCCTTGGCCACCTTAGCCCCGATGTGCCTTTTGACACCCTGTTCGAACGGCTGCGCACATATGTAAGCTTCACCCCTCTGGCAAACGCCACGGGTGCACCGGCAATCTCGCTGCCCATGGGCCACACGCCCGATCAACTGCCAGTATCGGTTCAGTTTATGGGGCGCCACGGAGGCGAACGCACGCTGTTGGATATCGCCTTCACTCTGGAAGCCAACCATCCCTGGCCGCTGCTTTGCGATTTCAGCCGGAACAATCTTGGCAGTGGGGAACAAAACACCAGGGACTCACTGGCCAATCCCGTTTGAAGTTGGACACTTATAAAAACAGCTGCCATATTCTTTAAAGAACTTAAACGTAACCTGATCAAGTATCCCAAACCGAGAGCCAAGGCCGTTCGTAATTCTAAGAAGGACAATTTATTGAGCCCGGCCATGCGTGACAGCGAAGTCCTCGTGACCCACCACAAGGCACTGATGGAGCTGAGCCACAATACCAGCTTTATCGAGATGCCCCGCCCCCGGAAGCTGGCAGCCCTCATGGAGCTGTGTACGCGGCTATTGGGCGTAAAGCGGGCCAGTGTCTGGCTGTTTCCCCCGGAACGGGACCGGATCACCTGCGAGTGGCTTCACGACAAAGAGCTGCCCGGCCGCAATAGCTGCATCGCGCAGAATGGCTCAGAGTTCAACCTGTTTCGCTCAGACCACCCTGACTACTTCCGCGCCATCACCGAAGAACGAGTCATTGCCGTGGAGGACGCCCGCAATGATATCCGTACCCGTTCCTTCGACCGCGATTATCTGTCCGTGCAGAACATCCATTCCATGTTAGACGCGCCGATTTTCGACGGCGAACAACTCAGCGGGGTTGTCTGCCTGGAGTCAAGTGTGCGCCGTGACTGGTCGGTCCCGGACATTTCTCTGTCAGCTGCCATTGCAGACACCATAAGCCTGATGAACACTCACGAGGCATGGCTGAGATCCAAGCGGGCGCTGGAATACGTCAGTCGCTACGATTCTCTCACCGGACTCGCCAACATTGATTCACTGCGTGACCGGCTGAACCACCTGGTGCGCAAGATCAAAGGCCGGGGCACCGGCAGTCTTGCACTGCTCTGGATTGACGTTGACCGCCTGAAAACCATCAACGATGGCCTTGGCCCTCAGGCGGGGGATCAGGTCATCGCCGATATCGGACAGCGCCTGAAAGAAATCCAGTTGGCGGGTAAGGACTTTCTGGCACGCATCGGAGGGGATGAGTTTGCCCTGGTCATTCGGAACTACACCCAGCCAAGTTTTCTGGACGAGGTGATCCGGGAGATCCACAGCCGTATTCGCCAGTCGATCCGGGTGTCCGACCAGGATCTGAATGTCAGTGCCAGTGTGGGAATCTGCCACTTCCCGGGCGATTGCCGCGAGTCAGAAGAACTGCTCAGAGGTGCAGAGGCTGCGATGTACCATGCGAAACGGCAGGGCGGGGACCGTTCTACCCTGTTCGATTCGGAAATCCAGATGACAGCCCGCTCCCGGTTTGCGCTCGAAAGCGAGCTGCGGGAAACACTCAGAACCAGCGGCCTGGATGTCTTCTACCAGCCAATCATGGACCGCACGGGAACACAGCTGGAAAGCGCCGAGGCCCTGGTTCGCTGGCAGCATCCGCAGCGTGGCTGGCTATCACCGATTGAATTTCTGGACGTGGCGCGCAGCGCCGGGCTGATGTATGAGCTGGGCGCCTGTGTGCTGAAAAACGTCTGCGCGCACTGGCGCGACGCACAAGACCGGGACATCCCGATGCCTACGGTCTCCGTTAACCTCTCAGCCGAACAGGTGTTGGTCCCCGAGTTACCTGAGCTGGTCAAGGAGATCTGCCGGAACCAGGGAATGCCGGTCAGTGCACTGCAGTTTGAAGTGACAGAGGACTCGATACAGGGCGATTTCAATGTGATCGGCCGTGTTCTGGAGCAGCTGGTAGAAGCTGGTGCCGAGCTTGCTATCGATGATTTCGGCACCGGGTACTCATCGCTGTCCCGGCTCAAAAGCCTGCCCTTCTCCCGCATCAAGATCGACCGCTCGTTCATCAACAACCTCCCGGATGACGAAAACGATTGCGCAATCACCCTGTCGATCATTGGCCTGGCCCGGGGGCTCGGCCTTTCTGTGGTTGCGGAAGGCGTAGAAAGAGAAGCCCATGAAACCTGGCTGTTCGAGAAAGGCTGCGACTACCTTCAGGGCTACCGTTACAGCAAACCGCTTCCTTACTCAGAGTTTATTAACCGCTATTTTTTCAAATGATCCTGCACGTCAAATCCCGGGAATAGCGATAATACCTCCAGAAAACTCGCCTCCGGCGCGGCGCTAATGGTCATTGGTTTACCTGAAACCGGGTGTCGGAATGCCATCCGGGTTGCCGCCAGCATCAACCGCCCCTGGCCGAAACGCTCCGCAAAATAGCGATTGTGGCGGCCCCTGCCGTGATTGGCGTCGCCAATAATCGGGTGGTTGATGTGTTTCATGTGCCTGCGCAATTGGTGCTTTCGACCGGTTTTCGGCTCCAGCTCAACAACGGCGTAGCGACTGCTCGGGTATTTTTCAATCTCTACCGGTATCTCGGTCGTCGCCAGCGTGCGGTAGCAGGTGAGAGCGTCCCGCACCGGCTGCTCCTCCCCTTTCAGCCGCCGATCCTCCGGCTCCTCTCTCAGGGGGTAATCAATCTCCCCGTGTTCCGGCGGCCAGCCACGCACCATCGCCAGATAGGTCTTCGCCACCTCACCGGCCATCATCGCCAGGCCGAGCGAACGGGCCGTATCGCTGTCCCTGGCAAACATCAGGATGCCGGAGGTCGGACGGTCCAGGCGGTGCACCGGGTACACATGCTGACCACCATTAAGCGCCCGGGCATATTGCAGGGCAAACTCGGTCTCATGTTTGTCGATGGGACTCCGATGCACCAGCAGCCCGGCCGGTTTGTGGACGATCAGAAGGTAATCGTCTCGATAAAGAATACTTAGTGGATTGCCCATCAGGATCCTGTCATAAAAAGTTCACAAACGTACCGATCTAAAGCCTAATGCTTTTTGTTTCCGTGCCGACATAATGTTGAGTAACTATTAAAAAAAGCCTCGACAAGCGATCTGGACCTTCCAACCTAACCGGGTAGTATCAATGAGCTGGTATTCCAAGAGCATTCTCAATCGGGTTCTCCTGGTTGTCCTTACGGCCAACCTGATCGTCGCTGCGGTGGCAGTGATTTACCTGAATTTCTCCCTCAAAGTCAAAGATGACTTCAACAGTCTCGTCAGTTCCAGAATGGTCAATGCTCTGGAAGCCCAGGACGTGCTGTCTGACTTCAAGACCCAGGTTCAGGAATGGAAGAACGTCCTGATCCGCGGATCGGACCCGGAACAGCTCGAAAAATACTGGACCCGGTTCCAGGAGCGTGAAACGTCGATCCAGAGCCAACTCGAGGAACTCATTCCCCGCATTCAGGAGCCCCAGGCAAAGGCCCTGATGTCTGATTTCAAACAGGCACACCGGACAATGGGGCGCGCCTACCGAGATGGATTTGAGGCCTTCACCCGCGCCGGATTTGATCCGAATGCAGGCGATGCGGCAGTTCAGGGGATAGACCGTGAACCCGCCAGACTGATCGTAGATGCGGCAACCGCGGTTCGAGAAGACAGCCTTGCCAGGGCCGGAACCCTCAACACGGTTGTCACTGAGCGCAGCTGGATGGTGGCCGGGCTTCTAATCGCAGCTATCGTTCTCGGAACCATCGCCCTGATCATGATTCTGTTGTCAGGTGTGGTTCGTCCTGCCCAGAAACTTACGCTACAGATCTCCCGTCTTGGGGACGGGGACCTGTCCGATCCGGTCACGATGCAACGTGCCGACGAGCTGGGACAACTCGCCGATGCCGCCCGAAGTCTGCACCGCTTCCTTAGCGATACGGGCACCCAGTTGAGTGAAAACGCCAGACAGCTCAACGAAACCGGCGAGTTGATCCGTCAGAACGCCGACAGTGTTGTCAGCCAATCCGACCTCGCCCACCAGCGCATCGAGCAGATAGCCACAGCCATGAACGAAATGTCCGCCACTGCGGAAGACGTAGCCAGTCACGCTGCCTTGGTAGCCACTGAAGTGAGTCAGACATCCGACGAGACGGCTACAGCGGATTCGCAGATCAACAAGGCGGTAGACAGCATGCGGCGGCTGACCGACCAGATCCGAAACTCGGCCGAAACCGTTAACCAGCTCGCCAGCGATGGCAAAAAAGTCGGCGATGTCATGCAGGTTATCCGGGAAATTGCAGATCAGACCAACCTGCTGGCTCTGAACGCCGCCATCGAGGCGGCCCGGGCGGGCGACGCGGGCCGGGGATTCGCGGTGGTTGCCGATGAAGTCCGGAATCTGGCAGCCAAGACCCAGGAAGCCACCGTGGAAATCGACCAGATCATCGGCGCCATCAGCGGGGCTTCGCGGGACGCCACCGAGTTTATGCAGGCCTCAGGCGTTGTAGCTCAGGAGAGCAGTGAAGCGGTGGAAGAGGTGCGCGCCACCCTGGCCGAAATCAACCGGCGCATGGGCAGCATCAACGACGCAACAACCCAGGTTGCTACAGCGGCCGAAGAACAGACCAGTGTCTGTGAAGACATCAACCGCAATGTCACGGATGTGGCAGAAACCTCCGAAGCCATGCACCAGGCTGCTGAAAACAACCTGCGCACCGTTCCCGAACTGGAAGCCATGGCTGCCCGGGCGCAGGAACTGGCGAGCCGGATCAAACATTAGGTGGTTCGGAATCGGCCGGTCAGTCTCCCGAAAGCCTGACCGGCCCGGTTACCCAGCACCAGCAATGCGGGTGTGAGCAACAGCGTCAGCACCGTAGCAAACGCCAACCCTCCCGCGATGGCACTGGACAGCTGGGTCCACCACTGGGTTGATGGCGCACCAAGCCCGAGGGAGGGCGTCAGCAGGTCAACATTGACACCGAGAACCATGGGCATCAACCCCAGCACCGTGGTGATGGCCGTCAGCAGCACCGGTCTCAGACGAAGACAACCGGTTTCCAGCGCGGCCTCGTAGGCCTCAATACCGTCCTTGCGCATCTGGTTATAGGTATCGATCAGAATGATGTTGTTGTTTACCACGATGCCTGCCAGGGCAATCGTACCCATGCCCACCATCACAATGCCGAACGACTGCCCGTTTACCAGCAGGCCAAGCAGCACCCCGGCGGTGGAGAGCACAATCGCCGAGAGAATCAGGAAGGTCTGGTACAACGAATTGAACTGAGTCACCAGTATCAACAGCATGAGACCGATGGCTACCAGGAAGGCCGTCGCAAGGAAGTTGGATGCCTGCTGCTGATCCTCGTTCTCGCCGGCAAACTTCACCGAAATTCCCTCTGGCGGCTCCGGCATTTTGGCCTGCAGGGCCCGCAGCAGCTCATCCACCCGGCGGCCCTGTGCCAGATCGGACTTGATGGTTACCGTGCGCTGGCCATCCACCCGGACAATACTGTTGGTCTTGTCACCCGGGCGAAGATCGACGAATTCAGAGAGCGGCACCTGGCCCCGGGAGGTATGAATGGTCTGGCGCTGCAGATGATCCAGTTCCCGCCAGTTATTCGGCACGCGCACCACGATGTCCACTTCATCCCGAACATCTTCCGGGCGATAGGTGGCCAGCCTCAAACCGTTGGTCACCAGACGCACGGCACTGCCGATACCCAGCACATCGGTACCGAAGCGGGCGGCGGCTTCCCGGTCAACCTGCAACCGCCACTCGATACCGGGCAGGCTCCGGTCGTCTTCGATGTCCACGAAGCCACCGAGCTCACGCATGCGATCTTTGATTTCGTCCACGTAGCCATTGAGACTGTTCGCCTCCCGGCTGCTCACCTGCAGCTCGATTGGCTTGCCTTCGGCAGGCCCACCTTCCTGTTTGCGGAATTCCAGCTCAACGCCTGCAATATCGGAGGTCATTTCCCTGAAATCCTCGAGAATCGCACTGGCCGGACGCCGCGTGAACCAGTCAGTGAACTGGAACTGCAGAACGCCGATCACATCCGGCGCCAGCTGCGAGCTGGTCTGGACCATCGAGCGGGCGTAAAGCGCCTTCACCTCGGGCATGCCACGAAGCCGCTGTTCTACCTCGCGGACAATGGCATCCCGCTCCCACACCGACAGATCCCCCCTCGCCCTCACCTGAACCTGGGCGGAATCCGGCTCCACACTGGGGAAGAACTCAACCCCATGGTTGAAGCGGGCGTACGCGGCGTAGATCACGGCGATCACGCAGAGCACACCAATCAACGTCAGCCCCGGTGAACGAAGTAGCAACGCGAGTACCTGCCTGTAGCCCTGCATCAGGCGGCCCGAAGAATGCCCCTGGCGCGCCCGGCGCCCCCCGCTGGTGCTGCCCAGTACTGGCAGGAATACCAGCGCCATGGCCAGGGAAGCAATCAGGCAGATGATCACCGTAAGCGGCAGGAACTTCATGAATTCCCCCACCACACCCGGCCAGAACAGCAACGGCACGAACACCGCCAGCGTGGTTGCCGTGGAGGCAATAATGGGCCAGGCCATACGGCTGGCCGCCTCGGCCCAGGCGTGCTTTACCGTCTGCCCTTCCGACAGGTTCCGGTCCGCCAGCTCCGAGACCACGATGGCGCCATCCACCAGCATGCCCGCTACCAGAATCAGGCTGAACAGCACCACGATGTTGAGCGTGAGCCCCATGCTCCAGATCACCAGGATCCCGGTGAGGAAGGCACCCGGAATGGTCAGCCCCACCATCACCGCAGAACGCGGTCCCATGGCGGCGATCACCACAATCAGAACCAGCACGATGGCGGTAAGCACATTGTTCAGCAGATCACTGAGGATATCGCGCACTTCCTCGGACTGATCCATTATGTAGCGGATTTCCAGCGAATCCGGCAGCTGCGGCCTCGCCTGGTCAATCAATTCACGAACCTGGGCTATGGTCTCGATGATGTTGGCACCCGAGCGCTTGGACACTTCCAGCACTAATGCTGGTTCCCCATTAATGCGCGCAAAACCGGTGGGGTCCTTGAAGGTACGCTGGAGCATAGCCACGTCGCCAAACGTGACCACCGTGTCGCCATCCACCTTCACCGGCATGGACATCACATCCTCGATGGTCTCGATCACCCCGGGCACTTTCAGCGCCATGCGGCCGTTGCCGGTATCGAGGGAGCCTGCAGCAACCAGCTGGTTGTTGCGGGTTACAAGGGACGCCAGCTGGTCAAAATCGATGCCGTAGCTCTCCAGCACCTGAGGGTCGACCACGATTTCCAGAAGGTCTTCCCGATCGCCGCCAATTTCCACCTCAAGGACTTCCGGAATGGACTCGATGGCATCCTGGAACCGGCGGGCGATGGTGATCAGCTCCCGCTCCGAAAGTGGCCCCGACAAGCCGACGGACAGCACCGGAAACAGGGACACGTTGATTTCGTTCACCCTGGGTTCGTCCGCCTCCTGGGGCAGCTTGGTGCGAGCGGTATCCACTTTCTCGCGAACATCCTGCAGCGCCTTGTCCGGATCAAACCCGGCATCGAACTCCAGCATCACCGAAGCATGCCCTTCCGAGGCCGTACCGCGCATTTCCTTGATGCCTTCCAGGGAACGCAACTCCTGCTCCATGGGACGAACCAAAAGGCGCTCGGCGTCCTCCGGGCTGATGCCGTCCAGGGTCATGGAGACATAGATCATCGGAATGGTGACGTCGGGGTTGGCTTCCTTGGGAATGGTCTGAAACGCGGCAATACCACCGAGAATCAGGAACAGCAGCGTCAGCAAGGTAGTCCGGCTGCGGTCGATGGCGGCAAAGATCAGTGCGCGCATGCGATCTAGCCCCTGTCTTCAGCGGCGTCGACCGGTACGACCTGCTCACCGGTGCTCACGAACCCACCGCCCCGGGTAATCAGGCGGATCTCATCCGGCAAGCCGGTCACCCAGGCACCATCGGTAGACACACTCAGCAGTTTCACTCTGCCGAACTCTACCCGATTCTCGCCGTTCACGTACTTCACTCCGGGACGACCGTCGTCACCAAGTGACAAATAGGCAGGTGAGATAAACATGGCCTTAACCTCGGGCAGTGCCACCCGCAGGCTGGCGCTGCCGCCAGCCACTCGTTTGCGATCCGGATTCTCCACCGCGATTTCCACGGCAAAACTCCGGGTTTCGGGCGATGCAGCGCTGGCGACAAAGTTCACCACGCCGGAAAGACGGCTACCATCCAGCAAATCCACACGAACAGCCTGGCCGGTTGCCACATCACCCACCGACTGCTGGGGAATCTGCGCGGTGGCCTTAAGGCGATCCACCCTCACCAGCTGAAACAGGGGTGATCCCACCTGCACCAGATCGCCGGTATCCACCGATTTGCTGTTGATGATGCCGTCAAAAGGCGCCTCTGGGGTGAGATGGCTGACTGACTGCCGTACACCGGTCAGCTCCGCTTCAGCGGCAGCAAGCTCACTTTCCAGGCTCAGAATCTGGGATTCCGAGGCGAGGTTATTGGCGCGGAGCCGACGCGCAGCCACCAGGTCCGCTTCCAGTTTCCGAACCCGGGACTGCCAGCGCAAAACCGCAGCACTCCGCCCTTCATCGGATATCGTAAGCAGCTTCTGTCCCTGCCGGACCTGCTCACCGAGACTCACAGCCAGGGATTCCACCCGGCCGGGCACCTGGGAACTCAGCATCACCGAACTCCAGGGTTCCAATTGGCCCTGCAGCATCAGACCCGGCTCATGAAGCCGTGCCGTCAGGGTTTCCACCTGCACCGTTGTGAGCTGACCATCGACGCTATCCTCGCGCTCCGGAGCCTCGTCACTGGCCACCTTCACCTCGCCAGTCGCCATCCAGACCACCAGCGCGATCACGATCAGAAGTGACAGTCCAAGAGAACCCCATTTTGCTTTCGTCATTGAATGCTCACTGTTCCTGAAGCGAAGGGTGACATAAAAAACCGGCAATTAACGGTTGCATCCGGCTAAAAACGTGGGGTAGATTCTACACAGAATCTTTTTACGAATTCAGAGCAGACTGTCGATTTTATGAATCTCAACGCAGTGATTGTCCTTGTGAAGCTCGTCCTGGTGGTCGTGGTACCGTCCGGGGGCTTCTGTGTGGACAAGCGGGTGAGATAGCGACAAACCTGACAAAACACCAGAAACCCCCGGCACCGAAAGGTCCCGGGGGTTTCTTTTTTTACGGCAAAAGAAAAGGGAAAAACGACCATGAACGGCGCACAGCACATTCTTGAAGCGTTCCACCGCCACAACATCAGCACGGTTTTCGGGTATCCGGGCGGCTGCATTATGCCGCTATACGACGCGCTGGTGGACGATGTGGGCGTGGAGCACGTGCTGTGCCGCCACGAACAGGGCTGCGCCCTGTCGGCCGACGGCTATGCCCGGGCCAGCGGCAAGCTGGGCGTGTGCATTGCCACGTCCGGCCCCGGCGCCACTAACCTGATCACCGGTGTTGCCAATGCCCACCGGGACTCCATTCCCATGCTGGTCATCACCGGCCAGGTGCCGTCTGGCCTGATCGGCACCGACGCCTTCCAGGAAACCGACGTACTGGGCATGACCCTGGGCATCGTAAAACACAGCTACCTGATTGATGATGCAGACAGCCTGCCAACCATCATGGAAGAGGCGATCGAACTGGCCCAGAGCGGCCGCCCCGGACCGGTCTGGATTGACATCCCCAAGGACCTGTTGCTGACCGAAGTGGCCGATGCGCCCTTCCCTAAGCCTCACCCATGTGAGCCAGCTTCGACAGACCTGACGGAAGCCCTGGCAATGCTGCGCGCCGCCCGCAAGCCCCTGCTCTACAGTGGTGGTGGTATCAGTTTGGCCCACGCCGAGCACAGTTTCAGGACCTTTGCCGAATCCTCCGCCCTGCCTGCGGTTGTAACGTTGAAGGGCATCGGCAATCCGGGCAAACACAACCCCTACAACCTCGGCATGCTGGGTATGCACGGCTCCCGAGCCGCCAACAAGGCCGTCGACGAGTGCGACCTGCTGCTGGTCATCGGCGCCCGCCTGGACGATCGCGCCACCGGCAAACTGGACGGCTTCGCCCCCAACGCCAGGATGATCCACATCGATGCCGACGCCGCCGAAATCAATAAACTGCGCGACGCCGATCTGGCCATCCGTGGTGATCTGAACAACATCCTGAAATCACTGGCGGATGCATTGCAGACTGACCCACTGGCCATCAGTGATTGGCAGAAACAGTGCCGCACCCGGTACACCACCGGCGGCTTCCACGCCGCTGACAACGAAGAGCCCCTGGCGCCGATCACCGGCCCGGCCTTCATCCGTCAGCTCTCACGGATTGCCCCGGACGACACCGTGATCGCCTGCGACGTTGGCCAGCACCAGATGTGGGTAGCGCAACACTATGAGTTCGATCACCCGCGCCACCACCTCACCAGTGGCGGCCTCGGAACCATGGGCTTCGGCCTGCCCGCCGCCATCGGCGCCCAGTTTGCGGATCGCAACAGCACCGTCATCAACGTCACCGGTGATGGCTCGTTCATGATGAACGCCCAGGAACTGGCCACCATCCGCCGCTACAACCTCCCGGTAAAACTGATCGTCATGGACAACCAGTGCCTGGGCATGGTCCGCCAGCAGCAGGAACTGTTCTACAACAACCGGGAAAGCCAGATAAACCTGGACGACAACCCCGACTTCGTTGCCATGGCCCGGGCCTTCGACATCCCGGCCCTCCACATCGAACGCACCGACCAGATCCGCCGCGGCATCGAAACCATCCTGGCCTACAACGGCCCGATGCTGCTGCACGTTGCCATCAGCCGTGAAGAAAACGTCTGGCCCATCGTCAAACCCGGCGCCAGCAACACAGACATGATCGACGAAACCGCCCGCACCGCCAAAACCAGCAAGGAGCAAGTTGCATGAACCCGCAAAGCCAGCCTTCGACACCCAGCTATACCATCAACTGCCGCATGACCCACGAAGCCGCCGCCCTGGAGCGGCTGTGCCAGGTGGTCCGCATTCGCGGGTTCCGGATCGCCACCATGGCGGTCGAAACCGCCGGCGATCATCTGAACATCGCCCTCACCCTCGAAGGCACGCGGCCGATTGCCATGTTGCAGTCGCAACTGGAGAAGCTTCACACCGTTGCCGAGGTTGCCCTCGCGGCTGGATCTGTGGCCCGGTCTCGTTCGGCCTAAGCTTGCGAGGTTGTCTTCGTTAGCCTGAGGTTTGGGAGTATCGTCGCTCCGCAGCCTGAGGTTTGGCGGGCAGGTACGGGGGGTGGGGGTATCTTTTCTTCGGGGAAAACAACTCGCTGCGCTCAGACATCTTTTCCCTGTCAGAAAAGATACCCCCACCCCCTACCGACGGGCAGAAACGGTATTTCTGGAGAAAAGAGAAAACACAACGTCTTTAAGCCGGTGAACCTGCGTTGTACGTCGGCGCGGGGTGGTAGGTGGATTTTTCGCCGGAAAAAGATGTCTGAGCGAAGCGAGTTGCTTTTTCCAAGAAAAACTCCACCTGCCACCCCGCAAGCCCGCCCCTCAACCAACAGGCTACAAGGACCGGACCTCCGAGGTTACAGGACCTGCGATTACCAGGCTTTATAAGGCAGGAACTTCCCGTTCATGGTAACCACGACACGGTCGCCCTTCGGATTCTCTTCCTTCTCGATGTCCATGGTGAAATCGATGGCACTCATGATGCCGTCGCCGAATTTTTCATGGATCAGTTCTTTCATGGTATCGCCGTAGACACCCACCACTTCGTACAAACGGTAGATCAGCGGATCCTGCGGAACGGCACCGTCCCAGGCTTTTTTGGGGCATACCTGCAGGGCCTCTGCCACCGGCTTATCCAGACCGAGGATTTCGCACAGGGCGAAGGCCTTGTCTTCGGTCAGGCTGTTCATACCCAGGGCCGCTGAGGTGGTGAACACCGGGGACATGCCGATGGTTTCGGCGATGGTTTCCCAGGTTATGCCCTTGGAAACTTTGGCTTCCAGGATTTTTGCGGTCATCAGTTCTTTGTTCATCATGGCTGTTTCCTCTCTTGGCTTTAGATTTCAGGCATTCACCGCACGGGCGGCAATTTCGGATTCGGTTTCAGATTCGTCAGACGCCAACGCTGACTGGGCAACGCCTTTGGCGGGTTCCACGATTTTCGGGGTACCGTCTTTTTCCGGCAGGGCCGAGCCGCTGCGGTTGACCAGGAAGTCCACCAGGTAGTCCCGGGTTTTGTGGTAGGCCGGGTTCTGGAAAATGGTGGCCCGGGCCCGCGGGTGCGGAATGTCCACTTTCACGCTTTCGGCGATGCGGGCATTGGGGCCGTTGGACATCAGGAAGATGCGGTCGGAGAGCAGGATCGCTTCGTCGACATCGTGGGTGATCATGAACACGGTCTGGCGGGTTTCTTCCCAGATTTTCACCAGTTCGTCCTGAATCACGCCCCGCGTCAGGGCATCCAGCGCACCGAACGGCTCATCCAGCAGCAGAAGTTCCGGCTGGGTGGCGAAGGCCCGGGCGATACTTACCCGCTGGCGCATGCCGCCAGATAGCTGGGACGGCTTGCGGTTCAGGGCGTGGTCCAGGCCTACCATCTTCAGGTAGCGTTCGCTGTGCTCTTTTACCTTTTCCTTGGACCACTCCGGCCAGCGGGCGCGTACGGCGAAGACGATGTTGTTCAGCGTGGTTTTCCAGGGCAGCAGGCTGTAGTTCTGAAATACCACGCCGCGCTCAAGACCGGGCCCTTTAATTTCCTTGCCGTTCATCACCACGTTGCCGGCGCTGGCTTCATCCAGGCCTGCCAGAACGTTCAGGATGGTGGATTTGCCGCAACCGGAGTGGCCGATGATGCAAACAAACTCACCTTTCTCCAGGGCAAAGCGGATATCCTCGAAGACGGTCAGTTCACCGCCCTGGCCGTCCGGATACACCTTGGACAGGCCATCTACTTCCAGGAATGATTTACTCATAACAGGTCTCCATTCGGAGGGTTGAGGCCGGCACCGGAAACCGGTGCCGGACCGCTCATTCTTTGTATTCCACCAGTTTCTGGGCTTTGCCCAGAGCCAGGTCGAGCAGCATGCCCACCACCCCAATCATCAGGATGGAGAAGATCACACTGGCCAGATCCAGGTTGTTCCATTCGTTCCACACGTAATAGCCAATGCCGGTGCCGCCCACGAGCATTTCCGCGGCCACGATGACCAGCCAGGCGATGCCGATCGAGATCCGCATACCGGTCAGAATCGTGGGTGCGGCGGCCGGCAGGATCACGGTAATAGCAGTGCGCAGGGGCCCGAGTTCGTGGGTGCGGGCCACGTTGACCCAGTCCTGCCTCACGTTGGCCACGCCAAAGGCGGTATTCAGCAACATCGGCCAGATCGAGCAGATGAAGATCACAAAGATCGCCGAGGCATCCGAGTCCTGGATGATGAACAGGGCCAGGGGCATCCAGGCCAGCGGCGAGATCGGCCGCAGCAACTGGATGTACGGGTTCAGGGCCTTGTACATCAGCGGCGACATGCCGATCAGGAACCCGACGGGCAGCGCAATGGCCATGGCCGCCAGATAGCCGGTCAATACCCGGTACACCGAATAGGCCAGCTGGATGCCGATACCCTTGTCGTTGGCGCCGGCGTCATAGAACGGATCGGACAACTCCGCCCAGGCCAGCTTGATCACCGCCGAGGGTGGCGGCACTCGGGATTCCTGCTCTACACCACCCATCAGCATTTCGTATTCGGTCAGTCCTGTCTGGGCCTCCGGGGGCTGGGTTGCCATTTCCCAGAGCCCCAGGGCCAGAATCAGGAACGACACCGACAGCAGTGCTGCTCGGACGTTCAGGGAAGCCATGGTTACACCCTCCCGATGTCGAAGCTGCGTGCGTACTCTTCAGCACGGTCAGAATCGAACGTCTTGCCCATGATGGTGTGAGTCTTGTAGGTCTTGTCCGGGGCGGTATAACCCAGTTCTTCCATGATCTTGCCAGTCTCGCTCGCCAGGTAGACCTGCTCGGCAATGCCCTTGTAGTCCACATCACCCTCGATATAACCCCAGCGCTTCATCTGGGTGAGGATCCACACGCCCATGGAGTGCCACGGGAACGGGTCGAAATCGATACGGTCCGGTACATCTTTCACCTCGCCTAGGCCATCGGCGTAGTAGCCGGTCAGCACCTGCTGAATCACCGGTACCGGCTGGTTCAGATAGTTCTTCGGCGCGATGGCCTCAGAGATTTCCTTACGGTTATCCGGATTGTTCGAGTACTGCGTCGCGTCGATGATGGCGCGCAACAGGGCGCCGTAGGTGTTCGGGTTCTGGGTGGCAAACTGCTTGCTGCAGGCAAAGGCGCAGCAAGGGTGACCTTCCCAGATGTCTTTGGTCAGCATGTGGATGAAGCCGACCTTCTCCCACACGGCACGCTGGTTGAACGGGTCCGGAGACAGGTAGCCATCGAGGTTACCGGCACGCAGGTTGGCAACCATCTCGGGTGGCGGAACCACACGGATCTGCACGTCCTTGTCCGGGTCGATACCGTTCTCGGCCAGGTAGTAGCGCAACAGGAAGTTGTGCATGGAGTATTCGAACGGCACGCCAAACTTGAAGCCTTTCCACTGTTTAGGGTCGCGCTTGTCCTTGTGGTCTACGTGCAGCACGATGGCCTGGCCGTTGATGTTCTCAACCGCCGGCATGATGAACGGCTCCGGTGTGGAGCCCGCGCCCATGGTCATGGCCAGAGGCATGGGGGTGAGCATGTGTGAGGCGTCGTATTCGCCGGCCAGGGACTTGTCCCGGGCCACCGCCCAACCTGCGGTCTTGGTGACAGTGACATCCAGGCCATAACGCTCATAAAAACCCATGGGATGGGCCATGATGATAGGCGTGGCGCAGGTAATCGGCACGAAACCAACGTTCAGTTTGGTCTTCTCAAGCTTGCCCAGCGACTCCTTCACTGCGGCCTTGGCCTTCTCCATCGGAAACACACTGCCCAGAACGGCAGCCGCGGTGCCCGCGCCCATCATTTTCATGAAGGCCCGCCGGCCGTGCTCGTTGTGACCAAACACAGAGCGCACCACCGCGCCTTCGATGGCGCGATCCATCATCGCTTCGGAATCCAGAGGCTCGTCAGCGACTGCCTGCTGGCCGGCGGAGGGCTTGAGATCGAGGGAAATGGACGGGGTACTGTCGCCGGGTTTGCACTCGGGGCAGCCACAGGTCTTGGCATGAATCAGGGACTTGTCACCGTCAAACGGATTTCCAAGGCTTTTCGTGGTCATGGCGCACTCTCCTGGGTTTGGGGCCTAAGTAACGGGTTATTTCTGCACTCTCACGGTGCAGCAAAGGTGCGGCTCGGGCCCGAGGATGGAAACGGTCGGGTCGGCTCCGCGTTCTGAGATAGGTATCGCAGGGTTTGTGCCAAGTCCGGTTATTTTTTTAACTGCCTGTTTTTATTTAAATAAAATTCAAACGCCTGCAAACAAAACAACTACGAACTTTCGTAATTAACGAATTCTCGTAGTCTTTACTGCGATTTTTCGTAGTTGGCACAGGGTTTGTTATGTTTTCCCGGACTGACCCAGGACATCGCCATGATTACCGAAGCCATCAATACCCCGGACGTTACCGGAAACTGGATCGACCACCTTCCAGAAGCTGCACTGTTGGTAGACGCAGGCAGGGATCTGATTCTGTCCGCCAACAGTGCCATGGGCCGAATGATCGGCACCGACCGGCAATCCCTCGTCGGCACGCCCTGCACCCATCTGTTCACAGACCAGCGGCCCCAACTGATTGCCTTCACCGAGGAAACCCTGTTTCGCAGCCACGGCTGGAGCCGCGACTTCTTTCTCCAGCACCGGGACGGCCACACGGTGGAACTGGAGATCTCCTCATCCAGGGTTGGCGAGGCGGAAACCCAGAACGTGCTGCTGTTATTGAGGGACCGACGCCAGCTGCGAACCCTTCGGGAACGCCACGATGCCAACCACTACCATCGGGGCGGCCTGCTTGAATGGCGGCGGGTCGAAGAGCTGTTCAAGGACATGGAGCGGGAGAACCAGCTGATTCTTCATGCTGTCGGGGAAGGCATCTACGGGGTGGATGCCGAGGGGCGCGGCACCTTCGCAAACCCCGCCGCCGAGCGGATGCTGGGATGGCGAATTGACGAGCTTATGGGGCGGGTGCTGCACCGCGTGGTCCACCACTCCCATGCAGATGGCAGCCTGTATCCACTCAAGGATTGCCCGATATACGCCGCCTTCCGCGATGCCAGCGTAAAGCGCGTGGGCGAAGACTGGTTCTGGCGCAAGGACGGCAGCGGCTTTCCCGTGGAATACACCAGCACACCGATTCTGGATAACGGACATCCCGTGGGTGCCGTTGTCGTGTTCCGGGATATTTCGGCACGCCAGGAAGCCCAGAAAGAATTGCAGGAAGCGCTGGAGGAGGTGGAAACCCTCAAACACCGGCTGGAAATGGAGAATGCCTACCTGCAGGAGGAGCTCAGCGCCGAGTATCATTTTCACGAGATCTTCGGCCAGAGCGAGGCGATCAAAGCGATCGTGCGGCGTATCGGCATGGTGGCGCCCACGGATGCCAACGTACTGATCACCGGTGAATCCGGGACAGGCAAGGAGCTGATTGCCCGCGCCATCCATCAGTCCAGCAGCCGGCGCGACCGGCCCCTGATTCGGGTGAACTGTGCAGCCATCCCCAAAGACCTGTTTGAAAGCGAGTTCTTCGGCCATATCAAAGGTGCTTTCACCGGTGCCGTCAGTGACCGTGTGGGCCGATTCGAACTCGCACATGGCGGCACGCTCTTCCTGGACGAAGTCGGTGAAATCCCGCTGGAACTTCAGGGCAAACTGCTCCGGGTACTCCAGGATCAGCAATTCGAACGTGTGGGCGAAAACAACACCCGGGCGGTGGATGTTCGCGTGATTGCCGCCACCAACCGCGACTTGAAATCGGAAGTTCAGGAGAAAACCTTCCGGGAAGACCTCTACTTCCGACTAAATGTTTTCCCGATTGAATCCGTGCCTTTGCGCCGGCGTCTGGAGGATATTCCCATCCTCGCCCAGGAGTTTCTGAACCGGGCCTGCCAGAAGTTCAACCGGCCCCTGCTCGCATTGAAAGAGCGCGACGTCGAAACCCTGAAAGCTTATCACTGGCCCGGCAACGTGCGGGAGTTGGAGAACGTGATCGAGCGACAGGTGATCACGTCAGACGGCCGACTGGATCTGGACCTGCCGGGGCCGGAATCCGCAGCCCGAACCACCCCTGCAAAAGTAGCCCCAGCAAGACATTACAGCGGTGACTTGATGACAGAACAGGAGCTGCGGGAGCTGGAGAAACAGAACCTCACCCGGGCCCTGACCATGAGCAGTGGCCGGGTCTTCGGTGATGACGGCGCGGCCGCCATGCTGGGCATCAAACCGACCACCCTGACCTCGCGCCTGAAAAAGCTGAAGATCGAACCGAGAGAATTCCAGGTCAGACCGGAGTGATGCCCACCTGGCTCAGGGCGTAGGTCACCACAATCCAGAACAGCATCACCAGCGGCAGATAGCGGCCAATCAGGTAGATCCGCCACTCCCACCAACGGCTCTGGGTACCCAGCACTGTCCGGATTTTCTCGGGCGGAATAAACCAGCAGAACAAAGCGGCGCCCAACACCCCGGAGAAGATGATCACATTACCCCCGGCCACCCGGTCGATCACATCCAGCACCGGCTCCCCGGCAATGTTCCATTCCAGTGGCGTGAAACTCAGTGCGGAGGCTGTGCCCAGCACCAGCATGACCAGGGTAACAAGACTCACAGCCTTGCCATTGCTCAGCCGGAACTCCTCCGCCACCGCCGCAATCATCACCTTCAGCCCGGCCAGGCTTGAACTGAACGCCGCCATGAAGAAAAGGCTGAAAAACAGGGTACCGACCCAATAGCCGCCAGCCATATCCTCAAACACCCGCGGCATGGTCACAAACGCCAGCTGACTGCCCTCCGTCGGCTCCATACCCAGGCTAAACACGAACGGAAAGATCATCCAGCCCGCCAGCAGCGCCACACTGGTTTCAGTACCTGCAACAATCAGACAGGCCCGGGGCACGTGAGTTTGTCGAGGAATGAAACTGCCATAGGTCACCAGGTAACCCTGGCCAATCGCCAGAGAATAGAACGCCTGGCCGAAGGCAAACGCCCAGAGCTTGCCATCCGTCAAACGACTCCAGTCCACCTGGAAAAAGAAATCCTTGGTCTGCTCCCAGCCGGGTGTGCGGCTGGCCAGAATCACCAGCCCGACCATCACAACGATCAGAACTGGCATCAGAACCTTCGACAACAGCTCGATCGCTGTTACATCCTTGGCCAGGATGAACGCACCGACCACGGTGACTGCGACGAAATACCAAAGCGAGTTGTAACCCGCGGTAAAGTCGTCAAAAACCTGAAGGTTGTTTGTTGCCGCATCCACCGCATAGCCAAGGGTCCAGCCGGTGATCACGAGGTAGTAGCTGGTAATGGCAACGGTAATCAGCACCACGAACCAACCGTACACCACCCCGAAGCGATTCACCTGCCGGTAGGTATGAACGGTACTGCCTTTCGAGAGTCGCCCTGCAGAGACTTCAAGAATCATGATGGGTAGAACCACCACAATCAGCGCCAGCAGATAGGCGACCACAAAAGCGCCACCACCGTTCTCCCCCACCATGTACGGAAACCGCCATAGGTTTCCAAGCCCCACAGCCGCTGCGGCCATCGAAGCCACAAACGCAGGCTCGGAGCTCCATTGTTTGCGGGATTCCTCAATAAACTCGTGGCGCTTTCGCACGGGGATTCTTTCTCCAATGCCGGGGAATTTCAATGCATTGAAGGCTAGCAAATCATGGGGTTGGCCGCATGACTGATGTCAACTTGGGGTCTCTGGGAGTTTTAGGACTTCAGCCTTGGGGGAGTGGCCGGCGATGGGGGTACCTTTTCTTCTGGGAAAAACAACTCGCTTCGCTCAGACATTTTTTTCCGCCAGAAAGGGTACCCCCACCACCGTCCTTTGGGCTAAGGGATGTGATTCTCTGAAAAGAAAAAAGAGACTTTGAAGCTCGTAGGTCGGATTAAGCCTGCGGCTAATCCAACCTACGGCACATCAGCAGATCATTAACTTCGCGATCCCATCAAGGTATCTCGGCGCGGGGTGGCCGGTGAATTTTTCGCCGGAAAAAGGTGTCTGAGCGAAGCGAGTTCTTTTTCCAAGAAAAATTCACCGGCCACCCCGCAGCCCGCCCCTAGCCGGGCAGGCTACAACAAGAACCGATCAAATCAACTCGATGGCAACGGCAGTCCCCTCGCCACCACCAATGCACAGCGAAGCCACACCACGCTTCAGGCCACGCTGCTTCAGGGCATTGATCAGGGTAACGATGATCCGCGAACCGGAAGAGCCGATCGGGTGACCGAGGGCGCAGGCGCCGCCGTGGACGTTGACCTTGTCAGCCGGCAATTTCAGCTCGTTGATGGCCGCCAGGGTAACCACGGCGAAGGCTTCGTTGATCTCGAAGAGATCCACGTCGTCCACGGTCCAGCCGGCTTTCTTGAGCACCTTCTCGATGGAGCCAATGGGCGCCAGGGTGAATTCGGCCGGCAGGCGTGCGTGGGTGGCGTGGGCCACGATACGGGCCTGGGGTGTCAGGCCACGGGCGTCGGCTTCGGCGGCGGAGGCCAGCACAAGGGCGGAGGCGCCGTCGCTGATGGAGCTGGAGTTGGCCGCAGTCACGGAACCGTCTTTGGCGAAGGCCGGCTTCAGGTGCGGGATTTTCTCCGGTTTGGCATTGCCCGGCTGCTCGTCGGTGTCGACTTCAGTGTCGCCGCCACGGCCAGATACGGTTACCGGAACAATCTCGTCACGGAACCAGCCGTTTTCGATGGCGGCCAGGGATTTCTGCAGGGAACCGATGGCGAATTCGTCCATGGCCTGGCGGCTGATGTCGTATTTGTCAGCGGTACGCTGGGCGAAGACGCCCATCAGGCCGCCTTCGTAGGCGTCTTCCAGGCCATCCAGGAACATGCTGTCCATTACCTGGCCATGGCCCATGCGCATACCGGCGCGGGCTTTGGGCAGGAGATACGGTGCCTGGCTCATGTTTTCCATGCCGCCGGCGATCATGATGTTGTTGGTGCCAGCCTTGATCTGGTCGTGGGCCATAATCACGGCCTGCATGCCGGAGCCGCACATCTTGTTGATGGTGGTGCAGCCGGAGCTATCCGGAATTCCAGAGGCGCGCGAGGCCTGGCGGGCCGGAGCCTGGCCGAGGCCAGCGGGCAGTACACAGCCCATGATCACTTCCTGGACATCCGCCGGCTGAAGGCCGGAGCGTTCAATGGCGGCCTTGATGGAGATGGCGCCCAGGTCCGGCGAGCGCACGGAGTTGAGGGCGCCCATCATGCCGCCCATCGGGGTACGGGCTGATCCTGCGATGACTACGTCGTTGTTGCTCATGGTTTTCCTCACTTAATCAGGCTTTGCCCAGCACAGAGCGGGCAATAATTTCTTTCATGACTTCCGAGGTGCCGCCATAAATGCGCTGTACCCGCGCGTCGATAAAGGCCCGGGAAATCGGGTATTCCGTGGTGTAACCGTACCCACCAAACAGCTGCAGGCAGCCATCGGCCACACGGCACTGCATTTCGGTGGCGCTGTACTTGGCCATGGATGCGGTCGGTGCATCCAGTTCGCCGAGGTCGTACTGGTCGATGCACTGGTCCACGAACGCCTTGTTCACCCGGTAGTCGGTTTCCATTCGCGCAATCTCGAAACGGGTGTTCTGCAGTTGGGCCAGTTTCTGGCCGAACAGTTCCCGCTCCTGGGCGTAGGCGATGGTCAGGTCCAGGGCACCTCGGGCCGCGGTCACGCCAAGGGCGCCAATCACCAGTCGCTCCCGGGGCAGTTCCTTCATCAGGTAAACAAACCCCTGCCCCTCTTCGCCAAGAAGCGCGGACGCCGGGATGCGCATGTCGGAGAAGAACAGCTCGGAGGTATCCCCGGAATGCTGGCCGATCTTGTCCAGATTGCGGCCTTTGCTATAGCCCGGCAATGACGTATCCACCAGGAACAGGCTAATGCCGCGGGCACCGGCTTTTGGGTCGGTTTTCGCGGCAACGATGACCATGTCCGCGTGCTGACCGTTGGTAATGAAGGTCTTGGAACCGTTCAGGATGTACTCATCGCCATCCTTGACCGCACTGGTGCGAATCGCCTGCAGGTCACTACCGGCGCCGGGTTCGGTCATGGCGATGGCACCGACGGCTTCGCCGGAGACCAGCTTTGGCAACCACTGCTGCCGCTGCTCTTCATTGCCCATGTGGCTCAGATAGGGAGCCACAATGTCCGAGTGCACCATCACGTTGGTGGACAGCGCGCCGAACCCCATGCGAGCGAGTTCTTCACCCACTACCACGGAGAACTGGAAGGGCGCACCGATACCGCCCCACTCTTCGGGCACATCCACGCACAGCATCCCGGCGTTACCCAGGGTGTTCCAGAGCTCCCGGGGTACAAGACCAGACTTTTCCCAGGCTTCGTAGTGTGGCGTCACTTCTTTTTCCAGGACCTTGATAACGGAATCCCGGAACATCGCCAGTTCTTCTTTATCAACAGACACGGTCATGTATGTCTCCTGCAACTGAGTGCTTTACTTGGGCGCCATGCGAAGCGCGCAGTCCAGACGAACCACTTCGCCGTTAAGAATCGGGTTGCGCACCATCTGGTCAACCATCATGCCGAATTCTTCCGGCTTGCCGAGGCGCTTCGGGAAAGGCAGCGTGGCCGCCAGGCTTTCCTGAACTTCATCGGGCATACCCGCCATCATGGGCGTCATGAACAGGCCCGGTGCAATCGTATTTACACGGATGCCTTCGCGAGCCAGCTCGCGGGCCGACTGCAGGGTCAGCGATACCACACCGCCTTTGGAGGCACTGTAGGCCGCCTGGCCAATCTGGCCCTCGTAGGCAGCCACCGAAGCGGTATTGATGATCACACCGCGTTCACCATCGGCGTTGGGTTCGCGCTGGGCCATATCCGCTGCCGCCAGGCGCAGGATGTTAAAGGTACCAATCAGGTTGACCTGAATAACCTTGATGAAGTTCTCCAGGGGCATCACACCCTCACGGCCCAGAATCTTCGAGGCCGTGGCAATACCGGCGCAGTTCACGGCAATACCGCAGGGGCCATGGGCCTCACGGGCGGCGTTGATGGCCGCTTCGGCGCTGTCCGGGGAACTGACATCGCATTTCAGGAAGATGCCGCCGATATCCGCGGCCACCTTTTCACCCTGCTCTTGCTGAAGATCAAGAACAGCGACCTTGCAGCCCGCAGCGGCCAGTGCGCGGGCCGCACCCTCGCCCAGCCCGGAAGCACCGCCTGTTACAATGGCTGCCACATTTTTGAATTCCATCGTTCACTCCCCTTTTCAGGATTCTGTTTGTTAAAAATCGGACCCTAAAACTACTTTACGTTTACGTAAACTTTATCTAACCTAAGTCTAAAAAGGAAATCCCAATGGACATTAAACAGACATACAGCATCAGCGAGCTCGCCAAAGAGTTCGACGTGACAACCCGGAGCATCCGTTTCTACGAAGATCAGGAACTGCTCAAGCCCACTCGGCGCGGGCAGACACGGATCTTTAGTTCAAAGGATCGTGTGCGTCTGAAGCTTATTCTTCGGGGCAAGCGTATGGGCTTTTCCCTGGCAGAAACCAAAGAGCTGTTCGACCTTTGGGACGAAACCCTCAGCGGCAACGAAAAACAGCTGCTCAAGATGCTAACCATTCTGGACAACAAACGGGCGCAACTCGAACAGCAGAAAAACGACATTGCCCAGGCAGAAATGGAAATGGATACAGCCGAAGCCCGGTGCCGAGAAGCCCTGACCGAGCTGCAGAAGAAAAAGAAACAGCAGGCCCCGGCAAACGAAGAAGCCAGGCAGACCGCTGAAAACTAATGAATGACAGAAATCAAAGGTAGCCAACAATGAAATCACAATACTCAGAGCTCAACTTCGGCCTCGGCGAAACCCTCGATATGCTCCGCGAGCAAATCAACGGCTTTGCTGCTTCCGAAATCGCACCGCGCGCCGAGGAAATTGACCGCAACAACGAGTTCCCCATGGACCTGTGGCGGAAAATGGGCGACATGGGCCTGCTGGGTATCACCGTGAGCGAAGAATACGGCGGCTCCGACATGGGCTACCTGGCGCACGTGATCGCCATGGAAGAAATCAGTCGTGCTTCCGCTTCCGTTGGCCTCTCCTACGGTGCTCACTCCAATCTGTGTGTAAACCAGATTCACCGCAACGGCACCGAAGAGCAGAAACAGAAATACCTGCCGAAACTCGTCAGCGGCGAGCACATTGGCGCCCTGGCCATGTCCGAGCCCAACGCCGGCTCCGACGTCATCTCCATGAAACTCAGCGCCAAAGACGCGGGTGACCACTACCTCCTCAACGGCAACAAAATGTGGATCACCAACGGCCCGGATGCGAACACCTACGTCATCTACGCCAAAACCGACACCTCCGCCGGCTCCAAGGGCGTGACCGCCTTCATCGTAGAGCGCGACGCCCCGGGCTTCAGCCGCCACCAGAAACTCGACAAACTCGGGATGCGCGGCTCCAACACCTGCGAACTGGTGTTCCAGGACTGCAAAGTACCCAAGGAAAACGTCCTGGGCGGCGTGGGCAACGGCGCCAAAGTCCTGATGAGCGGCCTCGACTACGAACGCCTCGTACTTTCCGGCGGCCCCCTGGGCATCATGCAGGCAGCTATGGACGTGACGGTTCCCTACATCCGTGAGCGCAAACAGTTCGGCCAGGCCATCGGCGAATTCGAACTGGTACAGGGCAAAGTCGCCGACATGTACACCTGGATGAACACCGCCAAGTCCTACGTCTACATGGTCGCCATGTCTGCCGACCGTGGCGCGGAGACCACCCGTAAAGACGCCGCCGGCGCGATCCTCTACTCCGCCGAAATGGCCACCAAAATCGCCCTGGACGCCATCCAGCTGCTCGGCGGTAACGGCTACATCAACGAATACCCGACAGGCCGGCTGCTGCGGGACGCCAAGCTGTACGAGATCGGTGCCGGAACGTCCGAGATCCGTCGGATGCTGATCGGTCGTGAGCTGTACCTGAACAAATAACGCGCAGCTTCAAGCCAGTAGCCGTCCTCAGCCGGATAAGCCGGGGACGGCTTGCACCCAAAGTACAACGAGGGACTGGCAGGGTGTCTTTCCGGGAATGTCGGCGGCCATGGATGGCCGACGTCAAGCGCACATGGATGTGCTCGTAGCGGTTCCCGGAAAGATTCCCTGCCAGTCCCGCCGCCCCGAACCTCGAGGCCCGAAAAAATGACAATACTTCAAAGCAAGATTAACCCCAGGTCCGAAGAGTTCCAGGCCAACCAGGAATCCATGGCCCAGGCCGTAGCCGACCTGCGAGACAAAGTTTCCACCATCCAGCAAGGCGGCGGCCCCTCCTACCAGGAGCGCCACATCGCCCGTGGCAAACTGCTTCCCAGGGAGCGCATCAACCGCCTCCTGGACGACGGTTCCCCGTTCCTGGAAATCGGCCAGTTCGCCGCCTACAACGTTTACGATGAAGAAGTCCCCGCTGCAGGCGTGATCGCCGGCGTGGGCCGCGTCTCCGGCACCGAATGCATGATCATCGCCAACGACGCCACCGTAAAAGGCGGCAGCTACTACCCCCTGACGGTGAAAAAACACCTGCGCGCCCAGGAAATCGCCCTGCAGAACCGCCTGCCGTGCATCTACCTGGTCGACTCCGGCGGCGCCAACCTGCCCCGCCAGGACGAAGTCTTCCCGGATCGTGACCACTTCGGCCGCATCTTCTACAACCAGGCCCGCATGTCTGCCGACGACATCCCACAGATTGCCGTCGTCATGGGCCTGTGCACCGCCGGTGGCGCCTATGTGCCCGCCATGGCCGACGAATCCATCATCGTCCGCAACCAGGGCACCATCTTCCTGGCAGGCCCGCCGCTGGTAAAAGCCGCCACCGGTGAAGTCGTCACCGCCGAAGACCTGGGTGGCGCCGACGTGCACTGTAAAATCTCCGGTGTTGCCGACCATTACGCCGAGAACGACGCACACGCCCTCGAAATCGCCCGGCGCAGCGTCTCCAACCTGAACCGTCGCAAGCCAACGGATGTGGAAATCCGCAAGCCCAAGGCACCGCTGTACGACGCCGAGGAAATCTACGGCATCGTTGGCACCGACCTGCGCAAGCAGTTTGACGTGCGTGACGTCATCGCCCGCACCGTCGACGGTTCCGAGTTCGACGAATTCAAACGCTACTACGGCCAGACCCTGGTGACCGGATTTGCCCATATTCACGGCTACCCGGTGGGCATCATCGCCAACAACGGCATCCTGTTCAGCGAAGCCGCCCAGAAAGGCGCCCACTTCGTTGAATTATGCTGCCAGCGCAACATCCCGCTGCTGTTCCTGCAGAACATCACCGGGTTCATGGTTGGCCAGAAATACGAATCCGAAGGCATCGCCAAGCACGGCGCCAAGATGGTTATGGCCGTGGCCTGTGCCAACGTGCCCAAGATCACCGTACTGATCGGTGGCTCCTTCGGCGCGGGCAACTACGGCATGTGCGGCCGTGCCTACAGCCCGGATTTCCTCTGGATGTGGCCGAACGCCCGCATCTCGGTGATGGGCGGCGAACAGGCCGCCGGCGTTATGGCCACCGTTCGCCGCGAAGGTATGGAGCGCAAGGGCCAGGAATGGAGCGCCGAGGAAGAGGCTGAATTCAAGAAGCCGATCATCGACACCTACGAACATCAGGGCCATCCCTACTACGCCAGCGCCCGACTCTGGGACGACGGCGTCATCGACCCGGCCCAGACCCGCGAAGTGGTTGCCCTGAGCCTGTCTGCCACCCTTAACCGACCCGCCAAGCCAACACGCTTCGGCGTGTTCCGGATGTGATCGGGGAGACTGACATGACAGACAACGAATCCGCAGTTCTGCTCAAACGTCGCGACGAAGGCATTGCCGAGGTGGTTCTCAACCGCCCTGACAAACGCAACGCCTTTGACGACGTGATCATCCAGCAGCTGATCAGCACCCTCACCGAGGTGAATGCCGACAACAGCGTGAAGGTCGTCATCCTGCGCTCCGAAGGCAAGCACTTCTCCGCCGGGGCTGACCTTGGCTGGATGCGCCGCATGGCCGAGAACAGCCGCCAGGAAAACCTGGATGATTCCCGGGAACTGGCGCGGCTGATGAACGTACTCAACCACCTGTCCAAGCCCGTGATCGGCCTGGTACAGGGCGCCGCTTTCGGCGGCGCAGTGGGCCTTGCTGCCTGCTGCGACATCGTCATTGCCACCGAGAAGTCCAGCTTCTGCCTCAGCGAAGTGAAGCTCGGCCTGATTCCGGCGGTGATCAGCCCCTACGTGGTGCGTGCCATTGGCGAGCGCCAGGCCCGGCGGTATTTCATCTCCGCCGAAGTGTTCACCGCAAAGCAGGCTCAGGAATACGGCCTTGTACACATCGTCTGTGACGATGTCGAGGCGATGGAAGCCCGCTGCAACGACATGCTCCAGCAACTGGCCATGAACGGGCCCGAGGCCATGAAAGCCGCCAAGGACCTGGTATTCGCCGTCAGCCACAAGCCTATCAACGACGACGTGATTGACGACACCGCTCACCGCATCGCGGATATCCGGGTGGGTGAAGAGGGGCAGGAAGGGCTCAGCGCCTTCCTGAACAAGCGCAAGGCCAACTGGGTTCCGGAGGAAGAATAACAATGTTCAGCAAGATACTGATCGCCAACCGGGGCGAAATCGCCTGCCGGATCATACAAACCGCCCACCGCATGGGCATTCGCGTCGTCGCCGTCTATTCAGAGGCCGACGCCAATGCACGGCACGTGGCCATGGCCGACGAAGCCTTCCACATCGGCCCTGCACCCAGCTCCGAGAGCTACCTGCGGGCTGAAAAGATCATCGAGATTGCCAAAAAGAGCGGTGCTCAGGCCGTTCACCCGGGCTACGGTTTTCTCTCGGAAAACACCGGGTTTGCCGAAGCCTGTGAAGCCAACAATATTGTCTTTATTGGTCCGCCCTCCTCGGCCATTGCTGCCATGGGCTCCAAGTCCGCAGCCAAGGCCATCATGGAAGAAGCCGGTGTGCCCCTGGTGCCCGGCTACCACGGCGACGACCAGTCCGCAGAAACGCTGCGCGCCGAGGCCGAAAAGTGCGGTTTCCCGCTTCTGCTCAAGGCCGTTGCCGGCGGTGGTGGCAAGGGCATGCGTGTGGTCGAGCGTATGGAAGATTTTGACGACGCCCTGGCCGCTGCCAAACGGGAATCAAAGAATGCCTTTGGCAACCCGGACATGCTCATCGAACGCTACCTGACCCAGCCAAGGCACGTTGAAATCCAGGTGTTCTGCGACAAAGACGGCAAGGGCGTGTACCTGGCCGAGCGGGACTGCTCCGTGCAGCGCCGCCACCAGAAAGTCCTGGAAGAAGCGCCGGCTCCGGGCCTGAGCGAAGAAACCCGCAAAGCCATGGGCGAAGCGGCAGTTAAAGCAGCCCAGGCCATCAACTACGTGGGCGCCGGCACCGTCGAATTCCTGTACGACGTGGACGGTTCCTTCTTCTTCATGGAAATGAACACCCGGCTGCAGGTAGAGCATCCGGTCACAGAGATGGTCACCGGCCAGGATCTGGTGGAATGGCAGCTGAAAGTGGCCTGGGGCGAGCCCCTGCCGCTGGAGCAATCCCAGGTGAAAACCCGCGGCCACGCCCTGGAAGCGCGGATCTACGCCGAAGACCCGGACCAGGACTTCCTCCCGGCCACCGGCAACCTTCGCTACCTGAGCACCCCGGATGAAAGCGCCCATGTGCGAGTCGACACCGGTGTTACCGAAGGCGACGACATCAGCATCCATTACGACCCGATGATCGCCAAACTGATCGTGTGGGACGAAACCCGCGACCAGGCCATCAACCGCATGGTCCAGGCCCTGGAGCACTACCGCATCGCCGGCGTGAAGACCAATATCCGGTTCCTGCACGCCCTGGCCGATGCCCAGCCGTTCCGGGAAGCGGACCTGACTACCGGCTTCATCGAGGATCACCGGGAACTGCTGTTCCCGAAATCCAGGCTGGATACCCACAAAGCCCTGGTACTGGCCGCTGGATTTGTACTGGAGCAGCGTAAATCCCGGGAAGTGGTCAGCACCGACCCCTGGTCGCCGTTTGGCCGCCAGAACAGCTGGCGTATGAACTCGGAGTTTGCCCAGCCACTGCAACTGCAGGTGGGTGAAGAGATTCACGACCTGAAGGTGCTGGAGCGCGACGACCGCTATCAGGTCTTCGTTGGCGACAGCGTCTACAACCTTACCGCACGCCTCGACGACGACTACCTGCAGGCCGTCATCAACGGCCATCGCATCAGCATCCACGGCAACCTGCATAACGACCAGCTGGTGCTGTTTTACGAGGGCGACACCTTCAACTGCACCGTGTACAAGGAAAGTTACGGCTTCGAGGAAATGGCCGGCGAAGGCAGCCTGGCCGCGCCCATGAACGGCGCCATCGTCGCAGTGCAGGCCAAGGTTGGCGACAAGGTCACCGCGGGCCAGAGCCTGGTGATCATGGAAGCTATGAAGATGGAGCACGCCATCAAGGCCCCGGCCGACGGCGTGGTCACCGAAATCTTCTTCGCCGAGGGCGACCAGGTTTCCGAAGGTGCCGAGCTGATTGCCATTGAAGTAAACGAAGAGGAGGCAGGCTGATGGCCTTTCCCAAACAGGTTCGCCTGGTTGAGATGAGCCCCCGGGACGGACTCCAGAATGAGCCCGGCCCGGTGATCGCCACCGCCATCAAGACCGGACTGATCGACCGCCTGGCAGACAGCGGCCTGAGCCACATCGAGGCCGCCAGCTTTGTGTCCCCGAAATGGGTGCCACAGATGGGTGACGCCGCCGAAGTTATGGCCGGCATCGACCGCAAAGCTGGCGTTTGCTACTCCGCCCTCACCCCGAATCTGAAAGGGTTTGAGGGCGCACTGGCTGCGAAGGTCGGCGAAGTGGCCGTCTTCGGCGCCGCGTCCGAATCCTTCACCAAAAAGAACATCAACTGCACCATCGCCGAGAGCCTCGAGCGCTTTGCGCCGGTCGTCGAGGAAGCCCGCAAACACGGCATCCCCGTGCGCGGCTATGTCTCCACCGTAATGGGTTGCCCCTACGAAGGTGACATTGCCCCGGAGCAAGTGGCCACCGTAGCCAAGGCTCTGTACGACATGGGCTGCCACGAGATCTCACTGGGCGATACCATCGGCGTCGGCACCCCGATCAAAGCAAAACGCATGCTCGAAGCCGTCGCAGCCCACGTGCCCATGCAAAAGCTGGCTGCCCACTTCCACGACACCTACGGCCAGGCACTGGCCAACCTTTACGCGGTATTGGAGGAAGGCGTCAGCGTCATTGATGCCTCAGTTGCCGGACTCGGCGGTTGCCCCTATGCCAAGGGAGCCTCGGGCAACGTAGCAACCGAGGACGTGCTATACCTGCTTAACGGCCTTGGGATAAAAACCGGCGTCGATCTTGAAAAGCTTGTCGCCACGGGCGACTGGATATGTAGCCAGCTGAAACGCCACAACGGATCAAAAGTCGGCCAGGCGATGGGCGGTAACTGTTAAAACCAGGAGTAGTTATGAGCAACAAGAATGTGGTCGCGCTGGATCTGCCGATTCCCGAGATCAGCGACATGCCGGAAGACACCCAGAAGTACTTCCAGATCTGCCAAGAAAAGCTGGGCATGATCCCGAACGTACTCACCGCCTACAGCCAAAACCTCAAACAGCTGGAAGGCTTCACCCGCCTGTACAACGAACTTATGATGGGCGAAAGCGAGCTGAGCAAACTCGAGCGGGAAATGGTGGCCGTGGTGGTCTCCTCCGAGAACAAATGCTTCTACTGCCTGGTAGCCCACGGCGCCGCCGTGCGGGTACTCAGTGGCGACCCCCAACTGGGTGAGCACATGGTGATGAACTACCGCAGCGCCAAACTCGACAAGCGCCAGCGGGCGATGCTGGATTTTGCATCCCACCTCACCCGCTCACCGGCCACTGTCACCGAAGAAGACACCCAGGCTCTGCGGGATGCCGGACTCAGCGACCGGGGCATCTGGGACCTGAGCAACCTCGTTGGTTTTTACAACATGTCCAATCGCGTGGCGATTGCCAGCGATATGCAACCGAATCCCGAGTATCACAGTCAGAGTCGCTAGCAGGAAACCTGCCCTGCTTGCCCTCGAATACAAAAACAATGGAGGCAGAGATATGAGCAAGACTCTACCAAGCTATACCAGCGGAACCGCCGAAGCGCCCCTATTGGGCATGACCATCGGCGATATGCTCGACCGCACTGCAGAGAAGTTCCCGGACACCGAAGCCCTGGTGTGCCTGCACCAGGACATTCGCTGGACCTACAAGGAATTTGTTGAAAAGGTGGATGAAGCGGCCCGGGCCTTCATGGCCATCGGCGTGAAACGCGGAGACCGGGTGGGTATCTGGTCACCCAACCGCTATGAGTGGACGGTGACCCAGTTTGCCACCGCAAAGGTTGGCGCCATCCTGGTGAACATCAACCCGGCTTACGGAGTGCATGAGCTGCAATACGCACTGAACCTGGCTGGCATTACGGTTCTGGTTACCGCGGATTCCTTCAAGGCCTCCAACTACCGCGAGATGATCTACGAGCTCGCCCCGGAACTGAAGCGCAGTGCACCCGGCAAGCTGAAGGCCGACCACGTGCCCGAGCTGCGTGCCGTGATCAACGTGCACGAAGACAAGCACGACGGCATGTGGACCTGGAAAGAGTTCGTCGGCTTTGCCAGCGATGTCTCTGAAGCAGACCTCGAAAAGCGTCAGGGTGAACTGCAGTTCGACGACCCCATCAACATCCAGTTCACCTCCGGCACCACCGGTAACCCGAAAGGCGCTACGCTTACCCACCACAATATCCTCAACAACGGGTACTTTGTGGCCGAGAGCCAGCTCTTCACCGAGAAAGATCGCCTGGTCATCCCGGTCCCTCTTTACCATTGCTTTGGTATGGTCATGGGTAACCTCGGCTGCATCACCCACGGCTCCACGATGATCTACCCGGATGAGGGCTTTGAGCCGAAATCCGTGCTCCAGGCCGTGCATCAGGAGAAAGCGACCGCCCTGTACGGCGTACCGACCATGTTCATCGCCGAACTGGCCGATCCGGATTTCGAAACCTACGACCTCTCCACCCTCCGCACCGGCATCATGGCCGGCTCCATCTGCCCGGCGGAGGTAATGAAGAAGGTCAACGGCAAAATGAACATGAAAGAAGTTCAGATTGCCTACGGCATGACCGAAACCAGCCCGGTTTCCACCCAGACCAGCTCTCTCGACCCGTTCGAAAAGCAGGTCACCACCGTGGGCCGTACCCAACCGCACCTGGAAACCAAGATCGTTGATCCAGGCACCGGCAACGTGGTCCCGCGTGGCGAAATCGGCGAGCTGTGCACCCGCGGCTACAGCGTGATGCTGAAGTACTGGAACAACGAAGAGAAAACCCGCGAAGCCATCGATAATGCCGGCTGGATGCACACAGGCGACCTGGCCACCATGGACGAAGACGGCTACGTTCAGATCGTTGGCCGCATCAAGGATATGGTCATCCGCGGCGGCGAGAACATCTACCCGAAAGAGATCGAAGAGTTCCTCTACACCCATCCGGCTATTGAGGAAGTGCAGGTTACCGGTATCCCCGATGACAAATACGGCGAAGAACTGATTGCCTGGGTTAAACTGGCCCCCGAAGCGGCGCCGGTCACTGCCGAAGACCTGCAGGCCTTCTGCAAGGGCAAGATCGCCCACTTCAAGATCCCGAAGAACTACAAGTTCGTGGACGAATTCCCGATGACCGTCACCGGGAAGATCCAGAAGTTCAAGATGCGGGAAATTTCAATCGAGGAAATGGGACTCAAGAAATAACCACGGTCTCTGCTTTGGTTGAACTGACAAACCCCGGCTCTTGCCGGGGTTTGTCGTTTTCCGCTCGAGCAAAAGAGGGCCGAATCCGTGCTTGTCAGCGCTCCACCGCCATGCTTCACTTCTCTGATTAGCATGCAACCGGAGACGCCCCGATGCCCAGCCCCGCAACCGACCACTCGATAACAAAAACCAGCCTTCAACGTTTCTGGGTGCTATTGCTAAGCACGGTGCTCCTCGGCGGGTGCTCCACGGTGTACTACAAAACCATGGAAAAATTCGGGTATGAAAAGCGGGACATCCTGGTGGATCGGGTCGAAGATGCCCGGGACAGCCAGAACGACGCCCAGGAAACCTTCCGTTCGTCGCTTGAGCGTTTCCAGAGTGTGGTGGACACACCAGATACTGAGCTCAAGGAACAATATGCTGAAATCAGCGATGCCTACGAAGACAGCCTGTCGAGTGCCGAAGAGGTGCGGGACCGGATCGACAAGGTAGAAGAAGTCGCCGAGGACCTGTTCGATGAATGGGAAGACGAACTCAGCCTGTATGAGAGCGCGTCACTGCGCCGCAACAGTGAACAGCAGCTGAAAGAGACCCGCGTCCAGTACGGCCAACTGATCAGCCGGATGCACGATGCCGAGGACAGGATGGAGCCGGTGTTGCAGGCATTTGAGGATCAGGTGCTGTACCTTAAGCATAATCTGAATGCCCAGGCGATCGGTTCGCTGGAAAACGAACTGGTGAGCATCCGTCAGGATGTGGATTCCCTGATTCGCAACATGGAACAATCAATCGCGGAGTCTGAAGCCTTTATTCAACGCTTTCGCCAGGGCGGGTAACACCTCAAGGGAGTCAACGCTATGGAGCGCCAAGACGCAGATCCTGCGCTCAAGCCGGCATTGATGCAGTTCGATATGGCGCTGGCAGAATTTGCCCGCGCCCGGAAAGCGGACCCAAAAGCCTCCAGTCTCAGCCTTCTGGAGCGTACCAGAATACTGATGACGTTGCCGGGCGGCTTCGACGCCCTCTACCGGCGCGTAAGGTCGCTCGAATCCGCCGGCATTTTCGGCACCAGCGACTGGGCCCGACCAGCCCTGCTGCAACCGGCGCTCGCCAAACACTCGCTGAGGGAAGCGGGTGCCGTTACCACCATTGTGGAGGCGATCAGCGAACTGCGTATGCTGGCCGTCACCCGTGGCAAATATTTCCATCCGGGGATTTCAGCCGAGCAGGCACGCCACTTTCTCACTCAGGTGATGGCGTTAAACCTGGATCTGCTGTCTGGCCAGCTTACAGAAGCCGATCGGGAACGCCCGAAGCAGCTCGGCATTATCGTTCAGGAACTCTACCAGTACCTGATCTCCCACCTGGGCTATGAGAGCCTTCTGGACAGCCTGGTAGCGGAAGTCTGGCGATTGCTGGACCAGGGGCCCGTGCAGGTCGACAGTATTCGCGAAATGATCGGGCAGATCGCCAAGTGCCTCTACGATCCCGACATCAAAACCCGGCGCAACACCGATGCCACTCGTCTGGTGAAAGCCCTATACGCCCCCACACCGGCCAGCGCAGAGGACCCCGGCCTTGAGGTCTATGAGGCGCGCCTGAAAGACATGGACGACGTGGCACTCTCCTCCGAAGCCACCTACTTTGCCCGCAGCATGTTCGACACCGGCCTAGCCTCTCCCTACCACGCGGTGATGCTGCGGTTCCTGCGCGCCAGCGGCCAGGACGATCTCATCCCCAACACACTGGGGCTGACCATGACCGGGCTGGACGATCTCTACTGTTACACCGACTTGGTCCATGCACTGATTGACGAGGCCATCTACCCGGAAACCTGCCAGGCCGTCTATGGCCTGACCATGATGCTGGAGCGCGGATCGCTGTTTACACCGTCGGTCGCCCAGGCACTGTGGCGGCAAATCAAGCTCCGTCCTTCTGAGGAGACCAAACAAACCCTCAGAGAGGCGTTTGGCGAAGCCCGGCCGCCCCGGGTGTTCCTGCTCGCAGGTGTCCTCAATCTGTTAGGCCAGCCCCTGGGTGTCGGCCAGGGCAACAACCCCACCTGCCAGTCTGCCATTGGTCTTTCCATGTGGGCGTCGAACGAGGCCGACTACCTGCTTCAGGTGCTCACCTGGGCCGCGAGGGACAACGAAGTACTCAGCCGGTTCGAGGGCCAGGAGGTTTCTTCCAGGGATCTGGAGCCCGGCCTGGTGGAGGGCACACCGGTGGATGTAGACCCGGTATCGCTGGTGCTCATCCCCCATTTGGATCGCATCTACGGCGAGATGTGGCGCCGCTGTGAAAACCGGGACGACGATGCCCATCGCTGGATCAACCCGGAATTCTACGGCTGGTGGGTGAGCCACGGCTTCCGCGTGGTCGCCGACGTAAACACCGGCGAGGTAAAGGACTACGACGGCTTTATCCGGCATTTCTACGCGAGCTATCACCCCTTCTACAACGGCAACATACCGGTCATTCATGCCCAGCCGGCGGGCATCGCCGTAACGGACAGCGCCGCCCGCTTTGTTGGCCGCCACGCCATCAATATCCTGCGCGTTGCTCTGAGCCCGAAGAACGAGATGCGGGTGTACTTTTTCAACCCCAACAACGACAGCGGCCAGAACTGGGGCCAGGGCATTACCTGCTCAACCTACGGCAATGGCGAAGTTCGTGGCGAAGCCTCACTGCCCGTGGCCGAATTCACTTCCAGGCTTTACGCCTTCCACTACGACACGCTGGAACTGGGCGATCTCTCGGCCATACCCGATGAGGAAGTCGCCCGGGTAATGGATCTTGGCTACACCAGCTGGGCAGCGCCTGCCGAAGAATCGGGAGAGTAAAAAGACTGCCGCAAGGCAATTCAGTAGCTCTCGGTCTTTCCCGTGATGGTCGAATAGGGTTCGCCCTCTTCGTCCTGTAGCTGATAGTCGTAAGCGGCCTGCAGACCGGTATCTTCCTCGGTCTCTTCCTCCGGTTCGTATTCCAGATACCGCGGATAAAGCGGCGACAGCATGGCCACCACAATCCCGATGGCACAGAACATGGCGAAAGCATCGGCGTAACCCACGCCGCCGACGAGCCAGCCCACGACCGGCGAGCCAGCCGCCTGGCCGAGGGAGACCGCCATGAAGGGCAGCACCGGCCCCATGGACAGCCGGCCGGGCAACAGACGAATGCCGGTCATCAGGTACAGCCCGGTCAAACTCATGTAGGCCAGACCAAAAACCAGCGCTGAAAATGCCGAAATCATCAGGTTGTCGGGGCTGGCCGCCAGCAACGCGAGGCTTGCGGCCAGTGTCATCAGCATCAGGGCCTGGGTAACCGGCGGGTTGTTCCGGTCGGCCAGATCGGCCACTACTGCGCCGCCAAGGCCGGCAATACCTACTCCCAGCCACAGCCAGGCCGTGGCATCGGATGGCATGGAACCCAGATTAACCACAAGATCGGGTGCGAAAATCCAGTAAGCGGCAGACACAAAGCCCATCATGAACGCGAACAGCGAGAGCCTGAGCAGCCGCCACCACTGATCCGCACTGATTGGCTGCGCCGGCGCAGCGTTGGCGGGCACGACGCGGGATACAGACGGAATGAAAAACCAGGTGGCAATCACGCCAATTACCGCCAACACGGCAAAGGAAGCGTAGGCATAGCGCCAGGCCCCGGCGAGGAAGAGGATCGTCGGCACAGCAACGACGACACCGATACTGGTGCCCGCGTTCATCACCGAGCTTACCCGGCCATGAAGTGAGCGTCTCACCAACGCCTGCATGGCTGCCGTCAGCGCCGGCATCATGAGGCCCGTGCAGATGCCACAGAGAACCACACCAACACCCAGGGAAACGGCCCCTACGGCCTGGCTGATCAACGCCAGGCCAACAACACCAAAAATGCCGGAGGCCATGGCGGTATTGCGGGCGCCGAGACGGTCTGCCGAGTGCGGCGCAACGAGGGTAGCAAATACGAAACTGATGAGCGGCAGCGCACCGATCACGCCGATCACATCCGGCGCCAGCCCCAGCTCATCCCTTATCGGGGGAACGAACAGACCGAACGCAAAGCGCGCCAGACCATAGCTGATCGCGATCAGTGCTGCGCCGAGGAGTGCAAATGACGTGCTCGAAGGAAACTTCATTCCGCTGTGCTCCGTGCGCTGTCCATCTTCGTCAGACTAGACATCAAAGCAGGATTTTTAAAGCAGCGGATGGCCTGCGCCAGCGATCAGCCTGCAGTCTGGGGCAGAAACCGGCGGTCCCAGACCCGCTCAGCGGCCTCGAACAGGCTGTCCACTGCCAGCGCGAGCATGCCAATCAGAATCGCCCCCTGCAACACATAGGCCGTGTTGCCGTTGACCAGGCCGGCGATGACCGGATCACCCAGGGTTCGGGCGCCGATGGTTGAGCCGATGGCGGCCGTGGCAATATTGATGGTCACCGAGGTCCGGATGCCGGCCAGGATCACCCTGCCCGCCAACGGCAGCTCCACCTGCAACAGCACCTGAAAAGGCGACATGCCCATGCCCAGCGCCGCCTGCCTCACCGTGGCATCGACACCCTCCAAACCGGCCAGGGTATTGCGCAGAATGGGCAGCAAGCCATACAGAATCAGGGCCACCAGAATCGGCGCCTCGCCAAACCCGAGAACCGGCACCGCCAGGGCGAGAACCGCCACCGGCGGGAAGGTCTGGCCGATGGAGGCAATCTGGCTAACCAGCGGCAGAAAGTCGCGTCCAGCTGGACGCGTGGCGAAGATACCCCCGGCAACCGCAGCGACGGTTCCAACCAGGGCGGAAATCACCACCAGCGTCAGATGGTTCTGGAGCAGAAAGAGAAAGCTCTCTCGCTCGTAGATCACATTCTGTTTATCGGGCTGCACCCACTCGAAAAGCGGTTCGAGAGCCGGCATGCCCGCGCTCAGGGCACACAGGAGCGCAGTCAGCAGTACAGGCGGCAGCCAGACCCGCATCAGGCACCTTCCTGGATAATGCGTTCACGGGTGATCGTTCCGGTTTCCTGGCCATCGGCATTGAACACCGGCACCTGGTTCCAGTTCTGCCAGAGCATGATTGAAAGAGCCACTCGCAGGCTGTCGTCTTCCTTGAGCCCATCGGCGCCGGGTTCCGGCTCTCTGGGCTGAGGGTAAGCCTCCATCAGATCCCGCACGGTCTGCAGGCTCATCAGTTTCAGACCCCGGTCCTGCTTGCCCACGAGATTCTCTACAAAATCGGAAGCCGGCCGCCGGAGAATGTTCTCTGGCGTGTCGTGCTGGATGATTCTGCCCCGATCCATCACGGCAATGCGGGTCGCCAGCCTCAGGGCTTCGTCGATATCGTGGGTCACAAACACCGTGGTTTTCCGCAGCTGACTCTGGATACGCAGCATCTCCAGCTGCAGGTTCTCCCGCGTGATGGCATCCAGCGCACCGAAGGGCTCATCCATCAGCAGAATATTGGGGTTGGCGGCCAACGCCCTGGCAACCCCTACCCTTTGAGCCTGCCCGCCGGACAATTGCTGGGGATATTTGTTGGCGTGGGTGGCCGGGTCCAGATCCAGCAGCGTCAGCAGCTCATGCACGCGCTCGTCGATCCTCCCCCGTGGCCATTTCAGAAGCTGAGGCACCATGGCGATATTGCGTGCCACCGTCCAGTGCGGAAACAGCCCGGTGCCCTGGATCACGTATCCCATGTTCAGCCGCAACTGCTCCGGGTTTATGGCGGTAACGTCCTCACCATCCACCAGAATCTCGCCCTCGCTGTGGGGCAACAACTGGTTGATCATTCGCAGGGTGGTGGACTTGCCGCAGCCCGAGCTGCCCACGAGTACGCACACCTCCCCCGTTTCGACCTTGAGGTTAATCCGGTCCACCGCCACAGCATCTCCGAAGCGGCGGGTAACGTTTTTCAGTTCAATCATCCGGGCTTATCCCTCTCCTGTCAGGCCGTCGCCGGTGTCGGCTTGAGACTGGCCGCCAGCATGGTGAGCAGAGCATCCGCCAGCAGCGCGAGTGCAATGGTGGGCAGCGCACCAAGCAAAACCAGATCCATCGCCGCCTGCCCCAGGCCCTGAAAGATAAAGCTGCCAAAACCGCCGGCGCCAATCAGCGCGGCAACCGCGGTCAGGCCAATGGCCTGGATCGTGGTAATGCGCACGCCTTCCACAATCACGGGAAGTGCCAGTGGCAACTTGAGTTTGAAGAACAGCTGTCGCTCGTTCATTCCCATGCCCCGCCCGGCATCGGCGAGGCTTTCGGGTACCTCGGTAAGCGCGACGAAGGTGTTGCGCACCATCGGCAGCAGGCTGTAAGCCACCAGCGCCAACAAGGCCGGGGCCCAGCCAATTCCACGAATCCCCATGGCCTGCAGCGCCGGAAAAGCGGTCGCCAGCGCACTGAGCGGTGCGATCAGTAACCCGAATACCGCCAGGCTGGGAATAGTCTGAAGAAAGCTGACCGCACCAAGGATAGGACGGCGCCAGGCCACACTGCGAATCATCTTCAGGGCCAATAAAAAAGCCAGACCGGCGCTGATACCGACCGCGCCAAAGGCCAGTGCCAGATGAGTCCATAAGGCCTGCTCGAACTTGTCCGGGCGGGCGTTGAATTCCCGAACCAGCGACAGACTCTCCAGCCCACCGCCTCGAAGGATCCACAGCCAGCTGCCAACGATGACGGCCAGTATCATCAGCTGCAGCCCTCGTCCGCTCCCGAGGCGCCCGAGAATTTCGATCAGCATCAGCGACAGCAAAAACAGCAGACACCAGAAACCGGCCCCGATGGACGATCGCGCGTAAGGGGCGTCTTCCGGAAGATGCCGGCCTGCGAAGACCTCAAGCAGAAGGGGCATCAGCGCCAGGGAGAGACCGACCAAAGCCAGGAGCGGCAGGTACCGCCGGCGCACCGACAGAAGAGACAGCAGAACGCAGCCGGCGAGAATCAGTGAAACCAGGCCACCCCAGAGCCCGCCAACTGCCGACAGCAGACCGTGACCTGTACCCGGAACGATGCGGTTGGGCTGTATAACGCCAAAATCCAGAAGCCAGACCAGCGCCAGGGCCAGCAGTCCCAGCACGGGCAGGACTCGATTCGGCATGGAACCAGTGGAACGGGAACTGAAAATCGACAAACCTCAGTCCTGAGCCAGGGAATCCAGGTAATTCCGGGCGACGCTATCCGCCGGCACCCCGTTCACCGCCACCTGGCCATTCAGGCGCTGCAGCGTTTCAAGGTCCAGCGACTCGAAGATCGGCGTCAGCACCTCCCGGATCTGCGGATAGGCTTCCAGCACCTCCCCACGCACGATCGGCGCTGGCTGATACACCGGCTGCACGCCCGCGGTATCTTCCATTACCTTCAGATCCAGCGCGTCCAGCCCACCATCGGTGCCATAGGTCATCGCACCGTTTACATCGTTGTTGTTCAGGGCCGCCGCGCGCAGCGTCGCCGCCGTGTTGCCACCGGAAAGGATCAACAGCTGGTCGGATTCAAGCTTGAAGCCATAGGCTTCCTGGAACGCCGGCAAGGCACTGGCGGATTCCACAAACTCGGCACTGGCCGCAAACTTGAAGGCACCGCCTTCATTGATGTACTCCGCAAGGTCTTCGAGTGTGGCCAGGTTATTTTCCCGCGCCAGATCGCCCCGCACACTCATCGCCCAGGTGTTATTCGCTTCGGCGGGTTCCAGCCAGACAATGTTGTGTGCCTCTTTATCCAGGCGAGCAGCCTCCTTGTAGGCCTTATCCGCATCTTTCCAGATATCCCGATCCGCCTGATCGTGAAAGAACGCAGCATTGCCGGTGTACTCGGGGTAAATATCGATTTCGCCTGCCTTGATCGCATTGCGGACGATGCTGGTGCCACCCAACTGGAGCCTGTTTTCAACCGGAATACCAGCCCCCTGCAGGGACTGCAACACCATCTGCCCCAGTACCGAGCCTTCGGTGTCGATTTTGGAAGACACCACCACAGGATCAGCAGCCATTACCGATCCGGACATCACGAACGCTATCAATGCCGCTGTGCGGCGCAAAAGGGATTTGGGAGTCACGGCCATTCCTCTCGGTTTTTGGTTACCACTATCAGTCTAGAGGCCGCATCTACGAAGGCAAACGCGAATTGGTCTTGCCCCTGCAGAGCCCCCTCGCGCCCAATTCAAAACATGTACATCGAGATATCGGGTTTGAATTCCCAAAACCCGCTGGGTTACGCTGGCTATAAAACGAGCAGCATGGTAGTTGAACGCTATGGCACAGCCCCTGGAAACAACCCGCGAACCGACCTCCACCGTAGCGCCCCTGAACCCTGAAAACGTGGCACTGCTCGAACAGGAAGGCTTATCCCTCAAGCCTCTGGACCCGATCGGCGTTGAAATTTATGGCGCCGATGTGCGCAGCCAGCTGCCAGAGCCGGCTATCAAGGCCCTGGAAGAAGAAATGGCAAATCGCGGGTTCATTGTATTCAAGCACCAGGCGGGCCTATCGCCCGACGAATTGATCGATGCCTGCAAATGGTGGGGCGGTCGCGAGATCCATTCCACCCACGGTGTTCATCCCGCAACACCCGGCCGCAACCGGCACATTTTCCGCTGCTCCAACGATGGCCGCCAGGGCATTCTCGGCGTTGGCCCACAATGGCACAACGACGGCAGTTTCGAAGCCGCCACCTTCTCCCACAGCGCCTACTACATGGCCCGTGCCCCCGAGAAAGGCGGCGGTACCCACTTCGCGCACCAGGGTGCGGCATTTGACGCACTCCCGCCGGAGAAACAGGATTTCTGGGAACGGCTGGTGTCGGTAAACTCCGCATCCAGTGTGACCCACCCCGTGGTTCACACCCACCCGATTTCCGGTCGCAAAAGTGTTTGGCTACATCTGGGCATGACCGGCGCCGTGCTGGAGCGCCTGCCGGAAGACGGTCTGACGCTCGACCAGCTGAAGACCCTGCCCGCACCCGCGGACAGCTTCCACCTGCTGGACGAGGCCGCCATGAAGAAACTCTTCAATGATTACAACGATCTGCTGAACGATTCCTTCGAGGGTGGCTACGGAATTCGCTACGAATACGAAACCGGTGATCTGTTATTTGTCGATAACTGGGCCGTCGCCCACCGCGCCGCGCCAGAAGCGCATCTGCCGGCAGAGCAACAGGGTTTGCGCATCATGGACCGGGTCACCATTAAGGCGCCGCGAAACCTCGCGCCCCATTTCGGACTGCCGCAGTACATCAACATGGCAGGCCCCCACCCGTTCAACAAAGACGGCGTATGGCAGGCCGGCGGCGTGGGCTTTCGGTGGAAAGATGACATCCGCATGCAGAACTGATTAACCCGCTTTGCATGCGGCCATGCGTCACTATACATTCCAGTCCGATGCCAGAACCACTGGCCTCAATGGAAAGATGTATTGAAAATTCCTCGCCACAAACTAAGCTATTCCTGTCTCTTCACTCTTTTGAGCATGCCCATGAAAGCGTGTCTTCATGCAGTTCTCGCTCTCGCGCTATCCATTCTGCTTCTCTGGAGTCCAGCCCGAATTGGCCATGCAGAAACCGTCCTGCATGTTGCCTACGAAGATAAAACGCAATTCCCCTACTACATGGGCGACACCCAAGAGGTTCTGGAGAGACCCGGCGCAGCGGTGGAGCTGGTCAAACTGCTGGAAGAGCGGGTACCGGATTTGCGGATCAAGTTCAGCCGATACCCCTGGAAACGATGCCTGGCCATGCTCGAAACCGGCCAGGTGGATGGTATCTTCAATGCTTCTTACAACGCGGCCCGCACCCGAATTGGCGAATACCCCTGGCGGGACGGTCAGGTTGACCCTACCCGCCGACTAACCACCATCAGCTACAATCTCTATGCCCTGCCAGATACAGATGTGGGCTGGAGCGGCAAGGCTTTCGAAGACACGGACCTTTCCGTTGGCGCCCCATTGGGCTACTCCATCGTGAACGATCTGGAAAACCTGGGCGTTTCCGTAATCAAGGTTCGGAGTTCCAGGCAAAGCCTGCAGTTACTGACTGCCAGACGCGTTCATGCCGTTGCGCTCCAATCGGTCACCGCCGATTTTCTGTTACGCCAGAACGCCAGGCAGCTCCCGGGCATTGTCCGGATTGATCCGCCTCTCAAAACCAAGCCCTACTACCTGATGCTCTCGCGGGAATTCAAAGCGGCAAACCCGGAGCTTGCAGAGCACATATGGAATGCCATCGGCGAACTCAGAGAAGAAAAGCTTGAGGCCCTGGCGCAGCCCTATCTATCCGAGTCCGGCTAGTCATATTTGCGAACCTGGTTGAGCCGGGTCATCACGAACGCCGCGATAGCGAGAATCAGAATCGCAATGGCCTCGTATAAAATGTTCTCGGGCGCCATGTCCTTGCCCTGAAGAATAATCAGTCGGGCCAGCGCCGTGATGGCAATGAAAATCGGAAAGACAGAAGCGGATCGCCGATCCGAGTAGAACACCGCCACCATGCCGATAACCTCCAGATACAGAAACATCAGCAGAATATCTGCGAGATTGATGCTTTGGGCGGCGTATAGAGAATGAAGTTCGAACGCCACCCCACCAAGCGTCATCAATACAACGAGGAACAGCAGAATGCGCTCGATTATCTGAAAAAGACCGAGCGCCAACTTCTTTTCGGAAGAATCCATCGGGTTTGCCTTGTTGTTTTAGGGTATGTCTCTTAGGCAAGTCTAGCCAAGTAATCAGCCAACGCCGATCACATTGATTAAAGTGCGGTTCCGCGATGAGCCAACCCGTAATCAATCGCTGCACACACCGCCGCGGCCTGCGCGGCATTGCATTGCTCGGGGGTTACACGGGGGCTATCGGGATACACCTCAGTGGTGGTCCGGTAGGGAGCGCGGGTCATGCCAGCGCACAGGCCCCACTGCGAGAGCGGATACTGGATCACGCCCCGGGCAACGACTGGTGAGCCGAAAATCTCGCCTTTCTCGTCGGCGGGTGCAATGTGCGTCACCTGCTCCACCGCCTTAATCAGTGCCTGCTGGAAATCTGGCTGCGGGTTTTCGCTATCGTCCACCACATAGAAGCCATCGGGAATGCCGGCCGGCTCGAATGGCTTGCCATCGCGAGCGGCCAGCGCCGGGCGGAACTCCGACTCGTCGGTATCGGTGGTTTCGTGAAGATCCACATGAATCAATGCACGCTCGCGAACCGGCGCAACCAAATGCATGAGGGCGGCCGACTCTTCCGCGGGACTGTCGTCGTGGAACGAGCGGTTCGGGTCGATTGCATTCCGGTTCCAGCGATGAATGCGCTCGTATGCCCAGGGGCTGACACAGGGCGCAACCAGAAGGTTCACGCGCCCCGCATAATCCGCCGCGTGCTTATCGAGGAACTCAAGCGCGCCATGAACACCGCTGGTCTCGTAACCGTGAACGCCGCCGGTGATCAGCACCACGGGCAGGTCTTTGTTCCAGTCGCGGCTGCGAATCGCCATCAGCGGATAATAATCCGGGCCGTAATCCAGCCCGCCGTATTCTTCCACATCAAACCGCGCGCCAAGGCGCTCGATCACACTCAACACCTCCGCCTCGTAACTGCGCTGACGGGTTTGCCGTGACAACCACTCGGCGCGCTCTGCTGTGCCCCATGGAGTGCCGGGCGTGCCGATTGGATAGGGTGTTGAATCTGTGTTCATAGCAGCGCTCCGTTAACGATCGCCCGCAGCTCCTGACGGATGGGGTAGGTGGACGACGGAATCAGTTGCGTCATGAAAATCATCACCAGCTCCTCTACGGGATCGACAAAAAAGTTAGTGCTCGCAAGGCCACCCCAACCGTACTCACCAACCGATCCGTTGGTCTGGGATTTGGCGACGTCAGTTTTTACCGAAAAACCCAGGCCAAAGCCAGTACCGGCAAAAGGTGTCTCGCTGAATGCACCGACAGACAGGCCCGGTAGATCCTGATTGCCGGGCAGATGGTTACGACACATGAATTCCAGAGTTTTTCGACCAATAATTCGCCGCCCCCGGAACTCGCCCCCCTGACACAGGGCCTGGGCGAAGTGGAAATAATCGTCGATGGTGGAAACCAGCCCGCCACCACCGGACATGAACTGGGGCTTTCGCCGGAAGGGAGATGTCTCGGGGTCATCCTGGAGCGTGAACTGATCACCGGCCTGGTACTGATAGCAGGCAGCGAAGCGGTCAAGCTGATCATCCCGAACGTGGAAGCCGGTGTCAGGCATATCCAGAGGCTCAAAAATATGCTCCCGCAGATACTCATCAAACGGCTTTCCGGACAGCAACTGCACCAGATACCCCAGCACATCCGTGCTGACCGAATAATTCCAGGCTGTGCCCGGGGAAAACTCCAGAGGCAGCCCTGCGAGGCGATCGACCAGGGCTTCCAGCTCCATGCTCCGGCTGCCATCCAGTTTAAGCTCGCGGTAGGCAGCGTCAACATTTGTGCGCTGCATGAATCCGTAAGTCAGGCCTGACATATGCGTGAACAGGTCGCGGATCGTCATGGTGCTGGATGCAGGCGTGGTCAGGAAGTTCGGATAAACCCCGCTTTTATAAATCCGCTGGTGTCTCCAGGCAGGAATATATTTGTGTACGGGATCATCCAGTAAAAACCGCCCCTGCTCATAAAGCTGCATCATGGCGATAGACGTGATCGGCTTGGTCATGGAATATATGCGGAACACCGTATCCCGGCGGACCGGCTTGTTGCGTTCCACGTCCATCAGCCCCTGGGCTTTCACATAGGCAACCTCCCCTCGCCGGGCGACCAGTGTCAGCGCGCCGGGTAACTTCCCGGGCTGGAGATAGCAACGGTCAAGGTGACGTTCAATATTTGGAAGCTGTTCCGTAGACAGGCCGGCCACCTGTGTGAGTTCCGTCATCGCACGGGTACCTCTTCAAGCGCCTCATCCCAGGCTGCCCTGCTCGCCGTGAAAATATGCGCCGTTGGCTTTATGGAGACTTCAGTGTCCAGACACCCTGCCGGAACCACGAGCAACCCTTCAAGCTGAGTGCCTGGCAGCGCGGAACCACACAGCTTGCAAAAACTCTTGCTGTGGCGAGTACTCGGCAGCGTATAGGAAGTCACAGCATCCTCACCGGCTAGCCACGTCAATTTGGCGGATTGCGAAAACAGATTGGCTGCATGCGCAGAACCCGTATCTTTTTGGCAGTGTTGGCAATGACACAGGTAAAAGTTCTCGAAATCGCCTTCTATATCAAATTTCACGGTGCCGCAAAGGCAGGAACCAGAATGAACAGTCATCGGTTTTTCTCTATCGCCTCTTACTGAGAAACCCACAACATCGCGAACAGGTAGCCCAGCAGTAAATATTATTTTCGTGACCGAAGTGCTGCACCATAGGCCAGTGTCGCCCAATGGCGCATTTCTGATGAGTCTTCCAGTGCCTCTTCTGGTGCCAGGTAGTACGACATTCCCACCATTTTCTGCCCCTTCGGATACATGAACTGGGATAACCCACGTTCTTCGAAACGGCTGACTGACTCAGAGTCGACTTTCAGGTAGAGCATGTCATCGGCGACAAGGCCGATCATTACATCATCGTGGTAGATGCCATAGCCACCGAACATCTTTTTGGCGCGAATGTCACCGAATTCAGAAAAAACTTCTTTAAGGTATTCAACGTATTCGCTCATGGCCATGGGCTCTCTTCAGGCTTTTTCAGTTCTACCCCCGGACATACTATGCGAGATCGTGTTTCTCCGACCATATCCTTAGGTCATCAAGAATCTTCAGCGCGCTGCGGCCAAACTCCGTCAACTCATAAGTCACCGCGACCGGCCGGTCATTGATGACCTTTCTCACCACCATCTCCCGCGACTCAAGGTCCTTGAGACGCTGATCGATCATCTTCTTGCTGGCACCGCCAAGCATGCGGGCAAGGTCGTTGAAGCGCACCGGACCGTCTTTCAGGTGGTAAATGATGGAGCCAGTCCATTTTCCGCCAATGATGCGCATGCCCCTCTCGATGGCGCAGGGTTCCATGCAGGCATTGAAAACTTTTTTTCGGCCGTAGTGGTCTGTTTCTACGCGACTTTCCATCTGTTCTCCAGCAACTGGAAGCAGGTTACTAAAAGTATACTAATTGAACACCATTTACAGGTAACCATAGTATACCAGGATTACTTTCGTTACTAATCAGGGAGGTTCTGATGAGCAATATCCTCATTATCAATGCGCACCACTACTATTCTTTCGCGGAAGGCAAACTCAACGGAACTCTGGTCCAGATGGCCGACGAGTTGCTCACTGCCGACGGGCATCAGACAAGGATCGTGGAAGTCGATAAAGGCTGGGACGTGGACCAGGAGCTGGAAAACCACCAGTGGGCAGACATCATCCTGCTGCAAACCCCGGTTAACTGGATGGGCGTGCCCTGGAGCTTCAAGAAATACATGGACGAAGTCTACACCGCCGGTATGGGCGGCGCGTTGTGCAACGGCGACGGCCGCACCGAAGAGGCACCCAAGGCAAATTATGGTAATGGCGGGACGCTGCAGGGCAAAAAATACCTGCTCTCGCTCACTTTCAATGCCCCCGAAGAAGCCTTCAATAACCCGGATGAGTATCTCTTCCGGGGCGGGAGCGTGGACGACCTGCTCTTCCCAATGCACATGAATTTCCGCTTCTTCGGCATGGAAGCGTTGAACACCTTCGCCTGCTACGACGTGATGAAAAACCCGCAGGTGGAGCAGGATTTCGAACGTTTTAAAGCCCACTTGCAGGCGCAAATTCCGGGCGAACGGAGCACATCATGACTGATGCGCATCAAGTACATTGCGACTGCGGCACAGTGGAAGTCACCATGACCGGAGCCCCGAAAGTCCATGCGTTCTGCCACTGTGAGGATTGCCGGGAGCTGCTTCAGGTCCCCTACCACTCTGTGCTGGCATGGGAAGCGGATCAGGTTTCGGTTACGAGGGGTGAGTCGAGTGTAAAAACGTTCCAGCACCCTTCCAAGCGGATGACACGCGTGTTTTGTCGTGATTGTGGGGAGGTGCTCTTCAACACCAACGCTAAGGGCTGGAGGCTGGTTTCACAGCTTCTGGTGCTCAAGACCAACGGGAATACACTTCCAGAGTCTTATCAGCCAAACGGACATTTCTTCTACGACCGCCGAATCATCGACATTGATGATAAATTGCCAAAACGATGAAAGCTGAACGGTTTAGGTATAAAGCGGGCCATCACCGCATGGCCCGGACATCCACGATATCCACCGGCCTTGAGAGTAGGGATTTATACCAGACAAGATCCTCCTTCAGCATCAAGGGAAGCTCAAGGCCAAGTAAGTGCACAGTCTCGAATCGAAAAAAATTGATGTTTAGCGCAACCCAGGCTTTATTTTGCGCATCGAAGATTTGTGCACCGTCGGCATTACCTACCTCCACTTTGACACCCTCATATTTGAACTGGACGTAGGTCAGGTCCCAGCCCTCTTCCTGGCGGTGGGCAGCCGCTTTGGATACAAACGGCTGCCCTGCCTGGACCACAGACAAAAAGTGCTCCCCAGGGACAAAGAGATCAATGTCATGGAGATCGCGCTGAGAGCCATATCCCCTTGCGGCGAGTCCTCCACAAATGAGGAAGGGAATATTCCTGTCTCTCAGTAGCGACACTATCCACTTGGCTGCTGATTGATGCACGCTCTCTCCTTTGTGTGAGTAAAGCTGGAAGATTGCCCTGATTGGCAGGATGCTTCGATTCCGCCCAATGCATCTGATAGTGTAACCGGCCTTTCAATCACTGTTCATTGGAACTCTGGCATGGCCCCCTCCAAGCAGCACCCCTGGCTTCCGCTACTCATATTCGTGGGCGCGGCCTTTACCTTCAGTGTGACAATGATCGGCACCACCATGCCGACACCGCTCTACCCCATCTACCAGGACAGATTCGGCTTTTCCGATCTGATGATCACCATCATCTTTGCCGCCTATGCCTTTGGTGTGATCGCCGCACTGGTAACGACGGGGCGCTGGTCTGATCAGATAGGCCGCCGGCCAATGCTGTTCGCAGGCCTGGCTTGCTCCATCATCAGTGACCTGGTGTTCTGGCAGGCCAATGGGCTGGGAATGATACTCACCGGCCGGGTACTGTCCGGGCTGTCTGCGGGGATTTTTACCGGCACGGCCACGGTGGCCGTCCTTGAATTAGCTCCGCCTCACTGGCGGGACAAGGCAACCTTCTTTGCCACGGCGGCGAACATGGGCGGGCTTGGCCTTGGGCCCATGCTTGCCGGTGCCCTCTCCGAGTATCTGCCCTGGCCACTGCACCTGACCTTTCTGGTGCACTCGGCCATGGCCGTGCTGGCAGTGTGCTGCATCTGGGCAGCGCCGGAGACCGTCTCAAAACCCGCTCGCCCAAAACTGACCATCCAGCGCCTGAGCGTGCCACCCGAGGTTCGCGGCGTATTCATTCCCGCCGCGATTGCCGGTTTTGCCGGCTTCGCCATGTGTGGCTTCTTCACCTCCATCGCCCCGGCGATGATGGGCAAGGTGCTGGGCTATGACAACCGGTTGCTGGTCGGCGTCGTAGCCGGCAGCATTTTCATCGCCTCAACCCTGGGCCAGTTCCTGCAGGGTGCCCTGCCGCTCAGGCTGCGCCTTCCTCTGGGCTGTGTGTCTCTGATGCTCGGGGTAATTCCGATAGCACTGGGCATCTATACCCAATCCCTCGCCCTGTTCGTAACCGGGGCCGTGATTGCAGGCATGGGCCAGGGTATTTCATTCCGGGCCGGCATGGGTGAGATCGCCTCGGCCAGCCCGACGACGGAGAAGGCCGCAGTAACGTCCAGCTTCTTTGTTGTGGCCTATATCGCCATCTCGGTGCCGGTGATCGGCCTGGGCTTGATGGCAACCGCGACCAGCCTGAAGACAACCGGGATCAGTTTCGCCGCTGTGATGGGGTCACTGGCGGCGCTGGCATTGGTACTGCTGATTCGGCGGGAACGGGCAGAGGCGCGATGAGACCGGATATTTACCAAGCAGTGACGCAGGGCGAATCAGACGGGGCGAAAAATTACCACTATAGTTGGGGCATTCTCACGCCATCCCATTACTATTATGCGTCAGGTGATATTCTCCGTCAGATACTCGAGGTGCTTGCCATCGGTACCGCAACAACCACCAAGAATTTTTAATCCGAAATCTCTGTTCAACTGCGCCATAAGCCTTCCCCACTCTTCAACCGATTCGGATCTTAGTTCTGCTGAACCTTCCAGCTCATCATGGCTAAGGGAGGAGGCGTTTGCCTGTATACCAATTAGCCGTTCAAATAATGTTTCAGAGAGCGTATCTGGATTAAGAAATGACGGGTAGGAGCAGTTAACAAAATATCCAAGCGGTTTACTGGTGGTCTTGGCATCGACATATTCAATTGCCTTCTGAAGCTCTGTTCCATCCAGGACGTTACCATCGGAACCGATCACAAAACTTAGGATGTAAGGTAATCCCGTAGCTTCCATTGCAAGAGCAATTCCAGCGGCCTCCTCTATTGAAGGCAGCGTGACTGCAATGAGGAAATCCACACCTGAGTCTGCTAGCTGATCGATCTGCCATTTATGGAATTCGCTTGCCTCATTCAGTGACAAGCCTTCCTCAGGCAGATAGCAATCGTTTTTACAGCCAATCAGACCACCAATTTTAACGGGCACTTTCCTGGATTCTTCGACAACTAATTCTTTCAGGAACTTTGCGGCGTCAACGTTAATGCTCTGTCGCTGATTTGAGGCTTGCACTCTCTCCCTGTTTGCCCGCCAAGTAGGTGTACAAAGCAATATTGGCCGGTTATTGGCCTCAGCGATGCCCAGATATTCCCGGTACAGGCTCTCCAGCTCCGCTCTACCCTCGTTGCTATAAATCAATGGGGCGTGAACTAAACTCTGGTCCAGTTCTACCTTTCCGCTACGACGGAGCCTTTCGATAATGGCAGCCTCGGCGAGGATAAAGCGATGGTTTTCTAGAAGCTCTTTCATCTGAAATTCTCGGAGGAACTCGTTTGTTAACCTTGCCAACAGGGGTGTGAGGGGCACACCCCACACACCACCTCAACCATGAATAGCCCGAAGTCTACTCGTCGCGTAAGGTTGCTTTTCAGGACTGTATCCCCGACATGGCGCCCCTGGCTTTCACCTTCTTTAAGGTCGCTCCTACGTACCACCGTCCACTAAAGCGGTGCAAGATCAGTTGCCTTTGCAGAGCGAAGCGGCGTAAACGGCATCCGTGTGACGCGAATTGTTAGGCATTACTATGCCTTACTTCGTAGCTTGTTTCTTGGACAGTCCCGTACAGTGCCATCGCGTTTCCGGTGGCGAATGCCCAATACTGATCTCCGTAGGAGAAGTGCCACCATTCTCTCGGATAGTTGATGAACCCCTCCGCGGCCAAGGTCTCCACTAAGAGCTTTCTGTTGCGCACCACCGGATCCGGAAGACCATCGAAGTCTGTAGCGCATAGTTCTGGCGGAACAACGTCCCAATCGCTCAACTCCATGCCAAAGTCCAGAGGTTTGCCAGCCTTGTCGACTATCTCAATGTCGAATGCGCCGCCGGTGCTGTGTGGCGGAATGATATCAACACCTTCGAAAGTGCAGAGTGGCGAAGCGAGCTTTGCGGCTTGGGCGTGGCACCATGCATCACACCGGGAAGGGTTTTCCCGTCGCATCCTTCGTAACTGTCCATCGAAGAGCATCTTCTGGACCTGGGGGCTCCTAAAGCCTTCGTATAGGCGAAACTGTAGGCCAACGGGAAGTCGTTTTTGGGCCTTCTCAAGCTTATATACGACCCCTTCCCGCAGCATCCTGTAGAACGGCGCAGTCTCAGGACACTCTGGAGGCAGGCCATAAGCGATCAGACCGCCACTTGCTACATCAATCAGAGATTCCCCGCAGTCCTCGATGGGCATGCGCTGCACTCGAAAGTCTGCCATTTCTACCAATTCACGACCTGCCAATCGGATGCTCCTTCGTTTGCCGAACGTTCTGCCAGATGCCTAACGCCAGCCATAAACGGCACCCTGACAAGGGCGTCCGGTGGAGGCCCATCGGGCCGGAACAAATTTAATTGCCTTGTTAGAACATATAGCCACAGAATTATACCTCTACCAACTCGGCGATTTTCTCTGCGACGACTTCCATTGAGTCCTCAGAAGTATCCAACCCAGTTCGAGAGGCGAGCATGGGGCTAACATTTCTTAGGGCTTCATAGGAAGTGTTATGCACGATGGGGATGAGTTGGTTGCGTGCCAGTAGTGCTGAAAGTTCTTTGTCTGCAACGCTCTCTTTTGGCAAGCGTTCGAGCATTGCTGGGGTGACCAATACAAGTCCTATTCTAGAATTCGCTAAACCCTTGTCGATGGCCCTCATCATTGGGACGCCAAGCCCCAGATCATTTTCGCTGAACCAAACTTTTACACCAGCAGCTACAAGCAAATCATGAAGCTCTTTAGCCGCATCTCTACGGTCACCCCAAGCATGACACAAGAAAACATCGCGAAGATCAGGTTGCTGCGCTGCTCGGATCTCAACGGTTTCTCGAACTGGTTCGAGAGACTGAACCTGAGCATGCGTGTACGATACAGATGAACCTGATTTCGACCAGCGTGGCTTTGCACTACGACTTGATCCGCCGCTGCTCCCACTGCTACCAGACGAGGGATAAGATGGGGTCGAGTATGGACTGTAGCCTCCACCTCCGTAACGACCATAGCGCCCGCCACATGCAGGGCAGTTGGCTGCCGCGCTCGCTGAACGATGTCCTCTTGATGGTGCTGTGCATCTAGCCATGCTTCCTTACCTCTCCATGTGAACGAGTAGTTCTAACGCCCGGCTCACCCGCCGGTTTGGAGCCGCAGCGCGGCGGAAAAGCGGTCACCGTGCTGCCACTTGCTATGCGGCATGCCCTACAGCCCGAGCAACTTTGATGCAATCGAATCAAAATGAATGCCGAGATAGAGCAAAGCTGAAAGGTTAGCGAACAGAAGCGTTGGAACAAGCCAAAGAACTGCTGCAAGCGACCCTTCGTGTAGGTAGATGAAGATTTGAAAGATAAAAAGTCCAAGATAAAGATCTATTCCTATCTGCCTACCCCAGTGAAACTCCGCAATCTTGCGAATGGTGCGAAATATGTTTTCCTGGAAACTGCAGTAAACGCTATATGCAAGAAACGCTGCGAATGTCACCCAGACAACAAGCTTTAAAATTCCCAAGTTACCAGTGAATGAGAAAATATCGGGATGCCAATTTAGGTACAGGGCGGCGGCGACAAATATCGAATAGACCGACCATGAAATCGTGTTCGCCGACATTAGATGTATCCTCCTGTGTGCCGCATAACGCTATGGCTTTGCGGCGAATCGGAGCGCCAGCGTAGGTGCGTCCGACAACAGCTACTTGTTAAGTTCTGGCCGGCGACCCGCGCCCGGCGTTAACAATGCTTGCAAGATCTCGAAGCTCATCTCTTTCGTTAGCATACAAATCTTTGAGAACGCTCTCCATCGCTCGGAATCCAAAGGCCAAGTCGCATTCGCGCAATGACCCATCATGGCTAGCGTCGTTACCCAACCACTTGATCGCCATTAGCAGGTGCGCTGGCTCCCTGTGAGACTCTGATAATGCTTCTAGTTTTCGGTGAAGAGTCCCATCAAGGCTTGGATCTAATTCAAATATCAGCTTCTCAACGGCAACTCTCAAACGGTTACACCCTGATGCCAGATCAGCCCATGCAACTGAAAATGCAGATTTTAGTATTTTCCCTATGCTATCAGGGCACCCTTTCGGAATCGCAAATAACGGGATCGCTGGCTCAAAATATTTTGGGATAAACTCTATATCTTCGAAATCTTCATCGCCATCTTCCACTGCTGGGTAAAAAGTCTCATTTCCTATCCCACATACAAAGGTAATACCTGTGCACTTATTGCATTCGAAGGAAGCCGAAAATCGGTAGTCAATCCAGTCAGGCTCCCAATCTGGATGCGAGTGCAAAAACCTCGAATCTGGGGTTTCTTCGTAAAAAAGTGAATCTTTCCTCAGGGAAAGAAGACCGTTTTCACAATGGGGACACTTCCAGTCTGGTGTGGATGACCGATGAAATGGTTTGATGAAACGGTAACTCAGGTACCGGAGGTATTGCTGCTCATTCATACTTTGACCTCAGGAACTTAACGCCAGCGATAAACGGCGCCCTGACAAGGGCGTCCGGTGGAGGGCCAACGGCCCGGAACAACCTTAATGGCCTTGTTATACAATTACTCTAAACGTTTGATCCTTTGCCAGGTATGGCTGAAAAGATCGTTTAGACTTTTAATGTATTGTTTCCTGCACCTATCGTAGTCAGCCGCATGATTATCATCGGGCTTATGCATTACGTACTGGAATAGCATCAGCAACGACTCGATAGAGTCAATTACGGCTTTTTGAGCGTCTTTTTTTGGATTTAACTTCAGCTGAATGAAAACAGCATTTCGGGCAGTCGAGAGATGAAGCTTGTTCAATTGTTCTTGGTTTTGACCATCTGAATCTGTCAGTAGACCAAACACATGATCATATTCCGCAAGCAAATCTGCTGCTTTCTCTCTCACCGAATCCATCCACTCCTGCCTCTGCTTGGATACCAGCTCCGCTTTCAACTGCGCATCCAACTTCGAGCGTTCATTCTTGGCCGCCTCCTTCCCGTTTAAAAACTGAAAAATCGAAGTGATTAATGTCCCAGCCAGTGCGCCACCGGCAGCTATAATGGCTATGGTCATTTTCGAGACGCCATCCCCTTCACTAAGCTGGGCCTTAATATCACTCAACAGGGAAATTATTAATTCAGTTCCTTCCATGCACCATTCTCAAATTTGTATAACGCTGAACGAAGCGGCGCGTCTTACGCGTCCGCCTTCCGTGACTTGTTAGAGCTATTTGCGAGCAGGGCTTTATATCTTGTCGCCGAATCGACTAAGTCTAAATCACTGTATCGATCATTTGAGATTACTGGAAATGTAGAGTAAACAAGTTGAATAAAGTCCTCATAGTTTTTTTGTTTAGTTGCATCAATAACAAAATCAGCAATTTTCTTTTGCTCTTCTGTGAGCTCTATACTCCCTTTGTAGCTTGAAGAGAGTTTGAATAGCTGTTTTCTCCCACCATAAAAATTGGCAGTATTTTCTACGGATATCTCCTTGTCATCCCTAGCTAGCTTCACAAAGTCATCAACGTAAGGCCCGTAGTGATTAAAGTGCCACTTTGCATCTGTTATTTGCCGCCCGTGATCTATTGCGCTTTTCCAGTCCATCAAATATATCATCTTGGTAAGCCTAGATGCCGAAAGCTCCGTTTTGTGCGGGTACTCTTTTAACAAATACTTTACGATATTAGAGATCACGCTTTTCATTAAAAGCCCTCCTCTCTGGCAGACTCCAGAGTTGGAATATGCTCATCTAAAGACTCAATTAGAGCAGTTAGATTCGTTTTTTCTTGATCGTTTAGCAATCGCCTTAGCTTGCCAAATGGCAACCCGTTATTGTTCAGAGATTCAAATAATATAACCGCAGTCGTTTCATTCTTCGAATTTTTTAACCTTACTCCATAGAATGCGCGGCTTTTCATTCGTATTTTTTTTAACTCTTCTTCTGTGAAACTGTAGTTTTTCACATTATAGTCAATCCATTTTTGAAGATCTTCTTCAGGATCTGGGGCATCAGTGTCTTCAAAAACCCCCACTTCCCAAGCCCGAGATATCCCACCTTGCTCTCTTGGATAAAGTCGAGAGGGCTTGCTGTTGTAGATCTCATTCTCAGAGTACCGGCCAATACAAGAGAACAAGTTCATATCCAATTTGTACAAGCTCACTCTCTCATTAACAGTTAAACCAAGATGGTTGCTGTACGAATATAGCCAATTACTAAAAAGTCGATAGCAATTGATTGATTTGCTCTCACTCTCCTGCTTTAGAGCAGAATAAGACTCGTATAGTTCCTTACACTTTCGCCTCATCAACGCCAAGGTCACATGACTTCCGAGGCCGCTCCAGATCAGGCATACAACGCTCACAACAAGAACTACAATTAGCCAAGTTCCTGCAGAACACAATAACAAAAGATGCTCTCTCAAAACTTCGGGAAGCCAGCGTCTAACAGTAATTTGCAGGCTTTCAGGTATCCCTATATAGGCAAATCCTATCGCACTTATGATTGCAGGAATAAGACCTGCACCCGCAATTTTGTAGCCCCATCGCTTGTAAAATGACATTTCCTCAAGTGCAATTTCCATTAGTACTCGCTATGTCCTTTTGTTCCAGTCGCGCTCTAACGTTTGGCTTTGCGGTGTGCCGGAGCGTGGCGTAGGTATGTTCGACAACAGCCATTTGTTAGATATTTGATCAGCGATAAAACCTAGAAATTTAAAATTTTATTCAATAGCTCTTCTTTAGTAACGTTATCAATGTCAATTGAATCATCACTTCCAATGCTATTTCGATAGCCAGAAAGCTTAGCCTTTCCAATATCTTCGATGACTTGAAGGGCTCCTCGCAACGGCACCACAGAATAGTAGTCTGTGCGTTCTTGGCCCAAACTATCTCGGTAGGAGATTTCAAAAAATCTACTCAACTTTAATTCTGCATAAAAACCCTGTTTTTCAGCATACTGCTCAAACGTATTCGTGAAATCTATTAGTTTTTTACTGTTCCTATGACCTTTCAATGTAAACATCAGGCCTTCGGGATCCTGAGTGACTTCTGTAGCGGAAAAATAGCCGCGCATCGGTAATTCTGCCTCGATAATGTTCTTGCCGGTATCTTCCGGGTATAGCTTGACGCGCAACCACACCGCGTTGGATATATCCGCTGCTAATGCCGGGGCTCCCAGATTATAGACTCTGAGCTCTTCCTCAGAAAAACGTCCCGTTTCCGGATTTCTAACTTGAACCACGAATGCATGAATGCTCGGGCTTATGGATTGCTCCGCGACAATCAGCTGGGCTTCTGCCAGCTCGGTTTGTTTCCAAGACAGTAACACCTGCGATATTGAGACCAAGACGGCCATGACCCCCAATAAAGAAGCCGCGGCCGTTTCAAAATATATTTTGTTTTCTGTAAGCCACTTCTTCATGTAACTCTGCCCAAATCAAACTGATAATCTAACGCTACCGATTAGACGCGCCATTTTTTGGCGCCGCCTGAATTGGATTGTTAGAGCTGTCAGACTCCGCACCGGAGATAGCGTATATCCCAGCGATGGCGGTGAAAACTACAAAGATAAGGGCGCTGATCTTCGCAACTCGAAATGTTGTCTCTCCGCGCTTTACTCGCTCCCATTCCCGTTTGAGCGTTGCCTGACTTTCACTAACTAGAGACATCTCAAGGTCATGGAGATCGTCCGTCGTTGGTATGATTCCTTGGTCGAATGATTTCCTTATTTTTTCCAGTCGATTAACTAGTTCTACATGCTCCTTCGGATTGATACGAAGGAGCACCTTGCAGTACAACGCTTCACTCCGAACAATCTCAGGTTTAACTTTCTCAAACAGTTCTGTTTGGACAGCACCCTGTCCTTGAGAATCGTTCTCTACAACACGCATGTGCTGTGCGACAGCGTCAACGCATCCAATAAGTTCAGACAAATCATTTCTGAGTGCGTCAATCCATGCCTGGCGGAACTCGGAAGTCTTATGTTCCTTACTGATGATCAGGCCAATAAGTGATGCAATTGCGGTAATGCCTGCCGCAATAATTGCACCCAATGAGGTTGCATCAAAGTCCAAGAAAACTCCCTACTTCTCTAACGCTGAGCACAGCGGCGACCTTAGAATGGCGACGAAGGAGCCATGAAAAGGGCGTCCGGCGGCCGTAGGCCGCGTACTGCTGCGACTTGTTAAAAACTCCCGAAGACATCTTGGTACCAGAACTTGTCTTTGTCCTTGAACCAAGACTCATTCTCGGGAGTACAAAGTGCTGCGAGTGGCGTTGCTGGCAACCTGTAGCGCTCCAAGATAGCCAACAGATCCCTCATAGCTTGCTCGTCTACCTCTGATTCTTGGATATGCAGATAGCCGCGGTCGATGCTTTTTATACAAGGTATTTCCTGGGCCCAGGTAAAGAAGTGATCCTCGTCGAGCTGTGAATAGTAGATCACTGGCTGCGTATCAATTTTGAGCACGGTTCCCTCCGATTTTTAACGAAATATGTTCACGTGCCGGAGCGAAGCGCAGGTCGCGTGCAACGTGTTGTTAAACGGAACGTCCAGAAAGACTGTCATATTGCTCTTAGTCACAGGCCACTCCATATCCTGAAGACACCCCTGGGAAGCTCTCAGGCCAATCGTCAGCGCGGGCAACCAAGACCAGAAGACACTCAACAAAGGCGACCACGATCGAGCTTTGATCGGCTTTCCCTCAAGAGCCAGAGCAGACGCATCAAGCCGCGACTTATGCGTCTGCTCTGGCTCTTGAGGGTAGCAAGGAGAGCGCTCAACGGCGATCCGCATTATTTGTTTTCTTGCACCCGATTCCAGACTGAAAATAATACTGTTTATTTATACAGTTATTTACTCTAACCTACGGTGAAGCGGCAAGAAAACCTTTGCAATCAACCCACCGCTTTAACGCCTTGAATAAGCCGCCAATTTGAAGCGGTAGCGGAAAATTGGTCGGCTTCATTCACTGGTTAGGCGCTCTGACATCTCTTGATATTTCCGGCGAATGCCAATACGCCCTTCATTACAAAAATCCAAAAACTTTCTTTGTTCCTCGTTTCTACTTTTTATTGCGCCAGAAAGCCTATCGTGTGCATACTCAGACTTAGGCTCGACTTCAAGTCCTTTATTAAGCCATTCTTCCGCCTCGGAATAGAAACCCTTATTCTTAAACATATTTCCTATGTTATGAAGTATCCAAGCTTCCTTTCCTTGAGAAAGCTCTAGAGCTTTTTTACAAGAAGACATTGCCTTTTCATAAAGATCGAGCTGCACGCATGTGTTACTCAAATACCCCCAGTACGCGACCTCATCCGGATACTCTGTTACCAGTTTGTCGAGCAAATACAGTGCCTCTTTATTGCGTCCCACCTCTTGAAGAAGTCTCGCATATTTGTATAAAACGGATTTATTGCTAGGATATTTTAAGTACGAAGAGCTGATAGATTCTATGGCACCTTCTAAATCTTCTTTTTCTTCATGTAGTTCTGAAAGTGAAATTGCAACTTCAGGAACATCATTAAATCCATGTTTTGATAATGCCTCGATAGCGGAATCGATTCCACCATCGGTTTTTAAGCACTCTGATTTAATAATCATAAATTCGTTGTTTTCCGGATATTTCTCCAAGGAGCTATTTATTATTTCTAACGAATAATTAGTGTAGGTTTCCCAAAGAAACATTCGTGCAATAAGTGCAACTATTTTTGGTTCGCCTTCATTTGCCTTGGCAATCTCCAAAAGAGGATCCAATCCTGACACTTCATCCTCTTTGAAGTTCACATACGCGAGCCAAGCGTTAGCTTCTATAAGATCCGTCCCTGATTTTTCTTTTATTTCTTCCTTAATCTTATCTCTCGCTAATGAGAATTTATTGTCAACAAGATCAAATATCCAATCACCATTTTTACTCTTTCTATCTTCCTCAGCCTCGTCTGCTTCATTTTCTTTATCTTGAGATGTTAATAGAGGAAGCTTTTTTATTGTTTGTCGTATTTGATTACATGCTGGCCCACAAGCAGCCTGTAGACTCCCATCTTTTCGGCTTGGATCGTATTTTCCGGGAGTCACCCCTAACAAATCGGTGGGCAAACGAAAATCAGATCCGTCTGGTGTGACGAAGAAAACTCTATCTCGGCCTAGATGACCTATAAATAATCCAAACTCGAAAATTACGTTGTCACGAATTGTGTTGTTTTCTTTGCCCCGAATCGTAGTGATGTCATCAGGCGTAAAAACAAAGATCCCAAAATCTGAGTTATCAACCACGCCTGACAGGGATTCAATTGTGGTTTGAGAAAGCTCAAATATCCCTTGGTCCCATACTGTCGATTCAGCATCATATGTTAAGTTTTGCTGAATGGCATATGCGACGCTCAATCCTTCCACTGATGAACCTATGAATATTCGGGGCTTCATATTTATCCTTATAAAACACAAGTATTTTTATGAGTGCCTAACGCTTTTGTTTAGCGGCGCCCCGACAGGGGCGTCCGGTGGAGGCCGTAGGCCGGAACGAACTACAACAACTTGTTAGGAGGTTGTCGGATCAAACTCAATCATTCGGCTAACTTGAAACACTCCGTAGAAGATAACGTAGCCCAATGTGAACATCATTAAGGCTCCCAGCTTTAAAGACTCAGCTGTTGGAGTACCGATGCCGAGCACAGCACCAACCTGTTCGATAAAAAGATAATCTCCAAAGTACCAAAGGACGCCGGCAGTAAAGCATGAAACCGATAAGACAGCGCCTATGAGCTGGGTTACAACGAGTGAAACACGCTCTTTATCCCCGTCCCCTATCCAATGGAAAAACATGATCAGCGCCGCATGGATTCCGAAAATCACGCCCAATTTTGGTTGATCCGCATCGCCAAATATAAGCTTGACCGAGGCAAAGCATATAAATATTGGTAGCGCCCAATAGAGCCTAGACTCGGCCACAAAAAAAGAAAAATGACTTGCCATTGCACAATAGACGACAACTAAATAATAGAAGAAACCAACCATCGCTATACGGAGAATGCTCGATATTTCTCGGCTAAGATCATAGCCAACAATAGGTATAGCAACTGGGGTATCGATATTTACAAGGTAGAAGGCGCATAAAAATGGCAAGGCGACACCCAAGTTATAAAATGGGTTCTCGACTATTTTTTGCGATATACCAAAGCTTGGTAACATTTACTCTCCTAACGAAATATGTTCACGTGCCGGAGCGAAGCGCAGGTCGCGTGCAACGTGTTGTTAAACGGAACGTCCAGAAAGACTGTCATATTGCTCTTAGTCACAGGCCACTCCATATCCTGAAGACACCCCTGGGAAGCTCTCAGGCCAATCGTCAGCGCGGGCAACCAAGACCAGAAGGCACTCAACAAAGGCGACCACGATCGAGCTTTGATCGGCTTTCCCTCAAGAGCCAGAGCAGACGCATCAAGCCGCGACTTATGCGTCTGCTCTGGCTCTTGAGGGTAGCAAGGAGAGCGCTCAACGGCGATCCGCATTATTTGTTTTCTTGCACCCGATTCCAGACTGAAAATAATACTGTTTATTTATACAGTTATTTACTCTAACCTACGGTGAAGCGGCAAGAAAACCTTTGCAATCAACCCACCGCTTTAACAGCTAATTATACGAACGCGTTCGTATATCACCCGTTCGTAAAACTCCATTCAAACGCGCTCAAGAAAAAACGAGCTTCTCTATTAAAAACAGTATCTTGAGCACCAATTCCCACGGCTACCGCCGGAGTTATACGCCCTCTTTTGAGCAACTCCTGCCCCTACCGTGGGCGTATAACTCCGCCCAGATTTCTTCCACTTTCCAACCCTATCAGATAGTTACCGACATTTCTCATGTGACATCTGGAGTTATGCGAACGCGTGCGTATAACTCCAGCGCCCGGCGCTTCGGCACTACCCTCCCACCCACATACCTGAGATACTCATCTATACCCGCGAAACAGGATGTACCGGTCGTTTCCATGCGCCGGAGGGTGGGCAAGATTGCTCCCCATTCGACAGGCGGAGCACAGGGAAACAAAACGACAGGAGGTCACTCCCATGAAACGCATTGCTGTCTGCTTTGATGGCACCTGGAACCGCCCGGAAGAAATCCTGGGGGAGGACTTTCCCACCAACGTTCTGCAATTTGCCCGCGCCATCCGGCCTACCGACGGTAACGGGGTGGAACAGGTGGTGTTCTACGACTGGGGCATTGGCTCCTATCACGATTCACTCCGGGCCGGCGCCACCGGGTACGGGCTGGAGAAGAACGTGATGGACGGCTACCGGTTTCTGGTGCACAACTACGAGCCCGGCGACGAGATTTTCCTGTTCGGGTTCAGCCGCGGCGCCTACACGGCCCGCAGCCTGTGCGGGATGATCAATAATTGCAGCATTCTGCGAAAAGAACACGGCAGCCGGATCGAGGAGGCCTTCAAGCTTTACAAAACCAAGAAGCACAAGGCCAACGGCGACCATTCCATGGCCTGGAAGGCGAAATATTCGCTGGAGCAGCGCACGCCCATCCGGTTTGTCGGGGTGTGGGATACCGTGGGCGCCCTGGGCCTGCCCTTTACTTTTTTCGGCCTGATCAAGGATCGGGACCTGTTCTACGATTGCAAGATCGGCAGCAACATTCGCGTCGCCCGCCACGCCCTCTCGCTGGACGAGCAGCGGGAGGATTTTGAGCCCACGCTCTGGGACCCGCGACACGGCACTGATCTGGCGCAGGTGTGGTTTGCCGGGGTGCACTCGGACGTCGGCGGAGGTTACGAGCCAGACAAGCAGGGTCGCACCCTGGCGGATATCCCCCTGCTGTGGTTGAAAGAAGAAGCGCAAAAACACGCCCTGGTGTTCAACGATTCCCTGCCCGCCGTAACCCACGCCAATGCCGAACAGCACAATGAGTACAAGGGCAAGTACAAGCTGCTGGGCAAGCTGCTGCGGGAGATCCCCCCGCCCGAGACCAACCGCACCTGGGTGCATCCCAGTGTGAAAGAGCGCTATGCCGGCGGCTACCGCAGCGAGCCGATCGAGCAGTACAACAAGATCCACGGCCAATGGCCACCGCTCTGGCCGGGATAAGCCCGCGCGTTATCCGCCTGGTTTTTGATAGACTCCGCAGCCACAGAGTATCGTTCGGTCGTGCCGGGCGGTTGTTCACCAATGGGGGCTGTAAGTTGTGAAGAGTTGGATTTTTCTGGGCGTTGCCATCGTAGCGGAAGTGATAGCCACCACCGGCCTGAAAGCCAGTGAAGGGTTCACCAAACTCTGGCCCAGCCTGCTGGTGATCGCCGGCTATACAATTGCCTTTTACTTCCTCTCGCTGACCCTGAAGGAAATTCCCGTGGGCGTGGCCTATGCCATCTGGGCAGGGATGGGCGTTGTGCTGGTGGCACTTATCGGCTGGCTGATTTACGGGCAGGCTTTGGATGCCGCCACTGTGATTGGTATGGCGCTGATCATCACGGGTGTTGCAGTGATCAATCTGTTTTCCAAGTCAGTCGCTCACTAACCTGTCGGTAAAACCGGAGCCTCCATGCATCTCCCTTTCTGGCTGACCACGACCCTTCTCTTTCCGGTACTGCTCTACCAGGGCAAGCGGGCGCGCCGCACAACGCCCAGGCTGCCGGAGGCGGGGGGCTCTCCGTGCGGTCAATATGGCGAAGGCACTCCCGACAGGCGAGTCCTGGTGATTGGCGAATCCACGGCGGCCGGCGTGGGCGTTGAAACCCACGATCAGGGCCTGGCCGGCCAGTTGGCAAGGGAAATCCACGAGCGCACGGGCCAGACCATTGCCTGGCACACCTTCGGGGTCAACGGCATTCGGCTTGCGGCGTTGATTCAAAAGCTGGAAACCGCCGAACTGCCAGAGGCGGATGTGGTGCTCTTGAGCATGGGAGTGAACGACACCACGGGCTTCACGCCCCGCTTTCGTTTCCGCCGGCAGTTGCGGGCATTGCGCCAACTGCTCGCATCCCGTTATCCGGGGCCTGTTCTGCTTCTTAGCGTGCCGCCCATGCATCTGTTTACGGCACTGCCTTCGCCGCTCCGGCATGTGATGGGATGGCGGGCCCGGCAGTTGGATAAGCTCTATATCCGCCTTGCACAGCAGTTTCCCAAAGACTTCAAGCAGCTGAAGTACCCGGTGGTCACGGATCCGGCGCTGCTTGCCAGTGACGGTTATCATCCTGGCAAGCGGGGCTACCAGTACATTGCTGAGGCACTGGCAGACAAAGCTATCCCTGAACAACTTTTCAGTAGCGATAGCCAGGCCAACTGATATAGTAAATAGATCCAGCCAAATCCCGTTCTGGTGGTAGTAGGGAGAAGCGTGCAGACAGGAAGCGCGTTTTACTGCTGTCAGCCTAACCTGCCAAATCCGATCTCCTCTGAGTTAGCCCGAAGGGCGATGGCCTAACGGCCTTGTGAATCGCTTTCTAGCCTAACTAGTTGTGCCGCAGGGTCTCTGTCATTGAGGAGTGATGAGATGAAAACTGCTCTTTGTCTGTTCCGATCCAGCCTTTCCGTTGTTGCGGTGGCCTGCCTTGGTTTTGCCAATGTCGCCATCGCGGCCGACCTGCAGGTTTTCACCGGAGTCCCGGTCGCCGTCGGTAGCGGCACAGTACGCGTGGAAGTCACGACAAACGGGATGAACGAACCTGAATCTGTGTCTGTCATTATGACCAAAGAGGCGCTTCAGGGACTGCCTGCTGTTCAGGGCGAGAGAATGGTCTGGGAGTTCTCATTACCCATGCCGGACGCCGGCCCGCAAACGGGCTACGATCACGTTGTCCTTGACTGGAACCCTGCTGGCCATATCCCGGAAGGGGTTTACAACGTTCCCCATTTTGACGTGCATTTCTACCTGATCAGCAATGGTGAGCGTGAAGCGATTACCTTCCATGGCAAAGGCCGTGAATTGGCCATGGCGGCACCAGACCCGCAGCTGATTCCGGCTGGTTATGTCATCCCTCCAGATACGGCCGTGGACAAGATGGGAATGCACGGCCTGGACCCTGCCGGGCATGAATTCCATGGCCGACCGTTCAGCCACAATTTCATCTACGGCTATTACAAAGGCGAGCTGATGTTCGTTGAGCCGATGGTATCGCTGGCTTTTCTGGAGTCGCTTCCGGAGATGACCTCACCGGTAAAGCAACCCCAGCGGTATAGCTACCCGGCGTGGTACCCGGCGACCTATCGGATTGGATTTGATGCCGTGAAAAGTGAATACACCATCGCGCTCCAGGATCTGGAGAGGTCTGACTGAGGGTCCGGCAAGAATGCACTTCAGGATCTCATTACGAATGACCTGTGCATTTTTTGAACAAGGGGCTAAATTAAGGAATGTGCCGATCCTCGGCACATTCTCCGGCATAAGCATTAACGTTCCGGAAAGAACGATCCAGTACCTCACGGAAGGATATTCTTATGGCTTATGTGACAATTGATGGCAACAAATATGAGAAAGAGCTCATTGATCTGGCCGTAAAACACACCACGGGTCGGGGCGAGGGCAAAATCTCGGTCGACGAAGCAAAAGACCTTTTTAAGTCCGCTAAGGATGGACAAGGCGTTACAGATACAGAAATGGCAACGCTGAAGTATATTCGTGGAGCTTATGAGTTTACCGATGCGGGTGCCAAAGCGTTCGATGCAGAGCTATCCAAGCTCTGACACACCCGGTTGAGCGGGACCGTTGAGTCCCAGGAAGCGAAGGGCCTGTCTCCGCCGCAGTAGACAGGCCCACTTTCTTCACTCAATTTTATGTAGGCGTTCGCCAATCCTGTTAAGGCGCCAGCTTGCGCTTCAGCGCCCGGGAAACTGATACCGGAAGGCTGGGTAGTGCCCGCAGCATCCAGGGCAGTACACGGCGTTTCACGCCGCTGAGTGATTCGGGGATCATGGCCTCTATCAGGTGCGGCCCGGGCATTCTCTGTGCGTATTCCAGGGCTTTTGCCATTTCCTCGGCGGTGTGCACCCGCACGCCGTGAACGCCCATGCCATTGGCCATTTCCGCGAAGTTGATCACCGGGCCGCGCAGGTCCAGCTGGGATTTGGCTTTCTCACCGGCCTCTTCCGCGCCTACCCGCTCCAGCTCGATGTTGAGCACGGAGTAGGAGGCGTTGTTGAAGATGATGGAGGTTACGTTCAGCTGTTCCCGGGCCATGGTCCACAGGGCCTGGATGGTGTACATGGCGGTGCCGTCACCGATCAGGGCGATAACCGGCCGGTCCGGGCAGGCCACGGCGGCACCCACGGCATTGGGCAGGCCCTGGCCGATGGCGCCGCCGGTGAGGGTGATCATGTCGTGGCGGGGTGCGCCGGCCGTCATTACCGAGAGCATCAGGCTGGAAGTGATGCCCTCGTCTACGATTATCGCGTTTTCCGGTATCAGTTCGCCTACCGCCTTGCAGACTTTCTCGGCAGTCAGCTTGCCCCGTGGCCGGCCCGGTCGCTTCTCTGGCTGGAGCTTCGGCTCGGCCTGGCTGGCGCCAACGGCGTCATTGAGTTTGTTCAGGCTCGCCAGAATGTCCTGGTCCGGGGCGGCAAGGGTGTGTACCTGGCAGGAATCCGGCACGAGGTAGCTCTTCTTGCCGGGATAGGCGAAGAAGGAAACCGGCGCCTTAGCGTCCACCAGGATCAGTTGTTCCACATCCGTCAGTTGCACCGTGGCCAATTCGGCCAAGTAGGCCAGGCGCTCGATGTAAGGCAGGCCTGCGCCCCGTTCCATGCGGGTGGGGAAGGTTTCCGCCAGCAAGGTAACGCCGCTGTGTGCGGCCAGTTTGGCGGCCGCCAGCATGCTCGGTTCGCGCAGGGAATGACCGCCCATCAGCAGGGCGGTTTTCTTGCCAGAGCGGATCGCCTTGGCAATGGCTTCCACTGTGGCATCGTCTGCCGGCTCCGGTGTTGGCGGTGCCATGGGTGCGCTGGGCACACCGCCCTCCCCCCAGGACACATCGGCCGGCAATATCAATGTGGCTACCTGCCCGGGCGCTGTGCGGGCAGCCGCAATGGCTTCGGCGGCGTCCTGGCAGAGGGTTTCCGTGCTCTTGGCGGTGCGCACAAACCCCGGGGACACGTTACGGGCTACGGTCTCGATATCCGACTGTAGCTGGGCATCGTATTTCACGTGGTAGGTGGCGTGGTCGCCCACAATGTTCAACACCGGCACTTTGCCCTTGCGGGCGTTGTGCAGGTTGGCCAGGCCGTTGCCCAGCCCGCAGCCCAGGTGCAACAGGGTGGCGGCAGGTTTGTCGGCCATGCGCGCGTAGCCGTCTGCGGCGCCGGTGGCTACCCCCTCGAACAGGGCAAGCACCGCCCGCATTTTGGGTTCGTCATCCAGGGCGGCCACAAAATGCATCTCGCTGGTGCCGGGGTTGCTGAAGCAGACCTCAACGCCGGCATCCACCAGGGTTTTCATCAGGGCTTGTGCGCCGTTTGTCATTGTTGTTCTCCAAGCTTTCCGGGTTCGGGGTTTTGGTTATGTGTTTTGCCCACAGTATTCAGCCTCCGGCCACAATGGCGCGGACCGCTGCCCGGGCTGTCATGATGCAGCCAGGCAGGAAGGTGCCTTCCAGGGAACGTTTGCCGTTCGCACCGCCGCCGCCAAAGCCTGCCGCCTCGCCGACACAATAGAGGCCTTCAACCGGCTGCCCGTGGGCGCCCAGGACTCGGCTCTGCAGGTCGGTTTGCAGGCCACCCAGGCTTTTGCGGGTAATCAGCTGCATGCGGATGGCGATGAAGGGGCCCGCGCCGGATTTTTGCAGCGGGGCTGGTTTGCAAGTGCGCAGGCGGTCCGGCTTCCATTCCCGGGCATGTTGGATCATCCGGATTTGGGGATCGTCATGGAGACTGGTGCCTGCCGCGAAATTGGCATCAAACGCATCGGCGGTGGCCTTGAGCGTTGCCGGGTTGATGTCGTTGGAGCAGGTCAGCGCGTTCATCTTGCCGGCCAGATCCGTCAGGCTTTCGGCCACCAGGAAATCCCTGCTCTCATGCTGCATCTGCCGAATCAGGGCGTGGTTGCCCAGCAACAGCTCTTTCACAAACTGGGGGAACTGCTTGTCCCGGATGCGGGCGTTGTGCTCGGCGCCGGAGATGGCGAACTCCTTGGCGGCGATTCGCCAGTTGAGCAGGTGCCAGGTCCAGGGTTTTTCCTGTTCTGCCACGCGCTGGCACAACCAGTGGGTATCGAAGCCGGTCACCAGGGGTTCCGGGCCAATTCGCTCACCCAGATGGTTTAGCCACAGGGCCGATTTGCAGGGGATGGTGGATAGGCCGTGGCCGGGAAAGTGAGGGTATGGATGCGGGAAGCCGGCCGCGTAGTTCCACATTTCGCCGGCGTGGGTAATCCGGCCCCCGAGGGTGTCGGCCACCCAGTGATGCATGCGGCCGTCGGCATTGGGATGAGCACCGTTCAACATGCGTGAGGGTTGCGGGCGATCGACCGGCCAGTTAGCGCGGCATTCCTTGTGGCTGCCGTTGATGCCGCCGGTGGCCAGCACCACGGACGAAGCGGCGAAGCGGACTTCCTCACCCGTGGCCTCGTTAATGGCCAGGGCGCCGCTGACTTTTCCCGCCTGGTGGTCCAGTTCGGTAATTCGATGCTGGTGCAGCAGTGTGAGTTTGCCGCTGGTGTTCTCCCGGTGCAGCGCCGTCATCAGGCACCGGACCAGTTCCCGGGCGGTGCCCCACACCACATGGTAACGGGGCAAACGATTACCATCGCCAAAACGTCCACGTTCAACCCAATTCACGGCGGGCAAAAACTTGATCCCTTCGTTGCTGAGCCAGTCGTAGACCTCTGAGCGTGAATGCTCCACATAGTAGCGGGCCCATTGCAGGGGCAATTCATCATCGGCCGCCAGTTCGCCAAAGCTGAGCCAGTCTTCCAGGGCGATCTCCGGTGTGTCGGCAATCTTCATGCGTTTCTGCAACGGCGTGCCCACCAGCATCATGCCGCCAAAGGCCCACAGAGCCAGGCCTCCCATGCGCTCTTCGGTATCCCGGTCTGCCAGGGTTACGGACTTGCCTGCGCGCAGGCCTTCCAGAGCCGCGACAATACCGGCCAGCCCGCCGCCGACCACCAGAATGTCTGAGGAAATCACCTTGGCCATATCGCATCCGACCCGATTGCAATGAGTTGTCAGCTTTAAAGATATACCGGTACCATGGCTTTAAAATTGACTTCAGAGGCCAACAAAATTGACTTTAGAGGCCACGGTTTCCATTGGCTGGGTTAACACCGTGATCGGTGCTGCCGAGAGGCTGTCTTTAAACGCCGACCAACTGCTGGCAGAAGCTGGCATTCCGGAAGCCGCCTGCGAACTGGAACGCTGGCCGATCGACGATATTACCCGGCTCTGGCACGCCGCCGAACGCTGCACCGGTGACCCGGGCTTTGGTTTGAAGGTGGGTGCGGAGTTTTCTCCGATGAGTATCAGCGGCGTCGGGTTTGCTCTGCAGTCCGCCGCCACTCTGCGGGAGGCCATCGTGATGGTGCAGCGTTTCCAGCGGCTGATCTCCGATGGTGGGCGTTTCCAGGTTGTCGCCGGCAACGCTGCTACCTGGCTGGTTTACCATCCCAGACAGGGCCGGCTGGCATTCAGCCCGCATCAGATCGAAGCGGTGCTGGCCTCAGTGGTGGGCTTCGGGAGCTGGGTCACGGGAACCCGGATGCAACCGGCCCGGGTGCAATTCAGCCAACCGCGGCTGGGGCCGTTGGCGGGGTATCAGACGGTATTCAACTGCCCGGTAGAGTTCGAGCAGGCTTTCAGCGGCGTACAGATCGACAACGCCGTTCTTGACCAGCCCCTGCCCCAGGCAGACCCCCAGCTTGCCCAGGTGCATGAGCGCTACACCAATGCCCGCCTTGCCGCGCTCTCCATCAACAGTGCCTCAGTGCCGGAAATACGCAGATGGCTGACCGCCCGGATCGGACCGGTTCTGCCTCGCCGGGCAGACGCAGCCGAAGCCCTGGGCATCAGCGAACGCAGCCTGGCCCGGCGGCTCCGGGAACAGGGCCAAACCTTCGATGGGCTGGTTGACGACGTACGCCGTGAAAAAGCCCTGCAGGCGGTCGCCGATTCCAGCTCTTCCCTCCCGGAAATCGCCGAGGCGCTGGGGTTTGCCGAGGTAAGCACGTTTTACCGCGCGTTCCGCCGCTGGACGGGCATGCCGCCGGTGCGGTGGCGCAAGCAGCACAGCTCGGCTTGAGCGAGATGTGTTATTTGGGCGAATCGACTGTTCCCGGCTGCCCGGACAACTGAAGCTGGTCCCTCCCGCCTTTCTTGGCTAGATACAGAGCTTCATCGGTCGAGTTAATAAGATCATCCGGGTTGCAGCCATGCTCCGGCGCGGTTGCCAACCCTGAAGAAAAACGAACAACCAACTGCAGGTTGCCAAGGGTCAGCTCCATGGGGCTGTTCTTTCGGCGCCATTCGGTCATTCGCTGGTGTGCATCGGCCATTGAAAGCCCCGGCATCATAATCAGGAATTCCTCACCACCCCACCGGCAAACCACGTCTTCCTTGCGCATGCCATGGGACAGCAGCCGACTGAATTCCACGAGCACCTGATCGCCCGCAGCGTGACCGTGTTCGTCGTTCAGCTGTTTGAAGTGATCAAGGTCCACCATCATCAGGGTTACAGGATAGTGCCCCCGCTGCGCCCTGCTCAGTTCACGGTTGAGGCTTTCCAGAAGGTAGCGTCGGTTAAATAGATTGGTCAGGGGATCGCGGATGGCCTCTTCCTGAAGCTGCTGCTGGAGGCGACGGTTCTCGGCCAGTTGGAGTTCCAGGGACTCATTAGTCTTTTTCAGCGCCACTTCGGCATTGCGCCGGGCGGTTATATCCCGGGAGATGCCGCAGATATACACCGTGCTGCCATCCTTGCCCAACAGCGGTGAAATACTGGTTTCGAAGATGGTAAGCGGCGCCGAATCGAAGCCTTCGGTGGTCTCTTCGTACCGGATCATTTCGCCAGCGTCTATTGCCCGGGCGTAGTTGTCGGCTATTCGCCGGTTCAGCTCAGGGTCTGGAACGATTTCGTCCAGGAACCGCCCACAAAGCATCTCGTCAGTCTGTTGCATGAACCTGTCCATAGCTTCATTGCAATAGACAAGGCGATACCGTTCGCCCTCCAGCCGCAAAAGAAAAACATGATCAGACATGGTATCGAGCATGCCCGTGAGCAGATGAATATCGGCCGGCTCAACTTCGTTTACCGTTGATGTCACAGTGTAAGATCCGTGTTTTGCTGAGACTGATTAACGCCTGACTATAGCCCAACCTGCCACATCGGGTAATAGCCAGACTGCAATTTCATGTTGAGCAACCGCGAACCAACAAGTAACCTGCTGATCAGACACCAGAGCCTGAGGCACCATGAAGCCTGACTCCCATCAGCTCCCAGACAATGCCATTGGCGCGACGAGTTCGCAGTCGACCTCAGACACCCCTGAGCACGTTGCTGAGCTGATTCACCGTGTGGCTCGGAAAGACCGCGAGGCTTTCGCCCTCCTCTACCAGGCAACTGCTCCGAAACTTCTGGGCACCGTGTTGCGTATCCTCAGAGACAGAGGATGGGCAGACGATGTTATCCAGGACAGTTACCTCAAGATCTGGCAGAAAGCCGGGCAATTTCAGGACGGCAAATCCTCGCCGATCACCTGGCTGGTTTCGATTGCCCGTAACAGTGCTATTGATGAGCTGCGCAAACACCCCGCCGGACGGACCACGAACAGCGATGAGCTGGATGAGATGCCAGGCCGACAGACATCAGCTCAGGAACAGCTGGAAGACCAGCGGGCGGCAAATCAACTGAATCACTGCATCGACCAACTGGAAAAAGACCGGCAGGACATGGTGCGCCTGGCCTACCTCAACGGATGGTCCCGGGAGGACCTGGCAAGCCAGTTTGAACAGCCGATCAACACGGTAAAGACCTGGCTTCACCGCGCCCTGAAACAGCTCAAAAGGTGCCTCGAATCATGACTGAACGCGACGACCTGGACATGCTGGTTGCAGAGTTCGTTCTGGGCACATTGCCAGTCTCGGAGCGGGCGTATCTTGAAAGCCGGCGCAATGAGGATCCGGAGGTAGATGCGCTGATTCTGCAATGGGAAGAGCGGTTGGGCAGGCTGGCTGAAGAAACCGAGCCCGTTCAGCCCTCGCCGGCGCTGTTCGCAAAGATCGAGAAGGCTCTGGACCGCGTGGAATCGACGCCTCGCGAGGCTGGCGAAACGTCCAACGTGGTTGCTCTGCGCAGCCAACTGAACCGCTGGCGCTGGAGCACGGCAATTGCCTCGGCGGCCGCCCTGGTTCTCGTGGCCATTCTGGCGTTCCAGCCGCAGCCCGAGCCGCAAGCCCAGTCGTTTGTAGCGGTTTTCCAGAACAACGATGAACAGCCGGCCTTCCTGCTGACGGTGGACCTGAAGGAGCAACGGCTGAATATCCGGCCGGTGACGGCCGAGCCAAGGCCCGGAAAATCCTATCAGTTGTGGATCAAGGCAGACGAGCTGGGTCCAAACCCTCGCTCAGTGGGCGTTCTGGGCAACGATTTCGCACTGGATGAAGGGGCATTGAGCAATTACGACCCTGCCCTGCTCAAGGAGGCCACGTTCGGTATCAGCGTCGAGCCCGAAGGCGGCTCGCCCACCGGACAGCCCACCGGACCGGCGATTCACGGTTACCTCTACCCCACCGACGGGAACAACCCATAGGCAGGCGCCAAAAAAATTTACCGTGCCTGAAACTTTGCGCATCCGCTCCCGTAGCTCCAGTTAACCCGCCCAATAACAACCCGACGGGCGGGAAACACTGACACTCAGGAGAACGCAATGAACAAGCACGCAAAAACTTCCGCACTTCTAGCCGCCCTGGTTTCTGGCGCTTTCGCAACGGGTTCAGCGTTGGCCGCTGAACACAAGGCCGGGGTCTGGACCAACGACCAGTCTGTTGCCAACGGCGTTGTATCCGCCAGAAAGGTAGTTGCCGAACAGAATGGCTGGCTGGTGGTTCACCGCACCGACGAAGCCATGAAGCCGGGCCCTGTTGTCGCCCACGCGCCGTTGCGCAAAGGCATGAACATGGACGTTGCCGCCATCCTGACCGAGGAAGTGCAATCCGGTGACATGCTGATGCTGATGGTTCACAGCGAAGACGGCGGCATGAAAACCGGCATTTTCGAATACACCCTGGGCGCCAAGGAAGACGGCCCGATCAAGAAGGATGGCAAGCTGGTGATGTCGACCATCACAGCACAATAACCGCTGGCGTTATTGTCGGCTGCTGAGCTGAATGGCGGATGCAGCCGGCAACTCAAACCGTTTTCTTCATCCGCGGCTACCCTTACTTTCCATCTCCTTTGACCCCCAACCGGTCCAGATACAGGTGAAGTTCTGCCTCGCTCATATCAACGTACTCAAGCACTCGGCCATACAGCATGGCTGTCGGCACATTACGGCCGTTCAGCTCACGCTGGGTTTCCTGCAGAACGTAAAGGATGATGCGTTCGGTGCGGGTGAGGCCGTCGCGAACGTCGGGAATGACTTCAAGGAGGGCATGGCGATCGTCGGAAAATTCCATCAGGTACTCAGAGTGAAGCCGCTGTCTGGTACATGGTAGCAGGCCGGCAGCGAAGCCCACAGGGGCAACGCTGCCTCCTGGCAACGGATCAGATCTGCTTGTAGACCACCTCGGAAAGACGGCTGCGGTTGCCATCGGTGTCCAGGGTGCGGATCGCGAAGTACCAGGTGCCTTCGGTGAGCTCGTCTACCAGCAACTCGTCAACGGAGGCATCGCCGATCGCCAGGCTCTGGTCCAGGTTTTCGGCGCTGGAACCATAGACCACCTCGAAGCCTGCGATTTCGCCCATGGCCAGGCTCTCGCCATTTTCGCGGGTTAGCGGTGCGGTCCAGCTCAGCAGTGCTGTATTTTCAGGAGCGGTTTCCTCGGGCGTCGTTTCGGTGACGGGCTCGCTGGTTTCAGTGTCTGTTCCTGTGTCCGCTACGGTTTCGTCGGTGGTTGTATCGGTGGTTGTATCACCGCCTGTAGTCGACTCACCTGACGTATCGGGCTCAGTTGTACCCGCAACCTGCTCGTCGGTTGAACCTGTTGAGGTATCGGTCGAGGTATCGGTGCTGGTATCGGTTGAGGTGTCAGTGGTGCTGCCGGAATCAGTTCCAGCGGTTTCATCGCCACCGGTGGTTCCGTCGGTAGTGTCACCGGAATCGGCAACGTCGGTGTCACTTTCTTCGTTAACATCGGCTATGGTTTTGAAGCGCTGTACATTGCGGTGTTCAACAACGGCCAATCTCTGGCTAATGACGCTTGAATCCACTGCATTCTGGAGCTCTGAAGACTGCAATGCAGCAGCACTGACCAGATCCGCCAGCGCTACATTGGTACCGTCACCCATAACGCTGATCTGGCCGGTAGCGCTCACCTGTGAACTGACATCAGCCAACACATCCGAAATCGAATCCCATTGGGCGTTGTCATTGACCAGAGCCAGGAATGCCGCGTTGGCAATGGCCACCTGAATGGCGTCAGCGGATACGCCGGTCATGTCGTCCAGATTGGTGAGGTCCGGCGGTGTCAGGCGCAGTGCGCCGGCCGGAAGGCCGAACCAGTTTTCGACTGTTGTGTAAGCATTGGAAATGGCAACCGGTGAAAGGCCGTCACCACTGCGCTCCGCCAGAGTTACAGCCAAGTGGGTCAGCGGCGTGAGGTTTACGGTTTCCATGCGCAGGTCGCCGGCACCACGCAGGCTGAAACTGCTATCCAGAGGCATGGTCTGGCCAAACGCCACCGGCGCACTACCAGCCTGATCGCATTGAGGCACAACATCGCAGATCATACGGGTGCTGCCATCAGCCGTAAGTTCAACGAGGGCCCAGCCCTCGGCCTTGCCCCGGAGCTGCCACTCATAACTGCCATCGTCAGCCGTCAGCACCGGTTTTGCTGCCTGGCGTTGGGGCGCGTAAAAGCCGTCCTTGTCCGCAATCAGGCGGTTGGCAACCACCAGACCCTGCTGGATGACGCCCTTGACCGCTGCGCCGGCAATCTGGACCGTCGGCTCGGCAGTGACCGAGGACTGTGTGGCGGTGTCTTCGTCACTTGAAATGTCCAGACCGCAGCCCGAAAGCAGAACAGCCGCAGGAAACATCAGCAGTCCTTGCTTCGTTAGTTTTTTGCCGCAATATGACATTTTCTCGCACCAATTATTTGACGAATTTGAGCGAATCTTACAGCGGCAGTTTTCGGTTATATGCGGCGCAGTTCCGGATTTTTCAGCCGGACCCCGTCAGGAAATTGGCGGTTACGGAGGGATACACGTTGTGATGGAAGGTTACAGCACGGAGCCCGGACTTCCGAACATAAAGCATTGTTTTAATGCAGCTTTTCACAATTCGATTAAATCTCGGCTGTGGGCCGGGAGCGATTAGCGGGCCGACTGATTACAAATTTAAACGTTGAAGAAACGGGTACCGTTTCACAGTTTTCCGGGGACTCAAACGCCCAACCTGTCCCGCAAGGCATAGTACCAGGCCCCCATCGCCGTAAAAGGCACCCGGAAGGCGCGGCCACCCGGGAACGGGTAATGCGGCAGGCTGGCGAACGCGTCAAAACGTTCGGCCTCGCCCTGAATCGCCAGCGCCAGAGCCTTGCCAGCCACATGGGTGAACGTGACTCCATGGCCTGAGCAGCCCTGGGAATAGAACACGTTCTCGTGCAAGCGGCCCAGCTGGGGCAGGCGTGACAGGGTTAGAAGGAAATTGCCGGTCCAGGCGTAATCAATCTTCACGTTCGCCAGTTGCGGAAAGGTTTTCAGCATATTGGGGCGAATCTGACGCTCAATGTTGGCCGGATCGCGGGCGCCGTAGACCACACCGCCGCCGTAGATCAGGCGGTTGTCACCAGACAGCCGGAAGTAATCCAGGAGGTAGTTGCAGTCTTCGACGCAGTTGTCTCTGGGCAGCAACTCTCTGGCAACGGCATCGTCCAACGGTTCGGTGGCAATAATCTGCGAGCCGCATGGCATGGATTTGGCGCCGAGTTCCGGCACCAGGCCTTCGAGATAGGCGTTGCCCGCCAGAACGACATACTGCGCCCTGACTTCCCCCTGTTCGGTTTTGACGATTGCCGTTTTCCCCGGAAGAACCTCTGTAACTGCCGAGTGTTCGTGAATCACGCCGCCGCGCGACTCCAGACCCGCGGCTTCGCCCAGGGCCAGATTAAGAGGGTGAATGTGGCCGCCAGTGTGATCGATCGCACCGCCGACATACCGCTCCGTGCCAACCCGGGAGCGGATTGCATTCCGATCCAGCAATTCCAGCTGGTCATAACCGAATCGGCGCCACAGCGTCTGCTGGGATTCCAGATGCTTCAGCTGCCTCGGATAGAGCGCGGCAAAAATACCGCCTTCTTTCAGGTCACAGCGAATGCCATAACTCTTCACCCGCTGGCGAATGATCTGGCTGCCCTCGAATGCCATTTCAGCCAGCAAATTCAGATGGTCTCCTGAGGTCTGGCGCTCAATGCTGTCCAGGTCGCGGCTGAAGCTGTTGACGATCTGGCCGCCATTGCGCCCCGAAGCCCCCCAGCCAACGGTAACAGCCTCCAGAACCACCACACGAAAACCGGCTTCTGCCAGGAACAGTGCCGTGGATAGACCGGTGTAGCCGGCACCGACGACGCAGACATCCGCCTCGCAGGATCCTCGCAGCGCCGGGCGCACAGGGGCCCGGTTGGCGGAAGCTGCGTAATACGAGGGAACCGGGGGATACTCGATCATTATGTGGCGCCAGAGAGGGTGAAAGAGACGTTCAGGAACCGGCGGCAACGGTGCGCGCAGCAAAGAGTCTATGCCAGCGGCGCGCGTTCGGAAAGACACGTTCTTATACCTATATCGCGGGCGGCGCCCGGGCGTGAAAGTGCTGCTATGATTGCTCAACTCTACAGCCTGCGAGGCGTCCATGAATCAACCCGTCAGCTCTTCCACCCCAACTAGCCAGGCCGAATGGCAGGCCCTGGCCACAAACCTCACGCTGGAAGGCCGCGCCTATCTGAACGGCGCCTATCAATGGGCTGCCAAAGGCGAGACCTTTGCTTCAGTCAGCCCGATTGACGGGAGCAAGCTGGCCTCCATCGCGAGCTGCGATCAGAGCGATGCCGACCAGGCCGTTATGGCTGCCCGCTTCGCCTTTGAGGCGGGCATCTGGAGCCAGCTGGCACCGGCAAAACGCAAGGCGGTGCTGCTCCGGTTCGCTGAGCTTATCGAAGCCCACGGCGACGAGCTCGCCTTGCTGGAAACCCTGGATATGGGCAAGCCAATCAACCACGCCAGGAGCGTGGATGTGCCGGCCACCGCCCGGGCAATCCGCTGGACCGCCGAGGCCATCGACAAGGTGTATGGTGAACTTGCCCCTACGCCCCACAACCAGATTGGCATGATCTCCCGGGAACCCATGGGGGTTGTGGCGGCCATCGTGCCCTGGAACTTTCCGATGATCATGGCGGCCTGGAAAATCGCGCCAGCCCTGGCCACCGGCAATTCGGTGATTCTCAAACCTTCCGAGAAATCGCCCCTTAGCGCCATTCGCCTGGCTGCGCTGGCCGAAGAAGCAGGCATTCCCGCCGGCGTTTTCAGCGTGCTGCCGGGCTATGGCCACACGGTGGGCAAAGCCCTCGCCCTGCACATGGACGTGGACTGCCTGGTGTTTACCGGGTCCACAAATGTGGCCAAGCAGCTGATGATCTACGCCGGCCAGTCCAACATGAAACGGGTGTGGCTGGAGGCCGGAGGCAAGAGCCCGAACATTGTCTTTGCCGATGCGCCAGACCTGAAAAAAGCCGCTGCCGAGGCGGCCAGTGCCATTGCCTTCAACCAGGGAGAGGTGTGCACCGCCGGCAGTCGCCTGCTGGTCGAGAACAGCATTCGTGCCGAGTTTGTGGGGCTGATTCGCGAGGCCCTGAAAACCTGGCGTCCCGGCCACCCGCTGGACCCGGGAACAACCTGCGGCGCCATCGTGGATCAGGGGCAGCTGGATCGCATTATCGACTACATTGGCATTGGCCAGTCGGAAGGCGCACGCTTGGTAGAAGGTGGCCAGCGGATCATGGAGGACACCGGCGGCCTGTTTGTTCAGCCCACGGTGTTTGACGAGGTGAATAACCAGATGCGCATCGCCTCGGAGGAAATCTTCGGGCCGGTACTGTCGGTGATCGGGTTCGAAACCGCTGACGAGGCGGTCCGTATTGCCAACGATTCGATCTACGGCCTGGCCGCGGCGGTGTGGACTTCCAACATCAATACCGCCCATAAGGTAGCCAAGGCACTGCGGGCCGGCAGCGTGTGGATTAACCACTATGACGGCGGTGATATGACCGCACCGTTCGGTGGCTTCAAGCAGTCCGGCAACGGCCGCGACAAGTCTGTGCATGCCTTCGACAAGTACACAGAACTCAAGGCCACCTGGCTGGTGCTGGAGTAGTTCGGTGCAGTCCGGCAAACGAAAAACGGCGCCCTCAAGGCGCCGTTTTTTTATCCCGGAATTGATCAGACCGTGTGCAGGTACCAGAGATATTCAAGATCCGAGATAGTCATTTCGAACTCATTCAGTTCATGCTCCTTGCAGGCGACGAACACATCCAGAAACTGGCTGCCGAGATAATCGGCCATCACTTTCGATTGCCCCAGCTCCCGCAAGGCATCCCGCAGGTTATTCACCAATGAGGCTTCGTGCTGTTCGTGGGCATTACCCACGGTGACCGGCGGTGGCTCTATCCGGTTGGAGATGCCGTAATGAATGCCCGCCAGCACCGCGGCCATCAGAAGATACGGGTTGGCATCGGCGCCGGCCACCCGGTGTTCAATTCGCAGGGCCTCGGGATCACCGCCCGGCAGACGCAGTGATGCGGTGCGGTTATCCACGCCCCAGGTCGCAGCGCTGGGCACATAGTACTCCGGGCTGAACCGGCGGTAGGAATTGATATTGGGGCAGAACAGCGCCATCGCGTCGTTCATGGTGGCTACCAGCCCACCCACGGCCCAGCGCAGCATGTCGTTGGGCTGCTCGGCGTCGCCCGCGAACACGTTGCGGCCTTCGCCATCCACCAGGCTTACATGCAGGTGCATGCCGCTGCCAGCCTGGTTATGGTATGGCTTGGCCATGAACGTGGTGTCCATTTCATGGTCGTAGGCCATGTTCTTGATCAGACGCTTCAGCAGGGTGGCGTGGTCGCAGGCCCGCACGGCGTCATCCACGTAGTGCAGGTTGACCTCAAACTGCCCGGGCGCTGACTCGGCTACCAGAGCATCCGCCGGCAGCTCCTGTTCGTGGGCGGCATCCAGTACGTCCGCCAGGAATTCTGCGTATTCGTCCAAATCATCAATGGAATAGGCCTGCGTGCCCGCCGGGCGCTTGCCAGAGATGGGTGATTTGGGTGGTTGAGGGCGACCGGCGAGGTTTTCCTGGTCGATCAGGTAAAACTCCAGCTCAAAGGCCGCCACGGGAGTCAGCCCCAGCTCCTCAAACCGCTTCACGATGTTCTCCAATACCACCCGCGGGTCTGCGAAAAACGGTGTCTCGCGATCCAGCTCATACATGGTCAGCAGAAGTTGCGCGGTGGGCCGCTTCTGCCAGGGTTCCATAGTGAGGGTATTTTCAATGGGCAGACAGACACGGTCTGCCTCGCCGATGTCGAGCCCCAGACCGGTTTCTTCCACCGTGGTGCCCTGAATGTTCAGAGCAAAGATGGAAGCCGGCATGGCTACGCCACGCTCAAATACCTTCGCCAGGGCAGAGGGATCCACTCGCTTGCCGCGAACGATACCATTCATATCCGGGATCAGCAGATCAACAAACTGCAGTTCGGGGTGTGCCTGAAGGAACACGTCGGCACTCGTAGAACCAGAAGCCATAGGGGAAGCCTTCCACAACGCAAACAGGCCTGGTGCCGAGGAGCCGGCGCAGGGGTTTAAACACTCCTTTATCCCGTTTTCCGGGGTGTTTGGCAAGATAGGGACATACCACAAATCCCGCAGTAAAATTTTTATAGCGCAACCCGGAATCTCATGATACATATCGCGAGAATTCGGCAGGCTCCCAACCGCCGTTTCCAGGAAAAGCCCTAAGGAGTCAAAAGGCGGCGACCTTCGCCAACTGCGGCCACCCTCAGCAGACCTGCACAACACTGCGTGCGTCCTGCGCGTTTTGTATTAATCCCTTTTGAGTGAGGGACATCATCCAATGTTGAAGTTGTGTAAGCCACAGGCGCTGGCCGCCTCTGTTGCGTTGTCTCTGTGTGCCTCCTCCGCGTTTGCAGCTGAGGAAGTGCGTGTCTACAACTGGTCCGATTACATCGCTGAGGACACCCTGGCGAAGTTCACGGAAGAAACCGGCATCAAGGTCATCTACGACGTTTACGACAGTAACGAGATCCTCGAAGCTGCCCTACTTTCCGGTCGTTCCGGCTACGATCTTGTTGTGCCATCCAACCACTACGTGGCCAAGCAGATTTCTGCCAACGCGTTCGTGCCGCTGGACCACAGCAAACTGCCCAACATGAGCAACCTGAACCCGGATCTGATGGACGATCTGGAAAAGGTTGACCCGGGTAGCCAGTTCGCCCTGCCCTACCTCTGGGGCACCAACGGCTATGGTTATAACGAAGGCCGTATCCAGGAAATCCTGGGTGACAGCGCTCCCACCGATTCCTGGGCCCTGGTATTCGATCCTGAAGTCACCGGCAAGCTTGCCGCCGGCGGCTGCGGTATTGCCATGCTGGATTCCGGCGAAGAGATGGTGCGTGCCGCCATGGCCTACATCGGCCTGAACCCGAACAGCAACAACGCCGATGACATCAGGAAAGGCGGTGAGGTGATCAAGGCCATTCGCCCGAACATCACTTACTTCCATTCGTCCCGTTACATTGGCGACCTGGCCAACGGTGATCTGTGTGTGGCTGCAGGCTACTCCGGCGACATCCTGCAGGCCGCTGCCCGCGCCGAGGAAGCCGAGAACGGCAACGTGATCCGCTACACCATTCCCAAAGAGGGTGCGGTGCTGTGGTTCGACATGATGACCATCCCGGCCGGCGCACCGAACGTGGAGAACGCCCACAAGTTGATGAATTTCCTGATGCGTCCGGAAATCATCGCGGACGTGACCAACTATGTGTGGTACGCCAACCCGAACAGGCCGGCCAACGAATTCGTTGATCCGGAGATTCTGAGCGATACCAGCATCTACCCCACCGATGAGGTGATGAAGAAGCTGTACATCATGGAAGGCCGGCCTCAGGACGCCCAGCGTCTGATGACCCGCACCTGGACCAACGTGAAATCTGGTCGTTAAGCGGTGGAAAACGGCAACAACACCTCCGCGCAAGCGGAGGTGTTACTCAGCATTCGGGGCATCTCCAAAAGCTTTGATGGCACGCTGGCCGTGGACAATGTGAACCTGGACATCCACAAGGGAGAGATCTTTGCCCTTCTGGGTGGTTCCGGTTCCGGCAAGTCCACCCTGCTGCGCATGCTCGCAGGTTTTGAAACGCCCAACGCCGGCACCATCATGCTCGACGGCCAGGACGTTACAGCTCTGCCCCCGTTCCTGCGCCCGACCAACATGATGTTCCAGTCCTATGCCCTGTTCCCCCATATGACGGTGGAGCAGAACATTGCCATGGGCCTGAAACAGGACAAGCTGCCGAAAAGCGAAATTCGCGACCGGGTGGCCGCCATGCTGAAGCTGGTCAAGATGGAACCCTATGCCCGGCGCAAACCTCAGCAGCTTTCCGGTGGTCAGCAACAACGGGTTGCCCTGGCCCGCTCACTGGCCAAACGTCCCAAGCTGCTGTTGCTGGACGAGCCAATGGGTGCCCTGGACAAGAAGCTGCGCACTGAAATGCAGCTGGAACTGGTGGAAATCCTGGAAAACGTTGGCGCCACCTGCCTGATGGTGACCCATGACCAGGAAGAAGCCATGACCATGGCCAGCCGGATAGCCATCATGGCCCAGGGCCGGATTGCCCAGATCGGCTCGCCGATCGACATCTACGAGAGCCCAAACAGCCGCATGACAGCGGAATTCATTGGCTCTGTGAATATCTTCGAGGCTCATATCCGGGAAGACGAAGCCGACAGCGTTACGCTGACCAGCGACCTGCTGGACGCGCCAGTATTTATTGATCGCGGCGTGACCACCCCGGCGGAAAGCACGGCAACACTGGTGGCCCTGCGTCCGGAGAAGATCTACCTCACCTCTGACAAACCGGACGGCGAGCACAACTGGAGCTGCGGCACGGTGGACAATATTGCCTACCTGGGCGACATCACGTCCTACTACGTGAAACTGGCCAGCGGCAAACGCGTTCAGGCCACCATGGCGAACGTGGAGCGCCGTGGCGAGCGGCCAACCTGGGGCGACAGGGTATTCGTATCCTGGGAAGCCTCCAGCCCCATCCTGCTCTGGAACTGAGCCGATGAGACGGAAACTTCTATCCGCCCACTTTACCGAGCGGGTGCGTGCAGTCCTGTTCAATCGCCGGGTGGTATTCGGCATCCCGTTCCTGTGGCTGCTGCTGTTCTTCCTCCTGCCCTTTGCGCTGGTGCTGAAGATCAGCCTGACCTCGGCGGTGATGGCCATTCCCCCTTACGAGCCCGTATTCCGGTGGGTGGACAACACCCTCTCGGTGGTGGTGAATATTGGCAACTACCTGTTCCTGCTTTCGGACAGCCTCTATTTCGCTGCCTATTGGGGGTCGGTGAAAACGGCATTCCTCGCCACCGTCGTGTGCCTGCTAATTGGCTACCCCATGGCCTACGCCATGGCGCGGGCGCCGAAGCACTGGCAACTGGTGCTGCTGTTGATGGTGATGCTGCCGTCCTGGACCTCGTTCCTGATCCGTGTCTATGCGTGGATGGGCATCCTTGGCAATCAGGGGCTGCTGAACAGTTTTCTGATGTGGCTGGGCCTGATTGACCAGCCCCTGAAAATGCTGAACACCAACTTCGCGGTGGTGCTGGGCATTGTTTACGCCTACCTGCCATTCATGGTGCTGCCCATCTACACCAACCTGGTGAAACTGGACGTGCGGCTGCTGGAAGCGGCATCAGACCTGGGCTGCCGCAGCCTGACCACCTTCTGGGCCATTACCCTGCCACTGTCGAAGGCCGGTATTCTGGCCGGTTCCATGCTGGTGTTTATCCCGGCGGTGGGAGAATTCGTAATTCCGGAACTGCTGGGAGGGCCGGATACGCTGATGATCGGCAAGGTGTTGTGGGAGGAGTTCTTCAATAACCGCGACTGGCCGGTGGCGTCTGCCCTGGCGATCGTGATGCTGTTGTTACTGCTGGTGCCGATTGTGCTGTTCCATCGGTTCCAGGCCCGGGAGATGGAAAAGCATGGTTAAGTCCCGTTCCTTCAGTTTCTCCAAAGTGATGCTGGTTCTCGGCCTGCTGTTCCTGTACCTGCCAATGTTCGTGCTGATCGTGTATTCGTTCAATGCGTCCCGGCTGGTGTCGGTGTGGGCCGGTTTCTCGACGCACTGGTATGGCGAGCTGTTCCGGGATGAGCAGATTCTGTCGGCGGTTTGGATGAGCCTGCGGATTGCCTTCTACTCCGCCAGCATGGCGGTGTGCCTGGGCACGCTGTGTGCGTTCGTAATCACCCGGTTCAAGAAGATGCGCGGGCGCACGCTGCTGTCCAGCATGATTACCGCGCCGCTGGTTATGCCGGAGGTGATCACGGGCCTGTCGCTGCTGCTGTTGTTCGTGCAGATGGCCCAGACCATCGGCTGGCCGGTGGACCGTGGCATGGCAACCATCTGGATCGCCCACACCACCTTCTGCAGTGCCTATGTGGCGGTGGTGGTGTCGGCCAGGTTGCAGGAAGTGGATCGCTCCATTGAGGAGGCGGCCATGGATCTGGGCTGTACGCCACTGAAGACCTTCTTCGTTATTACACTGCCAGTGATTGCTCCCGCGCTCGTATCTGGCTGGCTGCTGGCGTTCACCCTTTCACTGGACGATCTGGTTATTGCCAGTTTCGTTTCCGGGCCGGGTGCGACAACGCTGCCGATGGTGGTGTTTTCCTCCGTGCGGATGGGGGTTTCGCCGAAGATCAATGCGCTGGCCACCCTGATCATTTTGGCCGTCTCGCTGATTGCGTTTATCGCCTGGTACCTGATGCGCCGCGCCGAACGGAAGCGCCTGCAAACACCGGACGCCTAGCGTACTCAGGCCACGCCTGTGGCCTTACAGCGCGTCGGGAAAGGCGGAGACAAGGTAATCAACCAGCGCCCGGACTTTGGGAGTGACGAACTTGCGGGTTGGATAGACGGCGTAAACGCCAAGCTCGGTGGAACGGTAGTCAGGCATCAGTTCCACCAGCCTGCCGGCTTTCAGATCTTTATGCACCAGAAAACCGGGCTGCAGAACGATGCCCTGCCCGGCCACGGCGGCGGCGCAGCAGGTTTCACCGTTATTGGCGTACATCCATGGCCTCACGCGGACACTGGTGGCGCCGTCGGGGCCTTCAAAGGGCCAGTCGTTGCCGGTGGTGAAGTTGCTATAGCCGATGATCCTGTGGCTGGCCAGATCTACCGGTTTAACAGGGGAACCATAGTTGGCAATGTAATCCGGCGAGGCACAGGCAATGAGCCGGGTGGAGGTTATCCGTCGGCTGACCAGCGTGGAGCTTTGCAGTGTGGCAATCCGGATGGCCAGATCAAAGCCTTCCTCGACGATGTCCACCAGCCGGTCTGAAAGATCGATGGACAGCTCCACATCCGGGTAGCGGGCGTGAAAGTCTCCCCATAAAGGTGCCAGGTGGCTGATTCCGAAGCTGACCGGCGCATTCACTCGTAACGTGCCCCGTGCTACATCATTGCGGGAGGTAATTTCCGCTTCTGCCTCCTCAACGCCAGCCAGCAACTCCCGGCACCGGACATAGAACACCTCGCCCTCCCCCGTCAGCGACAGGCGGCGGGTAGTCCGCTGCAACAGCCGAACCCCGAGACGACTTTCAAGTTCGCTGACATAACGCGAAACAGCGGCCTTGGACATTCCCAGGGTCTCCGACGCAGCCACGAAGCTCCCCGCCTCAACCACGGTACAGAACGTCTGCATCTCCAGTAATCGATCCATTGTTTCTTTTTCCGGAACAGTTAATTCAATAAAGCTACGTTTATCCCGTTTATTGATATTTGTAAAGTACCCACATGCTCACAACACACCCGAGGAGATTTATCATGAACAACGCATTCCTGAACAAACTGATCGCCACTGACGCAGGCTGGGGGGCTCTGGCCCTTCGGATTCCGGTCGGTATCATTTTCGCCGCTCATGGCGCACAGAAACTGTTTGGCTGGTTTGGCGGCTACGGCCTGGAAGGTACAGGACAATGGATGGATTCCATCGGGCTGAGTCCCGGCTACCTGATGGCCCTGTTAGCCGGCGGCGCGGAATTCTTTGGTGGCCTGGCTCTGATCATCGGTCTGCTGGTTCGGCCCGCCAGCGCGGTACTGGCATTCGCCATGCTGATCGCCATTTTCAGCGTTCATATCGGCAACGGCCTGTTCATGAGTAACAATGGGTACGAGTTTGGCCTGGCTTTGCTGGCCGTATCCGTATCCCTGGTGTTCAGCGGCGCAGGCCGAGCGTCCATTGACCGCGCGATTGCAGCCAGATAACACCACCGCAACCCGGAGGAGCAATCATGAGTCTGTTTGTTTCCCACGGCGCTCCCACCTTCGCACTGGAGCCGGGCCTGGCTGGCCCGGCCCTGACGGAACTGGGCAAACGCCTTACCAGGCCCGAAGCTGTGCTGGTGGTTTCACCGCACTGGATGACGAAGGAAATCCGGGTAGGTGTCTCGAAAACACCTGAGACAATTCACGATTTTCGGGGCTTTCCAGCTCAACTCTATGACCTCGACTATCCGGCAGCCGGCCACCCGGAACTGGCGCGAACCGCTCTGGCGTTGCTGGAGGCAGGGGGCTGGAAGGCCAGTGCTGACCAGACCCGGGGGCTGGATCACGGGGCCTGGGTCCCAATGATGCACCTTTTCCCCGATCACTCGGTTCCGGTGTTCCAGGTTTCGATGCCAACGGATCTTGAGCCTGCGTCTGCCTGGCAACTGGGCCAAACCCTGAAGCCGCTCGAGCATGAGGGTGTGCTCATCATCGGATCAGGCAGCCTTACCCACAATCTGTACGAAGTTCGTTGGGGTGACGAGAACGCCTCCGGCTATGCTCGGCAATTTACGGACTGGGTCCGTGCAAAGGTGACAGCAGGCGACCATCAGCAGCTGATCGCAACGCTGGAGAAAGCCCCGCACGCCAGGCGGGCGCATCCCACCACCGAGCATTTCCTGCCTCTGTTGGTGGCGGCCGGTGCGGCCGGGGAACAGCAACCCGGCGTGGTGATTGATGGCGGAATCGAGCACGGTGTTCTGGCAATGGACGCCTTTATTTTCCAGCATCCGGCCTGAACTATCAGCGAACTATGCCGCCGGTTGGCGGCGATCCCGCACAGACTGGATCCATTTGTAAAACACGGGCACCAGCAATGTACCCAGAACGGTGGCGGCAACCATGCCACTGAGAACCGTGATACCGAGGCTGACCCGGCTTGCCGCACCAGCGCCGCTGGCAAAGACCAGCGGTAGTACGCCAAGCACAAATGACAGTGCGGTCATCAACACTGCCCGAAACCGCAGTACCGCCGCTTTCTGGGCCGCCTCGGCGGTAGACAGGCCGGACTGGCGCAACTGCATTGCGAATTCCACAATCAAAATGGCCGTTTTGGTGGAGAGCCCGATCAGCAGTACCAGGCCCACCTGGGCATAAATATTGTTCGCCAGCCCCACCAGCCAGAGCCCGGCCATGGCGCCGGCAAGGGCCAATGGCACAGCACCGAGCACCGCCACCGGAAGGGTCCAGCTTTCGTATTGAGCCACCAGGAACAGGTACACGAACACCAGGGCCAGCAGGAAGATCACTGCCGCCAGGTTACCCGCCTGTATTTCCTGCAGACTCTGACCCGCCCAGCTGAATTCATACCCTTGCGGCAGGCTCTGTGACAGCTCTTCCATGGTCGCGATAGCGTCGCCACTGGCAAAGCCGGCTGCCGCTTCCCCGGAGATGGTTACCGAGCGCTTCAGGTTAAAATGCTGGATGCTTGAAGGCCCGAGTACGGGATTGAGCGAAGCCAGCGTGGTCAGCGGCACCATGTCGCCATCCCGGTTGCGGACAAAGTAATTGGACAGATCTTCGGGGCGCTGCCGGAACTCGCCTTCGGCCTGCAGAAGCACACGGTAGTTCTTGCCGAAACGGGTAAAGTCGTTCACATAGAGCGAGCCGAGCTGGGTCTGCAGGGTAGAGAAGATATCGGAGAGCTCAATACCCAGGGCCTTGGCCTTGTTCCTTTCAACCTCCAGCAAATATTGCGGAATGTTCGCGCGATAGGTGCTGTATACCCGGGATAGCTCTTCACGCTGGTTGGCCTCGTATATAAGACCATTCATAACCTGGGCCAGCTCCGAGACGTCCCTGCCCTGATTATCCTGCAGGCGGAAGTCGAAGCCGGATGAGGTTCCCAGCCCGGGGATTGGAGGCGGATTGAAGACCATCACCTGTGCCTCGGGGATTGTCCAGAGCCTGGAATACAGCCTGGGAATGACCGCCCCCAGACCTAGACTGGCATCTTCCCTTTCTTCCCAGTCTTTCAGCATCACAATGCCAAGGCCATTGTTTGAGGATGTGCCACCTAGCAGCGAGAAGCCGGATACCGTAATGAAATCGGTCACTGCCGGATCTTCCAGAACCATGTCCGTTACTTTGGTTAGCACGGCTTCCGTGCGCTCCAGGGAGGCAGCATCGGGCAACTGCACATCCACGAAAAGGAATCCCTGATCTTCCGGCGGGACGAACGCCGAGGGCACTGATTTGAACAGGCCAGCACCGGCAACCAGGATCACCACCAGGGTAACGCCAACGAGAGCCCCCTTGCGCAGGAGCTGCACAACCAGCTTCGAGTAGCCACTGGTTGTACGCGTAATCAGTATCTCGAAAGGCCGGAGCCAGCCAATGGCCTTTTCCCCGCTCCTGCCAAGCAGCGCAACGCACAGGGCCGGGCTCAGTGTGAGCGCATTGATTGAGGAGATGATCACGGCCACCGAAATGGTGACCGAAAACTGCTGGTAAAGCTTGCCGGTTATTCCAGGCATAAACGCAACAGGCACGAACACGGCCAGCAATACCAGGGTGGTGGCAATTACCGGCCCCGTGACTTCCGCCATTGCCTTGGTGACCGCCTCGCGGATCGGCAGCTTCTCCTCCGCAAGAATGCGTTCCACATTCTCGATAACCACAATGGCGTCGTCCACCACAATGCCGATCGCCAGCACCAGCCCGAACAGCGTGATGGTGTTGATGGAATAGCCAAGCACTGACATAACCGCAAAGGTCCCGATCAGGGAAACCGGGATGGCAATACTCGGAATCAAAGTGGCACGCCAGTTCTGCAGGAACAGGAACACCACCAGGATCACCAGGCCGACGGCCTGGAACAGGGTAATGATGACTTCACTGATGGAGCGGCTGATGAATTCCGTAGTGTCGTACAGAACGGTGTAATTCACGCCCGCCGGAAAACTGCCTGAGGCCTCTTCACCCAGGGCCTTTACCCGCTCCGCGACCTCCAGCGCATTGGCATCGGGCAGCTGGTAGATCACCAGGAATGCGGTGTCCTGATTGTTCAGTTTCGCGGTGGAGGTATAGGAGCGGGAACCCAGCTCGATACGGCCAACGTCCCTCAGGCGCACAAAGCCGCCATCGGGCCTGGAGCGGAGAATGGTCTGGGCAAACTCTTCAGGATCTGACAGGCGTTCCCGGGTCTGGATGCTGTAGACAAACTGCTGGCCCGCAGGCACTGGCGGCTGGCCGAGTTTGCCCGCGGCGACAATCTGGTTCTGCTCCCGGAGCGCGGCGGCAACCTCTGCAACGGTCACATCCAGGGAGGCCATCCGGCGGGGATCCAGCCAGACTCGCATGCTGTAGTCTTTCGCACCCATCACTTCTGCCGAACCCACCCCTGGCACTCGACCAAGGGCTTCAACAAGGTTGTTCGAGGCGTAGTTGCTGAGAAAGACACCGTCGAGATCCGGTCGCTCGGAGGTCAGGTTGATACCCATCAGCATGTTGCCGGCCTGCTTGCTGACCACCACACCCTGTCGCCGGACTTCATCAGGCAGAAACGGTTCCGCCAGGGCAACGCGGTTCTGGACGTTAACCTGGGCGATGTCTGTATCGGTGCCGCTCTCGAAAGTAAGGGTGATCTTGGCCGTGCCATCGCTGGACGCGGTGGATTCGATATAGATCATGCCCTCCACGCCGTTCAGCTGTTGCTCTACCGGCCGGATAACCGCCTCCTCCACCACCTGGGAGCTGGCCCCGGGGAGCGAGGCATTCACCTGGATCTGGGGCGGGGCCATGTCCGGATACATGTTGACCGGCAGAATGCGCAACGCCAGCAATCCGGCCAGGGTGATCAGAATGGAAATAACAAACGCAAACTTCGGTCGATGGATAAAAACCCGACTGATCATTGGCTCGCCTCACCCGTCTGGATGAGCGCTCCGGTTTGCGGATCAATCTGCTTTGGAACAGCGCTGACCGTGACCCCGGGCCGGACTTTCTGCAGGCCTTCCACAATCACCCGGTCACCAGTTGCCAGCCCCGAATTGACCACCAGCAGCGCGCCTTCCCGGGAGCCGGTCTGGATAAAATGCTGGGCAACCTGGTTCTGGTCATCGACCACCAGCACAAACTTACCTTCAATGGTTTCCTGAACCGCTACCTGAGGCACAAGCACGCGGGCTTCACCGGACTGACCTTCAATTCGGAGAGTCACATAAAGCCCCGGAACGAGCACCGCATCGGGATTCGGGAAAACCGCTCGCATCGCAACGGTGCCCGTGCTGGCATCGGTCTGCACATCGGCGAAATCCACAACCCCGCTCTGCTCATAGCGCTCACCATCTGGCAGGGTAAGAAAGAGCCCCAGGGATCTGGATAGCGCTTGAGCCGATTCCGTTCCTCTGCGGCGGAAGTTGATGAAGTCAGCCTCGTTGATCTGGAATTCGACGTAGACAGGGTCTGTCACCAGAACCGACGTTATAGGCCCGGTTGCAGGACTGACCACGGCTCCCACATCGTAATTCAGGCGTCCGACCCAGCCATCGAAAGGTGCACGTATCTCAGCGTATTCGAGATTGCTGCCCGCCTTCTGAACCGAGGCCTGTGCAGCCTTCAGGCGGCTTTCTGCTGCGCTGAAGCGGTCTTTGAGCTTGTCCAGGTCCGCAGCCGACAGGAAGCCTTTCTCCGACACCTCCTCCCCTCGCTTGAGATTTCGGGTTGCGGAGTCCACTTCGGCTCTGGCGGCCGCCAGTTCCGCATCTGCCTGCTGAAGATCAGCGCTTGCACGAGTATCCTCAAGCCGGATCAGGAGCTCGCCCTGGCTGACTTTCGCTCCCTCGGTGAAAAGAATCTCCCGGATTTCCGCTTCAATGCGTGGCGTGATATCGGCTTTGGCGGAAGCGGCCGTTCTGGCAACAAACTCCCGGGAGGGCCGGATTTCACTGGCCTCAAGTTCCACCACAGAAACGGCAACGGGATTGGTTTGCTTTGGCTCTTGAGGCTCAGAGCAGCCTGCCAGGATGATTGCGCCCCATACCATAAGTTGGAGAGCTGCCCCTTTTTTCAAACCTGCTTTCCATATTGCAAAAAAAGGCATTATTTCATCTCCTTGAATGGGTACTCCCCGGTTGGATAGCAAACGCCCGCAATAAGATTAGACAAAGCTTCTAAGGCAGGCCATAGAAGGCTCTGTTTTTCTCAAATGGGAAAAGGCCGGTGTTATCTTATCCGCTTTCCGTCGACCACTAGATGACCTCAAAAGTTTGCTATATTTGGTCTAGATCAAGCCGGAACGGGGTAAAATCGTTCCACCCATGGACGCTTTACAAATGGACCTGCCAATGACACTGCCGATTCACCTTCGTCCCTTACTCATGATTGTCTTTGCTGCTTTGTTTCTTGGTGGTTGCGCCTCATCAGGCCCGGAGGTGAAAAGTATCAGTAAAGCTCCGGACGTTTCCGATGCGCCCAGAAATCTGCTGGTGTTGGCAATCAGTCCGAAAGAAAGCAGCAGGACTCTGATGGAATCCGCGCTTGTATCCCAGCTCCGTTCCGACGGATTCGAGGCTGAACCCTACGGCCCGGCACCCTCCCTTCCGTGGGAAGATTCAGCCGCACTGAAGGAGAAAGTAATAGAGCGCTTGCAAACACAGACTGCCGATGGTGTTTTAACCGTCTCACTAGTTAGAAAAAATCGTCAGATTGAGTATGTGCCCAACCAGGTTGTCTATAACCCAGTAACCACACATATTGGTGCTCTTGCTTCCGTCACCTATATGGAAACCATGACAATTCCGGACCGTTACGAGGAATCCACGGAATACATCCTGAGAACAACATTGTTCGATACGGACTCTGGCAAGGCGATCTGGCAAATGTTTTCCAGCACCATTGATCCCAACTCGCTCGAACAGGCGGCCCGGGAGTTTGCCCGCGTAGCCGTGCGAGAGCTTCAAAAATCTTTCACTGAATGAGACAACACATGACCATCCGCAAGACCGCGAATTTTACTGCCGTAATGCTGGGAGTGTCCCTGGCGGGATGCTCCTTTCAGGACACGCTGTCGCTGGGGGTCGAGGATCCCTGCGCTTCACTGAAAGGAATCATTGCTGACTATCCATCGGGGTTCGAACAATACCGGGGCGGTGCAAATAGCCTCCGCTCGGTTACTGTCTACAATGCAAAGGAACAGCTGATACGGGGAGACTGCGAAATCTGGAGCTGGGCGAATGACGATAGCGCCTATGTCTGCTCCGGCAATACTCCCAACGACGAAGTTGCCACCACAAGGTACAACACAGCCGTAAACTGGATGGGACAGTGCCTCGGAGATAGCTGGACAAGCCAGGAAGGCGAGAGGACTCGGGATGGCGAGAATGCGGGTATGATGACCAGATTCAGCTCTTCAGAAAAGGGCACACCGAATGTGTCGGTTCACAGGGTGGCTTTCCGCGGGGATTCCGCAGTTTATGTTTATGTTGGAACACCCAGTCGTCTGGCTGAGCTGTAGCCGACTAACCGCAAGCCTGCCATAAAACGCAAAAGGGCCACCGTGAGAGGTGGCCCTTTTGGTTTTGAGGGGCAGAAAACGTTTCAGCCCAAATTCTTCTTCACAAACTTCTGGATCTCACCCACGATCCCGCTGCGGAATGCCAGAACGGTGAGCACGAAGATGCCACCAAGAATCGGATCCACCCAATCACGCAGCGCACCCTGAGACAGCTGGTACTCGATATTCACCACAAAGGTGGCGCCGACCACCGGGCCGAGCAGTGTTCCCATACCGCCCACCAGAGTCATCAGGATAACCTCGCCCGACATATGCCAGTGGGCATCGTTCAGGGAGGCCAACTGGAAGACTACGGACTTCATTGAGCCGGCAAGCCCTGCCAGTGCTGCTGAAATCACGAATGCCAACACCTTGTAGCGGTCCACGTTGTAACCCAGGGAGACGGCACGGGGTTCGTTCTGCTTGATTGCCTTCAGCACCTGGCCGAACGGACTACCGACAATACGCTGCACCAACAGGTAGCAGGCGATGAACACCGCCAGAACAAAGTAATACATGTTCAGGTTGTCTTCGAGATTGATGAAGCCCAACAACTCGCCGCGGGGAATGCCGTGCATACCGTCTTCACCGCCCGTGAACTCGGACTGGACGAAGAAGAAGAAGACAAGCTGCGCAAGCGCCAGGGTGACCATCGCGAAGTAGATGCCTTGGCGACGAATTGACAGCAAGGCAAAGCCTGTGCCGAGCACCGTGGCCGCCAGTGTACCGGCGATGATGCCCATCTCCGTGCTGAGCCCGCTGTAATTACTGAGCAGGTAACCGGTGGTGTAGCCCCCTGTGGCCAGAAAGGCCGCATGTCCGAATGACAACAGTCCGGTGAAACCGAACAAAAGGTTGAACGCCACCGCAAACAGCGCGAAGCACAGGATCTTCATCAGGAAGACCGGATAGATCATGAACGGTGCCGCCAGCAGGATCAGCAGCAGCGCACCGTTCAGCATCATCTTTTTGCGATCCTGAGCGGCTTGTTCCTGAACGATAGCCTTGTGAATGTCGGCGGAATTGACTGGCTGATTCATGGTTATGCCTCCTTACCGAACAAGCCACTGGGCCGGAACATAAGAACCAGAACCATGACCAGGAAGATGATCGCCGAGGATGCCGGCGGGTAGAAGGTTTTGGTGAGCCCTTCAATAACGCCCATCAGAATGCCGGTGATAATGGCACCGCCGATGGAGCCCATACCGCCGATGACCACCACAGCGAATACCGTAATCAGTGTGGCCGACCCCATGACCGGTGTCACCGAATAAATGGGCGCGGCCAGAACACCGGCGAAGGCTGCCAGCGCCACACCAAAACCGTAGGTGAGGCTAATCAGCAAAGGTACATTGATGCCAAAACCCTGCATCAACTGAGAGTCTTCCGTACCGGCCCGCAGGTAGGCGCCCAGCTTGGTTTTCTCAATCACGAACCAGGTTGCAAAGCAGACGACCAGTGCCGCTAGGATGACCCACGCCCGGTAGTACGGCATGAACATGAAGCCAAGGTTTACGCCGCCCTTGAAAAAGTCCGGCATGGTGTAACGAAGGCCGGAAACCCCGAACCAGTTCACCAGCACACCCGAAATGATCAGCGCGACACCGAACGTCAGCAGCAGGCTGTAGATGTGATCCTGCCCCGCGATGCGACGCAGTAGAAAATATTCAATGGCGACACCGAAGGCACCAACCAGAAGTGGCGCCAGCAATAAGGCGGCCCAGTAATTCACGCCCAGATAATCGAACATCAGGACGGTGGTCATAGCGCCAAGCATATACATGGCGCCATGGGCGAAATTGATGATCTTCAGCAGACCGAAGATGACCGCGAGCCCAAGGCTCAGCAGGGCGTAAAAGGCGCCGTTGATTATTCCGATCAGGAGCTGGCCGGATAGCACAGCTAAAGGGACGCCGAAAATCATGGACATTGGGCTAACTCCAGAAGCAGCACAGGGATTGTTTTTTGGCTTTATTCTTTTCCGTTTTCATGGGTTCGCCCTGCCCTGTCGCAGGACGAACCCATAACGGTCGCTTTTAGTTATTGACCAGCTTGCACTTGCTCTCGGAGAGCGGACGATAGGACTCTTCAGCCGGGATGGTCCGGAGGATCTTGTACAGATCCCACTCGTTCTTGGACTCGGCCGGGGTCTTCACTTCCGCCAGGTACATATCGTGCACCATGCGGCCATCAACGCGGATCTTGCCGTTCTTGGCAAACATGTCGTTGATCGGTGTGTCCATCATCTGCTTGCGCACAGTCTGGGCATCGTCAGAACCGGTGGCCTCTACGGCTTTCAGGTACTGCATGGCGCTGGAGTAGATACCTGCGTGAACCATGGTCGGACGCACGCCTGTTTCTTCCATGAAGCGATCAGACCACTCACGGGTGTCGTCGTTCATGTCCCAGTACCAACCCGTGGTGAGCTGGATGCCCTGGGCCGTTTGAGCGCCAAGCGCATGCACGTCAGTCAGGAACAGCAGCAGTGCCGCCAGAGTCTGGCCTGACTGGGTTACGCCGAACTCACTGGCGGTGGTGATGGCGTTGGTGGTGTCGGCGCCGGCGTTCGCCAGACCGATAACGTCAGCACCGGATGCCTGAGCCTGCAGGATGAACGATGAGAAGTCCTGAGTGGGGAACGGATGGCGCACAGCGCCAATGATTTCACCACCGTTGGCTTCAACAACGCGAGTCACATCGCCTTCAAGGGCATGACCGAAAGCGTAGTCCGCAGTCAGCATGTACCAGGTTTTGCCGCCTTCTTTAACAACCGCACTGGCAGTGCCGTTGGCCAGCGGATAGGTGTCGTAAACATAGTGGATGTGGTTGGGGGTACAGTGCTCGTTGGTGATGCTGGAAGCCGCTGAACCGGAGATGATACCGAGGCGATCGTGCTCTTCCAGAATCTTGCTCACTGCGATGGAAACAGAGGAAGCCACCATACCCGCTACGAGGTCTACATCCTCGTTCTCAACCCAGCGACGAACGGTGCTGGATGAGGTATCCGGGCTGTTACGGTCATCGGCGCTGACCACTTCAATCTTGGCACCGTTTACCTGTCCGCCAAAATCGGCAATCGCCATTTCCAGGGCTTTCAGCCCGTTCGGTCCTGCCAGATCGCGGTAGGTGCCGGACATGTCCGCCAGATAACCGATCTTGACCGTGTCGTTGGAAATGGCCGCTTGGGCTCCGCCTACCATCATGGCTGATGCAACGGCTGATGTCAGAAGCTTTTTCATCATTGTCATTGTTGTATCTCCGCTACTGTCTTGCGTTGGTTCGGGTTGTTGTTACTTTTCTTGCTCTCGTCCTATCCGGGATCAGACCCCCAAATAGCCATCCAGCACCGACTGTTTTGCACTCAGTTCGTTGGCGCTGACTTCTTCCACAATCTGACCGTGCTCAACAACGTAATGACGGTCGGCTAACGGTGCTGCGAAGTGGAAATTCTGTTCAACCAGGACAATGGTCAGGCCCTTTTTCTTCAGGGCAATCAGGACCTCTCCCAGTTTTTCTACAATAACCGGTGCCAGGCCCTCGGTAATCTCGTCCAAAAGCAGCATATTGGCGCCGGTGCGCAGAATGCGCGCCATGGCCAGCATCTGCTGCTCGCCGCCGGACAGCTTGGTGCCCTGGCTGAAGCGACGTTCATAAAGATTGGGGAACATGTTGTAGATTTCTTCCAGACTCATGCCCCCGCTACGTACAACCGGCGGTAGTGTCAGGTTTTCCTGGACACTGAGTGAGGAAAAAATGCCCCGATGTTCGGGGCAATACCCGACACCCAACCTGGCAATATGATGAGGTGCGCAGGACATTGTCTCCTCACCATTGATCATAATGGAGCCGGTTCGCCGGCCGACCATATTCATGATGGCTTTGAGCGTTGTGCTGCGGCCCGCGCCATTGCGGCCCAACAAAGTCACCAGTTCCCCGCGGTTCACCACCATGTCGATGCCGTGGAGAATGTGAGACTCGCCGTAAAAGGCATGCAATCCGGACAGACGAAGCTGTTCGTACTCGCGATCGGATTTCGTGGTCATTGCGCTGCCTCCGCCTGATCACTGTCGGCGGTGGTGCCGCGCTCTCCACTACCGGCGCTACCCATATAAACCTCGCGAACCCGTGGATCGCTGGAAACCGCCGCGTAGTCGCCTTCGGTCAGAACGGCGCCCTGGGCCAGCACGGTGATGCGATCACACAACTTGCTGACCACGCTGAGGTTGTGCTCAACCATCAGGACAGTTCGCCCCTCCGCAGCCTTGCGTACCAGTTCTACAACGCGGTCAACGTCTTCCGAACCCATGCCCTGGGTCGGTTCGTCGAGCAACAGCAGTTGGGGCTCCATGGCAAGCGTGGTGGCCAGCTCCAGCGCCCGTTTGCGCCCGTACGCCAACTCAACGGTGGTGGTGTTGGCGAATTCAGCCAGGCCCACAGCATCCAGAAGCTCCATGCAACGCTGGTTGAGCTTGTGCAGGGAGTTGCCGGATTTCCAGAAACTGAAGGAGGTACCCTCGAAAGTCTGCAAGGCTACCCGGATGTTCTCCAGCGCGGTCATGTGCGGGAATACGGCTGAGATCTGAAACGAGCGAACAATGCCCTGGCGGGCAATGGCGGCGGACTTCATGGTGGTGATGTCCTGATCCTTGAACAGGATCTGACCCCGGGTCGGGATCAGGAATTTGGTGAGCAGATTGAAGACCGTGGTCTTGCCGGCACCATTGGGACCGATCAGGGCGTGAATATGGCCTTTCTGAACCTTCAGATTCACGTCGTCGACCGCAACAAAGCCCTTGAATTCTTTGACAAGGTTACGGGTCTCCAGAACGAACTGTTCACTCATGAGCCAATCTACCTTTGTTATTTTTGTGCGTTTTATCTGTCTACCAGATTAGATTGACGTATACGTAAACGTCAACAGTTAATTGCAGTTTTTAAGTACACTCTCGCTACGCAAAAAGTCGTATAGAAGTTCTACTACCTGGTCCTGCTTTTCCAGGTGAGGCGAATGCCCTGCATCCTCAAGAAGGACGCCCCGGGCGCTTGGCCCGATGCCGGCAACGATGTCCGTGACCTGTTCCGGCACTCCGTACTCGTCGTTCTCCCCCTGAATGATCATAGCCGGACATTTGATTGCCGCCAGCCAGCGACTGAAATCCATCGCCGCCTGGAACCCTTCGTCACGCCAGACTGTCTGCCAGGCGTTGAAAATATCGTCGGTCCGGTTGCCGTGATAGCGTGCCAAACGATCCCGGATATCTGTCTCCCGATAGCGCATGGCCATTTCCTCGATACCGGCAAGGGTCAGGTGATCAGCATAAATGTGCGCGGCCATGGTCACCAGCGCCTTTAAGCGATCACCCATGGCGCCGGCAGCCACGAGGGCAATGGAACCACCGTCGCTGTGCCCTACCAGCACCACATCCCTGATTTCCAGCTTATCCAGAAGACGGGGCAACCACTGTTCACCAGCTGTCTCAAGGTAATCATGCGGGCGCGGCAGCTCCTCATAGGAAGAATGGCCATAGCCCTGACGATTGTAGATCAGCGCGTCGCAGCCGGTGGCTTTCGCGAGCTTTTCCGGGAACTTACGCCACAGGGCAATGCTACCCAGGGATTCATGGAGAAAAACCAGCACCGGACCTTTCGGTTCCGCATGCTGGATCCGCCTGACTTCCAGCTCAACACCGTCGCCTACCGGCACCATCATGTCACGAATCTGCATGGCGTTACCGGTTTGGCGGAATTGAATAGGTCATGGTGGAGTGGGCCACCGGTTCTTCCGCACCTTCCGAGTAAACGAATACTTCGCCCACGCCCATTGTACGGCCGACTTTCAGCATGGTGGCACGGGCCCAGATAGGCTGATGTGCCACCGGCTTGCGCAGAAAATTAATGTTCAGATTGGTGGTCACGGCTAGCGGCACCAGGCCAATCTTGCTCAACAGCGCCGCGTACAGGGTGACGTCCGCCAACCCCATCATGGCTGGCCCGGATACGGTTCCCCCGGGCCTCAGATGCGCCTCATCCACGTCCAGCTTCATTTCCGCCCAGCCATCCCCGAGCTTCTGCAGGGTGCCGTAGGCTTCCCCCTGCGGAAACTGTTCATCAAGGAAGGCCTGCAGCTCTTCAAACGTAATGATCATGCGCCGGTTTCTTCCTTGGCCTGATTACGCAGAACGAACCGCTGGATTTTTCCGCTGGGTGTTTTGGGCAGCTCATCAACAAACTCGATTTCCCGCGGGAAGGCGTGAGTAGAGAGCCTGCGACGCACCAGTTCCTGAAGTTCATCTTTCAGGGCCTGCTCGTCTCCAAGAGCGTAATCGCCCTTGATCACCACATAAGCTTTGATGATGGAACCGCGTTTTTCATCCGGCTTGCCGACAACACCTGATTCCGCCACAGCGGCGTGCTCGAGCAGTGTGCTCTCGACGTCTGCCGGGCCCACCCGATAGCCGGCCGTGGTGATGATGTCATCATCCCGGCCACTGAAGGAGAAGTTGCCATTGCCGTGGTTGATGACCATGTCGCCGGTGAGGTAGTAGCCGTTAACGAACGGGTCCTTTTCACCCCAGGTGTAACCGTCGAAGTGGAAAAGCGGGGAGGCTTTTACGTCAACAGCCAGCTGACCAACTTCACCCTCGCCCACTTCTTCGTTTTTCTCGTTCAGTGCGACAACCTTGTGGCCCGGGGAGGCATAGCCCATGGAGCCTTCACGGACCGGATGCGCAAGGCCGTGGAAGTTGCAGCAGGTCATGCCGGTCTCGGTCTGGCCGTAGTGGTCTTTCACCGGGCAGAAGTGACGGTTGCGAATCCAGTTCACCACTTCCGGGTTCAGAGGTTCGCCGGCACTGCTGGCAACACGCAAGCCCAGGTTCTCGCCTTCCGGCAGCACGTGATCGTTGGCCTTCAGCAGGCGGTACGCCGTGGGCGCCGCCGCCAGGTTGGTGATCTTGTATTTCCGGATCATGTCGTAGGTGGATTCCGGGGTAAATCCGCCCGGGTTGAAATGCGTGGCGTGGCCCATCAGCAGAGGGCCCACCACAGCGTAGTAGAGGCCGTAAGCCCAACCGGGATCGGCTACGTTCCAGAACTTGTCACCGTCCTGCAGATCGATGGCGTACTTCATGTAGACATAGAACGCCAGCAGCGCCTTGGCGGGGACAGCAACGCCCTTGGATTTACCCACGGTTCCGGAGGTGAACATCTGGAGGAACGGATCATCGCCCTTGATCATCACAGGCTCAAAGTCGCTGGACTGGGCTGCCAGGGTCTCCTGAAAATCGGGAACGTCAGCGCCAATCTCACTGGCGTTTACACCCACAACCGGCGGGCAGACTTTGACATCGTTCAGCTTGGGATAGTTTTCCGGGTTGGTCACTACCAGCTTGGTACTGGCCCGCTCAAACCGGTATTCAATCGCACCGGAACCAAAGGCAGTAAACAGTGGCTGATACACGGCGCCGGCACGGAGGGTTCCGGCGATAACGATCAGCAGCTCCGGAGTGCGCGGCAGGAGTGCAGCCACCCGGTCGCCCTTTCCGATGCCCTGGGATTTCAGATAATTGGCAAAACGCGCAGAGGCCTCTTTCAGCTCGGCGAAAGTCAGAGTGCCGTCACCGCCATCTTCGGTTTCGTAGTACAGCGCAACCCGACTAGGGTCATCTGCCCACTTGTCGCAGATTTCGTGGCATACGTTGAGCCCGCTATCCAGACGTCCATCCAGGATGTCCGCTTCCAGAGCAGCAGGATCGAAGTTGTTGTAAACGTCGGTATATTCCGGAAGGCTCATTCTCAACTCCTGTTGTTTTTATCATTGAAAGCACGGGTCAAGGTTTAGCACAGGCTTCACTTTACGTAAAGGTAAACTTTAGACCAAAAAGGAAGAAATCTGCCTGGTTTTATGGGGTGAAAAACCGGGCGCAGCGGGCCCGCCGCGCACGGAAAAGCGATCCGGAAAGGACCTCAGGATTGGGGGGCCTAATTTTTCAGGTATGGCGGCTGGACAGAATGTGGTGCAATGATCCGCACTCAACCATGGGATCATCGCAGTTGACCACAATATCGGAGCGGGCAATGACATAGCCCTTGCCAGTGATGCTGTTCTTGATCACTTGGTACTCGCCCTCTTCCTCGACGGAGGTGAATTCCCCGATAAAACCGGTCTCTCTCAGGGAAACGGTTTCGAGTTTGTCGCCCGGCTTTATGCTGCCCTCGTAGTTCATCAACGCCAGGCGGGCCGAGGTGCCCGTGCCTGTTGTGCTCCGGCAGATTACGCCCGGGTGCACATAGGTTGCGGACCGGGACCTGTAATAGCCCTCGGCGACCTGTTCCACAGGGCCCATGAAGTGTAGGAACGGCAAGGGCCCGACATCACCTAGGGTGTAGTGGGAAAAGCCCCCTTCGGCCCGAATGGCCTCGACAATGGCGTGGGCGGTTTCAGCCAGTTTGCGCTCTTCGTCCAGGGTCAGATCGAAGCCCATGCTGGCTGCATCAACCAGGGCATAAAAGCCGCCGCTGTAAGCAACACTGTAGGTGATCTCGCCAAGCGAAGGAACGTCGATGGTCGCCTTGTAGGTGTGGATATAGCTGGGCAGCCCCTCACAGGTGATGGCTTCCACCACGCCGTCGTGCACCGTCGCCTCGATTTGAACCAGGCCCGCGGGAGATTCCAGGATGAAGTTCTGTTTACCCTCTTTTTTCGGAACAATGCCCGACTCGAGTACTGCGGTGGCCGTGCAAATGGTATTGGAGCCCGAGTAGATCGGGTAGCCCATCACCTCCATGATGATGTAACCAGCGGCGGCCTGGGGATCGGTTGGCGGCACCAGCAAATCCACGGACATCTCCGGCACACCGTAAGGCTCCTCCAAGAGCAGTCGGCGCAAGCCATCGGCATCATCCCGCAGGTACTCCATCTGCGCCCGAACGGTATCGCCCGGCAACGGATCAATGCCACCAGTCACGATCCGGCTGACATCACCGCCGGCATGGGTATCCATCAGCTGAATGGTCAGTTCGGGTTTCATCAAGCGCTCTCCAGGGACCAGAGTTGGCCGTGTTCTTCCCATTGTGAGTCGGGAACGATCACGATCTTGCCGAGATAATTACTACCCCGGTTCACAAAATATTCTTCTGCCCGGTGCAGATCAGAGAGCCGAAAAGCGCCGTGCAGGACCGGTTTCAGTTGCCCTCCCCGGATCCATGCCATCAGTTGTTCCGCCTCTTCCCGGGTACCATGGGATACTCCGAAAATCTGTACCTGGTAGAGGTAGATCCGGGTCCAAAGGATTTCGCTGATGTTGCCGCCGCTAGCCCCGGCAATACTGAGACGCGGGTAGGTGCTGCGGGCGTTCATATCAAAGATCATGGTGTCGATGAACACATCGGTCATCTCACCGCCAACCAGGTCCATGACCGCATCGATAGGCTTGCCACCGGTTTCCACTTTCACACGATCCACAAAGCTGTCCATATCGGACCGATCCAGCACGGCCTCAGCGCCCAACGCCAGAAGAGCTGCCGCCTTGTCCTGCTTACTTAAAGCGTAGGGAATGGCCCCCATGATCCGGCATAGTTGGATCAAAGCCGTGCCAACACCGCCGCTGGCACCGGTAACCAGCACCCTTTCGCCGGCTTTGATATTGGCCGACGTGACCATGTGCATGGCGGTCTGGTAGGAGCACATCCCCATGGAGGCCACTTCGGCGTCCGCCAGTTCGGCGTTTGGAATGTGATGGAACTGATCTGCCGGGAGCGCCACATATTCGGCGTAACCGCCGTCGGCACCGTGGCCGAAGTAATCGGGCGTGAGGTTTATGTCCCGCCGGTCGTTGGCGTAGATGTTGAAATCCAGCAGTCCACGCTCTCCGATGCGAGACTCGTCCACACCGTCACCACAGGCCACGACACGCCCGGCTATGTCCGCACCCTGAATCCGTGGAAAAACCAGCGTGGGCTTGCCCCCCATCTGAAAGGATGTCATTTCGCCCTTCTTGGTGGGATATAGCCCTTCCCGTGCCTTGCGGTCGGTGTTGTTCTTCGCCGTTGCCGTAACCTGCACAAGCACCTGGCCGGCTCCGGGCGCAGGAACAGGCACATCCTGATAGTCGAGTTTATCGACATCACCGTGACCGGTAAGAACCATGGCTTTCATGGTATGCGGGATCATGGGCAGGCGATCCTCCCTGTCTGCTGAATTGCGGGTATTCAGAGAGGATAGGTGAGTTTACCGGGCGTGTCAGTTCGTGTTGCGGGTATCCATTACCAGACTACCTGGCAATCACTTTATAAACCGGACGCAACTTGGGAATCTGCTTGAGTACCACCTGGATGACCGTCATCAGGGGTACCGCCAGAAGCACACCTACAGGCCCCCAGAGCCAGCCCCAGAAGAAGATCGAGACGAAGATGATCACCGGATTGATCGCCATTCGAAAGCCATGAATCCAGGGTTCAATGAACAACCCCACGAGCGTGGTCAAACCGAGGAATCCCAGAGGGGCAATAGCCATCATCCAGAGTTCGTCCAGGCTGACTGCCGACACTATGGTGAGCAGGGATATCGAGAGGATATTGCCGAGGTAGGGAATAAAGCGGGCAAGACCTGCCACCAGTCCCCAGACCGCTGGATCCGGCAACCCGACACCCCAGCATATCAATCCCGTAGTGGTACCCACGGCGAGATTACTCAGCCCGAGAACACCAAGATACTGAGCGATCTGGTGCTGGGAATCATGGGTTATCCGCAACACTGTTTTCCGCTGGTCAATGGGGAGCTGACGCACGAAATTCTTGATCAGGCGATCACCGCTCACCAACAGGAAATAGGTCAATGCCAGTGCCAGCGCCAGGCCAGCGATGCCGTTCCGGGCTTTGGTCATCAACTGATTGCGCCAGGAGTCCGTCTGCAGAACAACCGCCGTTGGCTGTTGCCGTTCTGACTCCGAAAGCTCCTCAACGGACTTTTCAACCTGTTCCGCAGACTCCGAGACTCTGGCGATCTGGCGACTGATTTCGCTCTCGCCGACCAGCAGCCTCGATATCCCCTGGGGCACTTCCTCAACCCACTTGAGGGCAGGCGTCGCGACCGCCAGTGTAATTCCGACGATGCCGGCGAGCACCAGGAGCACAAACACCAGGGAGCTGATCATCCGGGGAACCCGCCACTTAACGTATGCCTTCTTGACCAGGGGCGAGAGCAGCAGGCTCGTCATTACCGCGAGAATGATCGGCAGGACGATCTGGTGAGCTACGTACAGGGTGTACAGGATGCCCAGGCCGAACAAACCGTATATCGGCGTGGCAAGATCCGATGAAATCAGCAGGCGCTTGTTCTCGCCCGCCGGTTCCTTATTTGTGGATTGGTCGTCCATGATGAAGCCTGTATACCGTGAAAAAAGCTGGCCCGGTAACTCCAGGCCAGTGTTAAAAACGGTCAGTCTACCTTCACCATGGCGCGAGCGCACCCGGGAGAGGGTTACGCGGGGTTCACTTGAGTCGTATTCAGCGCCCGATCAGCTCGCCATCTTTGGCAAAAAGGAGGTATCCACCCAATACCGCTTGGGGTTTGTCGGATTGACAAAGACAGGAATCGAGTCGCTCTGGATATGCTCCGATGGGTCAAACCAGAGGTTGCCACTCCTGAAGACATGAATATCGGAAGTGACCGGATTCTGCCACTGACACACGATCTGATAGGGACTTTTTCCGTTCATTACGATCATCTGGTTCTTTTCGACACCCTGAAACATACCCTGAACCAGCTGCCCGGTTTTGCGAAGCTTGGCCGCGCCACTGTCTCTGACAGCCGGCACAACGAACATACCCGCTCCAACGGCAAAGAAAACGCCGCCCAAACCGCCTACGATCAGGGAAACTCCCCACAGCGAAAAGAATCCGTCGATTCTCGCAGATTCCGCATTGCCGGGCATGAACAACACACGAACCGTCTCACCTCGACTGTAGCTGGGAGGATTGCTGCCGCTGGACGAGAGAAACTCGGTAAGCCTGCCCTGATCGTCTTCAAAGCGGACGAGTGGATAGTAGGCATTGGAATCACTGGATCGTGATCGAATCAGGTCGGTAACAACACCTGGCTTGGCTGTCGCGGTTTCAAGAAAGGTTGAAGTGCTCTGGAAAGAGAAAAAGGCGCCGACAAGCATGCCGACACCCACGAGTGAAAAAATCACCCGCAGCGCGTTGAAGGTTTTCATATCAGTTCCTTTGAAGAATGCTTCCTTGCCCGAAAACGCCCTGTTTTCGGAAGCCGGAATTATACTCGAATCGACAAGGCTTGAAAGTCACAAGATGAGACGCGGTTCCTCCAATCCATACAAACCATCTCTATGGTAATTCTGTTGCTCCAAGCAAGTTGATAGAATATCCCCAACACATGGAGTGTTAACCCCATTGCACGGAGCAAGCATGCGTTACCTCGTTTTTTCTTCTCTTGTTGTCACTTCTGCCCTTTCCGGTTGTAGCCTTTATTACGAGTCCCAGGCAAAAGACATGATTCAGCGTCAGATGGACGCCATGGTTTTTGTCGAAGGTGGGGAGTTTATGATGGGGAATCCTGGGGGGTGGGACGGAAGCAAGGATAGCTGGCCACCGCATAAAGTAGTTCTGGACGATTTCTACATTCAGAAGTACGAGGTTATTCAGGGGGACTTTGAGCTGTTTATGGCGATGACCGATTACGAACACTCTAACAGTTCTTACGAAAACCTTAGAGATAATGCTCCGGATCGCTTCCAATCAGACTTCCCGGCAGTCGTATCGTGGATGGATGCATCGGAATTTTGCAAATGGTTAGGTTCTCAAACTGATGAAAATATTCGACTTCCATCCGAGGCACAGTGGGAATATGCAGCCCGAGGCGGCGGCAAAATGTTGCGCTATGCGACTGCAAACGGACATGCGGAAGAGGGCGTAACGATGGCGGAGCGTCCATCACGGTTCCGAGAGCAAAGAAAGCTACTCCCTGAACCGCCAGGAAGCTACCCCGCGAACCTGCTTGGCCTGTACGACATGTCGGGCAATGCTGCTGAATGGGCAAGAGATTATTATCACGCCGATTACTATGAGCGCTCCCCCATAAATAACCCGATGGGACCCGAGAGCCCAGTTATAGAAAGGTGGAGCGAAGACCCCTACAGGATTCTCCGAGGCGGCGATTTTAGAGACTTCTCAGGGAACACAACAGTCACAAGACGCAAAGCGATAGAACGGGCAACAAATGAATCCACCGGTTTTCGGTGCTCCCTCTTAAAAATTTAACTGCCGGAACCCAGGACGCTTGCCTTTTCAAATGTTCCCCACATTTGTAGGGCGCTCAATTTATCGGTTCTGGATGATTGACGACACAGCGGAAGCCTTGGTTTGGAGAGTCAATACTCACAGCCCTTCGACCGTAGACCGTTGCCAAACCACCCGAGTGATCGCCGTAACCGGCGCGATCGCGGACAGTTTTCTTATCCGCTTCGGACTCGTTCGGCTCAGCTGCAACGGGATTAACGGTACCCAGGTGACCAAATCCGGAATAGTATCGATCCCGGGTCCACTCCGAGACGTTACCTACCATATCGTGTATACCGAGTGGATTCGGAGGATGAGAGCCTAGCGGTCGCCATTCTGTTTCTAACGATGAGTGGATGAAGAGAGAGCTTCGGGATGGTCCCACGCCTAGCACAAGCCCCGCGTGAGCGTTTACGTAGAATTTTCTAGTCTACGGACTGAATAAAAGTTTGGGCTCAGCTTCAGCCCTAACGCCCAACGCTGCCTCGACCTTCATCCCCACTTGACAAAGCCTATCCCACTCGCGCTTCTCGCTCAGTACGTCTTGCACGCGCAGCTCACCTTCCAGCGCACATCCACCACGAATGCCTGCGAATACGCCTGACTCACCCCCGCTTTTTGCCCGTTCTTCCTCGAGGCAATTCCCTTCAGGGTGGGAGGGCCATCGGCTGTGGACAAGTGAACATTTCCGGCAATGAGAGCCGAAGCACCGGCGAAACCCGAAAGCGAGGCACTAAACACAGCCTGAAAATGACCGAGTGACGCAATCTTGCGCACCCCATCCTAGCCTCCAACCCGGAAGAGAACTGATCATCCGGGGAATCCGCCACTTAACGTATGCCTTCTTGACCAGAGGCGAGCGTAGCGGGCTGGTCATTACCGCGAGAATGATGCGCAGAACAATCTGATTAGCCACGTACTGGGTGTACAGGGTCCCCAGGCCGAACAAGCCGTATATCGGCGTGGCAAGGTCCGATGAAATCAGCGGGCGCTTGCTCTCACCTGCCGACTCACAATTTTTAATTACTCTTCCATGATGAAACCTGCGTACCTTGGAAATGAAATGGTCTGGTAAATCCAGACCCCCATTCTTTATTGGTGGTCGGGTTCCTTCAAGAAAGCAACCGTCATTCAGGATAGGGTATTGGTGGCTCCATCGAGGAATACCATTGCCTCAAGCTCTGAACCATAACCCAGTGCTTCGGCTTACCGAATTTTCGGCAATTCATACAACGCAACTTGCCAGGTTCGTAAAACTCAATTTCAAGCAAAGTCCCTCTGTTATTCGATTTTTGGCTGGCACACCCATCACCAAAGGAGCTCATGAACAGCGCATAGTTGTCGTTATAATCACAAAAATTGAAGGTATTGGAGAGAGGTTGCCCGAGTAGGTTAGCCATAAACATGGTCGTTTTCGATATGATGAGCCTCGCCTGTTTGTTAAAGCGCCGCCCATGCTCTTGGTAGTGTGCTACGAACTCCTCACCCTCTTCCACCTCATAGTCCGGGTGATAGACTCCCCAATTAGCCTCTTTCAGCCCATCGGGTTGTGGATCGGCCCATAAAAGCGGACTAACCACAATCGGAAAAGACGCCATGAGAGCGACCAGACCGAAAGCAGGTAATCGCTGATTCGAGGAGTCGCTCAACGCTGGCATTGCCAGAGTAAGCAAACCGACCCAGCCCGAAAGCAAACACGCCGCCAGAGCAATCCGCTCGGCAAAAAATAACCAAACAAAAACCCAAGGCCAGGTCAAAAAGCCCAGAGACACCCCTTTTCCCACAAGAGTAATTCGATTGTTATCCCGGAAAGGAACACTGAAGAGAACCGCCAACCAACCGGCCAGGGTGCTAACGGCAAATACGATCATGAACCCAACGTTCAGGATTCCATTCTCAATTTCTAGAAAGGATGCCTCGGCACCTTCAAAAACCGAAACTCCAATGTAGCTAATAAGAATGAGAGTCGAAGGTATGAGTAAAAAAGCTGCAATATACTGCATCTAGCCTAACTTCCCTGTTCATATGACTAAGCTTATCGATTGATTGGCTTCGGATGATTAACGACACAGCGGAAGCCGTTGCCGCCAGCGGAAACAGGCACACCGGATCGCGCAAACACAGTAGCATTGCCACCTACGTGGTCTCCGTGGCCAGCCCAATCTCTTACAGTTTTCTCGGGACTATCTGGGTCAATGGGTTTCAGCGGACCTCTGGGATTGTTACGCGGCGCATGCTGATAATAGTCCTTCTGAAACCAGTCCTGTGTCCATTCCGCAACATTCCCCGACATGTCATGAAGTCCTATCGGATTGGGCGGATAACTACCAACAGGTCTCCTCTCCATGACTAGAGAAGAATGGCTAAGCATATTGCCGGAAGGCGGGATACTTGGATCAATATACTGCCTGGGCCTCTGCAAATATGTATCGTTATCTGCAACGCCAGTATTTGTGGCGAAGGGAACATTACTGCCCCTGCTTCGGGCAGCGAATTCCCATTGCGCTTCCGTAGGGAGAGCAAAAGGCAAGCCGGTTTGATCGCCTAACCAGGCGCAGTAACCTTCTGCTTCTTGGTAGTTTGGCGTTCTGGCAGGTTTAAGATAAAAATAAGGAGAAAAGGGATCTTCACTTGGTTCGGCGATAAATTTCTCGTCATAGACAGAGCCCTCATACAAGGAAAAGCGTCCAAGTTTTTCGTAATAGACATGCATTTCTCCCCAAGTTGTCTCGTATTTGGAGATTGAGTAGCTATCGACACTAACCTCGACAGCAGGCCGAGCATGATCGGTTAAAACTACATAAGGCGAGCCATTCGGGTGTCCCACATCACCCAACTTAAAAGTACCTCCGTCAACAAAGACCAGATTTTCAATCGCTTTTTGCTTGATTCGAGAAACCGCATCGGCCGAGCCGTTACCAAACCTCTCACAAGCAGATAATGAGGTTGCAAGCAACACCAACAACCCCAACTGCAAACCATTGTTCAGAACCATATGTGGTTTTCCTTAGCCAATCCTACAAATACGGCAGACGTCGAAAGGATCCATTCTCACAGGCCTTCCCGCTATTGCTGTTTGACCCTGAAGCCCGAGCATGAACATGCGCTGATCCGCTTTGTTTTTTCCAATGAACGCAAAAAGTCGTTCAACGTTCGAGTCAAACTCCTCTTGCATTGCAAAACCTTCAGGATTCATTCGCACAACGGTTTCCTCGAAATCGCGCCACCCCTGGAAAGTTTCCATTATCTGCTTAACAGCCGTAATTTTGATGTCATCGTCATCCCACAAATCGGGTGTCACCCACCAGTCATAAAGAATATTGTCCAGAACCGTACCTTTGACCTCAGGTGGGGCATGCAAGAAAACGGAATTCTCCTTCAATTGCAGATCAGTGAGTATGTTTTGCGCGATGTCAGTGCTTTGTTTTTCTCGGTAACGATTAACAAAAACCTCCTGGGCGTATGTAGCCAGCTCATTTGCGATAGAACCAGCAAACTCGTTAGCCACTTCAAATGCCGACAACCCTCTCGCCAAAGCATATAGCCCCATTCGTTTATACCACTCGAAAGCGTCGGTACTTTGATCAAAGAGCTCTAAATACCTGAAATCCACATCCAATAGTGCGTTGTAGACGAAATGGAGCATCCGAATGACTTTCTGAGTCTCGATCTCCAAGAGAAAGCTTCCGGATGGCCCCACGCCTAGCACAAGCCCAGCGTGTGCGTTTACATAAAATTTGCCAGTCTCCGGGCTGAATAACAGCCTGAGTTCGGCCTCTGCCCCAGCCCCCAACGCTGCCTCGACCTTCTTACCTACCCGACAAAGCCTTTCCCACTCTCGCTTCTCGGTCAGTACGTCTTTCCAACGCAGCTCACCTGCCACCTCACATCCGCCACGAATGCCTGCGAATACCCCAGCCTCAGCCCCCGCCTTCTGCCCGTTATTCCTCGAAGCAATGCCCTTCAGAGTGGGGAGGCCGTCCTTGGTGGACACGTGAACATTTCCAGCAATAAGAGCCGAGGCGCCGGCAAATCCGGTCAGCGAGGCGTTGATCGCTGCCTGGAAATGGCCGAGCGACGCAATCTTGCGCTCGCCATCCCAGCCTCCAACCCGATAAGGAATCCGGATTTCGGACCGGTTATTCACCGGAAACGCCTGCTCAACACCAACCTTGCCCTGCGCCAGCGCATACTGCGCTTCCGCTTTCGCCTGGAAATGCACTTTCCCCTTGCGCGGATCAAATTCACCCGAAGCTGCCGCACCGGCAGCAAAGCGCATGAACTGTGCTTCTGCGGAGGCATCAAACCCGGTTTCATCGACCGCTTCCCGCCTGGCTTCCGCGTCTCCCCAGATGGACCAGGATGCCTCATCGTAAAACTTGTTCAACGTCGTCATAAGCGCGCCATTTTTATCCGGCTCCCAGAGGGTTGCGTTGAACTTGATGTTAAGTTCGCTTCGGATAGCATCTCGTAGCTTAGCCGGATCTACGCCGTTCTCGGTTAGCCAACCCTTACTGCGCCCCCTGTCTCGCGATGCCATCGAATACCGGCGAGGGTGGTTCGCGATCTTGTCAGAGCGCACAAATGTGAAGTGCTTATTGCCGGCCAACCGCTTTATTTCAGTAACCGGAGGAATGGATTGCATGTCGTTGGTCAGGACTGAGCGCGCCTCAAGTTCGTCTATCAGCCGTTCTTTCTCCTCCTGTACTTCCGACAGCAACCGCCCTTCGCCCTCAGTCACGCCCAGTTCAGAGTCGGTCTCACCCTCATCAAGCCCGTCAAGCTTCCCGTAAAATTCAGTGATGGGACCACAAACAAACTCCTCTTCATCGACCCAATCCGCCAATTCCGCCTCAGTCAGAAGAATCAGTTCGTCAGACCCGGTTACATGGACAACTTCCACGATTTCTTCGGAACAGGAAGGCTCCTGAGCAACAGATCCCACTTCGCAGTTGGAGAATTCAGCCACGTTGGCCGCTGGCAGCTTGAACGGCTGTCCCGGGAAGATACGATCCGGGTTCTCAATTTCAGGATTAAGCCGCATCAGGCTGCTCAGGGTGGTTTGATGCCGTTGTGCAATCACACTGAGGGTGTCGCCGGAGCGAACGGTGTATTCAGAATTCATCAGGCAACTCCGTATGCCAAATGGTTATCCACTGCTTTCAGACGTGAGCCAGCCGAGAGCTCAGAGTCAGACAGAATGGTGCGGATTTCGGCAAGCTCGATCCGCTCCCCGTGAACCACAGCCAGCTCGGCGTAACGGCTAACCTCCTTTTCGGTTCGAAAACCCAGCGCGGTTGCCTCATTGATGAGTTGCTCCAACCGTGCTCGATCCGTGATGTCGAGAAAACGGCCCAACTTCTCGACGAATTCATGCCTGGCGCTCTGTGACAGCACTGCCACATGATTTTCAGTGAGGAGAAACCAGCCTTCCTCAACCGCTTTCCTGAAGTGTTGCGAGCCATCTGAATCGAACCGGGATAGCTCTCCGTTCGGCTGGAAGGCCAGCCACTCTCTAACTGGCCCGCTAAAGCGAGCGCGTTCCTGCTCATTCAGTGCAGACATCAGCCGCGTGAGCTGCTTGGGTGCGTAATAGCGCAGGTAGGAGAATCCCCCATTCGGCATCTGCACACTGAGCAAACTGCGCAAATGGCCCGCCACAAGGGGGAGGCTTTGATCCGATAAAAGGATAATGGCTTTATCCTGCCACTCCGACTGGGCACGCCAAAGCCGTGTACCCTCGGAGGGTTTGACCAGGCAAGGGGTTACTTCCATAGCCGCTTCATGTGGTGTGCCCAAGAACAGATATTCCAGCTCGGGCTGATCATCATGCTCGTAGGTGAAGCGCGGTGCATCAAACAATGCACCGTCGAAAAGAATGTAGGCCTTCGCCCTGGTTGTTTCATCCAGCCCTATCATGCGGTCACACCCTCGCATGAACAGGATGAGAGGGCGCAGGTGCCATCCGGCTTGCGCCCGCACTGCTTGACCAGTGCAACATCGTTCCTGGCCGCCGTTTTCAGGGCCTGCACCGAACTTGGAGTCGGACCTGCTAAAGCCCGGGTGTCGGTTTCAGCAAGCTGTGCCGGTTCATTCGTATCGGCAATTTCACTCAGGCTTCGTGGCAGTGCAGGCCCATTGGTGGAGACTCCACTCCCACTCCCAGGCCCACCGCCAGAGTTCATGCGCACCGAAGGCCCGGAGACCGTAACGCCACTGGGATCCAGCTTCAGAAAGCTACCACCTGCTTTGAGCGTGAGTTCGGCGCCCGCCTCGATTACGACTTTCATACCCGCTTTGTGGTGGATCTCGGTGCCAGCTTCAACGAGCTGGTTTTTGCCCTGTTTGCTGTGAAGACTGCCACCGATGGAGAGGCTGTAATCGCTTCCGACCGACTCACGCTGTTCGCCATCGACAGTGCGGTGCTCATTGCCTTTGACGTGACTGAAATCGTTGTTTTCGACCGTGCGGTGACTGTCGTTCCGAATCACCTCCGTGCGGTTGTTCTCGGTGAGCAGGTCCAGGTCTTTCTGGGCGTGGACGTAGATCTGTTCCTGATCGGCCTCATCCTCAAACCGCAGTTCGTTGCTGCCCTCGCCCTTGTGGGTTTTGGTTTTCAGGGTGGTGCGGGTTTTGTGCTCCGGTAGCCCATAGGGAGGTGTGTTGGTGATGTGATGGGTGCGGCCGGTGATGATGGGTTGATCAGGGTCGCCGTCCAGGAAAGAGACAATCACTTCGTGGCCGATTCTTGGCAAGGCCATGAAGCCATACTGGCCGCCGGCCCAGCCCTGGCTGACTCGGAGCCAGGCGCTGCTGTGTTGGTCATTTTTTGAGTAACGGTCCCAGGGGAAACGGACTTTTACCCGGCCATATTCATCGCAGTGAATCTCTTCACCTTCCGGACCGGTGACAATCGCGATTTGCGGGCCGTCCATCAGCGGGCGGTCCTGCGTATGGGGGCGCCAGGTCAGGTCTGCAGGTATGGCATTGAACTTGTTGTGGTACGTGGTAGGTTCGCTGCCACCCTCCTCTTCCAGTGCCTGGGGCTGGGTGCCGGTGTGGGTGATCGACGTTAACAGCCAATCCCGATTCAGACTATCACTGTCGTGTTCGGTAAGTTCCACTTTCGCACCGGCGCTGAAATCCGGGCGGTTGCTCTCACCGGATGCGGTACTGGCGTCGTTGCGCAGGGACTGGAGTCTGGCTTCGGTAAAAGGCTGGCCACTGGCGTCGGCCTTGAACCGGCCGGGGTAGTCGTAGTGCTGGTAGTCTTCCCGGTGCTTCAGATCGCCAGAAGCATGCTCATGCATCAGGGCATAGGCGGGATTTCTGAAGGTGTAATCCTTCATGGCCACGGAGGCCACCCGCACCCGCTCTTCGTAGCGAAAGCGATACACCGCCGGGCGCTGGGTGCTGCCGCCTGCTTTGCTGTTGTACTCAGCGGGTGGCAATCTCGGCGCATCGCCATGGTGATCGGCGATGCTCAGAGCCGGTTGGGTGTCTCCGTCCACGCTCCCGTGTTCATACCTGTAATGCCAACCCTCTTCAGCCGCGAGGCGTTCGAGGAAGGCCAGGTCGCTTTCTCGATGCTGAACACAATACTCCCGCTGCTCCGGGGTGCGTTTCAGATCGAAAACCGAGTCGATAATGCCGCGCTCTTCCAGCAAGGTACGCACAATGGTATCGCTGCTTTGGGTCTGAAAAATCCGGCTGTTGTGCATCAGCCCCAGACGCCAGAGCGGCGACTGGATATTCAGTTCGTAACGGGTGCGCCGATGACCAGCATCGCCTCGAACGAATTCGTTGACCACACCCGTGAAACGCCTTAGCGGCACGCCGTCCTGCCAGACAACGAGATCCACCGGTTGCTCCAGGATCTCCGCTGCCTGAATCGATGGGTCGGTACTGGCCAGCTCAAGATGACTATGAAACACCTCGGAAAGGCGCTCTGTCAGTGTGAAGCCAACCACTGAAAATAGATCAGAGGGGAGTCCGCCAACACGGGCGGTAAACTGCAATCCACTTGCCTGGGGCATATCTTCAATCCCTGAAGGTATGGTTTCTATCATCGTTTATTGCAGGGCTTTGTATTGCAACCAGATCCTTGGTCACATCGCCTGCAAAATCAGTTGGGAAAGTTACCAGTAGTCTACAGGAGAATCAATGAACTGTGTCTCCGACCGTAAACTGTACCACCCGATTCAATGACCATCAGACACCAGTGTGCCGTAGATTACTGACAACTGTGAGCTTCCGGTTTACTCTTCAGGATGAGAGAGGGTAACGTGCGATAATCTATCGGAAAATAGCCACTGCAGCACTCCAATCCACAGGGTTTCTGAACACAAGGGCGATCCCGCGAAACTATGGCGTCTGAAGAAGAAAAAGGGAAAGTTGAGATCAGCATATTCAAGCGGTTTGCAGCCGCAGCAGGTTTAAATTGTGAATATGTTGAAAAGCAATCGCCCGAGGATGGAAAACCCGATCTGAAATGCCTGATCGATGGCGAAGTCATCTTTTTCGAGTTGACGGAAGCTTGCTCAGAAGACGTCGCCAAGGCAATCGCGAATCCCCGCAGTATGAACGACCCGGGATTGGCTCGCGCTATTGACTACACCTCCGAAACTTACAAAAAGAAGATAGCCAAGCGGTACGCTGTGAGCGAACCAATCGAACTCCTTATCTACAACGTCGGCCGAACGCTGCTTTCGGATGATGTGTTGATCGACAATATCCGCGCCATATCAGACAAGAACAAGGGACCATTCAGAAAGGTTTGGTATTTCGGGGAACACGTGAGCGAGCTCTGAGAGGCGGGCGCGGCGAAGAACCGCGCCCGCTCTGACTTACTCGGGCCTGTAAAGCCGCTGGATGCTGGAGAAGTCCAGGCTGCCATTGCCCTGTCCGGCGTGAAGCTGGAACAGGTTGCGAGCCAGAGAACCCATGGGGATGGAGGCCTGGTTTTTGACGGCGTTGTCGAACGCCAGCCCCAGATCCTTTGTCATCAGATTGACCAGGAAGCCGCCCTCGTAGTTACGGGACGCGGGTACGCCTTCCATTACCCCGGGCCACGGGTTGTAGACGTTCAACGCCCAGTTGCCACCGGAACTCTGCTTCATGATTTCCGAAAGAACTGCCGGATCCAGCCCATTCTTCACACCCAATGCCAGCGCTTCACTGGTTCCGGACATAAGGATGGCCAGGAGCATGTTGTTGCAGATCTTGGCCACCTGACCGGAACCATGGTCACCGGCGTGGAAGATGTTCTTGCCCATCGCATCTAGGATCGGCTTGGCCTTGTTGAAGGCTTCTTCCGAGCCGCCACAAATGAAGGTCAGCGTTCCGGCCTTGGCACCGCCAACACCGCCGGAGACTGGCGCATCGAGGAATGGGATGTCCTTGGCTCGTGCCACTTCGGCCACGCCCCTCGCTGTTTCCGGGGCAATGGTGGAGGAGTCGATAACCAGGGTACCAGCCGGCAGTTTGGCCAGCAGGCCATCGTCACCCAGGTAGACCGCTTCCACGTGTTGCCCGGCAGGCAGCATGGTGATGACACATTCAGCGCCATTGGCGGCTTCGTGGGCCGTGTCTGCCGTTTTTGCGCCTTCGGACACCAGCGCAGCTACAGCATCTTTGGACAGGTCGAATACGGTGACCTCGTGGCCCGCTTTCACCAGGTTACTGGCCATGGGGCCGCCCATGTTACCGAGGCCTATAAAGGTAATTGTTGCCATGTTCATTCTCCTTGTTCTTATATTTCGGGTGTTTGTCGGATTAGCGAAGCGTAATCCGACAACCAGGCCAGCCATCATTTAAAGAAATCGTCAATCCAGGCGCTGTCCATTTCGGCAAGGGACGCATACCGCCAGCGGGGCTGCTGGTCCTTGTCGATCAGAAGCGCTCGGATGCCCTCCGCGAACTCCCCCTTGGTCAGGCACTTGGTGGAGAGCACCAATTCCTTGTCGAGAACTTCCTTGAGGCTGTCGTGTTTGCAACCGTGCAGATGGCGCCAGACCAGAGCCAGGGAGGTCGGCGAGGCGCTAGCAAGGGAACGAGTCGCCTTCGCCACCCATCCGTCGCCACCGGACAGCTCTTTCAGCTGGTTAACCGTTGCTTCCAGGGAGTCGGCATCGGTAACCCGGTTGATCTCATCGAAATGAGTGCGAACCGGTGATGCCGGCATGGCATCGGTGCTCTCACGCTCGTATTGGCGAAGCACGCTACCAACCACCGCATGGGCGTCCTCACCCTGCCAATCGCGCTTGCATAGCTCAGCCACAACCTCGGCCTTCAGCTCGTGCCGAATGAATCGGTCCGCAAGGCCAGTGAAGACCGCATCGGCACCGTTGAGTCGGGCACCGGTCAGGCCCAGAAAAAGACCGGTGCGACCGGGGGTCCGATTGAGGAACCAGCCGGCGGCCACGTCTGGGTAGAGGCCGATTGTGATCTCGGGCATGGCAAGTTTCGAGGCTTCCGTGACCACCCGGTGGGAGGCCCCTTCCATAATGCCCATGCCGCCTCCCATCACAATACCATGCCCCCAGCACACAATCGGTTTCGGGAAGGTATGGATCAGGTAATCCAGTTCATATTCCTCATTGAAGAATGCTTCGCCTTCACTGGCGCCCTGAGGCTCGGTCATGCTGCGATACAAGGCGACGATGTCGCCGCCGGCGCAGAACGCCTTGTCGCCTTCGGATTCCAGCCAGACGGCCTGGATAGCAGGATCTTCCGCCCAGCGCTTCAGTTGCGGCGTCAGCAACCGAATCATCTCCAGAGACAACGAATTCAGCGTTTTGGGCGTATTCAGCCTGGCCACGGCGATCAGCGCGCCACCGCCGGTTTTCCACTCTTCAAAGATAATGGGTTGATCACTCATAACAGGTCCTTGGGCCAGCTTGCTTCGGGCCGGCTTCAGCGGTTTTTCCATTCCGGCTTGCGCTTGTCGAGAAACGCGTTCACGCCTTCTTTCTGGTCTTCAGTAGAGAACAGCTCAACAAACAGCTCCCGCTCCATGCGCCAGCTGTCGTCGTGGCTGCGGCCATCGCGGGCGCTCATCACCAGGGTCTTGCAACGGGCGGTGGACGACGGGCTCTGCTGGCAGGCCATTTCAGCCAGTTCGAGGGCCTTATCAAGGCTCTTTCCGGTTGGCACCACCTCTTCAACCAGGCCGATTCGCAATGCGGTATCGGCTTTCACCCGCTCTCCGCAAAGAATCATCCGCTTGGCCCAGCCCTCGCCTACCAGCCAGGGCAGGTTCTGGGTGCCGCCGGCACAGGGCAGCAGGCCCACGCCTGCCTCGGGCAATGCCATCTGTGCATGCTCCTCGGCAATTCGGATGTCGCAGGCCATGGCGCACTCGAGGCCGCCACCCATGGCATAGCCATTCACGGCCGCGATGGATACACCGCGGAAACGACCCAGCGTGGAGAACGCCTCGCCAAACAGCTGCGCCATCTCATTGGCCCGGGCTTTATCGCCATCGGCGAACGTTTTCAGGTCAGCACCGGCGGAATAAAACTTTTCGCCCTGCCCCGTCATGACCAGGGCAAAGATATCCCGGTCTTCGTTAAGCTCCTTGATGATGTTCGTCAGGGCAATCAGTGAATCCCTAGTCCAGGTGTTGGCCGGCGGATTGTTGATGGTCAGTACCGCGATGTGTCCGCGTTTTTCGAGTTGGATAAGATCGCTCATGGGGATCTCCTTATTGAATCGCTTCAGCCACGCCGTCATCGAGCAGGCGACGGGCCACAATCAGACGCATGATTTCGTTAGTGCCTTCCAGGATCTGGTGCACTCGCAGGTCGCGCAGGTAGCGCTCAAGCGGGTATTCGCGAATATAGCCATAACCACCGTGCAGTTGCAGCGCTTCGTTGACCACCTCGAAACAGGCATCGGTGGCGAAACGCTTGGCCATGGCACAGTGCAGAGTTGCTTCCGGATCGGCGTTGTCGAGCTTGAAGGCACCCAGACGAACCATCTGCCTGGCTGCGACCAGATTGGTGGCCATATCGGCCAGTTTGAACTGCAAAGCCTGGAAAGCCGCCAGCGGTTTACCGAACTGTTCACGTTCGTGCATATAGTTGCGAGCGCGCAGCAGCGCGGCCTGGGCGCCACCGAGGGAACAGGTGGCGATATTCAGGCGACCTCCATCGAGACCCTTCATGGCGATGGCAAACCCGTCGCCTTCTTCCCCGACACGGTTACTGGCAGGAATGCGGACATTCTCGAGGCTGATCATCCGGGTTGGCTGGCTGTGCCAGCCCATTTTCTCTTCGTTCTTGCCGTAGGAAACGCCATCGGCATCCGCGGGAATCACGAAGGTGGAAATACCCTTGTAACCGGAATCCGGCGCTCCGGTCCGGGCCATCAACACCAGGATGTCGGTCGCTCCGGCGCCAGAGATAAATACTTTACTGCCATTGATCACATAGCTGTCACCATCGCGCACCGCCTTGGTACGAAGGCTGGCCGCATCTGAGCCGGCACCTGGCTCGGTCAGGCAGTAGGAGGCAAGCCACTCGCCGCTGGCCAGCTTCGGCACGATTTCCTGTTTGAGATCGTCCGAGGCAAAACTGGCTACCATCCAGGTGGCCATGTTGTGGATAGTGATAAACGCAGCGGTGGAAGGACACGCCGCTGCGAGTTCTTCCACAATGACCGAGGTGTCCAGTCGGGACAGACCCATGCCGCCCAGCGCTTCGGGGGTGTACATACCCATGAAGCCCATCTCGCCGGCTTCCTTCATCATATCGACCGGAAAGATATGCTCGTCATCCCACTTCGCGGCGTGGGGCGCCATGGATTTTTCCGCAAACGCCCGCGCTGCCTCGCGAAACGCCAGCTGATCTTCGGAGAGGTTAAAGTCCATCGTTACGCTCCAGATAGATAGGGCTTGGCATTGGGTGGGAAAAACAAGGGGCCGGAAACGGGTTCCGGCCCAAATACCCCACCTTCAACGCAATTAACGCAACTGGATAGAGAAGTTGGCTTCTGTGCTGGTCGCTTCGCTGGAGAACCAGCGGGAGGTAACCGTTTTGGTTTCGGTGTAGAAGCGAACCGCCTGCTTGCCGTAGGCATGCTGATCACCGTAGAAGGAACCCTTCCAGCCGGTGAACGAGAAGAACGGCAGGGGCACTGGAATGGGGATGTTCACACCCACCTGGCCTACGTCAATCTCATGCTGGAAGCGACGCGCGGCACCACCGGAACTGGTGAAGATGGAGACACCGTTGCCATACGGGCTCTTGTTAACCAGATCGATAGCATCACCGAGCGTGTCGGTTTCCACGCAGGCCAGCACCGGACCAAAGATTTCTTCGTTATAGATGTCCATCTCAGTGGTCACACCGGAAAACAGCGTCGGACCAACCCAGTTGCCATCCGGTAAACCGTCCACCGTGCAACCGCGGCCGTCCAGCAGCAGATTGGCGCCCTGGGCTTCGCCGGTCGCAATCAGGGACTCGATACGGTCTTTCGCCTTGGCGGAGATAATAGGGCCATAACTGGCACCGGAATCGTTCCAGGCACCGGGGCGTACTTTCGCCATGGCGTCTTTCAGCTCTGGAATCCACTGTTGGGCTTCGCCCACGAATACTGCCACGGAGATTGCCATGCAACGCTGTCCGGCAGCACCCACGGAGGCACCGACGAGGGCGTTGAGCACTTGCTGTTTGTCGGCATCCGGCATGACCACCATGTGGTTCTTCGCACCGGCAAAGCTCTGCACACGCTTCATGTTGCGAGTGCCGGTTTCGTAGATGTAACGGCCCACCGGTACAGAACCAACGAAAGAGACCGCTTTTATGGCGGGATCGGTCAGAAGGACATCAACCTGTTCCTTGCCACCGTGGACCACCTGCAGAACGCCCTTGGGAGCACCAGCTTCTTCAAACAACTCGGCAAGGCGCGTCGGGGTCAGCGGATCCTGCTCGGACGGCTTGAGGATAAAGGTGTTACCGCAGGCAATGGCCATCGGGAACATCCACAGCGGAATCATGGCCGGGAAGTTGAACGGGGTGATACCGGCGCACACGCCCAATGGCTGGATCCAGGAGTGGGTGTCTACTTCGCGGGCCACGTTTTCAACGGTCTCGCCCATCATCATGGAGGCAACGTTGGCCGCGTGCTCGACCACTTCAATGCCGCGCCAGACATCGCCCTTCGCGTCGTCAAAGGTCTTGCCGGTTTCCTGGGCCAGGATTTCGGCGATCTCGTCATGATGCTCTTTCAGAAGGGCCTGGTATCGAAGCATCACACGAGCACGCTCGGAAACTGGCACTTCTTTCCAGGTCTTGAACATTTCGCCAGCGCTTTCGATGGCCTTGCGCATTTCCGCGTCCGTGGTGCACGGAGCCTTGGCGATCACTTCGTTGGTGGCGGGGTTGGTGACGTCGATCCATTCACTGGTTTGGCTATCGACAAACTCACCTGCGAGATACAGCGGTACATTTTTCATGTTGATGTCCCTGTTTGTTGTTGTGCGGGAAGCCGGCCGGAACCATGGGATTGCGGCCACGTTTTATCAAAGGCTAGCACGGGATCGCCAAAGGGGTGATTGACTAAATTTCGCCCGTGATGGACTATCTTTCGATAAAGCTCAAACAAACAAGACCACAATGACCCAAACCTCTCAATGGCCGGTGCCCAAAGACAGCATTCGCTATGTGGTGCCTGAACCGATCATTCGACTACTCGCGAGCCACCCACTCACCCGGGACCTATACCCTCTGGCATTCGGCCACTACCGCCGCGCCGTCGGCCACCATATGCACCGGGAGCACCATCGCGACAATCTTTTGATCTACTGCACAGAAGGCCGGGCGTTCCTGAATGTCGGTGGCGAACCCTACACCGTGGGGGCCGGAGACCTCCTGCTTCTGCCAGCCGGAGCCAATCATCGCTATACCGCCGACCCGGAGAACCCCTGGACCATCCACTGGGTGCACTACACCGGTCCCTTGGCAGAAGACTTTCGCAATTACATGGGCTTTGACGGCCCGAACCGTATCCGCCACCTGGGACGTCAACCTCGCCTCCTGGTGGACTTCAATGGCCTGCTGTCGGTTCGACAGACCGGCTTTCGGGCCCGCGGCCTGATCCACGCCGCCAACCGGCTTCGGCAATTAATGGCGGCGGTTCCGATCAACGCCGACGAGACAGGCCACGAGCGGCAAGCGGAACTGGAGACCATCCACAACTATATGCGGGAGCACCTGGATGAGCGTATCAGCCTGGAGCAACTCGCGGATCTTGCTGGCCTCTCACCTGCTCATTTTGCGACCCGCTATCGTGAACAAACCGGCACCTCTCCGATCCAGCATTTCCTTCACCTGAAGGTTGAACGGGCCTGCCAGATGCTGGACACCAGCAGCCTGAGTTTTGCTGACATCAGCCGACGCCTGGGCTACGACGACGCCTACTATTTTTCCCGGCTTTTCAAAAAGGTAATGGGCCAGTCACCCCGGGACTACCGGCATACCGCCCGACACTGAAACTCAACCCGGGCCAGATTGAAACCTGCCGCCTTCTACGACTTTTGTTGTAGGAGCCAAGGGGTTAGGCTGGGGGCATCAAATCACAAAAAGAGTGAGCCCATGGCCATGTACACCATTGAAATTGATGAAACCTTTGACGTCCCCCGACGACGGGTTTTCGCCCTGTTCGCCGACCACTACCGTTTCGGAAAACTGCTGGGAGCGCCGGTCAAACGAATCAAGGACAGCGATCAGGCTGATCCCAACGGCATCGGCTCGGTTCGCAAGATCGGCATCGGGCCGGTCGGCCTGGAAGAAACGGTGACCAGCTTCGAGCCGGATTCATTGATCGAATACACCATCACCAGCATGAGCCCGATCCGCAACCATCTGGGGAGAATCCGTTTCGAGGACACACCGGAAGGCCACACCCGGGTGAACTACACCATCACCTTTGAAGACATCGTACCGTTCACCGGGAAGGTCGTCAGCAGCGCCCTGGAGCAGGGCATTCGCCGCGGGATCAAACGGGTACCCAGGCTGGCCTGAAAATCGGCAACAACAAATCGTTACTTGAGGAATATCAGAGAATTGACCTGAGGCAAGAGTTGGCTTTTGTCAATTTTGTAATCTCCGCGCAGCTTGCAATATCCGGCCATTCCGGCCGGACCAAACTGTATTCTGCGGGAGACCGAAATGGCAGCCGAGCCTATTGTCCTGTTCGATAACGGACACCACAAATGCCTGATGTTCGATTCCCTGGTAACCGGCGAGGGCGTCCAGTCCAACCAGTTCCTGATTGTCGATGGCAAACACGAGGCATTGATCGATCCAGGCGGTGATCTCACCTACACGCCGCTTTCGGTGGCCGCATCACGCTACATGAACATCCGCGACATGGACTACGTGTTCGCCTCTCACCAGGACCCGGACATCATCGGTGCCATCGACCGCTGGATCGTTCATACCCGCGCGAAGATCGTAACCTCGAAACTCTGGGCCAGGTTTCTTCCGCATCTGGTTTCCAGCTACGTGACCAACCAGCTCAGCGGCAGCGTTTACGACCGCATCGTTAGCGTTCCGGATGCCGGCGCCAATGTGAAATTCGGGGAATCCTATCTGCAATGCCTGCCAGCCCACTTCATGCACTCCGTGGGCAACCTGCAGTTCTATGACCCGGTCTCGAAAATCTTGTTCTCAGGTGACCTTGGAGCCTCTATGGGTGGCGAGGACGATCACCTGCCAGTGAAGGATTTCGACAAGCACATACCCAGCATGATTGGCTTCCACCGTCGATATATCGCCTCAAAGAAGGTGTGTCAGCTGTGGGCTAACATGATTCGCGACATGGACGTAGCCATGATCGTCCCCCAGCACGGAAAGCGCTTTGAGGGCCCCGTTATGGTGGATCGTTTCCTGAACTGGGTGAGCGAGATGGATTGCGGGATTGATCTGGTTACACAGGACAGCTACCGACGGCCGGTAGACTACGTTTAACACCAACAAGAAGCAGCAGCCTCACGGCTGCCGCTTCTGTGTTTCAAACCCCATCCTGCAGAGGGCAGGGCCGGTGGGTAGGAGGAGCCAGTTTTATTTACTACCACCCTGGCCACCACCGTGGCTTCCACCACCCATGCCTCCACTGCCCATGCCTTCGGGCCCCATCTTATCCTCGTCCATCATACCCTTATCATCGGGTCGACCCGCGGCGGTGGGGGGCAGATTTTCAACATCAATGCCTTGGGCGCGGGCTCGTTCCATCATTCTCTCATGATGTTGCTCACGGTAGGCCTGGCGCTCTGCCATGGAATCCATGGAACGCATCTGGTCCTGAAATTGCGCTCGCTCCTGATCGGTCATCATGTCGTAACCGGAAATTGGATACCCGTCACGGTCCTTTAGCCGCGTTTGGTCCTGCAATTGCGTCTGGTCACGATCCTGGTCCTGGTCAGCAGCATAGGTAGTTGAGAGCGGTAACGTCAGCGCCAGTGCAAGCGCTGCAGAATAGATCACGATCTGTTTCATTGAAGTAGCCTCCATCATCAGCCCGACCATCCCCGGCTTCAGGAACTGCTCTATAGAAACCAGTCGACACCTTTAGAGGCATCCCTGATCTATGATTTCAGCATACTCCCTTGTTGACTCAGAAAAACCTGTCAGAGATCAATTTCTATGCTCCCTGACAACAATGTAACGAGTCTTTAATACTGCGGACACGTTTCACTGATGCGGGGTCGTGCGGACGGCTCTTCCTCTTTTAATCCTGAAAGAAACTGCTGCGCTGCAGGCTGACCGCCTTCCACAGCCGCCAGTCTGATCCAACAAAGTCCGTCAGGCTGGTTACCCTGATCATACAGTCGACTGCCAATTTCCCACTGGGCATCTTCACTACCGGCCGTTGCAGCCCGCAGCAACCATTCCGAAGCTTTGGCGGTATCCCTTTGAACACCACGTCCGGAATCATAGGCCCGTGCAACTTCCACCATACTGATAACATCCCCATCCTCGGCAGAGCGCTGATACCAGTAGAAGGCCCGGTCATCGCTCTGCTCAACCCCCTGCCCCTGCGCGTACATATTGGCAACATTAAGCATACCCTGCCGGCTACCCTCCTCCGCCAGACTCAGATACTGGTCGAATGCGTCGTCGTATTGCCCCATCTTGTATACAACATAGGCGTTGAGCACCCGGATCATATCCCGGGCGATCTCTTTCTGGCTTTCGTCTTGGTCCGCCATAGCATGCGGAAACTGCAACAAAAGAGACAGCACCAGCAGTCTTGCCGCCATCGTCATGGCACTCACCTGAAACATATCGCCTCCCGGGCTTAAACCACGTTCCGACGCTAACAGGGCCAACGGCGTGGAGTCTGTGCTTCAAAAGTGCTGACGGAGCTGGACTTTGGTATTGCCAGGCCGCTGAGGTTGCCAAATAGGCCTGTCCCAAACCGGTAATGTTGAGTAAAATCCGGCCTTTTCCAGAGAACCAAGAGGCAGCGCAGATGGGCAGAGCCTACCAGAACCGCAAAGAGTCCATGGCCAAGACGGCTGCGGCGAAAACCAAGGTCTACAGCAAATACGGCCGCGAGATTTACATGAGCGCCAAGTCCGGAGGCCCCGATCCTCAGGCCAACCTCACCCTGCGCGGACTGATCGAGCGGGCCAAGAAAGACCAGGTACCTTCACACGTCATCGAGAAGGCCATCGACAAGGCCAAGGGCGGCGCCGGCGAAGACTATGCCGCGGCTCGCTACGAAGGCTACGGACCGGGTAATTGCATGGTGATCGTAGACTGCCTGACCGATAACCCGAACCGCACCTTTGGCGACGTGCGCCTGGCATTCACCAAGACCAAGTGCAAGATCGGCACGCCCGGAGCCGTGTCTCACATGTTCGACCACAGCGCTATTTTTGCGTTCAAGGGCGAAGATGAAGAAGCCGTCCTTGAGGCACTGATGGAAGCGGATGTCGATGTCACCGACATCGAGAACGAAGATGGCCTGATTACCGTGTTCACACCGAACACCGAATACGCCAAGGCTCGCCAGGCCCTGGTGGACGCCATTGAAGACATCGATTTTGAAGTGGATGAAATCCAGTTCCTGCCTAAAACCACCACACTGGTGGAAGGCGACGACATCCCGATGTTCGAGAAATTCCTCGACATGCTGAACGAACTGGACGACGTGCAGAACGTGTTCCACAACGCCGAACTGCCAGACCAGTAAACAACCCGGCCCTCAGGCCGCGCAGGAAGATAGCACCATGCAACAGAACGCTCCCACAAACCGCAAGGCGCGTGTGGTGGTCCTGAAAACAGGCACCACCTACCCGGACCTTCGGGCAAAGTTTGGCGATTTTGACGAGTGGTTCCTGCGCGGGTTGTCAGACAAGCTGGATATTACCGTTGCCAATGCCGAAGCCGGTGAACTGCCGGGGAATCCGGAAGATTGGGACGGCATCGTGGTGACTGGCTCCCCTGCCATGGTGAGCGACCGGGCGGAATGGAGCGAGAACGCTGGGCGTTGGCTGGTAAAAGCTGTCAGAAGCGAAGTGCCGGTGCTCGGTGTCTGCTATGGCCACCAGTTGCTGGCCCACGCGCTGGGCGGCGAAGCTGGTTACCATCCGAATGGCCGGGAAACCGGCACCCACGAGGTTGAGCTCCTTCCCGAGGCCGCCTCCGATGTCTTGTTCCGGGAGCTACCGGAAAAATTTCCGGCCCAGCTGACACATCGGCAATCCGTGCTGCGCCTGCCTGAAGGAGCGGTGTTGCTGGGACGCAACCAGTTCGAACCCCACCAGGCTTTCAGAATTGGCTCCTGCGCCTGGGGCGTGCAATTCCATCCGGAATTCACGGACACCATCATGAGCGCCTACCTGAAAGTGCAGGCGCCCGATCTGATCCGGGAGGGGCTCAATGCAGAGGCCCTTATCGCCGGCGTGAAGCCAGCGCCGGATGCGTCCTCGCTGCTTATCCGTTTCAGCAGGTTTGTTCAGGATCGGATCCGGTAATTCGCGGGCCAACCGTTACAGTCAATCGAGGATGTAGGCGGTTTTTTCCAGTGCCTGCTCTTCTTCATCGATGAAGCGGAACTCATTCCAGCCAATGCGCACCATGTCGTTGCTGTTGAGGCGCTGTCGGTCGGCAACCCGCAATTCGTTCACAAAGGTTCCATTGGTGCTGTTGCTGTCGGTGATGTAGTAATCCACCGTCCCTTCAAGGTAGGCATTGGGCACCGCTTCTATCAGGGCGTGCTGGCCGCTCACAGAAATTTCATCGATCTGGATGTCGTTATCCGGGCGCCTGCCAATGCGGGTTTCCGGCCGACCGAGTTCAAAGGTGTTAACAACAACGTTATCCACCAGTTGCGAAAGCGAAGCCATGTCAGTTTCCTCAATACTCCAACGTCAGTAATACCACAGACACATTGTCACCGGCCTTGTTTGCCAGGCCGGCATCAATCAGTGCCTGAACCGTGCGCTCCATGCCGTCACTTTCCTTTTGGATTTCAAGCCAACGGTATTCCGGGACCGACTCGGTTAACCCATCGGAACACAGCAGCAGCACATCTCCTTCATCAAGCGTTTCGCGGCGATAACTGGGGCCTGCCTGCTCTTCCGCGCCCACCGCTCTGGTCAGTACATTCCGGAACGGTACATTGGGCACGTCAGCCTCGGTAATGTCGCCGTCTTCCAGCATGTTCTGGACCACGGAATCGTCCCGCGTGAGACACAGCGCCTGGCTGCCACGCAGGCTGTAACACCGGGAATCGCCAATGTGAGCAATATGCGCCTGATTGCCACTCACCCAGGCCACCACCAGTGTCGTGCCCATCTTTTCAAGTCTTGGATCCTCTGCACGGCGACTCGCTATCCGCTCATTGGCCAACCTGAAGGCCCGATCCAGGTGTTCCCGGATATCCTCATCCGTGGTGCGGGTCGAGGCATCGGCGATTTCCGGTTCAAGGGAGTCGATGATGGCATCAACCGCAAGACGACTGGCAACCTCGCCCCCCTGGTGACCGCCCATACCGTCGGCAACAACCAGCAGCGCCTGGTCTCCCGCATCATTGATCCGCCAGTCCACCACGTCCTGGTTTGATTCCCGGACGGCGCCGCGATGACTCTGGCCGGCAACGTGATATCGCATCAGGAGACCTCCTGGCCGGCTTCACGAACGGCGAGACGACGCACGGCCTCGGCCATGGTGGCGGCACTGGCAAAGCGTTTGTCAGGCTCGCGCTGGATAGCCTTGTTGATCAGACGGACCACGCCGTTTGGCAGATCGGCGTTAAACTCGCGGACGCTGCGTGGGCGCTTGTTGAGAATCTGGTAGGTCAGGTTGGCCAGGGTATCGCCCTGATAGGGCGTTTCGCCGCTCACCAGCTTGTAAAGCGTTACGCCCAGGCTGTAGATATCGGAGGCACCGGTTACCTTCTGCCCCTTCAACTGCTCCGGCGACATATACAATGGGCTGCCCATCACCGCGCCGGTGCGCGTTCGCGAGTCATCGGAGATCTTGGCAATGCCGAAATCGGTGATCTTTATGTCGCCATTGTCGGGATTAAAGATGATATTCCCGGGCTTGATGTCGCGGTGGACGATTTTCTGGCTGTGGGCGTAGGCCAGTGCGTCCGCCACGCGGGCAACGATATCCAGCACCTTGGTCAGGGGCAATAACCGCCCGGTTCTGCCGAATTCACTGAGCGGACGCCCTTTCGCATAGTCCATGGCAATGTAGGCGAGGTCTGCCTCCTCGCCAACGTCATATACGGTGACGATTGCCGGGTGACTCAGGCGGCCAGCGGCTTCTGCCTCCCGGAAGAATCGCTCCTTGAGATCCTGAAGCTGTCCATCATCGAATGCCTGGTAGCTGAGAGTCTTGATGGCAACGGTGCGGGCAATCTTCGGATCCTTGCCCAAATAGACTACGCCCATGGCACCACGGCCAATCTCCCGCTCGATTTCGTATCTTCCGAGGGTCGGGCGACTCACGGCAGGCTCGGGCATCAACAGGGTGCGGGTATTGTCGAAACTCCCGCCCTGCATCAATGAGTTATCCGGTGCGAGCTTTTCCAGTGCCGCCAGCCTGGCGGCAGTATCCCGAAACCCTTTCTTGCGCTCCTGAATACTGCGGTAGGTGCTGACCGCCTTGTCGTACTGGCGCTTGCGCTCCTGCTGGATAGCGACGTCGTAGCGCAGTTCAAGCGCACTCTCGCAGTCGGGGCAACGATTGAGCGCCTCAAGGGCATCGTCGGTGTGACCCTGCTGCAGAAACACCCTGGCCAGCTTCAGCCGCGCATCACGGACATTGTCTGTCAGTAGACGGATGTGTTTGCGGGGCTGCAGCCAGAACAGCATCACCACATAACCGACCACCAGCAAAGTGAGCACCACGCCAAACGGCACCCAGGCGTTGCGGTAGAACATCAAAGCCGCCTGGATCACCACGAGCGAGCCACCAAGCAAAAGAGTGACAGGCAGGGAAACGGCTGCGCCCATCGCTGGAATTGCAAGCACCAGATACAGTGCCGCAATGGCCAGCCCGGCGGTAACGGCCATATCTGACCAGAGCGGCTCCGAAAGCCCCCGATCAGCCATGGCCGGCCCGAATGCTTCCTGCGGGACAATCGTGGCCGGGGTAGCGCCCTCTGGCACGCCGAGAATGCTGAACAGCGCACGGTCCGCCCAGCCAACGAGGGCAAGCTGGTCCCCCGTGAGGGCAAACACAACAGCCAGAACGAGAATAACGGCCCGCAGACTGAACAGGCGCGGTATGAATGAGAGTATGGCGTTCACAGGCAACTTTGTTATAAATGGTTGATCTGACTAGTTTAGAAAGCGTGGCGGAACTTCGATACAACGACCGGAGTGTTTTTTGTAAGTGTTTGTTTACCTGAGAGAGAGGTCACGTATAGTTATGCCGTCGTTTACCTCAGGGATGATGGAAATACACACATGACACTGAAGTTACTGATTCTCCTGCTGTTGATCACCCTGGCCGGCATCGGCCTTTACCACACTCAAAAGCCACTGCCGCCAGGCATCAGCTATCGGGGAACCGCGGTGCCGTTGGAGGAACCCGTCCTGCTGAAAGATGTCACCCGTCACTATCAGGACGGCCGGGAAGAGCGAGACCATGAAATCTTCGATGAGGTATTCCGGCTTATCGGACAGGCCGACGAGTTCATTCTCGTCGACATGTTTCTGTTCAACAGCACCGGGGCGGAGGATGTAGCCCACCGCCCTCTGGCTCAACAGCTGACAGAAGCCCTGCTGGCCAGGAAAGCGGAGAAACCGGAGCTATCCGTTACGGTCATCTCCGACCCTCTGAACACCATGTATGGCGGCACGACCTCGCCCTGGTTTGAAGCCCTGCGCAATGGCGGCATTCCGGTTGTGGAGACGGCACTCCGCCCGCTACGGGACAGTAACCCGACCTGGTCTTCGATCTGGCGGCTGTGTTGTCAGTGGTTCGGTAACAAACGGGACGGAGGCTGGCTGGACAATGCCCTCGGCACCAAGCCTGTTACCCTTCGAAGCTATCTCGCACTGCTGAACTTCAAGGCCAACCATCGCAAGCTTGTGATCGCGGATGAGGCGGGTTCCCCGAGAGCCATTGTTACCTCGGCCAACCCCCACGACGGCAGCAGCCGGCACAGCAACCTGGGGCTGAGCTTCAAGGGGCCGGCAGTGATTGATTTGCTGAAAAGCGAGCGGGCCGTTCTCGCCATGTCAGGAGCGGACACCAAGCTGATCGATGAACGGATCAGCCAGGCTTCCGAAGTCACTGCGGAAGCCGACAAACCCGAAAGGTCCCGGGTCGCGGTGCTGACCGAATCGGAAATCCGGGATCAGGCTCTGTCCATGATTCAAGAGGCCTCAGCTGGCGACCAGTTGGACCTGGCCATGTTCTATCTCTCCCATCGCGAAATGGTTAGAGCGCTGACTGACGCCGCCAGACGGGGCGTAAGACTACGAGTACTGCTCGATGCCAACAACGAGGCCTTCGGCCACCAGAAGAGTGGCATTCCTAACAGGCAGGTCGCCATGGAACTGGTTCGCGCGGGCGTTCCGGTACGATGGTGTAATACCCTGGGTGAGCAATGCCACACTAAACTGTTGATGTTGGCTAAAGGAAACGGCGCAACAGAACTGCTCCTGGGTTCGGCCAATTTTACCCGGCGCAATCTCGACGATCTGAATCTCGAAACCGATGTCTGGGTATCGGTGGTGGAGCAGTCACAGGTTGCGAGCGGAGCCCGGCGTTTTTTTGATGAGCAATGGCAAAAAGGCCCTGGCGACGATCCGGTGATGAGCCTTCCCTACGAACGTTGGGCCGACGAATCCAGACTTCGCTACTGGCGCTACCGGATTATGGAGGCGACCGGCCTGTCGACCTTCTGAACAGAACAGGACAAGAGCCATGACAACACCCGTGCATGCGCGCCCTATCGCAGAGCGTATCGACTGGCTGATGGAGCTCAGCCGGGCCCATTCGGCCAGTTTCTGCAGCCCGGAAAACCATCTGGCCAGGCAGCGCTACCTGGCAGAGCACAATACCCAGATCATCGCCATGAAGTGCATGGATGGCCGGATCCACCTGCCCTACGTGACCCAGACGCCTCTTGGTGTCATTCACCCGTTTAGGAACCTTGGCGGCATATTCGAGCTGGGCTGGCCCTACCTTGGCGACATGCTGGCGGATACGGTCCAGCAAGCCGTAACCCAGGGCCGGCGGGTACTGATCATCATTACCTACCACTACTCAAAAGGCTCCCGGGAGCGCGGTTGCGCCGGCTTTGACTGCGACCGTGAGGCCGCCATGCGACATGCGTTCCAGATCCGGAGCCAGGTTGAAAAACTGTTCGGAAACGGCCACCGAACGGTCTATCCCCTGGTATGTGGTTTCGAGAGCGACGAGGATGCACTGGTTATGCACGGTAGCGAGGAGCGAACGCTGGATCTGTCTACCATTCCTGTGTCGAGACTTGCCGATATGGCCTCCGAAATCGCGTCCCTTTGTCCGGATATGCCGGAACCGGTTCAGCGTGATCTGCTGCCCTTGGTTGAGGGCAATATCCGGCACGTGAACGAGATTCGGCGCTTTGACAGGGAACTGAACATAGAACATCGGGAGTGGGTCATCTGCCTTGGCAGGGGGTTCGATTTCCTGCACGCACCCAACGTAGCCCTGATCATCGGCCCCTACAGCCCGGATCTGTCCCATCCCATCCGCCAGGCTGCCGGGATCATAAAGAGCAACATGGACAGTGGCCGTGTCCCGGACGATGGTTTCCTGCTGCTCTGCTCCGCGCCCTACCAGGAACCGGGCACTCAGAAGGCCCGGGCAGAACTGAAATCGGCGTTCCTGGCCGAGTTCGGCGCCAACGTTATCCGGCAGGCGTACCCAGACCTTGCCAGCAGAATGGTTGCACGCTCGGCTATACTCCATTGGCCGGAGCGAAAGCTGCAGGTTTGTGAATCCTGAACGATTCGTATCTTGAGGGAACGCAACCGACTGTTTTATCGTCCGGTTAGTGCAAAGTGACTAACAATCCGCTACACCGGAAGTAGCCAACGAACAGGAGTGACCCATGTCAGGCATTCGCAAGCACTTGAGGTACGTTTCCTTTTTTATGGCCATGATGATGGCCCTTGGTTCCGTCTGGTCGGCCACCGCTACCGCCGGCATGGTTGGAACCGGCGAGATGATCGGGCAACAACAGGTTCAGCTGGACCGGCAGGAACTGATCAGCATGCTCGACAGACAGGATGTGCAGGCCAAGTTGGCAGACCTTGGGGTCAGCCAGGATCAGGTCAAGGAACGCATCCAGAACCTCACGCCCGCTGAACTGGCGGATTTTGAGCGTCAGCTCGCCGAAGCTCCGGCAGGACAGGATGTCGTCGGCATCATCGTGTTGTTCCTGCTGGTTTTCATTATCACCGATATGCTCTGTGCTACAAACGTCTTCCCGTTCGTGAACTGCATTCGATAGCGGGGGCAATGGCCGTCATTTTTCCCACACTAAAAGCGACATCCAGCAGGCTGATCCTGATGTTACTGGTCAGCCTGCTGGCAGGCTGCGCCAGCGCCCCCAAATGGCCAGCGTCCGAAACTCACCAGGCCATGCTGCCCGACCGGGTTGTGCTGGACGACGTGCCCTTCTACCCCCAGGAAAGGTACCAATGCGGGCCTGCCTCACTGGCCATGATGCTCAATAGCCAGGGCTTGCAGACCGACCCTGAAATCCTGAAAGAGCTCGTTTATATTCCCGGCCGTGAAGGATCGCTGCAGGTCGAAATGGTGGCCGCCGCCCGGGCTCACGGCATGCTGGTCTATCCTCTGGACGGAGAGCTTGAAAGCCTGCTGAACGAAGTAGCTTCGGGCAACCCGGTACTGGTGATGCAGAATCTGAGGTTTGGCTGGTGGCCCCAATGGCACTTTGCGGTTGTCATCGGCTATGACGCCGGCGAGCGAGACCTGATACTCCATACCGATACCCGCAAGCGTGAAGCGATCGATCTGGAAGTTTTCACCAATACCTGGGGGCGGGCCGACAACTGGGCCGCCACTATTTTGCCACCGGATCGGGTTCCAGCTACCGCAGTACCGCTTCGTTTTCTGCAATCCGCCCATAACCTCGAGACAACCGGACGAACAACAGCCGCTGGCATTGCCTATAAGACAGCCGAGATGACCTGGCCGGACCAACCTACGGCCACTATGGCCAGAGGCAACCTTGCCTGGCAGCTGGGCCACCAAAGCGAAGCACAAGAGCATTTCCTGCGCACAGTGAAACGTTTTCCGGAGTTCGCCGAGGGCTGGAACAACCTGGCTTTCGCGCTGCAGGCGAGCGGCTGCGCAAACACTGCAGCCCAGGCGGCGAGATGTGCCGCCGCACTGGCACCGGACCGCTTCGGTGAATCGGAATTGCTCGAACATGAGGACACCACATCCGCAGAACAGTGTCCTGCACTTCCCGAGTGTCCAAGGGAAGAACCCTAGGCAGGCTTTCGGAACAGCGCCACATCCTTTCTCGGTATTTCCAGGTGCCAGCCAAACCGGTTGGCGAGTAGCTTAAAGGTAGATTCCCGGTAAAAAACCACATGGGTCGGGTCACGTCGATAATGCCAGTTGTCGAACCGGTCATCGTCGGTCTGGAAACAGGTCATCACGCCCAGCCAGCCACCGGGGTTCAGCATTCGGTCGAGTTCCCTGAAGACGCCAGCCGGCGCGTAAAGATGCTCCACCACTTCGGTACAGGTTATGAAATCGTAGGTTTGATCGAGGGCCACTGCTGAGGGATAAAAGTAGGGATCGTAGAGACTGACTGCCATGCCTTCCGCCTCAAGCATCTGCGCCAGTGCGGGGCCGGGGCCGCACCCGAAATCTAGGCCAATCGCCCCCAATGGCAGACGCTCAAGCAGAGGTTCTGTCAGTTTCGAGAGAAATGTCCGGTATCCCGGATCGGACGGATCGTTGTCATGGAGTTGATAAATCTCCTGCTCCTGCTCAGGCGGTAACCGGCAGGACGCATCCATCACCGTTGCCTCGCAGACATCACATCGAAGGTAACGCTGGGCCTTCACCACACGGAAATCCGAGAGACTGCCCTGCTCGCACACCGGACAAAGACTCACGCCCTCACCTCGTATCAAGTCCCGCGGCCGCCCTCATGCGGGCATCGAGTTCCCGGACGTCAATCTGATCGGACGCTATGATCTCTGCCCGGCTGTAGGCTTGCGGTTCACCCTGAATAACGGTCAGGGCTCCATCTACCACATTGATCGCCCGCCAGCCGTCGACGGTCTGAACGACAGCCTTGAAGCGCACGAAGGCTGAGTCCATGGCCATCACCAGCAATGCGTTCTCATCGAGTATCAGTTCCGGATGTATGCGCCAGCCAACACTGAAATGCCCCTGTCCCTGATTGGTGATCTGTTGCCAGGGCTCGTCATCAATGGCGGGTGCCGGCGATGCAGTCCTGTGATGGTGGTGATGGTGAGCTTCCGGATCGGTCACCGGCAGGGCATCTGACTCGCCATCCAGCCAGCCCGGTGCCAGCTGCCCAAACCGCGTGTGGTGGATTGCCCGCTTGGCGGGTTCCAGTTGTGCGGCCCACTCATCAAAATGAGTTAATTGCTCCGGCGTGCAAAGATCGGTCTTGTTGGCAACGAGAATATCAGCGGCGGCCACCTGGTCCCGGAACTGCACATTGCCGAGAACCTTCGGCTCTTCGAGCCTCCGGGGGTCCACCAGACAGATCACAGGACCCATGGCGAGCACATCCTGGTAGTGCTCGCTGGTCAGGGTGTCCAGAATCTGAGAGGGGTGACCGAGTCCGGTCGGCTCAATCAAAAGACGATCCGGCTTTGCCTTGTGAATCAGCTGGTTGAGCCCTATCTGCATCGGCAGGCCGGCAACGCAGCACATGCAGCCGCCGGGTATTTCCTTGATGAAGGCACCTTCCGTTTGCAGCATGGCGCCATCAATGCCTACCTCGCCGAATTCGTTGACCAGAACCGCCCAGACTTCGTTTTCAGGTTTGCTTTTCAGAAGATCCAGAATGGCGGTGGTTTTACCGACACCCAGAAAACCAAGTATCAGGCTGGTAGGAATAGGTTGGGCCATGGCGCCGGAGGCACTCCTCTAGGAATCAAAATGTTATACCATAACAATTTATCCGCCAGAACGATCCTGTTTCAGGAACAGTCCGACGGCCTTATCTGATAGCAGGGCATGAGCAAGTGCCGGATAGGGCAGATAGTGAACAAACAGTGTGGCAAGAGTGACTGCATCCATGCCGGCGTCGAGGAACATCCAGGCCCCAAAAGCGACGAATAGGGCACCCAGAAAACCGCCATACATCCACAGCGCCCGTGAGCGCTCCTCCGGCATCGGCAAACGCTCAAGGGCCCGAGCGATTGAGAAGCTCATGTAGACGGCAATCAGGGCCGCAATGACCAGTGACGCCAGCAAACCGGTAAATCCGATCAGATACCGGAACAGGTAGTTGGTCAGGAAGAACAGGGCGATGCAGGTAACGGCAACAATGGTGATGCGTGTCTTTTCCATGGCAGCTCAGGGTTTGTTGGTTTTATGGATAGGCGCAAAGAATGGCAGAGACGCCCGGAAAGAACCACCCCTGCTGCGACCGGGGTTCCAGACTGATATGATGCCCGACATTCTCACTGGCAACCGGACACCCGATGACCACTGGCAATTCCACCCGGCTCAACAAATACATCAGCGAAAGCGGCATGTGCTCCCGCAGGGAGGCTGATCGCTATATCGAGCAAGGCAACGTCTTCATCAACGGTAAACGGGCGACTGTCGGCGACCAGGTGCTTCCGGGTGACACGGTCAAGGTGAACGGCCAGGTGATCGAACCACGGGCTGAAGAAGACCTCGTGTTCATTGCACTGAACAAGCCGGTAGGGATTGTCAGCACCACAGACAGCGCGGAGAAACACAATATCCAGCGCTTTGTGGGTCACAGCGAACGCATCTTCCCGATCGGACGCCTGGACAAGGACTCCCAGGGCCTCATCTTCATGACCAGCAACGGCGACCTGGTCAACAAAATACTACGGGCGGGCAATAACCACGAAAAGGAATACCTGGTTACCGTCGACAAGCCCGTGACCCGGGAATTCGTGGAGGGGATGGCCAATGGTGTGCCAATCCTCGGAACCATGACGAAAAAGTGCAAGGTGTCGCGGGAGTCACGATTTGTCTTCCGGATCACCCTGGTTCAGGGCCTCAATCGCCAGATCCGTCGGATGTGCGAGTATTTTGGCTACGAGGTTACCAAACTCGAACGTATCCGGATCATGAACGTGAGTCTGAAAGGGCTTGCGGTGGGCCAGTGGCGAGACCTGAACGAGACAGAGCTGGCCGGGCTGTTCGATGCCATCCGGGATTCGTCTTCCGAAGCACCACCTGGCGCTGGCAAGCCGGCAAAAAAGAAGCCCGGGGCGAAGGCCAAACCAAAGCCTGATCGCAAGCCTGGCTCTGCATCCGCACCAGGTAAGCCCGGTGGCGCAAGGCGTCCCGGCCCGAAAGGCAAGCCCGCGCCTGGCAAAAAGCAGGCATCGGGCAAACGGCCAAAAGGCGGCAAGCCAAGGCAAAAGAGCGTTAAACGGTAAGCGGGGCTTGCACCTGGCCGCGTCGGGCTACTTTTTCACCCACTTGCCGCCCATTTGCACATACTGGCCGGACGGAGTCTTCTCAATGGCCTTTTTGCCCGCAACGGTCTCCACCTGGGTCACCGGAATGTTGTGTTTTTCGGCAATGCGCTTGTACTCATCCCGACGTGCGCTGTTAATGGCTTCCACCACTTCCTTCGCCTGCCCTTCGGCACTCACCACATCCAGGTAGCCTGTCGGCGTTTCTCCAACCAGCCCCTGCTGCTTGACCGAGTCCAGTTTCTGCTTGGCTTCGTCCAGCCCCATTGCAAGCACAGAAGCACTGATACCAAACGCCAGGACCAGCGCAAACATCTGTATCAATCGTTTCATCTTCAACCCCTCAAACTTTCCGGACACAGTCAGAACAAGCCCTGTTCGCTGAACAGGTCATCCACTTCCTTATCCACTTTCACGTAGATTTCGTGCTGGATTTTCACGTTCAAGTTGACCGTAATCGGCTCCTTTGGCGCCGCCATTTGCACTGTAGGCGTGCAGGCAGCCATCGCCAGAGGAAGCATCAGTATCATCAGTGTTCTTGCCATGGGCGACCTTTCAGGCCACCAGGGCCGCAAGGGTTTTATCATGGTGCTTTCTCCTCACCGGATTCCTGCAGCAATTTCCGGACGCGCCTGGTAACAGCTTCATTGACCCTGCCACTCAACTGCAGACTGGTGAGCAGCGCGGGGATGTCTTCCTCAAGATTGACATTGAGTACCACCGGCTGCCCACCCCTCAGGTCCGGATTTTTACCTTCGAGGCGAAGGCCAAGGCTTAACTTACCCTGTTCATCGTAGTCTATCGTGCTGTTGAGGACTGAATAGTGAAAGTTTTGCAACGCCTGAACCACGATGTCCATGGCCTGGTTGCCACCGAGCATCGCCTGGAGCTTGTCCGCCGGCAACTGCAAACGGCCGCCAGGATCTATTGCGGAAATACTGCCTGCACTCACCTGCACCCCGTCGCCACTGATGCCCAAAGGAACTCGCCCTCGAAGCAACCCGCTTCCAGACAGTCCTTCGGCTGGATACACCGCCATCAGACGGCTGAGGGAGATATCCTCAACCTGTACAGGGATGCGGCCAGAACCACCTCCCAACTCGTACCTGGCAGGAGGCACTCTGAGGGTACCTTCGAGGAACCGGGCCCTGGCCTGCTGAACCTCCAGAGTGCCGGCCAGCAGCTCCGTGACCGGCGCGCTGTAACTCCCGGAAAAAAGAACCGAGGTGACGGGAATGCCGGCATTGATCTCGCCAACGGTCATGTCCCTGAAACGGGTCGTAATCCGGGAATTTTCCAGCGATCCCCGCACCTGGCCGGTGAGTCCGGAGACTGCGGTCCGGTTAAAAACACCACCAACACCCTGCAGCTCGGCACTGCCACTGGCGGCAACTTCACCACCCTGACCGGTCGAAACTTCCATCGACAACCGGGCATTGCCAGAATCCACTGTCAGCAGATCCGGCCATCCGACCAGGGTTTCTGCCAGGGCCTGAACGCCCTGTTTACCGTCGATAACAGAGTCGATGGCGACGGATACGCCGCCTTCGGGATTGAGCTGGATATCGAGATCAGCCGTAAAGCCGGACTCGGAAGCCAAGGTGCCCTGCACCCTGAGATCTGCCAGGCGGCCCTTTGCCCTTCCCTGGAAGTTCCACGTTTGCGGCAGTAATTGCGGATGCTCGACGCGCGCGGCATCGACCTTGATGTCGCCATCAATGGAAATGCGCTGCGCCCAGGGGCCATTTGCACCATAGTTCAGGGTAACCGTTGTATTGCTGAGATCCGTGCGCAGGTTGTTGAGCGTCAGCGGCTGGTCTGCACCGACAAACGTGAGATGATCCGTCAGAACAAGAGACGAAGGGGCAAAATCGATGGTTGCGACATCACCATTGGCGGTCACAGAAGGCCGGACATCTGCACGGCTGCCTGTTACTTCCCATCCGCCGGACCGTATATCCGGCAATGCCATGCCCACCGAGCTCTGTTCAATGGCAAAGGACCAGCCTGCAACCGCCAGGGGCCAGGCCACCAGAGCCATACCACCGGCCCAAAGAAACCCGCGGCCGATGCGTTCAGGCTTTACAGACCCTCTACTGGGCAAAACGACGCTCCTGTCGGCTCGGTTTACTCACCACGCCAGGTCACGCTGTACAGATCGTGCCGGCGGTCCTGAAGGTTTTTAACGGTACCACTGTTGCGGGCAGTGATCAGTACTTCCGGGCGCAGATCCGCAAAGGCAACCGTCTCCACGTTGGGCTCGGTGTCAGCGGCGATGCCATCCCGGGCGAAGGGAAAGTCGCACGGCGTCAGGATGCAGCTCTGGCCGTACTGGATTTCCATATTCGGGACATTCGGCAGGTTGCCGACGTTGCCGGACATCACCACGTAAACCTGATTCTCCACAGCTCTGGCCTGGCAACAATAGCGAACCCGCAGGTAGCTCTGCCGCTCATCGGTACAGAAAGGCACAAAGATGATATGCACGCCCTGGTCCACCAGGTGGCGGGTCAATTCCGGGAACTCCGCGTCGTAGCAGATCAGCACACCGATGGTGCCGCAGTCAGTCTCGATGGCGCTGACCCGGTTGCCGCCCTGAACGTTCCACCAGAACGCCTCGTTCGGCGTCGGATGAATCTTGGGCTGGCTGAACACCTGGCCATCCCTGAGAAACACGTACGCCATGTTCCGGATGGTGCCGTCTTCCTCACGGACTGGTGTTGAGCCGGCGACAATATTGATGTTGTGGCGCAGAGCCAGATCCCGCATCAGTTCACGATAACGCTCTGCGTAATGGGTGACTGCGGCAAAGGTCTCGGCGGGGCTGCCCTTGCGGGCTTCGATGGAAAGCAGTTGCAGGGTGAACAGCTCGGGGAACACCACAAAGTCGCCCTTGTAGGTGGAAACAACATCGACAAAATAGCGGACAATCTCGCTGAATTCGTCGAACGATCCCACCGGGCGTTGCTGGTACTGAACCGTGCCTATGCGCACGGTATCGCGCATGCGTTGACCGTAGCGCTTCCGACGGCCGTTGTTCTCGGACTGGGGTACTTTCGGGTTACGCCAGACCAGATGAATGCCATAGCCCATGGAATCGTGGTCGGCATCGAGATAATGCGGAATAATTCCGTGCACTTCGAAGCCCTGATGAAGCTGGAAGGAAAGCACCGGATCCTTCTGTTCCTTGCTTCGAATGGCCTCCACATATTCCTCGACGCTCGTGAACTTCTTCAGCCGCTGGCGCAGGCTCGGCAAGCGGCCGGCAAACACCACTCCCTGCAGGTTCAGGGCCTGGCATAACTGCTTGCGCTCGTTGTAGAGCCGCTCCCCAATGCGGTAACCACGGCATTCCGGATCAACACAGACTTCCATCCCGTACAACCAGTCCCCCTCCGGGTCATGCCGCGAGGCATAACCGTTACCGGTGATGGAGGTCCAGTCGTGGGCAGCGAGTGCGATCTCTTCTGCGATCCGGAACGTGGCGCAGTAGCCGACCACGGTGTCTCCGAGCATGGCAACAAACTGGCCGTCGGGAAAGGTATTGATCTGCCCGGTCAACGGCCCCTTGGTATAGCCGTACATGCCCGTGCCTTCATAAACCCGGCGACTGAGCTGGATGATGCCAGGGATATCTGCAAGCGTGGCATTGCGGACGAACAGACGCTGATCAGGATCGGAAAACGGGGGGCTCATAGACACCTCAGGAAAGGCGTTGATTTCCCCTCATCTTTGGTGGGACGACAGGGATTCGTCAAGACAAATCGGCTATCCGGCGTTGCGCAGGGGGAAGCGATCGACCACTGAATACACGGAACCGGCCGGGCCAGGTTCGCTTTCGAAAAGTACAAATTCAGTCACCTGGAACTGGCCGAATCCATGGTCACCATAGTCAACCAACAACGGTTCAACAGAACCCGGCTGGCGTTTGAAACGAGCCAGGGTGATATGCGGGCGAAACACCCGACGTTCAGCGCCAAAACCGAGTGTCGCCATACGGGCCCCGAGAGCCTTGTTAAGAGCAGCGACCGGCTCCTCTGGCTGAACACCAGCCCACAGATTCTTCGGCCTCTCGGGCTGACCGAAACAACCGACGCGGGCAACGTCGAGCAGGAAGGGCTCTGACTTGATGTCACGGGCTGAACCGGCCAAAGCTTCAAGATCTTCCTGGCTCACCGCACCCAGAAACAGGAGCGTGATGTGCAACTGCCCCGCACTCTGCCATTTGGCGCCCGGGCCCGCTGACCTGACCTTCAGCAACCGGGCCTTGATCTCAGGCGGAACCTCCAGCCCGAAAAAAAGCCGTGGCAACGCCCTATTCCTCGTAGATCATCTTGCGCACCATGCCGCCATCGGCCACAAAATTCTGGCCAGTGATAAACGAGGCCTGGGGCGAAATCAGGTAGGCCGCCAGGGAGGCAATATCCCCCGGTTGCCCTACCCTGCCCGCCGGGTGCTGCAGGTGGTCGGTTTCAGAAAGCGGTTCGGCCGACTCTGACTCACCCTGCCAGGCCCGGGTATCGATCCAGCCGGGACTGATGCAGTTCACACGGATATCCGGCCCCAGGCTCACCGCCAGCGCATGAGTAAGTGCCACAATACCGCCTTTGGTAGCGGCGTACGCCTCGGTGTCCGGCTCAGACTGAAGCGCCCTTGTGGAGGCCATGTTTACGATAGCGCCTTTCGTTTTTCGAAGGTGCGGCACCGCATGCTTGGTGACCAGGAACGGCCCGGTCAGGTTCACGTCCAGCCGGCGCTGCCACTGATCCAGGCTCAGTTCCTCAATCGGCCCCGTCTCAGGGTTGGCGATTCCGGCATTGTTGATAACGGCGTCCAGTCGGCCGCCCCAACGAAGAGCTTCGGCAACAATGCGCTCAACATCGGTTTCCGAGGCCACATCGCCGGGCAGAAAGTGCAGTTCATGATCAGCACTGGCGGCCAACCGCTCACCGACGGCCCTGTCGGTGTCACAGAACGCCACCCTCCAGCCAGCGTCGGCCAGATGAAGCACAAGGCCCCGGCCGATGCCTTTAGCGCCGCCGGTCACCAATGCGACGCGATCGGTTTGACTCAAAATAACCTCCGTTGCAACCGACGTTTCGGGTTACTCAACCTTGGGCGTGGGCCGGACAAGAATTTCATTTACATCGACATGTGGCGGCTGCGCCACGGCATACATGACCGCATTGGCAATGTCTTCCGGCTTCAGTGCGTGGCCTGGACGTTCATCAAAGAAGGGCGTGTCCACCATGCCCGGTTCGATCAGGGTAACGCGGATACCAGAGCCACGAAGCTCCTCACGAACACCATAGCCAATGGCGGTTACCGCCCACTTGGTCGCACTGTACATGGAACCGGGAATGGTGGCACGGCCTGCCGCAGAGCCGGTTAACAGCAAGTGACCCTTGCTCTCTTTCAGCGCTGGCATGCAATGCTGGAGGGTAAGGCCCACACCGTAGATATTGGTGAGGATCATGTCCTTCCATACCTCAGGGTCAGCGCCACTGAATCCGCCAGGCTCACCGCCGCGTCCGGCGTTAGCAAACACCGCATCAATTCGGCCAAAGGTTTTCAGGGCCTGGTCGACCATGTTTTTCTGGTCATCACCGCTCTGGACGTCGCACTGGACGGTCAGCACCTTTTCCTCGCCACCCAGCTCCTGCTGAAGGCCTTTCAGTTTGTCTTCAGAGCGCGCTGCCAAAACCAGCCGATAGCCCTGTTTCGCGGCCGCTCGCGCTGTTTCCGCGCCGATGCCTGACGACGCGCCGGTAATCAGCATTACAGGTTGATCTGCCATAAGCTTTTTCTCCTGTTGCTTGGGAAGTGTGGGTAGGGCTACGCCCGGTGACACCAGATCGATCAGTCAGTAGATCTGCAGCAGGATAAGAGCGACGATGGCCAGGGCCAACAGAAACCAGCGGGCGTAGTGGTCGGGGCGGTCCTCGTGGTCGCTGGCAGCCCGGCTGACACTGCTGCATGATGTCTGCTCATACTCGGAAACCAGTTGCCGCGCCCGGTAGAGATCCTCATCATCGACATGCACGTTGCTGAAGCCCGAGGCACCGATCTCACCCAAGGCACCCTGAAGGTAATGGCCGCCAACATGGGCTTCAATACCGTTGGCTTCCAACAGACCAGCCACAATGTGGGCTTCGGTTATGTCTCTGGCCCGATAGGCAATTTGCAACACGCGACTCCTTCTGTGACCGTTCCGGGCAGAACCGGGACAAATCTGCGAGTATCATTTGAAGGATAGTTCGACCTGCCCGGTGGGGCCAATAACATACGGATAGACCATGCTCTGGATTATTCTTGCCATCCTCGTGTTCATCGTTGCCGCAACCCTGCTTCTGTTCCGGCTTGAGGATCTGTCTCATCTGGATCGGGATGATTACCCGATCAAAGACGCAACACCAAGCGAAGCCAACCGGGAAGTGCTGGGACGCATCCGCGAGCTGGGGCAATCTTCAAAAGGCCTGCGCGGCAAGGCGCGGCTGATGGCGCTGCGAAAACACATGGACAGGCTCAGTGAAGGCATTGAACTGGCCTCGGAACTGCGCCATTGCGAGTCACCCCGCGGCGAATGGGTTTTCGCTCCGGGCTGCGATACCCGCCGCCGCATCCTGTACATTCATGGTGGCGCCTGGGCGGCTGGTAGCCCCAGAAGTCATAGGGCCATTACCGATCGACTATCCCGGATAACCAGAGCCGCAGTGTTCGCGCTGGACTACCGGTTGATGCCGGAGAACCGGTTTATGGACGGTGTAAGGGATTGCCGCGAGGCCTATACATGGCTTCTGAAACACGGCCCTGATAGCGCCGAACCGGCTGATTTCATGGTGGTCGCCGGGGATTCTGCCGGCGGCAGCCATACTCTTGGACTGATTGCGTGGATTCGTGACAATGGCCTGCGCCAGGCCGATGCCGCCATCGCTTTCTCACCATCCACCGATCTGACCCTGACCGCACCGAGCAACCGTAACAACATCGGTACGGATCCCCTGCTGGGGCCCGCCTTTGGCGGGCTATCAAAAATCCCCCTGCCGGTCATCTGGTGGGCAACACTTGCAGCTTTTCGGGTTTCTCCCACCAGCCCTGTTGCCTCACCACTTCGAGGCGACCTGAAAAACCTGCCGCCGACTTTGATTCACGCCAGTGATACCGAGATGCTGCTGGATAACGCCCGGCGTTACGCAGCAAGGGCCGAAGCCGCAGGCTCTCCGGTGACCCTGCACACCTGGCACGGCATGGTGCACGTATGGCAGATTTTCGTCCCATTGCTTCCAGAGGCAGAAGAGGCCTTCGAGGACATCAGAAAATTCCTGGAACAGGTTGAATCAGACAAATCGGCACAGGCCGTTATCTAAACCTGTACCTTGCCACGAAGAGCCTTGGTTTTACCTTTTTTGGTCTTCTTGTCCACACGCTTTCGCTGTGAGGAACGGGAGGGTTTAGTGGGCCGGCGTGCCTTGCGAGGCTTTACGGCCTCCTGGATCAGCTCTTTCAACCGCTCCAGGGCATCTTCCTTGTTCAGTTCCAGGGTGCGGAAGGATTGCGCCTTGATGATCAGCACGCCTTCCTTGCTGATGCGCTGGTCATTGAGCGACATCAGCCGTTCCTTGTAAAACGGCGGCAGAGAGGAGTGGGGGATATCGAAGCGCAGGTGTACTGCGGAGGCGACTTTATTCACGTTCTGGCCACCGGCACCCTGGGCCCGGATCTGGGTGATTTCGATCTCCCAGTCGGCAAGTTCAACAGCGTTGGATAGTTTCAGCATCTGCTAAGGTTAACAGAATACAGAACCGTGGGCTTTCAGCACCGGGATTTGCGCGAGGAAGGACCAGTTACCATGTGCGGACGATTCACCTTTTATACCCCACCGGACACCCTGATCCTCGAGTTTTTTCCCGAGGGTATGGAGGTGGACGGGCATTTTGACCCCAGCTACAACATCCCTCCCGGCACAGGTATTCCCATGATCCGGATGAGCATGAACGGCAGCCTGATCATGGCCCACTCCCACTGGGGCTTTCGGCCGGCCTGGGCGGATCAGAAAGCACCGGCTCCGATCAATGCCCGTGCAGAAACAGCAGCCACATCAACATACTTCCGGGACGCCTTTGCCCAACACCGTTGCCTCATTCCTGCCAATGGCTGGTACGAATGGCAACAGACGGAACATGGCAAGGAACCTCACTACATAACGCCAACGGATTCCGGGAAGTATCCGGCGATTTTCTTTGCCGGCCTCTGGACCCCCAGGGAAGGCGATGAAACCACGGCTTGCACTATCATCACCGAACCGGCCAGTGCGCACCTGAAACATATCCACGAACGCCAGCCTGTTGTGCTTGAGCCAACCTGCCTGAGGGACTGGCTGAATCCGGAAATCACCGACCGGACACAGTTGCGGTCGGTGACCCATCGTCTGGATCCTGAACAGCTGAAAGCCATTCCGGTTTCCGCGGAAGTGAATAACCCGAGGCACAACACGCCGGACCTGATTCTGGAGGCTTCACGCCTGTAGTAGTCGGTTAATACCCGCCTCACCATCGTCGCTGCTACTGTTCCCAGACTTGGCAAGACAATCACAAGGAGACAGCCATGAGCGGGAAGAAGATTCTGATGATCACCGGTGACTTCACCGAAGATTACGAAACCATGGTGCCGTTCCAGGCACTGCAGGCCGTTGGACACACGGTTCACGCTGTATGCCCCGACAAGAAAGCCGGCGAAACGGTTGCCACAGCCATTCATGATTTCGAGGGTGACCAGACCTACACCGAAAAACCGGGGCACCGGTTCGCCCTGAACGCGGATTTTGACGGACTGGACCCGGCAAACTACGACGCGCTGGTAGTGCCCGGCGGTCGCGCGCCCGAGTACCTGCGACTTAACAAGGATGTACAGAATCTGGTTCGCCACTTCTTCGAAACCAACAAGCCGGTGGCGGCGATCTGCCACGGTGCCCAACTGTTGGCCGCAGCGGGAGTTCTGGAGGGGCGCAAATGCTCGGCCTATCCGGCCTGCCAGCCGGAGGTAGAACTGGCCGGCGGTACGTTCGCCGGTATCGAGGTTGATCAGGCTGTCACCGATGCTAATCTGGTAACAGCGCCTGCGTGGCCTGCGCATCCGGCCTGGCTGGCGCAGTTTTTCAAGCTGCTGGATCAGTAATGCACCAGGGGCCGGCCCTCCGGCCCCGTAACGCTCTCAGGGAGGCCCGCATGTGCAAGCTCTTCATTAACGCCGATCCGGAGCTTTGGGTCAGCCGGACCCACTCCCTGCGAATTGATGGCATGGTGACCAGTGTGCGAATGGAAAACGCCTTCTGGCAGGTACTGGCAGAGCTGGCAGAACGGGATGGCATGAACCTGCCCCAGATGATCACCCGGCTTTACCACGAATCCATTGATGCCGGCCACGACCTCGGCAACTTCACGTCCTTCCTTGGGGTTTGTGCGCTCCGCTATCTTGAGCTCCAGCTGAGCGGCGACGTTCCCCGGGATACCAGGGTTCCAATTGCCTCGCTTGATGCAGACCGCATCCTTGCCAGCCAATCCGGTGAGCCGGCAACACCAGAGGTGGTAACTAAAGCCAGGCACTGATTACGAGCGGTCTGTCAGCGCTGGCGTCCGTGGCCCGCCTGCTTTGCCTTGATATCCCGAGTGTCTGCGGTTTCTACAACCTCCTGCAGATTACGCCTCGGAGCCGCCGGCAAATCTGTCGCCGGGTAACCCAGCCTGAGCAGAATCTGCGGGAAACCCGAGCGGCCGAGAAGGTGTTGGAGTTTCGGCCGAAGCACTGCAACCTGAATGGGCTGGTTCAGATAGGAAGCCTGCAGCCCCTGCCCCAGGGACCGGAGCAAAACCCGCTCCAGCGCCTGCCCGGCCTTCAGCCAGTCTTCTACGCCGTCCCCGGCCGTTCCCAGTGCAGCAATCACCGGTGATTCATCCGCCAGTTGCCGATCCTTGGCACCAACACCGTTCCCCATATCGAAAGTACGCACCACCAGCTGGGCCACGGGCGCGACCATACCGGGAACCGTCAAACCGTCGCCCTTGCGGCGGGGGTGCATCCAGGCGGCCAGCTCCCGTCGCCAGCTCGGGTTGGACCACTGGGCAGCGTCACCTTCTGCGACCAGCTCGGCCACCTGATGACGGGCATGCTCCGATTCCAGAACCTGGAACCATGCTCCTTCGGTCTCCGCCGACTCCTCAAGGATGCTCAGCACATCGGAGGGCACCTGTTTTGGCTCAAACCGCTTGCGATAGGTGCGTCGCCTGGCAATCGCCCGGAACAATTCGGTTTGCCGGTCCTCCGCCCCGGATATCGGTGTAAACGAGACGGTCGCAAGCAGATCTTCGTCGCCCGGGTCCGGCAAAAGCTGGCATTCGGTATTGAATCCTGCATGGGCGGCGGCAATCCGAAGATTAAACAGGGCACACCCGCAGCTGATGGTCAGTTCCCGGTCGTCGGGGTCGTTGACCGGCAAGGCCCGTAACCGGTCTGCAAACAGGGAAATCCCGGTTTGGCCCAGTTCAAATCGCCAGGGCTGGGTGTTGTGGCTTGATGGCGCTAACGTTGCGCTCTCGAGGATGGCCGCCAGGGTGTCTCGCGGTATGGGGGTGTTGCGTGTTCCTTCGCTCATTGCAGCTCTCCCAAATGGTCTCGTGACAGACTATTCCTGCGTGAAAGGAAAAGATAGCCGGTGATGCCCGGCAACTTCGTTGAGCCGCATCAACAAAATCTCACGCTCCGTAACCTGACATTCGCGGGCGCGACAATTAGAGTGAAGACAGTGAAAACTTGCACAGGGTCTGAGATGCGTTATTCCTTCAGAAACGTCTTATTTCTGGCATTCGTGGCGCTTGCGCTCGGCGGCTGCGCCAGTAACGGAAACCTGCAGTCGGGTTCTACGCCTGGGCTACAGACCGTCCCTGTCGACGCATCCAGTTCGGAAAAGGCCCAAAAACTCTGGCAGGTGTTCGAGCGTTACAGAGGTACCCCCTATGAATACGGTGGCACCTCCGGCAACGGCTTCGATTGCTCAGGATTCATTCTTACCGCCTACCAGGAAGGCCTGGGCAAACAATTGCCCAGGACAACGACTCAAATGCTTGCCAGTGGTGACGTGGTTCATCCCGGCGAGATCCGACCGGGCGATGTGGTGTTCTTCCGGATTGGCGGAAAAGAACAACACGCCGGTATCTACATGGGCGGGGACCGGTTTATCCACGCATCAACATCGGCTGGCGTTATCCAGTCCTCGATCAGCGGCTATTATTGGAAAGGCCGCCTGACCGAGGCGAGACGCTTTGACTGAGCCGGGCTGAATCGCCCACCTCAACGCTTTTTCCGGCGCACATAGAGTACTTTGTGGACACGCGCGACCAGCTCACCGGATTCATCAACAATATCCACGTCCCATTCCGGAAGTACCTTGTCTCCTCCCTCGGTCGCAGCGCGGATTTGCTCAACGCGCTCGTCCGTCAGTTCGAACCTTGCCAGCACCTTGCCCTTGCCGGGACGGATAAAATCGATACTCGCCGATTTATCCCACACGATGTAGTCATTGCCCAGCCGTCGCATCAGCAGCAGCATGTACATGGGATCGACCATGCTGTAGAGCGAGCCGCCAAAGTGAGTACCCACGTAATTGGTGTTGTACCAGTGCTGGCCCATTTCCACCCGGGCCGAGCTAAAGTCCTCAGCAATGTGGATCACCCGGATTCCAGCACCTATATAGGGAGCAAACGTGGAAAGAACACGGCGCATGGCCCCGGCACTGGCAAGCCAGCGACGTAGAGTGGCGTTCATCAAACATCCTCGATGGTATAAATGACTGCAAATTCTGTAGCACGCTATCTTCCAACCCGACGCGCGCCGATGCAAGAAATTCATACGATCGTTTGAATGCTAAAGACCACTGATCGTGAGATGCAGGGCGATGGCGGCCATCATGATTCCAATGACACCATCGATAATCCGCCAGGCCAGCGGCCGGGAGAGAATGGGCGCCAGCGCCGATCCGCCCCAGGCAAGCAGGCCGAACCAGAGAATCGAGGCACTGCTCGCACCGGCCACAAAGGTGGTCGCGTCCTCTTGCTGGGCTCCGATGGCAGGAATCAACAGCAGCGTATCCAGATAAACCTGAGGGTTGAGCAGAGTGACTGCCAGGGTCGTGAACACCACGGCTTTAAGGCTTCGTTTGGTTACCTCACCCGCTTCAAGAGCCGCTCTGCCGCGGCTGGCGCGAACGAAGGACTGAATCGCAAGCCAGCCGAGGAAGGCCACACCCAGCCACCGGAGAATCTCCAGGGCCTCAGGCATGGCCATCAGGGCGGCACTGATGCCGAACATGCCCAAGGTAAACAGGGTGATATCGGCCACCATACACAGGCCGGCTGACCACCAATGGTGTTCCCGGCGGATTGCCTGGCTCAGCAAATAGGCGTTCTGCGCTCCAATCGCCACGATAATGCCGCCACAAACAATCAATCCGGTCAGGTAACTCTCAAGCACGTTGGTTTCTCCTCAATGATTGGCGCAAGGTTACCGCTTTACATCTATACTTGAAATTCATACTCATAATGCTGTATCAGTTTTTCTTATGATCGATTACAAATTGCTTGAAGCGCTGGCGACGGTCATTGAATGCGGAGGGTTCGAACGCGCCGGCCTGGCCCTCGGGCTGAGCCAGTCGGCCATTTCCCAACGCATTCGCACCCTTGAAATCCGGCTCGGACAACCGGTTCTGGTGCGCAGCCCCGCACTTAGGGCCACACCGGCCGGACAGCGGCTGCTCAACCACGTTCAGCAGGTGCAATTGCTGGAGCGCGACCTGACCAAGTCCATCCCGGCGCTCTCGGAACCCACGGCGAGACTGCGCATCGCGCTGAATGCCGACAGCCTGGCCACCTGGTGGTCGGCCGCTGTAGGCAATTTCTGCGCGGAGGAGACCCTGCTGCTGGATCTTGTGGTCGAGGATCAGGACATTGGCCTTCGCAGGATGCGCGAAGGGGATGTAGCTGCCTGCCTGTGCAGCAGCCCCCAGCCTGTTGCCGGTGCCCGCTGCGTACCCATTGGCACCATGACCTACATGCCACTGGCAACTCCGGACTATGTGCATCGATACTTCGGGAAAGGCCTCAGCGAAACCAGCCTGAAGAATGCCCCGGCCATTGTTTTCGGGCCGAATGACCAGCTGCAACATCGGTTCCTTGCCCAGTGCGGCTATCACGGCACCTTCCCCCACCACCTTTGCCCTTCCTCGGAAGGTTTTGTAAAACTGGCGCTGGCCGGCATGGGGTATGGCATGATTCCGGAAATGCAGGCCCGCCCGGAAATTTCTGCCGGGCGCCTGGTGAGCATCGCGGCTGAACAAACCCTGGAAGTGCAGCTATACTGGCACTTCTGGCGCCACGGCGGCGGCGTAATGGACCGCCTGACCAACGCTCTGCGGTCTGCCGCCATGTTGAATTCGAACGTGTAAACAGGGGGAGCAACGATCAGACTGAAGCACCTTGTGGCGGTTTACGGCACACTGAAACGTGGCCGAAACAACAGCCATATTCTGCGAGGCGCCCGTTTTGTCGGAACAGACTGGATGCCCGAACTGAGCCTGTATCACCTGGGCCCCTACCCGGGTGCCATAGAGCAACCTTCCCCGGGCGTTCGCGTTGAAGTGTACGCGATTACCGATCCAATGCTGAAAACATTGGACGAACTGGAAGACTTCTTTCCTGAGCGCCCGCAAAGCAGCCTGTATATCCGCCAGACCATGGACACTCGCCACGGGTCTGCCTGGGTGTATATTTACAATCGGCCGGTTAAAACAATCCAGCGGCTGCGCTCCGGGAGCTGGTAGATCGCCTACACACCCTCACTCATAAGGACACCAGATTGGATCTGACAACGCCTGCCCTGCTCTTCCCGGCGATTTCGCTGCTGTTGCTGGCCTACACCAACCGGTTTCTGGTGTTGGCGCAGCTGATACGCCAACTCAAGCAGATGGACACCGAGGAAGACCACGCACTGATTGCCCGACAGATCGGCATGCTGCGCAAACGGATTGTGCTCACCAAACGCATGCAGACCTTCGGCGTACTCAGTTTCTTCCTGTGTACGGTTTCCATGTTCCTGCTTTTCCTGGGTGCCGACCTGCCGGGGGTGGTGTCGTTCGGTGCCAGCCTGGTGCTGCTGTCTTTCTCCCTGCTGTACTCTCTGTACGAAATCCAGATCTCCACCAATGCCATCAATGTGGAGCTTGCCAGCTTTGAGGCCCGCAAGAGCGCCGGCCGGGAAGATGTCGACTATTCGTGAGGCCTGTTTGCGCCGGAATTCACGACCCGGACACCAAACCAGCGTGGAAACCGGAGCAGACAGAACAGGGCAATCATGTCGTAAAGGGCATGCCAGACCATGACCAGCGCCAGGCTTTCGGATAACAGATAGGCCGCCCCCAGGATCACCCCAAGGCCGGTAGCCACCAGAAAGTAGGTAAATGAAACGTAGTGCACCAGCCCGAACAGCACCGATGCCGCAAGCACGGCCGATACAGGGGCAGTCTTTGTCATCAGCCAGCCCTGAATTGCGCCCCGGAATAACAATTCCTCGCCTACCCCGGCCAGGAGGGACAGCAGAATGAGCACAGCCGGGGAGTAGCTGGAGGCAAAGTCATACAAACCCTGCATCTGCCGCTCGAGGTTCTCCGGGAACAAGCCGGGCACCCGCGTAAGCAACAGCAAAACGGCGTAGGTAAGAGCGGCTCCAACCGTCCCCAGGAAGATGCTGGGCCACAGGCCTGGCCCAACATGCAGCACCGGAATTCCGAATAGCAGAATCGCCACTAATCCGATAACGCCAATGCCGCCCTGGAATAACAGAGCGGCATTGGAGGAGATACCGGATTTTCGTCGTTTACCCAACGCCATTTACTGATCGAACAAAGGCTTCACTGGAAACAGCGCATCGTATTTCGGCGCCTGCTTCTGGGCTTTGGCCTGGAACGATTTCATCATGTCCGTCGGGCGGAACATGCCGGCCTGCCAGGTGGCCATGTATTTGAGGCTGTCTTCCACGCTGTGGTCGCGACTGTAATTGAGCATTTCCTTGCAGCCAGTGACGGCCAGAGGAGAGTTCCCGGCAATCTGGCCAGCAATAGCCATAACCGCTGCCAGCATGGATTCCTGGTCGGCATAGACGGCGTTTACGAAGCCCAGATTCTGCGCTTCAGTGGCGGAGAATTTGCGGCCGGTATAGGCCAGTTCACGAACCACGCCCTCTGGCATCAGTTTTGGCAGGCGCTGGAGCGTGCCAACGTCGGCGGTCATGCCCAGCTCGGTTTCCTTGATGGTGAAGTAAGCATCTTCCGTGCAATAACGGCTGTCAGCGGCACATACCAGATCCAGAGCACCACCGATACAGCCACCATGGATGGCTGCCAGCACGGGAAGCCGGATTTTTTCCAGAGAGGTCAGAGTATCCTGCAACTGCAGCACAACCCTGCGAAGGTTTTCCGCCATGCGCCCGGGGTCACCATTCATGGGCACGGCTTTGGGATCGCTGAACACGCCCAGATCCATGCCGGCGGAGAAGTGTTTGCCGGTGGAGGAGATTACGATCACGCGGGCGTCGGTGCTGGCCTCGATCTCCTGCATGCACCGGGGCAACTCGAGCCAGAACGCCTTGTTCATGGTGTTCAGAGCCTCCGGGCGACTGAACTGTACGTGGGCGATGTGGTCTTTTACCTCAATCGAAAAACTCTCGTAACTGGACAACTCAGACAAGACAGCACTCCTTATGTAGATATCGCATACCGGCCCATTAGCGGTCGCCCCGGCTAATGTATCGTCAATTCTGCTACCTTCGTATTATGGCGGACAGAGAGACGACACGTTAACCCGAAAAGGCCTGGTATGGAATTCACCTTCCTCGGCACGTCAGCCGGAACGCCCACAAAATCGCGCAATGTGACCGGTCTGGCGCTGAGCCACGGCGGACCAAAACACTGGTACCTGATTGACTGCGGTGAAGGCACCCAGCACCAGCTATTGAGAACGCATCATTCCGTGATGCAGCTGCAGGCTATATTTATCACCCACATCCATGGAGACCACACGTTCGGGCTGCCGGGACTGCTCACCAGTGCTTCCATACTCGGCCGTACCGCCCCTCTGTATCTGGTTGCACCCAGACCTGTAAAAACCTTCATAGAGGCTGCCCTCGGAAACAGTGACTCAAGCCTGAGTTTTGAACTCAAATTTGTCGATTCCGAAGCAGAGGATTTCCACTGGCAAGACAACGCACTCTCGGTTACGGCAGTGCCCCTGTCCCATCGCGTGTCCTGCCGGGCGTTTGTGTTCACCGAAAAGAATCTGGAACGCCAGCTGGTCCGGGACAAGCTCGAAGCGGATGGTATTGAGGCCGGTCCGGCCTGGGGCCGTCTGCAACAGGGCCATGACGTGGTTTTGGAAGATGGCCGCCTTGCCCGTTGCGATGACTACACTCAAATTGCAAGGAAACCGCGCAAAGTCATCGTCGCCGGTGACAACGATCAGCCAGAACTACTCCAGGAAGCCAGCTCTGATGTTCAGGTGGTGATTCATGAGGCGACCTACACCCAGGAAGTATCCGACAGGGTCGGTCCCTGGCCGCAACACAGCTCCGCCGCGCAGGTGGCCCGTTTTGCCGAGGCCGCAGGCGTTCCTAATCTTGTGCTTACCCATTTCAGTTCCCGTTACCAGCTCAATCCGGATGCTTATCCGCACATAAGCGAGATCGAATCCGAAGCCAGAGGCATCTATAGAGGGAACCTGTATCTGGCCAGGGATTTTGCCTGCTTCGAGCTCGATAGAGAGCTGATGCTGAAACCCGTCGAGCGTCTATAATCCAAGCGTGGATCAAACGCGCCGCCCGGGCTTATATGTGTCGCTTTTATAGATTCACTTTGCGTTTCGTGAAGTTCAAATTACACTTCACCCAGGATAAATTGAACAACGATTCACTTTCCACTGCTCAGGAAGGCGGTCAATGACCCGGCTCAACGCAAAACACTCCAGACTCGGCAAGGATGCGGTTGTCGTCACGCCTGGCCTCATTCCCTGTGGCTGTGTCATTGACAGCGTTGTTCTGGGTAAAAAAGGGCTGCGTCTCACCCTGAAGAACTTTTCGTCGCCCGCGGTACTCGACCAGCTGTCATCGTCTGCCGCTGCACAGACCGATCTTCATGTTTTCTTCGATAACGACCGTGAAAAACAGCACCTCCATTTCAGGGGCACGGTTCAGGCTGGCCGCAGTAGCGGCATTTTGCTGGACATAGCGGGGAACACCGAGGAGCTCAGCAACGACATTGAGTGTTTGTTGCAGCACTCTGGAACAAATCGGCCTGAAGCGGCGACTCCGGACCCTTCACTGAAACAGCTCTACCATCAGCATTGCCGTCGGCTTCTGGAACAGTTACTTCCGGAATTTATGGAAGGCACCTTCGAGGGCATCGAAGCCGACCTGGAAGAGGCAGCCGAGCTGCGTGAAATCACCCGGCTCAAGGACATGCGCTTCATTTTCCAGAGCCGCCAGCAACGAATGCTCCAGGATTTCCAGGCCCAGTTCCAGGCCAATCAGGCAACCCTTGAGCCCGCCGCCGAGTCCCGGGCCAGCAACAAGGAGTTGCACCTGCTGCAACAGCACGAGTTCGAGGACTGGCTGGACCTGCAGGCCATCGCCACCGGCGTTAGCAAAGCAAATACCGGGGCCAATTTCCTGCTCAACCAGTTTCTTAACCAGATTTTCCGGCAAGACGTCAACGATGATAACAATCCACTGACTCCCCGGGCACTGTGCGTCTGCCTGCAGTATATGGTCGATCATCTGGGCATTGCGCGGGAGCACCGCCTGACCATCTACCGCGCCTGGGAAAATGCTCTTGTCCGGGTCTGGCCCGCGGCCATCCGGTCCCTGATCAATGACTGTCGACGAGCTGGCCTGGAGGCCATAGATATCACCGAGCTGCCCGCAAACTGGTCACTGCGAGACCGGGACCACACAGCGGACGACTCAAGTTCAGCAACGGAAGCCACAGAAGACTCATCCGATGAAACTCCGGAAACCAACCACGCCGGGCACGAGTCGTTCGGATCGCCTTCGGTCGGTCGCTCCCTGTTTCAATTGATGGCCCTGGAGTCAAACCCCTCGTCTGAACTTTCGGACTGGGAGGAGCCCAATCCAAAGCTTTCGGAAAACCTTCGCTCCCGGCGCCGGGAACTGCTGGACCGGTTGCACGACGACGAGCCCGATATGGCGGGACTGCTTCGGGAACTGGCCAACTCGGACTCCGACCTTGCCAGCTCACTGGACCGCACGGCCGTTGAGAAGGCCAATCTGGTGGACCGACTGTTCGCGCCGTTGAAAACCCACGACGAGCTCTCGGGCTCGCTTCGCCACCAACTGCAGAAACTCCGGCTACCCGTGTTCGAAACGCTGGTTGAAACACCGGATTTTCTGAATGCCGGCGACCACCCGGCCAGGGATATCATCAATAACCTGATGCACATCTGTCTTGCCGAAAGAGCCTCAAGCAAGAAGCTGGAGGCGACGGTCGCCGATATCGTCGAGGAACTGACAGAGATCGAGGTATCGGATCCGGACCTGATGGAAAGCCTGGGCGAACGCCTGAAACAGCTTGTCGAGCGTCAGGATCAATCGTTTCTCCGTAACTCCGAACGGCTGGCAAAAACCCTGGAGGGCAAGGAGCGCCTGCGCCTTACCCGCAAGGAGGCAAGGCAGAGGCTGAACGCGCTCTTGAGCAACAGGCAGGTTCCGAACATTCTGATCCGCATTCTTCAGGCGGGCTGGGAGCAGCTGATCGTCCTGACCATGCTGAGAGAAGGTCCGGAAAGCCGGCATTGTGAGGAACTGCTTGATGTGGTGGCACAGCTCCAGGCCTGGCTGTCGCCCGCCAGCACCTCCGAAGAACTGGCATTTGAACGGGAGCTGGAGAGCAGCGTCATGCTGCAGTTCATCGAACGGGAGCTGAAAACCGCCGGGGAAGTCTCGCGAGTAAGGCCGGCTATTGACGAGTTATCCGGAATTCTCGAGGGCAACGTGGAAGCAGAAACCACATGGGTGGATGAGTACGGCGACGCCGATGAAGCGCCGGCCCCGCTGCCCCCGGAGCTTGAAGACAGTCGCTGGGCCTCAAGAGCAAAGGAGATTTCCGTAGGCGACTGGGTTGAGGTTCGTCTGGATACCGGCGACACCCGCCGGTTGCGGCTGGTGTGGGGCGGCGAGGATTCGCTCCGGTTTGTTTTTCTTTCGCCCAAGGGCATGAGCGAAGTCAGTTACGGGTTTCCGGAGTTTGTGCAAAAACTCGCTGAAGGCGAAGCCTGGCTGGTTGAGAGCGGAGACATCCCATTCCTCGACCAAAGCCTGTTCAGCATCGTTGAAGATGTTTACCGGAAGCTCAATTTTCAGGCAACCCACGATGCCCTGACGGGGTGTATGCACCGCCATGACTTCGAGAAACAGGTCTCTCAGCTAATCAGCATCCTGCCGTCATCTGCTGAAGACCATGCCGCCGCCCTGATGGTTCTGGATGTAGACGAGTTCAGTGTCATCAACGCCTCCTATGGCGCGGAAGCCGGTGATGCCCTGTTGAGATATGTCGCCAACAACCTCCGTGAACAGAGCGAATCCCGATTCTCGGAGTCCCACGTTGGCCGGATCAGCGGCAATGAGTTTGCGGTGCTCATCAATAACATCAGTACAGAAGACTGCCTGGATTTTGCGGAGTCCCTGCGGCGAAACTTCGAGCAGCATGTGTTCCGGCACGGGCAGGCAGAATATCGGGCAACCGTCAGCATAAGTATCCGGCCGGTAACCGGGGCGGGGCATGCACCTGGCGACCTTCTCAATCTTGCGAGCCTCTCGCTAAAAGCGGCCAAAAAGCTGGGCGGGAACCGGATTGAACTGGCCAGGGAAAGCCGGGACCAATCCCGGCTCGGTACACCCCAATGGGTCACGGAAATAGATCGGACCATCCGTGATGGCAGCCTCTACCTTCGGGCTCAGCCAATCGTTGCCCTTGAACCGGAAGACGGCGAAGGCACAATGCATGAACTCTTGCTCGGCCTGAAAGACAGTTCTGGCAAAGAGATCTCTCCCCAGGGCTATATCGAGGCAGCCGAACAGTTCAAACGCAGCACGCGGGTTGATTTGTGGGTCATTTCCGAAGTGCTGGCGTGGATGCGTGATAATCCCGAGGCGCTCGCAAAGATTGCCACTCTGAACGTTAACCTGTCAGGCTCGTCGTTGAGCGATGACAGCTTCATGCTCGGCCTGGAATCCAACCTCAGGGCGAATCCGGAACTGGCCCACAAGCTCTGCTTTGAGGTAACCGAAACCTCTGCCGTCGCCAACCTCCATTTTGCCTCCGACTTCATGCGCGAGATGAAGCGGCTGAACTGCCGGTTCGCCCTGGATGATTTCGGCACCGGCCTGTCGTCCTATGCGTACCTCCAGAAACTGCCAGTGGACTTTGTGAAAATTGACGGGATATTTGTAAAGGACATGGCGACCAACCTGACAAACTACGCCATGGTGAGGTCGATCAACGAGCTTTGTCATTTTCTCGATCTTCAGACCATCGCCGAATACGTGGAAGACATGGAAATCATGGACACCCTGAAAGAGATCCAGGTGGACTACGCCCAGGGCTTCGCCATTGCCAAGCCGCGCAGGCTGGACAGCCTTGGCACCGGGAATTCCACTACCCCGGTTTATGCCTACAAGAAATAGCTTTGCTTTTCCCGGTGGCAGGAGTACAGTGGGCCTCGTTGGAAAGATTTAGCAAAGCATTTCATCAATAAGACCGCTCAGTTGTAACAAGTAGCACGTCCTGTTTTTGATCACGCCAGTTTTTTGTTTCCGCATACCGCTGATCAGGCATCACAAGATGATCTGACGGCACATAAAATGATTGAAATCAGGAAAGAATATTATGTCTACAGTTACCGGCAACGTTAAGTTTTTCAACGAAGCAAAAGGTTTTGGCTTTATCACTCGCGAAAGCGGCCCGGACGTTTTCGTTCACTACAGCGCCATTCAGGGCGGCGGTTTCAAGACTCTGGCTGAAGGCCAGCAGGTCGAGTTCACCGTTACCCAGGGCCAGAAAGGTCCCCAGGCGGAAAACGTTGTCGCTCTTTAATTTTTAAAGAGACGCTCTGCAAATAGCAGACGGCACGTGTAAAAAGGCAGCTTCGGCTGCCTTTTTTCGTTGGTGCCCCCTGCCGAACCTACAGAATGCCTTCCACCGGGATCGTCTCGGTATTCTTTATCTCCCGCAACGCAAAGTTTGAATTCACCTGGGCAATGCCCTGCAAGGTGAAGATCTTTTCGTTCAGGAATCGATCGTAACTGGCCATATCCGGCACCACGACCCTGAGCACGAAATCGGCATTGCCGGTTACCGCGAAACACTGGAGTACCTCAGGGTAGCTGCTCACCTGCCGCTCAATCTCCGCAGTGCTATCGATGGTATGTCGCTGAAGTGACAGATTGACGAGCACGCACAGACCCTGACCAATGCGTTCCGGATCCACTCTAGCGCTGTACCCCTGAATCACACCGCTTTCCTCAAGTGTCCGCACCCGACGCCAGCAAGCGGCCGGTGACAACCCCACCTGTTCTGCCAGTAACTGATTGCTGATGCGCCCATCCTGCTGCAGTACGGAGAGGATTTTCCGATCCAGCTTGTCCAGCTCTACCTGTTTCATTTGGTAACACCTGATTTTTATCAAAGGTTCTTTCGCCCTATTGTTATTTATCAAACATCCTTTCGCAAATTGTCGAAACCCCTACCCAATAAGCAAGCACCTTTTGCGGACTTCCCTCTAGAATTTTGGTCATAAAATCGACAAAAAGGAGGGCGCCATGTCCGCCGATACCCCACAACTCGACGATTACAAACTCGAAGACCGTTACCTGCGGGAATCCGGCCGGGTTTTCCTGACCGGCACCCAGGCGCTGGTCCGAATCCCCCTGATGCAAGCTGCCCTGGATCGCAAACAGGGACTGAATACGGCCGGCCTGGTTAGTGGCTACCGGGGCTCCCCGCTGGGTGCTGTAGACCAGGCACTCTGGCAGACCAAGGATCTGCTGGACGAGAACCGGATCGATTTCGTGCCCGCCATTAACGAAGACCTCGCCGCCACGATCATGCTCGGTACCCAACAGGTGGAAACCGACGAAGACCGGCAGGTGGATGGGGTTTTTGGCCTCTGGTATGGAAAGGGGCCTGGCGTGGACCGCGCCGGCGACGCCCTGAAACATGGCACCACCTATGGTTCCTCGCCCCATGGCGGCGTGCTGGTGGTAGCGGGTGATGACCACGGTTGCGTGTCATCGTCCATGCCTCATCAGTCCGATGTGGCGTTCATGAGCTTCTTCATGCCCACCATCAACCCGGCCAACATCGCGGAGTACCTGGAGTTCGGTCTCTGGGGTTATGCCCTGTCCCGCTATAGCGGATGCTGGGTTGGCTTCAAGGCGGTTTCGGAAACCGTGGAAAGCGCAGCCTCTGTGGAAATTCCGCCTGCACCGGATTTTGTGACTCCGGACGATTTCACCGCGCCAGAAAGCGGCCTTCATTACCGCTGGCCGGATCTGCCCGGACCACAGCTGGAAACCCGAATCGAACACAAACTCGCAGCCGTTCAGGCCTTTGCCCGTGCCAACCGCATTGACCGGTGCCTGTTCGGCAACAAGGAAGCCCGTTTTGGTATTGTCACCACCGGCAAGGGCCACCTCGATCTGCTTGAAGCCCTCGATCTGCTCGGTATTGACGAAGACAAGGCCCGGGACATGGGGCTGGATATCTATAAGGTGGGCATGGTCTGGCCCCTGGAGCGTCGCGGCATCCTGGACTTCGTTCACGGCAAGGAAGAAGTCCTGGTGATCGAGGAAAAGCGCGGCATCATCGAGAGCCAGATCAAGGAGTACATGTCCGAGCCGGATCGCCCCGGCGAGGTTTTGATTACCGGCAAGCAGGATGAGCTGGGCCGACCGCTAATTCCCTATGTCGGCGAGCTGAGCCCGAAGCTGGTTGCCGGCTTCCTGGCGGCCCGCCTTGGCCGCTTTTTCTCGGTGGACTTCAGCGAGCGCATGGCCGAAATCAGTGCCATGACCACCGCCCAGGATCCGGGCGGCGTTAAGCGCATGCCCTATTTCTGCTCGGGTTGCCCCCACAACACCTCCACCAAGGTCCCGGAGGGCAGCAAGGCCCTGGCCGGCATTGGCTGCCACTTCATGGCTTCCTGGATGGGCCGGAACACCGAATCCCTCATCCAGATGGGCGGCGAAGGCGTCAATTGGATCGGCAAAAGCCGATACACCGGCAACCCCCACGTATTCCAGAACCTGGGCGAAGGCACCTACTTCCACTCCGGCTCCATGGCAATCCGTCAGGCGGTGGCTGCTGGCATCAACATTACCTACAAGATCCTGTTCAACGACGCCGTGGCAATGACCGGCGGTCAGCCCGTCGACGGGCAGATCACCGTTGACAGGATTGCCCAGCAAATGGCCGCAGAAGGGGTGAATCGGGTTGTTGTGCTCAGTGACGAACCCGAGAAATACGATGGCCATCATGACCTGTTCCCCAAGGACGTCACCTTCCACGATCGGTCCGAGCTCGATCAGGTGCAGCGCGAATTGCGTGATATCCCCGGCTGTACCGTACTGATTTACGACCAGACCTGTGCCGCCGAGAAGCGCCGCCGTCGCAAGCGCAAGCAGTTCCCGGATCCGGCCAAGCGGGCTTTTATCAACCATCACGTGTGTGAAGGTTGTGGCGACTGTTCGGTACAGTCCAACTGTCTTTCGGTTGTTCCCCGCAAGACAGAGCTGGGACGCAAGCGGAAGATCGACCAGTCCTCCTGCAACAAGGACTTCTCCTGTGTTAACGGATTCTGCCCCAGCTTCGTGACCATTGAAGGCGGTCAGTTGCGCAAATCCCGGGGCGTTGACACCGGCTCCGTACTCACCCGCAAGCTGGCTGACATTCCAGCCCCTGGGTTGCCAGAACTGACCGGCTCCTACGATCTGCTGGTGGGCGGCGTTGGCGGCACTGGCGTGGTGACGGTCGGACAGCTCATCACCATGGCAGCCCACCTGGAATCCCGTGGTGCCTCGGTACTGGATTTCATGGGCTTTGCCCAGAAAGGCGGCACGGTGCTGAGCTACGTTCGTATGGCACCGTCTCCGGACAAGCTCCACCAGGTGCGGATCAGCAACGGCCAGGCCGATGCGGTCATCGCCTGCGATCTGGTCGTGGCGTCTTCACAGAAGGCCCTGAGCGTACTCCGACCGAACCACACCCGGATCGTCGCCAACGAAGCGGAACTGCCTACCGCCGATTACGTGCTTTTCCGGGACGCCGATATGAAGGCCGACAAACGCCTTGGCCTGCTGAAGAACGCAGTTGGTGAGGATCATTTCGATCAGTTGGATGCTAATGGCATCGCCGAGAAACTAATGGGCGATACCGTATTTTCCAACGTGATGATGCTCGGCTTTGCCTGGCAGAAGGGCTTACTGCCTCTCTCAGAGGCGGCTTTGATGAAGGCGATTGAGCTCAATGGCGTCGCCATCGACCGGAACAAGGAAGCCTTCGGCTGGGGCCGACTGGCAGCCGTGGAACTGAGTGCAGTCACGGATCTGTTGGATGACAACAAGGCCCAGGCTGTTGAGGTCAAGCCCGAACCAACCCTGGAAGAACTGATCAACACCCGTCACAGGCATCTGGTCAACTACCAGAACCAGCGCTGGGCCGACCAATACCGTGACCGCATTGCCCTGGTCCGCAAGGCCGAGGAAGCCCTCGGTGAAACCAATCTTCTGCTGACTCGAGCAGCGGCCCAGCAGTTATACCGGCTCATGGCTTACAAGGATGAATACGAAGTGGCACGGCTGTTTGCCGAAACCGACTTCATGAAAGAGGTAAATGAAACCTTCGAGGGGGACTTCAAGGTCCATTTCCACCTGGCCCCGCCCCTGCTCAGCGGAGAGACCGATGCCCAGGGAAGGCCGAAAAAGCGCCGGTTTGGCCCCTGGATGTTCCGGGCCTTCCGACTGCTGGCCAAGCTTCGCGGCCTGCGTGGAACCGCGGTGGACCCGTTCAGCTACTCCGCAGACCGCAAGCTGGACCGCGCCATGCTGAAAGACTACCAGGGCTTGGTCGCTCGTATCGGCCGTGAGCTGAACGCAAGCAACTACGAGACCTTCCTGCAGCTTGCCGAGCTGCCTGCCGATGTTCGCGGCTACGGCCCGGTGCGGGAGCAAGCGGCAGAAAGCATTCGTGAAAAGCAGACTCAGCTGATCAAGGCGCTGGATACCGGTCGCCCGACCCTGATCCGGACCCAACAGGCCGATGAGGAGGCAAACCATGTTTGAAGCACTCCAGCCACTGCCCCAGGATCCGATCCTGCAGCTGATGCAGACCTTCCGTGAAGACAATCGAACGGACAAGGTGGATCTGGGCATCGGTGTCTATAAGGATGACGCCGGCAATACGCCTATCATGGCCGCCGTGCACGAAGCCGAGCGTCGCCTGCTTGAGGGCGAAACCACCAAGAGCTACGTAGGCCCTGCCGGTTCTGCCGGCTTCAACAGCGCCATGGCCGAGCTGATCCTGGGCAGCAACAGCCCGCTGGTCCGAGACGGCCGTGTATCGGTCATCCAGACTCCGGGCGGCTGCGGCGCCCTGCGTATGGCGGCCGAGTTTCTTCGGCTGTGCAAGCCGGACACAACCGTCTGGGTGAGCACGCCCACCTGGGCCAACCACCTGCCGCTTCTTGGTGGCGCCGGTCTGACCATTCGCGAATATCCGTACCTCAATCCACAGACGCTGCAGGTAGACTTCGGCGCCATGCTGGAAAGCCTGGAACAGGCTGCTCCGGGCGATGTGGTGCTACTTCACGGATGCTGCCACAACCCCTCGGGCGCCGACCTGAGCCTGGACCAATGGCAGGAAGCGACCAGCCTGATCCAGCGTAAGGGCCTGCTGCCCTTTGTGGATATGGCCTATCAGGGCCTTGGCGAAGGCCTGGACGCGGATGCGGCTGGCCTGAGGCATCTGGCCAGTGCGGTACCGGAAATGCTGATCGCAGCCTCGTGCTCCAAGAACTTTGGGCTCTACCGTGAGCGCACCGGCGCCCTTGCCCTGATTTCAGAAACGGCAACCGTGAATGCGGCCGCCACCAGCCAGCTGCTGAGCGTCATCCGGTCGCATTATTCAATGCCGCCGGCCCATGGCGCGTCAATTGTGGAGACCATCCTTGGCGATGAACACCTGCAATCCCAGTGGCAACAAGAATTAAACGGAATGTGTGAACGCATCCTGCACCTGCGTCACGCTTTTGCAGACGCACTCGCGCCGGTGGGCGACTTCGACTTCATCGCCCGTCAGCGAGGCATGTTCTCGTTCCTCGGCATCAGTCCTGAGCAGGTTGGCCGGTTACAGAAGGAACACGGCATCTACATGCTCGATAGCAGCCGCGTGAATGTAGCAGGGCTTAACGACCGGGTTCTGCCAAAAGTCGCGGCGGCAATTGGTGACGTTCTCCGCAGATAAACGTTTCCAAGTACACGATCCAAACCAATCAATCCGACAAAAACAATTAGCCGGAGAGAAGAATGAGTGAGAGTACCCAACCCCACCAGCAGGCCAACAACCTCTGGTCCTCACGGATGGCCTTTATCCTGGCTGCTGCGGGCTCCGCAGTAGGCCTCGGGAACATCTGGAAGTTTCCCTATATTACCGGAGAGAACGGCGGCGGCGCCTTCGTTCTGATCTACCTGGCCTGTATCTTCCTGATCGGCGTGCCGGTTCTGATTGCCGAGACCATGATTGGTCGACGCGGCGGCCAGAGCCCTGTGGCCACCATGCGCTCCCTGACCAAAAGCGAAGGCACCGCGAGGGGCTGGAGGGCCATCGGCTGGAATGGCGTTATCGCGTCCTTCCTGGTGCTGTCTTTCTACGCCGTGATTGGCGGCTGGGCCCTGGTCTATATCGGCAAGGCCGCAACCGGACTGTTTACCGGCGCCGATGCCGAGGCCATTGGTGGCCAGTTCGGCGGGCTGTTGGCCAACCCCTGGGAACTGCTGATGTGGCACTCCGTCTTCATGGCCATCGTCGTGTTCATCGTTGGCCGCGGCATTCGTTCCGGGCTTGAGAAAGCCGTAAACATGCTGATGCCACTGCTGTTCGTGCTACTGGTCGCAATGGTGATCTATGCCATGAACAGCGGCAGCTTTGGCCGGGCCGTGAGCTTCATGTTCTCGCCGGACTTCAGCAAGCTTACCACCGCCGGTGTACTGACCGCCCTGGGGCACGCGGCCTTTACCCTGAGCATCGGTATTGGCGTTCTGATGGCCTACGGCTCCTACCTGCCAAAAACCGTAAACATTGCGCGGACCGCCATGACCATTGCTGTCGTGGACACCAGTGTTGCCCTTCTCGCGGGGCTGGCCATCTTTCCGCTGGTATTTGCCAATGGTCTTGAGCCAGGCGCAGGCCCCGGCCTGATCTTCGTCACCCTGCCACTGGCGTTTGGTCAGATGAGTGGTGGCGCTCTGTTCGGCACCATTTTCTTTGCCCTGCTACTGGTAGCAGCCATCACCTCGGCCATTTCCATGCTGGAACCGGTGGTGGAATGGCTGGAAGAGCACAAAGGCGTCAGCCGGGCGAAAAGCGCGCTTGGTGGTGGCCTGGCAATCTGGTTTATCGGTATCGGTACGGTGTTGTCCTTCAACGTCTGGGACAGCGTTCACCCGCTTGGCTTTATCCCGTTCTTCGAAGGCAAAACGGTGTTCGACCTGCTCGACTTCCTGGTGTCCAACCTGATGATGCCCCTGGGCGGACTGGCTATTGCACTGTTTGCCGGTTGGGCGATGAAACGCGAGGGCCTGCCAGCCGATATTGGTCTGCAGGGAGGCAGCTACAAGGCGTTCATGTTCATACTCCGTTATCTAACGCCTGCCGGTATCGCCGTGGTGTTCCTTTACAATCTGGTGTAACGGCCACCAGCAGTCTCCGACCGCAAAAGCCCGGTGAACTTCACCGGGCTTTTTTTGACATACCCAAAAGGGCACTGCCAATCTGAATGCAGAAGAACTGACCAATGATCTGCGTCTCAAGCGGAAAAGGAGAACTCTTATGTACAGCAAGATCCTCGTTCCGGTCGACCTCGCCCATACCGATAAAATGGTGAAGGCGCTCAATACCTCCATAGATATTGCCAAGCATTACAAGGCTACCCTCTGCTACGTCAGTGTCACCAACAGCACGCCGGGAGCGGCCGCCCACAATCCTAAAGAGCTCAGGGAGAAACTCGCCGTCTTCGCGGAGGAGCAGGGGAAATCCCACGGCATCAGTACGGACAGCATCGTCATGGAGACCGCCGATACGGCAGTGGAACTTGAAGACAAGTTGCTTGAAGCTATTAAAACCACAGGTGCAGACCTGGTGGTGATGGCTTCTCATCCGCCGGGAATCGGCGACAGGCTCCACATTCTCCACTCCAACGGCGCCAATATCGTCAGACACAGTGATATTTCGGTATTCGTTGTGCGGTAAAGAAAGCTATCGGTCGACAGGCACTGCAACCCGTATCCTGTCGTTCCTCACCGGAAAAGCATCATCAATAGTCAGCGCCAGAGGCTCACCTCCGAATGCCGCCTGCTCCGGCAGCCCTCGCTGGGCGTGAACGTGCAGGTGGGGCTCTGAACTGTTGCCGGAGTTACCCATTTCTCCCAGAAAACCACCAACATCCACCCGATCGCCAGCAGAGACCGAGACGCTGCCTTTCCTAAGATGGGCTAAAATCACGAAGAACTGGCCACAATTGATCGCCACATAATTTCCCGCCATGTGTTCCCGATCCATCACTGGAACTGGCATATCCTCCCGGCCATCGACAACTTTCGCGATCTCGCCATCGCAAGGCGCCAACACCGGGGTGCCGAAGGTTGTAAAACGAGCCGGATCGGCGGGGAGCCAGCCACTCTTGTGAATACCCAGAGGAGAAATGCGGAAAATATCCATAGCCCGGCTTTGCCCCTGCCAGGGTCTGAAACGCTCAACCGCTGTATCCAGTGTTTTCAGGTGCACATTCACCATGGTGTTTGACCCGCCATGGGCCACCAGATAAGTGCCAGGCCCGAACGGCGGTGCGATGTCGACAGTTTCAACCGCCGGCAAAGTCTCCCCCTGATAGGCCATATACGCGATGTACCCACCTAGACAGCCAAGCCCGAACCCAAGGAGGACAAGTAAGGTCTGCCCGGCTGAGACTCGCCAGAAGCCGTTACCTTTGAACCGCCCCTGCCAGAGATGTAACACCACAATGAGTGCGAAAACCCCGTAATAGATATACGGCACCCAGTACGGGGGCATGGTCCAGAGGGCGGCCAGACCGAGACCAATGAGCACTGCTGCAACCGACAGTGCCTGAACGCCAAGGGCAAGCAATCCCCTGGCAGGGAACCGTGCCAACCACACCAACAGGAGAACTGGCAGGGCGATTTGGGTGAGCATGACCATAAGGGACATCAGTCGCTACTCCCGGTGACACTGGCTCGAGGAAACTCTATGTTGCTTATCTCGCCGATGAAAAACGGAAAATAATCGTCCGTGGCAAAGAAATTCCCTGCTTCCACGCGGGTCGGCAAGATAAAGCCCTCGAACTCCCGAAACTCTGACAGGTATCCACCGAACGGCTGCAAACGATGGATTTTTTCCGCATTCGCATTGCTCCAGCGGTCGAAACTTACCTGAAGGGGACGACCGTCTTCGGCCACCACAACATCCACCGCCTGCTCCATACCCTCGTGGCGGACAATCACCCTGGCCGTATTTACATCCACAAGCTGCCACGAGACCCCTGGGCCTGGCAGCAGTGCCGCCGGCGTCCAGAACACCGCCTCCGCCACATACCGGCCGAATGCCGAACGGGTGTGATCCGGGTCGCCGCCCATCCGGGCCACCGGCAGCAATCCCATCAGCCAGAACCGCGTCCACTGCCCGGTGTCTGAGCCGGAAACCCGGAGGGCGCCGCGGCTGGCGCTCATCTTCCAGATAAAGCCTTCGGGCATGGCCAGCATCTGCGTGGCCTGCATTTCCATGTAGTCGGGCGATTCCCGATTGCCCATGCCGAATTTTCCGGTCATTGATATCCGGGCGACAGTATATAGCGGTGTACCGGGCTGAATGGTGTATCGGAAATACCGCCGGGCGGGCTCCGGCAGCCCCTCAAGGAGAGAAAGATCGAACCGTTCCGGTGAAGCCGGCTGCAGAGCCGCCAACTTCGCCATGGCGGCTTGGTCCGCATTGTGGTCGGCCTGTCGCCAGAACCACAGAGCTAAAGTGACCGCAACCACCAGAATCAACAGGATCAGGAAAAAGATTTTCATGTAAGCTATGCTCCGTAGCAGTCATTGTCCCTGCCCTGTCCGCATCCAGTCTTGTTCCAGATCAATGAACGTGGCTGGCCGACTCACTGTCCGTCTGAAAGGTTTTATGAAAGTACCGAAGAGATTACAACCACTTGTCGATGACGGCATGGTGGACGAAGTGCTCTACCAGCTCATGAGCGGCAAGGAAGCCCAGGTTTATGTGGTGCGCTGCGGAGACCAGACGCGCTGTGCCAAGGTCTTCAAGGAAGCGACAAAACGGAGTTTCAAGCAGGCGGTGGAATATCAGGAAGGGCGAAAGGTCCGGAACAGCCGGCGGGCCCGGGCCATGAGCAAGAAAACCAAATACGGCCAGAAAGAACAGGAAGATGCCTGGCTCAACGCCGAGGTGGATGCCCTCTACCGGCTTGCCGCCGCGGGCGTCCGGGTTCCCGAACCTCTGGGCTTTGTGGACGGTGTACTGCTGATGGAGCTGGTGGCGGACGAAGATGGCAAGGCCGCGCCCAGGCTGGATGATGTCACCCTTTCCCCGGAACAGGCCCGTGACTTCCACGGCCAGGTCATCCGTGAGGTGGTCCGGATGTTGAGCGCCGGTCTGATCCATGGGGATCTGTCGGAATTCAATGTTCTGGTCGATACCAACGGACCGGTCATTATTGATCTTCCGCAGGCAGTCAATGCGTCTGGCAATAACAATGCAGAACGCATGCTCGAACGCGACGTCGACAATATGCGCCGCTATTTTGGCCGATTCGCGCCGGAGCTGCTGAATACCGATTATGGCAAGGAGATCTGGGCACTCTACGAATCCGGCGACCTGCACCCGGACAGCAAACTCACCGGCTGCTTCCAGCACGATGATACCTCCGCCAACGTCGACGAACTGATGGAAATCATCGATGCGGCAAAAGAAGAAGAGTGGGAGCGGCAGGAACGGATGAGGGACGCCGAGGAGGACTGACGCACAGGCAGGTGTTGATCAGCTGGCAGGCGTCGCTTTCTGTTCGCTGGCCATTGCTGACATCACCTCCTGTTCCCTGGGCCCGGGCAGAACACCGGTCAACCAGGCTTCTATGACCGGCTCACCGTGCTGGTTCGAGAGCACCGCTTCGGCCCGGGCCCGATTCCTTTCATCCACTTCGGTGATGGTGAATACACAGGTGACGGTATCGCCGAAATACACTGGCCGGCGGAAGCGAAAATTCATCCCGGACGCCAGCCAGCCAATCTGCCCGCCCACTTCCGTGATCATCCCGCCAACCAGCAAGCCATGGCAGATCTTGCCCTGCAGGTTCTTGGCCTGGGCAAACTCATCGCTGTAGTGAACCGGATTCTGATCGCGACTGATTTCGCCAAAAGAAAGGGTCTCATCCTCGGTGAAAGTTCGTGCCAGGGTAAACGAATCGCCGGCTTTCAGGCCGGCAATGGCTCTCTTTCGAATATCAGACATGGTATCGGTCCCCGATCGCTCAGCCCGTTACAGGTACCGACCGCCAGACCCTACGGCGACCACAATCAGGCCGAGAATCAGATTGATACCTACAAGCCGGCGAATCTTTCCCACCTGAACGCCGCCAGCCTGCGGATCCTTGTTTGCAACCGCCTGCTTGAGCCGCCGGAAAGGCGCAAAATACACGTGGAAGTAGAGCAGCATCATCACCAGGCCGAGCGTCTGCATGACATGAATATGCCAGCCGGCACCTGCCATACCGCCAAACACACTGAAAATCATCCAGTAACCGGTAACCAGGAGCAACACAACCGCGAGCCAGACCCAGCGGAAGAACCGTTCAAGCGTCTTCAACCACAGAAGGCCACGCTGAGAGGCTTCCACAACCTCAACCACCGCCGGGCGCATCGCCATGTAGGCGAAGAACATGCCGCCAACCCAGATCACCGCTGACAGAACGTGCAGTGCAATTGCCAGACTCATAAAACTACCCCTTGCTGTGGCCTTCAGATGATTTCCAGTTCTACCCGGTTACGGCCGCCCGTTTTACCACGGTAAAGAGCTTCATCAGCCCTGCTGACCGCGGCACTCAGGTCTTCGCCAGTGCGCAGCTCACTTACGCCAATGCTGATCGTAACATCGACATCACCACCGATAATTGCGCGCCAGTCCCTTGCCAAAAACGCCTTTCGTATCCGCTCCGCGCTTGCTTGCGCTTTATCGGCATTCGTATCTGGAAGAATGACCAGAAATTCCTCACCGCCCCATCTACCTATGAGATCTTGAGCCCTTAATTCTTCTCGAATCACATCGGCAATACAGCCGAGTACCCTGTCACCGACTTCATGACCGAAGGCATCATTGATCGATTTGAAATGATCGACATCCAGCAGGAGGAAACCAACCGGGTGTCCGTTGCGCTGAAACCGCGATACCTCTTTTTCCGCCAGGTAGGTCATATGACGGCGATTGAAAAGCCCGGTTAATGAATCCGTTGTTGCCATTTCGCGAAGCTTGCGTTGGGCCGAAACAACCATGCTGAGGTAATAGGAAGCCAAGTAACTGAACATTGCAAAGACCACGCTCAGATTGAACAGATGGACTATGTTCAGGGCCGTCTGCGGGATTGGCTGCAACGGTTCGATGTACCACATCAATGCATCGAGCGCGACGTAGTATCCCCAGAGAGTGAGCAGCGCATAAACCGCCCATCTTCGGGACGCGGAAACGCAGATCGCCGGTATGAACATCAGAAGGTAGTAGTGGAAACCGCTCTCCCAGCCGATCAGAACGGTACCGAGGCCGGCATGTCCGAGCACTTCGGCCCAGATGAGTACGACCGCAATCTTGTTCCTGTGGTATTTGAGTGCGTAATAGGCCCCGGCATACATGGCCACGCTAACCACGTTGATCCATGCCAGAATCGGCGAACCCAATGCAAGAAAAAGAAAGAAAAAGATGACATCAACAGTTCCGGCGATCTGGGCACATCGCATGGCCAAACGCCAGAACTGCGGCCTGCGCTCCCGCTCAGGCTCATAATTCATTGGAGTAGTCGCACTTTTCATTGACAGCAGAATTCCTTTTTTAGGTAACAAGAATACTCGTTAAAACGGAATTCTGCCTCACTCCGATGCAAACAAATGAAAATGGTTTCAGGATCACCACGGCAGCTCGTCGCCGTTGCTGTGCCAGAACGATCCGGTATTCTCCAGGGTCAGGCCATCAATCCGCTCTACCAGGCCTTTTGCCGATTCTTCCGAAGTGATCAACCCGCCAAAATTCACCATGCGGGTCTGGACATAGCCGGGATGCAGCTGTGCCACGGCGATACCCTGCGGTTTCAGATCCATCGCAAGGGACTTGCCAAAGGCATTGAGCGCTGCCTTGGACGCACGGTACCCATAGCGGCCGCCGGAGTCATTGTCAGCGATGGAGCCCATCCGGCTGGTGATGTTGGCGATTTTTCCGCCAGAGGGGATCTGGTCAACCAACGCTTCAGCCACCCTCAGCGGAGCGTAAGTGTTGATTTCCATCTGGGTACGGATGGAATCAAAATCGATACTTCCGAGCTTCTCGTCCTGCAGCAGGCCGGCATTGTTGATCAGCAGATCAATGCGTTCGCCTTTCAGGCTGGCCGCAAGTTTGCCCACACCCTCATCGGTCGTCAGGTCAACGCCGTCGATGATCCGCGCGGCGATCTCTTTCAGCTCTGACGAGGCTTCCCGACAGACCCCGATCACCGAGCAGCCGCGGCTTGCATACAGCCGGGCGAGCTCCAGACCAATGCCCCGGTTTGCCCCGGTGATTACGACAGTGGAATTCTCGGACATATCAGCCTCCTCAACGATCAATACAGTTCATGCAGCTTCACATCCCCTGCACCGAAGAACAACCAGCAATACGGGACCTACCTGCGTGCAGATCCAATTTTTCTGTAAGATACGGGGTAATTCAATCAATGGTCGCTGGGAGCAGCATGTCAGCAGCACTTGTTTTCGCAGTCTTCGCAGTGACCCTGATCGCGGCAACCGTATTCTACCTCTTCTTCTACCGCGCCTGGCGGAGGGAACGGGAACTGAGGGTCCCCTTTCCAACACCCTGGCGCGAGCATCTTGATGCGAACGTGCCGTTTTACCGACAGCTTCCTGAAGCCCTCAAACAAACCTTGGAGCAACGGGTCCAGCTTTTTCTCTCCGAGAAAGAATTCTATGGCTGTGACGGCTTTGAGGTGAACGACACGGTGAGAGTGACCATTGCCGGCCACGCCTGTTTGCTGATTCTTGCCCGCCCCTATTCGGATTTTGACGAGGTAAGCAGCATTCTGGTCTATCCCGATGCCTATCACGTCAGAGACATTGAAAGCGATGGCATGATTGTCAGCGAAAGTAATGAAATACGGGCCGGCGAGGCCTCAAGCAGGGGCCAGGTGGTGCTGGCCTGGCGAGAATGTGAGGAGGCGGCCAGGCACCCGCACAGTGGCCATAACGTCATGCTCCATGAGTTTGCACACCAGCTGGACTACCTGGACGGCACCGCAGACGGGGCACCGCCGCTGAGTGGAGAGCAGGCCCGGCACTGGCAAAGCTCCATGACGACGGCCTACGAAGACCTCAGGCATTCCCTCCGGCACCACCATAGATCCTGGCTTGATCCATACGGCGCTACCGAACCGGCAGAATTTTTCGCAGTGCTGACCGAGGCATTTTTCCAGCAGCCGCGCCATCTCAAGCGAGAACAGCCCGAGGTCTACAAGGCCCTGCAAGGGTATTATCGGCTCGATCCAACGGCTTTCTGGGAGGATGCATGACAGTTGTGGCCGATCAATGCGTGGTCCACTATGTAGGAAAGCGGATCAGTTGGTGGAGGTGTACATGCCAGCCATAGGATGGATATTCATCGTTGTTGCCCTTGCCTTGATCGTGGGCAGCCTGATGATACTGCGTGACAATGCACACAGTATGAAAATCTCCGATGAAAAGATGAAGAAAATTCAGGCCCGGAAGGCGGAGATCGAGGCCGAGGAGAGCGCCGAAGACAGAGAGTGGTAGGTTTGGGGCGGCCGCGAGGCCTGCCCCCGGGCAGGTTCGATCAGTGTCCGCTGTGGTCCATGCTCTTGCCGGAGTGGTCCATGCTCTCGCTCTTCATCATTTCGCCATCCAGCGACACGACATTCAGCTCGACCTGCATTTCATCCGCACCCTTAAAGGTCAGGATCAATGGAATGCTCTCACCCTCGCGCAACGGACTTTTCAGTTTCTCCAGCATCAGGTGAAAGCTGTGGGGCTTCAACTCCACGGTGGTACCTGCCGGTATGGCGAGCCCGCCCTTGACCGGTGCCATTCGCATCACACCATCGTGCATGCTGGTCTCGTGGATCGATACGTTACCCGCCCTTGGGGTTGCGGCCCCAACCAGGGTGATATCACTGCTGCCACTGTTCGAGATGCTCATGTAGCCCACTCCCATGGGTGTGCCAGGCGGTGTAGGCCGGCTCCAGGGATGCTCGACCTTTACCGGGCCATGGCTGTAATCATGGGCGAATGCTGTCGGGGCAACCAGGGCCAGTGCCAGCACAAACACGCTCAGGCAATACTTCATGTCCAGTGTTCCTTGTCGATGGTTCAAAATCAAAGGATAGAAAGGGTAGGCCCTGGATCCAAGCTTTTCAGTGCGACGAATGGTCGCAGACAGGGTCAATGCCCGATGGCGAGAGCCGGGTTCGCTCTCAGTCTGTCCAGGGTCTCCGGACGACTGAAGTAATAACCCTGAAAACGTCGACAGCCCATCTCGACCAAGGCGCTGGCCTGGGCCTCTACTTCAACACCCTCTGCTACCAGTTCCATGTTATGACTCCGAGCGATGGCAATAATACTCCGGATCATGTTCGCGGCTTTTTCGTCTTCCAGAATGGTGTCGACAAAGCTCTTGTCGATTTTCAACTCGTCTAGCGGCAGCTTTCGCAAAAGACTGAGCGAGGAGTAACCCGTACCGAAATCGTCCATCGAGATCCGTACCCCTTTCTCGCGCAATCGTTCGATCGTTTTCAGCACTTTCTCAAAGTCACTCATGAACAGACTCTCGGTAATCTCGAGGACCAGCTCTCTCGGCGACACACGGTGCGTTGCCAGAACCTCAAGCACTGTTTCAACAAAGTCTGGCTGGCGAAACTGGATAACCGAGATGTTGATAGACAGGTCCACGGAGCGGCCGATCTTGTCGCGGAGCAGACTGTATTCCCGGATACTGGTTTCAACCACAAATCGCCCAAGAGGAACCATCAGCCCGCTTTTCTCGGCAACCTCAACAAATTCCGCTGGCGAAACAAAGCCGAGTTCCTCATCCTGCCAGCGAACAAGTGCTTCCAGTCCGACCGCTTTTCCATTCTCATCGACCTGAGGCTGGTAGACCATGTACAGGGAGCCCGAGGCCAGGCCGTACCTGAGACGCTGCTCGACCGACAGTCTGCGCAGATAGGCCATTTCCATCTCGCTTCGGTAAATGCAGACATCGTTCCGGCTCTGTTTTGCCTCGTACAGGGCAAGATGGGCACTTCGAATCAGCTTGCTAAGGGAATCCCCGTCATCCGGAAAGCAGGCCACACCGATACTCGCCGTCACCTGCAACCTCAATCGCCCTACCTCAAACGTACGGGACAGATTGCCGGCCAACGACACGCAGGCTGCTTCAACGTCCTCCAGGTCGGTGTTCGGGGTCACTATGGCAAACTCATCGCCACCGAGGCGGGCAAGATCATCGCGGCTTTCAACAAGCTCGGCGAGCCGACGGCCGAACTCTAGAAGAGTTTCATCTCCGGTCTCCAGCCCAAACCGATCGTTGATGCCTTTAAAGTTATCAATGTTGACCACAACCAGGCAGAACGGCGTTTTATCCGGAACCAGGCTGTCGAGGCGGTCCAGCAGCCCATTGCGATTCAACAACCCGGTCAGATCATCGTGCCGTGAAAGGTAGGAAAGCTCCAAACGCCGCTTTTTCTCGGCTTTGTCGATAATCCGGAATCCCTTGTAGAAAACAATTCCCACTACCAGGAACACCAGCAGATACTGCAACAGGGATTGGAGAAATTCCCGGTAAAGCGGAGCGAACCGGGTTTCCGAGATGGTCCACAGCTGGTAGCGGTTGTTGAAGACAGCAGCAGTCAGATAGTCCTCGCCCTGGCGTCGGGTTCGGATCACCACAGACTCACTACGCTGCATGACCTCCTCCACACTCAGGTTGAGATCCTTCTCGAACGCTGCCCGGTTTATCTCCCGCTGGTCCATCGGCACCCGGATTTGCGAATACTGTTGCGGGCCAACACCTTCAGCGGACATAAACTGAACATAGCCATCGGTTTCCCGGAACAGCATTACGGTGTCAGAGTCGCCGTCATGCAGGGTCTGGCTAAACACCGAACCACGGCCATCAAGTCGCATGCCGGCTGTCATGACGGCAACGACTTCCCCATTCGGGGACCGTATCGCTTTCCGGATCGGTATAACCCACGCGCCCAGGGCGTCTACGAAATAGGTCCGGCCCACGACCATTGCATTGGAGGACAGGGCTCCCAGGAAACTGTCACGGGTCTCGGGATCGGTTCTCAGATTTGGAAGAGTCGAAAGATCGAGATTGGTGCTGACACGAACCAGCGTGCCGTCAGGTCTGGCCAATCCGAAGCCCACGAGCATGGGGTTGGCGGCAAGGATGCTGTCGAGCAAGGGGATCTGTCGACTGCCTGACAAGAGATTGTCCTGATTGAGCAATTCGCGGCCAATAACATCGAGAACGAGCTCCTGGGTTCGCAGGATGCTGTCGACTGATTGTGCAACCAGCTCGACACGGGCGGTCTGATAAAGCTTCTCGTCCGAAATAAGGCCCTGCCAACGAAAAAACAGAACGGTACTGAGGAGCAGCAGGCCACCGAGGAGGATAAGAGCGAAGAGTGTCCAAAGATTGCGTTTGAGAATTGCCAAAAGCAGTTCCAAGAATTCAGTAGGTTAAACGACAGCTTTACGTCAGTATACGGGAGAGCCTGAAAAGCGCATTACTATTTACCGTTCATTTGTAGGTTGTTAATTCCCATGGAACTAAATGCGTCGATTCGTGACAACAGAGTAATTCCGGGCCCACTAATAACAATGATACCGGCTGGTATATTCTGAAACGCTGAAAGGCAATCGATATGACAGGAGTGTGTCTATGAACGTGATGTCTGTACTGAACCAGGTAATGAAACAGGCGCAGGGCGGTCAAAGCCAGGGTGGCGGCATGGACGTCAACAAGATGGTGAACAGCCTTGGCAGCCAGCTCAAAGGCGGCCAGGGGTCCGGTTCAGGCATCGACGTAAAGAGCCTCCTGGGCGGCGGAGCCCTCGGCATGATGCTGGGTTCCAAGCGCGGCCGAAAGATGGGCGGCAAAGCCCTCAAATACGGTGCCCTTGCAGGCGTGGGTGTCCTGGCCTGGAAAGCCTATCAGAACTACCAGACCAACAGTCAGAGCCCGGCGCAACCGGCATTGGCACAACAGGGCCAGCCACTGGAGCAGCTGCAGGGCCAAGCGCAGGAACAACGGGGACTGGAAATACTCCAGGCCATGATCATGGCAGCCCGCGCTGATGGCCACATTGATGCCAACGAACGCGCGCTTCTCACCCAGGAAATTGAAAAACTGGGACCGGATGACGAACTTCACGCCTGGATTCAGCAGCAGTTCGACGCCCCGCTGGACGCCACTGCCCTCGCCCGCAATGCCGACTCGCCCCAGGCCAGCCGGGAAATCTACATTGTCAGCGCGGTAATGATTGACGAGCAGAACCCCATGGAGAGGGCCTGGCTGGATCAACTCGCCAGCGCCCTACAGCTCGACCCGGCCCTTGCCAGGGAACTGGAACAACAGATCCAGAGTGCAACAGCTGGGTAGTCATCAGGCTTTCTTGACGAATTCCGATTTCAGTTTCATGGCGCCAATACCGTCGATCTTGCAGTCGATATCGTGATCGCCTTCAACCAGGCGGATACTCTTCACCTTGGTGCCAACTTTAACCACAGAACTGGAGCCCTTGACCTTCAGATCCTTGATAACAGTCACTGAATCGCCATCCTGAAGTTCATTGCCGTTGGCGTCGCGAACCACCTTCGCGGCGTCAGCCGCCGCAGCCTCCGCCTCAGACCACTCATGCCCGCACTCGGGGCATACCAGTTGAACGCCGTCCTCATACGTGTACTCGGAACTGCACTGCGGGCATGGCGGAAGCTGCGACATTATCATTTCCTGTTCATTGAATGTGCGCGGGATTGTATCATCAACGCCCGGGCGACACCCTCGCGAGAACCCTGGGGTCTTCCGACAGAGGCAAGGCAATGATCGCCCCCTCATTCGACGACGGAAAAATCCCGGTCAGCCCCGTAATATTCACCTGATGCGACACCATAATGACCGGCGCCCCTTCCTCCAACTGATTCACCAGAGTAATCGTCTGCCGCGTCTGAGTCGGCCCGTCTCCACGATTCCGGAAAAAAGAATTCAGCGACGGCCACTCCGTTACCTCACCCATGTCCATCCCCGATGCGGTATCGATACAGCGACACCACTGACTGCTGAACACCCGCGCCTCGGTAATACCATGGTCTGCCAGAAACGGCTTCCACGCGCGAGCCTGCTCCCGCCCGGTATCGTTCAGATTCCGCTGGGTGCTGCAATCGTTGATATCAAAGTTCCCTGGATCTCCGGTCCCCGGCGCCAATGCATGGCGAAGCATCAGAACAGCCCGTCCGTCTCTCAGAGCCTCCCAGGCTTCTTCGTTGTTATCGGCGGCGGAAACGCTGAAACACATGGCGACCGCCAGAAATGCGGTTAGGATAGATCTGGCAAGCATAGTTGTTACCTCCTGAAAAAAATCCAATGAAACTGTGCAATGCGCGGATGAACTGACGATGTCCGATTGAGGCATTGGGAGAGCCCTTCCAAAAATGTTGAAGGCCAGGGATGGCCTGAAACAAGCGCACATGGGCGAAGCAAACGTTTATGAAGCGAAGCTTCATGTGCGGCTGAGCGACAGCAATCTGTGATTGCTGGCCGGACCCCGAAGGGGTGCTCGTAGCGGTTTTTGGAAGGGCTCTCCCAATGCCTCCAGCACCAACCTCGAAGGCTTACCAAGAGATACGCGGACAATATCTATCAGGCTCATATAAACAAAAGGTAAACTCCCAACAGAACCAAGCCGAAAGAAGGAACCACCATGCCAATCTGGGTCGACGCCGACGCCTGCCCCGTCCCAATCCGGGAAATCATCTGCCGCGCCGCCACCCGCTGGCAAATCGACACCACTTTTATTGCCAACCACGCCATCACCCTGCCCCCGAGCCCTTACATCAAGCGACGACAGGTCCCCCAGGGCTTTGATGTGGCCGACAACGAAATCATGGACCAGATGTCCAAAGGCGACCTCGTTATTACCCAGGACATCCCATTGGCTGCCGAAGCCATTGAAAAAGGCGCCGACGTCTTCAATCCCCGCGGCCAGGCTTTTACCAAAGAAAATATTCGCCAGCGCCTGGCCATGCGCAACTTCATGGAGGAAATGCGCAACGCCGGCCAGGTCACCGGAGGCCCCGCCCCCTTCAGCCAGACCGACCGTAAGGAATTTGCCGACAAGCTTGACCGCTGGCTACAAAGAAACGCACGCAGTTGATAATGATTCTATTTTAAAACCCAGACAGATCCGCTACCCTTCCCGCCTTATTGATTGAAGGCTCAACGTGGGCCTGCGTGATTCAAGGGAGAGAAGCGGAGTATGTCCTCACACAGCCACCAAACCACCAGCAGCTTTGCTGCCCTGGCCCGACTGCTCCGATACGCCCGGGGATATCGCAGACAGATCATCGCGGCCACCACCTGCTCAATTATCAACAAACTCTTCGATATCGCCCCCGAAATCCTGATCGGTGTCGCCATTGATGTGGTCGTCAATCAGGAAGAGAGCTTCGTGGCTGGCCTCGGTTTTGAAACCGCCCAGGAACAGATCACCATTCTGGCCGTACTCACCTTTTTCATCTGGGCCGGTGAATCCCTGTTCGAATACCTGTTCCAGATTCTCTGGCGCAACCTGGCCCAGCGGCTGCAGTCGGACCTGCGACAGGATGCCTACGAACATGCCCAGCGCCTGGACATGAGCTTCTTTGAGGCCCGCAGTTCGGGGCAACTGGTGGCCACCATGAACGATGACGTGAACCAGCTCGAACGCTTCCTCGACGGCGGCGCCAACGCCATGATTCAGGTAGTGGTGACCGTGGTTGCCGTCGGCGCCGTATTCTTCGTGCTCTCGCCGCTCATTGCCCTGCTGGCATTCACACCCATCCCCCTGATTATCTGGGGCGCCTTCTACTTCCAGCGCAAAGCGGGGCCGCTCTACGCCGACGTTCGTGAAAAAGTGGGTGACCTGTCCAGCCGGCTGGCCAACAATCTGGGTGGCATCGCCACAATCAAGAGCTTTACCGCTGAACAGCGGGAGGCAAAGCGTCTGAAAGAAAGCAGCGAAGCCTACGTGGAGGCCAATCGCCGGGCCATCCGTATCAGCTCCGCCTTTATCCCGGTGATCCGGATGGCCATTCTTGCCGGCTTCCTGGCCACCTTTACGGTGGGCGGCATGATGGCCCTTGAGGGCAACCTGAACGTGGGTGCCTATGGCGTTCTGGTATTTCTTACCCAGCGCCTGCTGTGGCCCCTGACCGGCCTTGCCGAGGTGATTGACCTGTTCGAACGGGCCATGGCCAGCACCCGTCGGATTCTGGACCTTCTGGCCGAGCCCGTGCACGTGCGTGACGAGGGTGGCAAGGCGCTGGCAGAGCCGGTGAAAGGCGATGTTGAGCTGGACAAAGTAAGCTTTCACTATCCGTCCAGCGGTGCAGGAATACGGGATATCAGCCTGACCGTGCCAGCCGGCAATACCCTTGCGCTGGTCGGCGCAACCGGTTCCGGCAAATCCACTCTGATCAAGTTGCTGCTGCGGTTCTACGATCCAAGCAACGGCCAAATCCGAATCGATGGACAACCCATTCGGGATCTCAGCCTGCAATCCCTGCGCGGCGCAATTGGGCTCGTCAGTCAGGATGTCTACCTGTTCGAGGGCACCATTCGGGAAAACCTTGCCTACGGGAATCCGGCTGCCACCGATGCCGAGATCATTGAGGCAGCGAAAACCGCGGAAGCCTGGTCGTTTATTGAAGCCCTGCCCGAGGGCCTGAACACATCAGTAGGTGAACGGGGCATTCGACTTTCGGGAGGACAACGCCAGCGACTGTCCCTCGCCCGCGCCCTGCTGAAAAACCCGCCGATACTGGTGCTCGATGAAGCCACCAGTGCTGTGGACAACGAAACAGAAGCCGCCATCCAGCGGTCACTGAGGCGTATTGGCCACAACCGGACCGTGATCATGATTGCCCATCGGCTCTCCACCATCGTTGATGCCGACTCCATTGCGGTGATTGAAGGCGGCAAAGTACTGGAACAGGGAACTCACCGGGAGTTGCTGAACCAGAATGGCGCCTACGCCAACCAGTGGCGAGTGCAGACCGGGCAAATACAGGCCGCCATTTAACGCAATATATATTGATAGTGATTCGCATTTAAATTATTCTGCAGGCCCTCAGCATTCCGGGAGCCTGCATGCCTGTTTTTTTCGACGTTTCCAGTCTTGATGTCCGCATTGGCGACACCACCATACTTCAGAATCTGAACCTCGGTTTCGAAGAGGGCGAGGTAACGGCCCTGCTCGGGCATAACGGCTCCGGCAAGTCCACCTTGCTCAAGGTGCTTGCCCGCCAGCTTGCCCCCTCCACCGGCGATGTACATCTGCTGGGGAAATCCTTTCGGAGCACGGGCGCCCGGGAATTTGCACGCAATGTGGGCTACCTGCCACAGCATCCGCCGGGGACGGACGGTTTGACCGTTCGAGAGCTGGTTGCCCTGGGGCGCTATCCGTGGCGCGGGCCACTGGGACGTTATAACGAGGAAGACCACCGCCTGATCACCCGGGCCATTGAGGACACCGGACTCGGCCAGTTCCAGCATCGCTCCGTCGACACGCTCTCTGGTGGTGAACGCCAGCGCGCCTGGATTGCCATGCTGCTGGCCCAGCAAACACGATGCCTGCTGCTGGATGAGCCCATATCCGCCCTCGATGTAAAACATCAGGTTGAAACCCTGCGCCTGGTCCATCGGCTCGCCGAGCATCGGGATCTTACGGTTGTTGTGGTGCTGCATGATGTGGATCTTGCGGCCAGGTTCTGCGACCGGCTCGTAGCTCTGAAATCCGGGCAGCTGGTCGCCGATGGCAGCCCCCGGGAAATCATGGATTCCGGCATTCTTGAATCCATTTATGGCGTTCCCATGGGCGTGATGGAGCGCGCGCCCGGACAGTGGGTGTCCTATGTTTACTAGGTCTAGACTTTCCTGGCGATACAGCGCGGCACTGCTGGTGAGCCTGCTACCGTTCTTTGCCTGCGCCGCAAGCTGGCAGCACGAACAGGGAACCCTGACACTGGACAAGACTCCGGAACGGGTGATTGCTCTCAACTGGGCGGCCACAGAGGCGCTCTTGTTACTCGGTGTCACGCCCATCGGCGTTGCCGATCGGGATGGCTATAACGTCTGGGTCAGGGAACCGGAACTTCCCGAAGGAGTCGCCAACATTGGCACCCGGGTGGCGCCGAGCCTCGAAGCCATTGCCGAGCTAAAACCGGATCTGATCGTCACCAGTTCCGAGATGGCGCCCGCGGCGAACCTGCTGGAGCGCATTGCACCCACCTACGTTGTCAGCGTTTACCAGCGAGGCTCCCAACCTTTCGTAAAGGCCAGCGCCATGCTCATAACTCTCGGTGACATGCTGGACCGGGAGGAGCGGGCTGATGCTGTTCTGAGCGATATAGACCAGACCCTGAATAACCAGCGTCGTCGCCTCGAAAATGCCGGCCTCACCGACCGGCCGGTGGCGCTGGTGAACTTTCTGGATGACCGTCACGTTCGCGTGTATGCACCCAATGGTCTTTATCAAAGCGCTCTGAACGCGCTCGGCCTTGAGAACGCCTGGCCCCACACCGGTAATTACTGGGGTTTCTCGGTAGTCGGGCTTGAAGCACTTGCGCCCTATCAGGACAGTCGGATTGTTGTTATTTCTCCGACCCTGGCCGGGTTGTCTGACACTCTGGCCGACAGCCCTTTCTGGACTTATCTTCCACCGGTTCAACGCGATCAGGTTTACCAGATTGATCCGGTCTGGCCGTTTGGCGGGGTCTTCCCGGTCAAGCGACTGGCAACGTTACTCGCCGATGGCCTGCTGGAAGGAGGTTCAGACAATGTACGCTGAATCCGCAAGCAGCCCGGTCGCTCAGCCATCCCTGCCAGCAAGATTGCCGGTAGCTGCAGCGCTGATCTGGTGTGGTGCATTTCTCGCGAGCGCGGCGCCCTGGCTTGGCCAGCTCGACGCCGGCGCCCTCATCGCCGCCTTCTGGACGTTCGAAGCTAACGATTACGCTTCGGTACTGGCCCATTACAGCTGGGCCCCCCGTGTCGCCATTGCCGTCCTCATTGGCTTTGGTCTTGGCCTCGCCGGCGCCGTTACCCAACAGATCCTTGGCAACCCCCTTGCCTCGCCCACAACCCTGGGCGTGGAAGCCGGCGGCCAGTTCGGGGTAACAGTAGCGACCATGTTCTTTCCCGGGTTGCTGGCGTTCAGTCCGGACCTGGTGGCGGTTTCCGGCGGGTTGCTGGCGATCGGACTGGTTATCGCGCTGACCTGGCGCCTGGGCTTTTCACCGGTCACCGTGATACTGGCCGGTCTTGTCGTCACCTTTTTCCTGGGCGCCGTCAACATGGCGTTCCTGTTACTCAAGGGCGAATGGCTGGGCAATCTATTCATCTGGGGAGCGGGCTCGCTGGTCCAGAATAACTGGCAACCGTTTATGGAACTCTGGCCCCGGGTACTGGTGCTGGGCGTATTCATGGTCCTGTTGATGCGGCCACTTCAGATCATGCAACTGGGGCAGACATCCGCCCGCTCCCTGGGAGCCAAGGTAGGTCTGATTCGCTTGCTGGCGTTGTTTCTGGTGGTTTTGATGAGTGCCACCGTGGTGAGCCGGGTTGGTGTGGTTGCCTTTGTTGGACTGGCGGCACCGGTTCTGGCCAGGCTTCTCGGTGCCCGTACATTGTCTGAGCGGCTGGTGTGGAGCAGTCTTCTGGGTGCAGGTCTGCTGTTACTGGCGGACACCCTCGCCCATTGGGCATCCACCTGGGGCGACGGGTCTCTGGTACCCACCGGCACGACCACCGCCCTGATTGGCGGGCCCATTATTCTGTTGGCACTACAGGGCTTGAAGAACACCCATCACATGCCAGGACAGGATGACAGCCCCGCCGGTTTTCTGCCGAAAAGACGCCCCACGCCTATGATCGGCGGTGTCATTGCCGCGCTGCTTCTGCTCACAATCGGCATCTCCATGGGTTGGTCTCCCGGGCTCAACGAGTGGAACTGGACCCCGATCGCCCAATGGAACGACGCCTGGGTCTGGCGCGGTCCCAGATTAATGGCTGCCATTCTTGCCGGCGTGGCCCTGGGCCTTGCGGGAACACTGATCCAGCGCATGACAGGCAACGCCATGGCCAGCCCGGAAATGCTTGGCATCAGTGGTGGCGCAGCAGTCGTCATGGTTCTGATCGTTCTGTTCGGTGCCGATATTGGCCGGGCAGGACAGCTGGGAGCGGCCACCCTGGGTGCGGCAGCTGCGCTGGGGTTGCTGATTATGCTTGCCCGCAAGCACCGGTTTGCCGGCAACCAGCTTCTCCTGGGTGGACTTGCACTTTATGTGTTCATGGATGCGGGACTTCGCCTGGTCATGGCTTCTGGCGGTACGGTAGCTTCACAACTGCTCAACTGGATGTACGGTTCAACCTGGCTGGTTTCGGAGACCGAAGCACTGGGTCTGCTGGCGCTCATTGTGCTGATTTCGGCCGGCCTGTTGGTGATAATCCGACCCCTGAGCATTCTTCCCCTGGGTGAAACATCGGCCAGTTCACTGGGCTTGCCGGTGAAGAAAGTCCGCCTGGTGTTGCTTCTATTAGCAGCGTTGCTGACCGCTTCGGCGACGGTCGTGATAGGCCCGCTAAGTTTTATAGGTCTTATTGCACCCCACCTGGCAAGAGTTCTGGGCCAGCAGACCGTTGGCCGGCAGCTCATTGTCGCTGCCCTTGCCGGCGGTCTTCTGCTCGGCATGGCGGACTACCTGTCCAGGGTTGTGGCTTACCCCAATCAGTTGCCAGCGGGACTCCTGGCTGCCCTGGTGGGCGGACTGTATTTCCTCTGGGGTTTGAGTCGTCATGGCAGAGCCTGAGCGTAACCCGGGGGTCGGTCCCCAGGGACGGGAATACCGCCGTATGCTAGGTCAGTCAGGGCTGGATGGTGAATCAGTTCTTAATGAGGCTCTCCAAACGACGGCAGGTGCGCGAAGCGGTCTCTTCTCGCTCGACCAGTGCCTGGAGCAACCGTCGCTACTGCTCCGCCAGGTTGGCATCGAATACGGAGGCAACGCCGGGAGCCGGACCCTGCGCGCTTATATTTCTGTGCTTCAGCAGGATCTGGCGCTCAGCGTGATTGCGCCTCTGACTCTCAGGCTATTTCGCGACGGCCACGCGCCTTTGCCGGATGCCAAACGAATATTCCTGGCTCCGGCGGACCACTCGAAACAAACAGTATCCCGTTGGTTTCAGCTGCCGGGCGGCGTGGGTGTTGATGAAGAAACGTTTGTCAGGTCAGCGGGAACTCTGACAGCTGAGTGGTACCCTGTCTTCCGGCGCCAGCTGGGAGTAAGCCCGGGCGCCTACTGGAGCAGTACAGGTCTTGGACTCGGGGCGCCGTTTTCAGCCGTGTGGAACCGGGTCGAACCACAAGCACTTTGCCGGTTGGCGCAAGGCTGGTTGGAGCAGTTTCAAAACGATGCAAACCAGTTTATTGACTGGATACCGGCGGTGTTCGGTGAACTGGCCACGGCAATCCCCCAGCGAAAGGGGTGTTGCCTGAAATACCTGCTACCGGAGGGCGGTTACTGCGGCACCTGTGGCGTGCATCGCAAGGAACGACTCGCCGCTCTCATGTCCCAAGAGCGGACGACAACGCCAGGCCAATGGCAGCCAGGCCAATAAGCGCACCGGCCCCTGCTGCCAGTTTCAAACCTTCGATCATTTCCTGTTCGGGTGACATTCCTTTTTCTCCCGTTTGACGTGAACCCAGTGGCCTTTACTTTATTGCGAATAATTTTTATTTGCAACAGTGGCACTGATCTGTAATCCAAAGGAAGCCCTATACTCTTGATAATGGGACACGCTTCGGCGAAGCCCGCTTCAACTGCTACTCTGAATGTTCACACGGCACCGGTAGGAACGGAGGCTCCAATGGGTATACTCAAACACCTTGTCCTGATAGGCAGTTTAATGCTGGTTGCCGTTACCAGCGTGGCAAACCAGACCTTTTCCTCCGACAAAACCGATTTCCGGCTCGAGACCATTGCAGAAGGCCTCGAGCATCCCTGGAGCCTGGCGTTTCTGCCGGATGACTCCATGCTGGTCACGGAGCGGGAAGGACGGCTGCGAATAATCCGTAACGGTGCGCTGTTGAGTGCCCCTATCAGCGGGCTACCAGAGCTCGTCGTATCCGGCCAGGGCGGGCTGCTGGACGTGATTCTGCACCCGGATTTTGAACAGAATCAGATTCTGTTCCTGAGCTATGCCCACCGAAACCGGGACGGCATGACCACTCGCGTGGCTCGCGCCCGACTGGACGGGGGGCGTCTGACCGGCGTTGACGTCATCTTTGAAGCGCTACCCCGCTCAAACACCAGCAGGCACTTTGCAGGTCGCATGGAATTCGACCGGGAGGGCAACCTCTACATCTCCGTTGGAGACCGGGGCGAGATGGACCGGGCCCAGGACAATGGTGATGATGCCGGCGGCGTTCACCGGATTACGACTGACGGCGGTCCCGCGCCCGGCAATCCTTTCCTCAACACCAGCGGCGTTAACGATACCTTCTATACAACCGGTAACCGCAATATTCAGGGCATGACGATCCACCCGGAAACGGGCGAAATATGGAGCCACGAACATGGTCCCCGGGGTGGCGACGAAATCAACATCATCCGGGCAGGAACCGATTACGGATGGCCGACAATCACCTACGGCATCGACTATTCTGGCCTGCCCATCACTGACGAGACCGAAAAGGAAGGCATGGCCCAGCCACTGCATTACTGGGATCCTTCCATTGCGCCATCCGGCATGGCGTTTTATACCGGTGACCTGTTTCCGGAATGGCAGGGAGACCTGTTTGTAGGGGCACTCAAGATGAGAAAGCTGGTGCGCCTGCGCATTCAGGGTGGAGATGTGACCGAGGAAGAAGATCTGCTGACAGACCTCGGTGAGCGGATCCGCGACGTGCGTATGGGCCCGGACGGCGCCCTGTGGCTGCTGACAGATTCACCGCGGGGCAAGGTCTATCGGATGGTGCCGCTTCAGTGAGGATCGTTGGTTCGCTCGGTTTTCTCGAACTGGGGCAGCTCGTCGGTAATCTCGAACCAGTCGGATTTTGAGCCCACGAACACATGTTGGGCCGGCCCCTTACCCAGGGGCTCGTTGATACATCCAACTCGCAGACGCAGTATGCCGGAGATGGCGTCAACACGGCTGTAAAGCTGGCTGCCGCAACGGCTGCAGAAGCCCCGGTACTTGCCGGGACGCGATTCGAACTCGGTAATCCTGTCTTCGCCGGATACGAACCGGAACCTCACCTTCTGCACCGGCGCGCTGGCCGAGAACGCGCTCCCGTGGGCGCGCCGGCACTGGCTGCAGTGGCACAGGGCAACCGGGCCGAGAGGGCCATCGTATTCAAAACAGATATCGCCACACAGGCAACGACCGGTGTACATGGTGCGGGCCTCACTGGTTCGGCTCAGAGGTTGATTCAGGCGCGATGATACCCGGCGGCCACTTGAAGAACCAGTCTGCCGGCACCACTTTAAGAACACACCATTCGCTAAGGAGGACATTATGTCATTCAGCGCACTTCCGAAGATCGGCATGGGAACTTTCCGGCTCAAGGGCAACGATGCCCGAGATGCCGTCAAGAGCGCCCTGTCCCTGGGCTACCGCCATATCGATACTGCCCAGATGTATGGAAACGAAGCGGAAGTTGGTGATGGCATTACCTCCAGTGGTATTCCGCGCAGGGAAATTTTCCTGACCACCAAAATCTGGCACGACCAGCTGCACGCGAGCGATCTGATAAATAGCCTGCACGACAGTCTCGCGCGGCTGAAAACCGACCATGTGGATCTGGCCCTTATTCACTGGCCATCCCCAGGCGATGAAGTGCCCATGAAAGAATATCTTGGCGCCCTCAGGGATGCCCAGCGCGAAGGGCTGGCCGAGCACATCGGCATTTCCAACTTCACCTGCGCACAGATGGATGAGGCGAAAGCCATACTGGGCGACACGCCCATCTTCACCAATCAGGTAGAAGTGCACCCCTTCCTGGCGAACCGCAAGGTGGTGGAACATGCCCAGAAGCTCGGCATTACCGTAACCGGCTATATGCCGCTGGCAGTCGGCAAGGTGATGGCGGACGAGACACTGCAACGCATTGCCGGTGAGCGAAACCTGACGCCGGCCCAGGTGGCTATTGCCTGGGTGGCATCGAGAGGCGTCGTGCCGATCCCCTCCTCAACACGCCCCGGCCACCAGAAGGCCAACCTGGAGGCGCTGGAGGTTGAGTTGAGCGAAGAGGAAATCCGCGCGATTGACGAGCTGGACCGCAACGAGCGCATCGCTAATCCGGACTTCGCGCCAGCCTGGGACTGAGCCAGAACCCGGCTCCAACCAGCAACAGCGTAGCTAACGGGGTAACAAGCAACCACCAGGTTTGCAGTACCCAGAACATGGCTGCGCTGAAAAGGCTCCACAGCAGCACCAGCGGCAGATAAAGCCAGCGCCAGGGACCGGTTATCAGAGCAACGATCAGGGCGCCGGCCGCCGCGGTGGTGCCGGGCACGATGCCGAACAGCGCGACCGACTGCCACTGGCCAGTCTCCGCCGCCACCAACCATGGCAAACCACAGACCACGATCAGCCAGAGGGCAACAAATCGGCCAGGTAGTAGCGCGCCCCCATGAACTCCACCGGAAAACAGCGCCGCGGCAAGCAGACCCCCTTGCGCCACAAAGGCCCAGCCAAACCACGCTGCGGGCCAGTTAATGGGTCCGAAATAGCCCACCAGAAATCCATAGCCACTGACCGCCCAGGCAACCGCCATCAGCCCGACGACCAAACGCCGTGCCGCCCTGCTCTGCCTGAAAATCAGCACCGGTATGAAAATGGCGATCATCACCGCCAGCAACTGCCAGGGCCAGAGATCCTGGTTGATCCGGACAAACAGCCGCAGAAACACCTGCGGCCCGAACATCACGAAATCCTGCAGGGAGTAGCTCAGCCAATCCGCACCACTCACAAAGACCTCACGTAATCCGCCATCCGCTGGCGCTGATCGGCATCCGGAAGCGCGCCATAGAGTGCGCCCATGTTTTCCTTCATATGCTCGACCTTGCTCGTTGCCGGAATGGCACAGGTCACTGCCGGATGGGAAATAATGTACTTTAGAAAGAACTCAGCCCAGTTGCTGACTCCAACCTCCCCGGCCCAATCCGGCAGCGGCTCCGACTGAAACCGACGGAACAGCGAACCACCCTGGAACGGCCGGTTAACGATCACCCCGATTCCCCGCTCCTCGGCCAATGGCAGCAACCGGTCCTCAACCTCGCGGTCCAGAACGTTGTAGGTCAGTTGCACGAAATCCAGCGGTTCCCGCTCCATGATCTGTGCAACCTCCCGGTGCCGTCGACCGTGAGACGTGGTGATGCCGATATACCGAACCTCACCGTTGGCCTTCATCTGCTTGAGGGTTTCAAGATGCCCCTGCCAGCCCAGCAGATTGTGCACCTGCAACAAATCGAACCGATCAACACCCCAACGCCTGCTCGAACGCGCCGCCTCCTCCCGGGTTTCCGATTCATCGCCGGTCCAGATCTTGGTGGCCGCAAAAATCCGGTCGTGGGCGCCCAGAGCGTTCAGCGCCTCGCCCATGACATCTGCAGCGCTGCCGTACATCGGCGAGCCATCGACCACCGTGCCGCCGAGCTCGAAAAAGGTTTTCAGAACCTCAGTGCGCTGGGCGATTAATTGTTCGTCACCACCAACGTTGAAGGTGATCCAGGTGCCCATGCCGATTGCAGGGATGGATTCGTCTGTGCCGGGAATCCGGCGCATGATGGGAGATAATGCGGTGCTCTCCGATGTGTTTGCGAACAGCATCGGGGCTTTAAGAGCAATTCCGGCGAGGCCGGAACTGATCAGGAACTTCCTTCGAGTAATCTGATTCGCCATAGCGCCCCCACTGACAGAAATTTCAGTGCGAATAGCATGATGCTCAAACAGCGCGGGTGGGTCATCCCTTCTCCAGACCGTGGAGGGCCACGGATGGCCCGACCGAGCCTACATGGAAGTATTTACGGCGTGTCTGGAGAAGGGATGACCCACCCGGGCGGCAGCTACATGGCTGACAGTCTTATCAACAACTCAGTTCCCGTACTCACGATCCAGATACTTCAGAATCCTGGCAGACTCGAACATCCCTTCCCCGGTATTGGGGTCTTCAAGATAGGGCACCTGAACCCGCTTGTGCACCTGGAAAAACGCATCCCGCTTGCCACCAGGAATCGGCGTATAGGGCCCCGGCTTGATGCGCTGCTTCGCTGGCCCGATCTCTGTCCAGTGCTCCTTGCCCAGGTTGTGCAAGGTATACGGAATTTCCAGCTCACAAAGCCGCTCACGCACCAGGCGTGAAAACGGGCTACCCTCGAAACTCCACAGGTGCAACAGCTGCTCCGGCCGCTTGCCCTGACTGACTCTCAGCCCCCGCATGGCGCTGGTTACCGAGGCTACAGAGCCCAGGACCGGCTGCCAGACCCGACCACGATAGTAGGACGGCACCGACCGCCCGGCATATTGCCGGAACAAATACTCGATGATCTCCTCCGATTCGTACATGACCGTGCCCGTGTTCTGGTCCGCCAACAAGGGGAACTGTTGCCTGCCTCCCAGCGCCTCCGCCTGGGCCCGGAATACCAACCCGCCTTTCGGACAGGGCCGGATTTCCACATCCAGGTTAAGGGCAGTCAGGGCTTCACGAACGCGACGGCAGTACGGACAGCCCTCCATGTCGTAGAGCACGATCGGCTTTTCCGGCTGGGGAACATTTTTTACCACCAGGCAACCGCGCCACGCAGTGAGCGACGATGTCGCGACCGAGCCCAGCACGTGGACGTTATGAGAAAGCATATTCGACATAAACAAACCTTTTGTTGGAGACCACGCCATTATCACGCAATCTGAAAATTTTCCATTGGCTCCGGGGATCGATCTCCACGACCGTTAATTTTTGTCCACCTAACCCCATGATTCACAAAGGCACTTACATGACGTCACAAAACTTCAATACAAACAACGACACTACTGCCATTTTTTAACGTCATGTAGAGCTTTTCTGCATAGTACAAACCGCCAGGATGGGCTATTGTTGAAGTATACGAACTCACTGGACGGTGACCATGTTAATCCCGGGTATGCGGCGCTCAGGCTCTGTAGGAGCCGAAAAAATGTATCATCGATTCAGGCGGTCGTTACTGGCGTCACTTATGGCCCTGTCTGTCACGGCTGGCCCATCCGTTGCCGCCGCAGATGGCGAAGACGCGGGATTTTCCGGCACTCGCCTCTGGTCCAGTCAGTTGAAGGATTACGCCCTCCAGTCCCTTCATAACGAAGACGCCATGAGCATGGCAGCCATTCCGCTGAATGGCCCCGGCATCAATCAGTACATCAATGCCGATGCGCTGATGAGCCCTGGCTCCATCATGAAGCTGGTAACAACCTTCGCGGCACTCGAGGTTCTCGGCCCCAATCATCATTGGGATACCGATTTCCTCACCGACGGTGTCATGGTCGGCGACACCCTCGAAGGCAATCTGTACGTCCGCTTCGGAGGCGATCCCAAGCTCACTATTGAACGCCTCTGGACCACACTGGGCGAGCTGCGCAGCATGGGCATTACCAGAATCGAGGGAGACCTGATCCTTGATGGTTCCTACTTTCAGGTAGACGGTGGTTTTCCTGCGTTTGAGGACAACGGCGACAATCCCCACGCGCCCTTTCTGGTGGAACCGTCCGCCTATCTGACCAACCTGAACCTGATGCACTTCCAGGTGCGTGCCGATGAGCGTGGTACCCAGGCCTGGAGCACGCCCTCCCTGGGCGAAGTCGTTATCGACAACCGCGTGGTTGCCACTGCCGAGGGCCCGTGCCCGTCACGAAGAAACTTTGAATGGGAGCCCATCATTCATGAAGACCACCGGGTGACCGTTCGGGTAACCGGTGAACTTCCCCAGGGCTGCCGAACCACTACCTATCTTTCATTGCTGCCCCATGAACAATACAGCGCCTCGTTGATTCGTTCCTTGCTGGCGGACCTTGGCGTCGTGGTTTCAGGTGGAGACCTGAATGGCGTAACGCCTGAAGATGCCCGGCTGGTGATGAAAACCACCTCGCCGGATCTGGTCACCATGGTGAGGGACATCAACAAGTGGAGCAGCAACGTGATGGCGCGCCAACTGCTGCTCACCATTGGTGCAGAGAACCGCCTGGAAGATGAAAGCGATGACCGGGTTGCCGGCATAAGGGTGCTCTACGACTGGCTTGAAAACAAGGGCATCAATACTGCTGGCATGGTGATCGACAACGGCGCTGGCCTCACCCGACACGGGCGCATCACCGCCCGCCAGGGCGCTCAAATACTTGAACACGCCTGGAACAGCGCCTACTCGGCAGACCTCATGGCCTCAATGCCCATTATCGCGATGGATGGAACCATGGCACGCCGCCTGCGCAATACTGGCATGGATGGCGAGGGTCGTATCAAGACCGGTTACCTGGAAAATGTGAGATCGATCGCCGGGTTCACCCGCGATTCCAATAACACCACCTGGGCCGTGGTCGGGATGGTCAATAACGATCCTGCCTGGAACGGCCAGGCTGTGCTGGACCGAATTCTGTATTCGCTGCATTTCCGGCCACCGACAGGGACGGCCATTTCACATGCGGCTTCCGGCACTTCTGAGACCCGCATCCAATAAAAAGCCCCGGCCGTGGCCGGGGCTTTTTCAAAGATTTAACAGTGTTCTTTACTGAGGCTGCCCAACGAAATCATCGAATAAGATAAGCCCCAGCGCTTGCAATGCCGGATCTGCATTATCTGGGTCCGAATCCCGTGCAACTACCGTGTAGACTCCACCTGCATTTAGCTCCACACCTTCGGCGGTGATTGCCGGTGTGCCCGTTCCTGTCGGTGCAATGTAGACGTTATAGGTGCCATCGGCTATCGGAAGATAATCTGTTACAGCTTTGAAAGGCACGTCTGACAGAGCCGGATCCGAGTTACCAATACCGTCCTGAGTGCCCGGAACCAAATAAATGTCGACATTTCCGGCAGCAGTGGACGCGTGGACAATCCGCAGAGATGCTTGGGTAGCGATGCTGCGCACCGTATCCTCTGCCACCAATGCCTCAATGCTGTCCAGTTGCCCTACCGCAAGAACGCTGTAACCCTGACCGTTAACAAGCGAAAGTGTCTCATCAATTACTACCAGACCACCATTGAGCCCGGTTCCAGCGGCCGCAACCCGAACGCGAGTATCCCCAGCCGGCAAAGCAGCATAGCCGTCAAGGAAGGCATCCGGAGAAACATCGCCGAACGGGATGTTAAACAACGCCGCCGGACCTGTTTCGCCAACAAAAACATCTACGTTAGGTGCATCGGAAGAGGCATGCACAACGCGCACGCCTGCGTCCTGACCTGCGTCGAAAATCTCGGCAACATTACTGCCATTCAGTACGACCAGACTGATTGGGCTTGCATCGCCGTTTGCACCAGTATTGTCAACGGCGCCGACCAGAAGATCAGACCCGGCGGGCAAGCCAATTTGGCCACTGTCGTAAACAACGGTGCTGGAACCCGCAGGGGTAACCCGAATCTGATAATCGTCTGAAGCGGGAAGCTCCAGTGGGCCTACACTTTCCTTGAAGGAGAAGCTGAAGGTAGCTTCGGCAGGAAGCGGATCGCCGGAAGCTGTCACATATACATCTACTGGACCGCCTGCAGCTGTCTGAGCCTCAGGCGACAAATGAGCAACCCTCAGGCGCGCACTGTTGGCATCATCACGAGCACCATCATCAGTCAGAATCAGCGGCTCGATGGTCTCGTCACCAACTTTACCAACCGCAATAACGTCGTACTTAGTATCAGAGCGGAGCGACACCCCGTCAGCGGAAATTACGGTCGCGGTCTCACCGCCCGGCAGCAATCCATCAACCGCAATGTCGGCAAGACCGGCACTGGGCGTCAGGACGGCAGCCTGCTTGTAATCAGCGCCGGGAACGACAACATCACCGTTCACCCGTACATTCACCGCAGGTGCATCAGAGGACGCATGCAGGACCCGAACACTGGTCGTTGCTGGATCATCATCGTCATCAAGCCAACACCCGGATAGCATGACACTACCCGCCAAAACCATCGGTAAAGCGTATTTTGTATTCATTGTTTCAACTCCCCACTTATAGAGGTTGTTTACCAGGATTTGAGTGGTTCGAACCTGCACAAACTCAGTCCATGAATCATGCGTCAATGCATTTACGGGGAGTCAGAAAGAACGGATTTGCATCTTTTAACATTTAAGCTTACATCTGTACGCAATCAGTCCAGTCTGCGCATGGTGAACTCAGTCATCTTCCCTGCAAGCGGCGCGATGAAAGTCACCAGAGGAAAAGCGACGGCCCAGGCGACCAGGAAAGCCGGTCCCCACCGATAATGGAACTCACTGTCGATGCCTGTGTTGATAAAGGTGATCACTCCGGACATCAGCAGCGACATGATTCCGGACATGTAAAAGCCAAAAATCAGCTGGCGTAGACGTGAAAGTCTCATTTTGCTCATGACTTCTCCTGAACAATGCTCCAGCGTTCCCCGGAGCAGCATCTGAAAGGCGTGATATGTCGTACACTGATATCACTCAAACCTAGAATGATAGTGAGCTTGCAATCTTTTTTCGATAAGCCTTTTTACCAAGACAGGTGGGCTATGAATACTGCCAAAGACAGGACACCCGGCTTTTTCAAACCGTTTGTCCTCATTCTGGTACTGGCGTTTGCTCTGGTTGGCTGCAGTTCAACCAAGCTCGCTTATCGATACGCGGATTGGGGCATCGTGTGGTGGATAGAAGACTACGTGACACTCACGGCCGACCAGAAACAGCAGCTCAACAGCGATATTGAGCAACTGCGCCAATGGCATTGCAGCGCCGAACTGCCCCGCTACCAGGCCTGGCTGGATGAACTCGAATCTGATGTTTCAAGCAACCCGCCCAACCTGGCCACCATCGACTACCATCAACAGCAGCTTTTCGGTTTCTTCCCGAGTCTTCTGGAAAGGGCAACGCCCGTCGCCGTGAACCTTCTCTCAAGCCTTAGCGACGAACAGATTCAGGAGTTGGCGGACAACATGGCGCAAAGCCAGCGGGAAATGGAGGAAGAATTCCTGGCCGATTCCCCGGAGGCGACAGCCGCAGCACGCGCAGAGAGGACCGCAGAGCGGGTTGAGCGTTGGCTGGGGGAGCTGAACAGTGAGCAACGAGACATCGTACGGCAATGGTCAGCCAATCGGGGCGCCCAGACTGAAATCTGGCTGCAGGGGCGCAGGAACTGGCAACTGGCACTGCTGAAAACACTGGAGGGAAGAGACGAGCCGACGTTCGAGGCGGAACTGGAACATCTGATTCTGAATTCAGAGGAAGTGCGGGGTGACGCTTACAAAGCCATGATGGCGGAGAGCCGCATTGCCATGGCCTCCCTGATGCACGACTTGATTATGGCAGGTGACAGGGAAACACTGGCCCAGCTTCAAAATCGGGCGGTGGAGCTGAACAGCGATTTTGAGGCACTGACCTGCTCGCCGGCCTGATAGTCTCGGAAGTATTGAAGACGGGGTCAGATGAAAGCGTTCATCCGACCCCAACGGATACTCAGACTGTCAGGTAACCACCATCGGCATTGATGCAGGCACCCGTGGTGTAGCTGGAAGCATCGGAAACCAGATACAGCACTGTACCCGCCATCTCGCTCGGATCGGCCACCCGCTTCATGGGGATATGGGCCATGGCTTGCTTCTTGATGGCCTCGTTGGTGGTCAGGGCGCTGGCGAACTTGGTATCGGTCAGCCCTGGCAGCAGCGCGTTCACGCGGATTTTCTGCTGACCCAGCTCCATGGCAAAGGACTTGGTCATGGAAATGACGGCGGCCTTGGTAACCGAGTAGATGCCCTGGTAGTGCCCCGGATTGACGCCGTTCACGGACGCCACGTTCACGATAGAGCCACCACCGGCTTTTTTCATCATCTGGGCGCCGCGTGCACACATGAAGAAATAACCACGGATGTTCACATCCACGGTCTTGTTGAAGGCGCCCAGATCGGTGTCTTCCACCGGCCCGAAATAGGGATTGGCCGCGGCGTTGTTTACCAGGATGTCCAGCTTGCCATGGGTCTGTTCAATATGCCCCCAGATGCTCTCAATCTGGTCCATATCCCCGATGTGGCAGGCGTAGGCTTCGGCGCTGCCGCCGCCATCCCGGATGCTGCTGGCAACGGCTTCGCAACCGTCAATCTTGCGACTACTGACAATCACGTGGGCGCCATAATCGGAAAGGGTCCGGGCAATGCACTCGCCGATGCCGCGGCTGGCACCGGTAATCAGGGCAACCTTGCCAGTCAGATCAAACAGGTTCTTGCTGCTCATTCGTTCACCTCAATTCACTATCGGAATGTCACCAGGGCGGCATCATCCGCCTCCAGGTGGCTGTAGTTATTAAAAACGGCCAGGCTGCGCCGGGGGCCTGAATAAAGGACCCGCGACACACTGGTGTTGGCGATCACCTCGTTCAGGCCCAGTGCCCGGGCGTCATCCAGGCCAAGCAGATGCTGGGCTATTACGGAAATCGGTCCACCGGAGGTCGCCACCAGTACGTCGCCGCCATCGGCGTACTCAATCATTTCCTCGAACGCCGCCAGAACACGGGCCTTGAAGTCCGGCCAGCTTTCGTCGTATTCGTGGTCAAACTCGCCCGAGGCCCAGCGATGCACCGCGTGCACAAAGGCCTCCTGGAACGCTTTGGCCGGTTTGGGAAACGCCTTGAGGTCCCGGGCCATCACCGCCCGGTCACTCCACTCCGGGCGGTACCGGGCCACCACAGTTGTGTGATCAAACTCGTTGAAGCCGGGAACCACTTGCATATCGGGCAGTTTCGTCCCGTACCCGGTGGCGATGGCTTCAACGGTTTCCCGGTGACGCTCCAGATCGCCCCCAAAAATCGCCGCCGGTTCCACCTTGCCAGCGAGCCAGCGGCCAAGCACCCTGCCCTGTTCCCAACCGGTGGAGGACAGTTGATCGTAGTTCTCTTTCCCAAAACTGGCCTGGCCGTGACGAACCAGATAAATCGTCGCCATTACAGGGAGCTCTCCGCGATCAGCCGCTGGCAACGCTTCTCGAGATAATTGGCGGCATGGCCAAAGGCGGCGAAACGCTTGTCTTTGGTCTGGCCATGGTAGAACCGGTAATAGATCTGCTGAATGATGACCGCCAGCCGGAACAGGCCATAGATCTCATAGAAGTCGAAGTTGTCCACCTTGAAGCCGGACTGCTCCATGTAATATGCCACCACTTCCTTGCGGGTAAGCATGCCCGGGCGATGGGTCGGCTGGCGGCGCAGCATCTGGAACGGGCCTTCGTCGTCCGCCTCAATCCAGTAGGCCAGGCTGTTCCCCAGATCCATCAGCGGATCCCCGATGGTGGCCATCTCCCAGTCCAGCACGCCGATGACCTCAAACGGGTTGTCAGGGTTCAGCACCACGTTATCGAAGCGGAAATCGTTGTGGATCACCACCTGGGCAATGTCTTCAGGCATCTTGTCGTTGAGCCAGCTCATCACCTGCTCGAAGTCGCCCACATCGTCGGTGCGTGCCTTGCGGAAACGGTCACTCCAGCCGCCAATCTGGCGCTGAACGTAGCCCTCGCCCTTGCCCAGCTTGTCCAGGCCTGCTGCCTTGGCATCCACACGGTGCAGATCCACCAGCTTGTCGATCACATTCAGGCAAAGCTTGCGGGTATCGGCTTCACTGAGCTCGAAATCCTTCGGAAAGTCCTGGCGCAGGATGATGCCCTTCAACCGTTCCATCACGTAGAAATCGCAACCCAGCACATCGTGATCATCGCAAATGGCAATGATGTTGGGCACGTAGGGATAAACCGGTTTGAGCGCCCGCATGACCTTCGCCTCACGCAGCATGTCGTGGGCAGACTTGGCGATCTTGCCGAACGGCGGCCGCCGCAAGACGTAGGACCGGTCGCCGTAATCCACCTGGTAGGTCAGGTTTGAGGCGCCGCCCGGGTATTGACGAATCTCTGGCTCGCCTTGCAGATCAGGGATCGCCTCTTTCATGAACCGGTCTACAGCGCCAGTATCCAGCTCCTCGCCTTCCCGGATGTCCACGGCCTCGTCGATCTGGGTCATTCAGGACTCTCCTTTTGAATCTTCAGTTAAAGACAGTTAAAAACAGCGCCCTCAGGCCTTGCTGCCACCCATCTTGCTCATCCAGCGCTTGCTTTCCTGATGCATCAGCCAGTCGAAAGCCTTCGGCGCATGGCGCTTGAGCATCCACATACGGCGCTCCTTGGCATGGGGCAATACCCAGAAGCTCTTGTTTTCCACCGACCGGAAAATATCCTCGGCCACATCCTCAGCGGTCACCGTGGACCGCTTCATCAGCTTGTTCACATTCTGCTGAATGCCGGGGATATCTGAACGCATGCTGCTGGTCAGATTGGTCTGGAAAAACGCCGGGCACACGCAGCTCACATGAATACCCGCATCCCGAAGCTCCTGGCTCAGGGTTTCAGACAGGGCAATCACCCCGGCCTTGGTCACATTGTAGCTATCCATCAACGGCGCCAGCATCAGCCCGGCCATGGAAGCCACATTCACGAACGCCCCGGAGCCCTGCTGCTTGAACTGCGGCGTGAACGCCTTACAGCCGCGAACCACACCCAGCACGTTGATATCGAGAATCCACTCCCAATCCGCCATGGTGGTATCTTCAATGGAACCGGCCGAAGCAACACCGGCGTTGTTCACCACCACATCGACGCCGCCCCATTTCTTCACGAGATCATCGCGGACCTTTTCGAAATCGGTCAGACGTCGAACATCGCATTCGACGAAATAGCCTTCGCCTCCGGCCGCATTAATCTCTTTCTCGACGCCAACACCCTGCTCCGGGTTAATGTCGCCGATGCAAACTTTGGCGCCTTCTTTGGCATAACGCAGTGCTATGGCGCGGCCAAGTCCGCTTGCGCCGCCCGTGATGAATACTCTTTGTGTCATGGTGATTCCCGTTGTATCGGATTTTTAGTCAGCTCAACTCACAGGTATACGAGAGTGGGCGGGGCTGGCCTTCTGAAACTGTGCGGAGCCATGGATGGCGTAGCCAAGCGTACATGGACGTATTCACAGCGTGTTTCAGAAGGCCAGCTCCGCCACCGAGCTATCAGTTCTTGTACTTTCGCAATTCAAGACGGGCCACCATAGCCCGATGCACCTCATCCGGGCCATCCGCCAGGCGTAAAACACGGGCATAGGCAAACAGCTGCGTCAGCGGGAAGTCGTCATCGCTGACCCCGGCACCACCGTGAATCTGAATGGCCTGATCCACAATGTTTTGCAACATGGACGGAATCACCGCCTTGATCATGGAGACCTCCTGAAGCGCCCCCATGATGCCCTTGGTATCCAGTGCCCAGGCGCATTTCAGCGTAAGCAGACGGGCCTGCTCAATGGCCATGCGGGCATTGGCAATGATATCCGGATTGCCGCCCAGCTTGGCGATCGGCCGCCCGAAGGCCTCACGAGTGGTGGCACGCTTGATCAGAATCTCCAATGTGCGCTCCGCCGCACCGATCGCCCGCATGCAATGGTGCACACGGCCCGGCCCAAGGCGCCCCTGGGCGATCTCGAACCCGCGGCCCGGACCGGCGATGAATGCGCTCTTGGGCAAACGGACGTTGTCGAACAACACCTCCCCATGACCATACGGCTCATCGTATTCACCGAACACCGGCAGCATGCGCTCAATCTTCACGCCTGGGGTGTCCAGCGGCACCAGCACCATGGAATGACGGCGATGCTTGTGCGCATCCGGATCCGTCAGACCCATGAAGATGGCAACCTTGCAGTCGGGATGCCCGATACCGGTGCTCCACCACTTGCGACCGTTCAGAACCACTTCGTCGCCTTCGACAATGGCGGTTGCTTCCATGTTAGTGGCATCAGACGAGGCCACAGCAGGCTCGGTCATGCAGAAGGCAGAGCGGATCTCGCCGCTGAGCAGCCGTGGCAGCCACTCGGCTTTCTGCTCTTCAGAGCCATAGTGGATCAGCACTTCCATATTGCCGGTGTCTGGAGCATTGCAGTTGAAGATCTCAGGCGCAATAAAGCTGCGCCCGGTTTCCTCGGCAATCAGGGCATAGTCGGAGTTCAGCAGACCACAGCCGTATTTTTCGTCCGGGAAGAACATGTTCCAGAGACCCTGGGCTTTGGCCTTCTCCTTCAGCTCCCGGATGATCGGCAGCACAACCCAGCGGTTATCCAGAGAGGCAAGCTCCTTGTGGTACTGCTCTTCGATGGGAAAAATCTCATCCTTCATGAACTGTTTCACGCGGTTGAGATAGTCCTGTCCTTTCTCGGAAATATTGAAATCCATCGCCGTCTCCTCGCTAACGGTTGCACAGTAGCGTGCATGGAATCATCACGTTGAGACCAGTCTAGGGATGACTCAACTATTACGCGACTGAATTATTCTTATCGTTTAGTATTAACCAAACTTATTCAAAATATCTAAAGAATGGATCCCGCTCATGGCCCTCAACCGCCTGGACCTGAACCTGTTGCACGTATTTGACACCATCTACCGGGAAGGCAGCCTGACCCGCGCGGCCAGGGCACTGCATCTGACACAGCCTGCGGTAAGTCATTCGCTTTCCCGGCTCCGGGACCATTTTGATGATCCGCTGTTTACCCGCCAGGGCAATCAGATGGTGCCGACGCCATTGGCCCGACGGTTCCTCGAGTCCATGCGGCCGGGCCTCACCCAGATCCAGGGCGCAGTAAACCAGTTTCATGCTTTCGATCCGGCCACCCAGCGCAAAACGTATTCGCTCGGGTTGCGGGATATCCTGGAATCCACCTTCCTGCCCCGCCTGATGGCGCGTCTGGACGCCTACCCGGAACTGGAGATCGTCAGCCAGCGGATCGCGCGGCGTGACATGGAGACGCAACTGGCCGCCGGCAAACTGGATTTTGCCGTGGATGTGTTATTGCCCGTAAGCAACCAGACTTCCCATGAACTGCTGCGGCGCGACCGCCTGGTGGTGCTGGCCCGGGAAGGGCATCCGCTGGCAACAGAGGCTCTGGATATGGAAGGGTATCTGTCCGCGAAACACGTGCTGGTATCTTCAAGAACCGAGGGCCCCGGAATTGAAGACTTTGAGCTGTCGAGGCTGGGCGTACAGCGCAGTATCCGGCTAAGGTGCCAGCATTATTACGCCGCTTGCAGAGTTGTGGAGGACACCGATCTCCTGCTGACCATGCCGGAAGCTTACGCCCGCATCATTGCGGAGCGAGCCAACATACGGATCATGGACCCGCCCGCAAACCTGCCATCCATCGACGTGCATCTGTATTGGCACAAGGCTTACGAGAGAGAACCGGCCCTGATCTGGTTCCGGGAGCAGTTGAAGGCTATCAGTTGAGCCTCAGTAGGCACCAACCACCATAAGGAAACCGAAAAACCCAATAGCAGTGATACCCAGGGCGGCGACTACGATTCCAAGCCCCCACCAGACGGCGGCGCCATCGGATATTTCCACATCATGCCCCCTTAGGGTTCGGTAGAAAGCCCAGGGGCCGAGTACAAACGCACCGACTACCGCGAACACCAGCCCAACGCTGATGCCGGCAAAGGTCCAGGTAGCCAGAACCATGGCGCGATCTTTGACCTGGTCGGTGACGCCATGGTGCTCGAGAAATTTCTTGCAGAAAAACCAGATCAGGGCGAACAGGATGATGACGAAAACCAGTCCGCCGACAATGGTGATCATTCGGTATAGCAAGGTGTTGTTCCTGTCAGTTTAGAGGCCGCTCAGGCCGGAAACTCGGGCTCCGGAAGGCATTCGAACCCCGGTTTGGCAAACAGATAGCCCTGGTAGAGATTAATTCCCTGGGAGCGCAACCAGAAATATTCTTCCTTGGTTTCGACGCCCTCAGCGATTATCTGGCCGCCAAGCTGGGTCATCATGGTGATGATGCCGGCAACAACGGCCTGCTTGTTCGGCTCCCGATCGATATCGCGGATCAGTGCCATATCCAGCTTCAAGAGATTTGGCGGGCTGGCCATCATAATGTTGTAACGCGAGAAGCCAGCACCAAAATCATCAATGGCGGTGCTGAACCCCATCTCCTGATACGCCTCAATGATCGACACAAGGTGGTCGACAGACGTGGACGTCAGTTGTTCGTCCTCGGTGAGCTCGAAAATGATTTTGCGGGTATCAAAGTTGTAGGTTTTCGCAGCGGCAAGCGTAGTACGAATACAGTACTCGGCTTTGTATACCGCATTGGGCATGAAGTTAATGCTGAGCATTGTCTCCATTTTCAGCCTGGCGGCAAGCTTGACCGCCTTGACGCGACAAACCTGATCAAATGCATAGCGGTTCCGCTCATTCACCTTCGAGAGAACGCTCATGGCACCCTCTCCTTCAGTGCCCCTAACGAGGGCCTCGTAGGCGTAAACAGATTTGTTAAGGACGTCAACAATGGGCTGGAATGCGAAGGTAAAGGAAAAATCCAACCCCTCTCCACAGGCACATTGCTCGCAATGAGACTCGTCAAACAGTACGGCGGGTTGGTCCACTTCAACTCCTGAATTCACTTCTGGCGATTTTGCTGTCTTTACAAGGCATATTTTCAACCCAATATAGCTGCGATCCCCTCCCTGGTAAAACCACTTTCTGGTTAAAGCATGTCAAACGGTGGCATCCCCTGCTTACATGACTAAACTGGGGTTTGTCGTTTATACGTGTCTGTCCACAAAAGGAGTTTCCCGAATGGCCCAAACTACCCGCATCGCTGTGACCCCGGGCGACGGCATAGGCCCAGAAGTGGTGGCCGAGGCTGTGCGCTGCCTCGAGACCCTGCGCGCCAAACACGGCCTGGAACTCGAGTGGACACGGTTTCCATGGCCATCACACGCCTGGCATGAGGAGCATGGCGAATCCATGCCGGCGGATGCCCTGGCGCAGTTACAGAAGTTCGATGCCATCCTGCTGGGTGCACTTGGCGATCCCGGTCCTGTGGACGATCCGGACCGATACTTGCTGCCAGACAGCATCTCACTGGCGCCACTGCTGGACATGCGCAAAGGGTTCGACCAGTGGGTCTGTGAGCGTCCGGCACGGCTTCTGCCCGGTGCCCGCCAGTACCTGGCCGATGAGCGTGCCAAGGACATCGACATGCTGGTGATTCGGGAAAACTCGGAGGGTGAATACGTCAGCCAGGGTGGTCGGTTGCGCAAGGGCACGCCAGACGAGGTAGCCACCCAGATGGAGGTGTTTACACGCAAGGCAACCGACCGGATTATCCGTTACGGATTTGAGCAGGCCCGAAACCGAGCCGCAGACCGGGTTACAGAGGGCCGGTCACGGACATTCCGGACGCTGGACGGAAGAACCTGTGAAAGCCAGGTGTGCCTGGTTACCAAGCGCAATGCCTTGCGCTACTGGGGCGACATGTACACCGAAGCTTTCGACGAAATCAGCAAGGAATACCCGGACGTGGCCACACATCATGAACTGGTGGACGCGGCCTGCATGAAGTTTGTGCAAAGCCCCTGGGCCTTTGATGTGGTGGTCGCGAGCAACCTCCAGGGGGACATTCTGACCGACCTCGCGGCGGTACTGTCAGGTGGCATGGGCGTGGCCCCCTCCTGCAACCTGAACCCGACGGATCCGGATATGCCGTCTATGTTCGAACCCACCCATGGCAGCGCGCCGGACATTGCCGGGCAGGGCCTGGCTGACCCCACCGCCATGCTCTTTACCGCCGCCCGCATGCTCGAGTGGCTGGGCCGCAAGGACCCTGCCATTGCCGCGGCTGGCAAGGAACTGTTCGATGCGGTGGCCGCCGACCTTGCCGAGAACTCGGGGAGCCGGCGAGGCACCCATGAGATCGGCTCTGCGATCTGCGAGCGGCTGTCTCAATAAATCAGGGTTACTGGTCGGCCATGACAAATTCGAGCCGGCCAGGGGCCACGCGCACATCTACGGGCATCATACCGAACATACGCTGGGCGAAGTCGGTTTCGTCCAGCCGGTAAACCGGCATGGTCTCCAGCATCTGGGCGACCAGACGCATGACCGTATCGGTTACAGGCTTCAGATCCCCTTTGAAGAACGGAGAGTCGATACTGCTTTCCAGAAGCTGCAACCGCCGTATGAAGATGGCTTTCTCAGTGCTGTCGTAAACTGGCGCTCCCTCGACCTTCAAGGCGATATCAACGGGCAGCTTCGCCATTAACGCATTCAGGGCCACCTGCCCCTTCAGATCGATCACTGCCACGTCGCGTCCGTCGGGGCCGAGGGTAATGTCGGCGTCGTCCAGACTCAGACTTAATGGCGAACCACTATTCAGTTGGTTGCGGTCAAACTCGCGAACCACATCCTGAAGGTGCCGTTCCAGCTCGCCTTCGGAAATGGAATAGGGAGAAAGACTGGCACAACCGCTGGCGAGCACCAGCAGCAGGGCCACAAGCGCCCGCAGGGCGTAAATCGGCGTTCTATTCATTCTCGGCCCGGGCCTCGACATGAGGCGTCAGAGTGTCGTCAAAAACCACGTGTATCAAGATGGGCCTACAGCAGACCTGGCAATCCTCGACATACTCCTGTTCCGGTACCGACGGGTCGACGCTGACATCCAGCGTTTCCCAGCAGTACGGGCACTGAATCAGCACCGAATCCAGGGCAGACATGGCATCACCTCAGAACTGTTGCTTGGCCATCCAGGGGATGACACGATCGAACGCCTCTTCCAGCTTCTCGCAGGTCGTGGAGAAACTGATCCGCACGGCGTTAGTACACCCCTCGCCAAAGGCATCACCGGGCACCATACAGACGCCCGTTTCCTTCAACATTCGCAGAGCCAGATCCGAGCCATCGACATGGGGCGGGAGATCCGGGAAGGCGAAGAAGGCACCGCCGGGCTTGTAGCCGGTCATGTAGGGGGTCTGATCCACCAGCTCGACCACTTTGTCTCTGCGTTCACGATAGATGTCCACCATATCGCGAACGCATTGCTGGTCACCGGTCAGTGCTGCGACGCCGGCAAACTGGGACGGCGTATTAGCCACGGAGGTGGTGAACATGTGGAAGCGACGCAGAGATTTGATGGCCGCCTGGCTGGCAATCACCCAGCCAACACGCAGACCCGCCATGCTGTAGGTTTTTGAAAAACTGCTGATGCACATGATGTTGTCCAGATCCATCGAGCAGTTCAGCACGCTGGCGAAGTCTTCGTCATCAAAGATCAGGTGGTCGTAGACTTCATCGGCATACACCTGAATTCCCCGATACGCGCATTCCTCAAGGATGGTCTCCACGGTGCTACGCGGGTACACCGCCCCGGTCGGGTTGTTGGGGTTGTTCAGGATCAGCGCATAAGTCCTGGGCCCCATGGCCTTGATGACCTCATCCGGATCCAGCTGGTGGTTATTCTCTGCCCGGGTCTGCACAAACTTTACTTCGCCACCGTTCATACGAATCAGGGGCGCATAAAGCAAAAACGACGGGTCCGTCACGATAAACTGCCGTCCCGGCGCAGAGGTGGCAGAGATAGCCAGGTACATGGCCTCGGTGGCGCCGCTGGTAATCAGGATGTTGTCCCGGGTCAGTTTCCGGTTGTAGCGCTTGCCGTAATAGTCGCGCAAGGCCACCAGCAATTCAGGCAGGCCGGCATCCATGGTATAGCCCGTCTGCCCCGCATTAAGCGCATCGATGTAGGCATCGATGACGTGCTTTGGAGTCGGCAGATCCGGCTGACCGATGGAAAGATGAATAACATCCTTCATGGTGGCCGCCATATTCACCATGCGACGGATACCCGGCACCGGGACCGCCTGCATGGCAGGGTTCCAACTGGCCTTGGTTTTCCGGTACTTGACTCGACGCGGTTTGGCCTGGCCAGTTTCTTTGTTGGCGGCTTCTGCCATAAACACCTCCTGCAAACGGGGCAAATAAAATCTACCCCTGCAGGTTAGTCAGTATGGCAGGCCTCTACAAGACAAAAAATCATATAGATGATGTACGTGAAAGTACCGCCATCACCGCGGTCAGAGCAAAATCTGTTGCTCCGCAAGTTGACCCGACAGTGCCTGCCGACCAGACTGTTATTACCCCTCGGGGGCGACGACCAGTTCCACCAAGTCATTCATCAAAAAGGCGGAGGCTCAATGACTCAACACAGCAAACCTGTTGTTACCGTTCTCACCGCGCCGGGAGAGCAGGAACCGCCGGGAATGGACGCAGTCAGGGCCCGCGCCGATGTGCGCTTTGCCTGCGACGAGCCAACCCTTCGCGACACCCTGCCGGGCACCGACATCATGATGGTGACGGACTTTCGCACGGAGGCCCTCGCGGCCGCCTGGCACACTGCAGACAAGCTGAAATGGATCCACGCCACCAGTGCCGGCGTCGACGCCCTGATGTTCCCGGATCTGATCAGGGATGATGTGACCGTCACCAATGCCCGGGGCATTTTCGACCGCACCATTGCGGAATACGTGCTCTGCACCATCCTCATGTTCGCAAAGGATTTCCCGAACTCTATCCGCCTGCAGGTGAAGCACCAGTGGAAGCATCGGGATACGGAGCGGGCAGAGGGCAAGCAGGTTCTGGTTGTCGGCGCAGGTTCTATCGGCCGGCAGATCGGCCGCCTGGTCGGCGCCGCCGGATTAAAAGCACACGGCATCGCCCGCAAGCCCAGGAAGGAAGACCCGGATTTTGTGGCGGTGCACGGCAATGACGATCTTTACGAGCAGCTTGGGCACGCCGACTTTGTGGTCATTGCGGCGCCATTGACACCCCAGACCGAGGGCCTGTTTGACGAAAAAGCCTTCAAGGCCATGAAAAAATCCGCCCGCCTGATCAATATTGGCCGCGGCCCAATCGTCAAAACCAATGATCTGATTACGGCGCTCCGGAATGGCGAGATTGCCGGCGCCGGCCTCGATGTCTTCGAGGAGGAGCCGCTGGCCGAAGACCACCCGCTCTGGGACATGGAGAATGTCACCATGACAGCGCACATGGCTGGCGATTTCATCGGCTGGAAGCGCGCACTGACGGACCAGTTCCTGGAGAACTTCGACCGCTGGCACAAGGGTGACGAGCTGTTCAATTTGGTCGACAAGGAATTGGGTTACGCTGGCAGCAAATAACCGTGTCTGGCACTCATCCAAAAACAAAACGGGAGCCAAAAGGCTCCCGTTTTATATTCGAACCATCAAAACCAATCAGCTACCAGACAAGGACTGATCCGATGGATCAATCTCCATCTGCTGGATTGCAATCACCGCCTGAGTGCGGTTCCGCACTCCGAGCTTCCGGAAGACCGCCGTGATATGAGCCTTGATGGTGGCTTCCGACACATCCAGATCATAGGCGATCTGTTTGTTCAGAAGTCCCTCGGCCAGCATACCCAGCACCCGGAACTGTTGAGGCGTCAGCGATGCCAGCTTCTCTGAAAAGTCGGTGGCATCTGAATGCATACGCTCAATCTTGTCGGCCACTCCCTGCGGCAACCAGACGTCGCCTTCCAGAACCGCCTGAATCGCCTCGGTAATGGTAGGCAGCGGCGCCGACTTCGGTATGAAGCCGGAAGCGCCGTAGTCAATCGAGCGACGCATGACCTGCAATTCTTCGGATCCTGACACAACCACCACCGGCAGCCCCGGGTACTGCCCGCGCATGAACACGAGCCCGGAGAAGCCATGGGCACCCGGCATGTTGAGATCCAGCAGAACCAGATCCGCATCCGGGTGCGACTCTACCGCCGCCTGCAGTGCCTTGATGCTGTCGACTTCCACCGTCTCAGCATCGGGCACCGCCTGACTGACCGCCTGCTTCAGTGCTGCGCGAAACAGCGGGTGATCATCAGCGACGATAATTGTTTGTGCCATTCAACAGATTCCTTACAGGTACATGGCCTGGTAACACACAGGCGTTACTGGTTCGCTCGACCGCTGATCAGGTCATCGACTACACCCGGATCTGCCAGCGTAGACGTATCACCCAACTGGTCGTGCTCGTTAGCAGCAATCTTACGCAGAATGCGCCGCATAATCTTGCCAGAACGCGTTTTGGGCAGTCCAGGGGCCCACTGGATCACATCGGGAGAGGCGATAGGACCAATCTCCTTGCGCACCCACTGGACCAGCTCTTTCTTCAACTCGTCAGAAGGTTCCTCGCCATGTACCAGCGTTACGTAGACATAGATGCCCTGCCCCTTGATGTCATGCGGATAGCCAACAACCGCAGCTTCTGCGACCTTCTCATGAGAGACCAGAGCGCTTTCGACTTCGGCGGTACCCAGGCGGTGGCCTGACACGTTCAGAACATCGTCGACACGACCTGTGATCCAGTAGTACCCGTCTTCATCGCGACGGGCGCCGTCGCCGGTAAAGTACATGCCTTTATAGGTACTGAAGTAGGTCTGTGCAAAGCGCTCGTGATCACCAAAGATCGTCCGCATCTGGCCGGGCCAGCTATCCAGAATCACCAGGTTACCTTCGGTCTTGCCCTCGAGGATATTGCCATCGTTGTCTACCAGTGCCGGCTGGACACCGAAGAACGGAACGGTGGCGGAACCCGGTTTCAGGTCGATCGCACCAGGCAGCGGAGAAATCAGAATACCGCCGGTTTCGGTCTGCCACCAGGTATCCACGATGGGGCACTTGCTGTTGCCGATGACCCGGTGGTACCACTCCCAGGCTTCGGGGTTGATGGGCTCGCCCACGGAGCCCAGCAATTTCAGGCTTTCGCGGGTAGTGCCGTTCATGCAGGACTCGCCTTCCGCCATCAGGGCGCGAATCGCGGTCGGGGCGGTGTAAAGGATGTTGACCTTGTGCTTGTCGACAACCTGCCCCATGCGAGAGCTGTCCGGGTAGTTGGGCACGCCCTCAAACAGAACCGTAACGGCACCATTGGCCAGCGGGCCATACAGGATGTAGCTATGGCCGGTGACCCAGCCGAAATCGGCAGTACACCAGTAGACATCGCCATCGTGGTAATCGAAGACGTACTCGTGAGTCATGGATGTGTAGACCATGTAGCCGCCGGTTGTATGCAGCACACCCTTGGGCGCACCGGTGGAGCCGGAGGTGTACAGCATGAACAGCGGATCTTCAGCGTTCATCGGCTCTGGCGGGCAATCGGCAGAGGCAGACTTCATCAGGTCTTCGTAACGCTCGTCGCGGGGGTCATTCCAGGGTACTTCGGAATTGCCGGTCCGGGTAACCACCACCACCTTCTCGACATTTGCGGCATCTTCATTCTTTAGGGCTGCGTCCACGTTCTTCTTCAGCGGAATTTTGCGGCCGCCACGAACGCCTTCATCAGCGGTGACTACGAAGCGGGATTTGCCGTTCACGATCCGCGCACCAAGGGCTTCCGGAGAAAAACCGCCGAACACCACGGAGTGGATCGCGCCGATACGTGCGCAGGCCAGCATGGCGACGGCTGTCTCGACAATCATCGGCATGTAGATCGTTACAACATCCCCCTTCTTCACGCCCAGACCTTTCAGGACGTTGGCGAACTTACTGGTTTCCTCGTGCAGTTCGCGATAGGTGACATTGCGGGAATCGGCAGGATCATCACCTTCAAAAATGATGGCTGTCTGGTCGCCACGCTTATCCAGATGACGGTCCAGGCAGTTGGCAGAGGCGTTCAACTGGCCATCTTCGAACCACTTGATGGACAGGTTGTTGTAATCGTAGCTCGTGTTTTTGACCTTGGTGTAAGGTTTGATCCACTCAAGGCGCTTGCCGTGCTCACCCCAGAAAGTATCCGGGTCTTCAACTGACTGACGATACATTTTTTCATACTGTTCCCGGTTCAGAAGGGCCTGTTTGGCCACCTCCGGGCTTACCGGATATACCTGTTTACCAGTCATTGTGCTCCCCCTTTAGTCAGAGTCTGTTGTCATTGTCGGTTTTTGGAATTCAGACGTTGAGGCCTCTCCGGCCCAGTAGACGGATAGTGGTAGTTCACCATGCTAGCCACCACACAATGAATTAGACTAACGTCCTAATCCGCCTGAACTTTTAGCCAAAAAAGGTCGGTAACCTGCAAGAAAACAACGGTAAATTGCGCCGAACGAGAAGCTTTCTTAAGGATAGTTCGGTTGGAGCCGATGGCAAACCGGGAAGAGGGGCGGCCGGGCAAAAAAGCCCGGTCTTCGCGACCGGGCTCTGGATTCATGCCGCCTTTTTACGAGCCTTGGCTGAGCGCAGGCTGTAGACCTTGCGCTCCTTGAGGGCGTAGCGGTTGAGCCCTGCCAGATGGATCTTGCGCAGATAAACAGACCAGTCAATCTGGCGTGCGTCCACCGGAAACAGCACCTTGTCCAGTTCGCCCATTCTAGAGGCCAGGGCCAGCAGGTCGTCGTTCCGGAAGATGTAGTCCGGCGCGGTGTAGAAACCGAAAATGGTGGCCAGAGAGCGGGTCGTGTCCAGATTCCGGAGCACTTTCAACTCGCGATTCTGGCCCAGCATGCGCAAAACCTTTCCGGTAATGCTCAGTGGAATGCGCACCCCGCCCACAACGGCATCGAACAGCCGGCGGTTGACTGCAATGAAGGGTTTGGTCGGCTGCCGGTAGAACAGCTGATCGTATTCGGCGAAGTTGGCTTTGGATTCCGCCATAAGGTGGTCAATAAACTGCCCGAGGGAAACCGGGTTGGAGCTGCCACTGCAACACTGGTAAATCCGGTGACGCGGCGAATCAGCAACGGCTTCGGCCGCCGCCAGGATGATGGCATTGGCCACCAGATCCACGGGAATAACATCAATGACGCCAGCGCGTTTGCCAGGGAAGAGCGTAACCTTCTCGCGGGCATAAGCGAGGATAATGGCATCCGCCACCTTCACACCTTCGATCCAGCCTGGCGCGGGTTCCTCGAGTGCACTTTCAATAATGGATGGGCGCACAATGGTCAGTGCCCGCCCGGACAGGGCCTTGAGCAAGAGTTGCTCACCCAGCCACTTGGTAAAGGTGTAGGTATCGCTCCAACCGTAATGGTTGGCTTCACGGATGCCAAGATCCACCAGCTTCTTCTCCAGTGCCTTGCCGGAGTAACGGGAACGCACGTCCGCTATCTTGTCCTCCAGCAGCCGGACCAGCTCCTCGATCTCATAGTAGCCTTCAGTGCTCCGGGGAATGGATTCACCTGCCGGCTTGATCACGGTCTCCGTGATCTGCCCCGAATTCATACCATTTACATAGCAGGTGGAAACCTGAAGCACCGCCAGCGCCTTGTTCTGTCGGGCAAGCTCGGCGACGTTTTCGAGGCAACGAGTATTGATGGCAAGTGCTTTATCGAGCTCTTCACGGAAGTTCACACTGGCGGCGGAGTTGACAACCACATCGATGCCACCGGCCAGCTTGCGGAAACGGTCAGCGGACAGACCAAACAAGGGCTCGGTCACTTCCCCGGTTACGCAATGCACACGCTCTTCAATGAAGGTTTCGAAAGCCTCGTTGTCGTCCTGACGCAGACGATCGAAGACTGACGACGTGGCGATCTCCTCATAAAAACGATCTCGCGCATCGGGATGGCGTTTGTTTCCACGGATCAGCAGGTGAATGCCGCCTATGTCCGGAACGGCGCGAATGAGCTTTTCCAGAACTACCTTGCCGAGAAAGCCGGTGGTGCCGGTAATCAGAACGTGCTTGCCCCGGAGTCGCTCAAGTACTTTTGATGACGCCTCGGGATTCAGCTGCTGTGTTGCCATGGGAGAACTCCTTCTCACTTCAATTCGTTGTCGGCGCACACCTGCCAACAAAAGGAAAGTATGGGAATCGGGTACGAACGATCCACTGCATATTGCGGGCCACGATTCAGATTTATGCTCAATCCTTGCACAACTTTGGTGACAGAGCGGTGACACACAGCAAACTTACGCTACAAAAAGTGTAAAAAAAATGACGGAAAAGAAGGTAGGTTTTTCTGCCTATCGGGAGCCGCCATGGTCATTGCCCGAGAGAGATCGCAGAAGCTGATCCAGCGAGATATCTGCAGGCTGCTCCTTTAGTACGCGCACCAGGCGATCTTGCTCACCGAAGCTGATGCGATCGTAAAACGGCTCGCGGAGCACCGATTGGGTCGGCTCGGCGAGATCCGCTTTACGTTCGGGGGGTGAAATCTGGTCCGCCAGCTCGCGAAGATGAATGGCCAGATGATTCTTTCGTTCGGGGCTGAGATTCTCCCACTGGAACGAACCAAGACCGGTCTGCACAATCTCGATGGCATCACTGTCCAGCGTGCTCCCCAGCAGTGCAAAAAGGCGGGTAAATGCTTCATAACGCAGCATCGGATCGATCGGCCCTGCGTTGAAAACGGACTCAACCTCACCCACGGCCTGCAGGCAGCGATCTTTCAGGGTCGGCGCCTCACTTTCGGTTTCAGGCTCCGGCTTGTTCAATGTTTTGAGCGGGTTCTCGGATCCTCTTTTGGACACCTTGTGCCAGTAAGCTGCAATACCAGCCTTTCGTCTCGGCAACTGGGACAGCCGCACATCCAGCATATCCGCGAGGGTATGAAACTGGCGGCACGAAGGGTCTGAAACAGGCAGAAGCGCGACCGGCTTCTGGTTGAGAACCGACTGGCGAAGGGTCTCATCCCGCCAGATCCCGCCCATATAATGCAGCGAGATTCCCAGGTGGCGCTGGGCGGCGGCGTCCAGGCGCTGGAACACGGACCGTGCCTGACTGGCGCCCTGGGCCATATTCACCAGAATGCTCGGAATCCGGTTATACCCCCTGCGCCGGAGAACCTTGATCAGGGAAAAGGCGTCGGTCAGGGACGCGGGGTCCGGGGTCACCACCATGCAGGCTAACTCTGTCGCCGCAATCATATGCAGTCCCGCAGCCTGCAGACCGGCAGCGGTGTCGGTAATGACGTAATCGTAGCGGTTTTCGAGGTTATACAGTGCGCGCAGTATGCGAAGGCTCTCCGTTGGCCCCATATCCATGCACTCCTGGACACCGGATGCCCCCGGAACAATATGCAGGCCGTAGTCGGTCTCGAGGATGATATCCTCCAGACGACACTCTCCTGCCATCACATTGGCAAGGGTTTTTCTCGGATAAAGGCCAACCATGATGCTGACGTTGGCCAGATCGGTGTCGCCGTCCAGCAACAGAACGCGGTTATCCTGTCTTGCGAGGGTTAGCGCAAGATTCAGGGCGACCGAGGTCTTGCCCACCCCACCCTTGCCACCAGTAATGGCGATAGTGCGGGGTTGGTTCGGATTGTGCTTGACAGGTTCTCTGGCGTTCATCACCGGTAATCTAGGTCCCTGATTTTTCGGTTTTCTGTATTTTAACCTGTAAAAATTCTACACATATCACGATTCAGATAATATATTGCTTAAAAAAAGAGCAATAAGTATTTAATAACGACGGATTATTGTCTAAGCTCTTTTCGGACAATAAGAATGAACGCGCCGTCAGTTAATGAATTGATTCGCCCCACGGCAGGTAAGCCTATGCACATTGCGCCTGATTTACAGCTACCGAGTCTTCCGGAAGTCACCTTGCGGGCGCTCGATGCTTGCCATCAGGACGAGAGCTACCGAAAAATCAGCGAAATTGTCTCTGCCGATACCGCACTGGTAGCTCGTATACTGGCACTGGCCAACTCCGCCCTTTACGGCCCCTCTACTCCGATCCGCTCAGTCGACCAGGCACTCCTGAGACTCGGCACCCGACGTTTTCACACGCTGGTCCTGACCGCAGCCCTGCGCCAACTGCTGTTCGAGCTGGGCGGTGACGAATGGCAACAACTCAGAGATTTCTGGCGACACTCGCTGACCACCGCATTGACCGCCCGGGCCCTGGCAACGCTGACCCGTTACCCGGAGCCTGACGAAGCCTTCATGCTGGGCATGCTTCACAACATCGGCGAGCTGATCGCTATTAAAACGCCAGCCACCGAAGCGAAGCAACACTATCTTGACCATCAGTCCGATATCGCAGCCGAACTCGTGGCCTCCTGGGGCCTCGGGCCGATGGCAGCCGATGCCATGCGCTATCAACAGGCACTGCCCTCGGAGCTACGGGATGCCGGGCATCTGGTAAAGCTGATCAGCCTGGCCACCCGACTGGCACTGTCAGATGCCGCCGGCATTGCAGCGGCAGGCACGGTATTCGGGCTGAACGAGGAACTGACCCGAGAGATAAATCGCCGCATCGGCCACGAAGTCTCGGGTATGGCTGCATCCTTGGGGATTCCGCTGGATGAGGATTACTGCGGCGAGAGCGCCTCGCGACAGCTGAAACAGACAATTCTGCGTCAGGCCATGGCAAACCAGGCGATCAACCTTGCCGATCTGACCGGAGAAACCGAGGACATTCTCGCCGAGACGGTCAACAGTCTAACGCTGATCACCGGCCTGCCAGCACTCTGCTTTGGGCACACGGGCGAAAACCTTGTACTCCTGTCCGGGACCATTGGCGACATCCCCGATCTGGCAGTCACCGCCAAGCCCGGCGGCAGCGTTCTTACGGAAGCCTTCATTTCTGGCCTGCCAGTCAGCCTTGGTGAACGAACCCCGACTGTACTCGACCGACAGCTGCTGTCCCTGCTCCATACACCATCGATACTCGCGGTACCGGTTAACAGTGGCGGCAACTGCCCTGGCGTCTTCGCCCTGGGCACAGACAACGAGCATCTGCCGACAACCCTGGAACTGGCTGATATCTTTACTGCTCAGCTGGCTTCGGTACTGGCAAACCGGGCGCCGGCCCAAGCCGACGCCGATGCTGGCACGGAAGGACTGGATCAGGAAATCGCCCGCGACCGGTTGCGCAAACAGGTTCACGAAGTCAGCAACCCACTGACCATTATTCGACAGTATATTTACCAGCTGCGAGGCAGGCTTGAAGATGCCGGTGTCCAGCAGGAGCTGGACGTGATCCGGGATGAGCTGGATCGGGCCGGCAACCTTTTACTGCAAATGAGCCATACTGACACCGTGGATCAGGGCGATGACGGGGTTGAGCTCAATGCCGAACTGGAAAGTCTGGCTCGTATCCTTGAAGATAGTCTGTTCAGCTCCGATAGCCGCAGCCTCCGGCTATCGCTTTGCAGCGAGCCAACGCTAGTTGCGGCTGGCCCCACGAGGATTCGCCAGATTGTGATCAATCTGGTTCGAAACGCGGCGGAGAGCCTCGCGGATGAGGGCGGCGAGGTTGAAATACGGACGTCTTCACCGGTGTGGCAGAACCACCGCACCTGGGTTGAGCTGGAAATTTCGGACACAGGCAGAGGAATACCCGGTGATGTCAGGGACGCCCTGTTTTCACCGGTGAAAACCACAAAAGGAGAGGGCCACAGCGGTTTGGGCCTGAGCATTGTGAAACAGCTTGTTGATGACATGGAGGGCATCATTGCTTGTCGCACGGGGCAGGAAGGAACCACCTTCAGGATTCTGCTACCGGCGGCCAGCCACAAAAAGAATGAGACCGACTGACGCAGAAACGACGGACACAGACCGATGGCACCTGAACATACTGATCAGCCTTTCAGTCACGGGTTAACGGCACGGATACTGGTAGCGGATGACGAACCCCGCCTGCTGAATACACTGGCTTCGCTGTTGCGTAGCCGGGGTTATGACGTTGCTGAAGCTCACGGGGGCCGAAAAGCCTGCGAGCTGATCGACCAGCAAACGTTCGATCTGGCCCTGCTGGATCTTCGGATGCCCGAGGTCACAGGTTTCGACGTCATGGCGCACCTTGCCGACGGGCAACCAGATTGCGGCGTGATCGTGGTCAGCGGCGAAAGCTCGTTCAGTGCCGTCAGCCGTGCACTGCGTCGAGGCGCCCTGGATTACATCCGTAAACCCTTCGATCCTGAAGAACTGCTGGCCACCGTTGAGAGTGTTATCGGAAAAAAGTCGCTTCTCGAAGCCCACGAGCATATCCAGATGCGGCTGGAGAAATCCGAAGCCCTGCATCGTTACATCGTTAACAGCTCTCCCGACATCGTTTTCATGCTTGATCAGGACGGCCACTTTTGCTTCGTGAACAGCAAGGTCGAGAGCCTGCTCGGCTACCAGCCAGCGGAATTGTGCGGCCAGCACTTCCGGCACATTCTTGACGACCGGGACGTGACGCGCGGGACGCTGGCCCTGAAGGGACCAAACATCACCGCAGACAACCCGCGAACTCTGGAAGTCCGCCTGAAAACCCGTGGCAGCCGCAGAGCTACCCGCCATTTCGAGATAACCGCCTTTCCCATCGACCCGCAAACCTGGCCTCACTCCGGAACCACCCAGGGGGGCGGCAATGGCAACGGTGCCCGCTATTATGGCACGGCCCGGGATGTTACCGAGCGGAAGGAAGCTGAAGCCTTCATCAATTTCCAGGCCTACCATGACCTTTTGACGCGACTGCCGAACCGCGCGCTTTTCAAGGACCGACTTGAGCTTGCGATTACCCACGCCAACCGTGGTGGCCAGAAACTGGCGGTCATGTTTCTGGATCTTGACCGTTTCAAAGTCATCAACGATACCCTCGGCCACGCCATGGGTGATCGACTGTTGCAGGCAGTTACTCACCGGCTCGAGAAATGCCTGCGCAAGGGCGACACCCTCTCCCGGTTCGGTGGCGACGAATTTACCCTGCTCCTGCCCTCTATCCACAACCATGAAGATGCCAGACAGATCGCCAAGAAGCTGATTGATGCCCTGAGGGCACCTTTTCAACTGGGGGATCACGAAGTCTTTGTAGGTGTGAGTATCGGCATCGCAATCTTCCCCGAGGCCGGCGAGAGCATGGACCAACTGATCCAGAACGCCGACATTGCCATGTACCACGTCAAAGGCAAGGGCAAGGACGGTTACCGCTTCTATTCCGACAGCATGAGTATCGATACGGCCAACAGGCTGAACCTCGAGCGGGACCTGCGTCAGGCCCTTGAGCGGGACGAGTTGCGGGTGTTCTATCAGCCCCAGGTGTGCTCCACAACCAACCGCGTTGTGGGTCTTGAGGCCCTGGTTCGCTGGCAGCACCCGGAGCGGGGACTCCTTTACCCGAGAGACTTCCTGCCTCTGGCGGAGGAAACAAAACTGATTGGCCAGCTCAGTGAACGCGTTCTCGACCAGGCCTGCCAGGATGTCGGCCGCTGGATCCAGGAGGGGCACGCCCACCTCCGGCTGGCCGTCAACCTGTCCCCCATCCAGGTTGAGCATCCGCGGTTTGTAGAAACGTTGATGCAGCAGGTAAAGGCCCACAACTTCCCTGCCGGCAACCTGGAAATCGAAATCACTGAAAACGTGATCATGAACGATCTGGAACAGATCTCCCAGAAACTCCGGGAACTGGCAGCCCTGGGGGTTCGGATTGCGATCGACGATTTCGGTACAGGCTATTCGTCACTGAATTACCTGCATCGCCTTCCCATCCACACCCTCAAAGTCGACCAGTCTTTCGTGAAAGCCATCCGAAGTGGCGACGACGGTGCGTGCATCGTAAACGCCATTGTCGCCATGGCCCATGGACTCAAGCTGGAGATCGTTGCTGAGGGCGTGGAGACCGACGAGCAACTGGAGTACCTTCGGAGCCTGGGTTGCCACCAGGTTCAGGGCTTCTTCTACGGTCCTGCCAGGCCCGCCGCCGAGATTTCCAGAACCCTCGGAACCACCAGAGCCAAAGCTGCCTCATTCTGACAAGCGATTATTGATTGTCGGACACTCCTATATAAAACCGCGATCGGGTTTGCAAAGTATTGCAGCACGTTACTTTGTGTATCCGGAAATGCGCATTACTGCACATATTTCTCCCACCCTGTTCTCTAAGCTCGAATCCATAGGCGCTGATCACCGGAATGTCCGACATTCTCGGGCCAATAACGACAAAAACGGTGACAGCATCCAAGGAACAAGAACAGGCAGCAGTCATCATGCGCGACAAGTACAAGTACATCGGTCCCGTCTACGATTTCCTGAGCAACCTCTACAGCGGCAAGAACATTCACCGCTGCAAAACCGCCATGCTGGATGTGGAAACCGTCCGGCCAGGGGACAGAATTCTGTTCGCCGGTGTTGGCCACGGCCGGGACGCCATTCGCGCTGCTGAGCTGGGCGCAGAGGTGACCGTGGTCGATTTGTCCGAAACCATGCTGCGGAAGTTTGCCGAAGCTCAGCAAAAAGAGGCACCACAACTTACGATCCGGCGCATCCACAGTGACATCATGAAAGTGGATGAATTCGAGCAGTACGACATGGTCGTGGCCAATTTCTTCCTCAACGTGTTCGATGAAGACATGATGGTCCGGGTCCTCGAGCACCTGATACGGCTGGGCAAGGCCGACGCCCGGGTCGTTGTTGGCGACTTTTCCTACCCGACTGGCAACCTGCTTTCCAGAATGTTCAAGAAGCTTTACTGGTACATGGCGGTCTTCATTTTCTGGCTGTTCGCCAACAATGCCTTCCACAAAATCTACAACTACCCCGAGCACATGCAGCGGCTGGGCCTTCAGGTCACGGACAAGAAGCACTTCAAGCTTCTGAACATGAACTGCTACTGGTCCATCCTCGGACGCAAGCAGGCCTGAGCACTTCGCTAGAGAGTCACCCAACAAAAACAAACAGGGAGCAGCAGCATGTCGGATCAGATACTTGCACTGGACAGGGTTGGCGCGCTGGAGAGCGGCTCATTTACATTTACCGAGCGTGTCGATTTCCTGAAGAAATACGGCACCCATTCCCAGTCGTTTTCAACGCTCCAACCGGGCATGCAGTATTTCGATGTACCTGGCATGGGGTACATCGCCTACATGCGCAAATGGGGCGCCACCTTCGTGCTCTCGGATCCTGTCTGTGCCCCGAAAGACTTTGGCAACCTGCTGGAGAGCTTCCACCAGCGCTTTCCGAACGCCAGTTACATCCAGGTATCCAAGCCGGTGGTTGATTTCCTGCACCTGCGCTTTGGTCTCTACGGCACGCAGTTTGGCAGCGAATCCCGCATCGATCTGGGCTGCTGGTCACTCAGCGGAAAGAAAAAACAGATCCTGCGAACCGCTTTAAACCAGGCAGAAAAAAACGGAATTACGGTCAAAGAGCGTTTCAGCGACGATCACACCCGTGAAATATCCGAGGCCTGGATTCGAACCCGCAAATGCAAGAGTAATGAAATCCGCTTTCTGATCCGCCCGATGGAAATGGACTATCGTGAGAACGAAAGACACTTCTATGCCTATCAGGACGGCAAGGCAGTAGGGTTTATCTATTTCGACCCGATTTATCGCAACAACGAGATCATCAGCTATGTGCCCAACATCTCCCGGGCCAACGCCGATTTCCGCCAGGGCATTTTCTATACCCTGATGGCCCATGCGATGGACGTCTTCAAGGCGGAGGGCGTACCCTATCTCGATCTAGGGCTGATTCCCCTGTCACTGGATTCCGCAACAGAGCATCAGGAGAGCAGGCTGTTGAAGAGTCTGCTGCACGGCCTCTATGAGAAGGGCAACTTCCTTTACAACTTCAAAGGCCTGGAATTCACGAAATCACGTTTTCGGGGGGAGAAGTTCAAGACGTACTGCTGTCACAAACGGTCGATTCCGGCGCTGGAGTTTCTCGCCATGTTCAAGCTGACCCGGTTGCTGTAGCCCCCAGGGGTTCTCCCGGCCAGTGTTCGCTTACCCGATTGGCCTCCAGGCCCAGGCCCGCCATGAAGGACGCGATGCCCTTCGGTGCCGGCCCCGAAAACAGCGCAGCGCTCACAGGTTGTTTCCCTGCGCCAGCAACTGGGCCTTGAGCAACATCAAGCCGCCCGGTCTGTTCCAGCAGCCAGGCTACCCGTCGGGCAATGGCCTCACCCGATTCCACCCAGAAACGAACCGACGGCAGACTGGCCTTCAGACTATCCAGTAACAGTGGATAATGAGTGCAACCAAGTACCACGGTGTCTACACCAGCCTCTTGAAAAGGCCTCATCGCCTCGTTCAGCTCCGCAAGCGGAACCTCGATTCCGGAAACCAGGTCTTCTGCCCAGCGCACCAGTCCCGGATGGCCAATCCGTTCAATCCTGCAATCGCCAGCGAATTCCTCGACCAGCCTGTCCAGATAAGGCCTGCGAACCGTTGCCGGTGTCGCCAGCAGCCCCATTCGCCGATTCACGGTCTTTGCTGCCGCCGGCTTGATGGCCGGCACCACCCCTACAACCGGCACCGCCGTCATCGCCCGTAAATGCGGCAGAACCACGGTACTGGCGGTATTGCAGGCCACTACGATGGCGTCTGACGGGTAGAGCTCGAGCGCTCTGGTGATCAGACCGCAACAACGGTCAATCACAACCGCCTCTGATTTGTCGCCATAGGGGAAACCTTCGTTGTCCGCCAGATAGACGATCTCCAGCCCCGGCAGTTGCCGGTGAATACAGGCCGCAACGCTCAGACCACCGACACCGGAGTCAAACACCAGAACCCTTGGAGGCGCCTGCATGCTCAAACCGGAATGCCTCCCCGGGAAATCTCGTTTTCCATGGCCCGGATCAATCGGCCTGAAATGGTGGTTTCCGGCGGTACCGGTGGCGTATCGCCCGGCAGGAACCAATCGGCATCGGCAAGCTCGTCTTCCTGGAGAACCAGCTCTCCTCCGGCGTAATCGGCGAAGAAGCCGACCATCAGCTGGTGGGGGAATGGCCAGGGTTGCGAGGCATGGTAGCGGATGTTGGTGACGTCCAGCCCGGTCTCCTCTTTCACTTCACGGTGTACAGCGCCTTCCAAACTTTCGCCCGGCTCAACAAACCCGGCGATGAGGCTGTAGAAGTGCCGTTTGACCCGCGAGGACTTGGCGAGCAGAAGCCGATCATCCCGGCGTATGACGACGATCACGCAGGGCGCCAGCCTGGGGTACCAGGGAATGCCGCAGGGCTCGCACCACTTGGCCCGCTCCCGAGGATGGAAACCGGTTTCCTCGCCGCAGCGGCCGCAGAATCGGTGGTCGCGCCACCACTGCCAGACCTGAAAGCCGGTACTGAGCATATCCGCCGGTGCATCACCGAGCATCAGAAGTGCATCCCGCAGCGGTACAACTTCCTGATTACCGACGCCGGTTTCCGGCAGTTCGGTCACGAATACATCGCGCCCATTGTAACTGCCCAGAGATACTGAATCGGGCAATTCGCCCCGGAAAAGGCGACTGTCGCCACTATGCAGCCAGCCGTTATCGGGCTTGACCACACCTGATCCCGACAGCGCGAGGATCAGATCGCCGTTTTCCGGCCGGCGGGTCGTCCAGCCAGGTATCCACTGAGTCATTGCGATCACCATTCGATGCATCAACGGGGTAATTGGGAGATCAGTCGGAAATGTATCACATTGCAGCACCGGCCAAGAATGAAAGGTCCACCTTTCCGCTCTGTACTCAACCAAGTAAACTTGGCACCTGTTTCTTCAACGGAGTTGCACTTTATGCGTCTTTACCAGGGCATTCGCAGCCTGATCCTGACCCTTTTTCGCAAGATACTGTTTATCTGGGTCCGGACTGATGTCAGCGGCAACAGCGTTGAAGCCCTCGCTCTGGATCCCGACAAACCGGTTTGCTACGTGCTGCAGTACAGCTCCCTCTCGAGCCGTCTGGTTCTTGAGCAGGAAGTTATCCGGGCAGGACTTCCGGGCGCCACCGAAGCCCTGCCGGTGAAAAACGGCCCGTCGCACTCTTTCTTTTTTCTCTATCGCCGCATCGGTGGCTTTTTCAGGGGTCGCCAGGCGCCGGCACCCACGAACGAGTTTCAGGCCCTGGTTCGCTACGGTCTCGAACATCCGGACCAGGACGTCCAGATTGTTCCTGTGTCCCTGTTCTGGGGCCGCTCTCCGGACAAGGAAAAGTCCCTGGTCAAACTGCTGCTTTCTGACACCTGGTCCATCGCCGGCCGGCTTCAGAAGTTCCTGATCATCATGGTTCATGGCCGCAACACCTACGTTCAGTTCAACCAGCCGCTCTCACTGAAGCAGGTGATCGACGAATACCGGCACAGCGAGGAGCGGGCCAACCGCAAGCTGGCGAGGATACTGAGAACCCATTTCCGCCGGGTTCGCCAGGCCGTGCTGGGGCCGGATCTATCCCATCGTCGTACCCTGGTGGCGGGCCTGGTACGGACCCAGGCGGTCAAGGAAGCCATCCGGGAGACGGCGGCACGAGACGACATACCGCCGGAGAAAGTCCGCGCCAAAGCCTATAAATATGCCGATGAGATAGCGGCGAGCATGTCCGTTGTCACTATTCGCTTTATGGAAGTGGTGTTGTCATGGCTCTGGAACCGGATCTACAACGGCATTGCCATCAACAATGTCCAGGTCGTGAAGGAGGTGGCGCAGGATAATGCCGTGGTTTACGTGCCCTGCCACCGATCCCACATCGACTACCTGCTGCTGTCTTACGTACTCTACAAGAACGGTCTGATGCCGCCCCACATCGCCGCTGGGATCAATCTCAACATGCCCGTAGTCGGACCGATTCTGCGCCGCGGCGGAGCGTTCTTCATGCGCCGCAGTTTCAAGGACAACCCGCTCTACGCAACCGTGTTCAATGAATACATGCACGTGATGTTCTCCCGGGGCTATTCCGTGGAGTACTTCATTGAGGGCGGCCGCAGCCGCACAGGTCGTATGCTGCAGCCCCGCCCGGGCATGCTGGCAATGACCGTGCGCAGTTTCCTGCGTGACCATCGCAAACCCATCGTATTCGTGCCCGTGTACATCGGCTATGAAAAGGTTATGGAAGGCCGCTCCTATCTGGGCGAACTGCGCGGCAAGAAAAAGGAAAAAGAAAGCGTATTCGGGCTGGCCAAAACTGTCCGTAAGCTCAGCAACTCCTTCGGTCGCGTTTCAGTCAACTTTGGCGAAGCCATTCATTTGTCCGAGGTTCTCGACGATGTTCACAGCAGTTGGCGCGACGAAGCCTACGACGCTGAGTATCGCCCAAAGTGGCTCAACAGCGCGGTTTCAGAGCTGTCATTCCGGGTAGCGTCGAACATCAACGCGTCGGTTGCCGTAAACCCGATCGGAATGGCCGCCACGGTTCTTCTGGGTACCGAGCGACTGGCCATGGACGAGGGCCAGTTAATCCGCTTGATGGACCAGTACGCCGCCCTGCTAAAGGCTTTCCCGTATGCGGAGACGGTAACCCTGCCCGAGGGATCCGGCAAGGACTGGATCGCCTACTGTGAAGGCATGGGCCTGGTGACCCGCCAGCCGCAAAAGCTGGGCGACATTATTGCCCTTGAAGGCAGTAACGCAATCCTGATGACCTATTACCGAAACAACATTCAGCACCTGTTTGCGCTGCCCTCACTGATTGCCAGCCTGTTCGAGAACAAGGATTCGCTGGGCCGGGACAAGATCGTGTTCCTCGCCAGCGTGGCCTACCCCTACCTGCAATCGGAACTGTTCCTGAAATACCAGCCCGATGAAGCCAGGAATGTGATCAATCAGTGGATTGACGTTCTCATCGAACACGGCTTGTTGAAGCCCCTGGACGATGACCGGATCGGTCGACCTGAGGAAGGTACCGAAGCGATGCTGAGGCTCAGGGTTCTGTCCCGCTTCATCATCCAGACGGTTGAGCGCTACCACATCGCCCTGGGCATTCTCCGCAAATACGGTTCAGGCAAGATCAGCGCCGCCGAACTGGAAGAACAGAGCGCGCTGCTGGCCGAGCGGATGTCGATCCTGTTCGGCCTGAATGCGCCGGAGTTTTTCGACAAGAGCCTGTTTCGCAACTTCATTGCCAATATGCAGAACAACGGCGTTATCACCACCGATGAAAATGGCCTGCTCTGTTATGGGGAGGGACTGGATGAGGTGGCGGACGATGCCCGCCTGGTGCTGAGTGTCGAGAAGCGACAGGCAATCCAGCAGGTCACCATGATGGGCGCCTAACGGCGTTTACTGCGATGGCAGCGCCCGGATGGCGTACACATCGTAGCGGCTGCTCTTGCCTTCTATGCGAGTGGTGGGCTCCGCCCCCTCAACGGCCAGTGCCTTGCGGGGCCGCTTGACCACTACCCGGTAACGGGCCCGCTCCAGTGCGGCCGAGAGTAACTGTCCGGAATCCTCGTCGTCTCCCACAATGGTGCGGAAAACCTGCATTTCCTTTTTTACCAGGGCCGACTTGTCACGATGCGGGAACATCGGGTCCAGGTAAACAACATCCGCCGCCTCGGTGTCCGGTTGGGCCAGCCATTCAATACTGCTGCCCTCCAGCAGTCGCATGCGCTCGACAATGCCCGCACAATCCACATTCAGGGCTGCCCGCGCCAGACCGTCGGCCAACAGCGCATGGATGACTGGGTTGCGTTCAAACAGGGTAACCCTGCAGCCAAGACTGGCAAGAACAAACGCATCCTGGCCAAGCCCTGCCGTCGCATCAACGACATGCAACGCGGCGCGGGTTTTCTGCAAGCCGACCGCCTTGGCCACCAACTGGCCCGCGCCACCGCCATGCTCCCGCCGGTACCCCATCTTGCCGGTCACGAATTCTGCGCGCACGGGTCCCGGCGCACCTTTGCCAGTCACCTGCAGGCCAAGGCCCTGCTCATCAACGAATAACAAAACCGGAAAGTCCCGGATGTCCTTGGGGCGGACGACACCAAGATTCGCGACTCCGAGCGAATCGGCAAGAGCATCGGCCTGCAATCGGTCACCCAGCGCACTGCGGGCAACAGCGACCATGTCCTGAAAGCGGGCAGAAAGGGCAGACGGTGTGGATGAAGACGAGTCAGGCATCAGACCAGAATATCAATTCCGGCCAGGCTACCATTGCCGCCAGTTTCCTGACCGGCGGCGGCGACAGAGGCAAATGTCGACAGTGCCTTGGCAGCTGGCAGGGACACCTCGTCTGCTCGGAACCGCTCCAGACGGGCGTCTTCGGCGGCACGGCGGGCTTCTACACGCCGTTCGAGACTTTCTGTAGCATTGCGGTCGCTGACAACACCTTGAGGGCCATCGGCGAGATCACGGCGAGCCGTGTCAGGTGTTTTTTCAGGCGTTGATGCGGGCGCACGGGCCGCATCACTGCGCTCCCTGACCAGGCTGTTGTTGCCGGTCTGGAAATTGAAATTGTTACCCGGGTTAATTCCGCCAATCATGTTCAGATACCGCTGGCCGGATGACAGGAAAACGTGAGATGGAAGTATGGAAGATTATCGCATGGAAGAAAAGGCAGCTGGTCAGTTTTTACCCAAAGCGGTTTGCCCGGATCAAACCAGGCGGCCGGGGTAACTATCGACCAGGCAGTTTTTTCCAGGCCACTTCATCCCTGATGTAGACAGGTTGAGCCTGCTCCGCCGGCACCGCCTTGCCCTGCTCGAATGCGATCACCGCCAGACGCGCAACCCAGGCTGCACGCAGCACCAGGGTTTCATCTATGGGATCAACACGCTCTGACACCTGCACTGGCATGGCGGAGCGGTATTGCCAGCCCGGCCCTGCTCCGCACCAGCGTTCGGGGCCCTCTGGCAGTGTGACTGCTTCGGGTGGACAGACCTGTTCCGAAGCCAACGCCTCAGGCAATCCTGCCCGGGCAGCAAAGCAGCCCCAATACACCTCGCCCATGCGGGCATCAAAGGCTACGGCGATACCGGTTTCCTCGTGAGGGTCCAGAGCATCAATGGCACCCAGGGCCACGGCCTGCAGTGAAGACACCGGCACCACCGGAATATCCAGCCCCCAGGCAAGACCCTGCACAACACCGGTAGCGATCCTGACACCGGTAAACGAGCCCGGTCCGCAGGCAAAGGCCAGCGCATCAAGCTCTGCCGGAGCAAGATTCTTCTCCGCCAGAAGCTCCCGCACCATCGGCATCAATAGCCGGGTATGGCCTCTGGGGGCAAGCTCGAAGCGTTCGGAGATTTCGCCATCAACAAGAAGGGCTGCGGAGCAGCCCTCTGATGACGTATCCAGTGCCAACAGTTTCACCGGTGTGGAAACCTCAGGTCAGGATGCCAATTTATTTGAGTTCAGACAGGATCTGGTCGCGAATGCTGTCCAGACTGCCAACGCCCTCAACACGAACGTATTTGGGTGCAGCATCCGGCTCTTTCGACGCCCAGTCCTGGTAGTAGCCAACCAGCGGTGCAGTCTGGTCGTGGTAGATTTTCAGACGCTTGCGAACCGTCTCTTCCTTGTCGTCCTCACGTTGAACCAGCGGCTCTCCGGTCTGGTCATCCTTACCCTCGGCCTTGGGCGGATCGTATTTCACGTGGTAGATACGACCACTTCCCTCATGCACCCGGCGACCGGACAGACGGCTGACGATTTCTTCGTCATCCACGGCAATTTCGACCACATAGTCGATGGCAATTCCCTGGTCTTTCAGAGCCTCGGCCTGGGGGATGGTCCGCGGGAAGCCGTCCAGCAGGAAACCGTTCTTGCAATCCGGCTGCTGAATACGCTCTTCGATCAGCGCAATGATGATGTCGTCAGACACCAGGCCGCCGGTTGCCATGACTTCCTTTACCTGCTTGCCCAGCTCTGACTCGGCTTTCACCGCCGCACGCAGCATGTCACCGGTGGAGATCTGGGGAATATCAAACCGTTCAGTAATGAACTGGGCCTGAGTTCCCTTGCCTGCGCCCGGCGCGCCTAACATGATGATTCGCATAACGCTGTGCTCCCGTTTTAGTCATTATCATTTGAAAAGCTGTGGCAAAAACCCGTGCCTTTGCGACAGCCTCTCCTGCACGGAACAGATGTCAGCCGAAATCGGCGAAGGCGCATTATACGAAGTCAGCCACGTCAGAGAAAGTCGACCTCCGTATCATGCACCGGAAGTCCGTATTTCCCAGCGAATAACGACAGGGTGTCAGGATGACAGGGAGCTGGCCAGTGCGTCCAGATCCGGAGCCACACGATCCAGTTCAGCATTCAGTTCTTCCACAACACTGGGCGTCAGTCCCAGGCCTTCCAGCAAAGCGGGCACGTCGTCGGGATTGAATTCATCGCCAATACCGCGATCCTTCAACAGGGCGTTGGCCAGCTGTACCATCAAAACGTAATTCTCGTGCTCGCCATGGTAACCGGATTGCTGATGCACGCCGGCCGCTTTGACCACAGGATCAGGCAGTTGCCATAGACGGTGGAGGATACCGCCAATAGCGCCATGGCCCACCGACAGGATTTCCTGACCATTGCCCTGCCCGAACACCTGCTGCTCGAGCGAGTGCATGCTGGCTTCAGGATTCGCCTCGCGAAGCTCATTGAGCTCATCAAATTCGGCCGGAAACAGGTGCCCGACCAGCAACAGGCCGAAGTTGTGCAACAGTCCGCAGAGATAGCCCAGCCCCTTTTCGGCGCCACATCGCGGCGCGATGACCTGGCACAGGAACGCGCAGTACAGGGAGTGGCGCCAGAAATTGTCCATGCCCAGAATGCCGTGACGGGGTACTTCAAAGGCACGAACGGAGGCAATGCCCAGGGCGATGTGGGCCACACGGTCGAAGCCCAGCACACGAGTGACGGCGTCCTGCACCGAATTGATCTGCCCGGGATAGTTGAACAGCGCAGAACGGGCGTAACGCATGATCTGGGCCGTGAGGCTCGGGTCAAACTCGATCAACTCGGCAAGTTCCCGGGCGGTGGCGTCGGTATTGGCGGTCAGCCGCAGAATACGCAGCGCCAGGGCCGGCATTGGTGGCAGGCGATAAAGTTTCTGCAGTTTGTCGGCCACTTCCTCGAGCGTCAGTGCCTCGCGGTTGCCGTTACCCGGCCCCCGGATAACCAGGTGGCCTGCCCTGGCACCTGCCAGGGCCAGACGGAAGGATCGGCCATCCATCTCTAGCAGGGAATGATCGGTGCCACTGGAAAACACGGCCTGATCCGCCAGCATCACATCCTCGTCCACGATAACGGGCAGCTCGTAAGCCTGTCCGATGGGCGGGGTGAAGCCGGGGTCACAGTCACCGAACAGGCGCATGGTCTGGCGTGCAGTCAGCGGCTGAAGACGGCGACCGGTCAGCTGGTGAACGGCATCAGGGTCCAGGGAACTGTCGAACTTGTGTACGGCCATCACGACACCGGTAATGTCGATCAGCAGTGTGGCCTGTACAAAGCTGTCCTGCGATATCCCCGAGGCAATCACTGCCGCATCGAGGCTGGTGACCTGATCTATCGGCAGCTCCCGATAGGTGATGCCCTTGCGGGCGAGAAAACGTTCCAATCGTGCAGCCAGAGCCACAGCTTACTCCCTTTGTTCTTGGTCGGTGGCCAGATTACCCGGCCTTCTCCCGGCACTATTTTTCTATTCTGCTGCAAGGTCAGCCAGTATTTCGCATACCCGCGGCGATACCTGCCATGGTGACTTTCAGTGCCCTTTCCACCAGTTCCGGCACCTCGCCCTTGCCTTCACTTTCCCGATCCCGCCGTAGCAATTCGGCCTGAAGGTAATGCAGTGGATCCGTGTATGGGTTCCGCACCCTCATCGAGTGCGCAAAGACCGGTTCTCCCTCCAGCAGATCCGTTTGCTCCTTGAGTTCCAGAAGTCGCTCGATACAACCCTGGAGGCGCATGCGAAGACTCTCCCCCAGGGCTTTCAACCGATCATCGTCCAGCAGCGTCTGCTCATAATAGCTGGCGATGCGCAGATCTGCCTTGGCCAGCACCATTTCCAGCATATCCACATAGGTGCGGAAAAACGGCCAGCCCTGCATCATCTCACGCAATACGGGGAGCCGGTGGTCCTGTGCAGCCTCTTCAAGCGCGACGTCACTGCCCAGCCAACTGGGCAGCATCAGCCGCATCTGGGTCCAGGCGAAGATCCACGGGATGGCCCGCAGGCTTTCCACGCCGCCGGTGGCCTTCCTCCGGGCCGGGCGACTTCCGAGTGCCAGTTTACCCAGGGCCTGCTCCGGTGTGACCTGGCGGAAATAGGGCACGAAATCCGGATTTTCCCGGACCACATCGCGGTAGGCTTTCAAGGACCGCTCGGTAAGCCAGTCCATGGTTTCCCGCCAGCTGTCCTCGGGCTGGGGTGGCGGGGCCAGGGTAGCTTCGATAACCGCCGTGGTGTAGAGCGTCAGGCTCTGGACCGCCAGCCTCGGCAAACCGAACTTGAAGCGGATCATTTCGCCCTGCTCGGTAATCCGGAAACTGCCGTTTACCGAGCCCGGCGGCTGGGAAAGGATTGCCCGGTTGGCAGGTCCGCCGCCACGGCCAACGGTACCGCCCCGGCCGTGGAACAAGGTCAGATGCACACTGTACTGGCGGGCAACGTGGGTGAGTTTCTCCTGGGCCTGGTACTGGGCCCACGCCGCCATCAGCTGGCCGGCATCCTTGGAGGAATCCGAATAGCCGATCATCACTTCCTGCCGGCCCTGGCAATACTCCCGATACCACTCAACCTCGTACAGCGCAGACATGCTTTCTGGCGCACCCCGCAGGTCATCCAGGGTTTCAAACAGGGGCACGACCCGCATCGGAAACTTCATCCCGGATTCCCTGAGCAGCAAAATCACGCTCAATACATCAGAGGGCTTGCTGGCCATGGAGATAACGTAGGACCCGAGGGCTTCCGGCGTTTGCTGCGCCACCACTTCACAGGTTGCCAGCACCTCGCCGACCGATTCCGAGGGCTCCCAATTTCGGGGGACCAGTGGGCGCCGGCCCTGAAGTTCCTTCACCAGGAATGCCTGGCGTTCCTGTTCTGACCAGGACAGATAATCCCCCAGGCCAAGATAATCGACCATTTCGGCAACCGCCTCCGCGTGGCGGCTGGCTTCCTGTCGGATGTCCAGGCGAATCAGAGGCAGGCCAAAGGTATGCGCCCGGCGGATGGTATCCAGCAGCGGACCATTGGCAATATCCTCTAGCCCGCACTCAACCAGCGACCGGTAACAGAGCTCCAGGGGACCGGTGAAATCCTCGTTCTCAAAGAGAATACCGTTGGCATCCGCGGTCTCGCCGTTGACGCTCGCCTCTGCCCAGTCCCGGGTTCTGATCAGCCGCTCACGGAGTTCGGCGAGCACATGGCGATAGGGCTCCCGGGTTTCGCCAACAACGGCTTTGAGCTCGTCGCTGGCCTGCCACATGGACAGTTCCGCCCGCAGCGCCTGAATATCACGAAGATAGAGATCCGCTGCCATCCAGCGGCCAAGCAGAAAGACCCGGCGGGTCACCTTGTGGGTAACATTCGGATTGCCATCACGATCACCGCCCATCCAGGAGGCAATACGGATGGGGGATGCCTGCAGCGGCAGGCCCTTTCCGGTCGCGTCCTGCAGCGAGGTGTCCAGGCTCCTCAGAAACTGTGGCAAGGCCTCCCACAGACTGTTCTCGATAACCGCAAAGCCCCATTTCGCCTCATCCACTGCCGTTGGTCGCTCCTGCCGAATCTCGTCGGTATGCCAGGCTTCCGTAACCAGTTGAGAAAGACGATTGACGATTTCCTCCCGTTCGGCAGGCATGAGGTCGTCATGGTCCAGACGCGCGAGACAGTCCGACATCTCGTCGTATTTCATAATCAGGGTGCGGCGGGCCACTTCGGTGGGGTGGGCTGTCAGCACAAACTCGATTCGCAGATCCGCGACCCGCTGATGCAGTTCCTCCGGCGTGACATCACCGTGCTTGAGCCGTTCAAACACTTCCCCGAGCGATTCGACCATCAAATCAGATTGATGCCCTCTTTTGCGACGAATACCGTGGTACTGCTCGGCAAGGTTGGCCAGGTTCAGGAACTGGTTGAAAGCACGGGTCACCGGGAGCAGCTCATCATCGCTCAACTTGCGCAGCAGATTGACCAGCCGCTGACCGGACCCGCTTTCCTGGCGACGGTCGGACTTGGCAGCCGCCCGGATTTCCTCAATCAGCTCGTAGCATTCCTGTCCGGGATACCGCCTTATGCTCTGGCCCAGCAGTTCGCCCAGCATTCGTACGTTTTCTCGGAGTTCGGGATGTAGCTCAGTCACATTGACGTCCTTTTGAATTGACGGAGGCGAAGTAAACTTACGATACTAAGGAACAGTCGAGAAAGTCTATTGGCGATTCAAGCCTGTAGCTGCAAGGAGTTATCATGAAGGTCACTGATTTGCCCAAACATTGGGAACAGCAAAAAGAGCCCGTGGAGCGCACCCACGATTATAACCTGCGCCTGCCGCTGGAAGATGCCGCACGCGTGGCCGCACTGGCGGAACTTTACCCGGACCGCAGTGAAAGCGATATTCTGAACGACATGATTGGTGCTGCTCTGGACGATCTGGTACGCCAGAGCCCACTAAAAGACAGGCTGGAAGGGAAAGACAAGTAAATAGCGGCGGGCAGCGTTCGCTGCCCGTGTCGTCAGGCGACTGATTCCAGCTGACGGGCCTTGAGGCGCTGGATGTGCTTCTGGCTCAGGCTGACAAACTTTGGAGTCAGGCCCTGATCCTCGTAGATCTCGAAGCCATCCTCGTCATACGCCACCACTTTAGTGCCCTGAACATACGGAAAGCTGGTTTCCATCTCGTCCAGTGCTGCAGAAATCAGATCGCGCATCAGATCCTGAGGTGATTTCATCGGGTAAAGCGCTGCGAGTTTCTCGAGGCGCTTGTGATGCTGGTCAGACAACGCCATGAAGTAGGCGTCTCGGGTAAGCCGACCACGTGCATGCTTGTCCCAGTAGTTGACCAGATCTTTGATTTTCATGGTGCCTTCACTCCTGCATCTTATTGATGGCGCACGGCGCACGAAAACTGTGCATCCGTTTCCGGAAGTGTAGACGAAGCCGTCGGTCCGGGGGCGAGAAAATTGGTAACGGATTGTACTTACCGATCCGCCATTCTCAGTGCTCGCTCTCTCCCCGCTCCACGCCTTTCACCGCCTGCCACAAAGCATCCAGCGCCTCCAGAGATTCTTCGTCCATATCGCGGCCCTCCCGTTCCAGCACACGTTCAATCGCCCGGAACCGGGCGTCGAATTTATGGTTGGTTCGATTGAGTGCCTGCTCAGGGTTAACCTTCATGAACCGTGCCAGGTTCACACAGACGAACAGGAGATCGCCGAGCTCATCTTCAACGGCATCGGGATCGCCGGTGCCCGTCTGTGCGGCTTCCCATGCCTCCTTGAGCTCGTCGATTTCCTCGTGAAGTTTGTCGAAAACCGGGCCCACATTCGGCCAGTCGAAGCCGTGCCGGGCCGCCCGCTTCTGGAGCTTCTCGGCCCGAGCCATTGCAGGCAGGGTCCGGGCAATGCCGTCAAGCCGGCTTTCCGAGACGCTGGCTTCCCGCGCCGGCTTCGTTGCCCTCTCCTCGGCCTTGATGCGCTCCCAGCTTTCCTTGATCCAGGCCTCATCCGGCCGGTTGTCCGGATCGATTCGACTTTCCAGGGTCCCTTCCGGAAAAACGTGTGGATGCCGCCGTACCAGTTTTCGGACCAGATGATCGACCACACCATCAAAATCGAAATGGCCATCTTCGCGACCAAGCTGGGTATAAAAGATCACCTGGAACAGCAGATCCCCCAGCTCGTCTTTCAGATGCGGATAATCCTCACGCTCGATGGCATCGGCCACTTCGTAGGCTTCCTCCAGCGTATGCGGCACGATGGTCTTGTAGGATTGCTTCGTATCCCATGGACAGCCCGTCTCCGGATCCCGCAGCCGGGCCATCAGGTTTTTCAGATCGTCGATGGTATAGGTCATCCGCGTTTACGCCTTACATCAATGATATTGGGCAGGTTGCGGATCTGCGCCAGCAACCGCGCCAGCTGCTCGAGGCTGGAAATCTCCACCGTCACGGTCATGGTGGCCGTGTTCTCGTCCTTGTTGCTCAGGGTATTGAGCGACAGCACATCACTCTTGGAGGCCGACAACACCTGGGTGATATCTCTCAGCAGTCCCGACCTGTCATAGGCTTCGATTTCAATGTCGACCGGATAAACAGCAGCCTGCCGGCCACCCCAGCTGACTTCAATAATCCGGTTGGGCTCGAACTCACGCAGATTCAGGAACGTCAGGCAGTCCTGGCGATGGACCGTAACCCCACGGCCAACCGTGATGTAGCCACCGATCGCGTCTCCGGGCAGCGGCTTGCAACATTTGGCCACCTGGGTCTTGAGCTTGCCGACGCCCAGGATCTGGATGTCCGATTCAGTATCGTAGGGCTTGCGGCGCTGGGCGCTGAGTTTCAGATCCAGTTGTTCGGACTTGGGCTCCAGCATCTGCTGGGCCACATTGGCGACATGCGTCGGGCGAAGGTCACCGGCTCCAGTGGCTGCAAACATGTCCTCGGCACTTTGGTAATTAACCTTCCTGGCAAGCTCACCAAGATCCACATCGTAGAGGGACAGACGCCTGAACTCGTCCTCGAGAATGGCACGACCATCAACGATATTGCGACCGCGATCCTGCTGTTTGAACCAGTGGGTTACCTTGGCGCGCGCCCGGGACGTCTGGATGTAACCAAGGCTCGGATTCAGCCAGTCGCGGCTTGGGGCCGGGTTGTTGGATGTCAGGATAAACACCTGATCGCCGGTTTTCAGCGGATAGGTCAGCGGAACGATTCGGCTGTTCACCCTCGCACCGCGGCAGGCGTGGCCGATCTCGGTGTGCACCCGGTAGGCGAAATCCACCGGCGTTGCTCCCTGGGGCAAATCCACCACATGGCCCTCGGGCGTGAATACATACACCCGATCCGATGCCACGTCGGATTTCAGGTGGTCGGCCAGCCCGGACAGGTCGCCCAGCTCCTCCTGCCACTCCAGCACCTGGCGCAGCCAGTTGATCTTGGCGTCGTAGCCCGTCGACTTGTTGCCCTTGTCCATGCCCTTGTACAACCAGTGGGCACAGACGCCCAGTTCCGCCTCCTCATGCATTGTGTGGGTTCGGATCTGCACTTCCATGACCTTGCCCTCGGGCCCGATCACGGCGGTATGCAGAGACTGGTAACCGTTTTCCTTCGGGTTGGCGATGTAATCGTCGAACTCGTTGGGGATGTGGCGCCATAGCGTGTGGACAATACCCAGTGCGGCGTAACAGTCGCGTACTTCCGGTACCAGGATACGCACGGCGCGAACATCGTAGACCTGAGAGAAATCGATACCCTTACGACGCATTTTGCGCCAGATGCTGTAGATGTGCTTGGCGCGGCCAGACAGCTCACCCTCAATACCATAGGCCTTGAGTTCGGTGTGCAGGGTCTCTATCACCCGCTTGATGTAGCTGTCGCGAGCGAGCCGTTTTTCATCCAGCAGTTTGGCGATTTTCTTGTACGCGGAGCTATGCAGATAGCGGAAGGACAGGTCTTCCAGTTCCCACTTGATGTGACCAATGCCAAGCCGATGGGCCAGCGGCGCGTAGATATCAAACACTTCCCGGGCGACGCGCATGCGCTTTTCTTCCGGAGCATCCTTTACCGCCCGAATGGCGCAGGTGCGCTCCGCCAGCTTGATCAGGGCAACCCGGACATCGTCGATCATGGTGACGAGCATCTTGCGGACGTTGTCCAGCTGGCCTTCGCTCTGGCCCAGAACGTTGCCCTTCAGCGGGTGGTGAATGGACGAAATGGCCGCCATCTGCTGCACGCCGTTGATCAGGCCCGCGACCTCATCGCCAAATTCCTTGCGGATTGTCTCCAGGGGAACGCGCTCTTCACGCACGGCGCGGTAAAGGATCGCCGCCACCAGGCTGGCCTGATCCAGGTGCAGCTCCGCCAGAACCTGGGCCATCTCGATGCCAATCCGGAAGCTGCTGGAGCCGGGTGCCCACTGGCGATCCTGCCGGAAAGCCTGAAGATCGATTTCCGCTGCCTTTTCACAGGCCAACCGGAACTGGTCAGCGTCGTCCAGGTGCGTTTGCGAGGCTATCTGGCTTACCCAGCCCTCGATATCCACCTGGCCGTCGCCAGTCATTGCGTAGTCTTCGCGAACTTTTACCATATCGGCCTTGTTATTCCTGATGGTTTCCGCAGCCATCCCTGACTGCCCACAACATCGTCAGCCGGAATCCTTCTCAAACAACGCGATGGATTCCACATGGGTGGTGTGGGGGAACATATCCATCACACCTGCGCGCACCAGTCGATAGCCGTTGCGCACCATAACCCCTGCGTCGCGCGCCAGGGTGGCCGGGTTGCAGGAGACATAGACTATCTTTTTTGCGCCGAAGGCCGTGAGGTACTTGCAGATCTCCTCGGCACCGGAACGGGGCGGATCGATCAGTATCTTGTCGAACCCTTCTTTAGCCCAGCTCTGGCCCGTAAAGTCACCGTGCAAGTCGGCACCGTGAAAAGCGACATTGTCCAGACCGTTAAGTTCCGCGTTTTCCCGGCCCCGTACGACCATGGTCTCGTCTCCTTCCACGCCAACAACCTGCCCACCCCGTGTGGCCAGCGGCAGGGTGAAATTCCCCAGACCACAGAACAGATCCAGGACTCGCTCCCCAGGCTGGACATCCAGCCATTCCACGGCCCTGTGTACCATTGCGCGATTGATGCCTGCATTGACCTGGGTAAAGTCCATGGGATGAAATTTCATGGTCAGGTCGAATTCATCCAGTCGGTAGCTAAGCCGTTCATCATCCCGGCCCGCTGACTCGGGCCAGATCCGATGGACGGTGTCGGGCCCTTTCGGCTGCAGGTAAATATGCAATTCGTGGGCCTGACCAAAGGCGATGAGTTTTTCCCGGTCGCCAACCGACAGCTCATCCATGTTACGGAACACCATCACGGCAACGTCGTCGCCACAGGCAACTTCCACCTGGGGGATTCGGTTGAAGGCCTCCAGATCGTGAAGCATGTTGCGCAGCGGCAATATCCGCTCGCCAATGCATGGATCCAGCACCACGCATCGATCGATGTCGGTCAGGAAACTGTTGCGTTTCTCCCGGAAGCCGACCAGGACAGACTCCCGGGCCTTGACGTAACGAACACCCAGGCGAGCCTTGCGACGGTATCCCAGACTCTCTTCCGAGCGCAGGGGGGCAATCCATTCCTCGGGCTCGATGCCCCCGAAATGGGCAAAATGTTCCCGCAGGGTGTTTTCCTTGAACTCGATCTGGGCATCGCCACTCATGTGCTGAAGGCTGCAACCACCACACAGGTCGGCAAACTCGCAGGGGGGAGTCTGGCGACCGGGGGCAGCGTCCAGAACCTCTTCAGTTCGCAATTCATCGAACTTGCTTCGACTGGACACCACTTTCGCCATCACGGTTTCGCCTGGCAGGGCGCCATCGACAAATTGGGTTTTGCCGTCCTGACGGGCAATGCCCCGGCCATCATGGCTCAGGGTTTCAATCTCACAGCGCACGGGCTCTTTTGGAAGAACCTTCCTGCGTCGTCTGCTCATACTTGGGTCTCTTGATAAAGTCGTATTCAGGCGCCGGGGAACACACCGGTGGAAAGATAGCGGTCGCCGCGGTCACAGATAATGGCCACGATGATGGCGTTTTCAACCTGCCGGGAGAGCTTGAGCGCGGCTGCAATCGAACCGCCGGAGGATACGCCACAGAAAATGCCCTCTTCAGAAGCCAGGGCCCTCATCGTGGTCTCTGCTTCTTCCTGACCTACGTCCAGCACCTGGTCGACGCGGGCCGCGTCGTAGATTTTCGGCAGGTAAGCTTCGGGCCAGCGCCGGATCCCGGGGATCGAGGCGCCCTCTTTTGGCTGCAAACCGATGATGCGGATATCCGGGTTGCGCTCCTTGAGGTAGCGCGACACCCCCATAATAGTGCCAGTGGTGCCCATGGAGCTGACAAAATGGGTAACCCGCCCGCCGGTCTGCTCCCAGATTTCCGGGCCGGTGGTACGGTAATGCGCCAGGGGGTTGTCCTGATTGCTGAACTGGTCCAGCACGGTACCCTTGCCTTCCGCTTGCATCTTGAGGGCCAGGTCACGGGCCGTTTCCATGCCTTCTTCCCTGGTTACCGTGACAATCTCCGCACCATAGGCGCGCATGGATGCCCGGCGCTCCTCACTCATGTTCGCGGGCATGATGAGCACCATGCGGTACCCCTTGATCGCCGCCGCCATGGCCAGAGCGATGCCGGTATTGCCGCTGGTTGCCTCGATCAGCGTATCGCCTGGCTTGATGTCGCCCCGGCGCTCCGCTTCCTGGATCATGCTGATGGCCGGGCGATCCTTCACCGAGCCGGCAGGGTTGTTGCCCTCCAGCTTGGCCAGAATCACGTTACTCGTCTCACCGGGGAGACGCTGCAGGCGAACCAGAGGGGTGTGCCCGACATAATCTTCAATGGTGGGAAAATGCATATGATAACCCTGTGGTACACTTTTGGCTTCGCATGATACGCGTTATCGCCCCGGTCTCCCAATACAGCTTCTCGCTATATCCATGACCGGCGGCTATATCCGCCACGGGCTTTTCCGGTACTGTCGGGACTGATACCACAGTTATCCCTTTCCGGATCAGCTATTCTTAACACGGACGTTTTCCGCTCTGCGACGCGGACAAAAGCAATAATTCAGGATCACGGTATGCGACGTTGGGGCATTCGCAAGAAAGTGTTGGTGGTAACGCTGGTTCCCACCCTGCTGACCACCCTGATGCTGGGGCTGTTCTTCACCTACAGCTGGGTTAACAATATAGAAAGCCTGCTGAAGGATCGCGGCGAATCACTCTCTCGTCAGCTCGCCGCCGGTTCCGAGTATGGCCTGTTCACCGCCAATCGCAGCCTGCTCAGCAGTCTCTCCAATGCCCTTCTGGAAGAGCAGGACGTCCGCTCCATTACGTTCTTCGGCAGTGACGGCTCCCGCCTCCTCCATACCGGGCCGGGAAGCTCCGAAACCGTGCAGTCCGGGGAGCTCAATGCCGAGCACGCAACCCGGATATCCCGGGAAAACAGCACCCGCTTCATTACCCCCGTTTTTCTCCAGGATCTGATGATCGAGAGCATGCTGGACCCGGATGCTCGCCAGTCAATGTCGAATCTGCGGGAGCCTCTGGGCTGGGTGGTTGTGGAAATGTCCCACATCCGCACCGAAAAGGAGACCTACAAAGCCCTGCTGATTTCCCTGCTGCTGGTTCTCGGCGGCGTTATTCTCAGCATGGCCATTGCGCTGCGCCTGAGCCGGGCGTTTACCAATCCGGTGTTCGAGCTCAACGAAGCCGTAGCCAAACTTAAGGAAGGCAAGCTGGACACCCGCGTCTATACCGGCGCAGGCCCTGAGTTCGAGCAGCTGGAATCCGGCCTTAATGCCATGGCCGAGGAGTTGAGCAAGGCCCAGGCTGAAATGCAGCAGAACATCGATCAGGCCACCGAAGATCTGCGGGAAACGCTGGAGACCATCGAAATCCAGAACATCGAGCTCGATTTCGCTCGAAAAGAAGCGCTGGAGGCCAGTCGGATCAAATCAGAGTTCCTGGCCAACATGTCCCACGAAATCCGCACCCCCCTGAACGGCATCATAGGTTTCACCGAACTGCTCCTGAAGAGCCCCCTGCCACGTCAGCAACGGGATCACCTGAGCACCATCAGGAAGTCGTCGGAGATCCTGCTCACTATCATCAACGACATCCTCGATTTCTCGAAGATTGAGGCTGGTAAGCTGATCCTGGACCGGGTGCCTTTCCAGTTACGGGATATCGTCGAGGAAGTCATGGTCATGCTGGCGCCAGCGGCACACGCCAAAAATCTCGATCTGGTGCCACTGGTCTATAACGACGTGCCGGACAACATCATGGGCGACCCCCTGCGGGTCAAACAGGTGATCACCAATCTGGTCAACAACGCCATCAAGTTCACCCAGACCGGCGAGGTGGTCCTGCGGGCGAGCCTGGAAGAGGAAGAAGCCGATACCAACCGCGTAACCCTGCGCCTGAGCATCACCGATTCTGGTGTGGGCCTCTCCCGGGCCCAGCAGCAGTCTCTGTTCAACGCGTTCAGCCAGGCCGATGCCTCCACGGCCCGGCAATACGGTGGCACCGGCCTTGGACTGGCCATCTCGAAGCGTCTGGTGGAAGAAATGGGCGGCAAGATCGGGCTCGAAAGCGAGCTGGGCAAAGGCTCCACCTTCTGGTTTACCCTCACCTCTGAGCTTGCCACCAGTGGTGAAGCCATTGCCCCCAGGGATGCCCTGCGAGGGGAAAGGGTCATTTACCTGGAACAACAGAAAACCACCGGGCTGGCCGTGGAACACCTTTTACGAGACTGGGGCATGGTGGTGGACCGGGTTGCGTCACCGGGTGCCCTGCAGGAACACATTGAGGAGGCCCAGAAAAGCCAGGCAGGCTATGCGGTGGCGATTCTGGGCATCACCCGACACCTCCTCAATTCCAGCCAGTACTGTGGGCTTGTCCGCACCCTGGAGATCGAACGGGATTGCCGGACACTGCTACTGACCCCAACCCTTGAAACCCACGACACACCGCTATCGGGACTTGCCAGCGGCCACCTCACCAAACCGGTGTGTCGAGATTCCCTTTACGACGAGCTTCTGCTGCTGGTGCACGGCATCAATTCCAGCGGGCGGGTCCCCGAATACGAGATTTCGGCCAACCGCGCAACGACCGCCAATGTTCCGAGAGTGCTGGCCGTGGACGATAACGATGCCAACCTCAAGCTGGTGATGACCCTGCTCGAAGACTGCCAACTGGATGCCGAAAGCGCTTCCAGCGGCTTTGAAGCCCTGAGCAAGGCCAGACAGAAACCCTTCGACCTGGTCTTCATGGATCTTCAGATGCCCGGCATGGACGGAGTGGAAACCACTGCAAGGCTAAGGGAGATGGATACGGGGAATCACCGGACCCCAATCATTGCGCTGACGGCCCATGCCCTGGCAGACGAGCAGGAACGACTGACCAAGCAGGGCTTCGATGGCTACATGCCCAAACCCATCAGCAGTGGCCAGCTCAACGACATCATTCATGAGTACACCGGCTATGTTTGCCCGAAGAGCGGCAGCGACGGCCGGCTTCCAGTTCCGGAAGTTCGCGACACCCGTCGGGCGCTCCGGCCATCAACTCGCAAAATGCAGCAGGATTGCGTCAGCGTGGACGAAAGCATTCAACTGGCCGCCGGCAAGGCGGACCTGGCCGAGGAACTGTTCAGCATGCTGCTGGAGCAGGTTCATGTAGACCGCGGGCGGATTGCGGAACTCTGGGCGAACGACAACATGGATGAACTACTGGAGTGTGTTCACAAGCTCCATGGCGCTACCCGCTACTGCGGCGTGCCGGAACTGAGAGCCGCAGCCAACCATCTGGAAACGGCCATCAAATGCTCTGCGCCGGATCTGGAGCACCAGAAAGACCAGCTGATCTCGGCCATAGAGCGCCTACAGATCTGGAGCGACCAGACCGATTGGCAACAGCTGTTCCGGGAACGCCATGAGGCCGCCGAAACGACCTGAGACTGCCCCAGATCAGGCCCGACTTCGGGCCTGATCGATGATGACTTTCATATCCCGGACCGCCTCTTTGAGACCGGTGAACACCGCGCGGGCGATGATGGCGTGGCCGATATTCAGTTCGTTGATGCCATGGATTGCCGCCACTCGCTCGGTGTTGTGGTAATGCAGGCCGTGGCCGGCATTCACAATCAGCCCCTTCTTGCGGGCGTAGGCAACGGCGTCGGCAATGGTTTTGAAGGCGGCGTTCTCGGCTTCAGGAGTTTCGGCCTCGGCATACTCTCCGGTATGCAGCTCCACTACCGGCGCGCCGCAGCGGACCGCGGCATCAATCTGGACCGGATCCGGATCAATAAACAGTGAAACCTCGGCACCAATCCGGGCCAGGCGTTCACAGGCCTTGGCAACCCGGGATTCCTGACCCTCGACATCCAGACCGCCCTCGGTGGTCAATTCCTCACGCTTCTCTGGCACCAGGCAAACACATTCCGGCCGCACCTGTTCGGCAAACGCCAGCATCGCATCGGTTACCGCCATTTCCAGATTCATCTTGGTCTGGAGCACCTCTTTGAGCAGCAGCACATCCCGATCCTGAATATGACGCCGGTCTTCCCTGGGATGGATTGTGATGCCGTCTGCACCGGCCTCCTCGGCCATCAGCGCTGCCTGGACCGGATCAGGGTACCGGGTACCCCTCGCCTGACGGAGGGTGGCAACGTGATCAATATTGACGCCAAGCAGTACTCTAGGATTCATGGGATTCTCCCCGAAGGTGAGTGAAAAGGCTGCGACTGTTCAGGGGACGCCCCTGGAGAAGGTAATCGATCAGGACCCGCATAACCCGTTTAGCCAGCCGCCGACAGCGATCCGATTGCAAATCTTCACGGGCGAGATCGAGTAAAACACCGCCGGGAAGATTCCGCAGGCGCACACCGGGCGACAGCCCGGACACAATGCCCTGCTCCGGATCATAACAATACTCCCGGCCGGGCTCGACGGATTGCCCTGTATCGGTGGCAAGATCCCAGGCAAAGTCATAGCCGAGGGCGGACGCAAAGGCGAGTTCAAACCGCCGCAGCACCGGCTCCACGTCTTTGGTGTCGGACAGCTGCCCAATGGCATCTATGTAGGCCGCAAAGAGGGTCGGATGGGGATCAGCAGCGGGCAGAACCCGCTGCAACAGTTCATTCAGGTAGAGGCCACTATAGAGCGACACTGTCCGGGTGATTGCAGGGCCGGTTCGCACATCAACCTGGGTCAGGGTTTTCAGGTCGCCCCGACCGGCCCAGTCCACCACCAGCGGCTGGAACGGCTGCAGCTGGGCTTTCAGAGGACTTTTAGCACTGTTGGCGCCCCGGGCAATGACGGTCATCCGGCCATGGTTCAGGGCAAAGAGATCCACCATCAGACTGGTTTCCCGCCAGGGCCGGCGGTGAAGGACATAAGCGGGCTCCTGCAGCTCAGGCCCCTTCATAGCCGCCTCAGAGGTCGTTCATGCCCAGGCTCTTCAGGGCCCGGTCGCTGTCTGCCCAGCCACGCTTCACCTTGACCCAGAGCCTCAGCATGATCTTGCTGTCGAACATGCGCTCCATATCCGTGCGCGCCTCCTGACCGATCCGGCGCATCCGTTCACCTTTTTCGCCGATGATGATCTTCTTCTGGCCTTCACGCTCGACCAGGATCAGCGCGGAAATATGCAGGGTCTTGCCCTCCCGCTTGAACTCCTCGATCTCCACCGCCACGGAATAAGGCAGCTCGGCCCCCAACTGGCGGGTAATTTTTTCCCGGACAATCTCCGACGCCAGGAAACGCTCACTGCGATCGGTGATCTGATCGTCCGGGTAGAAGTGAATACTCTCCGGCAGGAAACGCCCCACCGCCTCTTCCAGAGGCTCGAGATTGGTCTCTTTCAGCGCCGAAAGCGGAATGATCTCGGCAAACTCACGCTTTTTAGAGAGCATGTCCAGGTGCGGCAGCAGGCTTTCCCGCTTTTCAATCTTGTCGACCTTGTTCACCGCCAGGATCACAGGGCATTTCAGCCGGCTGAGTTTCTCCAGCACCATCTCATCGGCGGTCGTCCAGGCCAGCTGATCCACCACGAACACCACCACATCGACATCAATGAGCGCCGACGTGGCCGCCTTGTTCATGTAACGGTTAATGGCCCGGGGCTCTTCCTCATGCATGCCCGGTGTGTCCACGTAGATCGCCTGCACCGGCCCCACGGTCTTGATACCAAGCACCTGATGACGGGTGGTCTGCGGCTTGCGGGAAGTGATGCTCAGCTTCTGCCCGAGAATATGATTCAGCAGCGTGGACTTGCCCACGTTCGGACGGCCAACGATGGCCACAAAACCGCAGCGACTGTCCGGGTTTTCCGGACGGGTGATATCGTTCATTACTGGTTCTCCACGCCCAGTTCTTTCAGGGCGTTACGGGCTGCCTGCTGCTCGGCCACCCGGCGGCTGCTGCCGGTCCCGGTGGTCTTTCGGTCCAGCGATGGCAGCGCACAGGATACATGGAATGTCTGGTTGTGGGCCTCGCCGTCCACGGAAATCACGTCATAGCGCGGCAGTGGAAACTGGCGGGACTGAAGGTATTCCTGCAAACGGGTCTTGGGGTCTTTCTGGGTATCCTGCAAGTCGAGCTTTTCCAGACGGTGCTCGAACCAGCGCAATACCTGCTCCCGGCAGGTATGGAAATCACTGTCCAGGTAGATCGCGCCGATGATGGACTCCACGGCGTCGGCCAGAATGGATTCCCGGCGGAAACCCCCGCTTTTCAGCTCTCCCGAGCCCAGTCGCAGGTATGTGCCGAGCTGGAACTCCCGACCAATTTCGGCAAGTGTAACGCCTTTTACCATCCGGGCCCGCAGACGACTCAACTGGCCTTCTCGGGCTTTTTCGAAGTGCAGAAACAGATACTCGGCAATCACCATATTCACAATGGAATCACCGAGGAATTCGAGGCGCTCGTTATTCTGATTTCCATAGCTCCGGTGGGTGAGTGCCAGCAGAAGCCGCTCTGGCGATTTGAACTGATAGCCGATGCGTCGCTGTAACTGATCCAGATCCGGTTGTGAACTCACTTGCCCTTCATCTCATATTTGTGCTTGAAGTGAACTACCGTATCCACATTGCTGAACAGGTTGTTGCGCACTTCGTAATCAACATTGATAACGACCAGATCGCCGTCTTTATCGACCGAAATATTCTTGGCATCAAATCCCCGGACATTGTTCACGCTGAGCCGTTTGTTGATCAACGTACGAACCTGGGCCGGCCCCATCTGGGAGAGGCCTTCGGTGCCATCAAGGCTTTCCAGCGCTTCCTGAATGGTGATGTCATCCAGATAGGCGGGACCAAGCTTGATCACCAGCGTCAGCAGGCCACCAAAAAACAGCACCATCACCATCATGGTCAATGCCGAGGCACCGCGCTGACGGCCCATGCCGGAAAGATTGTTTTTCTTCATTATGACTGCGCTCCAGATAGTCCGAGTTACTCGATTCCGCCTACACGATCAAAGGATGGCAGACTGGTAAGGGATTTCCAGTGCATCCAGATAGCAAAGGCCTTGCCCACCACCAGCTCGTCCGGGACCGTGCCCCAATAGCGACTGTCATTACTGTTGTCGCGATTGTCACCCATGACGAAATAATGACCCTCGGGCACCAGCCACTCGCCCTCACCACTGCCGCCAGACCGGCCCATGGTCAGGAAAATGTCGTGCTCTACTTCACCGAGATCCTCGCGGCGCAGCTCCATCGGCGGTAACCGCGCAATAAACCGGGTTTCCACCCGATCGCCATTGATGAACAGCTGCTTGTCACGGTAGCGGATATGGTCACCGGGCAAACCGATCACCCGTTTGATGTAGTTGGTCTGGCCGTCCTCCGGGTAGCGGAAGACCATCACATCGCCGCGCTGGGGATCGCCGACCGGAATCACTTTGGTGCCGGCAACCGGCAGCCGGAACCCGTAGGCGTATTTGTTCACCAGAATGAAATCGCCGACTTCCAGCGTGGGCAACATGGAGCCCGACGGGATCTGGAACGGTTCAACCAGGAAAGAGCGCAGCACCAGCACAATGGCCAGCACCGGAAAAAACGATCGGCTAAGGTCAACCAGGTAGGGTTCTTTTGGCTCCTCCGATTCCGCTGGGGAGCCTTCATCCACTGCGTGGCCGGCGCCGCTGGCCCGGTAGGCAGCAAGACGGCGCTCACGAAGAAACAGCTTGTCCGCCAGCCAGATCAGACCCGTTGCGAAGGTCAGTACCACCAGTACCAGGGGAAAATCGATATCCATCCAGGAGGCCTTTTATTTATCCACTTTCAGTACGGCAAGAAACGCTTCCTGAGGCACCTCGACATTACCCAGCTGCTTCATACGCTTTTTACCTTCTTTCTGCTTCTGCAGCAGTTTCTTCTTCCGGCTGACATCACCACCGTAGCACTTGGCGGTTACGTTCTTGCGCAGCGCCTTCACGGTGACCCGCGAGACCACCTGGTTACCAATGGCGGCCTGAATGGCAATATCGAACATCTGCCGCGGAATCAGTTCTTTCATCTTTTCGATCAGCTGTCGGCCTTTGTAATTGGCCTGTTCCTTGTGCACGATCAGGGCCAGTGCATCAACGCGCTCGCCATTGATCAGCACGTCCAGCCGCACCAGATTGGCGGTCTGGAATCGGGTAAAGTGGTAATCCAGAGAGGCGAAGCCGCGGCTGGCCGACTTGATGCGATCGAAGAAGTCCATCACCACCTCGGCCATCGGAAGCTCATAGGTGAGCTGAACCTGGGTCGTCATGAAATGCATGTTCTTCTGGACGCCACGCTTTTCCTCGCACAGGGCTATTACGTTACCGATATGCTCCTGGGGCACCAGGATATTTGCTTCGACAATCGGCTCACGCATTTCCTCAATGGAACCAATATCCGGAAGCCGGGACGGATTGTCTACCGACAGGGTCTCACCCTGTTTGGTAACCACCTCATAGATCACCGTTGGCGCCGTGGTGATCAGGTCGATGTCGTATTCACGTTCCAGCCGCTCCTGGATAATTTCCATGTGCAGCATGCCAAGGAAACCGCAGCGGAAACCGAAGCCAAGAGCATCGGAGCTCTCTGGCTCGAAAAACAGGGAGGCATCATTCAGGGTGAGTTTTTCCAGGGCATCCCGGAAATCGTTGTAGTCGTCGGCGCTGACCGGGAACAAGCCGGCATAGACCTGGGGCTTCACTTTCTTGAACCCCGGGAGCATCGGCGTCTGTTCGGCGAACTTCTGGTGCACGATGGTATCGCCCACAGGGGCCCCGTGAATGTCCTTGATACCGGCCACCACGAAGCCGACATCGCCGGATTCCAGCATGTCGGTGTCTTTCGGTTTGGGATTGAAAATACCGACCTTATCGGCATTCCAGGCCCGGCCGGTAGACTTGATGACGATCTTGTCGCCCTTTTTCAAGGTTCCCTCGGTCACCCTCACGAGTGAGACGACACCCAGATAATTGTCGAACCAGGAATCGATGATCAGAGCCTGCAGAGGCGCGCTGCGATCGCCCTTCGGTGGCGGGATCTTCTTGATCAGATCCTCCAGTACATCCTCCACGCCCAGGCCACTCTTGGCGCTACAGCGAACCGCATCAGACGCTTCAATGCCAATGATGTCCTCGATTTCCGCCGCTACCCGTTCCGGTTCGGCCTGTGGGAGGTCCATTTTGTTCAGTACCGGCACTACTTCGAGACCCTGCTCAATGGCAGTGTAGCAGTTGGCCACAGACTGGGCTTCAACACCCTGCCCGGCGTCCACCACCAGCAGGGCTCCCTCGCAGGCATAGAGCGAGCGCGAAACCTCGTAGGAAAAATCCACGTGGCCCGGTGTATCGATAAAGTTCAGTTTGTATTCCTGCCCGTCACGGGCGGTGTAATTCAGCGTGACACTCTGGGCCTTGATGGTAATCCCTCGCTCACGCTCGAGATCCATGGAGTCCAGGACCTGCTCAGCCATTTCACGGTCGGTCAGGCCGCCGCAAACCTGGATAAAACGGTCTGCCAGCGTGGATTTACCATGGTCGATGTGGGCGATGATGGAAAAGTTACGGATTCGGCTCAGTTCAGTCACAGACAATGAATACTCAGTTAAGACGAAGGATTGAGCCCGGAGGGGCCGCTACCCGGATCCGGGAACGGCGTGATTTTACCGGTTACCGGCCGCCATTGCCATGATCAGGAAATCAGCGGCCTTTCGTACTGCCGGATAAGGAAACCAATGAGCGCATCCTCGTCCAGCGGATAGCTGAACAGGTTGCCCTGGCACTGGGCGCAGTCGTGGGTTTTCAGGAAGCTCAGCTGCTGTGGGGTTTCCACACCCTCCGCGACCACCGTGAGGTGGAGCTTGCGGGCCAGGGCAATCACTGCGGATGCAACATCCGTGGCGCTGACATTGTAGGGAATGTCGCGAATGAACCGATGATCGATCTTGATAACATCCAGCGGTAGCTGCTGCAAAGCAACCAGTGAACAGGAGCCGGTGCCAAAATCGTCGAGGATCAGGCAGACCCCGAGATCATGAAGTGACACCAGCAACTCCCTGAGCATTCGCGGATCTTCATTGAGCAGCTCCGCCGGCATCTCCAGCTCCAGCCGCTCCGGCGAGACGCCCGTCTCGGTGATGACTTGTCGGATCATGTCCAGGAAGCCCGAATCGGTCAGTTGTCGAACGGACAGATTCACCGCCATTTTCAGGGATTCAAAGCCGGCCCGTTCCAGGGCCTGAACCTGGATACAGGCCTGTCTCAGGGCCCATTCACCGAGGCGGACAATCAGGCCGGTTTCCTCAGCAAGACCTATGAACTGCTGTGCCGACACCAGACCCTTCTCCGGATGGTGCCAGCGCAGGAACGCCTCCACCCCAATGACCCGTTCACTGGCCAGATCAATCTTCGGCTGGTAGTGCAGAACGAAGCGATCGCCATCCAGCGCCGTGGCCAACTCCTCCTGCTGCAGAAGCCGCCTTGCCGCCTTGATGTTCATGGCCGGGGTGAAGAACTGGAACGTATTCCGACCCAGTTCCTTGGCACGATACATCGCCAGATCAGCGTACTTCATCAGGGTTCCGGCATCCTCACTGTCGTGGGGAATCATGGTGATGCCGATACTGACCGTGATGCCAACTTCGTGATCGTTCAGCCGGATTCGCTGGCACAGGCTGCGCAGGATGGTCTCTGCGACTTTGCCGGCAGCATCGGAGTCACTGATCCGGGACAACAAAACCACAAACTCATCGCCGCCGAGCCGTGCAACCGAATCCTCCTCACGGACGCAACCCACCAGCCACTGCGCCACCTGGCAAAGCAGTTCATCGCCGGAATCGTGGCCCAGGGTGTCGTTGATACGTTTGAAACCGTCGAGGTCCAGGAACATGAGGGCGGCCGGTTCACCACTCCGGCGACTGCGGCTGACCACGTGATTCAAACGGTCCCGGAACAGTTGCCGGTTCGCCAGGCCGGTGAGCGGATCATAGAATGCCAGCCTGTGCAGCTCGGATTGGGCGGCCTTGAGCTGGGTCAGATCCCGCAGGCTAAGCACAACGCCATTGACGCCGGGCACCGACAACATGGCCGTAAAGGTGCCCTCCATGTCCCGCCATTGCCCCTGGGCATCACGGATACGGACCCGGATGACCGGCATCTGTTTGCCCGGCGACTGAACGGAATCGTCAAAGCCTCTCTGCAGCTGGGGCCAGTCGTCACCATGAACGAGCTCCTCAAAGTTCAGGGCCTGAACCTGATCCGGCTCGAAGCCAAGGATATCGAGGCTGGAAGGGCTCGCGTAAAGGGGTTGCCCGGTACGGTCCATCACCAGGGTGACATTGGCTGCGCCCTCGGTAATCGCCCGATAGCGGCCGGCACTGATCTGCGCCATCAGGCGTGAACGGATCAGGGCAAGCACGAAAAGAAACAACAGAGCGCTGATCACCAGGCCACTGCCCAGAACAATCGGAGGCCGCGGATCCGAGGCCAGGAAATCAAAGGCTGGTGTTGAACGGGTCTGCAACAGCCAGTCGCGACCACCATGGCTGATGGTCTGGCTCATCTGGAAACTGAATTCGTTGTCCAGAGACCCCAGATTGGAGCCGTACATGAGGTTCTGCCGTTCCACGACTCCGGCATCGTAGATCCGGACATCCAGAAACGGCGAGATCAGGCCAACGATGCCGTCGATAAGATTGTTCATCCGGAAGGCACTGAACACATAGCCCGCCAACATCATGCGACGCTCGGCCCGGATCTCGGGCACTTCTCCACCCTGGTAGACGGGGTAATACATCAGAAAACTGGCCTGGTCTTCGCCAAGCTCTTCCTGGACCAGCACCACCTTGGCAGTCACCGTGGGGGTAGCATCATCCCGGGCCTGCTCCATGGCCTGGCGATGAATGGGATCGCTGAAGGCATCGTAGCCGAGGGCCCGTCGATTACGCTCCGTGCCAGGCTCCAAATATACCATGGGGTAATAGTAGGGGCCGCTACCCAGCGGGTTCACCAGGTAATTATGCACCCCTTCAGCGCGGACAGAAGCAATATGATCGGCCATCTGGCGTACACCGATACGACGAACATAGCCTATACCCTGAATGCCCGGGTAGTAGCGGTTGATATCAACCTTGTCCACGTATTCGCGCCATTGGTCACGGGAAACGTCTCCGGCCACCGCAAACAGACCGGCACTGCCGGCCAGCACCTGCTCGTAATTCAGCAAGCGCTCTTCGATGGCGGATTTAAGCTGGAGCGACTGGGTGCGGAAACGGGCTTCCGTGCGGTCTTCGACCAGCCGGATGGACACCTGCCAAAGCAACAGGGTGACGGCAACGGCCACGGCGAAGATCAGCCAGGCAACCCAGGCATTGCGAAATTCCAGTAACTTGCGAAGAGAGAGTTCCTGTCTGTTCATCATGGGGCTGGTCCGTTCCATGGCCACTCGTTTTTATTGACCGACGGAGTATAACAAAAGCCCCTGCAGGTGTCGTTTCCAACACCTGCAGGGGCTTTCTTTCCAATAATGCGGATCAGCAGACGGGTATCAGGGCTTCATCACCAGATACAGCGCCCGGCCCTGGCGAACCACCCGAACCGATACCGCCTTGCCCTCGGGCAGCGACTGGACAGCCTCGCGGAATTCCTGCACCGATGTCACCTTCTGGCGATTAATTTCTGTGATCACATCTCCCGCACGGATGCCCGCTTCGGAGGCAGCACCCCGCGCGACGTTATTGACCACGACACCGCCGTCAATACCCATGGAGTCGGCCATGTCTGTGGGCAGCGGTTCGACCATCATGCCCAGGGGCGCGGAGCCGGGACCATCACTGTCACTGGAAGGTGCTGAAGCCTGCTGGCTTCCCTCCTCGGGAAGGCGGCCGATTTCAACCTGAAGCTCGATTTCCTCGCCCCCGCGAAGCACTCTCAGCTCGGCAGTTTCACCAACCGGCGTGCGGCCAACCATGGGCGGCAAGTCAGAGGAAAGCTGCACCTCGTCGCCGTCATAGCTAAGGACGATATCCCCTGCCTGCAAGCCGGCTGCCTGCGCCGGCGAACCGGCCATCACTTCGGCAATCAATGCACCGCGGGGCCGCTTGAGACCAAAGGATTCGGCCAGATCACGGTTCACTTCCTGAATCAGTACCCCGAGCCAGCCACGGGACACAGAGCCATTGTCCCGCAACTGACGGAACACGTTCATCGCATCGTCAATGGGAATGGCAAAGGAGACCCCCATGAAACCGCCAGAGCGGGTGTAGATCTGGGAGTTGATACCGACCACTTCGCCCTCCAGGTTAAACAGAGGGCCGCCGGAGTTGCCCGGGTTGATCGCCACATCGGTCTGAATGAAGGGCACATAGTTTTCCGATGGCAGCGAGCGACCCAGGGCGCTGACGATTCCGGCAGTTACTGTGTAATCGAATCCGAACGGGGAGCCAATCGCAAAAACCCACTCACCGACTTTCAGGTCCCGGGACCGACCTACCTGAACGACCGGCAGGTCATCGCCATTTTCAATTTTCAGCACGGCCATATCGGAACGAGGATCCGTTCCAACCAGGGTCGCAGGCAGCTCGCGCCGGTCATTCAGCCGCACGATGATCTCATCGGCACCCTCGACCACGTGATTGTTGGTCAGTACGTAACCGTCCGAGGAGACAATAAACCCGGAGCCCATGGAACGGCGTGGCTGGGAGTTGCCAGGCCCACCTCCAAACGGAGACTGGGGGCCGCGGAAGAAATCCTGGAAAAACTCGGGAAGCTGTTCCAGCTGACGCTCATCAAACGGCATTCCGGGGGAGCCGGAATTGCGGCGCGTGGGCTCGGTGGTTGTACTGATGTTCACCACCGCACCGGCGTTATCTTCAACCAGCTCGGTAAAATCAGGCAGACTTCGGGCTGAACTCGCCTGACTCCAGCCTGCCAAAACCACGGCGGACAGCAAAATCAGCAAAGCGGCCGGCATCCTTCCGGGTATGAAATTACGTGACGACTGGGCAACTGCTGTTGCACTCGACATGTTGTACCCCCTGTTGTTCTTACACCTAGACGTAGTTTTGGGTTCGGCCCACCGATTTTCAACTTACAAAACCGTAGGGTTTACAGACAGTTTTCAGAGGCTATCCGGCTTACCCGGACCAGGCGGGGCTCATACTCCTTGCCGCCCGCGTCTTGCAGTTTGCGTCCTGCGAAAAAACCCAGAGCCAGTCCAGCGACAGCGGCCAGCATCGCGGCGCCGTCGCTACCACCGGACATCTGGTGCCCGAGGATACTTGCGACGACCATCAGGAGCAGGGGGACGGCGTAGACCAGAATGGAAGCGCCCAGCAACGCCTGCTCATCGATTCCGATGGTTACTTCATCTCCCACCCTGGCATTGACCGAGTTGGTCACCAGAATCTGGTTGGCGCGTCCGCCGGAAGCAGCCGCCAGGACTTTCTGGCCACAACCATTGCGGGCAGCACAACTCTGACAGGCGCTGGTTCGAATCGTCTGGACCCAGACCTTGTCGCCCTTAAGCGCGACAACTTTTCCAGTTTCAGTAATCACGGTTCACCCGCACCCAGGGCAACTGAGTCTTCAATACGCACCGATTCGGCAACCTGGCGGGCAGTCTGCGGGGGCAGCTCACCCACAACGGTAATCAGAAAAGCGTTATCCCCTTCCCTCAGCTGGTGCATATAAACGGTGGTGGCGCCGATCAGGGAGGCACCCGTCGGCATGGTAACCGGGCCAGCCGGCTCGACGAAGACCGAGAAAGCGGCGAGGCCATCGGAGAAGGCAACCGCCTGACCCTTGCCAGAGCGGGGCGCTGCAGCAGGGACAAACCCTTCCGGACGCCAGCCAAGCTGCCACCCGTCCATACGCTGGACCACCGATGCCGTAGCAGCAGGCTCATCCAGCGTTCTGGAGATTTCACGGCCCTCGGTACGGATCTCAAATTCGCTATCGGGAATGTCCTCACCGATGTGCAGGCTGGTAAACTGAAACTGCTCGAGCACTTCCCCCTCGGCATTACGAACGTGGCTCTTCACCAGAAGACCGGTGGATTTTTCCAGCCAGAGCCGGTGACTGTAGCGGTAGGGATCTTTGGCGCTTAGCGCCACTGAAACCACGTCATATCCTGCGACCCGGTCCTCTCCTTTCATTTCCGCCCGATACCAGTGGCTGACCGGCATCAGCTGACTGGTGAACGCTTCGGCAAATGGGCCTGAAGGAATCACCTGGTCAAGCTTGACGCGGCCTGTTTCGGGAAGCACGCAGACCACATTCATGCCCTTGCGAACAATTTCGCCACTGCCGCCGTCTTGCAGCACCAGCCGCTCCTCAACAACGCCATCATTATAACGATGGGCAATCTGCATGGAGTGCACGCTCCCGCCCCGGGCGTAAACAAACACACCGCGGTAGGACGTCATGTTCAGGGCTGGACCCAGCCTTTCAAGCCAGGCGGATGCCTCGTCTTCGTCCGCCGCAGCCGGCAGCGATCCAGCAAGCGCGAGAAAAAAACCCACTAGCATGGACAGCGCATGGCTTGGAACAACATTAATGAAGACTTGAGGCATGATTAAACTCTCGCTCCGGGGTTCAGTAGCCGGCACCGTTGGCACTGACCAGACGGGCATAGCCGACCGCGCCCCGCCCGGCGCCAACGCTGTTGTGTTGTGCGTGCTCCAGCAGGTAGCGACTCATATACTCCCACTGCTCCTCATCAAGACCCTGCAGGGCAATTTCCCTGACCGGCTGTTCCTGCACAGGCGTTTCTGGTGCGGCTGCGGTCACGGGCTGTACCGGCCCGGTAGCGGAGGAATCCCAACCGGCACCAGCACCGAACCCGACAAGGAGCGCCATGGCAACCATGGCGGCAGCCGGCCAATGCCAGCGGCCGGACCTGGTGGCCGGTACGGCAGTTTCCGGCCTGGCCGCGTTAGAACCCCGCCCGTCAAGCAATTCACGGACACCAACGCTGACATCCATACCGTGAGCCGGGGAGTGGCCGTCATGCATAAGGTCGCGAACATCCTGCCAACGCTGCCACTGCGCCCGAACCTCGTCCTGGCGATCGTGGGAAAGCAGGCGACGTACCGAAAGTTCGTCAGCTTCGTCGTCCATCATGGCGGACAGTGTTTCTCTGAGACGATCATCCATGGGATGCAACCTCAATTACGTCACCGAGTGATTGAGTAAAGGCCCGAGATGCCGATCAACCGCATCCCGGGCTCTGAATATTCTTGAACGGACAGTACCAATCGGGCACTCGAGGATACCCGCGATATCCTCGTAGCTCAGTCCATCGTATTCCCTGAGCAGAAAGGCAGAGCGCAGCTCCTCAGGAAGCTGGGCGATCGCCTTGTTCAATTCTTTCTGGAGCTGTTCCCGTTGCAGGAGCCGTTCAGGTGAAGCGGTGTCACGCAGCCGTGAACCGTCATCGAAATTCTCCGCTTCCGCTGAGTCGGCACTGCCCTGCGGACGCCGGCCGCGGGATTCCAGGTAATTCTTCGCGGTATTGACGGCAATCCGGTACAGCCATGTATAGAAGGCGCTGTCCCCGCGGAAGCGCTCGATCGCCCTGAACGCCTTTACGAAGGTCTCCTGAGTCAGATCCATGACTTCCTGACTGTCGTAGACGTACCGACTGATAATTGATGCGACTCTGGATTGGTATTTGACCACCAGAAGATCGAAGGCCGCGCGATCACCATTACGGACCTTGCGCACCAGCTGCAGATCCGTCTGGCTGTCCGGGTGATCGCCCTGTTGTTTCTCTGTATCAGGAGTCATGGACTGGTTGCCGGGGTTCCCTGATTTGATGGCCAGCTGTCCGGCCTGTACCAAGTTTCGCTGCGTCATTGATGCTATCCGGCGTCCGTTCATGAAACGGGCTAGACCACCGGTCAGGCGGCTCACCCTGTCAGGCCAAATAGACAGCAAGCGTAAAGTTTAGTTCAATACACGTCCACATTATGGCCTGCGATAACGACCCGATGCCACAGTCCTTCGAATACGATGTTCTCATTATCGGCAGTGGTGCTGCCGGCCTCACCGTCGCGCTCAATCTGCCAGAGCACCTGAAGGTCTGCGTGGTGAGCAAGGCCCAGATCAGCAGCGGCGCCACGCTCTGGGCACAAGGCGGTATCGCCGCCGTTCTGGATGATCAGGATTCCACCGAAAACCACATCTCCGACACCCTCAATGCTGGCGCCGGCCTGTGCCATGAGGACGCTGTGCGGTTCACGGTCGAACATGGCAGGGAAAGCATCAACTGGCTGATCGATTCCGGCGTCGATTTTACGCGGGATCAGGACGCCCACTACCACCTGACCCGTGAAGGCGGCCACAGTCATCGGCGCATCATTCATGCAGCCGATGCCACGGGGCATGCGGTTTCAACCACCCTCACCTCCCAGGCGGAGGCACGACCAAACATAGAACTCATGTCTGGTCGGGTGGCGGTGGATCTGATCACCAATCGCAAACTGTCCCTGCCGGGAAACCGATGCGTCGGTGCCTACATCCTGAACCTTGAAGACAACCACGTGGAGCTGTTCCGGGCACGATTCACAGTGATTGCCACCGGTGGCGCCTCCAAGGCCTACCGCTACACAACCAATCCGGACGGCGCTTCCGGAGACGGGATTGCGATGGCCTGGCGGGCCGGTTGCCGGGTCGCAAACATGGAGTTCAACCAGTTCCATCCCACGTGCCTGTATCACCCTCACGCCAAATCCTTCCTGATCACTGAAGCCGTGAGGGGCGAGGGTGGCCTGCTGAAACTGCCGGATGGTTCCAGGTTCATGGATCGCTTTGACGAGCGTGGCGAGCTGGCGCCCCGCGATATCGTTGCCCGGGCCATTGACCACGAAATGAAACGACTGGGCGCTGATCATCTGTACCTGGACATCAGCCACAAACCTGCCGACTTTATAAAGCATCACTTTCCCACGATCTACGAGAAGTGCCTGGGCTTTGGTATCGATATTACCCGTGAGCCCATTCCCGTGGTTCCAGCCGCTCACTACACCTGTGGCGGAATCATGAGCGACGAACGTGCCCGGACCGATGTTAACCAGCTCTATGTGGTCGGCGAGGCCGCCTTCACGGGGCTCCATGGCGCCAACCGAATGGCCAGCAACTCCCTGCTGGAATGTCTGGTTTATGGCCGTGCGGCTGCGGCGGATATCGCCCGCCGGGAAGCCGACATTCCGCCACCGCCAGAGGCGCCAGACTGGGATGAAAGCCAGGTCCGGGACTCCGACGAGGACGTGGTAATCTCCCACAACTGGGACGAGCTTCGCCATTTCATGTGGGACTACGTCGGCATTGTGCGGACCACCAAGCGGCTGCAGCGGGCCAAGCACCGGGTGGACCTTCTGTCTGCGGAAATCGGTGAGTTCTACAGCAACTACCGTGTCACCAACGACCTGCTGGAACTTCGGAACCTGGTCACCGTGTCTGATCTCATCATATGTTCGGCACTGCAGCGCAGGGAAAGCCGAGGGCTGCACTACACTCTCGATTATCCGGGACTGATCAATGAGGTGCGTGATACCGTGCTGGTTCCCACCACCTACCGTACACTCGCGCCCTGAACGAACACCGTTTTTACACAGGATTCAATGGTAAACACTATGTCAGAGACACCTGCATCGTCTGAAAAAGCAGAATTCAACCGCCTCTGGTGGCATAGCCGCAGAGGCATGCTGGAGCTGGATAACCTTTTGATTCCCTTTATGGAAGAGGCCTTTCGCGATCTCGACGCTGAAGACCAGGCCCGCTACAGGAAACTGCTCACCTGCGAAGACAACGACATGTTTGAGTGGTTCATGCAACGCAGCCGTCCGGCAGATCCTGATCTTCAACGCATGGTCGACATCATTCTCAAACGTGTCCAGCCGGATTGAACTAACGCTCACGCCCTCCCTGCTGGTTGGCCTGCTTGCGGTGCTGCCATGGCTTTTTCTGCTGGCGTTCCTGGTGATGGCGGTGCTGGCAGGCAAATTCTGGCTTCTCGTTACAATCCCGATTGCACTGTGGGGCGCCGCCCTGCAGTATCGGTCAAACGGGTTACTTCTGGGCGCTGGTTCCGTGAGTGGCCTTCTGATCGAACAGGACAAACTGTATGCCAGAATCGGAGACAATCAGCAGGTAGAGGTTATTCCGCTAGCCTCCAGCCGGATCTGGTCCGGGCTGGCACTCTTGAAACTTCGGCCTGCCGGCACCAGATTCCGCTCATACACTTCACTCCTGCTGGCACCGATACCCGGAAGGTCGGGCAATGTTCCGGCGGAGGATTTCCGTCGTCTCAGGGTATGGCTCAGACTGGGCCATACCCGGCGATAATCTCACTGATTCAATGACCTGGAGAACGCCATGACCGACACAGACGCCTCTGTATCTGCCGTTGCAGAGTATCCCCTGCCGAGCAACGGTTGGGCGGATCTCGACGACCGCGTGGTTGTGTGCGTCAGCGGCCCGGGCACCGACAAGTTTCTCCAGGGCCAGTTCAGCCAGAACCTCGATGAGGTAACCCCGGAGCATTCACCGCGAGCGGCCGCAGCTACGCCCAAGGGTCGCGCCTACTGCCTCACTCGCATGGTCCGGTCAGGCGACGATATCCTGATGGACTTTCACGCCGAACTCGCTGACGACATCATCAGCCACTTGCGCAAATATCTGATGCTGTTTCGTGGAACCACCATGGAGGTGGTTCAGGAAACGAAGATTATCGGTATTCTGGGCAACGGGCTGGCAGAAACGCTCGCCGGAAAGCCACTGGACTCTCTGAAAGATCCCGGCGACACCTGCACACTACCTGATGGCATCCTCGTGAAGACGCAATCGACAGCCGAGGGCACGTCCCGCTTCGAGCTCTGGCACACTGAGGAAGGCGAAGCCGCACTTCCCGCCAGCTCCCGTATGTCGGTGGCCGACTGGCAGGCCTCCGAAATCGCGGCGGGCGTCGCCTCTCTCACGACCGCCACACAGGAGTCCTTCGTGCCACAGATGCTGAACTGGCAGCATGTGGGCGGCGTGCATTTCAAGAAAGGCTGCTACACGGGTCAGGAGGTGATTGCCCGCATGCACTTCCTTGGGCAATTGAAAAAGAGCCTTTTCCGTTTCCGTGTTGAACAGGCCGAAGACCTGCCCGCTCCTGGAAACGCGCTCCTTGCGGGCGAACGGTCAGTGGGGGAAGTGGTAAACGTCGTAAAATATGGCGACGGCAGCATAGAGCTGCTCGCTGTTGTGCGTCACGATGCAGCCGAAAAAAACCTGCATCCGGATGGCCTTCCAGAAGTGGTGCTGGTGCCAATGCCACTACCCTACCCGGTGCCCGAAAGGGAAAAAAGCGCACAATCAGATACATAAGTTGACAGGCAAACGCGCCAGAATTTGCTATTTTGCTATGCAGTAGCTCACATGTTTATTCCGGCAGCGCCCGGGACACCAGGGCCATCAGCCGGAACCTACACGCGGACCTTAACTGACCATGTCGAATATTGTCGAAACCATCAAAGCCGATCTCAACGCTGCCATCGAAAACGATAAGCTGGTGCTGCCCACCCTGCCAGAGGTGGCTCTTCAGGTCAGAGATATTGCACAGTCCGAGGATTCTTCAATCGCCGATCTGGTCAAGGTCATCAGCAATGACACGGCACTTTCCGCACGCATTATCCGGGTAACCAACAGCCCGCTGTTTCGCGGCAGTCGCGCCATCGAGAACCTGAATATGGCGGTCAGCCGCCTGGGTATGGCCTACACCAGCAACCTGGCCATGGGCCTGGCCATGGAGCAGATGTTCCAGGCCACTTCCGACATGATCGACAAGCGCATGCGCGCCACCTGGCAGACCAGTACCGAAGTCGCCGGTGTGTGCCATGTTCTGGCCCAACACTACACGAAACTCAAGCCTGACCAGGCTACCCTTGCAGGTCTGGTGCACCTGATCGGTGTACTGCCAATCCTGCGTTATGTGGAAGACCAGGATATCCAGATCAGCAGTATCATGCTGGACAACGTGGTTGATGAGCTGCATCCAAAGATCGGGGCGACCATCCTCAAGAAGTGGGATTTCCCGAAAGAGCTCCAGAACGTTCCCCTGGAATACGCCAACTTCAACCGTGAAGTTCCGACGGCCGACTATGCGGATCTGGTGATGGTGGCCAATCTGCAGCTGGTTGCGGGGTCAGAGCACCCCTGGAATGAAATGGACTGGACGAAGATTTCGGCGTTTGATCGTCTTGGGTTGGATCCGAATATCGACATGAGCGAGGAAGAGGATCTGAACGCTCAGATGGAAGCGGCTATGGCGCTGCTTCAGTAATACCCGGTACTTCGTGTGCCCCCTCGCTTTTTGGTGGCTGGCGCGGGGGCGGTGAGTCTTTCCCTCGGGAAAAGAACTCGCTGCGCTCAGACACCTTTTCCTGTCGGGAAAGACTCACTGCCCCCACACCGATCGAACATTGGAAGGGCACTTCTTACCTACCCTTTCAGCTCTTCTTGTATCTCTCGATCAGCTCAGCTTTGCTTGGCAGCGCCCAATCAACCGTGGGCTTTCCCTGCTGTTGCAACCAGTCGTTCGCTTTCGAAAAGTGCTTGCAACCGAAGAAGCCCCGGTAAGCGCTCAGTGGCGAGGGGTGGGGGCCCTCCAGGACCAGGTGTTTGGTGCGGTCGATGTGCTGGCCTTTCTTTTTGGCGTAGCTGCCCCAGAGCAGGAATACCACGCCTTCCCGTTCGCGGTTGATGGTTTCGATGACTTTGTCGGTGAAGGTTTCCCAGCCTTTGCCCTGGTGGGCGCCGGCCTGGCCCTGGACGACGGTCAGAACGCTGTTGAGCAGCAGTACGCCCTGCTCGGCCCAGGGTTGCAGGCAGCCGTGGTCCGGGGGAGCGATGCCCAGGTCGTCCTGGATTTCTTTGAAGATGTTCACCAGCGAGGGTGGGATGGCCACGTCCGGGCGCACGGAGAAGCAGAGGCCGTGGGCCTGGCCAGGGCCGTGGTATGGGTCTTGCCCGAGAATGACCACTCTTACGTTGTCCAGTGGCGTGCTGTTGAGGGCGTTGAAGCAGTGTTGGCTGGCAGGGAACAGGACTTTGCCGGCCTGTTCCTCGGCGGCGAGGAATTCCGCCAGGCCCTGCATGTAGGGCTGGCGAAATTCTTCCGAGAGATGCTCTTTCCAGCCCCGGTCGGGCCTGAGCTGGCTGGCCAGTACCTCAACCGGACTCATGGATCAGTCCTCGTCTTTCCGGCTGTCGGCCTTGTGCTCGGGGCGCATGGCCGGGAACAGGATAACGTCGCGGATTGACGCCGAGTTGGTCAGCAACATGGCCAGGCGGTCGATTCCGATACCTTCACCGGCGGTGGGGGGCAGGCCGTATTCCAGGGCCATCACGTAGTCTTCATCGTAGAACATGGCCTCGTCGTCACCGGCGTCTTTCTCGGCCACCTGAGCCTGGAAGCGCTCGGCCTGGTCTTCGGCGTCGTTCAGCTCCGAGAAGCCGTTGGCGATTTCGCGACCACCCACGAAGAACTCAAAGCGTTCAGTGACGAACGGGTTGCTGTCCTTGCAGCGGGCCAGAGGCGACACTTCTTTGGGGTACTCGGTGATAAACGTCGGCTGCATCAGGCGATGTTCGGCCGTCGCCTCAAAGATCTCGATCTGGACTTTACCCAGGCCCCAACCATCCTTGAGATGAATACCAAAGTCTTTCGCTACCTGGCGGGCACTGGCGTCGTCCGCCAGCTGCTCCGGCTTGATGTCCGGGTTGTAGCGCAGGATGGCATCGACCACGGTCAGGCGCTCGAAAGCCTTGCCGAAATCGTACTCGATGGTTTCTTCGCTGCCATCGGCCAGGGCGCGAGTGTTCACGATTGTGGCTGAACCCAGCACCTTCTGGGTGATGGTGCGCAGCATGTCCTCGGTGAGGTCCATCAGGTCGTTGTAGTCGGCGTATGCCTGATAGAACTCCACCATGGTGAATTCCGGATTATGACGGGTGGAAAGCCCCTCGTTCCGGAAGTTCCGGTTGATCTCGAACACCCGCTCAAAGCCGCCAACGACCAGGCGCTTCAGGAACAATTCCGGGGCAATACGCAGGTACATGTCGATGCCCAGAGCGTTATGGTGGGTCACGAAGGGTCGCGCCGTGGCCCCGCCAGGAATCACCTGCAACATCGGCGTCTCCACTTCCATGAAGTCCCGGTCGGTGAAGTACTGGCGCATGGCGCTGATGATCTTCGAGCGCGCATAGAACACCCGGCGGCTGTCCTCGTTGACCATCAGATCGACGTAGCGGTGGCGGTAACGGGCTTCCGTATCGGTCAGGCCCTTGTGCTTTTCAGGCAACGGGCGCAGGGACTTGGTGAGCAACACGTACTCGTCCATTGTCACGTACAGGTCGCCCTTGCCCGACTTGGACAGGGTGCCGCGCACACCCACGATGTCCCCAAGATCCCAGTGCTTGGTGTCTTTCTGGACATCCTTGGACGCGTAGATCTGGATCCGGCCGGTCATGTCCTGAACCACCTTGAATGCCTTGCGATCGAGCATCATACGGCCGGCAATGGCCACCTTGATACCGAGGGACTCCAGCTCTTCCTTGGTTTTTTCACCGTATTTCGCCTGCAGTTCGGCGGCGGTGGCGTCACGACGGAAGTCGTTCGGGAAGGCGTTGCCCTGGTCGCGCATCTCTGACAGTTTGGCGCGACGCTCGGCAATCAGCTTGTTGTCCTCATGCTGTGCGGCATTCTGAGTTTGATCAGTCATTTTGGCTCACTAGGAATCGGGTTGTCCGGGTTAGCGTGGCAAAGGCGCTGGTTACAGCGCCATCTTCAGGCTGGCTTCGATGAACTTGTCAATGTCACCGTCCAGCACCGACTGGGTATTACTGGTTTCAACCTTGGTGCGCAGGTCCTTGATACGGCTGTCATCCAGAACGTACGAGCGGATCTGGCTACCCCAACCAATATCGGCCTTGGCGTCCTCGGCTTTCTGCTTCTCGGCGTTACGCTCCTGCATCTCACGCTCAAACAGCTTCGCCTTGAGCTGTTTCATGGCCTGGTCCTTGTTCTGGTGCTGGCTCCGGCCAGCCTGACAGGCCACAACAATGCCGGTGGGATTATGAGTCAGACGCACCGCCGACTCGGTCCGGTTAACGTGCTGACCACCGGCGCCCGAGGCACGGTAAACATCCACCCGAAGATCCGCCGGATTGATTTCAATTTCGAAGCTGTCATCCACTTCCGGTGACACAAACACGGAAGAGAAAGACGTGTGCCGACGGTTGCCGGAATCGAACGGTGACTTACGCACCAGACGGTGAACGCCGGTTTCGGTTCGCAGCCAACCATAGGCATAGTCGCCCTGGATGTGAATGGTGGCACTCTTGATACCCGCCACGTCGCCTTCCATCAGTTCGACTATTTCGGCCTTGAAGCCCCGGCGCTCGGCCCAGCGCAGGTACATGCGCAGAAGCATGTTGGCCCAGTCCTGGGCTTCGGTGCCACCAGAGCCGGCTTGTATGTCCAGGTAGGCGTTGTTGGCGTCCATTTCACCGGAGAACATGCGGCGGAATTCAAGCTTCTCAAGCTCTTTATCAAGACCGTCAAGATCTGATTGGATCTCGGCAACGGTGCCCTCATCCTCTTCTTCTGCGGCAATGTCCAGCAGGCCTTCGGCGTCTTCAAGGCCGGAGGTGAGGTTGTCGATGGTCTTGACGATCAGTTCTAGATCCGCGCGCTCCTTCCCCAGAGCCTGGGCCCGCTCGGGATCGTCCCAAACACTTGGCTGCTCCAGTTCGCGCTCAACTTCGATCAGTCGCTCACTACGCTGATCGTAGTCAAAGATACCCCCTGAGCGCTTCAGTGCGCTCACGAAGCTCTTTAATCTTCGTCACAATGGGATTGATTTCCATGAAACCCTTACTCGCTCTTGAAAATGGAGAGTAAAAACAGAGGCGGGATTCTACCGGAAATCGGTTTGTAAATCAGCCTGCGGGTTTCCGTGAATCAGGCAAGAGGCTCGAGGTAATCCACCAGAAGCTGGAGATTGGTGCGCCCCCGGAAGGTATTGGCATCCGGCTTGTAAACCACTCGAGCTCCGGTGCGTGTGTAATCAGGCACTTCCGGTCCGGTATTGAAGGCAATGCCGTCGATAATCCCGCCGCCTTCGACAGGTTGCAACACCAATTTCAGATGGTTTTCACCGACAATCCGCTGGCTGACCACCCGGAACTCACCGTCGAACAGTGGCTCCGGGAAATGCTGCCCCCAGGGGCCGGCCCGCTTGAGCAGCGCGGCGGTGTCCAGGGACAGTTCATTTGCGCCCAGCGGTCCATCGGTTGTGATCGCTGCCTCCAGATCCTCGGCCGACAGGGTGTCCCGAACGGCGCGATCGAAGGCCTCGGAAAAGGCATCCAGATCATCCCTGGCGAGAGTCATGCCCGCAGCCATTGCGTGACCGCCAAACTTTTTCATGATCCCCGGATTGCGTGAGTCGACCACGGCAAGCACATCCCGGATATGAAGCCCGGGAATGGAGCGAGCAGAACCTTTGATGTCTACGCCGTTTTCGTCCGGCGCAAAGGCAATGGTCGGTCTGTGGGTCTGTTCACGGATACGGGCAGCCAGGATTCCGATAACGCCCTGGTGCCAATCGGTATCGAACAGGGCAAGGCCCCAGGGCAGCCCCTCAAGATCCAGAGACATGGAGGCCAGCAGATCCTGTGCCTGGGCTTTCATATCCTTCTCGATGGTCCGGCGTTCCCGGTTGAAGGTATCCAGCTCCCGGGCCAGTCGACGCGCCTCGTCCGGGCTGTCTGCCAGCAGGCAGGCAATCCCGATACTCATGTCGTCAAGCCGGCCCGCGGCATTCAGGCGGGGGCCAACCACAAATCCGAGATCGGTTGAGCTGATGGCCGTGTGGTCGCGGCCTGCGACTTCCAGCAGCGCCAGAATACCGGGACGGGCCTCCCCTTGACGTATCCTGCGCAGGCCCTGCTCCACAAAGATCCGGTTGTTGTGGTCCAGAGGGACAACATCAGCCACTGTGCCGAGCGCCACGAGGTCCAGCAGGCACCCCAGGTTGGGTTCAGGATCAGGCAGGCGATTGGTTTCCCGGAGCTGTTTGCGCAACGCTGTGAGCACGTAAAACATGACGCCAACACCGGCCGCGTTCTTGCTCAGGAAAGGACAACCCGGCTGGTTTGGATTGACGATGGCATCGGCATCCGGAAGCTCTTCGCCGGCCAGGTGGTGATCGGTCACCACCACTTTCACGCCAAGTTCCCTGGCCGCTCGAACGCCTTCAATAGCGGATATGCCGTTATCAACGGTGACCATCAGGTCGGGGAGCTGACCTTCGTCGTGCAGGCGTTCAATAATGCCCGGCGTCAGGCCGTAGCCATCGGCAAACCGGCTGGGAACGCGAAAATCGATACTCTGCAGACCCAGCATTGAAAGCCCAAGCATGGCGACGGCTGTACTGGTGGCACCATCGGCGTCGAAATCGCCGAGCACAAGCACCCGCTGTTGCTGACCGATAGCCTCGGCAAGAAGCTCGACGGCCCGATCAATACCCCTCAGCGACAGCGGTGAAGCCAGGTGTTTCAGGGTGTAGCTTAGCTGCTCATCAGAGGTAACGCCACGGGCGGCGTAGAGGCGGCGAAGCAAGGGAGGCAGGTTTTGCCCCCAGTCCGGAAGGGTATCGGGCTGGGGGCGACGCAGGATCTTTTTTGGTGTCATACCGGATCAGGCGTTTTTCCAGTGCTTGGCAATGAACTCCTGCACACCGGCGATGTTGTTATCCAACACGGTATAGCGCTCTTCCCGCTCGAACAGGTCGGCCATATGGGCTGGCAGCGGCGGCTGTACACTCACGCCGGACTCGGCCACGGCATCCGGGAACTTGGCCGGGTGCGCGGTACCCAGGGTAATCATTGGCACCGCCTGATCACGGCGGCAGTTGCGCGCAGCACGGACGCCGATGGCGGTGTGAGGATCCAGCAGATACTCGTTCTGATCGTAAATCTCACGAATGGTGTCGCAGGTGGCCTTGTCGTCCACCGCATCGCTGTCAAACAGCTTGCGCGCATGCTTCCAGCGATAGTCCTCGATACTGACGGGCCCCTTCGCAGCGTTTTCCAGCAGGGTTTTCACCGCCATTCCGTCCCGGCCATGGAGATCAAACAACAGGCGTTCGAAATTGCTGGACACCATGATATCCATACTTGGAGACAGGGTATGTTCCAATTGGTGCTGCTCGTATTTGTTGCCACTCATGAAGCGATGAAGTATGTCGTTGCGGTTGGTGGCAATGACCAGCTGGGAGATCGGCAGCCCCATCTTCTTGGCAAGGTAGCCGGCAAAGATATCGCCGAAGTTCCCGGTGGGCACGGAAAACGCCATGCTCCGATCCGGGCCACCCAGCGCCAGGGAGGCATGGAAGTAATAGACAATCTGGGCCATGATCCGGGCCCAGTTGATGGAGTTAACAGCTGCCAACTGGGTTTTGCCACCCAGGAACGACTGGTTGCCGAAGCTCTCCTTCACCATGCGCTGACAATCGTCGAAGTTGCCACGCACCGCAATGTTGTGGATGTTCTCGCCCTGGACGGTGGTCATCTGGCGGCGCTGAACCTCTGACACACGCTGGTAAGGGTGCAGAATGAAAATATCCACGTGCTCGCACCGGCGACAACCTTCGATTGCAGCCGAGCCGGTGTCACCAGAGGTCGCTCCCATGATAACCACGTGTTGTTTACGCTTTTCCAGAACGTAATCAAGAAGACGCCCTAACAGCTGAAGGGCGAAATCCTTGAACGCCAGCGTCGGGCCGCGGAAAAGCTCCATCACCCACTCGTTGGTATCCAGCTGAACCAGCGGGGCCACTGCCTTATGGGCGAAGACCGAGTAGGTCTCGTCCAGCATCTTGCGAAAATCATCCGCAGGTACAGCGTCATCCACGAACGGGTGCATGACGTTGAATGCCAGCTCACTATAGGAAAGCCCACGCCAGCTCCGGATTTCTTCCAGACTGAAATGTGGCAGGGATTCGGGAACGTAGAGGCCGCCGTCCTTCGCCAGACCGGTCAGCAAAACATCCTCAAAGCCCAGTGCGGGTGCTTCACCCCGCGTACTGATGTATCTCACGTTCGTACCTGTCAGTTGAAGTTTTCAGCGCGGATGCGGACAACATGGCCATCGGTGTCGGACAGAGCTTCCAGCTCTTCAATCGCACGATTGATCTGACGCTCCTGAACGGTGTGGGTCAGGATGATCACCGGAATACGACCGTCCTTCAGCTCGGATTCCTTCTGCATGATCGACTCGATATTGATGCCATGCTCACTCAGAATGGAGGCAATCTTGGCCAGCACACCCGGACGATCCAGAGCGGTAATGCGCAGGTAGTAGGCGGACTGGATATCCTCCATGGGCAGTACATCCAGGTCTTCCATGGCCTCCGGTGAGAAGCCGAGATAGGGTACACGGAGTTTGCTTTCTGTCGACACGGCACGGGCCACATCCACGATATCCGCAATAACAGCCGACCCGGTTGCCTCATCCCCTGCTCCGGGACCGTAATACATGGTCTGGCCAACGGCATCGCCATCCACCAGGACCGCGTTCAAGACACCATCAACCTGGGCAATCAGATGGCTCTGGGGAACCAGAGTCGGGTGAACACGTAGTTCAATGCCATCATCGCGACGACGGGCAATGCCGAGGTGCTTGATGCGGTAACCCAGCAATTCGGCATGAGCAATGTCATAAGGCGTAATCTTCGAAATGCCTTCGGTGTAGCCTTTCTCGAACTGAAGAGGCACGCCGAACCCGGCCGATGCCAGTATGGTCAGCTTGTGGGCAGCATCAATGCCTTCCACATCAAAAGTCGGGTCTGCTTCGGCGTACCCAAGATCCTGGGCTTCCTTGAGAACCTCGGAAAATTCCCGACCGGCACGCATTTCGGTCAGAATGTAGTTCCCGGTGCCGTTAATGATGCCGGCAATCCAGTCAATGCGGTTTGCCGCCATGCCTTCACGAACAGCCTTGATGACCGGGATGCCACCGGCTACACCCGCCTCGTAGGCCACCACAACACCAGCCTTCTCGGCCGCCTCGAAGATTTCGTTGCCGTGGACGGCAATCAGGGCCTTGTTCGCGGTAACCACGTGTTTGCCGTTGCGGATTGCCGCCAGCACCAGCTCTTTGGCCGCATCATAACCACCGATGAGCTCGACCACGATATCCACGTCGGGATCGTTCACCACGTCGTAAATGTCGGTGCTGAAGGGCACATCGCCGAGGTCCATATCCTCGCGGGCCCGGCGACTGGCAACCCGGGTAATCCGGATATTGCATCCGGCCCGACCGGCAATCAGCCTGGCGTTGCGGGTCAAGACATTAAAGGTACCGCCGCCGACGGTTCCCAATCCGCAGATTCCGACACTGACGTCTTTCAAACTCTCACCTCTGATCCCGAAGGGGTGCTGATGAATTATATTAGGCGGGCATAGTATACCGATTCAGGCCTCACTGAATAAGCCCTGAATCGGATCCTTCGAAAATCCCGTGTAACGCACCTCGTACGATGGGTGCGCCAGGGTGTCAGAGCAGCCCGAGGCCTTCGGCCAGACGCTGCGCCGGGACATAGCCACGAACCATATTGCCATCCTCCAGAACAATGGCAGGTGTCCCTGTAACCCCGACCCGGCCACCAAGTTCATACTGCTCGCCCACCGGATTTTCGCAACTTGCGTCGGCCACTGTGCGGCCGGCCTTGGCTGCGTCCATGGCCGCCTGTTGATCGTCAGCACACCAGACCGACTCGTACTTTCTGAAAGACGCTGTATTGGGACCGGACCGGGGGAACGCGTAGTAATTGACGGTAATGCCATAGTCGTTCAGCTGCGGCACCTCGTCATGCAGCTTCCGACAGTAAGGGCAGTCGATATCAGTAAACACGTTTACCACGGCCTTTTCGTTTTTGGCCGGGAAACTGATAACTCCCTTGTTTCCATAGTCCGCCATCATTTCGCGACGGGCCTCCGTGCGTGCGGCTTCGGTGACATTGGCAATACCCTGATCGGTAATCTTGAGAAGATCTCCCGTCATCAGGTACTGGCCATCCTCGGTCGCGTAAATCGTGTCGCCATTGTTGCTCTGAACCTCATAGAGGCCCTTGGCTTCGGATTGTTTTACCGACACCACCTCAAGGCCGGGGACAGCCTGGGTTAGACGCTCGGAAATCCGGTCTTCCACTTCACCGGCACTGACGCTGGCCGCGCCAAAGGCACCTACGACGACTCCAAGCGCCACAACCACATGTTTCATATTCATTCTGGCAAACAACCTTTTCCAGTAAGCGGTTAAACAACCCGGGCAGTATTGCCACAGGCCGGGAATCAATTCAATGCGACAAGTACACAAAAAGAAAGTTCATCCCCCAATAGCGGAACAGCCCCACTGTTAGCCCCTGGGATGGTGAGCCTGGTGCAGCGACTGCAGTCGCTGACGAGCCACATGGGTGTATATTTGGGTTGTCGACAGGTCAGAATGGCCCAGCAGCATCTGCACCACACGCAGGTCCGCACCATGATTAAGGAGGTGCGTGGCAAAGGCATGCCTGAGCGTATGGGGCGACAGATGTTTGCGAATACCCACTCGAACCGCGTAGTGCTTTATACGATGCCAGAAGGTTTGACGAGTCATTGCCGCAGCACGATTGCCCGGGAACAGCGCATCGCAGGATCGCCCCTTAAGAAGTTCCGGCCGCCCTTCCTTCATATACTGAAGCAACCAGTCCACAGCCTCTTCACCCAATGGGACCAACCTATCCTTGTCCCCCTTGCCGGTGATCCGCACCACGCCCTGGCGAAGGTTTACCTGATCGACCCGCAACTCGGTCAGCTCCGAGACCCGCAGACCGCAACCGTAGAGTATTTCCAGCATGGCCTTATCCCTGAGCTCAATGGCAATTCCGGGGTCCGGCTCGGAAAGCAGCGCATCCACCTCGTCCTCGGTCAGTGAATCGGGGAGACGCCGAGGCAGTTTGGGACTGTCAATCCGCAGGGTTGGGTCTTCGCTTATCAGACCTTCTCGCAGAAGAAACCGGTAAAACCGTCGGAGCCCGGACAGCCGCCTGGCTGCCGTGGAGCTCTTGACGCCCTGTGCGAGGCCACTGGACATCCACGCCAGCAAATCGGTTCGGCGAACATCCGTGAGCACTGGCTTGCCAGGCTGACTTTGGAGCCATTCTGACAATCGCATCAGATCGCTCCGGTAAGCCTGCCGGGTTTTTTCGCCCAGCCCGTCCTCCAGCCAGATGGCATCAACAAACCTGACGATTACCGATTCATCTTCTGCTCTCATGGCAAGTTCCCAGACTGCAAAGGTCTCACGACACATCAAGCATACCGGAACCTCAGACACAAAAAAGGCAGCCCTCGGCTGCCTTTTCCTGACTGCTGTTCAGCGCACTGCTGATCAGCCCAGCTTTTCCTTGATACGAGCCGCCTTACCAGACAGGTCGCGCAGGTAGTAAAGCTTGGCCTGGCGAACATCGCCACGACGCTTCACGCTGATGCTTTCGATCAGCTTGGAGAAGCTCTGGAAAGTACGCTCAACACCAACACCGTAGGAGATCTTACGTACGGTGAAAGAGGAGTTCATGCCACGGTTACGCTTTCCGATGACAACACCTTCGAACGCCTGAAGACGCTCACGGTTACCCTCGGTTACGCGAACCTGAACGACCACGGTGTCACCCGGCGCAAACGCAGGGATTTCCTTGGTCATCTGTTCTGCTTCAAGTTGACTGATGATGTTGTTCTTGCCGCTCATCGTAATGCTCCTGATACCCAATCTGTTAATGCCCTGATTATTCAGAGGCACCCGGTTCGTTCAAAATCTCTTCCAGCAGCTCACGCTCTTCGTCCGTAAACACCCGCTTTTCCAGCAGGTCGGGGCGTCGCTCCCGGGTTCGCCTCAGCGACTGCTTGAGCCGCCAACGCCGGATCTGATCATGGTGACCGCCCAATAAAACATCCGGCACCGCCTGACCCTCGTAAACCTCGGGCCGGGTGTAGTGCGGACAATCCAGCAAACCGTCGGCGAAAGAATCCTGCTCTGCCGACTGCGCATGACCCAGCGCTCCGGGGATGAGGCGTGTAACCGCATCGATAACAGCCATCGCTGCCAGTTCGCCACCGGAAAGCACAAAATCACCCAGTGACACTTCCCGATCGACTTCCGTCGCTATCAGGCGCTCATCAACACCCTCGTACCGGCCCGCCACCAGAATCAGCTGCTGCTCTGCCGCGAGCGACTCGACAACAGACTGGTTCAGCGTCTCACCCTGGGGCGACAAGTAAACCACACAGGGGTTTCCGGGTGCCGCTTCCCGTGCCGCATGGATCGCGTCCTTCAGGGGCTGAATTTTCATCAGCATACCTGGGCCGCCACCATAGGGCCGGTCATCTACCGTGCGATGCCGGTCATGGGTAAATTCACGGGGATTCCAGCTTCGAAAGGTCAGAAGACCATCCCGAACCGCTCGCCCCGTGATCCCGTAATCCGTTACCGCACCGAACATCTCCGGGAACAGACTGACTGCGCCAATCCACACCCGTCAGAACTCCGGATCCCAGTCCACCACCATGCGCTTTGAATCCAGATCAACGTTCTGAACCACTTCGCCAGGCAGATAAGGAATCAGACGCTCACGTTGATCGATGGAACCTGCTGTCGCCTGCACCACCAGAACATCGTTGGATCCGGTTTCCATAAGATGGTGCACTCTACCAAGGCACTCATCATCGACCGTATACACATCAAGGCTTTCCAGCTGAAACCAGTAAAACTCCCCTTCTGGGAGCGCCGGTAACTCAGCCGTAGAAACCCTGACCTCGGCACCACAGTATGTGTGGGCCAGATCACGGTCATTAATGCCTTTCAGCCTGACGACGATCCCCTGCCCTTGGCGGCGACCCTCCTCAAGCTTGGCCGGAATACGTTTGCCATCCAGATCAAGCGTCCAATCGGGATAGTTCAGTATTCCTTCCTTGGGGTCTGTGAAAGAGAAGACTTTCAGCCAACCCTTGACCCCGAACACCGAGGTAATGCGGCCGATCACAGTTTCCTGCGAATTCTGTGTCATGCCATAAACCCCGGTGTCAGTGCTGTCTTACCCAGCAGCCTTCAGCAGCTGTGCAACGCGCTCGCTGGTCTGCGCGCCTTGACCGAGCCAAAATTCGACACGATCACGATCAACGCGAAGACTCTCTTCCTGACCACGGGCAACCGGGTTGAAGAAACCTACACGCTCGATGAAACGACCGTCGCGAGATTTGCGGCTGTCGGTGACTGTCAGATGGTAGAACGGGCGCTTCTTGGAGCCGCCACGAGCCAAACGGATAATTACCATTTAACCAATATCCTGTTCTGTTGAACGAACTTTGTACGATTCACGCCTGCTGAACACCAGCTGACGCGAAGACCCATACTCGAAAGGGGCGCTATTCTATGCTAAAAAAGCGCCAAAGAAAACAGCAAAACCAGTTGTTTCCCCGTTTTCCATGTAAGGCTTTTTACATACGGCCAAACGGAGGCATTCCGCCTCCACCACCGCCGCCCGGGGGCATCATGCCACCCATGCCGCGCATCATATTCGCCATACCGCCTTTCTTGCCAAACTTTTTCATCATCTTCTGCATTTGCTTGTGCTGTTTCAGCAGACGATTGACGTCCTGGATCTGGGTTCCAGACCCCGTGGCGATCCGGCGTTTGCGGGAATTGTTGATCACATCCGGGTAACGCCGCTCTTTTGGCGTCATTGAGCAAATAATGGCTTCCATCTGCCCCATGGACTTGTCGTTGACCTGCTGCTGCGCCACCTGGGCCATCTGCCCCATACCCGGCAGCTTGTCGAGCAGACCACCAATGCCGCCCATGTTCTTCATCTGCTGTAGCTGATCCCGAAAATCCTCCAGATCAAAGCTTTTGCCCTTCTTGATTTTCTTGGTGAGCTTTTGGGCTTTCTTCTGGTCAAGCTTGCGCTCCGCCTCTTCAATCAACGAGAGCACATCACCCATGCCCAGGATCCGGGAGGCAACCCGGTCCGGATAGAACGGTTCCAGCGCATCAGACTTTTCCCCGACACCCAGGAACTTGATCGGCTTGCCGGTAATGTGACGAACAGACAGGGCGGCACCGCCACGGGCATCGCCATCGGTTTTGGTCAGTACCACGCCGGTCAGCGGCAGGGCATCGTTGAACGCCTTGGCGGTGTTGGCGGCATCCTGGCCCGTCATGGCATCGACCACGAACAGGGTTTCAACCGGGTTAACCGCTTTATGCAGCCGGCCAATCTCTCCCATCATCTGCTCGTCAACGTGCAGTCGGCCGGCGGTATCAAGAATCACAACATCAATGTGCTTCTTCCTGGCCGCGGCAATGGCACCTTCCGCAATATCAACCGGATCCTGATCGGCACTGCTCGGGAAGAACTCAACACCCACCTCGCCAGCGAGGGTTTCCAACTGGCGAATCGCCGCCGGACGGTAGACGTCAGCGCTGACCACCAGGACAGATTTTTTCTGCCGCTCCTTGAGGAAGCGCGAGAGCTTGGCGACCGTGGTGGTCTTACCCGCACCCTGCAGACCGGCCATCATAATCACTGCCGGCGGCTGGACGTTCAGATTGAGGGACTCGTTGCCCTCACCCATCACCCGTTCCAACTCCTGCTGGACAACTTTAACGAAGACCTGGCCCGGCGTCAGGCTACGCTGCACCTCCTGGCCAATGGCTCGCTTGCGGACGCCCTCAACAAAGTCCTTCACCACCGGCAGGGCGACATCCGCCTCCAGCAGCGCCATCCGCACTTCCCGCAGAGTGTCCTTTATATTGTCATCAGTGAGGCGCGCCTGGCCGGAAATCTTGCGCAGACTGCCGGAAAGTCGGTCTTGGAGGTTCTCAAACATGTTGCTCTTCCGTACCCCGGATAAATTGAGTGCGTGAATCGACAGAGCCGGCGAGGACTCCTTGATTCCAGTTGCATAATCGCGACATTATAACCAGACTATCGCCCTGAAACGACCAGCCCGGTCAAATCGGTCCAAACCTGCGCCGATCCCCAGTCAGAATAGTGGTTAATAAGGAAGTCATGGGAACGCTGATTCTCGCGGTCACCTCTCTTTTTCTTTACAGCGTCGGTACCGCGCTGCAGGCCCTGCATTTCAGGGGTCGGGTTCAGAGCAACATTGCCATTACCACCCTGATTGGCGTTCTCGCCCTGACCAGCCACGGACTTCTTATTGGCCAGACAGTCCACCACGACGGCGGCTTCGATTTCAGTTTTTTCAAAAGCTCGGTGCTTATTTCCTGGCTGATCGTCTTTCTTCTATTGGGGCTCAACCTTAAAAAGCCGGTGCAAAGCCTGTTCCTCGGCGTTTACCCGCTGGCCGGGCTCACGATTATTCTCGCCCTGGTTACCCATGGACCCTCGAGACTGGTGTCCGATCACAGCTACGGCATGCTCTCCCATATCGCGCTTTCGGTGACAGCCTACAGCCTCTTTACTCTGGCGGCCATCCAGGCGGTTCTTCTTTACTTCCAGAATCGCCAACTGAAGCACAATTACAACAGCCTGCTGGTTCGTAACCTGCCGCCTCTGCAAACCATGGAGTCACTGCTATTCGAGATGGTCTGGGCCGGCGTCGTCATGCTGATTCTGGCTATTGTGACCGGCGCCCTCTTTATAGAGGATCTCTTTGCCCAGAACCTCGCCCACAAGACTCTGTTCTCGATCCTATCCCTGCTGGTTTTCGTGGCGCTCCTGATTGGTCGTTACACCAAAGGCTGGAGGGGCATGACTGCAAGCCGTTGGACCCTCGCAGGCTGCGCACTCCTGATGCTGGCCTTCTACGGAAGCAAGTTTGTGCTAGAGCTGATCTTCCAGCGCGGCGGCTGACACCAGAAGCACCGGTTATTCTCTTGACACAACGCTCGCCAAAACCCTATTTTCGCTACTTGTCAGCAATATAAGGACACCTCTTTTGAACGAAACATCGCTTACCGCGCTGTTTATTCTCCTGGTCGGACTGATCCTGCTTTCCGGTTTCTTCTCGAGCTCCGAGACAGGGATGATGTCCCTCAACCGATATCGTCTTAAACATATGGCCAAAACCGGCCATAAAGGTGCCAAGCGCGCCCAGGGCTTGTTGCAACGAACCGACCAGCTGATCGGCGTTATCCTGATCGGCAACAACTTCGTGAACATCTTTGCCTCTTCGATCGCCACGGTTATCGCGATTCGGGTCTGGGGCGATGCCGGCATCGCGATTGCCACCATCCTGCTGACCATCGTGATTCTGATCTTCGCAGAAGTCACTCCGAAAACCCTTGCAGCACTGTTTCCCGAGAAAATTGCCTTCCCGGCCAGCTACATACTCGGCCCCCTGCTGAAAATCCTCTACCCGATTGTCTGGGCCGTGAACCTGTTCACCGGGGGGATACTGAAACTGCTGGGCGTTTCCGCCGCAGACGCTGCCAACGACCACCTCAGCCGGGAAGAACTGCGAACACTGGTGAACGAGGCAGGCGCCCTGATACCCGCCAAGCACAAGGACATGCTGGTCAGCATTCTGGATCTGGAAAAAGTGACCGTGAATGACATCATGGTGCCCCGAAACGAGGTAGTGGGTATCGACCTGGAAGACGACACCGACACCATTCTGCGCCAACTGAGGAGCAGCCAGCATACCCGGCTTCCGGTCTTCAAGGGCGACATCAACAGTATTCAGGGCATACTGCACCTGCGCAGCGCTTCCAAACTGCTGCAACAGGAGGAAATCAACAAGGCCATGATCATGCAGCTTTGCCAGGAGCCCTATTTCATCCCGGAAAGCACGCCCCTGAACACCCAGCTGATCAACTTCCAGAAAGGCCGTCGCCGTTTCGGCGTGGTTGTCGATGAATATGGCGACGTTCTTGGCCTTGCGACACTGGAAGACATACTTGAAGAGATCGTCGGCGACTTTACGACGGATTATGCCGCCACCAGCCCGGACATCATCCCGCAGGACAACGGCACTTTCATTATCGATGGCACTTCCGCCGTTCGAACCATCAACAAGACCCTTGGCTGGAAGCTCCCTACCGATGGCCCCAAAACCCTTAACGGCCTGATTACCGAAACCCTGGAGAACATCCCCGACACCAACGTCTGCCTGAAAGTGGACGGCCACCGGGTAGAAGTGCTGCAGATCAAGGACAATGTCGTCAAAGCAGCCATTGTGCACCCGAAAAAACGCAAAAAACGTTCCCTGTCACTGAAACAGTAAAAGCCGGAAAGCTCCTCTCCATGGCGCTATAGACCCTTCAGTTATAGCGCCCTCCATTCTTGAAAGATCAAAATTTAACCGCCAGCTTGACCCCCGATGATCCCCCGCCAACACTGAAGGAGCGTGCGATACAAAAACAATCACAAGGAATACGTCCATGAGTCTGACACACACGTTTGGCCTGCTCGCCCATCCCGATCAGGAGTGGGAGGCGATTCGCAATGAATCCGAGACTGTCACAAGACTTTATGCCGGCCACATTCTGTTGCTGGCACTGATCCCGGCTGTTGCCGGCTTCATCGGAACAACCCAGGTGGGCTGGCAAATTGGTGATGGCCAGATCACGAAGCTGTCGGCGGCGAGCGCACTCCAGCTATCCACACTCTTCTACGCGGCCATGCTTGCCGGAATTTTTATACTTGGCAAGTTCATTGATTTTTTTGCCGCCACGTATGATGCGGTGGAACGGACTCCCAGAGGCGTTGCTCTGGCGGCGTACACGGCGACCCCGGTTTTCCTGATTGGCGTGATCGCCGCCTATCCGAACATATGGGTGAATATGCTGGCGGGCCTGGTGGCGGTTGCCTACGCGGTCTACCTACTATACGAAGGGCTACCGATCCTGATGAAGATTCCGGCGGACAAGGGGTTCATGTTCGCTTCTGCAGTCCTGACGGTTGGCCTGGTTATGTTTGTCGCCCTGCTCGCCATCAGTGTCGTCATCTGGAGCATGGGCATAGGCCCGGTTTACGTGAACTGACCGCTAATTCTCAGGCAAGTCAGTAATCTGCATGAGGGTGCCTGTCCGGCACCCCGTGTTTTTTTGAATTTGCTCTCACGTTAGCGTTTGGTCATGTTAACTTTGGGCAAAATGCGGTAAATTTAACCAATAACGAGAATCCAAGGATTTCAAGCTCGGTCATGTATCCGGTTGAGGCGTAAACAGGAGTCTGCCATGAACAAGCAGTCCGGCATACATTACCTCCGCGAACACAGGGAAGCCGGAAGTAACAGACCGGTTCCTGCGGAGGTCACCCGCATCCGGGACACGGTTGTCGCCGGGCTCGGTGATTTGCTGCAGGGCGCCTTCGACGCCGTCGACGATTCACTGTTCGAGTTGGCCAATAATGCCCGCAGCAACAACGAACAGAACCGGTATTTCGAGGCGATGCGTGAAATTCGCATCAAGCGTAAGGGTGTCGAGCGGCATTTCCAGAACACCGTTGCCCAATATTTTGCCACCCCCCCGCATACCGGACCGCTTCAGGAAGAACAGCTGAGCAAGCAGGCCAGCGCAGACACTCTTGCCCTGGTCGGCAATGACGACCTTGAGGAGCAGGTTGCGCTCAATGCCATGATCACCAAGGCAAAGGCGCACTTTCAGGGTCCACTGCTCCAACTCCAGACCCGTTTCAGTCAGGTGTACCCGGAAGCCACCGACGAATCACCGGTCAATCCGATGGCACCAGAACACCTGTGCAGTGCGTTCACAGAGGCAATACAAGCCCTTGAGATCCAGATTCGTGAACGCCTGATCCTGCTCAAACAGTTTGACCGCTATGTTGTATCCAACCTCGGCATGCTGTTGGACGAAGCCAACCGTATACTGATCCAGGCCGGCATCATTCCGAACTTCCGTTATCACGGCAAGGCCGGGCAGCAACATGAGGCTTCTGGAAAACAGAGCTCTAGCTCAGAGAAAGACGAATCGAACAAAGCAGGCACTGAAACCCTGGAAGGTGGCCGGGATGCAGTGGGTAGTAGCGCTGTGTTCGAGCAGATTCGTCAGATGCTTGCATTACAAAGGGCCAACGCAGGCATGCCTCCGAGAGCATCTGACCCATCCTTGCGAGTTATCGGCGACTCGGAATTAGCGAGCCTGCTCCATGCGCTGCCACTTGCTGGTGCTAGTTGGCAGAACCAAAGCAATTTAAGTGATGGCGAACCGCTAAACGTAGACCTCAGACAGCTGGTCCACCAGCTACTCCAGGAAGAAGCTGACCACGGTGATGGACGGCAACCCGCACTCAACGAAGTTGATGAAGACCTGATCAATCTCGTCTCTATGCTGTTCGAGTTCATTCTCGACGACTACAACCTCTCCGCTCCGGTCCAGGTTCTGATAAGCCGGCTGCAGATTCCGATCCTGAAAGTGGTTATTCGAGACAAGAGCTTTTTCAGTCGCGCCACACATCCTGCTCGTAGGCTGTTAAATTCCCTTGCCAGGGCAGGTATTGGCTGGAGCAATAGTGACGAAAAGTCAAAGGATAAGCTGTATGGACAGATCCATAACATTGTTCAGCGGATCCTGAACGAATTCGATGGTGACATTTCTCTCTTTGAAACCCTCAATCAGGAGTTCGAGGAGTTTCTGGAGCGCGAGAACCGCAAAGCATCACTTGTCGAGCAGCGAACCCGAGAATCTGAGAGGGGGCGAATCAAATCCCAGGCGGCGCAAGAAACTGTCGACAACCTTCTTAAAGAGAAGGTGTCCCGTTATAAAATGCCGCAACCCGTTCATGATATCCTGATGAACGGGTGGAGCCGCGTTCTTTTCCTCGCCTACCTCAGAGACGATGTCGAACACCGATGGAATTCAACCGTGAAAGTTGTTGATGACCTCATCTGGTGTTTGCACCCTCATCAGGAGGACAATGAACGGGACGAATGGGTGCGCGTGGTTCCCAGCCTCCTGAAGTCGCTAAGGTCAGGACTCGAGGAAGTCTCCTATAATTCCTCAAAACTTGATGAAATGATGGGGCAACTGAAACACGAGCTTGCTGAAGCATTCCGGACCAACGCTGTGATTGAACCCCGCGAGGAAGCAGCTACAACGTCGGTTGATGATTCAGAAAGCCACACCTCGAAAAAGGCCAACAGGCAGCAAGAATTGGAAGACGCGGCCGTGGCTGAATATGTCGCTCAGATAGATGGTCTGCAGATCGGCAACTGGGTCGAGTTCCGTCTGGTCAATGGCGCAAACTTCCGCTGTAAGCTTTCCGCTATCATCGACGAAGCAGATTGCTTTGTCTTTGTGAACCGGATGGGGCTGAAAGTGATTGAGAAAACCCGGATTGAACTGGCCCATGAAATGCGCCGTGGCCGGCTGACCCTGCTTGAGCAGGGCGCATTGATTGATCGGGCCCTGGATGCGGTTGTCGGCACCCTCCGGAGCAAGACCGCCTGACGCCAATGCCTGAAAAAAGCAGTCCCAATGCCCTGCCGGCTTCGTACCGGCTTGGGCTTGCCGTATCTCTGGCACTTTTCCTACACACGCTCCTGCTCTCAGGCATCCCCACTCCCATGGAAGAACCAACGGCCACTCACAGAGAGAGTGTCCGGTTCGAGCTGATAGCACCGGGCACGCATAGAACGGTCGCCGATCCGTCGGCTGACCCCACCCCTCGTCAGGATACAGCGCGGATAACACCGTTTGAGATTGATCCCCCTGAGCCGGAACCCCTCTCCAAACCGGAGATTGTTACCTCCCGCGAGCCGCAAACCCCCGCCCCGAATGAGGCAACGAATACCAGCGGGCCCCAGAGCGAGGCCGCACAGTCAAGCGCCAGCTCTGCTGCCGGCGAAAACGCGGAACAGCCCCCGGGGAACCCGGAGGAGAGCATTACACGGGTTACGGAGTCACCGGGCGAGCTCGACCCCTACGTGGTCAAACTGGCTGTCCATCTGGCTCATCAGCTTGAAGAACTGAGAGTGCCGGCCATGAGGAGTCTCACTGACACGGTCGCTATGGAGGTTGAACTGCGGTTGCTGGGAAATGGCGCCCTGACCCGGGCAAGGGTGTTGAAATCAACAGGAATCAAGACGATTGATGAGGCTGCATATCGGGCGGCGCTGGCGGCAAGCCCCTACCCCCAGCCACCGAAGGACGGCGGGAGCGCTAACCGCTTCGAGGTCGAACTGTTGTTCACCCCGAAACGGCTCTGACCGGCAGTGATCAGGCTTCTGTCTGCTTCGCCGCCTCTTTGACAAGCTTGGCCAGCTCACCGCTCTCGGACATTTCCAGAACGATGTCACAACCGCCAACCAGCTCACCATTGATGTACAGCTGGGGATAAGTGGGCCAGCTGGAGTGAACCTTCAGGGCTTCACGAAGCTCCTGGTTATCCAGAATATTGACGAAGGCAAAGCGTTCGCCGCAGGCCATTACCGCCTGTACTGTTTTGGCCGAGAAGCCACACTGGGGTGCCTGGGGGCTACCCTTCATGTACAGGATGATCGGGTTCTCTTCGAGCTGGCTCTTAATGGTTTCATTGATATCCATGAACATTCACCTCTGTTGGAACAGTCTTGCCACACGGCAATTTTCTTGACGCTATTGTACACGGGTGCCGAACGCCTCACCAAACACCTTGATTTGACCTCGAGCAACACCGGCAGTTCCAGCCCGGCCACAGCGTTGTCATACCTGCTCCGAAGGGCTAGACTTGATGCCCCCATTTTTTCAGTCAACGTTCAGGCAATCCCGCCAACGGCGGGGTTCGTTGAGATAAGGGCCATTGCATGGCGGCAAGACATTTTCTGACATTGAATGACATGACAACCAACGAGCTGGAAAGCCTGGTTGATCATGCCACAGCATTGCGCAACGAGTGGCGGCAAGGGAAGGTTCGGGACTCACTCAAGAACCGTGTCCTTGCGATGATCTTCGAAAAATCATCAACGCGAACCAGGGTTTCTTTTGAAGCCGGCATGACCCAACTCGGCGGCTCCGCAATGTTCCTGTCGCCACGGGATACCCAGCTTGGCCGCGGCGAGCCGATAGAAGACTCCGCTATCGTCATTTCCAGCATGGTTGATGCGGTGATGATTCGCACATTTGCCCATGAAACGGTAGAGCGCTTCGCGGCTGCATCAAGAGCGCCGGTGATCAATGCCCTGACCGATGACTTTCACCCCTGCCAGCTGCTGGCCGACATGCAAACGTTCCGGGAACACAGAGGCAGTATTCGCGGCGCCACCGTGGCCTGGATCGGCGATGGCAACAACATGTGCCACTCGTACATCAATGCCGCTGCCCAGTTTGATTTCAACCTGAACATCGCCTGCCCGGAAGGCTACGAGCCGGCAGAATCGATGATCAAGGGCCACGAAGACCGGGTCAAGGTATTCCGGGAGCCGGCCGAGGCGGCCCGAAACGCTCAACTCCTGGTGACAGATGTCTGGGCTTCCATGGGCCAGGAAGACGAACAGAAGGCCCGTGAAAAGGCTTTCAGTGGCTATCAGATCAATCCCGGGCTGCTCTCTGTAGCCGATAAGGATGTGCTGTTCATGCATTGCCTGCCGGCTCATCGTGGCGAGGAAATATCGGCCGACATGATGGAACATCCCGCCTCCGTGGTCTGGGACGAGGCCGAGAACCGCCTGCACGCCCAGAAGGCACTGCTCGAATTTCTCATCCTGAACCGGCTGGACTGACTCCATGAGTACAACCGCGCAATCTCAGGCAGACTGGCTGCTCGAGGTCAATAACCTGTCCTGTGGCTACGGCGGGGATTCCGTGGTCAAAGATGTCAGCTTTGCCCTGAGCCATGGCGACATCGGTTGCCTGCTCGGCCCAAGCGGCTGCGGCAAAAGCACCATACTGCGTGCCCTCGCGGGCTTTCTTCCGCTGAGTGGTGGCGAGATCTCTCTGCAGTCCCAGGCCATCAGCCTGCCCGGACGCACTCTGCCCCCGGAAAAGCGGCGGATCGGTATGGTGTTCCAGGATTACGCCCTGTTTCCGCACCTGACCATTGCAGACAACGTGGGGTTCGGCCTGCGCAATCTGAACAAGGCGGAAAAGCGGCAGAAGGTCATGGAGCTGCTGAATGTCGTGCACTTGCAGGATCTGGCCGACAACTACCCCCATGAACTGTCGGGCGGCCAGCAGCAGCGGGTTGCACTGGCCCGCGCCCTGGCACCGGAGCCCACCCTGATTTTGCTGGATGAGCCGTTTTCCAACCTGGACGCGGATCTGCGGCGGCGGCTGAGCCTGGATGTTCGCGAAATCCTGAAGACTCTGGGCATCAGCGCCATTCTGGTGACCCACGACCAACAGGAAGCCTTCGCAATGTGCGATCAGGTCGCCGTGTTGCGGGACGGCAGGATCCAGCAGTGGGACGTGCCCTACAACCTCTACCATGAACCGGCGAATCGTTTCGTTGCCAGCTTCGTGGGTCAGGGCGGATTCGTCCCCGGCACCGCCCTTGGGCCGGATACCATTGAATCCGAGCTGGGCGTGATCCACGGCAACCGGGCCTACAAATGGGAACCCGGCACCCTGGTAGACGTTCTGATCCGGCCCGATGACATCGTTCATGACCCCGACTCAGATCTGCAGCCCAAGGTGGTTGAGAAAACCTTTGCCGGCACTTCTACTCTTTACCGTTTCCGGTGTTCCGAGGACACAGAGTTTGAAGCCCTGTTCCGCAGCCACCTGGATTTCAATCTGGGCGAGCATGTGCCGGTGCGTGTCGAGGCGGATCACCTGATTGCCTTCGAACGCACCACCTGATTCATAAATTTAGTTGTTGCAGACGCGCTCAACGGCATCCAGCCAGCCAGCGTAGAGTGATTCTCGCAAAGCCGGGCGCATTTCCGGATGGAACTGCCGCTCGCATTCCCAGAGCCCGGAGATCTGCTCAAGGCTGTCGAAAACACCTGTCTGCAGTCCCGCAAGGTAGGCGGCGCCAAGAGCGGTTGTTTCTGTGACCCGGGGCCGGTCAACGGTGACATTCAGTATATCGGCCAGAAACTGCATCACCCAGTCGTTCACCACCATACCGCCATCCACTCGCAGCGATTCAAGTCGAGCGCCGTCATTCTGGATCGCCCGCACCAGGTCCTTGGTCTGATAGCAGACGGACTGCAGGCCAGCGGTAACGATCTCGCCAATGCCCGTATCCCGGGTCAGGCCCATGATGGCGCCGCGGGCATGGGGATCCCAATGAGGCGCTCCCAGGCCGGTAAACGCCGGGACCAGGTAAACCGGATTGTCGACTCCGACGGCCTCCGCGTGGGCGGAAGATTCGTTGGCGTGGGCAATCAGCTTGAGCCCGTCTCTCAACCACTGCATGGCAGCACCTGCGACAAAAATACTGCCTTCCACCGCGTAACAGGGCTTGCCGTTCAGGCGATAGGCCATGGTGGTCAGCAAACGGTTCTCGGACCGAACGGCCTTATCGCCCGTATTGAGCATGAGAAAACAGCCGGTGCCGTAGGTGCTCTTGGCCATGCCCGGACGAAAGCACGCCTGCCCAACGAGAGCAGCATGCTGATCCCCTGCAATGCCGGCAATCATAACTGGCGCGCCCAACCACTGCGCTTCGGCGGTGCCATAATCTGCGGCGCTATCGAGTACGTCCGGCAGCAAGGCCCGGGGCACGCGAAACAGGGCCAGAAGGTCTTCGTCCCAGTCCTGCTTGTGAATATTGAAAAGAGCCGTTCTCGACGCATTGGTGGCATCGGTGCAGTGGGATTTGCCGTCAGTCAGGTTCCAGAGCAGCCAGCTGTCCACCGTTCCAAAAGCCAGCAAACCGGATTCGGCCCGGCCGCGGGCACCCTCCACGTTATCCAGAATCCAGGCTATCTTGGTGGCCGAAAAGTAGGGATCAATCAACAGCCCGGTTCGTTCAACAACCGTGTCTTCATGGCCATCGGATTTCAGCTTGGTGCACCAGGACGCGGTTCGACGATCCTGCCAGACAATGGCGTGGTAGATCGGCTCGCCGGTTGCCCGGTCCCAGATCACAGTGGTTTCACGCTGATTGGTGATACCGATACCTGCCAGCTCCGAAGCCTCGATGCCAGCTTTCTCGAGAGCACCACGGCACACCGCCAGAGTACTGTCCCAGATTTCCCGGGCATCATGCTCTACCCAGCCATCTTTCGGAAAAAACTGGTGAAATTCCTGCTGGTCGGTTGCAACGCTGTTGCCCGTTTGGTCAAAAACAATGGCGCGGGAACTGGTTGTACCCTGGTCGATGGCAAGCAGATAACGGGTCATGGACGGCCTCCTGTTGTTTAACAGGATTCTAGCAGCAGAGCAGCCGGGAAAGGGTGACCGATCAGGAATTTGGGACCAGGCATAAAAAAAGGGCCGGAAAACCGGCCCTCAAATGACGAATGAAACAAGGAAAGTTCGTAAGAACTACAACCTCAAAAGTCATCCCTTACGTTTTGCAGTATTGACCGGGCCGCCAAAAACTTCAGTAGTGCTTGTGTAGCTGCTTTGTTACATCAGGTGAGGCGATGGGGTCTTCTTCACACAATCGAGTCCACTGGTTTTTTTCTGGGCCAGACCAGGCTGAATTTTGCACCGCCAAGCGTATCGCTCTTGCTGACGAAGGCGTGCCCTCCGTGCCAGTAGAGAATCCGGCGAACAATAGACAAACCCAGGCCATAGCCGCCGGAGGTTCGGGTACGGCTGTCGTCCAGTCGGGCAAACGCAGTAAACACTTTCTCCCAGTCTTCCTCGGGAATGCCGGGGCCATCGTCTTCGACGTCAACGCGACAGTTGTCCTCATCGAAATGACAGCTGACCAGCACCTTGCCAGCCGCGTAGCGTCCGGCGTTGCCTACCAGATTCTGAATCGCCCTATGCAAGTAGCGAGGCTCAATGTCCGACAGCGCCCAACGTTCCGAGGCCTCATCAATATTGCCCTCGATACTCAGTTCGGGCCGAACCATCTGCTGCTCAGAAACCACCTGGCGGACAATGTCGGTTACCGAGGTTTCCTGCAGCGAGAATACCGGGCCGCCCTGCTCCAGCCTCGCATAGGTCAGGATCTCATCAATCAGCTCGTCCAGTTCCTGGATATCACCATCGATGCCGTCCAGTTGCCTTTGCAGCGAAGCCTCGTCCTGGCAGTCCTCGATCATCTGGACACCAAAGCGGATACGGGCCACGGGAGTGCGCAATTCGTGCGAAACTGCGTGGATCATTTCCCGCTGCACCTGCACCAGGCGCTGTATGTGCTCGGCCATGCCGTTGAATGACGAGGCCAGACGGGTTACCAGCGTTCCTTCACCCGTCTGGACCCGGGCGCCCATTTCACCACGTGCGATTCGAACCGCTACCGACTCAACGGTTCTGAGGTTGCTGTCCACCTCCCGGAGCCCGAGGAAAAGAGCAACGGCCAGAACCCCACCAAGGACAAGGACAAGCAGCAGGACAACCGGCCAGGCCCAGGCATCAAACGCAGCCGGCATGTCAATCCGGTACAACTCACCGTCGGATAGCTGAACGATCACCCGTCCGCAACCGTCTGATTCGTCGGTGTAGAAGGCGAGGCCCCGCTCGGCAACCTGATCCAGAACGTCAGAATCCGGCAGCAAGCCGGCGTCGTCCAGGGGCTGAACTTCTACATTGAGAGAACGGGCCATTTCCGACGCAACATTGAGACGGTCATCCGCAGAGGCTGAATCAAGATGCCACCGGAATATCAACCCAATGGTTTCTGACACGTCCCGGTAGGGCTCATTCAGACGCAGCTGCACGATTTCTCCGGTCAGTCCGGTTACCAGAACCCGATACCCTACGTCACTCTCGATGCCAACCACCTGGCCGTAACCAAGTCGCTCCAGGGCCACCGAGGACAGGTTAAAACGGGAAGCAGCCCCCATGCGAAGATCAACCGTCGAACTCAGCCAGTGGTATTGCTGTAACGGCGCCGGGGCCGCAGCCAGCCAGCGCATCAGTGGCTCGGGGAAGCGTTCATGCCAGAACTGGGAGCGTACAGAGTTGATCCCGGTGAACAGCAGGACACATAAAAAAACAACCAGCGCGGTCAGGCCGGCAAGGCGGGCATAAAGCTTGAGGAAGAACTTCAGGGGCATGGTACCAACCCTGGCATGGAACACCGGTGTGCGGGCGAATGGCACACCGGCTCCAGAGACTGAATCGTCAGGCTTCCTTTACAAACAGATAGCCTTTACTACGAACGGTCTTGATGCGTCGCGGATGAATGGGGTCATCGCCAATTTTGGGGCGAATTCGGGAAACGCGAACGTCAATGGACCGGTCCTGACCATCGTATTCAATACCACGCAAGGCGGTGAAGATTTCTTCCCGGCTAAGCACTCGGCCCGCGTTGCTGGCGAGCAACCAGAGCAAATCGAATTCGGCGCTGGTCAGATCAATGCTTTCTTCATTCAGCCAGGCTTCACGCATAGAGCGGTCGACAACCAGATCGTTGAACTGGAGACGCACCGGCTCTTCGCCGCCTGCCTCGTCCGCCGACCCCTGGGCGGTTTCGGTCACCCGACGCAGCATGGCGCGAATACGTGCCAGCAGCACCCTGGGTTTGACCGGTTTACCAATATAGTCATCGGCACCCATTTCCAGACCCAGGACCTGGTCCAGATCGTCGGTTCGGGCAGTCAACATGATGATCGGACCGGAATAGAAGGGGCGCACCCGACGGCAAATGGACAGTCCATCCTCGCCCGGCAACATAAGATCCAGAACCACCAGATCCGGCTGCTCGTTGCGGATCCGCTCTACCGCAGGACCACCATGAGTTTCCAGGGAGACGGTCAACCCGTTGCTTTCAAGGTATTCGCGGGTTAACTCCGCCAACCGCTCGTCGTCCTCGACAATCAGAATTCGCCAACTTTCGTTTGTCTGTTCCACGCCATCCATCTCTGGTTTTGTTATTCCGGTTTCAGGTCATTCTGTGTACCTGACGATACAGGCAACCTGCTGTAACAGCAATTATACATGCTATTCAGAAATATACATGGAACCGCTGCTTCGTTACACCCTGTGACAGAGCTCCCGTAACCACCAATCCGCGCCCCGATGTCACAGACACGTCACCTCGTGGTCACCGATGTGTCATACCGGCTTCATAGGCTTGTCGGGAAATGGAAACAAAAGAGACGACGCCATGACCACACAAACCGCGAAAGCCCGCCGCAGCGCCCGTCGCCTGAAAACCGACCTGACCCGGTGCCCCAGAAAGGTTGAAGCGGCCCAGCGGCTGCGTTACCGGGTATTTTCGGAGGAATACGGCAGCGACCTGGGCGCACAGACGCCCGGCATCGACGCTGACGAGTTCGACTCCGTGTGTGACCACCTGATCGTTACCGACCTGGATTCGGGCGAACTGGTAGCGACCACACGCATCCTGCACCAGACCGACACCAAAGATGTTGGCGGCTTTTACTCGGCCGGCGAGTTCGATCTGAGCGCCCTCGAGAAATTGCCCGGCACCATCGCGGAGCTGGGGCGCACTTGTGTTCACCAGGATTATCGCAATGGCGCGACCATTAGCCTGCTCTGGTCGGCAGTGGCCGAATATCTGGTTGAGCGCGGTGTTGACTACATGATTGGCTGCGCGAGCATCGGCATGTCTGACGGAGGCCTGAAAGCCTGGCGCATTGCCCGCCACCTCCAGAACGAGTATCTGGCCGATCCGGCGTTTCTGGTAAAACCACTCCGTGCGATGCCACATCTGACCCACACCCGGGACAGCGATCGCCCGGTGGACGTTCCCGCGCTGATCCGAGCCTACATGCGTCTTGGTGCCCGCGTCTGCGGTGAGCCCTGCTGGGATCCGGATTTTCGCTGTGCAGACCTGCTGGTTGTGCTGGAGGTCAGTAAACTGGCCGGCCGCTACAGCCGACACTTCATGCGCTCGGCATCCTGAAGCCGGGAGTCTGGGAGATGAGCTGGCTGAGACTTTGCGTTCGGATCACTGCCTTTATGGCTTTCCTGGCAGCCACCACAATGTTGGCTGCCGTTCTGCGGATCACTGAAGCTGTTACCCGCAAAGCTATCGACCGGACACCCTGGGCCAGATTCTGTTTCCGGTGGGCCTGCCGGTGCCTGGGACTGAATATACACCAGCACGGCTCACCTTCCGACGATACCGTTCTGTTCGTCAGCAACCACATCAGCTGGTCAGATATTCCGATTCTGGGAAGCCTGGCACCGATCCGCTTCCTGTCGAAAGCCGAGGTCGGCCAGTGGCCGGTCATAGGCTGGCTGGCAGGACAAGCCGGCACGCTCTTCATTCGGCGCGGCGGTGGCCAGGCCCGCCGGGTTCGGGACCAGATCATTGAGAATTTGCGGGCCGGAGAGAATGTCCTTGTGTACCCGGAAGGAACCACCAGCGCAGGTCTGACGGTGTTGCCGTTCCACGGCCTGTTGCTCAAGGCCGCTCCAGAGAGCAGAACGCCGGTACAGCCGATCACCATTGCCTATCGCAGGGACGGGCGACCCGACCATCTGGCCCCCTTCATTGGTGACGATGAGTTCCACCATCATTTGTTGCGGATGCTCAGGCAGCCAACTGCCCGGATCGACGTGGTCTTCCACGAGCCCGTGCACCCGTCGAATAAGCTCCCGGGCGGAGAGTTCGCCGCCAGCCTGAGAGAGACCGTTCTGGAGGGGCTGACCCGGATATACCGTGGTGAATACGACAGGCCGGCAACAGAGCGCCTCAGAACAGAGGACGCCCCTGGGCTACCTCATCTTCCGTCGCTTCACGGCGGCCAACGATCTCCAGATCAAAGTACAGGGTAAAGCCTGCCAGCGGGTGATTGGCGTCCACCTTTACCAGGTTGCCGTCGATCCCCACAACCTGCACGATCTGCGCTTCATCGCCGGTGTTGGTCTGGAACTTCATGCCAATCTGCAGGTTCTCGATACCTTCGAACAGTGAACGCGGCACCTTGCGCACCAGCTCAGGCTTGTGTTCCCCGTACGCCATGGCCGGCGGCACCGTCACCTCCAGGCAATCCCCCACATTGCGGTCTTTGACCGCCTGCTGGATCCCTTCAACAATCTCGGGACTGCCATAGACGAAATGCAGGGGCTCACTGCCTTCGGAAGTATCAACCAGCTCGCCGATCTTGTTCTTCAGAACATAGTGAACGGTAAAAACGTCGGGTCTTGCTTGTGAAGCTGTCATCAGGTCTTCGAGTTTCCTGTGTCCGTTGGTGATTCGAGCTGCTGCAGGCCATGAATAACCAGTCGCTGATCCAGCTTGTCCCGCAATCCTGAAGGGTTACGCAGGCCCATGCGCTCAAGCAGGGCCCCATAACGGCCTTCGTCATCCCGGGCCCGGAGGGCCTGTAGCAGAGTCGACAGTTTACCACGGCGAGTAGCGGTTGCGGCCTTGAGTCCCTTAAGGGCTTTCCCCAACGTCAGCTCTTCATCGGTAAAGTCCCTGCCAAACGGGAATGGCGGGAACATGCTTGCCTCTCCCGCTGCCGCAACGGCACGCCGGATCGCTTGCGGTGTGTTGTTGCACCAGTCGACGGGCAGTTTGAACGCAGGATCCACCTTGCCTGCCTTCTGGGCTTTTTCCAGAAGCTCCTGCTGGAACCGTGAGTCGGCAATGCGGATCAGACGGAGGAAAACCTGCTCGTCCGACTGGCCTCTCAGATCGGCAATCCCGTACTCGGTAATGACGATGTCCCGCAGATGGCGGGGTATGGTGCAATGACCATAATTGAACACGATATTGGACAGTACCTTGCCCTGGGATGATCGGGTGCTGCGCAGCGACAGGATCGAACGTGCGCCCGGCAGCTCGTGAGCCATGGCAACGAAGTTGTACTGGCCACCGACGCCACTGACCACACGGCCATCCTCAAGACCATCCGATACGCCGGCACCGTTGAGGGTGTACATCATTGCCGAATTGATGAACCGGCCATGAACGCGCTGCGCCGCTTTCAGCTTCTGGTCTCCGAACCGGTGGTCATACAGGTGGTTGATGAAGTTCACGCTGGTCATGCAGATTTTTGCACGCTGCTCGTCGGTCATTTCCCTGAGGTACTGGTAAAACTGCTCGGGACCAACGTAAAAACCGCCGTGCATAGCGATACCGCCAGTCAGCCGTTCCCCGAGGATGAGGGTTTCGACGGCCTGCCGGGCCTCCGGATTGTCCAGATCACCCTCGACCGACTGATCACCAATACGCAACCGGCCGCCTTTGAACTCGACAGCCTCTTTGAAGATGCCGTGCTGGACCAGCCAATGGACATCCCTTGCACGCAGCGGACTATCAATCAGCTGTTCGCGGCGCAGGACATCGAGGGTTGCGAGAGACACCTCGCTGGGAATATCACCGCGATTGATCAATGTCTGCAGACCGGCGTGATCGTATACCTCGCGGGTAAGGATGCCTTCCTGCATCAGGTACAGGAAACCATCCACCATCATCTCACTACAGCCATAAAGCCCCTCCTCGAAGGGGCCGGTGCCACCCTCCTCACGAACGACAGGGAAATGCTGGTCAACCTGGAGATGGTCAAACACCTGCCGCCAGGCCTTATTGTGACTGTGTCTGAGAATGGCGCTGTGGACCAGGGCCGCGCCCAGTGAGCCGATGCCAACCTGGAGCGTACCGCCGTCCTTCAGGAGGGTACTGGCGTAGAATCCGATCAGGTGGTCTTCCGGGCTGACCGACATCTGGGGCGCTGAGAACAGCGGATAGTCTCCCGAAGGCTGATCAAGCAAGACATCGAACCGGTCTGCTTCAATCGCCGCATGATGGCCAAACCAGGGAAGGTTCTGGTTCATCTCGGCCACCAGCGCCACCGGCGTGCCAGCCGCCTCGCGCTCGCGGAGCAGGGGAATCAGGTCCAGCGTCAGATCCGGGTTGCAGCTCAGACTGACCTGGCCGGGCTGCCCATGGGCCTCGCCCGGCGACACCATCTGGGCTACGACATTGACACCCACCGCCATCAGATCGCGAACGGCATGGGTATAGTTGGTACACACGTAATGCCGCTGCTGGGAACGATTATTCAGGTAACTGCCGGCTTTGAAGAAGAACTCCGAGACCTGAACATTCTCAGGAAGACGGTTTGCCGATACATCCCTGGCATAGGCCAGTTCAGGAATCCGGCCATAGAGGCGCTCAACAAAAGGTCCCATGAAACGCTTTTCCAGTGAGGAACCGCCCTTTGGCGCCAACAGCGACAGTGCTGTCACAATGTGCAGGCGAATCTCCGGATCGTCTTTCGCCCGCTGGTATAGCGCATTAACAAAGCGAACCGGTTTTCCGAGCCCAAGCGGCAACCCGAGCGTAATCTCCTTGCCAACCCGGCGAATCACCTCGTCAACACAGGCGTTCACATCATTTGATAACTGTCCTCTATCACCCGCCATTACCAAGCTCCTTATTGGCTAATCAGCATGCTAACGGGGATGATCACACGAGCATCGGGCACAGACAATGCGCCAGATCATGATTCTGGGGTTTGAGGGTACGACCGGGTGAGGGGAATTGCGGAGTTCAGAAATTCCACTTCAGATTCAGGCAGGCACCCTCGTTCAGGAGCGCAATGCCATGGTCGGCCTGGGCCGGATCTGACGCATAATGCTTGCCGGAGTGCTTCGAACGGGTGAAGGTAAGGCTCAGCAGGCGGGAACCGATTTCGGCGAACGCATCGGAACTGTCCTCGTCAAAGTCACCGGAAACCCGTTCCTGGATTTCGAAAATCTGCTCGCTGGCTGTCTTGCTTTCGACCTGTTCGAAGACGCGCTCGGATGCTTCGGCGCGAACGACGAAAGCAACAAGATTGAGAGCGAGTAACGCAACAAAGATTCGAATAATCATGACACTGCCTGAGACCTTTTTTCCGACACGGGAGTCTACGGATACCTTAGGCTTAAGTCTAATGATTGAGGGCGGGAAAGATGTGAATCTGCACACAAAGACGCCGACTTTTTGTCACGAGATCAGCATCTTTTTGTCAATTTATGAACCCCGATATTTCAGACTGTAACAGCACCCCCGGCCAGCACCTCTCAGCCGGGGGTTCAAGCCAACAAAGCCGGCGGGCTCAGGGACAGGGGTAGGTGAATTCCTGGTGAATGGCCTCTATCGCTTCCAGTACCTCGGGGCTCAGGGTGACCTTTGCGGACCCTATGTTTTCCCGCAGCTGCTCCATGGATGTTGCTCCGATGATATTGCTGGTCACAAAGCTGCGGCTGTTCACGTAAGCCAGCGCCATCTGGACCGAAGACAATCCGTTCTGCCTAGCCAGTTCGACATAGGCCTGGGTGGCATCCATGCCACGACTGCCGGTGTAGCGGCTGAAACGCTCATACAGTGTCATTCTGGCTTTTTCAGGCCACTTGCCGCCCAGATATTTGCCGGAGAGCATGCCAAAGGCAAGCGGTGAGTAAGCGAGCAAACCGGCCTGTTCCCGGTGGGCAATTTCCGCCATCCCCACCTCAAATGAACGATTCAGGAGGTTGTAGGGATTCTGGATACTGGCCACTCTCGGCCAGCCTTTCTCGCCGGACAGACGCAGATACTCCATGGTGCCCCAGGGCGTCTCATTGGACAGTCCGATATGCCGGACCTTTCCGGCCCGAACCAGGTCATTCAGCGCCTCAAGTGTTTCCTCGATTGGCGTGAAAGACTCTTGCGGGTTGTGCTCATAACCGAGCTTGCCAAAAAAGTTCGTACTGCGATCCGGCCAGTGCACCTGGTACAGATCAATGTAGTCGGTCTGCAGGCGTTTCAGGCTGGCGTCGCAGGCTTCCATAATATGATCCCGGGTCAGGCGCGGACCATTGCGCAGGTACTTCAGTCCGTTGCCCGGCCCCGCCACTTTCGAAGCAATTACCAGGTCGTTGCGTTTGCCCCTGCTGGCAAGCCAGTTTCCCAGATAGGTCTCGGTCAGCCCCTGCGTTTCCGCCCGGGGCGGCACAGGGTACATCTCTGCGGCATCAATAAAGTTGATACCCTCGGCGACTGCGTAATCCAGCTGCTCAAATGCTTCCTTTTCGGTGTTCTGCTCCCCCCAGGTCATAGTGCCCAGGCAAATCAGGGTAACGTCGAGATCGGTCTTTCCAAGCTTTCGCGTTTGCATATCGTCTCCGATTCGGTTCGGTTAACGGGTAAAGGGAATGTCACGGGAGTGTCGCACAACTGTCATGCCGGCTTTTCATAGTAGGGGCATGTCAAAGGAAGCACAGGAAACACCGTGACCGAGACCATGCAGGCCAACCGGCGCCAACAACACATTACCATTGTTTCGGAGACTTTTCCGCCGGAAATCAATGGCGTGGCAAATACGCTCAGGCACCTTTGCCAGGGGCTGATGCAGCGCGGGCACCGGGTGACGGTTATACGGCCGCGACAGCAACATGAGCGCAAAGGCCACTTCGCCAGCGCCGGCGAGGCCCTGTTCACCCGTGAACATGTGGTGACCGGACTACCCCTACCCGGGTACGCAGACCTGCGCTTTGGCCTGGCCCGAACCGGCCATCTGAAAAAGCTCTTGGCGACTGACCGGCCCGATGCCGTCTACGTTGCCACTCAGGGCCCATTGGGTGTCGCGGCGACAACAGCGGCAGGTCAGGTGGGCATTCCGGTCAGCTCGGGCTTCCACACCAACTTTCACAGCTACAGCCGTTATTATGGCGTCGGCATGCTGGAGAGGTTGCTGTGCCTCTATGGTCGATGGTTCCACAACCGCACGGCCATCACCCTGGTGCCGACCCGAAAAATGCAGCAGACAACCCGCGCCATGGGTATTCCGGCGACCGGCCTCTGGAGTCGGGGCGTGGACTGTCATCGCTTTACGCCCCACAAGCGAGACAGTGCACTGCGGGAATCCTGGGGCTTGCAGGCCAACGACCGCGCCATTCTGTATGTCGGCCGGCTTGCACCAGAAAAGAACCTTCGGATGGCGGTTGCCTGCTTCGAACGTATTCGCGGTCTGCACCCCCAGGCCAGATTCATACTGGTTGGCGACGGTCCACTCCGGCGCCAGCTGGCTGAGCGCCACCCCGATTACGTGTTCTGCGGCACCCGCCGGGGCGACGACCTGGCCCGCCATTTCGCCTCAGGCGACCTGTTCCTGTTTCCGAGCAAAACCGACACCTTCGGCAACGTGGTGCTGGAGGCCATGGCCAGCGGACTGGGCATCGTCAGCTTTGACGACGCCGCAGCAGCCGAACACATACGCCATGAAGAGAACGGCATGAAGGTGCCTCTGGACCAGGACGAGGCATTCGTTGACAGCGCACTCCGTCTGGCCGATCAACCAACCCTGCTGAACCGGATCAGGGCCCAGGCAAGGCTGGACGCCCTGGAACAGAGCTGGAATTCGCAGATCGAACAGTTTGAACAACTGGTTTTCAATCAAACCGCAAAGGCCGGATACCATGCCATCAACAAGCAAAGCGTCTCGCTTCTTTGAACTGGCAGACCAGCGGGAAGTCGCTTTCTGCCAGTCTATTAACCGAGCTGTTCAATTCCGACCCGCCCTGGGCTATTTCCGACTCGTCAGCCGACTCGGCGACGGCTGGTTCTGGTACGCACTGATCCTGTTCATACCCTTTCTCCGCCCGGAATCCGGGCCAGGGCTGGCACTGCTTATGGCGTTAACCGGCCTCACCTGCACCCTCAGCTACAAGTTACTGAAGCGCTGGCTCATCCGTGAACGCCCATTTATATCCTTTCCCGCCATCAACTGCGGCACACCGCCCCTGGACCGCTACAGCTTCCCGTCCGGCCACACGCTGCACGCTGCCTGCTTTCAGATCATGCTGACCGTGGCGGAACCGGCGCTGGCGCTGATCGTACTTCCGTTTACGTTGAGTGTGGCGGCATCGAGGGTGGTCCTCGGCCTGCACTACCCCAGCGATGTCGCTGCCGGCGCCCTGATCGGTGGCCTGATGGGTTACGCGGCTATGAGCTGGCTGCACTTCTAATCGAACAGACGCAACTGGGTAACCGGCGCATCATCATTGCGGAAACGCACTCCCAGACCCAGCAGCCGCACCGGCCGCTTCTGGTTGGTCACCAGCTCAGCCAACAGTGGCAGATAGTCTTCCAGAGCTGGCTCTTTGACCTGCTCCCGAACACGCTCAAGGGTATGGGTTGAAAAATCACTGTAGCGAATCTTGATGAAGAGTTTGTGGATCGGTTTTCGACGGGCTTTGCGCGACAGGCGAAGGTTGAGATCCGCAACCAGTGAGGCCATGACCGTCTGGCAGGCGGCCATGTCGGGCAAGTCCTGGGAAAAGGTTCGTTCCACGCTAACCGACTTGGCGATTCGCGATACCACCACCGTTCGCTCATCCCGACCGTGGGCCATCTCATGGAGACGATAACCCTGCTTGCCGAAGCGCTCGATCAACACATCCGCCCCAAGCGCCTGCATGTCGCCGCAGGTCTTCACCCCGAGTGCGTGCAATTTCGAGGCAGTCACCTGCCCCACTCCGAACAGTTTTTCTACCGGCAATCCCTGCACGAAGTCCTCAACGTCCTCCGGGCGAATCACAAAGAGCCCGTCCGGCTTTTCCCAGTCGCTGGCAACCTTTGCGAGAAATTTGTTGGGTGCAACGCCGGCAGAAATGGTGATGCCCACTTCCTGGCGCACCCGCTCACGAAGGTGGCGAGCCATAAGGGTGGCACTGCCTTTGTGATCGGTTACATCGGAGACATCCAGAAAGGCCTCATCCAGGGAAAGCGGTTCCACCAGGTCTGTCAGTTCCCGCAGGATGGCCATCACCTGCTGTGAGACCGCCCGATACCGGCCCATATCTGTTGGCACGGTGACCAGTCCGGGGCACAGCCGTCGCGCTTCGCTGCCGGGCATCGCCGACCGCACACCGTACGCCCGGGCCATGTAATTACAGGTGGTTACCACGCCCCGTCCACCATCACCGCCCACTGCCAGCGGCACATCCCGAAGGCTGGGATCGTCCCGCATCTCCACGGCCGCGTAGAAGCAGTCACAATCCACATGGATGATCTTGCGTTGTGGCATAATTAGAGGGCTCGCGTCGACTTTCTGTACATTTATACAGCCTTGTATCTTAAGCTAACATGCAGAGAATGTCAGGAACCCCAACAACCGGCGCATCAACCATTGCGAGGCCATCATGAGCAACCCGATTCCTGAAGCAGAACGCACCGAAATTGAAGCCGCAGCCTTCCGTAAACTGGTGAGGCATCTGCGCGAAAACACCGATGTTCAAAATATCGACCTGATGAACCTGGCGGGTTTCTGCCGCAACTGCCTGTCCAAGTGGTATCGGGCAGAGGCGGATGAGCGGGGTTTCGAGATTTCAGACCCCCAGGCCCGTGAGGAAATCTACGGCATGCCTTACGAGGACTGGAAGGCGCTCTATCAGACAGGCCCCAAGCAGGAACACGAATAATGAGCGTCAACGATGCCGTAAGGATTCACCTGGCATCCCTGGACGCTGGCCACGCCAGTTTCAAAGATTCCCTGGACCTGATTGAACAGCACTTCGAGTACCAGCCCTGCGGCTTCCGCAACGGCCCGCTGGTAAATGCAGAAGGCGAGAACGCCGGTTCCTGCCGGATCTTTGGCCTGGGCCAGTACTGCAATCTGAGCGAAGTGGACACGCTCAAGCTGTTTGCCGAGCACTACCAACAGGTACTGGACGATCCGACCGGCGAGAGCCACGGCAACATCCGCCAGTTTATCAGCACAGGATGGTCAGGCATCCGATTCGAAGGCATGCCACTACGGCAGCGCCCGAACCCAACCGATAACATGACCAGGGAAGAGACTCCTTCATGAGCGATACCGCCACCTCCGGGGTAAAACAGGGTTTTCAGCTAAAAAGCGCCAGCGTGTCCATGACAGCCCTGGAGCTCTACTACTTTGATGACAGCGAGTTTGAAGAAGTACTGCGAGACAAGATCAGCCAGGCCCCCGGGTTCTTCAAGGATATTCCGCTGATCATCAGCCTTGAGAAATACCAGGGGCTGGACAGCGAACTGGATTTCTTCAAGATCATCGGTACCTGTCGGCGCAATAACATCCACGTCATTGGCGTTCGCGGTGGTACCGACGACCAGCGTCGGCTCGCCCGAGGCGCTGCACTGGCACTGCTGCCGGGTAACGGCCAGCGGGATCGCACCCATGAAGCCGAACAGGCGGCCGCGAACGAAGCGGAAGCGGCAGTTGTTGCAGCCTCGACAAGCGCTGCCGGTGACCCACCTCCGGCCAAAATCATCTCCCAGCCGGTCCGCTCCGGCCAACAGATCCACGCACCGGAGGGTGACCTGGTTATCCTGGCGCCGGTGCAGGCCGGTGCCGAAGTACTCGCAGCGGGCAACATCCATGTTTACGGCCCGCTTCGGGGCCGGGCACTGGCCGGCATCCATGGCGCAGAATCCGCACGGGTTTTCTGTCAATCCCTGGAAGCGGAGCTTGTGTCCATCGCGGGACACTATAAAATCTCCGAGGATCTTCAGGAAAATGGCTGGAAGAGCGCTGTGCAAATCCAGCTCAGGGACGACCTGCTGGTGGTAACGCCACTGGACAAGGCCTGATTTTGGAGCTGAACACAATAACTTGACCGGATAATTCGGCAGACACGACGAATCCACCGAGAAACAGGAACAGAACCTTGGCTAGAATTATTGTCGTTACCTCAGGAAAGGGCGGCGTTGGCAAAACCACCACCAGCGCCTCGATCAGCACCGGCCTTGCCAAGCGAGGCCACAAGACAGTAGTCATCGATTTTGACGTGGGCCTGCGCAACCTGGACCTGATCATGAACTGCGAGCGTCGCGTGGTGTACGACTTCGTAAACGTGATCCAGGGCGAAGCCTCCCTGAACCAGGCCCTGATCCGCGATAAGCGGGTCAACACCCTCTATATCCTTCCTGCTTCCCAAACCCGGGAAAAAGAGGCTCTAACCAAGGAGGGCGTGGAAAAGGTCATTAACGAGCTGTCCGAGACCTTTGACTACATCGTCTGTGATTCTCCGGCGGGCATCGAACATGGTGCCATGATGGCCCTGTACTACGCCGACGAGGCCGTGGTGGTCACCAACCCGGAAGTGTCCTCGGTCCGGGACTCCGACCGCATCCTGGGCATTCTGCAAAGCAAATCACGCCGCGCCGAAATGAGCCAGGATCCGGTCAAGGAACACCTGCTCCTGACCCGCTATAACCCGTCCCGGGTCGAAAAGGGCGAGATGCTGTCCGTGGCGGACGTGGAGGAAATTCTCGCGATTCCGCTGCTGGGCGTCATTCCCGAGAGCCAGATTGTACTGAATGCGTCCAACCAGGGTTTGCCCGTCATCCTCGAAGAGGACAGCGATGCCGGCCAGGCCTATGAAGACGCAGTCGCACGCCTGCTGGGTGAGGAACGGGAACACCGTTTCATGACGTCCCAGAAGAAAGGTTTCTTCTCACGGATGTTCAAGGGGGGCTAAGGGATGAGTTTCCTCGATTACTTCAAGGGTAAAAAGAAGAACACCGCCAGCGTGGCCAAAGAGCGACTCCAGATTATCGTGGCTCACGAGCGGGGCCAGCGTGATCAGCCAGATTACCTGCCCCAGCTTCAGCAGGAGCTGCTTGAGGTCATACGCAAGTACGTCCAAATCAGTGACGACATGGTTCAGGTTGAAGTAGACCGCAACGAGAGCTGCTCGGTACTGGAACTGAACGTCACGCTGCCGGAGCGATAAACCGTTTGATCTGGCCTGTCCCGGGCGGGACAGGCCATTTCTTACCACCGCGCAAAGTGGTCTTCCATCAGGCCCCGCAGGCCCCTGACTGGAATTTTTCTGCCAGTCTCGTCCTTTACCGTTCCATTGAAAGTACCTACGTATTGCCGGAAGTTGGACGCCAGTATCCAGGCATTCAGCTTCTCTTTGCGGACACCGGCAGGAACGAAGTGTAGGTCAACCCGGCCATCCTCCGTGGTCACCTGCCAATCGCCACCTGGCTGGTAGCGGTCGAAACGGAACTGTGCCGCCCCGACTTTGTGGCAGAAGCCATCCAGCCAGAGCGCATTTTCTGTCATCCCCGTCTCATTCACCCCTGCGGCCAGGTTCAACCCCAGGGACCGCCCATCCGAAAGCTGGCCGGCCAGGCAGGCCCAGTTCCAGGCCGTTTCCCGGCGCATGAAGCCACAGCTCCAGTCGATGGATCCGCGAGTCTGCTCGTCGCAGCGCCAGATACGATGATCCCAGCGCACTTCCCCTTCCACCGGCAAGCCCGCCGACTTGCGGGTGAACACCCAGCCATTGTAGCCGGCCGGGCATACAAGTCGGAGCGGATCCCGATCCTCTGAAAGAGTCAGTTCGATACGGATGCCTCCGGGGGCCGATACCGTAATCGTCCGGCCATCCGCGGAAGGCGCAATTCGCACCGCAACCTCGCCCTTGTTGAACCTTGTCACCCCTTGCTCTGGCCGTGGCTCAATGCAGGTTTGTCTGGCCAATGGCTGAAGGAACGATTGCTCCATCATCTGGCCAGTCTCGAAGTCATAGAGATAGAAGAATCCGCTGCCCAGCAGTTTCAGATCCACCACCGCCAGACCAAACACCCAACCCGGGCCCATGGCACTGACAAACTGGAACTGGTTGAACCGCCAGCGTCTTGCCAACTTTGAACGTGGGCGGTCCATCACCGTACGCAGGTCATAGTCCAGGTAGTTGATCTCTTCTACCGGTTCATCCAGCAGTCCCGGAATCACCTGCCCTTTGCCGTTGATAAGTTTCTTAATGGTCATAGTCGTCGTCAGATCGGGCCAATTTCGGTTACCAAATCAACAGGTCGCTACCTGGTTCACAATCCACTGTTTCCGTGGCCATGCCAGCAAAAGCCCCATGCTAGACTCGGCCCACCATCTGCAAGGAAGTGTACCCTATGAGAAAGAGCATAGCCCATGGCATTACGGGCTGGGCCTCGGTGATCAGTGGGCTGGTCTGCGCGTTGCTGGTGTTTGCTGTCGCCGCCAGCGCCCGGGCTGAACTGCCCAGTGAAAGTAACGAGGCGTGGACGCTGCGCAAGGAAGCCGATCACATCCGGGTCTATACCATCGAGCAGCCAGGCTCCAGCTTCAAGGCATTCAAGGCAGTGGCGGTCCTCGATGCGCCTATCGAAAACCTGATGGCTGTTATGGCCAACCCCGGTTCCTGTGTCGAGTGGGTGCACAACTGCACCGAATCCTATGCCTTCGGCGATGGCGGGTTTCACGATCGCTTTGCCTATTCCGTGAATGACATGCCCTGGCCGGTTACTGACCGCGACTATGTCCTGCGCATACGCACACGAGGTGATCAGGCCTCCGGTGAGATCGTCATGGATCTGAACGCCATGCCCGATCAACGTGCAGAAAACAGTAGCCGGGTGAGAGTCGATCGCTCAGACACCCTGTACCGGTTCAGGCCAGAGGGGGAGAGCACCCGGATGGTGTGGGTCCAGCACACGGACCCCAATGGGGCGCTACCCGGCTGGCTGGTGAATTCCCTGCTGGTGGATATTCCCGTGAGGTCAATGGAAGCGCTGGAGCGCGTTGCCAACACTAAAAAGTACCAGGGTTACCAACTGGTTTATGATGAGCAGGGCCAACTGACCGGCCTTCGCATGAACAAACCCTGAGTCTCGGCCCACAGTAAGGGATGACGCGCGGGGTATCACGCGCTAAGCTTTACGAAAGGACTCTAGAAGGCAGCCCAGATCAATGACCGTTCTCGCTTACGAGATCATGACACCCAGCATCAAGGCCGTCCCGCAATCCTGGACCATGGACCGGTTGGCCCGTTTCCTCACCGACAACGAGATAACCGGCAGCCCCGTCACCGATGACGACGGCGAAATTGTCGGCATTGCCACGCTTAAAGACATTACCGAATTCCGTTGGAACGCTACGCGCTCCGATGCCGACAGACATCTGACACCGGAAGAGCGGGAGGAAGCCCGGCGTCTTCGGATGGTGATCTTTGAGGAAATGGGCAAGGTGCCGGTGGAAGTCCGGGACATCATGACCCCCATCGTTTTATCGGTTGACGAGAAGACGCCGGTGCGCGACATTGCGAACATCATGATGCGCGAGCACCTGCACCGGATCTTTGTCACCAATGATTCAAAAATTACAGGCATCGTAACGACTTACGATATGCTGAAAGTGATCTCGGATGAGGAACTCACGCAACGCTGCGCCGATAACGACTGAGCCACCAGAGAGGTAGCGCCACTTATGCCCAGAGCACCGCAAGCTCGCCGAAAGATGTACGTCCTCGACACCAACGTCCTGATCCACGACCCGAACGCCCTCCTCAACTTTGAAGAACACGATGTCATCATCCCGATGACAGTCCTCGAAGAACTCGACAGCCTCAAATCCGGCAAACAAGCCGTGGCCGCTGACTGCCGTCAGGCCATCCGCAATATCGACAAGTTGCTGGGCGATGCCAGCCCGAAGGTGATCGAGAAAGGTGTTCCCATCGTGCGAGGCAAGAAGGCCGAACCCCTGGGCACTCTTTCGATCCTGATGAGCACCGGTGACAGCGGCAACCATTCGCTGCCAGAGCATCTGAACGACAACAAGATCATCAACACCCTGGCCGCTCTCCAGAACCGCCATAAATCCCGGGATATCATCCTTGTGTCGAAAGACATCAACATGCGCCTCAAGGCAAGGGGCTTCGGCGTCGAGGCTCAGGATTACCACAACGATCAGTTGCTTGACGATATTGATCTGCTGCCCAAGGGCTACCGGGAATTCCCCAACTCCTTCTGGGACACCATCGAGAAGGTGGAGACTGTTCAGCGGGAGGGTTCGACCGAACATATCCTGAAGCGGGAAGGCGAACTGGCAAAGCTGAACATCAATGAGTTTGTCATCGACCAGATGGGCTTCGTCGGCAAAGTGGTGGACCTCTCCGACGACCAGTTGATCATCAAGGACCTGCACCAACATGACCTAATGAACGAGGAAGTCTGGGGTCTGGTTCCCCGGGACATCTATCAGGCAATGGCGCTGAATCTGCTTCTGGACCCGGACATCCACCTGGTCAACCTCACAGGCTCCGCAGGCTCGGGCAAAACCATCCTGGCACTGGCTGCGTGTATCGAGATGACCGTGGCCAGCAAGCTCTACAAGCGAATTATTGCCACCCGCTCCACCCAGGGCCTCGACGAGGACATCGGGTTCCTGCCCGGCACTGAAGCCGAGAAAATGGAGCCCTGGCTGGGCGCCATCGTCGACAACCTGGAAGCGCTCCACGAGGATGACGAGAACATGACCGCCAGCGTCGACTACATCCTCAGCAAGGTGCCCCTGCACTTCAAATCCATGAACTACATCCGGGGCCGCAGCTTCCAGCACAGCCTGATCATCATCGATGAATCACAGAACCTGACGCCCCATCAGATCAAGACCATCATTACCCGAGCCGGTAATGGCTCAAAAGTGATCTGTCTGGGCAACCTTGCGCAGATCGATACGCCCTATCTGAGTGCCCTGAGCTCAGGCCTCACCTACATGACCGAACGATTCAAGCGCTTTCGACATGGCGCCCACATCCACCTGCAGGGGGTTCCCCGGTCACTGCTGGCAGAGTTTGCCGAAGCCAATCTCTGACTAAGGCGAGCTTTTAAAAAACAAAAAGGGGCAGAACCCGCGTTCTGCCCCTTTCGCGTCTACTTAAATGTGCCTACACCCGATAGCGACTGACCTGCTCTGACATCTCGGACGCCAGGTTCTTCAGTCGTTGAGTTGCATCTCCGGCCCGGCGAGTTCCCTGCGCCGTCTGTTCGGTAATCGCGACGATCTCATGCACGTTCTGATTGATGGTCTCGGAAACGCTGGTCTGCTCTTCGGCGGCGCTAGCAATCTGTGTATTCATGTCCGTGATTGTTGCCACAGCCTGACCAATGCGCTGCAGCGCATCGTTTACCTGCCGGGTTTCTTCCACGGTCGCTTCGCTGCGCTCATTGATGGAACCAATCACCTTGACCGCATTCCCTGCCCCGGACTGAAGCCGCTCAATCATATCCTGGATTTCCTGGGTGCTCTGCTGGGTCCGGCGAGCCAGCGTTCGCACCTCGTCAGCCACCACGGCAAAGCCCCGACCGGCCTCGCCGGCCCGGGCCGCTTCGATCGCCGCGTTGAGGGCCAGCAGGTTGGTCTGATCAGCAATTTCGCGAATGACCTCCAGGACACTGTCGATCCGGCGAGAGTCAGCGCCAAGCTGCTCAATAACCCGAACGCCTTCTCCCACCTGCTCGGAGAGCCCGCCAATAACCTCTGTGGCCTGATGTACCAGGCCCTGGGCATCACAGACCTGCCCGTTGGCGTGGTCAGCAGCCGTGGATGCTTCACTTGCGTTACTCGCAACTTCCTGAGCCGCAGCAGTCATCTCGTTCATGGCCGTTGCCACCTGATCACTCTCGGACTTCTGCCGGTCCACGCCCTGCTCGGCTTCATTCATGACCTGATTCAGATCAGCCGTGGCCTCGTTCAATGTCCGGGTGGATGACAACACACGCTCAACCAAACCATGCACCTGGTCGGCAAAACTGTTGAAGGCGGTTGCCAACTGTCCAAGCTCATCTTTGCCCGAAACGTCAAGACGACGGGTCAGGTCGCCATCACCGCTGGCGATGTCGTTCATTGCCGACACGGCCGATTTCAGGGGGCGAATGATGCTGCGGACAACAATCAGGGCAAGCAGGACGATCAGCGCCAATGCGACAAGTGAGGTGCTGACTGAGCCGATCACGGCGTCCTCAAGTGAAGTCCCCACCTGGTTTTCCATCGCCGCTACCTGGGTCTCGAGGCCGTCAATCCAGAAGCCGGTGCCGATCATCACGCCCCACTTGGGCAGCATTTCCGCATAGCCCAGCTTGGGTGCTACTTGTCCGGTTTCGCTGTTTTTCCAGCCATAAGGAACATAACCGCCGCCATTGCGCGCCGCCATTACCAGCTCACGAATCAGGAAGGTTCCGTTGGGATCCTGGAAGTCCCAAAGGTTTTTGCCTTCCAGAGACTGGTTGACGCCGTGCATCACATTGACACCACGGGTGTCGTACGCAAAGAAATAACCGGTGCTTCCCGAATCGTTAAAGCGCAGCTGTCGCAGGATCTCCCAGGCTTTCTCGCGCACGTCCGGATCGTCTGCGGATCCCGGCTGATTGTAAAGATGCTCGATGGAAGACTTTGCAACGGCCAGATAATTCTGCAGCTCCTGGCGTTTACTCTCTTCCATATCGGAAGAGAATCCGGCAACGGCCTCTTCGCCAATAGCGCTGGCCTGGTTCAGGTTGTAGCTGGTCAGGAATGCCGTGAGCACAATAACCGGCACCAGGGCCAGCAACAGTACCCGCGTCTGGATGGTCAGGTTTTTCATGACTGGTAGTCTTTTTGGTTAAGTGATCGATTCGCCGGGCAATCCGGCGTGGAAAAAGCCGCAAAGAATACGCAAAAACCGGGGGCAATATCATTGATGATACTGCGTAGTTTGTTTCCAGCCTGTAACCATGCCGGTAAATTTTTGTTGCTCCTCAATCCTTGAACTGGGCTTTGTCCAAGCCATGCTTGCGCATCTTGTCGTACAGGGTTTTCCGGGCAATACCTAGCTGGACCATGGTGTCCTTGATGCTGCCATGGCTGGCATTCAGGGCGCTGATAATGGCGGAACGCTCGAAGCCGTCCATCATTTCGCCGAGCGTCTGCCGGCCCGCCACGTTGGCGGTATCCGCAGGTTCGTTCTCATCCAGCGCTGCAGGCCCCAGCAGCACATAACGTTCAGCCAGGTTCCGAAGTTCGCGAACGTTGCCGGGCCACGAATGTTGCATCAGCCGGGCGGCCTGGCCGGCATCAAGCGGAATGCTCTCCCGATCGTAACGGGCCGCGGCAATCAGCACGAAATGATGGAACAGCACGGGAATGTCCTCTTTCCGCTCTCTCAGCGGCGGGATGGCAACTTTGACAACATTCAGCCGGTAATAGAGATCGGGCCGGAATTCGCTGTCGTCACTGAGCTTTTTCAAATCAGCCTTGGTGGCGGCGATGATCCGGACATCCACCTCCTGGACCTGATTGCTACCCAGACGCTCGACCCGTTGCTCTTCCAGCACCCGCAGGAGTTTCACCTGCAAAGGCATAGGCATACTTTCAACTTCATCCAGGAACAGGGTGCCCTTGTGGGCGTGCTCGATCTTGCCGATACGGCGTTTTTCAGCCCCGGTGAACGCTCCGGCCTCATGGCCAAACAACTCGCTTTCAATCAGGTTCTCGGGAACCGCGCCGCAGTTGATCGCCACAAAGTTATGGGCGCTGCGTCCACTGTTCTCATGAATGTATCGGGCTAGCGCATCCTTCCCGGACCCTGTTTCCCCATGCAGAAGGATATTGGCCGAGATGTCGAGGATCGGATCAATGGTCGCCATGACCTTTTGCATCAACGGCGAATCCCCCAACATCCGGGGACCGGGTCTGGCCAGGTGGCGCAGCTGTGCTTTCAGTCGGCGGTTCTCGAGGGCAAGATGCCGTTTTTCCAGGGCATGGCGTAGCAGCTCGATCAGTTCATCATGATCAAACGGCTTCTCGATAAAATCGTAAGCGCCCTGCTGCATGGCCGTTACCGCCGTGCTTATGTCGCCCTGCCCGGTAAGAATGATTACAGGAATGGTGTCATCAATGGTGCGGAGCCTGTCCAGCATTTCCAGGCCGTTCATCTCCGGCATGTTGTAATCGCAGAGAACCACGCCGTCGTAGTCGACATTGATATGCCCGAGCGCCGATGGCGCATCCCCGAAGCAGCTGACCGGCAACTCCTCCAGGGTCAGTGTCTGGGCAATGGCCTGACGGATGTGTGGATCGTCGTCCACAAAGATTACCGAAGGTTCTGTCATTCCATGGCCTCCCGCTTCTTGAGCGTTACGACAAATTCCGCGCCTGATCCATCCCGGCGGTTCCGACCGGTCAGGCTGCCACCCAGCGCATCCACAATCTGGCGCGATATGGAGAGCCCCAGGCCCAGGCCCTGCTTGACCGATTTGGTGGTAAAAAAGGGCTCGAAGATCTGTTCGGTGTCGCCCTGCAATCCCGGCCCGTTGTCGCGCACCAGGCATTTCCAGCAATGCTCGGTTTCTTCTATATCGATCCGGATTTCCGGCCGTGCACCGCCCTCTACCGCCTGAACCGCATTGGCCATCAGGTTAACCATAACCTGCTCTATCCGTATCAGGTCGCCGTGGCACATCACCGGCGCGTCCGGACGGTGCCACTGGATATCGATTTCTGAACTCGATTGCTGGGCGACGATGATTTTCAGCGATGCATCAATCGGTTGCCGGAGATCCACCACCGCCGGCGGGCCCTCGGATTTTCGGGCAAACACTTTGAACTGCCGGGTAAGCTCCGCCATCTTGTCACACAGGAGGATGATTTCTGACAGATTAGCATCCACCATCTCCCCGGCGCCTTTTTCAAGGAAGCGGCGGCTGTTTCGGGCATAGGTCTGAATGGCAGTTAGGGGCTGGTTCATTTCATGGTTGAGACCCGCGGACATCTGGCCCAGCACCGCCAGTTTTGCAGCCTGGATCAACTCCTGCTGGGTTTCCCGCAGCTCGGTTTGGGTGCGTTCACGCTCTCGAATCTCCTCCACCAGTTTGCGGTTGGAATTCTCCAGGTCTGCGGTCCGCTCGGCCACGCTGCACTCCAGTTGCTCGCCCCGCAGCGCCAGTTCTGCCTCGCGCCGGTAACGCTCGCGCAGATACAGCCAGGTAAGCAGGCCACCAAAGAACAGCGCCACGCCACCGACCGCAAAACCCAGCCGGGTCCAGACGACCGAGCGAGTGCTCACCATAACCTGAAGCGTCCAGTCCATACGTGGCAGAGGCGTGCGCACGCTCAGATACTCCCAGGGTTTGCCATTCTCCCGGATACGGACCGTTGCTGACTGCTCCAGGAGCCCCCAGGGTGTTCCCAACGTTTTCAGCGCCATTGGCGTCAAATCACGGTCTGGATAGCGGCGGCGGGAATACTCGTCAGGCACGGCATCCGCCAGCCCCGAGAAATTCCGGTAGAGCCAGTCCTGCCTGCTCGCGAGAAAACTGATGCCATTCTGATCCAGCACAACCATCTCCGCCTCTCGCAGGCCAGCAGGGCGATCCCATTGGGATTCCAGTTCATGGACCAGAACCTTCACTGCGACCACCCCGATAATCTGGCCGCCCTCGTCCCGAACGGGATGCGAGAAATACAGCCCCCGGACACCAGACATCAGGCCAAGCGCGAAATAGATCGCCGAGTCGCCCGATTCCATCGCCTCATAGAAATACGGTCGAAAATTGAAATTCCGCCCGACGAAACTGTCTGGTTGGAGGTAATTGTTGGCTGCAATCGTCAGGCCGCGGGTATCCATCAGGTAGACATCCGAACTTCCAACGATCGTGGCCATTCGCTGCATCTGTTCATTGGCCGAAAGAATGGCGGAGGGACGGTCAGGCGCCTGCAGCGCTCGCTGCAGCACCGGATGCTCGGCCATCAGCTCGGGTACCGGGAGATACCGGTTCAGCTCGTTGGCCACCAACTGGCGATACCGGAAGGACTCCTCCAGGCTCTCCTGCTCCACCTGCCGGTATCCAACCCAGCCACCGAGCAGCCAGGCAGTCACCAGGGTCGCTACAAAAAGGAGAAAAACGCCAATACGGTAAGGCATAGGGTCCGGTTCCCGAAAAACCGCGGAAAGCCGCTAGAGTATAGCCAGGCCGGGTGCAGAACAACCGCACCATGGCTCCATGGCACGGTTGTGCTGACGCCGCCAGCAAGGCGCCTTTACAGGGCTCCCGCTGTGGCGAGGCGAGTTTTACGCTGCTTCTGGATGACGAACGCCAGAACCGCCAGGGCAATACCGGTGAGGTCTGTCCATAGCCCACCTTCGATCATCAGCAACGCGGCCGCAATCAGAAGAAGTCGGGTTATCCAGGATGCGGAAATGCTCGCAAACCAGCCCAGTACTCCGCCAGAGAGCATGTACACGCCAAAGGTTGCGGTTACCAGTGCCCTTGCGATCTCGAACCAGCCGGCTTCCATCAACAGCGCGCCGTTGTAGAAGAACATGAAGGGCACGATGAATGCCGCAATGCCGATCCGGAACGAGGCTACAGAGGTTTCCATGGCGTTGGCGCCCGATATCCCTGCAGCGGCATAGGAGGCCAGCGCAACCGGTGGTGTGATCGCGGAGACTACAGCGAAGTAGAACACGAAGAAGTGCGCCGTCAACGGTTCAATACCCAACTGGATCAGGCCGGGCGCGACCACCGAGGCAGCCACCGCATAGGCCGCCGTGGTCGGCATCCCCATACCCAGAAGAATGGAAATGAACATTGCGAAGATCAGCGCCAGCAACTGGCTCGTGGCCGCAACGTCCAGCAGCAGCACTGAGAAACGCGCGCCGACCCCTGTCAGGGAGATAACGCCAACAATCACCCCTGCCGCTGCGCACACCACAATAATCTGGATCGCCATGTAGGAGGCAATTTCCAACGCCTGCAGGATATGCCTCAGGCCCATCTTGTTGGGGGACAACCAGCTCACCACAGCGGCCGAAACGGTCGCCAGGGTTCCGGCCCGTATTACCGAGTAACCCATGAACAGGGCCACGATCAGGATAATGATCGGCACGAACAGGTAGCACTGCTTCATCATGGTTTTGAGCTTCGGCAGCTCATCTTCACGCATACCGCGCATGCCGGTCTTCGCGGCTTCAAAATCCACCATGAAGTAGACCGAGGCAAAATACAGGATCGCCGGAATGATCGCGGCAATGGCAATCTCGGTGTAGGGAATGCCGGTAATCTCCGCCATGATAAAGGCGCCGGCCCCCATGATCGGCGGCATGATCTGGCCACCGGTAGATGCGGCCGCCTCGACAGCGCCGGCAGACTGCTTGCTGTAGCCCACTTTCTTCATCAGCGGAATCGTCAGCGAACCGGTGGATACCACATTGCCGGCACTGGTGCCGTTGATCATACCCATCAGGCCCGATGCGAAGATCGAGACCTTGGCCGGGCCACCTCGGGAGCGCCCGGCCGCAGCAAAGGCAAAGTTGACGAAATAGTCGCCTACCTTTGAGGCCTGCAGGAATGCGGCAAAGATAATGAAGAGAATAATGTAGGTCGAAGACACCGCAGTGGTCGGCCCAAGGATTCCGGCATCGGTATAAACCTGACTGAAGAATCGCTGAACCGAAAGCCCCGGGTACCCGAGGAAACCGGGCAGATAGGGCCCGGCGAAAACATAGGCCAAGAACACCAGGCCGATGATCACCAGCGCCATCCCCGCCACACGCCGGGTAAGTTCCATGATCAGGGCCGTGCCGGCAATCGCTGCGAACGAGATACCTAACGGCGCGAAGGAGGTGCCGGTCGACATCCGCATGGACGTGTTATAGACCACCAGGAAATAGGCCGCGACCGCCAGCGAACAGACGATCAATACCAGATCGGGTACGCTGAATACCGTTCGCTCGCGCTGATGAAACCAGCTCATGACAATGCCGACACCGGTGGCCGCCAGCAGCGGCCAGCCAAAGTGCCACACTTCCAGTTCGACCGGAATCCGCATGGCACCGTTCTGAACCATCTGCCAGAACGAAAACGTCTGATAAAACACATAGAGAGCCGGCAGCATGGCGACGGCGCTGATCCAGGTTGTCCAACGGTGGCGGGCGCCGCCCTCTTCCGATAACACAAATCGGGCGCCGGCAAACAGCACGAAACCCAGCACCAGGGCACCGGCAATGTGCACAATCCGGAACGACCAGGTTTCCAGTGGCGCTATGTTCAGGGAGTACAGGTGAAAGGCTGAATAGGCAATCGCCAGCAGGGCGACAAATTTCAGCAGGCCGCCTTCAAACAGCCGGCGGTTGGCTTCGACCGGTTCATCGTCCACGTTGTGCGCGAGTACATGGTCCTCGCCCACTTCAATGTCCGGAAGGTCTTTGGAATCTTGTTCGGTAGTCATGACACACCCTGCTTGCAGGCAAATCGGGGCCAGAACTCGGCTGGCCATACTTTGCGGGAGACTGCCGGGCAGCCTCCCGCTCGAGCACCGTTACTTGATCTGGCCGTCTTCGATCGGGTAACCATTCTCGTTGAACCAACGCGCAGCGCCCGGGTGCCAGGGCAGGACGTTGTTCTTCGTGTAGTTCTCGGGCACCGAGTTGCTGGCCGCCTTGTGAATGGAGACCATCTTGTCGTTGTTCTCCATGGTCAGCTTGGTGATTTCATACACGAAGCTTTCAGACACATCACAGTTGACCATCGCGAAGTTCCACATGGATACCACGCGGGACGGAGCGTCCAGCGACTGGTAGGTGGACGCCGGAATGATGAACTCGGATACCGGGAAGTTGTTGATAATGGTCTCTGCCTCGGCATCGTTCATGCCGATGATATTTACGTCGGTTTGCACTTCCAACTGGCTGACCGCAGGAATGGGAATACCGGCGGCGAAGGCAACCACATCAATCAGGCCGTCCTGAAGTTGACCGCCCAGATCAGACCAGCTGCCGTTGCGGCGTTCGAAGTCCACACCCAGGGTTTCCATCATGCGCGGGAAGTAGGTGTCAGAAGTGGAGCCCGCCGGGCCAAAACCGATAGTGGCGCCATCAGGGATATCGGCGATGGAAGTAATGCCAGAGCTGGAGAGCGCGGTTACCGAGAACGGTGTTTCGTACATCGGGAACATGGCGCAGACGTTGTCCATCTTCATGCCCGGCGCAAGCGGGCTGTTACCGTCCATGGATTCCCGAGCCGGGCCCATGGTGGTCAGGCCAAACTTCAGGTCACCAGTGTGCACCAGCGCCATGTTCTGAACCGGACCGCCGGTGATCTCTGCACCACCGGAAACGCCCAGGTTTTCAGCGACATAGTTGGCCCAGCCGGAACCATACGCAAAATAGGTTCCACCCTGACTGGCGGTACCAACGGTGAAGTTGCTCGGCCAGTCCGAACGATCCTGGGCTGTTGCGGGGGTTGCGACTGCGAAGGTGGAGGCAAAGGCCACCGCCATTACGGCTTGGGTTTTCATAAGGAATGCTCCCGATTCATTTTGTTTGTTGGGTGCTCAACGAAGCTCTAACAGCTCCGGTGGGTAACCCAATCAGCAAGGAGCAGACCAGATCTCGATTAATTCGGAAAAACAGGGCCTTACTAAAATCAGAGCAAGGTCAGGCCCTGGAAAATGGGTGGATAACCACCCATCGGAAAGAGCGGATGGGTGAATCCCGACACGTAGGGCGTATCGGGTTCTGGCTACCAGCGGCCCTGAAGAGTCGCCACAATACGACGACTACCGGCTCGATCCCGGTGCTCGCAGAGATAAAGTCCCTGCCAGGTTCCCAGCGCCAGGCGACCATGGCTGACCGGGAGGGTCAGCGAGGGGCCGATCAGGATGCTTTTGATATGAGCCGGCATGTCGTCAGGCCCTTCCATAACGTGCTCATAGTGCGGCGCATTCTCCGGCACCATGACGTTGAAATGGCGTTCCAGGTCGCCCCGCACATCCGGATCAGCGTTCTCGTTCACCGCCAGGGAAGCGGAGGTATGCTGGATGAACAGGTGCAGCAAACCGACTTCGCAGTTGGTCAGGTCCGGCGCCTGGGCAAGGATTTCATTGGTGACCAGATGAAAACCCCGTGGCAGCGGCGCCAACTCGATAAACGACTGATCCCAGATCATGACAGCCCTCTCGATTATTTCTGCCGGTCATCCCAGGGGTGCACGGGAACCACATCGTCGCCGACATCGCCCTCGTAGCTGCTGCGGAAATAATCCATGGCTTTTTCCGCCTCGCTAAGTTCGTCAAACCGGGCAACGTGGTAGATTGCCTCGCCCTCGTTCACCAGCGGCAGGTTGTTCACGCAGATAACGATACCCGAGCAGGGTGACACCACCGCGGTTTCCGATTCGCCGAAGGGGTCCGCCACCATGGCCAGCCTCTGGCCTTTGCGAACCTTCTGGCCCAGCCGGGCAACAGGCCGCATGATCCCGTCGATATCCGCCCGCACCCATTGGGAGTTGGCTGCGGTTTCAGACCGTTTTCTGGGTGCCTTGGGCCCTTTTTTCGCCGGGATCATTTCGAGTTCGCGCATCACCCGGATGACCCCTTTCACACCACTGCCAATCACCACGTCATCGAAGCGCAGAGCCTCTCCGCCCTCGAACGTGATCACCGGAATGTCCTGTGAATCTGCATAGGCCCGGAGGCTTCCTTCTCGAAGCCCCGCATTGATTATGATCGGAGCACCAAAGGCCTCGGCCATACGCACGGTTTCCGGGTTTTTCAGCTCCGCACGGATTTGCGGGAGGTTGAATCGATGAATCGCCCCGGTGTGCAAATCAATGATGTGAGTCACCCGCTCCATGATCTGCGTGCGCAGCAGGTAGGCAATGCGCCCGCCCAGGGAGCCGCTTTCACTGCCGGGGAAACAGCGGTTCAGATCCCGCCGGTCCGGCAGGTATCGGGTGCGCTGCACGAACCCGAAAATATTGACGATCGGCACCGCAACCAACGTACCCCGAAGGTGCCTCAGGGCCGAATTGGTGAGCACCCGACGCACGATCTCAACGCCGTTGATCTCGTCGCCATGAATGGCACCACACACCATTAATACCGGGCCATTTCTGCGGCCGTGCACAACCTCAACGGGAATATGCAACGGAGTGTGGGTGTAGAGCTTGGCAACCGGAACCTCCACGGTTTGCCTGGTGCCGGCCTTTACCTGAGTGCCGGCAATTTCAAAAGGAGCGCGGGCCATGCTCTAGCCTCTCCCCTTGGTCCGGGTTTTCCAGGGCTTCTGATTTTTCTCGGTCCAGTTGATGATCATGCCCGCAACATTTTTGCCCGTAGCATTCTCAATGCCCTCAAGACCCGGGGATGAATTCACCTCCATCACCAGTGGCCCACGGCTGGAGCGCAACAGATCGACGCCGGCTACGTTCAGCCCCATGGACTTGGCGGCAGTAATGGCAGTACGCCGCTCTTCAGGAGTTATCCGCACCAGAGAGGCACTGCCTCCCCGATGGAGGTTGGACCGAAACTCGCCTTCGGCACCCTGACGTTTCATGGCGGCAATCACCTTGTCGCCAATCACGAAACAACGGATGTCGGCGCCGCCGGCTTCCTTGATAAATTCCTGCACCAGAATGTCGGCTTTCAGACCCATAAAGGCCTCGATCACGCTCTCCGCAGCCTTGCGGGTTTCCGCCAGCACCACACCAATACCCTGGGTGCCCTGAAGCAGCTTGATCACCACCGGTGCGCCGCCCACCATTTGCAACAATTCCGGCACATTGTCCGGCTTGTTGGCAAAACCGGTCACAGGCATCCCGACGCCTTTTCGGGCCAGCAACTGCAGGGAGCGTAACTTGTCCCTGGAGCGGGTAATCGCAACGGATTCATTGACGGGGAACACCCCCATCATCTCGAACTGACGCAATACCGCCGTACCGTAGAAGGTGACCGACGCACCGATTCGGGGGACCACCACATCAAAATCTTCAAGCACTTCTTCGTGGTAATGAATCTGCGGATTGGCGGAGGTGATGTTCATGGAGCAGTGAAGGCAGTCGATTACCTTTACTTCGTGGCCCCGATTGATGCCCTCCTCCACCAGACGGCGGGTCGAATAGAGGTGACGGTTTCGCGACAATATCGCAATCTTCATTTTTCAGTCCTTAGGGCCGGCTTACCGGCAAGATAGGAAGCTTCGGGATAGATTACTGAGCGTCCTGACATAGCGGTACGGCCCAGCAGCATCCGGAACCGCATGGAATCTCGGTTGGTCAATGTCATTTCAATGGGCCATTTCTGGCCGCCAATCAGTAGCGTGGTCTCGATGACCAGGCGCATTTCCTTGTGACCGCCGGAATCAGACACGTTCCGCTCATCCAGCACCCTGGCATCACACTCCACCACCTGGTGAAGATCGTTCTGCACCGGATGAACCCAGAAGCGCACGCGCCGTTCACCGTTTTCCGTGTAGGGTTCCGTACGGAACGTGTGGAGACAGGAAGTTCTGGCTCCGGTATCGATTTTCGCCTTGATACGGCTTATGTCCAGGTCCGGCAGCGCCACCCATTCACGCCAGCCGAGACTCATCTTGTTGTCGGCGGGGGTCGGGGGGATGGTTTTGATAATTTCAGCTGTCTTTGTCGACATCCGGGAGATCCTTTTCAGTGATTTGTTCCGGCCCCAATAGCTGAACACGGAACGGCTCTGAATGGCTACCCGCATAAACGCTGGTGTGGGGGAACGGAATTTCAATGCCTTCCCGATCCAGGGTTTTCTTGATCGCGACCATCATGCCGCTGCGCCCCTCGAGCACTTTCTCCTTGGGCACCCAGTACGAGAATTGCAAATCCACAGAGGACGGGCCAAACGCTGTTACCAGCGTAAACGGCTTGGGCTCTTCGAGACACACCGCATTCTTTTCTGCCAGATCCAGCAGCAGGCTCTCTACGCGCTCTACATCTTCAGCGTAGGCAATCCCCACCGTCAGGTCGAGCCGGCGTATCGGAAACCGGGAACGGTTGACCACCCGGGTCTTGATCAGAGTTTCATTGGGAATCCGCACGTAAAGGTTGTCCGGCGTGCGTAACTTCACGCTCAGCATATCAATGCCAACGACTTCCCCAATGGTCGCGTCTACCTCAATGAAGTCACCGATTTCAAAAGGTTTTTCCACCAGCAGAAAAAGGCCGCTGATCATGTTCGATGCCGAGGTCTGAGAGGCAAAACCGATGGCAACGGTGAGGATACCGGCGGCGCCGAGCACCACATCCAGAGAGAACCCGGCCTCCCGCAAGGCCGCCACAAAAAACAGCACCACGATGACGTAAAACACCAGCCGCCGAACCATGACGGTATGATGGCGTGAAGTGCGCTGCGCCATGAAGCGGCCGACACTGCGGGCCGCCAGAGACCCGAGAAATAGCCCCAGCACCACAAGAAAGGCGGAACTGATCCACTGCCCCCAGGCAATATCGGTAAAGAACTTCATTACGCCTGTTTGTATTGTTTCCAGCAAAGCGTCGACTCCGTCAGATCCGTTTCAGCCAAACATCCGGTCAAACGCCCGAACAAGCCGGCCGCGGGCCATTTTTTCACGAGCATCCGCCACAGGCCGGCAGTTGCCAGCTGCCGCCAGCAACGACTGTTCCACATGCAGGCTCGCCGAATTCATGTCGGTCTCAACTTCAACCGTTACCCCCGGCGTCCAGAGCTGGCCCCGATCGTTCTGGTGCAATGACAGCAACGGCGTTGGCAGGCTGAACCGCTCTAGCAGCAGGGGCTGTTCCCGTTGGTTGATCAGGGTCACCGGCGTAACCGCTCGCCACGGACGCTTTGGCACAGCCTCAAGCACCAATCTGGCAAAACTGTGAGAGGTATAACAAAGCTCGCCCTCCATGGTATTTCTGCCCACCCAGGTCATCGAAGGCGATGCCAGTGGGATTTCCGTCAGCACGGTCTTCTTGTCCCCCACACAGACCTTCATCCAGACCAGGGTTCCCACATAGATCGTGCACCGGCCGCCGGCAGGTATCGTCAGTGGTTGGAAAGGCCGAATCACAGTGGGCAGGTTGGCGAGCGCGGGCAGAAACGTGACTGTGGACGACTGGTTTTCCCGGATGAAACGCTGCAGCGGCACAGAAGCCGAAGGCAGGGTGTGGCCGATGGTCTCTGTCCAACTGGCCGGATCCGTTTCCAGTTCCAGCGTTTCGGAACGAATCTGCCATTCCTGATCCAGCAGAGTGACCCACAAACGAATATGACCCAGTTGATGATACTGGGTCTGGCCCGAAGCCAGTGAATAAGGCTCGGCCCAAACGCCGTCACGGCGACCTTCGCTGTTGTTCTCCATTCCCGCCACAAAACTCCTTCAGGATCGCCCGGCTGAATTGCTGTAAAAGTGTCCTAACTATAATCCAATCAGCCAGCCCGGGCGAATATCCAAGTTGGTGATTTTATTGAAGCACCGGGCTGTAATTACACTTACATCAATCCCTCAGACAACTATGGATTACGGATGACACAACTGGTCTGGTTCCGAAACGATCTCCGGGTTGCCGACAACCCGGCCCTTACGGCCTCCTGCGAAAGCAGCGAAGAGGTGCGAGCCTGTTTTATTCTCACCCCGGACCAATGGCAGGAACACGATTGGTCGCCGGCCCGGGTGCAATTCGTCGTCGCCCACGCCAACGCCCTGGCCGAAGAGCTAGCCAAACTGGGCATACCGTTGTCCTTTATTCACGCAAAGCGCTTCGAAGACAGTATTGGCAAACTCCAGAGCCACTGTGAAGAGAACAAGGTGACAGCGCTGCACTTCAACGAGGAGTATGGCGTCAACGAGCGCAAACGCGACAAGGCGGTGAAACACCTCTTCGATGAACTCGGCATTGCCGTTCGCAAATACCGCGACCAGACAGTTGCACCAGTAGGCGAGATCCTCACCCAACAGAATGACCCCTACTCCGTGTTCACACCGTTTTCCAGACGCTGGCGCAGCTGGATAGAAGAAACCCATCCGGGTCTTTTTCCAACGCCCAAAGCCAGGGGTAACGCCGTAAGCCCGGAACAGATTGACACCATACCCGGAGCCTTTCGAGACGCCCCCGAGCCCCTCGTTGCAACCGGTGAAGATGCCGCCCAAGACCAGCTCGAGCGCTTCCTTGAAAAACGCGGCGGTGCGTACAAGGAAAAGCGTGACTTCCCCGCCATCGATGGCACCAGCCAGATATCCCCTTACCTCGCCAACGGTGTTCTATCTGGCCGGCAATGCCTGATAGCCGGCCGACAGGCGCAGGGCGCCGGCGGCAACCAGGAAGGCCTGGGAACCTGGATCACCGAAATCGCCTGGCGGGATTTCTACATCAACATCCTGTACCACTACCCCCGGGTCAGCATGCACCGCGCTTTCAAACCGGAAACCGAAGCTCTGGAGTGGAACACCCCGGGCGACAGGTTCGAAGCCTGGAAAACCGGCAAAACCGGCGTTCCCATCGTCGACGCCGCCATGCGCCAACTCAACCAGACCGGCTGGATGCACAACCGCCTGCGCATGATCACCGCCATGTACCTCACTAAAAACCTGTTCATCGACTGGCGCCTGGGTGAGGCCTACTTCATGTCAAAACTGATCGACGGCTTCCTGGCCTCCAACAACGGCGGCTGGCAATGGAGCGCCTCCACCGGCACCGACGCCGCCCCCTACTTCCGGGTTTTCAACCCGGTTACCCAGAGCGAGCGATTCGATCCCGATGGGGATTTCATCCGTGAGTGGGTACCGGAGCTAGCGAAACTGGATAGCAAACGGATTCACGATCCGGGTGCGAAAGGTGGTGTTATTCCGAAGGGGTATCCGAGGCAGATCGTTGATCTTAAAGAAAGCAGGAAAGAAGCGATCGCAAAGTTTCAGGAATTGAAAAACTGAGGTAAACAACGAGGCGGGCTACTCCAAGGCTCTGACGCAGCGCCGGGGATGGCCTTCCCAAAACTGTGCGGAGCCATGGATGGCGGAGCCCAAGCGTCACAGGGATGTGCCGCAAGGAGCGTGTTTTGGGAAGGCCATCCCCGGCGCTGCAGCCCGAACGCTCCCAAGCCCGCAGGCACCGAAGTTAACCAGAACAGACCGGGCAATCAGGATCCCGAGCCAGCTTCATCTCCCGCCACTGCATTTCCCAGGCATCGAGAATTAACAACCGCCCAACCAGCGGCGTCCCCACTCCGGAAACCACCTTGATAGCTTCCATCGCCTGAGTCGCCCCAATCATCCCTACCAGTGGCGCAATTACCCCCGCCTCTGAACAGGTCAGATCCTCATTGCCCTGCTCTGGGTAAAGACAGTGGTAACAGGGGCTTTCTTCGCGCCGACTATCGTAAACCGAAACCTGACCCTCGCCCCGAATAGCCGCACCGGACACCAGCGGAACTCTCGACGCCACACAGGCACGGTTCAGCGCAAACCGGGTGTTGAAGTTATCCGTGCAATCCACCACCAGGGTTGCCTCCGCGACCGTCCGCGCCAGGGCCTCACCTTCGAGGCGCTGATTCAGGGCGGTAACGGACACCAGCGGGTTGATCCGACGAATCCGATCGGCAAGACTTTCCGCTTTCGATTCACCCAGCTGCGAGGTTTCGAAACCGATCTGGCGCTGAAGGTTGGCCAGTTCGATATTATCGTCATCCACCAGGATCAGGGTTCCGACACCTGCGGCGCCAAGATAGAGTGCTACAGGACACCCAAGGCCGCCGGCACCGATCACCAGAACCCTGGCCGACTGCAGTTTTTCCTGGCCGGAAATATCGAACCGCGGCATCAGGATCTGCCGGCTGTAGCGCAATAATTCGTCGTCACTGAGCATTTGCATCTCCACTGTCAAGCACCGGAATACCATCTTCCAAGTGTCATCCGATCCCGGTTGCCATAATCCCGCCGGGTCTCTACGGCGTTAAACCCGCGAGCGTGAAACAACTCTGCCACGGCCTCCGCCTGATCGAAACCATGCTCAACCAGAAGCCAGCCGCCTTCAACCAGCCATTGCGGCGCCTGACTGATAATCAGCCGCAGATCATCCAGGCCATCGCTGCCGGACACCAGGGCCGAGGCAGGTTCGAATCGAACGTCCCCTTCTTTGAGGTGGCGATCACTAGCGGGGATATAGGGTGGATTGGAGACAATCAGATCAAACCTCTCTGGCTCCAGCCCTGAAAACCAGGAGCTCTGGACCACGGAAAGGTTCAGGCCAAGCGCAACGGCGTTGTCACGGGCGAGCGCCACGGCCTCAGGCACGGCATCACAGGCAGACATTCGCCAACCCCCTTGCTCACTGGCGAGAGCCAGAGCAATGGCGCCCGTACCCGTTCCCAAATCCATTACTCTGGCTTGCGGCGGCAGTGGCAAAGCCAGGGCAACTTCCACCAGGCATTCGGTATCCGGTCTTGGAATCAGGGTGGAGGCACTGACTTTCAGCGGCAGTGACCAGAATTCCTGCTGCCCCAACAAATGCGCCACAGGCCTGCCGGCCACCCGATCCTGCACCAGCTCCTCAAAGGCCTCGGCCTGAGCGTCGGTAACCTGACGTTCCGGCCAGGCCCGGAAACTGGTTCGGCTGAGCCCCGTAATGTGGCTCAGGAGCAGCTCGGCATCCAGCCTGGGCGAATCGCTATCAATCCGGGTGGATGCCTTCTTCAAAAGGGCTTCACAGGTCAGTGAGGGTTTACTGGTCATCGGCAAGAGAGGCGAGCAGCTCGGCCTGGTGTTCCTGCTGCAACGGCACGACGACGGCGCCCAGATCACCGGCGATCACTTCGTCGAGCTTATAGAGGGTGAGGTTGATCCGATGATCCGTCACCCGCCCCTGGGGAAAGTTGTACGTGCGGATGCGCTCGGAACGGTCGCCACTGCCCACCAGGCTCTTGCGAGTCTCGGCCATGGACTTCTGCTGCCGCTCGGTCTCGGCATTCTGAAGCCGCGAAGCCAGCAGGCTCAACGCCTTGGCTCGGTTCTTGTGCTGGGAACGCTCTTCCTGGCATTCGACCACGATGCCCGTTGGCAAATGCGTTATCCGGATCGCCGAATCAGTCTTATTGACGTGCTGACCACCAGCACCGGACGCACGAAAAGTGTCCACCCGCAGATCCGCCTTGTTGAGCTCGATAGCTTCGGCTTCATCGGCCTCGGGCATTACCGCCACGGTGCAGGCCGACGTATGGATCCGGCCCTGGGACTCGGTTTCCGGAACGCGCTGCACCCGATGGGCTCCCGACTCAAACTTCAGGGCACCGTAAACGCCGTCACCAGCCACGCGCGCAATCAACTCCTTGAAACCACCGTGCTCGCCCTCGCTCTCGCTCAGAACCTCCACTTGCCATCGCCGGCGCTCGGCATAGCGCAGATACATCCGGAACAGGTCGCCGGCGAAGATAGCGGCTTCGTCGCCACCGGTGCCGGCGCGAATCTCGAGGAATACGTTCTTGCCGTCGTTCGGGTCTTTCGGCAGCATCAGGCGCTGGAGCTCTTCATCGAGTTCCTCGCTCTTCTGCTCGGCAAGTTGCAGTTCTTCCTCGGCCATCTCCCGCATATCGGCGTCGCCATCTTTCGCCAGCTCGCGCGCAGCCTCGATGTCATCCAGGGAGTGCTGCCAGGCCTGGAAGCAGTGAACAATGGGCTCAATCTCGGCGAACTCCCGGGAAAGATCCCGGAACTTGTCCTGCTGGGAGATAATGGAGGAATCACTGAGCAATGCGCTGACTTCCTCGAAGCGGTCGGAGAGCTGCTCGAGGCGGGATTGGATCGTTGGCTTCATAGTTTTTCCGGGGTTGTCGTCGTGTCCGCGTCCAGTGCATCCAGCTGGTGCAACTCACGCAGCCACTCTGTCACCTCGGTGCGACCTTCTGTGGTGGCCTTGCGAACCTGCACGGAGGGCTCGTGCAGGAGTTTGTTGGTGAGGCCGCGTGCCATACTGCGCAGCACGGTTTCAGGATCTGTGCCATTGCGCAGGGCGCGCAGGGCTTTTTCGGTCTCCGCATCGCGCAGCACTTCGGCGCGCTGCCGGAACTGCTTGAGCGTAGACACCGCATCCAAGGCCCTTAGCTGGTTCAGAAAATCCTGAACCCCGGACGCCACCAGATTCTCGGCCTCCCTGGCCGCACCCTCACGAGAGCGGATATTTTCCTCGATAACCTGGCGCAGGTCGTCCACCGTGTAGAGATAGACGTCGTCCAGCGAGGCCACCTCCGGCTCGATATCCCGGGGCACGGCAATGTCCACCATGAAATAGGGACGGTGTTTGCGTTTCTTCAGGGCACGCTCAACGGCGCCTTTACCAAGGATCGGCAATGGGCTTGCCGTGGACGAAATAATAATGTCGACATCGGCCAGGTGTTCCGGGATCTCGGACAGCACAATGCCCTTGCCACCGCGAGATTCTGCCAGTGCCTGTGCCCGCTCAAGAGTACGGTTGGCCACCAGAAAATCCTTCACGCCGGCATCCGCAAGGTGCCGGGCCACCAGTTCAATGGTTTTGCCGGCACCGATCAACAAGGCCTTGTTGCGGGACATGTCGGCAAAGATATGATGCGCCATGCTCACCGCTGCGTAGGCAACAGAGACGGGATTCTCACCGATGGCGGTCTGGGTCCGCACGCGCTTGGCGACCGAAAAGGTGTGCTCGAACAATCGGGACAGGAACGAGCCACTGGCGCCGTGTTCCCTGGCCAGGGAATAGGCATCCTTCAACTGCCCGAGGATCTGCGGTTCGCCCAACACCATGGAGTCCAGGCCCGCGGCCACTCGCATCATGTGCCTCACGGCATCACCGTCGCGGTGCACGTACAGCGCCTCTTCCAGTTCCGCGGCGTCCATATCATGGAAGCCGGCCATCCAGCGAAGCACCATGGGTGCGCAGTCGTCATCGCCGGCCAGGTAAAGCTCGGTCCGGTTGCAGGTCGAAAGTATCGCAGCCTCGGTGGCGCCCGACGTCGCACGCAGCTCGGCAAACGCCTCCGCCATACGCTCGGGCGTAAACGCCACTCGCTCCCGTAGTTCTACGGGGGCCGTGCGGTGATTGATTCCCAGCGTTACCAGTGCCATTTCGTGGTTGTACAACCTTTTGCCGATGAGCGGTGCAGATACGCGCAATTACTGGACATTTTAACGGCCAGCGGCCTGAGCTGCCACCCAAAACCACCGCAGCTTCGGCAAGTGCGGACAGGTTGGGCAAGATCAGATGCTTATGCCATTATAGGGATTCGGCTGAGGCCGCGACCCGATCCACCTCAAAAAAGGGGCTGGAGCGTGGTTATTTTTGATGCGTTTTCGACAGACCATGGGAAGTTGCATGCACAAGTCCGTACCGTTTCTGGTTACCTGCCTGCTTGGCCTCACACTGGCAGGATGTGCCAGCCTCACCGGCACTGAGGAAGCGCCTGCTCCTGGCGAAACAGCCGCCACTGAGAGCAAGACGGAGCCAAAGCCACCGGTTGAATACGCCGATTTCGAGCCCGAAACCCTCTATTTGCTGCTGTCTGCCGAGATCGCGGCCCAGCGCGGACGCTACGACATCACCCTGGTTAACTACCTGAAGGCTGCCAAGCAGTCCCGTGACCAGGTAGTGATTGAGAGGGCCATGCGAATTGCCCAGTCCCTGAACGGCGATAACGCCCAGAAACAGCTCGCCGAGCTGTGGCTGGAAATCGACCCGGATAACCTCCAGGCCCACAGAATCTCTGCGATCCAGGCCGTAAAGGGCAACGACCTCCAGACCGCCATCCATCACATGGAACGGATCATGGATCAGGGCGGCGATGCGGACTTCGACAGCCTTGCCGCTATGGCTGCCAATCTGCCGCCAGAGCAACAGCAGGAACTGCTCGCCCTCTATAATGAAATGTCGGACCGCCACCCCGAAACCCCGGAACTGGAATACAGCATCGCGCTCCTGTTAAAAGTAACCGGGCAGCCACAGCAAGCCCTGGACAGACTCGAACCACTCCTGCAGGAAAACGGGAACTTCCAACCGGCTATCATTCTCAGGGGCGACCTGCTCTACCAGACCGGTCAGAAAAGCAGCGCCCTGGATTACCTGCTGACCAACACCCGCCGCTTTCCGGGCAACCGACAGATGGGCACACTTTACGGCCGCATGCTTATAAATGAAGGCGAATTACAGGCTGCCCAGGATGAATTCAACCGCCTCGTTGAGCGTTACCCGGACACTCCGGGCCTGAGACTCTCTCATGCACTGGTCGCTCTTGAGAATGGGCAGACCGACCTGGCACGGCAAGAGCTGACACAGCTGGCCGAACAAGGCCACCATACCAGCGAAGCCAACTACTACCTGGGCCGCATTGAGGACCAGGCAGGCAATACCGACCAGGCCATTGGCTATTACCAGAGCGTCGAACAGGGCAATTATTACTTTCCGGCCCTGGCCCGCGCCAGCTCCCTGCTGGCTGATAACGGACAGCTTGAGGACGCCATTGACCGCATCCGCAGGCTGCGCGAAGCCAACCCCCGGCAGGCAGAGAACTTCTGGTTACTGGAAGTAAACCTGCTACTGGATCAGGAACAGCAACAGCAGGCTCTGAGCACCGCCAAGGAAGCCCTGGAAGAACATCCGGACAATATCGAGATCCGCTACGCCCGGGCCATGCTCTACGATGGCATCGGACAGCCTGCCGAAGCCGAAGCCGATCTGAAGCAGATTATCGAACAGGAACCGGAAAACGCCGTTGCCCTGAATGCCCTGGGCTACATCCTGACCACCCGGACAGACAGACTGAGAGAAGCCCGCGGCTATATCGAGAAAGCACTGCGGCTGGACCCCGACAATCCGGCCATCCTCGATAGCATGGGCTGGGTCCTGTTCCTCGAAGGCCAGCTCGAGCCGGCGCTCGACTACCTTTCTCGTGCCTGGGCCGCCTTCCCGGATCCGGAAGTTGCCGCTCACTATGGTGAGGCGTTATGGATGAACGGAGCCGAAGAACAGGCCCGAATCATCTGGCAGGAAGGCCTCGAACAGGACAGCGATCACGAAGTGCTCAGAGAAACCATTGATCGGCTGACCAATGGTGGTGACACCGAATGAGACTGGCGCGAATTCTGGCAGCACTGACCATGCTTGCCACGCTCGGCGCCTGCACCACGATTCAGATCGACCCATTGCCGGCGGGCATGACAGACCAGCCTCCGGCTAACTGGACCACTCGCGCAGCCAGTCTTGGCAAATTCGACCACTGGAAGCTGTCCGGGAAGCTGGCGGTGCGCCAGCCATCAGACAGCGGAACCGCCATCATCAATCACTGGATCCAGGATGGCGAAGCCTACGATCTTGCCCTTTCCTCATCTTTCCTCGGCATGGGCAGCACAACACTCAAAGGGGTACCCGGGTTTATCGAGTTGACCCTGCCGAACGGCGAAACCTACCGCTCGGGCGAACCGGAAGGTCTGGTCGAGGCGGCCACGGGCTGGCAGTTGCCGCTGGAGAATTTGACCTGGTGGATTCGGGGCCTGCCATCACCCGCCAGCGGCTATCGCCTGCTGTTTGATGATCAGGGCACCCTGGCCATGATCCGCCAGAACGGCTGGGAGATCCGCTACGACCGTTGGCAAACCTTCCTCTCCGCTTACCCTGCACTGCCTGCCCGAATTACCGCCCTCAAGGAGGACAAGCGGGTTCGCCTGGTAGTCAGTGACTGGCAGGAGCAGCCCGAGTGACACCTGACCTGACACTGCCCTCACCGGCCAAGCTGAACCTGTTTCTGCACATTGTCGGGCGCCGGGACGACGGCTACCACGAGCTTCAGACCCTGTTCCAGTTTCTGGACTACGGCGATGAGCTGAGCTTCTCCCTGACACCCGGCGAGCCGGGCGTGAGGCTCACGGAGCCTGTTCCCGGTGTCGACGACGAGGACAACCTCATCATTCGCGCGGCCAGAGCACTCGTTGAGAGGGTTGGCGGCGATTTGCCCGGGATCACTATCGGCATCACCAAACGGCTGCCCATGGGCGGCGGCCTGGGCGGCGGCAGCTCCAATGCTGCAACCACTCTGCTGGGCCTGAATCATCTCTGGCAGCTCGATTTGAGCACCGATGAGCTTGCCGGAATCGGCCTCGGCCTGGGCGCCGATGTTCCGGTGTTTGTCCGGGGCCATACTGCCTTCGGCGAGGGGATTGGTGAAACACTGACCAACGCTTATCCGCCGGAGGACTGGTTCGTTGTTCTCAAGCCTGGCTGCAACATCAACACTGGCAAGATTTTTTCCGAGCAAGGGTTGACAAGGAACACCCCGAGAATCAAAATAGCGCCCGCTTTTGAGGGAGACGCCTCGAGGTACCGAAACGACTGTGAGGATGTAGTTCGAAAACTGTATCCTGAAGTTAACCAGAGCCTGGAATGGCTTTCACAATTCGGACCTGCAAGATTAACCGGAACCGGGGCTTGCATATTTGGACGTTTCCCGACAGAATCCGCAGCCCGGATCATCTGGGAAAGCAAACCCTCCGGCGTCACGGGGTTCGTAGCTCAAGGGGTGAACAGTTCACCTCTACACAAAAAGCTAACAGAGCTGAAATGATGCCAAAAAAGCACGATACTGGGGTGTCGCCAAGTGGTAAGGCAACGGGTTTTGATCCCGTCATGCGCAGGTTCGAATCCTGCCACCCCAGCCACCTTTCTCCCGCTTCTTCTGAATCAAACGCCGATACTGAGAAGGATGCCGTCGTGTCCAAACTGATGATCTTCGCTGGCAACGCCAACCCTGAACTGGCTCAAGCGATTGCCCGCAAACTCCACATTCCCATGGGTCAGGCCACTGTAGGCCGTTTCAGCGACGGGGAAACCACCGTCGAGATCAATGAGAATGTCCGCGGCCATGATGTGTTCATCATCCAGCCGACCTGCTACCCCACCAACGATAACCTGATGGAACTGATCGTGATGGCCGACGCACTTCGCCGTGCTTCCGCTACACGAGTCACCGCCGTTATCCCCTATTATGGATACGCGCGCCAGGATCGCCGGGTACGCTCTACCCGCGTTGCCATCAGCGCCAAGGTGGTCGCAGACATGATTTCCAGCATCGGCGTCGACCGGGTTCTGACCGTTGACCTGCACGCCGACCAGATCCAGGGCTTCTTCGATATTCCGGTGGACAACATCTACGCCACACCGGTCATGCTCGAAGACATCTTCAAGCAGCGCTTCGAGAACTTTGTCGTAGTATCTCCGGATGTTGGCGGCGTGGTTCGCGCCCGTGCCGTGGCCAAGCGGCTGGACGACGCCGATCTCGCTATCATCGACAAGCGTCGCCCGAAAGCGAACGTGTCCCAGGTGATGCACATCATCGGTGACGTCAAAGACAAGACCTGTATCCTGGTCGACGACATCATCGATACCGCCGGCACGCTGTGCAAAGCGGCCAATGCCCTGAAAGAGCATGGCGCGGCCCGCGTAGTTGCGTACATCACCCACCCGGTTCTCTCAGGCCCGGCCATTGATAACATCAATGCCTCACAGCTGGACGAACTTGTGGTCTGCGATACCATCCCGCTGGGTGACAAAGCGCATAATTGTGATAGAATCCGCGTCCTCGGAATGGCCGGGCTGCTTGCGGAGTCTATTCGCCGCGTAAGCAACGAAGAGTCCATCAGCGCCATGTTCGAGAATGCCTGAGTGATCTCAAGGTCGTAATATCAAGGCATTACAAGCAGTTACCGGGTCGGGAGCCTACACAGGCTCCCGACTCTTTTAGTCAGCCGGAAAAATCCGGCTTTTCAGAAACATCACCTGATCCAACGCCTGGTCGCGGGCAGTTCAGGTGACGATTGAGGTTAATACCATGTCTCAGGAATTTGTTATCGAAGCATTTCCTCGCGACGATCAGGGGAGAGGTGCGAGCCGCCGCCTGCGTCGTGAGGAGCGTAAAATTCCGGCCATCATCTATGGTGGCGGAAAAGACGCTACTGCGATTGCCATCTGGCACAACGAGCTGAAAAAAGCTCTGGAAAACGAAGCGTTCTTCTCTCACGTTCTGACCGTTGAACTGAACGGCAAGAAAGAAAGCGTCATCCTGAAGGATCTGCAGCGTCACCCGTACAAGCCGATCCTGACCCACGCTGACTTCCTGCGCGTTGACAAGGACCACGAGATCCACGTCAACGTACCGCTGCACTTCATCAACGAAGACACCGCACCGGCTATCAAGCTCCAGGGCGGCGTAGCGAACCACCAGATCAACGAAGTTGAAGTGATCTGTCTGCCGCAGAACCTGCCCGAGTTCATCGAAGTGGATATGACCACTGTCGAGATGGACCAGGTAGTTCACCTGAGCGACCTGAATCTGCCGAAAGACGTCAAGATTGCCGCCCTGCTCCAGGGTGAAGATCACGACCTGCCGGTTGTGGCTATCCACAAGCCGCGCGGCGCCAAGGCTGATGATGAAGCCGAAGACGGCGAAGAAAGCGAAGAAGGCGGCGAAGACAAGGAGTAATCACTCCTGTTCTGAGGAGGGCAGCGGCAAATGGCGCAGGATATTGTCATGGTGGTTGGCCTGGGAAACCCCGGGGCTGACTACGAGAATACCCGCCATAACGCCGGTGCCCTCTTCGTCGAAGCTCTGGCCCGCTCTGCGGGCCAGACGCTCCGCCCCGACAAGAAATACCACGGGCTCTATGCCCGCATTCAATGGCAGGGCCTGGACCTGCACCTCCTGAATCCGACTACCTTCATGAATCGCAGCGGCCTGGCCATCAAGGCGCTGGCAGACTTCTTCAAGATTCAGCCCCAACAAATTCTGGTAGCCCACGACGAGCTCGATCTGCCCCCGGGTACCGCCAAGCTCAAGAAAGGCGGCGGCCACGGCGGACACAACGGTCTGCGAGACACCGTCTCCCACCTGGGCACCAACGATTTCCAGAGACTGCGCATCGGCATCGGGCACCCCGGCGACAGCCGCAGGGTAACCGGCTACGTTCTCGGCCGCCTTGGCAAACAGGAAACCGAGGAACTGAACGCAGTGATCGACGAAATCATGCGGGTATTACCGGACGCAGCCAGCGGCAAACTCCCCGCCGCCATGAATCGCCTGCACAGTTTCAAACCGGTATAATCCGACCAAATTTTTTTCAGCACCAGCAGAGGCATTCCATGGGATTTAACTGCGGCATCGTCGGCCTTCCCAACGTCGGCAAATCTACCCTGTTCAACGCATTGACCAAATCCGGCATTGGCGCGGAAAACTTCCCGTTCTGCACCATCGAGCCCAACGCCGGTGTTGTCGCCATGCCGGACCCTCGCCTGAACAAGCTCGCCGAGATCGTTAAGCCGGAAAAGGTGGTGGCAACCACCATGGAGTTCGTGGATATCGCCGGCCTTGTAGAGGGCGCCTCGAAAGGCGAGGGCCTGGGCAACCAGTTCCTGGCCAATATCCGCCAGACCGATGCCATTGCCCATGTGGTGCGCTGCTTTGAGGACGACAACGTCATTCACGTTGCCAACAAGATTGACCCGGCTTCGGACGTAGAAATCATCAACACCGAACTGGCTCTGGCTGATCTGGAAACCGTTGAGAAAGCCATCAAAAGGGTTCAGCGAGTCGCAAAAAGCGGCGACAAAGAGGCCAAAGCCCAGCTCGAGATGTTCGAGAAGCTACTGCCGGTACTGAACGAAGGCAAACCAGTGCGCAGCATGAATCTGGACAAGGACCAGATGGCCCTGATCCGTGAGCTCTGCCTGCTCACCGTCAAGCCCACCATGTACATCGCCAACGTCAGCGAGGACGGGTTCGAGAACAACCCGCATCTGGACACGGTGCGCAAGATCGCCGAGTCGGAAAATGCCGTGGTTGTGCCTATCTGCAACAAGATAGAGGCCGAAATCTCCGAACTGGAAGACGATGAAAAATCCATGTTCCTGGAAGAAATGGGCATGGAAGAGCCAGGCCTCGACAGGGTTATTCGCGGCGGCTACGGCCTGCTGGGCCTGCAGACCTACTTTACCGCCGGGGTAAAGGAAGTCCGCGCATGGACGGTAAAAGTGGGCGCTACGGCACCCCAGGCCGCTGGCGTGATCCACACCGACTTCGAGCGCGGCTTTATCCGGGCAGAAGTGGTGAGCTACGACGATTTCGTACAATACAACGGCGAAGCCGGGGCCAAGGATGCCGGAAAATGGCGCCTGGAAGGCAAGGAATACATCGTGAAAGACGGCGACGTAATCCACTTCCGCTTCAACGTGTAGTTTTTCAGGAAAAATCTGGACCCCAAGCCTTGACACAAAGGGCCCAAATACTGAAAATACGCGCCTCGTTCGGGGCGATGCCCAAAGCGAAATGGCAAGGTAGCTCAGTTGGTTAGAGCACAGCACTCATAATGCTGGGGTCGGCGGTTCGACTCCGCCCCTTGCTACCAGTATTCTGAAAAGCCCGACGTGAAAACGCCGGGCTTTTTCAGTTTCTGGGGACGACCCCACCCTTCCCGGGCAGTGAACGCGGGACGACCCGCCTTCGTACAACGTCTGCTATGAGATCAACCAAAGACAGAGTTCGCCAGGCCATCTCTTTCGAGCTGATCGGCCTCCTGCTTTCCGTTCCCCTCGCTGCGGTGACGTTCGGCTTCGATATGGGAAGAACCGGAGTCCTTGGTGTGGTTGGCGCCACCATCGCGACTATCTGGAATTACCTGTTCAACCTGGGGTTCGATCACGGACTCAAACACTTCACCGGATCAACCCGTAAATCCCTGCGTATGCGCTTCCTCCACGCCGTCAGTTTCGAGCTGGGCCTGATGCTGATTTTCCTGCCGATCATTGCCTGGTGGATGGGCATTGGCCTGTTGGAAGCGCTGATCGTAGATGTGGCGTTCGTGGTGTTCTATCTGGTGTATGCGTTCGTATTCACCTGGTGTTACGACTCTATATTTCCTGACACGGACGCCAAGAAATCCAACGTCACTTAAACAAACTTTGACAATTCCGGAGGCGGGAGTCGGATAGGATAGAGGCTCCGCCCGAATGCGTTTTAAGGTTGTATCGCATTATGAAATCCCGCCATGCCCTCACGGTGTTCCTGGCCGTTATTCTGGTTCCCATTGCCCTTGGGTTCGCTGGCGCGAGCGTGAAGGCGGCCCTCCTGTCGATTAGTGTTTTCTGGCTCTGCCTGGGAATATTCTTCTACCCATCCATCAGTGACTATCTCAGGTCTGCAAGGAGACAGCGGGACGATTAGCGCTGGGTACGTATCGCCCGGAATGGTTTCGCTTTCCGACCCATTGCAACGATCCTCTAACGAGAAACTCTGTGGCATACTCACGGGCTGAAACCCACAAAGAACAACACACCAGCAAGGACCGTTGACATGAAACCGGAAACCCTCGCGCTGCACGCAGGCTTCAAAAGCGATCCCACTACCCGGGCCGCTACCACGCCGATTTACCAGACCACGTCCTACACCTTCGATGACACCCAGCACGGTGCCGATCTGTTCGACCTGAAGGTTCAGGGCAACATCTACACCCGCATCATGAACCCGACCAACGCGGTTCTCGAAGAGCGGATGGCAGAACTGGAAGGCGGTGTTGGCGCTCTGGCCGTGGCCTCTGGCATGGCTGCCATCACCTATGCCCTGCAGACCATCTGCAAGGTGGGCAACAACATCGTCAGCACCAGCCAGCTTTACGGCGGCACCTACAACTTGTTTGCCCACTCGCTGCCAAACCAGGGTATTGAGTGCAAGATGGTGCGCCATGATGATTTCGATGCCGTGGAAAAGGCTATCGATGAAAACACCCGCGCCCTGTTCTGCGAGTCCATCGGCAACCCGGCGGGCAACGTGGTCGATATCCAGCGCTGGGCCGAAATTGCACACAAACACGGCATCCCGCTGATGGTGGACAACACGGTTGCCACGCCGTTCCTGTGCCGCCCGATTGAGCACGGTGCCGATATCGTGATTCACTCGCTCACCAAGTACATCGGTGGCCACGGCACCACCGTCGCAGGCGTTGTCGTGGATTCCGGAAAGTTCGACTGGAAGGCCAGTGCCGATAAGTTCCCGATGCTGAATGAGCCGGATCCGTCGTACCACGGCGTGGTCTATACCGAGGCGCTGGGCCCTGCCGCCTTCATCGGTCGCTGCCGTGTGGTGCCACTGCGCAACACCGGTGCCGCCCTGGCGCCGTTCAATGCGTTCCTGATCATGCAGGGTCTGGAAACCCTGGCGCTGCGTATGGAACGTCATTGCGAGAACGCAGAGAAAGTCGCGAACTTCCTGCAGGAGCACCCATCTGTTGAATGGGTCAACTACGCGACCCTGGCCAACAGCCCCTACAAGGCCATCTGTGACAAGATATGTGGCGGGAAGGCCTCTGGCATCCTGAGCTTTGGCATCAAGGGTGGCCGGGAAGCCGGCGCGAAATTCATTGATGCCCTGGACCTGATCCTGCGTCTGGTGAACATCGGTGACGCCAAATCCCTGGCCTGTCATCCGGCCACCACCACCCACCGCCAGCTGAACCCTGAGGAACTGAAGAGTGCCGGCGTGAGCGAGGATCTAGTGCGGCTGTCTATCGGCATCGAGCATGTCGACGACATCATTGCCGACATTACCCAGGCCCTGGACAAAGCCCAGGCTTGATGACGGTCAACCGGGTACGACCAATGTCGTGCCCGGCACCCCCGTGATTGCCCCTATCTGTCTTGTAACTCCCCCGCCAGCCCATTACTCTTTAGGGTTCCCCATGCCCGAATCGAGAGTCCGGTTGCAATGAGCGACAGCGCAAAAACCCGCATTACCAGTGGTTCCAAATTCCGCAATGAACATGGCTTCTCGGCCATCAAGGACGGCGTCAAGCGGTCATCAAAGCAGGAAGCCACCACGGCGGAGAAGCCTGAGCGAAAGCCCAAATGGCTGCGGGCCCGCATGCCCGGCGGCGAGCGCTATGAGGCGGTGCGCAAGAACGTCAGCGAGCACCGGTTGAGCACCGTTTGCCAGGAATCCCATTGCCCCAACATCGGTGAGTGCTGGACCGCCGGCACTGCCACCATCATGGTGATGGGTTCTGTGTGTACCCGGGCCTGCAAATTCTGCGCGGTAGACACCGGCAACCCGAAAGGCTGGCTGGATCATGAAGAGCCGGAGAACACCGCAAAGTCCGTAGAGCTCATGGGCCTTCGATATATTGTGCTTACCTCGGTAGACCGTGACGACCTCGACGACGGCGGCGCTGCGCACTATGCCGCCTGTGTGTCGGCCATCAAACAGCGCACGCCCGAAGTCGCCGTTGAAGCACTGACGCCGGATTTTGATGCCGTCATGTCGGACGTCGAGAAGGTTGTGGATTCCGGGCTGGATGTCTTCGCCCAGAACGTGGAAACCGTCAAACGGCTGACCAGTCGGGTCCGTGATCCACGGGCCGGTTATGAAAAAACCCTGCAGGTGCTGGAGCACGCCAAGAAACACCGTCCGGATGTGCTCACAAAGACCAGCCTGATGCTGGGCCTGGGCGAAACTGAAGAGGAAATCCTGGAAACCATGGACGACCTGCGCGCCATCGGTGTGGATATCCTGACCCTGGGCCAGTACCTGCGCCCTACTCCGAATCACCTGCCCGTGGAACGCTACGTCACCCCCGAAGAGTTCAACCGTTACCGGGAAATCGGCCTGGAGAAGGGTTTCATGGAAGTGCCATCCGGCCCCATGGTCCGCTCCAGCTACCGGGCTGACAAAGTCTTCGATAAAAACAATCTGGGTCTTGCCGTGCCCGAGGTTCCCCAAGCCTCCAATGCCATGCAGATTCCGGTGAAGGCCATCGACTGAGAACATTCATGCTGACACTGCTGCGAAATGCCCGGCTGAAGTACAAATTCTGGTTGCTGAACATTGTCGTTTTTGCAGTTCTCTGCTTGCTCGTTCTCTACGCCATGAACACCATTGCCGGGCAGACCAGCAAGACGTTCGACCAGGTCTTCGCTGAGACGGCGGCCGGCTTTGCGCTGGTTGTGGCAATACTTATGGTGCTCGAGATGGCCGGCTCCCAGCTGCTGATTTCGTTTATCGAGCGCCACGTGAATCGCCTGAAAGACACCATGGTCGATGTGCAGGCCTCGGGCAATCTGAGCCAGCGGGCGGTGGTGGATTCCACCGACGAAATCGGCGAAATGGCCAGCGCGTTCAATGCCATGCAGGACCGCACCGTGGGCGTGGTCCGAAGCATGAAGGAAGCCACTGAACGGCTGCACCAGGAAGTCGAGGAACTCACCTCGGCCGCCGAGGCCCGCCGGGATGACCTCGGTCGCCAACAACAGGGCGCCGATCGCTCCGCGGAAGTCATCGAAACCATGCTGCAAAGCTTCACCGGCATCGCTGAACAGGCCGGAATTGCCAAGACCCTGTCCCACGAAGCCAGCGATGCGGCCCGCGACGGCAGCACCCGTGTCGGCCAGAGTGCCGACAGCATCCGCAAGCTTGCCGATGTGGTGCGCAATTCCGCCAGCAGCGTCGAAGCCCTGGCCGAAAACAGCCATGAAATCAGCCACGCCATCACCGAAATCCGGGGCATTGCCGAACAGACCAATTTGCTGGCCCTGAACGCGGCTATCGAGGCAGCCCGGGCTGGCGAACAGGGCCGTGGGTTTGCCGTGGTTGCCGATGAGGTCCGTAAACTGGCCCAGCGAGTCCAGGACTCCACCGATCAGATTCAGGGCACCATCGATCGCCTACTCAATGCCATGAACACGGCCGTGAACCAGATGACCGGCAGCTCCGAGGATGCCACCCGCTGCGTCGAGGAATCCGAGGAAGGCCGCCGTGCCCTGGAAGCCATTAACGAGGTGGTCAGCCGGATCGATCATACCAACCAGGAAATCGCCAACGTCTCGGCGGACCAGACCGCTGGCACCGACGACGTGCTGGCTAACGTTCAGGGCATTCGCGAAACCACCCAGAACATGGTAACTCAGCTTGCCGAGAGCGCGGATATGAGCCGCCGCCTGAAAAAGCTGATCGATTCCCTGGAAGAAGCCTCGTCAAAGGTCACGGTTCACTGAGGTTTATGGCACACTCTGCACTCGTTTGAACTGGCAGAGTAGTTGTTCATGAATCGTCTTCGCGCCCTGTATGACCGCCTGATTTTTCCGCATCCCGTTATTATCCTTGCAGCTTTTGGCCTCCTTCTGGCCCTCGCCGCTATCAAATTCGGCGAATTCCGCCTGGATGCTTCCGCCGAGTCCCTGGTACTGGAAAACGACCGATCCCTCGAACAATACCGCCAGGTAAACCGCCGCTTCACCACCTCGGACGATTTCCTGATCGTCACCTATACCCCCGAAGGTGAACTGTTCTCCGAAGATGGGCTGGCCAGACTGGGCGCGTTGCGGGATGAACTGCAAGGCCTGGAAGCCGTAGGCTCCACCAACAGCATCCTGAACGTACCCCTGCTCCACAGCCCGGATCTGACGCTGGATACCGTGGACAGCGAGATCAAGACCCTTGACCAGCACGATGTAGCGCCGGACACCGCTCGCCAGGCGCTTCTGGACAATCCGCTCTACCCGAACCTGCTGATCAGTGAAGACGGACGTACAACCGCGATACAGGTCAACCTGCCCACGCCGGATCGATATTTTGAGCTACTGAACAAACGAAACGATCTCAGAGACAAGGCCGGCGCCGGCAAAGCCTCCGAGGCCGAGTTGGCCGAACTGGAACGGGTAAAACAGGATTTCATCGACTTTACAGAAACCCTCGGCGTCGAGCGCGATGCCACCATCCGCACGGTTCGCTCCATTCTCGACAACTACCGCGACGGCGCAGACATCCACCTGGGCGGGGTGCCGATGATTGTGGCGGACATGATCCGCTTCATCGAAAACGACCTGTCGACCTTCGGGCTTGGCGTCCTGGCGTTTCTGCTGCTCACTTTGGCCATCATTTTCCGGCAGTGGCGCTGGGTTCTGGTGCCACTGTTGTGCTGCAGCTTTACCGTCTGGCTGATGGTCGGCTTTCTGGGCTGGGCCCAGTGGCCGGTGACGGTCATCTCCTCCAACTTCATTTCCCTGCTGCTGATCATGACCCTGTCGCTCACCATCCACCTGATCGTGCGCTACCGGGAATTCCAGCACGACGAGCCCGAGGCAAGCGCCAGAGACACCCTGCGTAACACCGTAATGGCGATGATCAAGCCCTGCTTCTACATGGCCATCACTACCATTGTCGCCTTCGGGTCCCTTACCTTCAGCGGCATTCGCCCGGTCATCGATTTCGGCTGGATGATGACCCTGGGCCTGACCGTAGCTTTTCTCATCACCTTTATTGTTTTCCCGGCCCTGCTCACCCTGTTGCCACCACCACTGGACAGCCGGGTTACCTCTGACAGGGTGCCCTTCACCGATGCCTTTGCGCGGTTCACGGAACACTTCGGCAAGACGGTATTGGTCGGCTCCGGCCTGATTGCGATGCTCTGCGTGGTCGGCCTGAGCAAGCTGACGGTGGAAAACAGCTTTATCGACTATTTCAAATCGTCCACCGAAATCCATCAGGGCATGATCACCATCGACAATCGCCTGGGCGGAACGACGCCTCTGGACGTAGTGATCACCGACGATCCACCACCGGAAGGCGCGAGCGGCGGCGACCCGTTTGCCAGTGACTGCGACCCGTTCGTGGAAGACTGCGGTGCCGGAGAGGAATACCGCGATACCTGGTACACCTACCAGAAAATGGAAGAACTGGAAGCCGTTCACCAGTACCTGGACGGATTACCGGAAACCGGCAAGGTGCTCTCAATCAACACCACGCTGGATATCCTCGCACAAATCAACCAGGGCGAGCCTCTGGACGCCCTGGAACTGGCATTTGTACCTGCTGCCGTTCCGGACGACCTGCAGGATACCCTGCTGACGCCTTACATCTCCGAGGAACACGACCAGGCCCGCTTCAGCATCCGGATACTGGAGACCATGCCGGAACTGCGACGACAGGAGCTGTTGAACCGCATCCGTGGACACCTGACGACGAAACTGGGCTACTCCGAGGATCAGATACTCTTTGCCGGCATGACGGTGATGTACAACAACATGCTGCAAAGCCTGTTCGATTCCCAGATCAAGACCATCGGCGTGGTCTTCGCCGCCATCATGGTGATGTTCCTGATCCTGTTCCGCTCGCTCAAGCTGGCACTCATCGGCATTGCCCCCAACCTCATCGCCGCCGGCTCCGTGCTCGGCCTGATGGGCTGGCTGGGCATTCCCCTGGATATGATGACCATCACCGTGGCCGCAATCACTGTTGGCATCGCCGTGGATGACACTATCCACTACATTCACCGGTTCAAAACCGAGTTCCAGAAAGACGGCGACTACATCGCCACCATGCACCGCTGCCACCGGAGCATCGGCCAGGCCATGTTCTTCACCTCGCTGACCATCATCTCCGGGTTCTCGATACTGGTGCTCTCCAACTTCATCCCGACCATCTACTTCGGGTTGTTCACCGGGTTCGCCATGTTCATGGCTCTGGTGGGGGCGCTTACCCTGCTTCCCCGGCTCATTGTTCTGGTTAAACCCTTTGGCTCTGGCGGGGCTTCAGTCTTGGGCTCCTAGCCTTCCGGTTTCAGAGGAGGAACAGGGGTGTTGCCCCCTCCCAAAAAACGCTACGAGCACATCCATGTGCGCTTGGCTGTGGCCATCCTTGGCCACAGCCATTTTTGGGAGGGGGCAACACCCCTGTTCTTCAAACAGTTCAGTAATCGCAAACCGTCAAAAGGCACGCTGAGATTCGAATCCAAGGTGACTTCCTATAGCTCCGATTTCTGAAGCTTGGCGGGTGTGGGCCTTTGCCAGAATGTCGGCGGCCAAGGATGGCCGACGTCAAGCGCACATGGATGTGCTCGTAGCGGTTCTGGCAAAGGCCCACACCCGCCGAGCCCCACCAGAACTCGCAGGCTACGGACACAAAAAAAGGGCCACACCCAAGGATGCGGCCCTTCTCCAACAAAGTCAGAGGGAAAGCAGGATTACTGCATGCCCTGACCTTGGCCCTGCTGCATCTGTTGTTGCATCTGACGACGCTGCTGCATTTGCTGTTGCATCTGCTGCATACGCTTATCCAGCTCGTCGCGCTGCTCCTGGGTGAAGATGCTGTCGACCTTCGCCTGCATCAGGGTAGACAGAGCCGCGATCTCGCCGGTCACATCGCCCAGCTCTTCAGCCTGTTCGCGAATGGCGGTTTCGTCAAAGTCTGATTTGATCTCGCCCTGCATCTGCTGCTGCAGCGCACGGGCTTCCTGGCGAAGCTCGCCAATTTCGCCCTGCATCTCGTCGATGATGGCACGGATTTCAACCTGCTGATCTTCAGTCAGCCCTACCATCTGGGCCAGTTGATCAACCTGATCCGGCTGGCCACCGGATTGCTGGGCCATGGCCGGAACCGAAAGGCTCAGGGCGACCAGGGCAGTACCAAACAGTTTTGCAAGCTTCATAACTCTCTCCATAAACAGGGTGGCCGCAATCTGAATACCACCGACATACATTGGTTTCATCGTTCAGGGACTACACCCTAAAACATACGGATACGGTTTTTCACCCCGATCAGCCCTCTTTTTGTACATACTTCTCAGTATCCCTCGCTAAAACCCGCCACACACGGGGATTCAAACAAATGTGAAAGTTTAGTCATTCCCCTTCATAATGGCGCCGTTTAACCACATCCGGAGCAGACAAGATGGCCATTAACTGGTTTCCAGGGCATATGCACAAGGCCCGCAAGGAGATCAAAAAAGTCATGCCGCAGATGGATCTCATCATCGAAGTGGTTGATGCGCGTATTCCTTTCAGTAGCGAAAACCCGCTCGTGCCGGCCCTTCGTGGTGATACGCCACTGATCAAGGTATTGAACAAGCGCGACCTGGCGGATCCAGAGATTACCGAGCAGTGGTTAGCCTGGCTCGAGAAAGAACGTGGGGTGCGCGCCATCACTCTTACCCACAACCAGCGCAGTGAGGCACTGTCCATCCTCAAGCTGGCGGGAGAGATGACGCCCGGTCACGATCGCCAGAAGAGCGCATTACGGGTGATGATTCTGGGTATTCCGAATGTCGGCAAGTCCACCCTGATCAACACACTGGCGGGACGACCTGCAGCCAAAACCGGGAACGAACCGGCAGTAACCAGAGCCCAGCAGGCTATCAAGTTGCCCAACAATATTCTGCTCTACGACACCCCGGGCTTCCTCTGGCCGAAACTGTCGCCCGAGGCCTGCGGTTACCGTCTGGCGGTTACCGGAGCGATTCGAAGCGCGGTTCTGGATTTTGAGGATGTGGCCATGTTCGAGGCCGAGTACCTGCTGGAAGCCTACCCGGAGCTTGTGCGGGCCCGCTACGGCTTTGAAGAACTGCCGAAAGACGCGCTGGCGCTGATGGACGGTATTGCCGCAAAGCGCAGGTTTTTCGGGCGCGGCGGCATCCCTGACCTGCATAAAGTGTCGGAGGTGCTACTCAACGAATTCCGGGCCGGAACCCTGGGGCGCATCTCCCTGGAGACTCCGGAGATGGTCGAGCGAGAAGCTCGGGAAGCGGCCGAGGCCGAGGCCGAGAAGGCGGCCAGGGAAGAGGTCGACGGTAAAAAGAAGGGCCCCAGGAAAGGCCGGGGTAGCAGTCGCTGATTCGGCTCTAGACTCAATCCGCCCCTCGCCCCTTACCAAGGTCAAATATCGTATCCGGGCCAAAGCGCCTAGACTGTTAAATAACGTTATTGATCGCAAGATCGGCCATTTCGGCCGGTCGGTAAGGAGGAACTTATGAGACGCGTCGTCGTCACCGGCATGGGCATCGTGTCCTGCCTCGGAAACTCACTGGACGAGGTCACCCAGAGCCTGGAGAATGGAAAGTCAGGCATCCGCTTCAACGAAACCTATAAGGAAATGGGCTTCCGGAGCCAGATTGCAGGCTCGGTGGATGTGGACACATCCGTTATCGACCGCAAAATCCGCCGGTTCATGGGTCCGTCCGCCATGTACAGTTTTCTGTCCATGGAGCAGGCCATCGCCCAGGCGGGGCTGACCGAAGACCTGATCTCAAACGACCGCACCGGCCTGATCGCTGGCTCGGGCGGAGCCTCCTGCTCGAGCCAGGTAGAAGCCACCGACATCATGCGCGAGAAAGGCGTGAAGCGCATCGGGCCCTACATGGTCCCCCGCATCATGACCAGCACAGTGTCCGCATGCCTGGCCACAGCCTACAAGATCCGTGGCGTGAACTACTCCATGTCTTCGGCCTGTGCCACCAGCGCCCACTGCATCGGTCACGCCATGGAGCAAATCCAGGCCGGCAAGCAGGACATTGTCTTCGCCGGTGGCGGTGAGGAAGAGGACTGGAGCCTGACCATGATGTTCGATGCCATGGGGGCGCTGTCCACCAAATATAACGACGCGCCTGAAACGGCTTCGCGCCCCTTCGATGCCGGCCGGGACGGTTTCGTGATTGCGGGCGGTGGCGGCATGATGGTGCTGGAAGAGCTGGAACACGCGAAGAAGCGCGGCGCCAACATCATTGCCGAGCTGACCGGCTACGGCGCCACCTCGGACGGTTACGACATGGTCGCGCCTTCGGGCGAGGGTGCCCAGCGCTGCATGAAGCAGGCCATGGCCACTATCCATGGCAAGATTGACTACATTAACGCCCATGGCACCAGCACCCCGGTTGGCGACGTTGCCGAGATGGGCGCGGTGCGGGCCACCTTCGGTTCCGACATCCCGGCTATTTCTTCAACCAAGTCACTGTCTGGTCATTCGCTCGGCGCTGCCGGTGTTCAGGAAGCCATCTACTCGCTGCTGATGCTGCAGAACGGGTTCATCGCCGGCACCAAGAACCTGATCAATCTGGACGAGAAAATCAGCGATATTCCTCTTGTAGGCCCTGAAGGTCGGGAAGCCTCGTTGAACACCGTGATGTCCAACAGTTTCGGATTTGGTGGAACCAACGCTTCACTGGTATTCGAGAAGCTCTGAAACCGGGGTGCATAAGGGCCTGCGGGCCCTTATTTTTTAAAAATATATTCTAAGATCATCCAGCTTGATTATTGGCAAAGACAGCCATCCGTATTAAGGTACATAGTTGACATGGATCAAATCGGACGGATTATCACGTATGGCTCAAGCAATTCCGTTTCGTCAGGCATCTCCCCTCAAGGCGTCCTGCCACCAGTGCAGTCTTAGCAACCTGTGCCTGCCCCTGGCAATTGAAGAGAATGACCTCGACCGCCTGGAAGACATTGTCCAGCAGGGACGGATCTTCAACCGTGGTGAACACATCTTCGACCAGAGTACGCCCTACCGCTCTTGTTTTGCGGTGAAAAGCGGCTCCATCAAGACGTCGATCATTACGGAAAATGGTGAGGAACAGGTGACGGGCTTTTTCATGCCCGGGGAACTGGTGGGCCTGGACAGCATTGGCAGTGAACACTATGCCTGCACTGCCAAGGCTCTGGAACGGACCAGCGTGTGTGAGTTTCCGATCGAGAAACTGGAGGAGCTGACCGGCAAACTGCCGGAGTTGCAGCACCACATGTATCACCTGATGAGCCAGGAGATCCAGAACAGCCATCAACTGGCCATGCTGCTGAGCAAGAACACCGCTGAAGAGCGCATTGCCGCACTGCTGTTGTCGCTGTCCAGCCGATTCCAGCGCCGCCGTATGTCGCCGACCAACTTCAGTCTGCCCATGGCACGGAACGACATCGCAAACTTCCTGGGTCTCGCCGTTGAAACGGTAAGCCGGGTATTCACGCGCTTTCAGAATCAGGGCATCATCAAGGCCCGGGGCCGGGAAGTCGAACTTCTGGATATCGAAGCCCTGCAAATGGTCAGCCGGGAATTCTCCCGCCAGTGCAATAACTGAGTAACTGCGTGTTGCCCGCCGTTGTCACTAGCCGGCGGGCTCACCCTCCACTTCCCTACCGTTATTCTTTTTCAGCATGGTCAGCTCATCCATCAGGCCGGAGCGCCACGGCATCTGCTTGATGCCGAAGGTATTGCGGATCTTGGTGCAGATCAGCGTGGTATTGACCGGCTCAAGATGGCCCCACTTGGGCACTTCATCCACCACCCGGATACCTTCGGGAATCCCCGGCAGGCCGGCAATCGCCAGGCCCAGCTCGTACAGATTGATTTCCTCGGCACCGGCGTACTGATAGGTACCCCAGACCTCGGCCCCGCAATCAAGTTGCAGAACCACCGCCTCGATTACCCGGGCCAGATCACGGACCGATAGGGGTTGCCCCCGACATCGTCCGGGCAGTGAGAGTATCTCACCGGCAGCAGTACTGGCCTGCACCTTCCGGATGAACCGTGCCAGGCTCCAGCCGGTCCGCAGGATAATGTGCCGTGGCAACAGGGTCCGCAGGGCCTGCTCGCACTCCCATTGCCAGTTACCCAGTTCATTCACCGGCTGCCCCGGATTGGACGTGATGTACCCACTTTGCTTCCGGCCATCGAACACGTAGCAGGAGGAGAGCTGGAGCAGCGCCATACCACGATCACGGGCAAACTCGGCCATGGCAACCGGTAGCGAGAATGCGGCCATATGGACGCCCTCAGGATCATTCTCGGCGACCTCCGGATCGGCCATCCAGAGAGCATTTACGATCAGGTCGGTATCTTCGGGAATCCAGTTCTCAAGTGCATCAAGATCGGCGTTGGAGGGGTCGCTGACAAGCAATGGGCTGACATGCAGGTGCGTTGCCCGCAAGCGCTCCAGCAAAACCTTCCCCAAAGGGCCGTAATCGTGAACAACAAGTACATGCACGAGGATTCAATGCCTCCCGATATCACTTATGTGACGGTATTTCGGAACCGGTCTGGCCAATGGCTTCTGGATTCCGGCGCCTACACTGATGCAGTCTGAACTTAATGCTTTGCTATTTCTTTCAAGAGCATACAACAACAGGAACTGTCATGCTGAAACAACAGAGCCACATTGTGGCGCCGATCCCTGATGAGTTGCGAACCCGGGCCCTGTATACCGTCGGCGAACTGCGCGAGCGGGGCAAGGCCGACAAGGAAGCCATCGACAAACTCTTCAACCTGATTGTGGACATGACCGAAGAAGGTCTGGACTTCTTTTTCCTGGAGCCGCTTCGCCGCCTGCATGCCAGCAGCATGATGATGGGCATGGCCAAAATGGGCATCAGCAGCATGCTCAAGGGCAGTAAGATGGTCGTGCACAAGGTGCTCAAAAAACTGGACGACCGCAGCCTCGCTGCCATTCTCGACTTTATCGAGGAAATCATTCACGAACCGGAACCGGGCTGACAAAGCGCTCCGCAACGCTACCGATACTGCCGAGGTACCCGACCGGTGATGCCGGTCATCAACTCGTAGGAGATGGTACCGGCGCATGCGGCCACCTCATCGACACCCACGGTGCGACCCCAGAGTTCAACGCTGTCACCCTCCTTCGCATCGGGTGCATTGGTGAGGTCCACCGCCAGCATGTCCATGGATACCCGGCCAATCAGCCTTATCCGCTGACCGTTGATCGCCGCAGGCGTATTGGTGCCGGCATGCCGGGGGTAGCCATCACCGTAACCAATTGCCACCATGCCCATCCGGGTGTCCCGATCGGCAACCCAGCTGGCACCATAGCCAACGGACTCGCCCGCCGGCACCACCCGGGTGCTGATCAAAGGTGCCTCAAGCGACATTACAGGCTCCAGGCCAAGCTCGGGACCGGTCGTACCGACCATTGGTGAACCGCCATACAGCATGATTCCGGGGCGACTCCAGTCAAACATCGGCTGGCCCGGTCGAAAATGGGCGGCCGAATTGGCAACGCTCTTCATTAATCCCGGGAACGAAGACGTGGCCTTTTCGAACACCGCAGTCTGCTGCGTCGTCATTGCGCTGTCGGGGTCGTCGGCGCACGCAAAATGCGTGACAAACCCCAAGAGCTCTTTATCAGCGCTCCTGGCCTGCAACCGACCCATCACCCCCTCCAGCTCATCCGGATGAAAGCCGAGACGGTTCATACCGCTGTTCACTTTCAGCCAGAAAGCCGGGGATGCCTCCAGCCGTTCCAGCCACGCCAGTTGCTGGAAACTGTGGAAAACCGGCTCAAACCCATTCCGGGCGCATTCATCGATATCCGCTTCAGCGTGGACACCCTGCAACAGGACGACCGGCTGTACCAGACCTGCTTCCCGAATGGCCCGAGCCTCTTCCAGGCAAGCCACTGCATATTTCGGCGCCAGGCTATCCAGCGCCGAAGCGACCGTCCCGATGCCGTGGCCATAGCCATCGGCTTTTACCACGGCCATCACCTGGGCTCCGCCGGCCCGGCTTCGAGCAGTCTGGAAGTTCCGCCGAAGGGCGTCCAGATCAATCCGGGCAATCGTACTGCGGGGCATCAATACTCCCCGCCGTAGTCGCTGTAATCGCCGTGGGCCAGATCCTCGAATTTCGTGTACTTGCCGATAAACGCAAGTCGGATGGTGCCGATGGGGCCGTTCCGCTGCTTACCAATAATGATCTCGGCAATGCCTTTGTCCGAGGTATCCTCGTTGTAAACCTCATCCCGGTACACGAACATGATGACGTCGGCATCCTGCTCGATGGCACCGGATTCACGCAGATCCGAGTTGACTGGGCGCTTGTTGGGCCGCTGCTCAAGACTCCGGTTGAGCTGGGACAGAGCCACCACCGGGCAGCTCAGCTCTTTGGCAATACCCTTGAGCGACCGGGAGATTTCCGAGATTTCTGCAGTCCGGCCTTCGGTGTTCCCGGGCACCCGCATCAACTGCAGGTAGTCGACCATGATCAGGCCAATCTTGCCGTCGTTTTCCCGGGCAATACGACGGGCCCTGGAGCGCATCTCCGTGGGGCTCAGGCCGGGCGTATCGTCGATGTAGAGCGGTTTGTCCTTGAGCAGACTCACCGCCGACGTCAACCGGGGCCAGTCGTCCTCTTCGAGCTTGCCGCCGCGGACCTTGGTCTGGTCGATGCGCCCGAGTGACGAGAGCATACGCATGGCAAGGGCATCCGCCGGCATCTCCATACTGAACACCAGAACCGGCGTGCCGGTGCTGATCAGGGCGTTCTCGACAATATTCATCGCAAAGGTCGTCTTACCCATGGAGGGGCGACCCGCCACGATGATTAGATCCGAAGGCTGCATGCCCGAGGTCTGCTCATCCAGATCCTTGAAGCCGGTCGTCAGACCGGTGGTCTGCTCACCCGACTCAAACAGTTCCTCAATTCGGCTCAGGGTCTTGGCCAGAATGGGGTTGATGGCCTGCGGCCCGGAACCCTCCTTGACTCGTGCTTCGGCAATCTGGAAGACGCTGCGCTCAGCCTCATCCAGAATCTCATTGCTGTTCCGCCCGAGCGGATTAAACGCCGAATCGGAAATCTTGCCGGACACTTCCACCAGCTGGCGCAGAATGGAGCGTTCGCGGACGATATCGGCGTAGGCACGGATGTTGGCGGCACCCGGAGTTTTCTCGGCCAATTCCGCCAGATAGGACAAACCACCGGCATCTTCGATGTCTCCGGCCCGCTCCAGGAATTCGGCGAGGGTCACCACATCCAGTGGCTCGCTCTCACTGGCGAGACGCTCCACGGCACCGAAGATCAGGCGGTGGTCCTGCCGGTAGAAATCAGCGGCCGAAATCACCTCGGAAATCTCGTCAAACCGGCGATTGTCCAGCATCAGGCCGCCCAGGACCGCCTGCTCTGCTTCCACAGAGTGAGGGGGAACCTTGATACGACTGGTTTCGAGATCGGTACTCGCGGGCTTCAGATTGGGCTTGGCCATGAACACATCTTCAGTTGCACATCATAACCACGACAGTTTAAGCGACCTGCCGAAGCAATGGGAGGGGGTTACAAGGACTTAACAGCATACCAGAAAGCAACAGGCCCGAAAGCCGCAAGATGCGGTTCGGGCCTGTCAGGTTGGCCAGCACCAATCTCCGGAGAGGCGGTGAGGCCACCAGCGTATTACCAGAGCCGGGGAAACCCCGACGCCGTTTTCCGGGAAAACGGCTTACTCGGCAACAACCGCCAGCTTGACGCTTACTTCAACGTCGGAGTGCAGCTGAAGCTCAATCTCGTACTCGCCAGTCACCCGGATCGGGCCTTCCGGCAGACGAACTTCGCTCTTCTCAACTTCGGTACCACCGGCAGTAATCGCGTCAGCAATGTCGCGCACACCGATAGAACCGAACAGCTTGCCTTCTTCACCAGCCTTGGAGCTGATGGTGAAAGCAGCACCCTCGAGGGCCTCGGCACGGGCCTGGGCAGCAGCCTGCTTCTCAGCAGCTGCTTTCTCAAGCTCGGCGCGACGCTCTTCGAACGCCTTCAGATTTGCTTCGGTGGCAGGTACAGCCTTGCCATAAGGAAGCAGGAAATTACGACCGTAACCGGCCTTAACCTTCACCTTGTCACCCAGGGAGCCAAGGTTTGCAACTTTCTCGAGCAGAATAACTTCCATCTCGTTAACCTCTTCGTGCTTTATTCAGCCGGCCCGGCAGGGCTTATACGCCTCCGGATATCCAGCCAGCTATCCACAAAAGCCAGAACCACTAACAGAATCATCAGGCTTGGGCCCAAAAGGATCAGCGCTACATAAAACATCGCCAACCAGTTCCCACTGAGCTTCTTCAAACCAACAACACCGTGCACCAGTGCCAGACTGGCCAGGAACAGCGGTGTTCCCGCAGCCCAGGCAAGCAACATGGAATTCAGCCCGAGGACCGGGCCAACCACCATGGTCACTGCACACAACACCGCAATCGGCGCCGACAGCCGCAGGCTATGGAATTCCTTGCGGAACCCACCGGGGTTATAAAGCCCCGCCTGCCAGGACCGCGCCAGCATGGTCATGCCCACACCCGTTGCCAGGTAGGTGCCGGCCATACTCGCGTTCATCGTGTCCCGGATAACCCTGTCGAGGTCATCGCCCAGACTCTGAGCGATTTCGGCATTGTACTGTTGGTAAAAGCTCACCCCGGCCTGGACCAGATCATCCAGCAAACCCGGGTAGACCACAGGCAACAACAGGCCTGTGACGATTGCGAGAAAACTTCCCGCAAGCAGGGCTTTTTCCCAGGACTGCGTGTTTCTGATCAGCGACGCCATGAGCATCACCTGGAGCAATACAGCCAGAGCGGTCGGGTCCTGCCCGAAAATGCTCCAGCCAAGCGCCGGAAGTAATGCCCAGAGCCCGATGTTGAGCCCCTGACTGATGCCAAGCCTGAGAATAACCAGGCCGACAACGGCTGCGCCAATCCAGAACAACAAGGGCACTGCAGTCGTGACTGCCGCTACCCCGCCGGCCTGGAAGGGACCGCGCATTACATACTGTGCAAGTGCACGCATGGTCCCAAGTCCTGTGTTTCTGTTACTTAGTTATCGTGGCTGTCCGAGTACGGCAGCAGTGCCAGGTAGCGGGCACGCTTGATAGCGGTAGCCAGCTGACGCTGATAACGTGCTTTGGTGCCGGTGATGCGGCTGGGCACGATTTTGCCGGTTTCAGTGATGTAGCCTTTCAGGGTGTCCAGATCTTTGTAATCGATCTCCTTAACACCCTCTGCCGTGAAGCGGCAGAACTTACGACGTCTGAAAAAACGAGCCATAACTTAACTCCTCAACTCCGGTTAATTACTCTTCTTCGTCCTGGGTTTCAGCACGCTGACGTGGCTCGTCAGATTCGGCTGAACGACGCGGGCGATCATCGCCGCCACGACGGTCTTCACGGGACTCGGAAGCTTTCATCGGGGACAGGTCGGTATCCGCACCATCGCGGCGCAGGATCATGTCGCGGATGATTGCATCGTTGAAACGGAAGTTGTGAGTCAGCTCGTCCATCGCGGCCTGTGAACATTCAACGTTCATCAGTACGTAGTGAGCCTTGTGAATCTTGTTGATCGGGTATGCCAGGTGACGACGGCCCCAATCTTCCAGGCGATGTACCTTGCCGCCATCTTCAGTGATGACGCCGGTATAACGCTCGATCATCGCGGGCACCTGCTCGCTCTGATCCGGATGTACCATAAAAACGATTTCGTAGTGACGCATGAGTTCTCCCTACGGTTTAAACAGCTTCCTTTTTACCGGCACGGCGTTGAACCCGCGACCGACAAATATGAAAGCAAGGAGTTGACAGCTGCTGCTGCCGGTTTCTTTTTGCTTTATCAATAAGGCTTTACAAGAAAGGCTTGATCAAAAGCTTGGCCCGGTATTGCCTGCAATCAGGCAATACAAAACCACCCCTTAGAAAAGGGGTCACGTATTCTAGGCGGGGAAGGCCCTGTGTGCAAGGGTTAACCAAGCCGCTGGCGCAGTGCTTCGTATAGGCAAACACCCGTAGCCACAGAGACGTTGAGGCTGTCTACGTGGCCCAGCATGGGGATATTGATCAACTGATCGCAGTGCTCGCGGGTGAGCCGGCGCATACCCTTGCCTTCGGCGCCCATCACCAGCGCTACCGGCCCCTTGAAATCGGCCTGATAAAGGGTGGCGTCCGCCTCACCGGCGGTGCCAATCAGCCAGACACCCTGATCCTGCAAATTACGCAGAAAGCGGGCAAGGTTGGTAACCCGCACAAAGGGCACCGTTTCGGCAGCACCACAGGCGACCTTTCGGGCGACCGGCGTCAGTGACGCGGACTTGTCCTTGGGCACAATAACCGCCTGAACACCCACCGCATCGGCGGTGCGCATACAGGCACCAAGGTTGTGTGGATCGGTCACACCGTCAAGTACCAGCAGGAACGGCGGTTTGTCACTACCGGCCAACTGGGCCAGCAGATCATCCTCCGTCCATTCCCGGCTCTCACTGACGGCAGCGACAACACCCTGATGAACACCGGACACCCGCTCATCAAGCTCCTTGCGGTGCACGACCTTCCATTTCACCCCCAGACTGTCCAGGGTATCGGTAATGCTCTTGACCCGCTTATCCTGCCGGCCGGTCTGGATCCAGACCTGCTGAAGACGCTCAGGCTCGCGCTTGAGGACAGCCTCAACCGCGTGCCAGCCAAACACAAACTCTCCGGACACTGGTTCTGATTCCTGTTACTTGCCTGATTTTCGCGGCTTGGCTTTCTTGTCGTCTTTACCAGCGCCACTGCCCTTCTTGCCTTTTTTCAGGGCAAGTTTCGCAGCCTTTGCAACCAGCTCATCTCTGGCAGACGGCGTTTCATTATCATCGAAGGCCTCAGGCTCCTTTTTCTTCGATGACGCCGACGCCGGGCGTTTCCTCGGACGCTTCAGACCAGGCTCGCCGGGTGATGCGCCCTTCTGGCCAGGCCTGGTTCTGCCGGGCGGCTTGCCACCTTTGCCGGGGCCGCGCTTGCCCTTTCCTCGCTCGCCTTTATCTGGAACCTTGAGCGCGTCGCGATCTGCCTGTCGATGCACGGGCTCGCTGATCAGCTCCAGGTCGATCTTGCGATCTTCCATTCCAACCCGAACGACTTTCACACGCACCTCATCACCAAGCCGGAAGCTCATTGCCGTGCGCTCACCGATGAGGCGATGCTTGGCTGAATCGTGATGGAAGAAGTCACCGCTGAGCGTCGACACGTGCACCAGCCCCTCTATGTAGACGCCAGAAAGCTCCACAAAGAAACCGAAAGGCACAACGGACGCAATGACGCCGTCGTACTCCTCACCGACATGATCACTGAGGTACTCGCACTTCAGCCAGGCCATGACATCCCGGGTAGCATCATCGGCACGGCGCTCTGCCATCGAGGTGTGCTCACCCAGCTGCTCCATCCGGGCCATATCGTAGGGATACTCGGAAAGCTCCGGATCCGCTTTCGGGGGCACGATAACGTCCTTGGACGCCTGCCCCCCGTGGATTACCGATTTAATGGCCCGGTGATTGATAAGGTCCGGGTAACGTCGGATCGGCGATGTGAAGTGGGCATAACCCGCATAACCAAGACCAAAATGACCGCCCTCTTCCGGGCTGTAGACCGCCTGACTGAGTGAGCGCAGCATAACCGTCTGGATCACATTGGCATCCGAGCGGTCCTTGATACTGTTCAGCAGTTCCTGGTAGTCCGCAGACGTGGGGTTATCACCACCACCCAATTGCAGGCCCAGCTCGCCCAGGAACAGCCGGACCGCATTGAGGCGCTCTTCCGACGGGCCATCATGCACCCGGTAAAGGGCCGGCAGTTTATGCTTCTTCAGGAATCGCGCTGTCGCTACGTTCGCGCACAGCATGCACTCCTCGATAATCTTGTGGGCGTCGTTCCGCTGCACCGGCACGATCTCTTCTATCTTCCGGTCGGCGTCAAACACAATCTTGGTTTCGGTGGTTTCGAAATCAATTGCGCCACGCTCGGTGCGGGCCTTGCGCAGCAACTGGTAGAGCCCGTAGAGATTGTGCAGCTGCGGGAGAACATTGGCGTATTGCTCACACAGCTTGTAGCCCTGTTCGGTGTCCGGGTGCTCCAGCATGGTGCTTACCTTGTTATAGGTAAGCCGCGCATGACTGAACATGACCGCTTGATAGAAGCTGTAGCTGCTGATATTGCCCGCGGCGCTGATGGTCATATCGGCCACCATGCAGAGGCGGTCGACCCCCGGGTTCAGCGAACACAGGCCATTGGACAGTTTTTCCGGCAGCATCGGCACAACGTGGTCCGGGAAATAGACCGACGTACTGCGGTTAACCGCCTCTTCATCCAGCGGTGTACCCGGCCGGACATAGTGGGAAACGTCGGCAATCGCAACCAGCAGGCGATAGCCACCACGGGGCCTTGGCTCGCAATACACGGCATCATCAAAATCACGGGCCGTCTCGTCGTCGATGGTCACCAGCCTGAGATTGCGGATATCCTTCCGGTTGGCCTTGTCTTTTTCCGTGACCTCTTCCGGAATTTCTGCCGCCTGCTCTCCGACAGCGGGCGGCCAGCTATGGGGAATGTCGTAGGAACGAATGGCAACATCGATTTCCATCCCCGGCGCCATGTGCTCCCCGAGGACCTCGACCACCTTACCCAATGGCTGGGTGCGCACGGTGGGCTGGCGAACGATATCCACCACCACGTACTGGCCGTGGCGGGCATTGCCGCAATTCTCTTGGGGAATCAGTACTTCGTGGTTGATCCGCGCATTTTCCGGCACAACGAAGCTGATCCCGCTTTCCTGGAAGAAACGTCCCACCGTCTGACTGGTCCGATATTCCAGAACGTCAACGATCACACCTTCCCGCCGGCCGCGATCATCGACACGATCGACCCTCGCAGCCACCCGATCACCATGGAAAACCTGACGCATCTGCCGGGCGGTGAGGAACAGGTCACTGCCTCCGTCGTCAGGGATCAGGAAACCGAAACCATCCTTATGACCAACCACCCTGCCGGCGACCAGTTCGGCCTCCTCAATCGGAAGGTAGGCCCCACGGCGGTTACAGATCAGCTGACCGTCACGACACATGGCAATCAGACGCCGACGCAGAGCCTCGATACCCTCCGGGGAATTCTGTCCGAGCTCGTCACAAAGCGTCTCGTGTGTCGCCGGGGCGCCACGCTCCTTGAGGTGCTCGAGGATGAACTCCCTGCTCTGGATCGGATTGTCGTATTTTTCTGCTTCACGACCTGCGTGCGGATCTCTGTCTGTCTTTTTTCTCGAAGCCATTCGTGTCCTTGTCCTGGTACCGTAATGCGGTGTGTCTGAATTGAATTTGATCCCGAGTATAACGCCGGTATAAAGGAAGTGCCTAACCACACAAAGAATATAGGCACAAATACCACTCAAGGTTTTTGATAAAAAACGTTTGACACCGTTTTCCGGAATTATTAAAGTACGCGCCATCGGTTGAGGGGCAATACCTCAGCTGCGGCAGAACTGCCAAGTTTTCAACGAACTAAACGCAGAACTGCAAATCACCTGCCGAGGTGGTGAAATTGGTAGACACGCTAGCTTCAGGTGCTAGTGGGGGCAACCCCGTGGAGGTTCAAGTCCTCTCCTCGGCACCACTTCCTCCCCCAGGAAGTGGCGAATTGGCCAGCCGGCCACATTCCAGATCCCGTCGAATCACATCTAATTCCCGTAGCTCCTTTGCCAGTTGCCTGCAGCCAGGAAAAGAATCGGGCTCAATATTGCCTATTCCAGCAATCCAACCAGATACTCAGACAAACGCTGGTAGCTATACTCCACCCGCGCATAAGCGGAATTGGGAACGCCCTCGAACTCGCGGCCACAGTCACCACCCGTATTGTATGATTTAAGGTAGGCATCGCGAATTAGATTCGGTTGTTCAGCCACAAAGCCTGGCCCATCCGCCACCGGGTAATTCATGGCCCACTCGAAACTGCCATCGCCGCTCACCCGGGCCAGCTGGAGCAGATCCGGATCGAGAAATCCGTATCGCAAGAGCCGAAGATCGGGCTGCTCCGGGCCGGAAAACTCCCTGCGATCGAATTCCAGAACCGTATCGGTAAAACCCTCGGGCTGAGGATCGTAGCCCGAAAACTGGTACGCCTGAACGCCTGTTACAGCCTGATTTGCGTCCGCGGCATCCTCCTGCGGGCTACAGTTACTGATGCCGGCCGCAAACGTTACAGCCTCCACCTCACCGCCCTGCTCTGCAATCCGGTAACCGGGAAACACGGAAGACGAATTTGCGGTTTCAGGAACCAGCGTTCGAGCTGTGCCACCGCTAGTCTCTGCAACCAGCTCTGCCAGCTCACCACTGTCCTTTGTCCAGCTGTAGGTAACCTCGGGGTTACCACCGAGTTCAGTCGAGCCCGCTGTAATCCCGCGATACTGATGACAGGTGGTACTGGTCTCGAAATAGGCACGGCGGTTGTCCCAGTCGAAAATCAGACGCTCATCCGCTCCCTCTTCATCGAAATTCAAGCGGCTCTGCTCCGACAGTGCGGCGGAGGGCAACCACTGGGTTTGCAGGTTCGCCATATAGCCATTTACACCGATCAGGCGCGCCAACTCCGGCAGGGAAGGTGACAGACAGCCATTCGCCGAGACGGATAGCAGGCGCCCGCTCTCACTGTAATCGAAGGCCAGCTCGGCAGAGATCTGCAGGCCAGAGCGATTGGCAGGCAGGGTGTCCTGGTTGGAAGGCTCGGCGTATACCTTCTGGCTGGTTAGCAGCACCGGATCGCTCAATTCCACATCCACTTCGGGCAGGGTCAGGGCGTCGACATCGACATTGGCGAAGTCACCCTGAGCGGCGGCATCGACTACCGCGATAACATCCTCAGCATTCTGCACCAGAGAGACACCCAGCAGAAACGCCGCTTCCCTGCTCAGGAATCGCTCCGTGCCGTCACTGCCCTCTGCTGCCAGCAGGTCGTTGTAAGCCTCGGGAATCTGGCTGGCCATAAATCTTGCCAATGCCCTGGCGTAGGCGTGTGAGCGGTCGTCCTGGGCGAGAATATAATCCCGCACCAGATTCAGGTCTGCCAGGCTGGCAGCAACGCCAGATGACGCTTCCAGGAACGAACCCAGCCCGACGATACCCCGGTAACGGGCCAGTGTTGTCAGTGGCGTAATATTGCGAACACCGGGGGGTGCCGACATCAGATAGGCGCTGGCTACCGGCACCTCGCCGTTGCGCATTTCCTCAAGGGTCTTGCCCGGCAGGGCGACTGCGTGTAACGGATAGTCCCTGGGATCCAGGTCCGGGCCCACGGAAGGGGGTAGAACCAGCTCCGAGATGTCCATTGTGAAGCGGCCACCGGTACCGCTCATTGCCGTGGGCTCACCCGAGGCAAGGGTGACTTCTCCCCCGTTACCCAGTTCGATGACCAGTGGCCCCGGCGTAAACTGGCTGTCGCCATCCATATCCAGCCAGACTCGGGCGTTATTCAGGTATCCGTCGATAACCTTGCCGGTGTAGGGCGCCGGCTCACTGTACTCCACACCATCAAAATCCCGCCCGTCCACGGGCAATTCATCGGATTCCTCGCCACAACCGGCCAGGGCTAGAGAGAGAACAGACACAGAGAAACCTATCAGGCGTTTCATCGCGGCAACCGTTTATCCTTGTTAGAGGTTGTGCCGCTACTTTAGGGGATGTGGTGATCGGAGACCTTGATAGGTTTGGCAATTTGTAAAGTTTGGTAACAGGTCAGGACGAACAGCTGTAATGGGAAAACCCGCCGAGATCGAACAGCTCGGAGGGCTTCAGCCGGTAGTAGCGATGCTCAATCCCATGCGATTGCTCAGCATAGGGTTGAATCAATACTTTTTGCAGTTCCCTCAGTGGCAGGTAACCACCTTCGGCAGCTTGCTGATAGGCGGGAACCACGAACCACTCGCGCATGGTGTATTTCGGGTTCACGAGTTTCATGTCTCGGGAGAGCTCCTCGCGGAGCTGGGAACCATTGCCCGCGCCGCCGATTCCAATCTGGGATTTCCACTTGGCAAGCCATTCGGACCAGCGCTGGAGCAGCCCTTCCGAATCAGCTCCATCTGCTTCATCCAGTGACCTGTAGAAGCTCTTTTTTATTGGCTCAATGTCGTCGGGTATCGACGAAAGCTCACGAAAGAAAATGGTGTAATCGACCGGGGTTCGGGTCATCAGCATCATCAGCTCCCGGAAGAGTTCGACGTCAAAACCTTTTAGCCCCAGTTTCGCTGACCACATCCTTTGCATTTCCGCCTGCATCACCTCCGGAAAACCTTTCTGAATCTCGTCAATTTGAGCCAGTTCGTCTTCATGGCCATTGAGCAGAGGCCGCAGGGCCGAGCAGAAACTCTTGAAGTTCTGCTCGGCTGCCGCCGGTTGATTCAGGAAAGCAAAGTGTTGCCCGCCGCCGGTCCAAGGTTGGAAAAACGGCTCAAACACTTCGCAGAAGCCGAAAGGCCCGTAGTCCAACGTGAAGCCTCCAGCGGCGCAGTTGTCGCTGTTGAAATTGCCCTGGCAATAGCCGACTCGGATCCAGTTTGCCACCAGCGAGGCAAGGCGGCCGCGGAACTCCCGTGCAAGCATGACGACTTTCGAAGGAGTCGCGAGCGTCTGGTCAATGACCCCGCTGTACTCCCGATCAATCAGGTGCAGCACCAACTGTTCGAGTTCTTCGATCGCTCGAGGGTGCTCCTGCTTTCTGGCCCTGCGACCAAAGAGCTCCAGCTGGCCAACCCGGATGAAGGAAGGGGCAACGCGGGTGGAAATGGCAACCGGCTCTGAAATGAGCTGGTCGGGATCCCGGGAATGGGAGCCCTCGGAGTACCAGGGACGCCGCACCCTCTCCGTTTTCGAGACATATAGACTCAGTGATCGCGAGGTCGGCACACCCAGGGCGTACATGTGCTCTTGCGCCAGGAATTCACGGACGCTGGAGCGCAGAACGGCGCGTCCATCTGCACCGCGACAATACGGCGTCTGTCCGCCACCCTTGAGCTGCATTTCCCAGCGCCGACCGTTGATAACCGCTTCGAGCACCGAAATGGCACGACCGTCGCCATAACCGTTGCCGGTCTGAAACGGACACTGCTGGGTGTATTCGGTGCCGTAGATGGAAAGCGCGTAGCCAGAGGCCCAGCCCACTTTGCGCATCGGCTCAGGCACAAGCGAGAGGTCTCCGGAGAACATCCGGATAAAGTCGTCGGACTGGGCCAGGCTGTCGGCAAAGCCCAGTTCGCGGAACAAATCCTCGCTGTGGGCAACGTATTCAGGGGTCTCGATGGGCGTGGGCCTGACCGGGACATAGTGCCCCGAAAAGACCTGCCTCGGCCGATGGTCAACACCATCGGGCGTGGCGTCAGGATCAGGGGTAAGATGATCCATCAGCGAATAGTCGGCCATCGGTGCAAGTTCTTCGAGGCTGTTTACCTCGAAACCGGTTTCTCGCGACAACGGCTGTTTCATCTGTGCCTCTCCTGATCAAAGGAAACGGGCAGTGCCAGCATTGCCCTCAATTGCCCTTATGACCAGGCCCCGGGGCCAGAATCAGAATGAACGGGCAACGATTTCCTTCATGATTTCATTGGTGCCGGCGTAGATCCGCTGCACTCGTGAGTCCGCCCAGGCCCGTGCGATCGGATATTCCCACATGTAGCCGTAACCGCCGTGAAGTTGAACACACTCATCCATCACTTTGCACTGCAGGTCAGTGGTGAGCTGCTTCAACATCGCCGCGGTGGGGATGTCGAGCTTCTTGTCCAGATGCAGCTCCAGGCACCGATCGGTGAACACCCGGGCAGCGGTAATTTCCGCCTTCATTTCCGCCATCTTGAAGCGTGTATTCTGGAACGCAATCACCGGCTTGCCGAAAGCGTTGCGCTCCTTGACGTAATCCAGGGTCCACTGCCAGGCAGCTTCAGCCGCGGCCACAGCACCCAGAGCCACCTGGAGACGCTCTGCCGCCAGTTCCTGCATCAGCTGGAAAAACCCCTGGCCTTCCCCGGGGCCAATCAAATTTCCCGCAGGGATTTTTACGTCCTGAAAGAACAGCTCGGAGGTGTCCTGGGCCTTCATACCCACTTTGTTCAGGTTCTGGCCTTTCTCGAAACCTTCCCACGCAGTTTCCACCATGAACAGACTGATGCCTTTGGCGCCTTCCTTGGGATCGGTCTTGGCAACAACAATAACCACGTCAGCAAGCTGGCCGTTAGTGATGAAGGTCTTGGAACCATTCAGCACGTAATGATCGCCGTTTTTCACCGCCGTGGTTTTCACGCCCTGCAGGTCCGAGCCGGCACCCGGCTCCGTCATGGCAATGGCGCCAATCATTTCGCCGCTGGCCAGTTTGGGCAGATAGTAATTTTTCAGCTCGTCGGAGCCGTAGTTGAGCACGTAAGGCGCAACGATGTCAGAGTGCAGGCCCCAGCCTATGCCCGTCAAGCCGGCCCTGGCTACCTCTTCGATCAACACCGCGCTGTACCGGAAATCCGCGCCAACACCGCCAAACTCTTCCGGCAAGCATGGGCAAAGGAAGCCAAGCTCACCCGCTTTCTGCCAGAGCTCGCGACTAACCTGGCCGTCTTTCTCCCACTGATCATGGTACGGCGTTGCTTCCTGCTCCAGGAACTTGCGGACAGAATCGCGAAAGCCTTCAAGGTCGGCGTCGAAGAGAGTGCGTGGAATCATGGTGAACCTCGGTGAATAACCTGTGTAGTGATTGTCGTTCACCAAGTCTCTGCCCGGAGCCCGGTTTGCTCAATGATGAAAAGCATCAATCGGGCTGGCCAAAACCATCGCCCCGAGCAGCCTCAGCCCTTGCGCTTGTCCTCGGCGCGGGCTTCGCCCCAGCGGGGCATCAGGTTCTGGGGCAGATTCAGATGGTCGAGGATACGGGCGACAATAAAATCCACCAGATCCTCGATCGACTGGGGCTTGTGGTAGTAGCCGGGACTCGCCGGCATGATGACGGCACCCATGCGGGTCAGCTTCAGCATGTTCTCCAGATGCACCTCCGAGAAAGGTGCCTCCCTGGGAACCAGAATGAGCGTACGACGCTCTTTCAGCGCAACGTCCCCGGCCCGCTCGATCAGGTTGTTACTGGCACCGGTCGCCAGGGCCGAGAGAGTGCCGGTACTGCAGGGGCAGACCACCAGTGGCGCTTTCTCCCCGGAGCCGGAAGCCGGCGGTGCAAACCAGTCTTCCCGACCAAACACCAGAACCTGCCCCGGTTCTGCGCCGGCATAGGCAGACAATGTTTCCTGCATCGCCGGCGGCGTTCCCGGCAGTTTCAGATCGGTTTCCGTGGCGATCACCACTTGCGCAGCCCGACTGACCATCACGTTCACCCGGCAACCCGCTGACACCAGGCACTGCAACAGGCGCAGGCCATACTGCGCACCGGACGCGCCGGTGAAGGCCAGGTTAACGGTTGATGGCCGGTTATGGTCGTTGGTCATGAATATCGCCACTTGTCAGTCAGGGGGAGTCGCCGGTTGCGCCGGATCAGCCACGGATACGCTCAAGCTCGGCAATAAGTTTACCGTGAATACCACCAAAGCCGCCGTTGCTCATGATCACAATGTGGCAGGGGCTGGGAAGATCTTCCAGGGTGCGCGCCAGCATGTCCTCCACCGAGGCCTCCACCCGGTGCCGATCGGAACCGGCATTCAGCGCCTGCCAACCGGCAATCAGTTCCGGCAGCCACTCCATATTGTTCAGATTCGCCCACAGAACCCGGTCCGCGATTTCCGCGCTGGGCAGCAGTGTCTGCTGGTGGACGCCCTGCTTCATGGTGTTCGAGCGCGGCTCGATCAATGCCAGGATGGGTTCCTCACCCACCTGGTTGCGCAAGCCCTCAAGTGTCGTGGCAATGGCGGTCGGATGGTGGGCAAAGTCGTCGTATACGCGCACCCCGTCTATGTCCGCCAGCAACTCCATCCGCCGTTTGACGCCGGAGAACCTGCACAGGGCCGCCACCGCATGGTCAGGGGTGACGCCCACGTGACGGGCGGCAGCAATGGCAGACAGGGCATTGCGGACATTGTGCAGACCGGTCTGATCCCACTTCAGCGTTGCCACCGGCTGTTCGTGGTGAATCACCAGAAACCGGCTGCCGTCCTCCGATAGCAACTCGGCCCGCCAGTCCGACATGCGCGGGGTCTCGCTGCCAATGGCGGTGTCCTGAACCGGGCTCCAACAGCCCAGCGCCAGGGCATTGTCCAGGTGGCCGTCCACCGCCGGACGGATAATCAGGCCCTGGGAAGGGACGGTCCGGACCAGATGATGAAACTGTCGCTCAATGGCCTCAACGTTTTCGAAAATATCCGCGTGATCAAATTCCAGATTGTTCAGGATCAGGGTGTGGGGGCGGTAATGAACGAACTTGGAGCGCTTGTCGAAAAAGGCGCTGTCGTACTCGTCCGCCTCGATCACAAAAAAGTCGCTGTTGCCCAGACGCGCCGACACGGGAAAGTCCCGGGGAACACCGCCAACCAGGTAACCCGGCTCAAACCCGGCCTGATCCAGGATCCAGAGCAGCATGGACGTGGTTGTGGTCTTGCCGTGGGTACCGGCCACCGCCATCACCCAACGGTGCCTGAGCACCTCGCGGCTCAGCCACTCGGGCCCGGACATGTAGTCGATATTGCGGTTAAGCACCGCTTCCACTTCCGGATTGCCGCGGGACATGGCGTTACCGATGAGCACCAGGTCGGGTTTCGGCTCCAGGTGATCCGGGCTATACCCTTCCATCAGACTGATACCCTGAGCCTCCAGTTGGGTGCTCATGGGTGGATAAACACCCTGATCGGAGCCTGTCACCGTATGGCCGAGTTCCCGGGCCAGAACGGCCAGGCTGCCCATGAAAGTGCCACAGATTCCGAGGATATGAATGTGCATTCGGCAACTGCCCTCTGAGTTGAAACCCGACAAGCCTCCCGTATCCGCCCCACCCCGTCAAGAGCCACGCTATCCGCAATCCTGCTCATGAAAATTGCCGGCGATTGGCGTATCATCTGCGCCATTGTCGAACCAGCAGGAGGCTCCAGCCCGAGATGGCCATCAAGAATGCATTCTACGCTCAGTCCGGCGGTGTCACCGCCGTCATCAATGCCAGTGCCTGTGGCGTTATCCAGACCGCCCGCAAGCATCCGGACAAAATCGGCAAGGTGTTTGCCGGACGCAACGGCATTATCGGTGCGCTGAAGGAAGAACTGATTGATACCAGCCTCGAGAGCGACGACGCCATCCAGGCACTTATTCACACCCCGGGCGGCGCCTTCGGCTCCTGCCGTCACAAGCTCAAGAACATTTCCGAGAACCGCCGCGAATACGAACGCCTGATCGAAGTGTTCCGGGCCCACGACATTGGCTACTTCTTCTATAACGGCGGCGGTGACTCACAGGACACTGCCTACAAGGTCTCCCAGATCGCCGACAAGATGGGCTACCCCATTACCTGCATCGGCGTGCCCAAGACTGTGGATAACGATCTGCCGTTTACCGACTGCTGCCCCGGCTTCGGTTCCGTTGCCAAATACATTGCCACATCCACCCTGGAAGCCAGCCTGGACATCAAATCCATGTGCGAAACGTCGACCAAGGTGTTCATCCTCGAAGTGATGGGGCGCCATGCCGGCTGGATTGCCGCCTCCGGTGGCCTGGCCGGACAGGGCGAGGGCGAACCGCCCCACGTTATCCTGTTCCCGGAAATCCCTTTTAATCGGGACGCCTTCCTTGCGCGCGTGGATCATTGCGTGAAGGAGTATGGCTACTGTGTTGTCGTGGCCTCCGAAGGTGCCCAGTACGAAGATGGTCGCTTCCTGGCGGACGCTGGTGCCAAGGACGCGTTTGGCCACACCCAGCTGGGTGGTGTTGCACCGGCCCTGGCCAATATGGTCAAGCAGGCTCTGGGCCACAAATACCACTGGGCCGTTGCCGACTACCTTCAGCGCAGCGCCCGCCACATTGCCTCCGCCACCGATGTGGAGCAGGCCTATGCGGTTGGCAAGGCCGCCGTGGAAATGGCGCTCGAAGGCAAGCAGGCACTGATGCCCACCATCGTCCGCGAACAGGGCAAACCTTACGTCTGGAAGATCGGTGAGGCCCCGCTGAGCGAAGTGGCAAACCAGGAAAAGAAGATGCCGATTCACTTCATCACCGACGATGGCTTTGGTATCACCCAGGACTGCAGGGACTACCTGGAACCTCTGATTGCCGGTGAGAGTTTCCCGCCATTCGATAATGGCCTGCCGCGTGTTGCCAAACTCCAGAACACGCTGACCGAGAAGAAGCTGAAGACCGACTTCCAGCTGTAACCGAGCAAACAGCGCATCGGGAAGCAAAAAAGCCTGACAGACTAACTCTGTCAGGCTTTTTTCATTGTTCAGACACTACCGCAAATTGTTAGCGGGCCATCTCCGATTGCTGGTCGCGCATGTAGGCGTAGAACTGATCGAACCCACCCACGTATTGGTTCCCCACCAGAATCTGAGGCACGGTATACACTGGCCGACCAATCTTGTCCGCAATATCCTGTTTGCTCATGCCCTTCTCGATCATATCGACCCATACGTAGGGAATGTTTCTGGCCTCACACAGGCGCTTTGCCTGAACACAGAACCCACAACTCGAGCGGCCATAAATTGTGACCTGCTCCATAAACACCTCCCCAAAGTCTCTGGCTGTATGTTTCGGAACTGAAAACCTATCAATGAATGATGGCACGGCACCCGGTAATTTAAAATTGATGCTTTGAATCGCCACCATAGCGGCCGCTCATCATGTCCTGAGGCGGCTGAGCTCCCGCTCCAGAACCTGCACTTCATTGTCCAGGGCCTGACCACTGCCTTTTACCCGACCAGCAAGCTCCCGGAGATCGTTGGCGGCATCACCGATGTGAGTGAGGTTGCGATTGATTTCCTCGCTTACCGAGCTTTGCTCTTCCGCTGCGGTCGCCACCTGGGTCACGTGTTCGACAATGGTACCGATCCTGTCGACAACCGTGGCAAGGGAATGGGCCGCCTCCTGGGTGCCATCGACCGCTGAGGTGGCGCGATCAACGCCACTCTGGATCACCGAAACCGCGCCATTAACATCCTCTTTGAGCCCGTCGATCATGGTACTGATTTCATCGGTGGATTCCCGCGTGCGGGAGGCCAGCGTGCGGACCTCATCGGCAACCACGGCAAACCCGCGCCCCTGTTCGCCGGCCCTGGCGGCCTCGATAGCAGCGTTGAGGGCGAGAAGATTGGTCTGTTCTGCGATGCCACGAATGACATCCAGAATCCGGTTGATCTCCTCACTGCGACTGGCCACCTGACCGATCGCCGTACTGGCCTCGCCCATATCATTGGCGACCGCGCTCACGCCCTTCACCGCCGATGACAGGGTATCCTGGGTAAACCGGATGCCGTCCTGGGCCATCCGGGCGTTGTCCGCCGCCTCGCCGGCAAATCCGGCCACCTCACCGGCAGCGGCAGACATTTCGTTCATGGCGGTCACCACACTGTCGATGTCCTGATGTTGCCTACCGGTCTGCTCATCGGTCTCAACCGCGATGCTGCCGACATCCCTGGCCTGCTCGCGGACCTTGGCGTTCACATCCTTCAGGTCGTTGATCATTTCTCTCAACCGGGCCAGAAAGGCATTGAATCCGCCAGCCAGCTCGATCAGTTCGGCATGGGTGTCGATTTCCAGCTCACGGGTAAGATCCCCTTCCGCACTGGCCAGGTTCTTCATGCGATCCCGGATCTCATCCAGCGGGCGGGTCACGGAGCGCACCAGGAGAACGAGGGCGACAACAGCCAGAACCACGACACCGATGCCTACCAGAGTCTGGCGAGTCGCGGTCGCGGCCACTTCGTCTGCCAGCAGGTCCGTGATTTCAGAAACGCTGGCAAGCGCGGCATCTCTTGGCAGTTCAATCAACAACGACCACTCGGCATCCGGCAGGCGGATTTCGACGGGGTAGGCCACGGCCAGGGTCTCGCCGTCATCAAAGGTGCCCTCCCCCTTGTGCAGTCCTGCGAAGGTATCGCCATGATCGGGCACGGCTTCCGGCAGGGGTCGGCCAAGGTGCTCCTCGTAATGACTTGAGGCCGCGATAAGCCCCTGCTGACTGATCAGCGTAACCCGGGACTTGCCGTTAAATAACTCCTGGCTGACACCAGCAATGGTTGTTTGCAGTGTCGAGAGATTGATATCGACGCCCACCACACCGGCGAATGCTCCGTCATCCAGAATCGGAACCACCAGGCTGGTCATCAGCTCGGAATAGCCCTCACTGATTTCGTAATCATAGGGCTCCATGATGCAGGGTGCCTTGGTGTCCCGCGAGCACAGATACCACTCGGCTTCCCGAATACCGAATTCGTTCAGGCTGTCCAGATACTTCGTGGCCGGGTCTTCGGTGCGGCTGAACTGGACCTTGCCGTCCGGATCCCGGTAGTAATAGATCTCCAGGGTACCCTCGTCGCTGCTGTGTTCTTCAACACCACCGGTGAAATAGCGATCCTGCCCATCGTAGCCATCAGGCTCGAACTGGGCGTATATCGAACTCAGACTTTTCTGCTCCTCAAGCACGGCGCCAACAGTTTCCTGCAAGGCCGTCCTGCTGATTCGCCCGGAACTGTCGGACTGAATATTGCGGGTAATGACATTGCGTACGACTTCCGGGGTCCGAAAGGCGGTTGCAAACTGACCACTGACCAGCTCGCCATACTTGCCGGCGGTTGCGCCGAGCTGATCCATCACAATACCCTGCACCGTATCCCGGGTCTCGCCGGTCAACCGCTTCTCCATATCTCCGAGAGACAGCTGGGCAGTCACCACAATGCTGATGCCCATTATCAGAAGCAGGGACACAACGAGGGCGTAGAGCTTGAAGCGGAGCGATAACTGTTTCATGGTGAAGTCGGACCTGCGGGGATTTGGTGGTTCATTCTATTTTAAAGCACGGAGGGGCCGGTGGCCTACCTGACGCTATTTCTGACCGCGTTTGCCGCTGCCACGCTGCTGCCCGCTTACTCGGAAGTTCTGCTCGGCACGCTGATAACACAGGGTTACTCCTGGTGGTGGCTCTGGTTCTGGGCAACACTGGGGAATACGCTGGGCTCGGTCGTTAATGGAGTTATCGGCCGGCAGGTAGATCGCTTTAAGCATAAACGCTGGTTTCCGATCAGCGAAATGCAACTGCACAAGGCGAGGAACCGCTTTAACCGGTATGGCCAGTGGTCACTGCTGATGGGCTGGCTGCCTCTGGGCGGCGACGCGCTGACCCTGGTTGGAGGGATCATGCGCGTGCCGTGGCTCAATTTTGTGGTACTGGTAGGGATTGGTAAGGGGGCCCGCTATGCCTTCGTGCTCTGGCTCGTCGCGGAGGCGTCCGGTGCATCGTCACCTTCACCGTAGAGGTATTTCCGAAGCAGCGGCTCGCCGTTAAATTCGGAATTCAGGACCGCAACAAAGGTGTAGACCCCGATCAGTTTACGGTTGAGGAACACGAACTCCTTCGGAGGCACCCGGAAATAACGACTGATCGCCGACCGGGCCGCCTGACGTGCCACACGGGACGGCAGTTCGCTCTGTTTCCAACGATACTGGCCATGGCTGTTCACTGCATAGTCTGGCCAGGATTCCTTGTCGCTGGAGAGCGGCTCAAGCACCGACATGCAGACCTGGCCAAACTTCTCCAATACCTCTTCCGGCCACTCGGTGCTCATGAAACGCAGCTTCACGCCACCATCGATCACTGCAGCGAGATCATTCTCGTAGGATGCCCTGATCATCTGGATAACCGGTTTGAGAAAGTCATCCGAGTAGGACTGCACGGCGCCGAAATCGAGGAGGACGATACGGTCGTACCCCGGGTCATCCCCTTCCTCCCCGGCAATCCGGATGCGGTAGTTGCCGAAATTGGGATCGGTCTGTATTTCGCCCCAGATGAACAACTCCCGGAAAAACAGCTCCAGGGCTGCCTTGCCCAGGGCACTCCGCCGATCCAGCGGAAGGTCCCTGACCGACTGGGAACTGACCGAATGCCCGTGTTCGTAGGTTGAACAAATAACGTGCTCGGTTGAAAACTCGGGCAAGACCCTGGGCACAATGAACCTCGGATCCGATGCCAGCATGTTGCGAAATTTCTCGGTGGTCTTCGCCTCAAGGCGATAGTCCACCTCGCGATGCATCATCTGCCGGACTTCCTCCAGCCAGTCATTGAACTCGGGGCCGAAACTGACCAGCCTCGCCACTCGCAGCAACTGGGCGACAGCATTCAGGTCGCTGTCTACGGCGTCGGCAACGCCCGGGTATTGCACCTTCAGCACCAGCTCCAGTCCGTCACTGCGGCGCCAGGCCCGGTGCACCTGCCCCAGCGACGCAGCGCCAATCGGTTCGGGCTCTACATCCAGTTGCGCCAGACGCTCCGCGCCCAGCTCGTCTTTCAGCACACGCTCGATAGCCGGCCATTCCAGAGAGGTGGTCTGATCTTCCAGAGTGTGGAGCGCTTCGGTGACTTCCTCGGGCAGAAAATGCTCGCCGTACAGAGCCATAACCTGGCCAATCTTGACCACGCTGCCCTTCAGCTGGCCCAGCTCGTCCACCAGGAACCGCGCCTGGCTCGAAAGCATGGCGCGGTGACGCTTCTCCCGGTTTTCCCGACTGCTGAACCAATTGGTTGCCATGTGTGAGGCCATGCGGGTACCAGCAAACAACCCGGCACGGGTCAGACTCAGCCTGCGCTCGAAACTGCCTGTCTTGATGCGGGAAACCGAATTTCCTGAACGTCTGGAAGACATAGTGACCTGTTCGGATCAGAGAATTTCACCACGTTTGGCGGCTTATACCATTATACGGATAGTCAGGGGAGCTGACCTAACCGAGTCGACCGGCTTGACGCGGCCACGGAGCCAATGCGCCAGCACCGTTGCCGGTTTACATCTGCATAACCGGATCGTTTACGTTTCGACACAGTTTCCGCCGGGGAACCTGTCTACTATTTCTAGATACGTAAGGTCCAACAACGACTATCACAAGAACAAGATCTCAAAATGCCGCAATCCGCAAGAAAAACGCCGGATACAGAGCTGTCGCAGTTCCGGGTCAAGGGCGAGATTCCTGTCCCGATCCTGATCAACTGGCTGACCGCTGTTGCCGTGCCCCTGCTCTGTTTCTTTGCCTGGCGCTCGAGCCTGCAGAGCGACCCGATCACGCCGCCACTACTGGTTGGCTTCGCCGTTCTTCTTGCCGTCAACTCTGTGAGCTACCTGCTTTTCGGAAACAAGACCCTGCAGCGTCGCGGCTTCATAACCCTGATTACGGTGCTGTTCACCTACCTGGCTATCCACGCGGTAGAAGACGGCTCCGCCATTATCTGGTTGTTTGCCTACCCGCCCATCATTTTCTACATCAGTGAATCCCGGGTTGGAGTGCTTGCCTGCTGTGGCGGGTTCGCCGCCGTCATCTTCCTGTTCAGCCCACTGGGGGATTTCCTGTTTGAGCCGCCGCACAGCACAAGTTTCAGAATTACCATGATAGCGGTGCTGGGTTTTGAAATGGTCACCTGTTACATCCTTGACCAGAGCCGTCGACGCAGCAAGCTGGGGTTGCTTAAGCTGGCCGCGGAGTTCGAGTATGCCGCCAAGCACGATGCCCTGACCGGCCTGGCCAATCGCCGCGAAGCGCTTGAGCAACTCGACATCGAGTACCAGCGCTATCTTCGCAACGCCCGTCCCTTTTCGGTGTTGCTGATGGACATTGACCTGTTCAAGAGCGTTAACGATAACTACGGGCATCATGTGGGTGACGAGCTGATCATTCTGGTGGCCAGGACCCTTCGGGAACAATGCCGCAAAGTTGATACGCTGGCCCGATGGGGCGGTGAGGAATACCTGGTTCTGCTGCCCGAAACCAATACCGGGGAGGCCCTGGCATCTGCCAACCGGATCCGGGAAGCCTTTGCCGCCAAATCCGTGAGCACGGAGCAGGGCCTGATTCAGGCCACCATCAGTGTGGGGGTGGCGTCGATCCGTGGCTCGGAATCCGTTGATCGCCTGCTGCAGCGGTCAGACGAAGCCCTGTATCGGGCGAAATCCGAGGGACGTAACCGCGCATGCGGTTACGAGAATGAAGCCGCGGCCTGAACTACCAGCCTTCGCGGAAATCGACATCGTGGTGGGCCAGGCCACTGACAAGCTGCTGCGACAACCGCTGCTGCATGTCCGCCAGGGTCACACCGGGAACAAAGTCGCGCACCTGACACATGGCCATTCCGGCATAGCCGCACGGGTTTATGCGCTGAAAAGGCTCCATGTCCATATCCACATTCAGCGCCAGGCCATGGAAGGAACAACCCCGGCGAACCCTCAAGCCGAGTGAGGCAATCTTGGCATCGCCCACGTAAACGCCCGGAGCGTCCGGTCTTGGAGCTGCTTCAACGCCCAATCCTGCAAGCGTACGGACGATGGCCTGTTCTATCTCGTCTACCAGAGAACGTACACCGAGTTTTTTGCGAGTCAGGTTGATCATCAGGTAAATCACAAGCTGACCGGGTCCGTGGTAGGTCACCTGCCCGCCTCGGTCCACCGGGATCACGGGGATGTCGCCCGGGGCGAGAATATGTTCTGCCTTACCCGCCTGGCCCTGGGTGTAAACCCGCGGATGCTGCAAACACCAGAGCTCATCCGCCACACTGTCGTCGCGGTCGGCGGTAAAGGACTTCATGGCCTCCCAGGTTTCCAGATAGGGCTGCTCACCCAGGGATCGGACAATCAGGTCAGGCATCGGCCTCAGAGCACCATGTGTACGCGGCCACTGGCCTTGAGATCCTCGAACAGGGCCTTCAGTTGCGCCTCACCCGTGGCCACAATCTTCAGCTGAATCGAGGAAAAACGGCCTTTGCTGCTATCGTTAACCGTGATGTCGGTCTCGCTGATTCCGGGGGCATGCTGCTCCACAACCTCGACCACGAACTCGGTGAAATCCGGGGCCGCGTTGCCAATCACCTTGATCACATAGTCGCAAGGAAACTCAATTTTTGGTGCTTTCGGCTGACTCATGCCGCTTTACTCCCCGGGATCAACATCGCCTTACTGAAATAACTGAACGAAAAAGAGCTTGATGGCGTCCCAGATGCGCTTGAAAAAGCCACCTTCAGGAACCTCGGTCAGGGCCAGCACCGGCTGATCAACCAGTACCTCGCCGTTATAGGACACCTTGACCCGTCCCAGCTCGTCCCCAACCTTAATGGGTGCCTTGATCACAGAATCAAGGTCGACCGTAGATTCGAGATCGTTTCGGGAACCCCGCGGGATGGTTACGTAGACATCACCAGTCATGCCAACCGACAGCTGATCAGCCTGACCGCCCCAGACACGGGCTTCGATGAGCTCCTGGCCCGACCGGAACAGGCGCTCGCTCTCATAGTAGCGGAAGCCGTAGTTCAGCATTTTCTGGATTTCCTGGGCACGTGCTTCTGAACTGTTGGTGCCCATTACCACGGCAATAAAACGGGTGTCGTTGCGCTTGGCAGAGGCAACGAGGCAATACCCCGCCTCCTCGGTGTGGCCTGTTTTCAGACCGTCGACACTGTCATCGCGCCAGAGCAGACTGTTCCGGTTCGGCTGGCGGATGTTGTTGTAGGTGAAATGTTTTTCAGCGTAGAGCGGATAGTTCTCCGGGTAATCATTGATGATCGCCCGGGCCAGCATCGCCAGGTCATACGCTGTTGAAAAATGCTCCGGCGAGGGCAGGCCGGTAGCGTTCACAAAATTGCTGTCTTTCATTCCCAGCAGCTGGGCCTGCTGGTTCATGATGTCAACGAAGGCTCCTTCACTGCCCGCAACGAATTCCGCCAGGGCAACAGAGGCGTCGTTGCCCGACTGAATGATGACCCCCCTGAGCAGATCCTCAACCGACACCTGGGTGCCTTCCCGAACGAAGGTGCGCGAACCTTCAGTCTTCCAGGCATTGACGCTGACGGGAACCATGTCGGACATGGCAATGCGGCCCTCATCAAGCTCACGCTCGACAATATAGGCCGTCATCATTTTGGTCAGACTGGCCGGAGGCAAACGCTCGTGGCTGTTCTCCTCCATGATGATCCGTCCACTCTTGGGATCCATCAACACGTAGGAGCTGCCGGCAATCTGCGGCGGCGACGGAATCAGCACCGACTGGGACATTGCCTTGCCTGTCAGGGCAAGCATCAGCACAAGGACAACGGAGAGAGTTCGAAAAGCAGAGTTTAAGGCCATGGGTCCATTCATTCGTCGTTAAGTGTATTTTTTCTATATATGTCGTGTTCGGTTTATTCAGTGCGTGTCGGTCAGCAGGATGGACTGATCGAAACCACGGGCTTCCAGCAGACTCTGGGTGCGCCGGGCGCTGTCTTCATCGTTGAAGGGGCCCACCTGAACCCGATGGAAGCGTCCCGCGGAGGTATCCACTGCCCGAACGCGCATCGGGTTCTCCAGCACCGCCCTCACCTGGCTGAGCAGTTTTTCGGCCGGGTCCCGGCTGCTGAAGGACCCAAGCTGGACAAACAATGACCGGTTGGTCATCGCCATGTCACCGCTTGCCTCTACACGGCTTTCAGCGTATCCGGCCGGATCTCCGGGGGAATAAGGCTCGCCAGCAATGAACATGGCGCCATCCGGCCTGACGGTGATAGCAGCCACTTCCACACGGGCCGTGCCCCTGGCCTGGTAACCCAGCTTCTTGGCAGCGGCATATGACAGGTCGATGATCCTGTCGCTGTGAAAGGGACCCCGGTCGTTGACACGGACAATCACCGAGCGGCCGTTATCAAGGTTCGTTACCCGTGCATAGCCGGGGATCCGCAGCGATTTGTGCGCGGCGGACATGGCATACATATTAAAGGTTTCGCCATTGGAGGTCTTGTGGCCATGAAACTTCTCGCCGTACCAGCTCGCCGTACCCCGGGCGACATAGCCGTCGTTACTGTCGAGCAGGTAGTACTGCTTGCCCCAGACCTGGTAAGGCGATTTATTACCCGCCCTCCTGGGAGCCTCGTAAACCGGTACAGCATCTTCAAGACCGGACACGTCGAAGTTGCCCGAAGGGGCCCTGTCGGTTGCCAGGGTATAGCGGGACGAGTGGTCCGTTTCCGGGGCCGAAGCGCAGCCGCCGAGTACCAGCGACACAACCATCGCCAGCAGGAGGGAGAATGAGGGCTTGCAGTTCACTGTCCGGAATTCCTCTTGACTACACTGGCCACCGTTACCAGGTTCCCGGTGGTCCCGCCTTCATTGTAACGGGTTCTCCGCCGGAATCACCATTACCCTGCGGCCATGGTTTGAGTGACCTGATCAGGCGCCAATCATTCGACGATGGGTATGAATCGACATCAAAACACCAAACGCTGCCATCAGGGTAACCCCCGATGTCCCACCGTAGCTGATCAGAGGCAATGGCACACCAACGATGGGCAAAAGTCCACTTACCATCCCGACATTTACGAAGATGTAAATGAAGAACGTCATGGTGAGCGCGCCCGCGAGAAGGCGGCTGAATGAATCCTGGGCCGTCGCGGCAATATACAGACACCGCAGTATGATCAGGAAATACACCGTCATCAGGATCAGCATACCCACGAACCCGAACTCTTCAGCCAGCACTGCAACTATGAAGTCGGTATGGCTCTCTGGCAGAAACTCCAGATGCGACTGGGTTCCCTGAAGCCAGCCCTTGCCATCCACGCCACCGGAACCGATGGCGGTCTTGGACTGGATGATGTTCCAGCCGGCGCCGAGGGGATCACTCTGAGGATCCAGAAGCGTCAGCACCCGCTGTTTCTGATATTCCCTCATGACGAAGAACCACATCAGCGGGGCCGAAACGGACACCATGGCCACGAACGCCGTGATCAGCTTCCAACTGATACCCGCAAAAAACACCACGAAGATACCGGCCATGCCGACCAGCAGCGAGGTCCCCAGGTCCGGCTGCTGCATGATCATGACCATGGGCACCAGAACGATCGCCAGCCCGACAGTCACGTGCCGGAACCTGGGCGGCAGGAAATGCCTGGACAGGTACCAGGCTGCCATCATGGGAACCACCAGCTTCATCAATTCCGATGGCTGGAAACGCGGCAGTCCCGGAATCGCCAGCCACCGTTGCGCACCCTTGGCACCAACGCCCACCAGCAGAACTGCAATCAGGGCCACAATACCGGCGCCGTAGAGCCATGGTGCCCAACGGCGAAACACCGAGGGATCGAGCTGGGCAAATACCAGCATCACGACAAACGCCACGCCCAGCCGGATGCCCTGGGCCTTGACGACCTCCAGGTTCCGGTCGGCGCCGCTAAATAGCACGAACAGCCCGCCGGAAACCAGCAGGAGCAACAGCAGCAACAGGATCGGATCCAGGTGCAGCGCGGTCCAGATGCTACGGTGCCGGCCGAGAGGATTGCTGGCGGTTGAATCCAGTAACGCCTTGAATGCCATCAGTCGGCCACCTCGCCGACACCGCTGATCAATGCGCTATCCCCCTGCCCATAATCCAGCAACCAGGAGTCAAACAGCGCCCGCGCAACCGGTGCCGCGGTGCCACTGCCACTGCCGCCGTTTTCGACAATCACGGCGACGGCAATTTTCGGGTTATCCACCGGCGCAAAACCTACGAAAAGCGCATGATCCCGGAGCCGCTCGCGAATTTCTTCCGCATCGTATTCTTCATCCTCGGCCAGACTGAAGACCTGGGCAGTTCCTGTCTTGCCTGCCATCTTGTAGGAGGCACCGCGGCCGGCGCCCCGGGCAGTGCCCTTCGCTCCGTGCATGACTTCAACCATGGTTTCCACCACATACTCCCAGTCATCCGGGTTCTTCAACTTGAGCGGCTCGTGGGTTTCGGCGGGCAGGAACTCCTCGACCGGGCGATCCCCCTTGATATCTTTCAGTAACCTCGGCTCGACCCACTCGCCCCGGTTGGCGATGAGGGCGGTCGCCGTCGCCAGTTGCAACGGTGTCGCCAGCATGAATCCCTGACCGATACCCAGGTTAACGGAATCTCCCGGATACCAGGGTTCATTGCGGACGGCCCTTTTCCAGTCTCTGGAGGGAAGCAAGCCGCTCAGGGCCCCGGAGACATCAAGCGTCGCGTCTTCCCCGAAACCAAAATGAGACAGGTAGCTGTGCATGGTATCCACGCCCATCTCGACCGCCGCCTCGTAGAAGTAGACGTCACAGGATTCGGCTACAGCGTCTTTGAGATCGACCCAGCCGTGACCCGTCCGCTTCCAGTCGCGCCAGACCCGCCCACCCTGATTCAGCCGGAAATGACCCGGATCCCAGATGGTGTAATCCCGGGTAGTCGCGCCACTGTCGAGGGCGGCGACCGCAAGCATGGGTTTGAGCGTTGAGCCCGGGGGGTATTGACCGCGCAAGGCACGGTTGAACAGGGGCTTGTCTTTGCTGTCGCTTAATTCCCGATAATCATTGACGCTGATACCGGTGACAAATTTGTTGGCGTCAAACCCCGGCACACTGGCCAACGCGAGAATGCCGCCGGTATCCGGTTCTATGGCAATGATGGCGCCCCGACGACCATCAAGAAGCTCGTGGGCACGCTGTTGCAGCCTGAGATCCAGGTGCAGCTGCAGATCCTCCCCGGGAACCGGGTTCTCGCGCTCCAGGACCCGAAGGGTCCGGCCACGGGCATTGGTTTCAACATGCTGGTAACCAACCTGGCCGTGGAGGATTTCCTCGTAGAAGCGCTCAATGCCCGACTTGCCGATGTAGTTGGTGCCTGCGTAGTTGACCGGATCGATCCTCTGCAACTCATCCCGGTTGATACGCCCGACAAAGCCCAGGGCATGGGCCGTCAGTTCACTGTGGGGGTAATACCGTACCAGTTCAGCCTTGACCTCGACGCCCGGAAGCTCGTGGCGATGCACCGCGAGGCGTGCCATCTCCTGCTCATTCAGGTCATAGCGAAGGGGGATTTCCTGGAAGGGCCGGCGGGGCTCCTGGAGCCGACGCTGGAACCGTTCGCGGTCTTCCTCGGAGATTTCCAGAATCGTGTCAAGCTGTGACAGGGTATCGTCCATGCCCTGCACCCGCTCGGGCACAAGCGTCACACTGAAAACGGGGCGGTTCTCCGCCAGCAGGGTGTTATTGCGGTCGTATACCAGCCCCCGGGGAGGAGGCACAGACTGGACCTGAACGCGATTCTTGTCTGAGAGCGTGGTGTATATCTCATGCTCCACGACCTGAAGCTGGTACATCCGGGCAATCAGGCCGCTGATAGCGAGCATGACAAGCACCAGCATGACCAGGCTCCGCCGCTGGAAGAGCCGACGTTCCGCTGCCGTATCCTTGAATTCACCCCATGGCATAACGTCCCCCTAGGCCCGGTGATACGGGTGATTGCGGGTGATCGACCAGGCCCGATAGAGCTGCTCTGCCAGAACAATACGCACCAGGGGATGAGGCAGGGTCAGGGGCGACAGCGACCATTGCTGGTCGGCCCGTTTGCGGCAATCGTCGGCGAGGCCATCCGGCCCGCCCACCAGAAAGCTGACGTCCCGGCCATCCTGTTGCCAGTTCTCCAGCTGCGCCGCGAGCTTTTCAGTCGACCAGGGCCGACCACCAACCTCGAGCGCGATGACGCGGTCTTTTGCACCGGTGGCCGCCAGAATGGCGTCACTTTCTCGCTGCATCAGCCTGGGGATATCGGGATTCTTTCCCCGGTGGGCGACGGGGATTTCAACCAGTTCCACGGGTAGCTCCGGCGGCATGCGGCGGGCGTAATCTCCGAATCCGGTACTGACCCAGTCGGGCATTTTCTGCCCCACACAGATCAGGCGTAACCGCATGATTATTCGCTGCCCGCAACACCAAGATCCGGAGCATCACGCCAGAAGCGCTCCAGATCGTAAAATTCTCTTGTGGCAGGCATCATAACGTGTACAACCACATCGCCCAGATCTACAAGAATCCAGTCGCTGACGCCGGCACCTTCAACATTGCTCGCGCGCACACCCTTCTCCTTCGCTTCGACCACGACGGAGTCTGCCAGGGATTTTACATGTCGGTTGGACGTTCCGGATGCCAGAACCATGAAGTCGGTGACACTGGTGCGGTCACGGACATCGATCACGCTGATGTCCTGTGCTTTCACATCTTCAAGCGCATTAATTACCAGATCTTTCAGTTGCTCTGCCTGCATAATCACCCTGTTGGACGGGCGTTTGCCGGTATGGCCGCCCGAAATGTCATATTCAGACGCGATTGTAGCACTAAAAGTTCCCGTCAGGGCATGCTCCATAGAGCCCCTGGCGGCGAATTTCTGTCCAGACCGAGTCAGGCAACAGATAGCGGGGCGAGCGGCCGTCACCGATACGCTCCCGAATACCGGTCGCGGAAACATCCAGCAAGGGCGGGTCCAGCTCGAGAACGCAGCCACAGGGGCTGTCATGCAGGGCCTCCGGGCTTTCCACACCGCGCTCTGCCAGCAATCGGGCCGGTTCGGAGGATGGGTCCAGTGCCGGGCCCGGCCGACGGACCACCACCACATGCGCCAGATCCGGAATCTGCCGCCATTCCCGCCAGCGATCGAAGCCCGCGAACGCGTCTGTGCCAACCACCATCACCAGGGGTTCATCCGGGCCAAGCTCGGCCCGGAGTTGGCGAAGGGTATCGGCCGTGTAGGAAGCTCCGCCTCGTGACAGCTCCCGGTCGTCAATCCGCAACTGGGGCTCACCGGCCACTGCCAGCCTCAACAACTCCAGGCGCTGACTGGAAGACGCCCCGGTTTGCCCACGGTGCGGCGGGATATGACAGGGCATCAGGCTGACGTAATCCACGCCAAGACGATCGCTGATTTCCAGCGCCAATCTCAGATGGCCATGATGCACCGGATCAAAGGTCCCTCCATAAATGACATGCATGGGCATCAGGTCCGGATGTGCCCGTCACCGAAGACCACGTATTTCTGGGAAGTGAGGCCCTCCAGCCCCACCGGACCCCGGGCGTGGATCTTGTCAGTGGAGATGCCGATTTCGGCCCCCAGTCCATACTCGAATCCATCGGCAAAGCGGGTGGAGGCATTGACCATCACCGAACTGGAATCCACCTCGGTGATGAAGCGGCGTGCCCGGGTGTAGTTCTCGGTAATGATGCTGTCGGTATGCTGGGAGCTGTAACGGTTGATATGAGCAATGGCGCCATCCAGACCGTCAACCACACGCACCGCCAGGACCGGAGCCAGATATTCGGCTTCCCAGTCTGCCTCGGTAGCTTCGCCCACGCCCTCGACAATGGCCCGTGTTCGCTCGCAGCCACGCAATTCCACGCCTTTTTCAACAAAAGCCTGGGCCAGCAGAGGCAGGATATCCTCGGCGATCTCGGCATCGACCAGCAGGGTTTCCATGGTGTTGCAGGTCCCATACCGGTGGGTTTTAGCGTTGATCGCGACCTTCAGCGCCTTTTCCGGATCAGCATGGCTATCGATGTAGACATGGCAGACGCCATCGAGGTGTTTGATAACAGGCACCCGGGCGTCACGGCTGATACGCTCGATCAGACCCTTGCCGCCCCTGGGTACAATCACATCGACGTAGTCCGGCATGGTGATCAACTCACCCACCGCAGCGCGATCCGTAGTCTTGATCACCTGCACGGCATTCTCGGGTAAACCCGCTTTGGCGAGCCCCTCGGAAAGACAGCGGGCAATGGCCTGGTTGGAATGAATGGACTCGGAGCCGCCCCGGAGAATGGTCGCATTGCCCGACTTGAGACAGAGACTCGCGGCCTCAACTGTCACGTTGGGACGGGACTCGTAGATAATACCGATGACGCCCAGCGGAACACGCATCTTGCCCACCTGAATACCGGAGGGACGGTAGGTCATGTCGGTAATGGCACCAATCGGGTCTGGCAGGGAAGCCACCTGGCGCAGGCCCTCAATCATGGCATCGATTCGCTGGGGCGTCAGCTCCAGTCGGTCAAGCATCGCCGCATCCAGGCCATTTTCACGGCCCCTCTGCAGATCCTTGCCATTGGCGAGGGCCAGATCTTCCCGGGCTGCATCCAGGGCCTCTGCCGTCGCCAGGAGCGCCTGATTTCGCAAGGCGGTGGTCGAACGTGCCACTCCGGTTGCCGCTGCACGGGCCTGCTGCCCAACCTCAGCCATGTACGCTGCAATATCCATTCAAATACCTTTCTGTTTTCAAGCGGAATCAGGAATCAGGGCCTAACTTTACCTTTCCCGTTTCAAGTACGCATCCCAAACAGATATTATACCGCTGCGATATGCCATACTCGGACCTATAAAGGTTCCCCGGGGACGGTTTTTCAAGGGAGTTCGGGAAAAGGAAGGACACCATGGCCCAGATGGCCGAAAAATTCCTGTTGAGCAAGTTGTCGCGAGCGGGCTTCGTGGCCCTGATCGCCATTGCGACCCTTTGCGCCGTGCTGGGAGAACCCATGGTCGCCGCAGCCGCGGCTGCCGCGGCAGGTATTGTCATTGCCGGTAAGACGTTCCACCCCAACCGGATCCACCAGCCCTGGCCGAGATTCCAGCAGGCTTTCTTTGTCGTGCTTCTGCTGATACTGCTGGCCAGTTTCTGGACCGGCCCATGGATACTGAGCCACTGGCTTTACGCGCTCCCTCTGGCTGCTTTCGCCCTGGTTCCGCCAGCCGCCGCAGCCGTGGTGACACTGATTATCGCTGTATTGGCAATGATCGCGACACAATGGGCGGTAGGCCTTGCCGACCGCCACCAGATGATCAGTGCCTTTCTACTGACCCTGCTGCTTTCGGCGCTGCTGGTCTTTCTGAGGGACTACAAGGCCCGTCAACTCGCTCCGTTGCGCCGTACCGACGAGCTGACCCAGGCAGCCAGCCGGGAATATCTGTCCGCCGACCTGCATAAGGAAATTCAGCGCAGTGAGCGTGAGGGCACCGATATGTCGATTATCATGATCGGGCTGGACACCCACCTTAGCGATGACGAACCGGATGAGGATATCCGCTCGATTCTTCCCCGCATTGGTCGCTACCTGCATTCACAGATCCGTGATTTCGACACCTACTACCGGGTCGCGGATCTGCAGTTTCTGGTGATCCTGCCGGGCATTTCCACCGGCGATGCCATCGCCCGCGCCGAGACGATCCGCAAGGGCCTGGCAACGCTTCTGGAATCCCACGGTATGAATCTGACCGTCAGCACCGGGATCGCCGGGCTGAATATCGGTGACGATGCCAACAGTCTGCAGCAGAGTGCCGCGAATGCCCTGCGCCGGGCCCAGCAACAGGGAGGCAACCGAAGCCAGGCCTACAGTTCATGGTCGCAGCCGGCACAACCGAGCCAGCCTCGGGCCGAGGGGCCAGTGGCATGACAGAGACCCGCCTGAGAACCTGGACACACGCCTTTGGCTACGGCATCGCCTGTCTGTTCATTTTCACCCTGGCGATGCAGAACCTCCGTTATGGCTTCTACGAACTCTTTTACCTGGCCTCAGGGATGGCGGTTCTGACCCTCGCGGGTGCCGTTTACACGATCATTTGCCGCCGCCACCAGCTGTCGGCGCCCGGGCACCTGGTCATCCTTTCCGGCCTGAACAGCGGCATGCTGGCAGCGCTCCTGACCATGGATGCCCCGGGCATCAGCCACTGGGCCATGCCCCTGCTGGTGCTGAATCTGCTTATCCTGCCCCTGCGCCAGGGCGTCGGGCTATCGCTTCTGCTACTGGTACCCATGTCGATCATCCTTTTCCTGGAACAGGCACCGGCTGACGCCATTGCCATCACGGGGGGCCTGTTCATTCTCCTGGCGGTTGCGGCCCTGTACATCTGGCACTATGACCACATGGCCCAGTCGGCAGAGGACCTCGCCATTACCGATCCGGTGACCGGCGCCCACAACGCCCGCTTCCTGGATGAAACCCTTCAAAAAGAGATCAGCCGTGCCATCGCCACCGGGCACTGTCTGTCCGTCATCGACCTGAGCATTGATTACGCCGACGAAGTGGCCGACCTGCACGGCAGGGACCAGGTTCAGGGCCTGTTCCGGGATATGACCGAGCACCTCTTCGGCGTGATTCGTGCCGGCGATACCCTGTACACACTGAAAGACTCGGAGTTTTTCCTGATCCTGCCGTTCACCCCGGAAGAAGGCGTGCGAGTGATTGCCGAACGGATTCGCCGGACCATTGCCGAACACCACTGGCCGGTGGTTGGCAAAGCCACAGTAAGCTTGGGCTGCACCACCCGCGGCAGTGGCGACACCCGCACCGACACACTCAGGGACCGGGCCCACCAGGCCATGGAAGAAGCTCGCAGACGCGGCACGGATTCGGTCTGGTTCAGCCCTGGAGAAACCATCGAAACATGAGCAGTGCCTGGCTGCACGACCTGTCGGCATGGCTCAGCCTGCATCCCGGCTGGCTGGCAACGGCCCTGTTTACGACTGCCTTCATCGAGTCCCTCGCTATAGCCGGCATTATTGTCCCGGGTGTCGCCATCCTGTTTGCCGTGGCCGTATTGGCGGGGGAGACCGGCATGCCGCTTTTGGAAGCACTGCTTTGGGCGGGGCTTGGAGCCATCGCCGGCGACACGGCAAGTTTTGGCCTGGGGCGACTGCTGCAAGGTCGCCTGACAACCACCTGGCCACTGAGTCGCTATCCGAAAATCATCGGGACCGGGGAGCGCTTTTTTAGGCGTCACGGCGGCAAGAGTGTGATCATCGGCCGCTTCGTCGGCCCGGTCAGACCGATCATCCCCCTCGTGGCCGGTGCCCTGACGATGTCCTGGCGACGCTTTCTGGCCTTCAACATCGGCTCCGCCATTGCCTGGGCGCCGGTCTATATCTTCCCGGGGTTTCTGGTGGGCAGTGCCCTGGCCAGTGAAATCAGGCCTCCGGCGCATTTTTATGCGGTCATCGGCATCAGCCTCGCGGCCCTGACAGTGGTCTATTTCGTGCTGTTACGGTTTCAGCTGGGGCTCGGGGAGGACAGCCGTTTCTACCGCTGGCTGAAGCAATGGATGGCGCAATACGAAGCTACAAACCGTTTCTGGCGCTTGTACACCAATCAACGTCCGGCCCGGGAGGGCGAGTTCCCGCTGGCCTCATTCATGCTCGCGCTGGGTGCCTCCGCGCTACTGCTTATATGGGGCCAATTGGCCACCGCAACCAACCTGCTGGATGGGTTCGACCAGGCCACCCTTCTCTGGTTTGAGCAACTCCGGCAACCTCTGCTGGACGGTCCGTTCATTGCCATTACCCTGCTGGGTGACGCGCCGGTGCTATTGACCGCCGGTGCGCTCGCCTGTGTGACACTGCTGTTCCGGGGCTATTACGCCGCAGCCATCCATGTTCTGGCGGGTATCGCAGTGACGGTGGTTCTGGTCTGGGGCCTGAAGGCCCTGCTCGGCGTACCCCGGCCGGATGAAGTCATGGGCCCGCCGAATTCCGGCGCTTTTCCCAGCGGTCACACGGCGGGCATTACCCTGCTGGTGACGCTGTTGGCAAGTTTTGTCGCCGGCGAAAGCAGGCACCGGAGACGTTGGCAATACTATGTGCTGCTCTCTCTTCCACTGGTGCCCGTGGCTTTGAGCCGGCTCTATCTTGGGGTGCACTGGTTTACCGATGTGATTGGAGGACTGCTGCTTGCCCTGGCTGTTACCGGTGCGGTGCGAGCCAGTTACAGCCGCTATGACAAGGTTCCGCTGGCGCCGGATATAACCATCGTCGGTGCAGCGGTGGTGTGGTTAATCTTCACGGGAGCCTACATCCTGCTGTCCTGGGATCAGGCGGTTCTGAACTTCAGGCCGGTGGCTGGCACCTAGCCTTCTTCCAGGGCCTCCAGAAGCCCTTGTAGCCGGGAGAGCCGCTCTAGAGGATCCTGCAACTCTACGAGCTTCTGCTTCTCCTGCTTGTCCAGTGGCAGAAGCTCGGTGAGCCGCCAGCCAACATCCCTGGCATCGCCATAGTCGATGTCCATGTTCAGGTCCCGGATGACCGGATGACGAAACAGCGCCTTCAGAACCGAGGGCAATTCGCTGAAACGCTCCGGCACCTCACTCTCTGCCTCTTCAATCAGGCATTCGACGTCACCCACATTCAGGCCGTCTTCCTGCTGCCAGCTGCGGACCACGGAGACCTTGGATTCGCCCTCAACGGTAATCCCCAGAAGGCCGTTTTCCAGCTGCTGAAAATCAATAATACGTACGTAGGTGCCAATATCGTAGAAGGCGGCGGTGCGCCCGGCCTCTCCGCCTTCCTGCAACAGCACCACAACGAACCCACGATCCTCCTTGAGACAACGGGTCAGCATGTCGATGTAGCGCGGTTCGAACAGCTGCAAGGGAATCCTCCCCCTGGGCAGGACGATGGAATTCAGGGGGAACAAAGGTACATTCATAAGTGCAACAGTCACCGGAAAGCAGACTCCACAGTTTACACAGCCCGGACAATCACCGGATGGACAGCAATTGCTGAACTTCGTCGACCCGGGCCCTGGCCTCCGTCAGAAGCTGCAAACTGCGAGAAGCATTGAGTTCAAGCTCGCCCAGACGCCGATACGCCGGCACCTGGTCGAACGGGGGAAGCTCGGCATTCTGGCTGGAACCGATCATCGAATGCAATTGCGCCACGATAACCACATCCGCCAATTGGGGTGATTCCTCGCGGCATTCATAGCCCCAGTCCTCGGCATGACGGACCGCCTCCACGAACGCCGGCGGGAACGACCAGTTCTCCAGAACCGCCGTTCCCACATCCGCCCTGAGTTCGCGGATTGCATGGCCGAGATTGGCCTCATCGGCAAAGAGATTCACATGGTGTTCAGCCTGGACCAGGATCGGTACTACGCCGATATCATGGAGTAGCCCCGCCAGCAACGCCTCCTCGGGATTCAGTTTGGTGGCGTGATCGGCCAGCACCCAGCAAAGCGCAGCCACTTCACGAGAGTGACGCCAGAGCTTTTCCATCTCTTTCTGAAGTGACGCCTGACGGGTCTTGAACACCTCGCGCATGGAGAACACCGTCACCAGTTGCCGGGTGGTACGCATTCCCAGACGGACCACCGCCTCCCGGACATTCCGGACGTCACTGAATCCACGGTAAAGAGGGCTGTTACAGGCGCGAACAAGCTTGGCAGCCATGGCCGGGTCGGCCGATACGGCAAGGGCCACCTGGTCCGCCGTCGACTCTTCACGATCCACCGCCCGCCGGACCTTCCAGGCCACATCCGGCACACTGGGAAGCTTCACCTGGTTCGATCTCAGCTCCGACAGGAACTCCATCAGCAGGTGATGCTCTTCGCTCTCCAGCCCTCCATTACCTTCACCCGAATCCATCTCAACCTGTTCGACAGGCGCCGAGCGTAGCAACTGGTTGAGAATCTCCTGCTCGACGACCAGGAATTCCGAAGGTTTTACGGCTGTAACGTCGTACATCCGTGGCTGGAGTCTGGCAATCGGGTTCTGGGCTTTCTCGGTTTCGGCTTCGATAATCGTTTTTCGGCCATCCACGGACTCAAGTTCGATCTTTCCTGCCACCAGGAAGAAATCGAGACCATCACGGACACCGCGTTCCAGAACCCGCTGCCCGGGCCCATGAGTACGACGCTCGGCCCGGCTGGCAAGCAAAACCAACTGGTCATCGGTCAGCCGGTTCAACGGCTGAAACTCTTTAAGGCGACGAAGCGGCAGGCTTTCCTGGCCGGCCATAGGCATACTCCTTGTCGGATCAAACCGGAAAATAAGTTGGCAACTGTGTTAACTATTGTAAACAGAGGCTCTGAAAACAACCATGCGCCTGGAGTCTAATCTGGTATCCTCTGTTTTTTTGATCAACGTCATCAGGTAACAACAGAGAGAAAAGAACCCCATGCCTCAGTATCGTTCGCGGACATCCACCGCAGGCCGCAACATGGCCGGCGCCCGTGCCCTCTGGCGCGCCACCGGTATGAAAGACGGCGACTTCGGCAAACCGATCATCGCGGTTGCCAACTCTTTCACCCAGTTCGTACCCGGCCACGTGCACCTGAAGGACCTCGGGCAACTGGTGTGCCGCGAAATCGAGTCCACCGGGGGTGTTGCCAAGGAATTCAACACCATCGCGGTAGACGACGGCATCGCCATGGGCCATGACGGCATGCTGTACTCCCTGCCATCCCGGGAAATCATCGCCGACTCCGTAGAGTACATGGTGAATGCACACTGTGCCGATGCACTCGTGTGTATTTCCAACTGCGACAAGATCACCCCGGGCATGCTGATGGCTGCCATGCGCCTCAACATTCCGACGATTTTTGTCTCAGGCGGCCCCATGGAGGCCGGCAAAACCAAACTGTCCGAGCACAAGCTCGACCTGGTGGACGCCATGGTCATTGCTGCAGATCCCAACGCGTCCGACGAACAGGTGGAAGAATATGAGCGCAGCGCCTGTCCGACCTGCGGCTCCTGTTCCGGCATGTTCACCGCCAACTCCATGAACTGCCTGACCGAAGCCATCGGTCTGGCGCTGCCGGGCAACGGTTCACTCCTGGCAACGCACGCCGATCGGGAGCAGCTGTTCCTCAAAGCCGGTCGACAGATTGTGGAGAATGCGAGGCGCTATTACGAGGAGGACGACGCCAGCGTACTGCCGTTGAGCATTGCTTCAATGGCGGCTTTCGAAAATGCCATGGTTATGGACATCGCCATGGGCGGCTCAACGAATACCATCCTGCACTTGCTGGCTGCCGCCCAGGAAGGCGGTGTCCCCTTCACCCTGAACGAGATCGACCAGCTTTCACGTCGTGTACCGCAACTTTGCAAAGTGGCGCCGAACTCACCCAAGTATCACATGGAAGACGTCCATCGGGCCGGCGGCATCATGGGCATTCTCGGCGAGCTGGAACGGGGCGGTCTGATCAACACTGACCTTCCCACCGTGCACAGCAAGACCATGAGAGAAGCGCTCGAGACCTGGGATATTATGCGATCGCCGCCCACCGAAGTAGTCGAATTCTACAAGGCCGGACCCGCCGGCATTCCGACCCAGACCGCGTTCTCCCAGAGCACCCGTTGGCCGACTCTGGATGGCGACCGGGAAACCGGCTGTATCCGGTCGGTCGAACATGCCTATAGCTCGGAGGGCGGCCTCGCAGTCCTCTTTGGCAACATCGCTCTGGATGGCTGCGTCGTCAAAACCGCGGGCGTGGACGAAAGCATCTTCGTCTTTGAAGGCAAGGCAAAGGTATTCGAAAGCCAGGATTCGGCAGTTGCCGGGATTCTCGCCGACGAGGTCAAGCCGCGCGACGTTGTGATCATCCGTTATGAGGGCCCCCGTGGCGGCCCGGGCATGCAGGAAATGCTTTACCCAACCAGCTACCTGAAATCCAAGGGGCTCGGCAAAGACTGCGCACTGCTGACAGACGGGCGTTTCTCGGGCGGCACTTCCGGCCTGTCCATCGGCCATGCATCGCCGGAAGCGGCCGCCGGCGGAGCCATTGGCCTGATCGAAAATGGCGATACGATCCGCATCGACATTCCGAACCGGAGCATTAACGTGGAGCTGGATCAGCATGAACTGGATCGTCGCCGCGAAGCCCGGGACGCCAAGGGCTGGAAACCGGAACTGCCACGGGATCGCAAGGTGTCTGCGGCCCTGAAAGCCTATGCGCTGCTGGCCACGAGCGCCGATAAGGGCGCCGTTCGGGACCTCGAAAAACTCGACTGATCACTGAGACCCTGAACCAACAAAAAAGCCCGGCGGGAGATCTCGCCGGGCTTTTTTCGTTCAGGATACTCCGATTACCAGAGCGACCAGCCGCCATCTTCCTCTTCTTCAATGGCGTCATCCTGCTCAGGCTCCGGGGCTGAGGTTTCTGCCGCGGTAGAAGCCGACTCCTGAGCCGGTGCGCTGCTGGCTGCGGTGGACTGTGACGGTGCCGAAGCGGCAACCTGAACCGATATCATGCCAAGGGATTCCTTGGTCGGATCGTCCAGATTTCCCGTGGCCTGAAGACCATTATCCTGCTGGAACCGCGTTAGCGCGGACCGGGTTGAGTCATCCATCTGCGGGCTGACATTGGTAATGTCGTATCCTGCTCCGTAGAGCGCATTCTTGAGTGCAACGATCTCATCCGCGAAGGCTGCAGGGGCAAAGCCCAGTGTGACCGCCAATCCGGCCGCTGTGGCCAGGCGTCCCAATCGGGTAGTTGCGTTTCTCATGGTACTCACCTGCTAACTCCTGATATCTCATCGATATCCGTTTCTTTCTTGTTATGTGGTGCCTATCTCCACAGGCTGGGGCAAACGGTTAAAAGACTACCATACTTTGGTCGCATGTCGCCTTACGGGACATCATGTCCCGTTTTCTTGCTTTGCGCTGGGGTTCTCGTCGTCCGCTGACGCGGGTGGACGGTGGGCTTCCTCGCTGAATTCGCGGATGAAAATACCCCAGAACGCCATGAACAGTGCGGCTACCAGCGGCCCCATTACAAATCCATTGATGCCGAACATGACGATGCCGCCGAGGGTCGACAACAGGACAATGTAATCCGGCAGTTTGGTATCGCGACCAACCAGTACCGGGCGCAACAGGTTGTCTGCCAGCCCGATGACCACCACGCCGAAGGCAGTCAGAACCACCGCCTCGACCACATCTCCAACGGCCGCAAGGTAAATAGCGGCCGGCACCCAGACCAAGGCGGCACCTACCGCCGGTAATAGCGATACGATCGCCATCACCACACCCCAAAGCAAGGCGCCAGAGATCCCGAGAATCCAGAAAATCAGTCCGCCAAGCGCGCCCTGGATGATTGCTATCAGCAGGTTCCCCTTGACGGTGGCCCGCGTCACCTCCGCAAACTTGGCAAACAACAGCCGCTCGCGCTCATCTCCGAGTGGCAGCGCCTTTATGATCAATTCCACCAATGCATGGCCATCCCTCAGCAGGAAAAACGCCAGATACACCATCAAGGCCAGGCCCAGGAAAAACTGGAAGGTATTCTGGCCCACACCCAGCGCCTGCCTGCCCAGGAAATGGCTTCCTCCGACAAAGATACTCACGGCCCGGTCCCTCAGCTCGGCAAAGCTGATATCAAACTGCGCCAGGAAGGCCTGGATGGCGGGGAACGACTGGTTGACCCGATCTATGTATTCCCCCGGCCGTATTTCACCACTCTGAATCTGCTGATAAAGCGCGACGCCCTCGGCAACCAATGAGGTCACCAGTACCAGAACCGGGATAACGACGATGAACATGCAGATACACAGGGTGATCAGCGCATTTACATTGGGCCTGTCCCCGAGTTTCCGCACCAGCAGTTGCTGCACAGGGTGAAAAATCAGGGCGATGGCAACCGCCCAGAATATGGGCCCGAAGAAGGGTTTCATAAGAAATACAAAGGCAAGGGAAACGCCGACCAGCAACGCCAGGAAAGTCCGTGTTTCAAGTTTTGCGTACATAGCTTATGCGGTTCCCTGATGTTGGTTCTGCGATTTAACGAGTCATTCTACCCTACCACGCTGGCGTGGCCACTGTAGCTGTCTTCGGGTTATAGTGGACGGTTGTTGATCAACTAATAGACAGGTCATGTTGTTGGAACTGGAAACCTTCACCGTCGAAACAGCCCTGGATGCGGCCACTGAGTTGCGCAAGGTTCTGGCCGCCAGAACTCACCGACGCAAAGTGATGGGTCAGGAAGTCATGGTGCCGGGTCAGTTGGGCGAGGCCCTGCAGCTACCACGCATTATCAACCGGCTCCAGAGCAAGCAGATGAAGCAGAGGGAGCTTGGCCTAGAGGACTTCCAGGAGCTGTGGCCTACCCTGTCGCCACAGACACGGGAGAGAGTGCTGGGGGCAATCGGCTGGTATGACCCCAAGGAGCTTGACTGGGATGACAAGCGCTCCAACCGTCGGCCACTGGTCGATCCTGACAGTTAAGCCGTATAACACCGGCATCCCGACTTTGAAATGTCATACTTGGCCCATATGTTGGGCAGTATCAGGAGGATATTTATGACTGAACAACATCAATACACAGCACTTCTTGCTAAAGGCAGCGCGGTTCCCACACTCCTTTGTGGCCACTGCCACTCGATTCTCTCCAGGGCGCGGATTTTCCGGAATGAGGGCGACCAGCACCAGAACATGGAGTGCCAGACCATTGGCCTTTGCTCAGCTGACGATTGCGGCGCCGTCAATTGTTGCGATGACGCTCTGGCCCACGTTGACAACCCCGAACGCCTGTTTGGCATTGCGTCCTGATTCAAAGCCACAACGCTCTGTTACGCAACTCAAACACACAAAATTTCCATCTGCTTTATCCTGATCTTAGACGATTGTAGTAGGGCACTATGAGCACCGGATTCCGCCCGGCAATCACGCAACCAATCAGTCAGGACAGTCGATGGCATGCGTATTCTGAGAACCGATGAAGCCCGCTTCGCAGGTCTTCCGGATTACCCCTTTGCTCCAAACCATCTCGACGTAGAACCGGGGCTCCGGATGCACTACGTTGACGAAGGCCCGAGAAACGCGTCGCCGGTTCTCATGCTCCACGGCGAACCATCCTGGTCCTACCTTTATCGTCACATGATCCCTCTGGTGGCAGAGGCCGGTCATCGGGTGTTGGCCCCGGACCTGATCGGCTTCGGCAAATCCGACAAGCCGGCGTCGATTGCAGACTACAGTTACGGCCGCCATCTCACGTGGCTGGCCAGCTGGCTTGAACAGCTCAATCTGACTAATGTCACCCTCGTGTGCCAGAACTGGGGGTCGTTGCTGGGTCTGCGACTGGCCGCAGAACACCGTCAGCGATTCAGCCGAATCATCGTCGGAAACGGCATGCTGCCAACCGGCGAAACGCCTGTTCCCGCGGTCTTTTCCATGTGGAAGGCATTTGCCACACACAGCCCCTGGTTCCCGGTGGGTCGCATCGTGCAATTGGGTACCGATCGTACCCTGAGCAAAGCTGAAATTGCCGCCTACGAAGCCCCATTCCCTTCGGCAGAGTTCAAGGCCGGGGCCAGAGCGTTTCCAAAGCTGGTTCCGACTGAACCGGACACACCGGACAGCGACGCCAACAAGGCGGCCTGGCAGGTCCTGGAGAAGTGGAACAAGCCCTTCATCACCTGCTTTAGCAGTGGCGATCCGATTACCCGGGGCGGCGACAGGCACATGCAGCGCCGGATTCCCGGCGCCCACGGTCAACCTCATATCACACTTCAAGGCGGGCATTTTCTCCAGGAAGATTCACCGGAAGATTTCGCCCGCATCATTATCGATGCCCTGAAATCGGAAATGGCGGCCTGAGCCGCCATTTCCGTTAACCGAAGACCGTTACCGTCTGGCGACTCAGCGCCACCAGCTCGCCTTTGGCGGTCCATATTCCAGCCTGGGTGTGGCCGTAACCGGCGCCCGCCTGATCGATGGAAACCTTGTACAGGAGCCAGTCACCCGGCTCCATGACGGGCCTCGGATGCACGATATCCAGCGCCCAGCTCAGGGAGCTGGTCCTCACCCGCTGTTTCACATAGGGCAGAACCGCCGGTGGCCAGGCGTCCACCAGTGCGATAATGTGGGCGTCAGAGAACGTTTCCGGCATTGTCCGGAACTGCATCCAGCCGCCGAGCTCCCGGCCGCCCTTGCCGCTGAATGGCAGGTTGCCGAAGGCCCAGCGCATCTCGATCTGCTGAATGAATTCCGGGGTCACACCCTCGATGTAGTCCAGCCCCGGGCACTGGCTGACCGGGTTTGCCTCGGGCGCAGGCAGGGCGTCCACCTGCACCTGCGAGTCCCGGTCTCCGCCAAAGCTGGCCAGGCAAACCAGCCGGGTTTCACCCTTCTGGACAATGCGACCCTGCACCTGACTGACCGCTTTCCCCTCACGCAGAATCTCGGCTTCGAAACTGGCAGGGACTTCCGGCTCCACCGGCCCCACGAATGACACTTGCAATGACCTCATCGCACGGCCCTCGGCGACAAGCTTTTCCATTCGCTCAAACATCAACGCCGCCGTGAGACCGCCAAAGGTGGCTCTGCCCTGGGACCAGCTCTCGGGCAAGACCAGTTCCTCACTGCCACGGACCGCCCGCAATAATTCGTCAAAGGTCATTTCAAGTTCCTGTTAGCAACCTATCGGGATAGCTTCGAAGAGTGCCCAAGATCGGACGGCAACGCAATGGCTTGTCCCCGGCAACTACCTATAGCCTCACCGGGGTTTTGCGTATTAAAGCCGCAACAAAACCGCTATAATGTCCGCACATCATGCATTGCCCGGCAATGCTCTACCTCCCGAATTCCGAGTGAATCAATGTCTGAATTGTCCTTTGCCGAACTGGGGCTGGATCCAGCCGTACTTGAAGCTGTGTCTGCCGTTGGCTACGAAACCCCGTCACCCATCCAGGCCCAGGCGATCCCCGCGCTGCTGGCCGGTAACCATCTGCTGGGCGTTGCCCAGACCGGAACCGGCAAGACCGCGGCATTTGCATTGCCACTGCTGAGCCGGATTGACGCCTCTGTTACCGATCCCCAGATTCTGGTTCTGGCCCCAACACGGGAACTTGCCATCCAGGTGGCGGAAGCTTTTACCACCTACGCCAGCAAGTTCCGGAATTTCCACGTTCTGCCCATTTACGGTGGCCAAGACTTTTATCCCCAGATCAAGGGCCTGCGTCGCGGTGCCCAGGTGATCGTGGGCACACCGGGCCGGATGCTCGACCACCTGCGCAAGGGCACCCTGAAGCTGGACAGCCTGAAAGCGCTGGTTCTGGACGAAGCCGACGAAATGCTGCGCATGGGCTTCATCGACGATGTGGAAGCCATTCTTGCGAAGACGCCGGAGAACTGCCAACGGGCATTGTTCTCGGCCACCATGCCACCACAGATCAAGAAAGTGGCCCAGACCTACCTGCGCAATGCCACAGAAGTTCGCATTGAAAGCGAAACCCGCACGGTCGAGCGGATCTCACAGTTCGTTCTGCCGGTTTACGCTGAGCGTAAACTCGATGCCCTGACCCGTATTCTCGAAGTGGAGCCATTCGACGCTGCCATCATTTTCGTGCGCACCAAGGCGGAAACCACGCTGCTGGCCGAGAAGCTGTCAGCACGCGGACACGCAGTTGCTCCTCTCAACGGTGATCTTAACCAGCGCCAGCGCGAGCAGACCGTTGAAGACCTCAAGCGCAGCAAGAAAGATATCATCGTGGCCACAGACGTCGCCGCCCGCGGACTGGACGTGCCCCGGATCACCCACGTGATCAACTACGACGTGCCCTACGACACTGAAGCATACATCCACCGGGTTGGCCGTACCGGTCGTGCCGGTCGCGAGGGCAAGGCGATCCTGCTGGTAACACCCCGCGAGCGCAGTTGGCTGAGAACGCTCGAACGAGCAACGAACTCGCCGATGGAAGCTTACGAGTTGCCATCGCCCATCGAGCTCAAGAAAATGCGGGAGCAGCAGTTTGAAACCCAGCTGCTGGCGTTCGCAGAAGACAAGAAGCTGGCCAAGACTATGGCCCTGCTGGACGAGATTGCCGAACGCAATGAGATGGATATGGCCATGGTAGCCGGCGCCCTCGCCTGCTGGATGGAAGCGGCTCAGCCAGGCTCCCTGCCGTTGGAGCAGCCTGAGGCTTTGCCAACCGTGTCGGCAACACCTCCTCGCCGTGATCGCAAAGGTGGCGGCGGCCGTCCAGGCGAGAATCGCAAGGGCCCGAAAGGCGGTTTCAAGAAAGGTGGTCCGAAAGGACGTAGCGGTCCCGGTGGTCGCGGCAAGCCTCCCGGCAAGGGCGGCAAGCCCGCAGGCAAGCGCCCACCTCGCCAAGCTTAAGCCTGGCGCTGATAGACCACGAAACTGTAGTCGTAAGGGTTATTATCGGACGCGGAGAAATCCTCCCGTCCGATTTCTTCCCACTCATCCCAGTTTACTTCCGGAAAAAACGCATCCCCGTCCACCTCAGCGTGCACCTGGGTGATGTACATGCGATCAACCATTGGCAGCGCCTCGGCGTAGATCTGCCCGCCACCAATGATCATCACTTCGTCGCCACCTTCCAGCTCTGCCTGCGCCTCGGCCTTGACCAGCGCTTCGGGCAATGACGTCGCGGCCACCGTTCCGGTTGGTGCTTCCCAGGCTTCATTCCGCGAGATCACCACGTTCATCCGCCCCGGCAATGGCCGACCGATCGAATCCCAGGTCTTCCGGCCCATAATGATAGGCTTGCCCATGGTGGCCTGTTTGAAATAACGCAGATCACCCGGCAGATACCAGGGCAGATTGTTGTTACGACCAATGACCCGGTTACGGGACATGGCGACGATCAGGGCTTTTCTCATGTACTCGCCTCTTCTGGGTTCGGTCAGATGGCAATCGGCGCCTTGATGCCCGGGTAGGGGTCATAGCCCTCAAATTCGAAGTCTTCCAGTTCGTACTCGAAAATACTCCCGGGCTTGCGCTTGATCACCAGTGTCGGCAACGCGCGGGGCTCGCGCTTCAACTGCTCGAAGACGATGTCATCGGTCAGATGGTTCTGATACAGGTGACAGTCGCCAAAGGTATGCACAAACTCACCAACATCCAGGTCACACTGCTGGGCGATCATGTGCGTCAGCAAGGCGTAGGAGGCAATATTGAAGGGCACGCCGAGGAACAGGTCGGCGCTGCGCTGGTAAAGCTGGCATGAGAGCTTGCCGTCCACCACGTAGAACTGGAACAGGCAGTGACAGGGTGCCAGCGCCATGCGGCCCTCGCGAACGTTATCCTGGGGACCGATAGACTCGTCCGGGAGTTCAGCGGGGTTCCAGGCGGACACGATCAGACGGCGTGAATTCGGTTTGGTGCGGATCTGCTCGATCACTTCACTGATCTGGTCAACCACCTCGCCATTGGGGCACTGCCAACTGCGCCACTGCTTCCCGTAGATAGGCCCGAGATCACCGTTCTCCAATGCCCACTCGTTCCAGATCGAGACCTTGCGCTCCTGCAGCCAGGTATTGTCGGTGGAGCCCCGGAGAAACCAGAGCAATTCATAGATGATACTTCGCAGGTGGACCTTTTTGGTGGTCACCAGGGGAAAGCCTTCCTGCAGGTTGAAGCGGATCTGACGGCCAAACACCGACCGGGTGCCGACACCGGTGCGGTCTCCCTTGTCGAATCCGTTATCAACAACGTCTTGCATAAGGTCGAGATAGGCTTTCATCGGGCTTGTCTCCGGTAGGCAATAAACATCAGGGCGGCGCCGGCAACGATCATCGGGAAGGAAAGTACCTGCCCCATGGTAAGCCAGTCAAAGGCAAGGTAGCCCAGCTGCGGATCCGGCTGACGGACGAATTCCACCAGGAAGCGGAACACGCCGTAGCAAACGAGGAACAGACCGGAAACCGCCATGGTCGGGTGTTGCCGGGATGAGAACCACCACAGGATCACGAACAGGGCCACGCCTTCAAGGGCAAACTGGTAAAGCTGGGAGGGATGGCGGGCGAGGGAATCCGGAGCCGTTCGAAACACCATACCCCAGGCAACGTCGGTGGGCTTGCCCCACAACTCGCCATTAATAAAGTTTCCGATCCGACCTGCGCCGAGCCCCAGGGGCACCAGCGGCGCCACAAAGTCAGCCAGGCGCCAGAAACCACTGCCCACCTTGCGGCCATACCACCACATGGCAAACATCACGCCCAGCAAACCGCCGTGGAAAGACATTCCCCCTTCCCAAACCCGTAGCAGCCAGAGCGGGTCCGCCAGGAAGGCGTCAAAGTTGTAGAACAGGACATAGCCGAAGCGGCCGCCCAGGATGACCCCTAGGGCCAGGTAAAACAGAAGGTCACCCATCTGCTCTTCGTTGATAGGCGACCAGGGCTTGCGGGTGCGAATGCGTCCAAGCCACCAGCCGGCTAAAAAGCCGAACAGATAGGTCAGACCGTACCAGTGGATCTTGAGGGGACCGATGGCAATGGCCACCGGATCAATCTGGGGATGCTGCAGCATCAACTACCTCTCAGCTAAGGAGAAAACGGAGCCCCACCAGCAGGAGCATGATGGAGAACGTACGCTTGAGAATCCGGGGATTCAGCCGATGGGCCAGATTGGCACCAACCCGGGCGAAAAAAACGCTGGTGAGTATGATACCGATGAGCGCAGGCAGATAAATGAAGCCGGCGCTCAGTTCCGGCACTGCGGGATTGTGCCACCCCGTCCAGATATTACCCAGCGCACCGGACACGGCGATGGGCAGACCACAGGCGGCAGATGTGCCGACCGCCTGCTGCATCCGCACGTTGCACCAGCTCAGGTAAGGCACCGTAAGGGTTCCCCCGCCGATTCCGAAAATCGCCGAGCCCCACCCGATAACACCACCGGCGGCGCCAAGACCGGCGCTCCCGGGAACGTCCCGACCCGGCTTGGGGTCAACCTGAAAAAACATTTTAAGGCCCACCAGAATGACAAAAATGCCGATGACCAGCTCGAGCGCCCGACCACTCATCAGGGACGCGGTCCAGGCGCCCACCAGTGCGCCGGCAATAATGCCGACCGTCATCGGACGGAACAGATCCCAGCGCACGGCGCCGTGCTTGTTATGGGACCGAATGGAGCTGACCGAGGTGAACACGATGGTCGCCAGCGAGGTGCCAACGGCCAGATGGGGGATGATATCCGGATCGATTCCCTGCAGACCAAAGGTGAACATCAACACGGGCACGATAATCAGCCCGCCACCAATACCGAACAGCCCCGCCACAGTACCTGCCAGGGCACCGAGGGCCAGATAAGATGCAATTACGTAGAACAGGGTCATAGTTTGAGCCGCACCCGCGAAACCAAGGCTGGTATGATACACAGCGCAAGAGTCAACTTCATTAAATCCGGGAGCCTACTCCTACACCATGTGCCTGATCGCTTTCGCCCTTGGCCAGAACCCTCATTTCCCACTGGTGGTTGCCGCCAATCGGGATGAATTCTTCCGCCGCCCGACGGCCGCCATGGACTGGTGGACTACCGAATCCGGTACCCGGGTGCTTGCCGGCCGTGACCTGCTCTCCGGTGGCACGTGGCTTGCGATTAATACCTCGGGAGAGGTCAGCGCCGTGACCAACGTCCGGGAAGGGGCACCGGAAACCGGCCGAATCAGTCGGGGTGAACTGCCTTTGCGGGCACTCACTGATTCCCGGGAGCATCTTGAAAGTTATCTGCTCGACACCGCCGACCAGTTTTCCGGCTTCAACCTGGTGCAGCTGACCACAGCAGACGGATGGTATTTCAGCAACCGGGATGCCCATCCAGGCCGACAAATCCACCGCGGGATCTACGGACTGAGCAATCATCTATTGCAGACGCCCTGGCCCAAGCTCCTGCGCCTTCGGCAAGCTGCAGGAGATACCATTGCCGCTGCCGGACGGGATGCAGCCAAACTGCACAGCGAGCTGATTCCACTACTCCAGGACAACACGCCCGCGCCAGACCATATGTTGCCCGATACGGGCGTTGGCCTGGAGACGGAGCGCTTCCTGTCGTCGCCATTCATCGTGGGTTCGGACTACGGCACTCGGGCAACCACCGTGGTGACCGTTTCAGCCAGCGGTGAAATCGAGGTGACGGAGCAGAGCTGGGGTCCGGATGCCAGTACCGGTGAACGCCGTCACTTCCACTGGCGGCGATAGCGATCAGGCTCTGGTATAATCCGCGAAATTCTGCCACCCGATCGGAGGGCCCCTGATGGCCGGTGAACAAGGCGCCACATCGATAGCCGATTTTGAGAAATCTCTTGATGAACTGGAAAAGCTGGTTCGCGATCTGGAGCAGGGCGAGCTATCCCTGGAACAGTCCCTGACGGCGTTCGAGCGGGGTGTAAAGCTGACCCGGGAATGCCAGCAGGCGTTGAAGAGTGCCGAGCAACGGGTCGAACAACTGGTCCAGAACAACGACGGCACCCTGGAAACCCGCCCGTTCTCACCGGATGATGCTGACTGATGTCCGGACAGAACCTGCTTGCCTCTGATTTTCTGGAAACCTGCCGGGCCCGCATCGATGCGGAACTGGACCGGTGCATTACTCGTGATTCCGCGTCTGGCCGGCTGCAGGAAGCCATGCGCTATAGCGTGCTGGGCGGTGGCAAACGGATCCGGCCGGCATTGTGTCTTGCGGCGGCAAAGGCACTGGGCCAGACCGGTGATGATGCCCTGATTCCTGCCTGCGCGGTAGAACTGATCCACGCCTATTCACTGATTCATGACGACCTGCCCGCCATGGACGACGACGAATTGCGCAGGGGACGGCCTACTACTCACATTGCGTTCGACGAAGCCACTGCCATCCTCGCTGGCGATGCCCTGCAGGCACTGGCTTTCGGCTGGCTTGCCGAAGCGCCGGGACTGCCTGAGTCGGTGCGCCTGATCATGGTCCGGGAGCTGGCCCGGGCCAGCGGCCACGGAGGAATGGTTGGTGGCCAGGCCATCGATCTGGAATCCGTCGGCAAAACCCTGGCACTGGCGCAACTCGAAACCATGCACCGCCACAAGACCGGCGCCCTTATCGAAACCAGCGTACGAATTGGCGCCCTGACGGCGCCGTCGGTCGACGAGCAGGCCCTGACTTCCCTGACCCAATATGCCAAAGCCCTGGGCCTGGCATTCCAGGTTCAGGATGACCTGCTGGACATTGAGGGCGACACGACGATCATTGGCAAACCCCAGGGCTCGGATGCGGCCCGCGCCAAACCCACCTACCCCGCCCTGCTTGGCCTGGATGGTGCCAGGGAGCACCTGGCGAATCTGCTTGAACAGGCCCAGCAAAGTTTGCAGGCGTTTGGTCCCGAAGCAGACCCCCTGCGGGCAATGGCCGATTACGTGGTGGCAAGAACCCATTGAATCCCGGCGCTCCGAAGGCGCACACTGGCCGTAAATATTTTCGTAACAACTGGCCCGCTTTGTGTGAAACAGCTCCCCCTGTTCCCTTATAATGCCAGTCAGTTACTGAACGTACCGGAAAAGACCCGAGCAGATGCAGGACACTTATATTTTCAAGGAAATCCCGTCACAGCGGCCCAATACGCCGCTTCTGGACCGGATTGACGAACCGGCCCAGCTCAGAGAGCTGGCCCCGGAAGAGCTGACCCGGCTGGCCCGGGAGCTCAGGGCCTTTCTGTTATGGTCAGTGGGCCAGACTGGCGGTCATTTCGGGGCCGGTCTGGGCGTGCTCGAGCTTACCGTCGCCCTTCACTACGTCTTTGATACGCCGAGCGACCGCCTGGTGTGGGACGTCGGCCACCAGGCCTACCCCCACAAAATCCTGACCGGACGGAAAGAATCTATGGGCAGCATCCGCCGCAAAGGCGGTCTGGCTGGTTTCCCGAAACGGGCCGAAAGCGAGTACGACACCTTTGGCGTTGGCCATTCCAGCACCTCCATCAGTGCAGCGCTGGGCATGGCCATCGCCGCGCGCCTGCAGCAGACCGGACGCAAGAGCATTGCCGTTATTGGTGACGGCGCCATGACTGCCGGCATGGCGTTCGAGGCACTGAACCACGCCGGTCACCTGCACGCCGACATGCTGGTGATCCTCAACGACAATGACATGTCGATTTCCCGGAACGTTGGCGGGCTGTCCAACTACTTTGCCAAACTGCTGTCCAGTCGCACCTACAACCAGGTCCGCGACAGCAGCAAGAAGGTTCTGCAGGGAGCGCCACACCTTATGGCGCTGGCCAAGAAGACCGAGGAACACTTCAAGGGCATGATTGCCCCCGGCACGCTGTTCGAGGAACTGGGTTTCAACTACATCGGCCCGATCGATGGCCACGACCTGCCCCTGCTGGTGGAAACCCTGGAGAACATCCGCGAACTCGAAGGCCCGCAGTTCCTGCATGTGGTGACCACCAAAGGCAAGGGCTTTGCCCCGGCCGAAGCCGATCCGATTGGCTATCACGCCATCAACAAGATCGAGCCGGTTCCACCCAGCAAACCCGAACCGGTCAAGCCGAAACCGAAGAAGCCCAAATATGCCAACGTCTTCGGGCAATGGCTGTGCGATTCCGCCGAACAGGATGAGCGCGTGGTGGGCATCACCCCGGCCATGTGTGAAGGCTCGGATCTGCTGGCATTCTCACAGCGCTTCCCGGAACGCTATTTCGATGTCGCCATCGCAGAACAGCATGCGGTTACGCTGGCTGCGGGGTTGGCCTGTGACGGCGCCAAGCCGGTTGTCGCTATCTACTCGACGTTCCTGCAGCGGGCGTACGATCAACTGATTCACGATGTCGCTATCCAGAACCTGGATGTGCTGTTCGCGATTGATCGCGCGGGCCTGGTCGGTGAAGACGGCCCGACCCACGCTGGCGCTTTCGACATCAGCTACCTGCGCTGCGTGCCGAACATGGTGGTGATGACACCGTCGGACGAAAACGAAACCCGCCAGATGCTCCAGACTGGCATGCTCTATGAAGGACCGGCCTCGGTGCGCTACCCGCGTGGCACTGGCCCCGGTGCCGAAATTCAGCAGGAACTGACGCCGCTTGAGATTGGCAAGGGCCGCCGGATTCGCAACGCCAAAGGTGTTGCCATCCTCAACTTTGGCACCCTGCTGGCGCCTGCTCTGGAGGCCGCAGAAGCCATCGGCGCAACGGTCGCCGACATGCGTTTCGTCAAACCCCTGGATGAGGAACTGGTGCTGGAGCTGGCCGAGCAGCATGAGCTGTTGGTGACCCTGGAAGAAAACGCCATTGCCGGTGGCGCAGGCAGCGCCGTGACCGAATTCCTGAACAGCCGTCTGGTTACCATGCCAGTACTCCAACTGGGCCTGCCGGATACCTTCATGGACCACGGCAAGCATGGGGAACTGCTGGCCGAATGTGGTCTGGACGCCGCGGGTATTGAATCGGCTATCCGCACGCGGATCGAGACCCTGCGCCACCAGAATCTGAAAGTTGTCAAATAGACGGAACACACACCTGAAAATGCAAAAAGCCCGCGGATTTCGCGGGCTTTTTCATATGTGACTACAAAACCAGCTCAGACTTCGGGATCGTCGTCCTGATGGGTCTCCAGCCAGTGGCCGAGCTTGCTCTGCTTGGTATCGAGGTAGTGCTCATTGTGGGGGTTGCGGCCCACGTGCAGAGGTACCCGTTCGGTGATGTCGATGCCGTAGGAGGAGAGCGCTTTGACCTTGCGGGGATTATTGGTCATCAGCCTCAGGCTCCTGATACCGAGATGCTCCAGCATGTCCTTGCACATACTGTAGTCACGGAGATCGGCCGCAAAACCCAGACGCTCGTTGGCCTCTACCGTATCAGCACCCTGATCCTGCAGGTGGTAGGCCCGGATCTTGTTCAACAGGCCGATTCCCCGACCCTCCTGGCGCAGATACATGAGGATACCCCGCCCTTCCCGGGCAATGCTGCGCAGCGCCTCTTCCAGCTGATAGCCGCAATCACACCGCATACTGTAGAGGGCGTCGCCGGTCAGACATTCGGAATGCGTGCGGGCCAGCATCGGTTCGTCGCTATCCAGGTCGCCGAGGGTCAGGGCAACGTGTTCCTTTCCGGTGTCCGGTTCTTCAAAGCCGTGCATATCAAATACCCCGAACGGGGTCGGCAACCGGCAGGTCTGGATGTAACGAACAGCCACAGTGTTTCCTCGTGGTTCAGTCAATCGGGCCGCGCATTCTATCACGGGCCCGCCCGCTTGGCGTAGTCTCGGCACTGTCGCTCCTCCGGAGTGGTCTTGATAACCAACACTTACGAGCGCAGCGGTCCGCCAGATCAGGCGTTATCGGCGACCCAGTGGCCACTGCGACCACCTTTCTTCTCAAGCAGACGCACAGAACCAATCTCCATACCACGGTCCACGGCCTTGCACATGTCGTACAGAGTCAGTGCCGCAACGCTTGCCGCGGTTAGCGCCTCCATCTCGACACCGGTCTGGCCGGACAGTTTGCAGCGGGTAAGAATATGCACAGAAGCGCCATCGTCGCCCGGAGTCAGTTCGACTTTCACAGACGTCAGGTTCAGTGCGTGACACAAGGGAATCAGATCATGGGTTTTCTTCGCGGCCATGATACCGGCGATGCGGGCAACAGCCAGGACATCCCCTTTGGGGTGCTCACCCTCAATAATCATGTTCAGGGTTTCCGGCGCCATGCGGATGGTGGCTTCAGCGCGGGCCTCGCGTTCGGTGGGCGCCTTGTCGGTCACGTCCACCATGCGGGCTTCGCCCTTGTCATCGAGATGGGTCAGTTTGCTCACGGTCTCTCCCGGAATCGGTTGTGCAAGATGGTGAAAAGTGCAGGAACAACAGCATAACAGACATGGCCACGGCGTCGCTGACAAGTGTCAGCTTTGCGGCCACCAGAAGCGGATACCGGCGATGCCCTGACCGCCCCGCTGGCGAGCCTCACGGAGATCGCCGGGCGACAACCCACCCAGAGCAAATACCGGAAGCACCGCTTCGGACACCAGATCGGTAAAGACCGACCATCCCAGGGTCGCCGCACCCGGATGGCTTTCGGTAGGCTGCACTGGCCCCAGGGTCACGTAGTCCGCCCCGATAGCCGTGGCATGATCGATTTCCTGCCTGTCATGGCAGGAAACCCCCAGCCAGACATCTTCCGGAACCGGTCTGGCCGAGAGCGCGGCCGCCTCGCGCCAGGGCAGATGCAGCCCGTGGGCACCGGGTGTGGCGCGGAATACCTCCGGTCCACCGTGCACAATCAGGGCAGCTCCGGCCTTTTCACAAACCGGCAGCGCTTTCGCCGCCAACTCCCGATAGGCCTGCGGACTCATCGCCAGAGCCCGGAGCAGTACCAGCGGTGGCCGAGCACCGCTCAGTCCCTCCTGAAGGTGCGCAAGGGCTGGCTCCAGGCCATTCTCGGAACCGGTGATTGCCAGCTGCCGGGGCAGGCGCAGAGCGCGAATGATCGGCCGGTTGGCAGCGGGAAAATCATCATCCCGAAGCTGCTCCGGAGTCAGCCATTCAACCGGCTGCCCCTCACACCCCCTTGCTTCGCCCTCGGCAGCGCCGGTTTCCCAGACGTCCAGGAAAACCCGCTTGTCACCGTAGTCGTGACGAATACCGATAACAGGCTCCAGAGAGGCCTCAGGCACGCGAAGACTGGTTTCTTCGGCAATCTCACGTACCAGAGCCGCCTGAACACTCTCCCCCGGCTCCACCTTGCCCCCGGGAAACTCCAGCAAGCCCCCCTGATGAACATGATCCGGCCGTCGGGCAATCAACACCCGTCCATCCCGGACAATAACCGCAACGGCAACGTGAACTTCTTTCACCCCGGCTTCCGACGCAGACATGGTCAGGTCCGGTACTCGGCGTTGATGGTGACGTAATCGTGGGAGAAGTCACAGGTCCATACCGTCTCCCGAACATCACCCCGCTTGAGATCAATGGCAATGGTGATTTCTTCCCGGTCCATCACAGCCTGGCCACGAGCTTCCGAGTAGTCCTCGGCCCTGCCACCGTTGCGGACCAGACAGACATCCCCCAGGTATATTTCCAGGGCATTCAGATCCAGCCCGTCGACACCGGCGCGCCCTACCGCCGCCAGAATCCGGCCCCAGTTCGGGTCCGAGGCAAACAGTGCGGTCTTGACCAGCGGCGAATGTGCAACGGTGTAGGCCACATCCAGCGCTTCCTGCTGGCTGGCCGCGCCGCTGACGTCGATGGTGACAAACTTGGTTGCCCCTTCGCCGTCGCGGACAATGGCGTGGGCCAGTTCCAGATAGACCGCCTGCAAGGCCTCGCGCAGCTTCGGCAGCGCCGGACTGGAGGCCGTAATCTCGGGGCCGGAATACTGCCCGCTGGCCATCAGCATGCAGGCGTCATTGGTGGAGGTATCGCCATCTATGGTGATGCGATTGAAGGACTTCTCCCCCAGTTCAGAGGCAAGCGTCTGCAGCAGTTCCGGCGCAATCCGGGCATCGGTGGCAATAAAACCGAGCATTGTGGCCATGTTGGGACGAATCATGCCCGCACCCTTGCTAATGCCCGAGATGCTTACCGTATGACCATCCAGCTCCACCTGACAGGAAGCGCCCTTGGGGCGGGTGTCCGTGGTCATGATGCCACTGGCAGCATCTGCCCAGCGGTTCTCGGCGGTGTTCGACAAAGCGTCCGGGAGGACACCCACAATCTTCTGCACCGGCAACGGCTCGCCAATCACTCCCGTGGAAAATGGCAGAATCTCGGCTTCCGTAACGCCAGCCTGTTTCGCCAGCGCCTGGCAGCAGGCCACGGCATCCCGCATCCCCTGCTCACCGGTACCGGCGTTGGCATTGCCGGTATTGATCAAGAGGTACCGGGGCGAGGTCTCGGCCAGATGCCGGCGGCTGAGGGTAACCGGTGCCGCACAGAACTGGTTCTTGGTGAAAATACCGGCAACCCGGCTTTCTGGGGCCAGCTCGAACACAACAATGTCCTTACGTCCCGGCTTCTTGATACCGGCACTGGCTATGCCGACCTTGACCCCGGCTACCGGGTAAAACTCAGGTAAGGTTCCCGGACCTACCGCCATTCTGCCACTCCTCTTGTCTGGGGTTGCGCTCGACGAGCCACACAACCCGCTGAAAACGAAAAAACCCGCAGCCCACCAGTTGCGACTGGCAGAGTGCGGGTTCCGATGGTGCAGTCAGTGCTCTGTATTAGCTGACCTTGCCATGACACTGCTTGTACTTCTTGCCGGACCCGCAGGGGCAGGGTTCGTTTCGACCCACCTTGCGCTCCTGTCGAACGAAGGTTTCCGGAGTCGACTGCCGGGCTTCGTCAGCCTCGCCCTCACCCTGGCTCTGGGCCGTGGCACTGGTTTCGTCGTGGCGCAGGCGAGCCCTGGCGAGCTCTTCTTCCAGCTCCTGCTTGCGACGGCGCTCGACTTCTTCCATCTCTTCACGGCTCTGAACACGTACGTGGCAGAGTACCCGGGTAACATCCCGCTTCATGGTATCAAGCATGGTTTCAAACAGGTTGAACGCCTCGCGCTTGTACTCCTGCTTGGGGTTCTTCTGGGCATAACCCCGCAGATGGATACCACGGCGCAGATGATCCATGTTGGAAAGATGCTCTTTCCAGAGGGTATCAAGCACCTGCAGGAACACCTGTTTCTCGAACTTGCGCATGGCCTCGGAACCGGCAATCTCTTCCTTGGCCTGGTAGGCAGCCACAATCTCGTCGAGAATCTTCTGACGCAGGTTTTCTTCGTACAGCTTGTTGTCTTCTTCCAGCCACTTCTGAACCGGCAAATCAATCGCCATCTCAGACTGCAGCTGTGCTTCCAGCCCGGCGACATCCCATTGTTCCGGCATACTCTGGGGCGGAATGTATTCACTGATCAGCGAATCGACAACGTCTTCCCGAATGGTCGTCACCATGTCCGAAATGTCGTCGGAAGACATGACTTCGTTGCGCTGGTCGTAGATAACCGTGCGCTGGTCGTTGGCCACGTCATCGTATTCCAGGAGGGTCTTCCGCATGTCGAAGTTGCGGCCTTCCACCTTGCGCTGGGATTTCTCGATCGCGTTGGTCACCATCCGGTGCTCGATGGCCTCGCCCTTCTTCATGCCCATGGCCTGCATAAGGCTCTTGACCCGGTCGGGGGCAAAGATGCGCATGAGGTTGTCTTCCAGCGACAGGAAGAACCTTGAGGAGCCGGGATCACCCTGACGACCGGCACGACCGCGAAGCTGGTTGTCAATTCGACGGGATTCGTGACGCTCGGTACCGATGATGTGCAGGCCGCCGGCCTCGAGCACCTGATTGTGTCGCTCGGTCCACTCGGCCTTGGCCCGGGCAATCTCCTCTTCGGAGGGATTGTCCATGGCGGCAACCTCGTGCTCCCAGTTACCACCGAGCACGATATCGGTACCACGACCGGCCATGTTGGTGGCGATGGTGACCGCGCCGGGGCGGCCCGCCTGGGCAATGATATGGGCTTCGGATTCGTGCTGCTTGGCGTTCAGGATCTTGTGTTCGATCCGTGCCTTCTTGAGCAGCATGGAGAGCAGCTCGGAAGCCTCGATGGACGCGGTACCGACGAGGATCGGACGCCCTTCGGCGGTGACATCCTTGATCTCGTCAATAATGGCGTGGAATTTCTCTTCCTGGGTCAAATAGACCAGGTCGTTGTAATCGGTTCGCTGGATCGGCTTGTTGGGCGGAATGACCACCACATCGAGGCCGTAAATCTGGCGAAACTCGAAAGCTTCGGTGTCTGCCGTACCGGTCATACCGGCCAGCTTCTCGTAGAGTCGGAAATAGTTCTGGAAGGTGGTGGAGGCAAGCGTCTGGCTTTCGGCCTGAATCTTGACGCCCTCTTTGGCCTCAACGGCCTGGTGCAGACCTTCACTCCAGCGACGACCCGGCATGGTACGACCGGTATGCTCGTCGACGATGACCACCTGGCCGCCCTGGACGATATAATCCACGTCTTTCTGGAACAGGTGGTGGGCGCGCAGTGCCGAGTGCACGTGGTGCAGCAGGCTGAGGTTGGCGGCGGAATAAAGGCTCTCACCTTCCTTCAGAAGGCCCCGCTCAAGCAGCAGCTCCTCAACCTTCTCGTGACCGCTTTCTGTCAGCTCGACCTGGCGGGATTTCTCATCGATGGTGAAATCACCGGTCGGCTCGCCTTCCTCCGGCACTTCGCCCTTTTCGAGGCTGGGGATCAGTTCATTGATAGCCTGATACAGTTTCGAGCTGTCCTCGGCTGCCCCGGAGATAATCAGCGGCGTTCGTGCCTCGTCGATCAGGATCGAGTCCACTTCGTCCACGATCGCGTAGTTCAGCCCGCGCTGAACCTTGTCTTCGGTACTGAACGCCATGTTGTCGCGCAGGTAGTCGAAGCCGAATTCGTTGTTGGTGCCGTAGGTAATATCCGCCTGGTAGGCTGCCCGTTTTTCCTCTGCTGGCTGGCCCGAGGCCACGACACCCACCTGCATGCCCAGGAACCGATAAAGCTTGCCCATCCAGTCAGCATCACGACCGGCCAGGTAATCGTTCACGGTAACCACGTGGACACCCTTGCCGGACAATGCGTTGAGGTAAACGGAAGCGGTAGCAACCAGCGTCTTGCCCTCACCGGTCTTCATTTCCGCGATCCGGCCTTCGTGCAAGGTAATACCACCGATCAGCTGGACGTCGTAATGACGCATGCCCATAACCCGGCGGCCCGCTTCACGCACGGTTGCGAAGGCTTCCGCAAGCAGCGCATCTAGGGATTCGCCTTCATCGATCCGGCGACGGAACTCCGCGGTCTTGCCCTGCAACTCGGAGTCGGACAGATTGCCATACTGCTCTTCAAGCTCATTAATGCGTATGACAGCCTTACGCATTCTCTTGATTTCTCTGGCGTTTTTACTGCCGAACATCTTGGTTGCAAGCTTTGTGAACATAGACCACTGCTTCTTTGATTAAACGGAGGAAGCCGGCATTCTAACCTTATTTTGTAACAGGACAAAAGGTAGGCCTCACACAGGCGCAATAAGTCGCTGATGAGGCACCGGATTCACGGATAAAAACTGGCCGGAGGCCGACTGGCGGGGAGGTGCTGACGACGGCGTGCGGGCCGGAACCGGATCAGCGGCTCGCCCGCTTGATATAGGTTTCCGGGTTTTCAGACTTGCCATTCCGGATGACTTCAAAGTGCACGTGGGGCCCTGTCGAGCGCCCTGTGCTGCCCATTAGCGCAACCACCTGGCCTTTCTGGACAACATCGCCCACCTTCACCTTGATAGACTTGCAGTGGGCATAGCGGGTTATCAGACCATCGCCATGGTCGACTTCCACGAGGTTTCCGTAGCCATAGCGCTCTCCGGCGTAGGTAACCACGCCGCCGGCGACCGAAATAATGTCGCTGCCATCCTTGCCGGCCAGATCAACACCGGCATGCCAGGTACGCTTGCCGGTAAACGGATCGGACCGGTAACCGTACTTTGAAGACAGCCAGCCCCAAGTGATCGGGCGGCCTTCCAGGTAAAGTTCGTCTTCGAGCCGCTTGCTGGATGCCAACTGATCGAGCAACCGCAGTTGCTGTTCACGGTCTTCGATCCGCCATTCCATTTCCTCGATCATCCGTGTCAGCTCAGGTGCGGAGAAGGAATCCCCGGACAAGGCATCTTCCGGTCCGCCGACTGCAGCCGGCTGATCGAAGTTGAATTCATCACTGGCCACCAGGCCGGACTCCACAAAACGCTGGCCCAGGGCATCCAGGCGCAGGAGACGGCCCTGGATCTCGCCAAGGCGAAGGGTCAGCGCATCAACCTGTTGCTGAACGTTCTGCTCGATACTGGCCAGCTCTGCCTTCTGGTCTGCCAGCTTCAGCTTCCACTCGGCTACCAGCTCGGAGTTGGTGGGCTCTCTGGCCTCTGCCTGCTCCACAGCCACCTGATACCCTGCCCAGCCAGCCGCGACCAGCAGGGAGAGCACGAGGAACAGCAAGCCGGCAGAAAGCGTGCTGTTAATCGACAGCACACGGGACTTTCCGTGGCGTTTGCCAACGAGAATAATGTTCATATCATCATCTGGTTTCATCGTTGAGCCGCAACCGCATCCTGTAGTGTTGCGCCCCGGAAAAATCCGAAGGGGGTCTGCCATCCTTTGGCAACAGCTACATACTGAAAAAATTGCAGCGCCCGGTAGACATACTCATTTACCACAATGTAAAACGAGTGTAATACAGGCACTACGCATAAACCGTGCCGAAGTGTAACCAATCGTAAACGCAGCCGTCGAGTAAAAACGCCGCCATGAAACGCAAAAGCGAGCAAAAAATGACCTTCGACAAGCTTGGCAGAACCCCGGTACTGAAGGATCTTGTGGCAAAGGCCGAGCTCCATCGACAGGCGGAAGGAGAAGTTCTGGCCGCCCTTCCGAGCGAGCTGGTCAACGGGACACGCTTTGTCAGCTGCAAGGACGGAGAGCTGGTCCTGACCGCCGAAACCGCGGGTAAAGCCAGTCAGATCCGGTTCCGCCAGCACGAGATCATGGAAAAGCTGCGAGAGAACGAGCTGTTCCGGTTCGTCTGGAAACTGAAGGTTAAGGTTGCACCGCCCAGATTTCGGGAAAAACCGGTGTTCAAAAAAGAACCCTTGAGCAAAGAAAATGCCCGGCTCCTCAAAGAGGAGGCCGGGCACACGAAGGATAAAGCATTACGCGAGGTTCTCGAAAAACTCGCTAGCCACGTCCGGGATTAAAGCGTCCTGCTTCAGCCCGCCGCCAGCACAGGCTTCATGTAGGAAATCGGGGCAGTGGCCTCGTCATCAAAGGTAACCACTTCCCAGGCATCCTCTTCTGCCCTGAGCTTGCGCAACAGCTTGTTGTTCAGATCGTGGCCGGATTTGATCCCCCGGAACTCACCAATCAGGCTGTTGCCCAACTGATAGAGATCGCCGATGGCATCAAGCAGCTTGTGCTTCACAAATTCGTCGTCATAGCGCAGACCGTCTTCGTTGAGGATTTTGTAGTCATCAACAACGATGGCGTTGTCCACACTACCGCCAAGAGCGAGGTTCATGGCACGCAATTTTTCGATGTCACGCATAAACCCGAAAGTCCGTGCGCGGCTCACTTCCTTGACAAAGGAGGTGCTGGAAAAATCGACAGTTGCAGTCTGGGCGCGACCCTTGAACACGGGGTGATCAAAGTCGATACCGAAGCTTACCTTGAAGCCTTCGAAAGGCAGCAGGGTAGCCTTCTTGTCGCCCTCCTCAACCGTTACCTCACGCTTGATGCGGATGAAACGCTTGGCCGCATCCTGTTCGGCAATACCGGCGGACTGCAGCAGAAACACAAAAGGACCGGCAGAGCCGTCCATGATGGGCACTTCCGCGGCACTAAGCTCGACGAAACAGTTATCAATCCCGAGACCAGCCATGGCCGAGAGCAGATGCTCCACAGTCGCCACACGGACACCGTTTTTTACCAGCGTCGTGGACAGCATGGTCTCACCCACATTTTCCGCACAGGCGCGAATCTCAACCATCGGGTCAAGATCGGTACGGCGGAAGATGATACCGGAATCCACCGGGGCAGGCTTGAGAGTCAGATAGACCTTCTCACCCGAGTGCAAGCCAACACCGGTGGCACGGATGGTGTTTTTAAGTGTCCGTTGTCTGATCATCGGTACATAATTCCGTCACAAAAAGGCGATATTCTAGGCAAAAATCTGCCCGGAGAATATCAGAAAATAAGACTGAATACCATTTAACCAATCCGTTGTTGCTGAATGTTCATCCAGCATCCAACCCATGGCAATCAGTGCACGTATTTACCGGCTATCGGGTTCACTATTTCGCACACGAACCACAACCGGATCACAATTGCACCAGATTATCAGTCAGCCTGACGACGGAGGAATGCGGGAATATCGAGATAGTCGACACCCTGCTCCTCGCTGTCCTTGCTCTGGTCGATAGCCACGTTTCCATGGGAAACGGCCCGGCGACGCAGAACAGCGGGACGGTCCAGCTGGTTGTAATCGGTTTTTCCATCCAGGGTGCGGGTATTGTCCACCACCTTGGTCGGCTTCTCACGATCACCACCCAGACCGGTCGCAACGACCGTCACCTTCAATTCGTCGGTCATTTCCGGATCAATGACGGTACCGACCACAACGGTGGCAGAGTCAGAAGCAAACTCACGCACAATGTCGCCAACCTCGGAGAATTCGCCCAGGTTGAGATCCATGCCCGCGGTGATATTGACCAGAATACCCTTGGCACCCTGCAGGTTGATGTCTTCGAGCAGCGGGCTGCGAACGGCTGCCTCGGCGGCTTCCCGCGCACGATTTTCACCAGTGGCACGTGCGGTGCCCATCATGGCCATACCCATCTCGGACATGACCGTCTTCACGTCGGCAAAGTCGACGTTAATCATACCGTTGCGGGTAATCAGATCGGCGATACCCTGAACTGCGCCCAGAAGCACATCGTTGGCTGCGGCAAAGGCGTCCAGCAGGCTGGTTTTCTTACCCATGACCGCCAGCAGCTTTTCATTGGGAATGGTAATCAGGGAATCGACGCTTTCTTCCAGCTCTTTCAGACCGGATTCGGCAACGCTCATGCGCTTGCCGCCTTCGAACATGAAAGGCTTGGTGACAACGGCAACGGTCAGGATGCCGAGTTCGCGGGCCACTTCCGCCACGATCGGCGCGGCTCCGGTACCGGTACCACCGCCCATGCCCGCGGTAATGAAGACCATATCCGCGCCCTTGATGGCTTCGGCGATACGATCACGGTCTTCCAGGGCAGACTGGCGACCGACTTCCGGATTGGCGCCGGCACCCAGTCCCTTGGTGATGTTGCCACCGAGCTGGATGATCTGACGCGCGTCCATATCGGTCAGCGCCTGAGCATCCGTGTTGGCGCAGATGAATTCCACACCTTCGATGTCGCTGTTAAGCATATGGCGAACGGCGTTGCCGCCACCACCGCCTACACCGACGACTTTAATGACAGCGTTTTGCTGGACATTATCGACGAGTTCAAACATTTCCCCTACTCCTTCGTGCTGTTTTCAGCCCTTGTTCCGGGCTGTTTGTTCGAGATTGTGTTTTCGAGATACCTTCGTGGAATACCCGCCCGGCTCCGTCAGAAATGACCGGTAAACCAGGCTTTCATGCGCTCAAACAGCGAGGGTGCATCTTCACCCTTGAGCACCGGTGCCCGCCCCAGATCCATCTGGCGGAAACCATGAATCAACAACCCAACGCCAGTGGCGTAGATCGGATTGTTGACCACCTCCGTCATGCCGGAAACCGCCTGCGGACAGGCCAGCCGTACCGGCATGTGGAAGATCTCTTCGGCCAGCTCCACCACGCCTTCCATGGTGGAGGAACCGCCGGTTATCACGATGCCTGCCGGAATGAGGTCTTCAAATCCGGACCGGCGCAACTCTGACTGAACCAGGGTGAACAGCTCCTCGTAGCGCGGTTCCACCACCTCGGCCAGGGCCTGCCTGGACAGATCGCGCGGCGCGCGATCGCCAACACTGGGCACCTTGATGGTTTCATCCGCACCGGCCAGCTGGGTCAGTGCGCAGGCATACTTGATCTTAATTTCTTCGGCATTCTGGGTCGGTGTGCGTAGCGCCATGGCAATATCGTTGGTCACCTGGTCGCCGGCAATCGGAATCACCGCCGTGTGCCGGATAGCACCGCCGGTAAACACGGCAATATCCGTGGTGCCACCACCGATATCCACCACGCAGACACCCAGCTCCTTTTCATCCTCGGTGAGAATGGCGTGGCTGGATGCCAGCTGCTCCAGGATGATGTCATCCACCTCAAGCCCGCAGCGCTTAACGCATTTCTCTATGTTCTGGGCGGCATTCACCGCGCAGGTCACCAGATGCACCTTTGCTTCCAGGCGCACACCGGACATACCCATGGGCTCCTTGATGCCTTCCTGGCTATCGATCACGAACTCCTGCGGCAGAATATGGAGAATCTTCTGGTCTGCAGGAATCGCAACCGCCTGGGCGGCGTCAATCACCCGATCAATGTCGGCCTGGGTGACCTCACGGTCACGGATAGCAACAATCCCGTGGGAATTCAGGCTCTTGATGTGGCTGCCGGCAATACCCGCATACACCGAGTGAATGCGGCACCCAGCCATCAACTCCGCCTCTTCCACCGCGCGCTGAATTGCCTGGACGGTGGTTTCAATATTCACCACCACTCCACGCTTGAGGCCCCGGGAAGGATGGGAACCAATGCCCACCACTTCGATGGTGCCGTCCATCTTGCGCTTGCCGACAATCGCAACCACCTTCGAGGTTCCGATATCGAGGCCGACAATCATGTTTTCCGTTTCAACCGATGACATGTGTTCCACCAAACCGTAGGTCTGAATTAACCGTTGCTATGATTTTGGGCTGGAGGCTGTCTCGACAGCCTTCCACTTGACCGCCACACCATTGGTGTAGCGGGCATCTACCCGACTGACTTCGTCCGACCTTGCTGCCAGTCGGTTTTCATAAACCGTGATAAACCGATCAAACCGTTGCTCCACCTGATCACGGCCAAGCACCACTTCGATGCCATTGGCCAGTTGCAGGGTCCATGCACCCCGGTGCTCCAGGGTCAGGCCCGAAAATCCAAGGCCCCGGGCGACCAGCTTGTCGCTCATGTTCCGCGCCATATCGATCACATCCCGCACCCTTTCATCCGGCCCGGCGAGTCGCGGCAACCGACCGGCAACTTCCGGATTGGACGGCGCGAACAGCTCGCCGGTCCGGCTCACGAGACGTCCGTCGGTCCAGTAAGCCAGGGGTTTCTTCTCCCTGATATCGATCACCAGGCGATCCGGCCATACCCGACGCACCGCCGCGGACTCAACCCAGGGCCGACGCTCCAGGCTGCCTTTGATTTCCGAAAGATCCGTGGCGAAATAGCTCTTGCCAATCCAGTCGCCAGCGGCGCGCTCAATGGCGACCCGGCTATCGCCTACAAATTCTCCTTTCACATCGACTGCCAGGATCTGCTGATCCATGGCGCCCAATACCTTGCCAGTGCCCCACGGCACCAGTGCAGCCAACAGCACAATCACCGCGCCCATGCCCACCTGGAGCCAGGGTACAGCTGCCAGCACACCCTTCAACACGCCAAACCGGTCCCGCTCGGGACCGAGGGACGTTGCCCCCCGGCGTCGCGGGGGCTCGGACGGTGTCGCCCGGCTCCGGATCAGCAGTGTTTCAAGCATTGGCGTCCTCCAGACTATCTTTCAATATCCGGACCACCAGCTCTTCAAAGCTGATGCCTGCCGCCTTCGCGGCCATGGGCACAAGACTGTGATCGGTCATACCGGGCACGGTATTGACCTCCAGCAGCCAGAACTTGCCGTCGCTGTCCTGCATGATGTCGACCCGGCCCCAGGTCCGACAGCCCACAACCCGGAAGGCCTCCAGTGCCAGGTGCTGAAGGCGTACTTCGTCTTCCGGTGCCAGGCCACAGGGAATGCGATAGCGGGTATCGTCCGCCAGGTACTTGGCCTCGTAATCGTAAAAAACATGTTCGGTGCTTGCGCTCAGTCCAATGGCTGGAAGCGCCCGATCCTGCAGCAGGCTGACGGTGAATTCTGGCCCTTCGATCCACTCCTCCACCAGCACCAGGTTATCCAGCGCGGCAGCGGCCGCGTAGGCTTCAGCCAGTTCGGCAACAGTGTGTACCTTGCGGATGCCGATGCTGGAGCCTTCCCGGGAAGGCTTCACACTCAGGGGCGCCCGCAGTTCGCCAATGATCTGTTCGGCCTGATCTGCTCCGGACATGGTGCGGAACTTCGGCGTTGGCAGGCCACAGCCTTCAAACACGTACTTGGTTCTCAGTTTGTCCATGGCCAATGCCGAGGCCAGCAGATCACTGCCGGTGTAGGGAATACCTGCCTGCGAGAGGATGGCCTGCAAGGTGCCGTCCTCGCCTCCCCGACCATGCAGGGCAATGAACACCCGGTCAAAATCAGGGGTGTCGACGGTTCTCAGCAGGCAGCCGCGGACGTCCACTGCAAAGGCATCGACGCCGGCCGACACCAGCGCCGCCAGTACCGCCTTGCCGCTTTTCAGGGACACTTCCCGTTCAGCGGAATCTCCACCCATGAACACGGCTACCCGACCGAGAGACCGAACGAGATCCGGGTCGGCCTGATAGGCCTGTGGTTCCGCATGATGCATGTCACTCACCAGCTATCACTCCCGCGGCTGCCAGCCGCGCTGCCACACCGCCAATGTCTCCAGCGCCCTGGGTTATCAGCAGATCGCCGTCCTGCAGCACATTGGCCAGCAGAGACTCGATCTCCAGGTTGTCCTCAACAAACACCGGTTCCACCTGCCCGCGCTGGCGAATACTGCGACACAGGGCCCGACCGTCGGCACCCGGAATCGCCGGTTCGCCGGCGGAATACACGTCCATTAAAAGCAAGCCGTCCACTTCCGAAAGCACCCGGACAAAGTCTTCATAAAGGTCGCGGGTCCGGGTGAACCGGTGCGGCTGGTACAGCATGACCAGACGGCGATCCGGCCAGGCATCGTGTGCCGCACGGATAACCGCCTCCACTTCTGTGGGGTGGTGTCCGTAATCGTCCACAAGGGTGACCATGCCTTTGGGGGTCTGGTAATCGCCGTAGACCTGGAACCGGCGTCCGACACCGGCAAATCCCGCCAACCCGCGGCAGATCGCGTCATCGTCAACGCCCTCGTCTGTGGCCACAGCGATGGCCGCCAGCGCGTTCAGCACGTTATGGCGGCCCGGCATTTTCAACTCGACCGTGAGGTCACTGCGCCCGGCCGGACGCTTCACCACAAAGTGGGTCCGCAGACCGTCGGAGTTGATGCTTTCCGCACGGTAATCCGCCTCCGGGTTGTCAATTCCGTAGGTGATGATGGCCCGGGATATCCGGGGGATGATCTCCTGGACGTAACCGTCGTCGACGCACATCACCGCAACACCGTAAAACGGCAGGTTGTGCAGAAAGTCCACAAAGGTCTGCTTCAGCTTTTCGACATCGCCGCCATAGGTATCCATATGGTCGGCTTCGATGTTAGTCACCACCGAAATCACCGGAGTCAGGTGCAGGAAGGACGCGTCACTCTCATCGGCCTCCGCCACCAGGTAGCGGGAACCGCCCAGCTGCGCGTTGGTCCCCGCGCTGTTCAACTTGCCGCCAATCACAAAGGTCGGGTCCAGACCCGCCTCACCGAGAATGGATGCAATCAGACTGGTGGTCGTGGTCTTGCCATGGGTTCCAGCGACGGCGATGCCGTGGCGATAGCGCATGATTTCCGCCAGCATTTCCGCCCGGGGCACGATTGGCACCCGACGACTGCGGGCCGCCACGACTTCCGGGTTTTCCGCAGACACCGCTGAAGACACCACAACCACATCGGCGCTGGCGCTGTTCTCTTCCCGATGGCCGATCTGCACTTCAACGCCCATGGCCTTGAGACGATCGGTAACGCCCCCTTCTTTCAGATCCGATCCGGAAACGTCGTAGCCCTGATTCTTGAGAACCTCGGCGATGCCGCTCATCCCTGCACCGCCGATGCCCACAAAGTGGATATGACGGATCCGGCGCATTTCAGGCACCTGATAGACCAGCGGCGGATTGGTTGCATCAGCCATTGGCGGCCTCCAGACAGTAATTCACGACTCTCTCCGTTGCATCAGGGCGGGCCAGCGTTCGCGCGGCCGTCGCCATTTTGTTTACCCGGCCACGATCCCGGGCCAGATCGCCCAGGGTTTCCGCAAGCACCGCCGGGGTCATTTTTGCCTGTGGAATCAGAATGGCTGCCTTCGCCGACACCATCTGTTGCCCGTTTTTCGTCTGGTGGTCATCCACGGCGTGGGGAAAGGGCACCAGCACCGCACCGATACCCGCGGCGCACAATTCCGAAACCGTCAGTGCGCCTGCCCGGCACAGCACCAGGTCTGCCCACTGATAGGCCTCGGCCATGTCCTTGATGAACGGCTCGACGGCCGCCTCCACGCCATGCTCCTCATAGGCCTGCTTCGCTGCCTCGGCATGGCGCTCACCACATTGGTGACGGACCACTGGCCGGTCACCCTCCGGCAACATGGCCAGCGCCTCGGGGAGCTGTTCATTGAAGACCTGCGCGCCGAGACTGCCGCCGATCACCAGCAATCTGAGGGCACCTTCACGGTCCGCCATGCGCTTTTCCGGAACTGGCAAGGCGGCGAGGTCCTCCCGCACCGGATTGCCGGTACAGCGGGTAACCACTTTCGGCCCGAAACTACCCGGAAACGCCTCCAGCACGGTTTCCGCAAATCTAACCAGAATCCGGTTGGTCATACCGGCGATGGCGTTCTGTTCATGAATCACCAGCGGTGTTCGGCTCAGCCAGGCGGCGACACCACCGGGCCCGGTCACAAACCCACCCATGCCGACGACGCAATCCGGGCGAATCCGGCGCAGGATGGTGAACGCTTCACCCAGTGCCCGCATCAGCCGGAACGGTGCCAGCAACAGAGCAAGCTTGCCCTTGCCCCGCAAACCCGAAATATGAATCAATGACAGCGGTATATCGGTTTCCCCGATCAATCTCTGCTCCATCCCGCCACTGGCTCCGAGCCAGTAGACCTGATGACCTCGAGCCTCAAGCGCACGGGCCGTCGCCAGGGCCGGGAAAACGTGGCCTCCGGTACCACCGGCCATCATGAGGAAGCGACGCTGTTCAGTCATACACCGCACCTCCCCGCGTCTTCGGGCCGGCCTTTTCACGGGCCAGTTTTTCCTGATCGAGACGCTCCATTTCGACGCGGGCCAGAATGCCAATGCAGATACAGGTAATCATCAGGCTGGATCCGCCGTAACTTACCAGTGGCAGAGTCAGACCCTTGGTTGGTAAAAGGCCGGTACTGACCGCCATGTTGATCCCGGCCTGCAGCCCGATCAGCAAGGTCAGGCCGTAGGCGAAACAGGCACCGAACGGCATGCCAGCCTTTTCTGCCCGACGGGCAATGACGAACCCGGTCACCACCAACAGAGTGAAAAGGCTGAGTACCAGTAGGGATCCCAGGAGACCGAACTCTTCGGCAATAATGGCGAAGATGAAGTCGGTATGTGCCTCCGGCAAATAGAACAGCTTCTGGATGGAGTTACCGAGCCCGACGCCGCCCCAGTCTCCGCGACCGAAGGCGATCAGAGACTGAGTCAGCTGGTAACCGCTGTCGAATTGATCTTTCCAGGGGTCAAGATAGCTGACCACCCGTTTCAGGCGGTATGGCTGGGTAACAATCAGAATGGCACCGAGAACCACCAGCGTACCGATCAGGGGGACAAACCGGCTAAGCCGCACACCACTGAGAAAGATCATGCCCGCCGCTGCCGTCACCAGCACCACAGTGGCACCAAAGTCCGGCTGAATAACCAGCAGAACCGATGCCAATCCAAGAACAACCAGTGGCTTGAGGAAGCCAGCCCAGGTATTGAGCAGCTCATCCCGGCGACGGACCACGTAGCCTGCGAGGTAAGCAATCAGGCAGAGCTTCGCCACTTCCGACACCTGGACGTTAAACAGGCCGAACGGGATCCAGCGGGTAGAGCCGTTGACGGTCCTTCCCAGAGGCGTCAGCACCAGAACAAGGGCCAGCAGACCGACCCCCAGGAGCAGCCAGCCGCTGCGCTCCCACCAGGCTACCGGAACGTTGACGGCGACCAGCGCCAACAGGCAACCAAGGCCGGCAAACATCAGTTGGCGAATCACGTAGTGGTAGCTGTTCCCCATGGTTTCAGCGGCCATATCCATGGACGCCGAGGAAATCATGACAACGCCCATGACCAGCAGTGCAACCGAACTGATCACCAACATCGGTAGCGGCTGGATCTCGCCCAGCCATTGGTTCCGGTTCTGCAGGGAAAGATCTGCGTGCATCACAGGGCCTCCACCAGAGAACGGAACTGGTCACCGCGATCGAGATAATCACGGAACATGTCAAAACTCGCGCAGGCCGGCGAAAGCAATACCCGATCCCCCGGCACCGCCAGCTCTGCGGAACGGGAAACCGCCTCGGCGAGATTCTCCATCCGATAAACCGGAATACCGCTGCCCAGCACATCGGCGATGGCCGGCGCATCACGCCCAATCAACAGTACGGCCCGGCAATGCAGGGCAATGGGCGCTTCCAGGGCGGTAAAATCGGCACCTTTGCCATCTCCGCCGGCAATCAGCACCACTTTGCCATTGTCCGGTGCAAGGCTTTCAATGGCGGCCACTGTGGCTCCGACATTGGTGCCCTTGGAATCATTGATGAAATCCACATCGTTCAGCCGGCGCACAAACTCGCAGCGATGCGGCAGCCCCGGAAATTCACGGGCGACCGTCAGCATTACATCCATGGGCAGACCAGCGGCATGGCCCAGTGCCAGAGCGGCCATCACGTTGCTGATATTGTGATGCCCCATCAGCTTCAGCTCGCTGGCCAGCAGTAGGTTATCGAAGCCAAAGGTAATCCAGGTGCCCTGGTCATCGTCCCGGGTGCTGAACGTTTCCGGGTTCACCCGGTGAAAACCGAAACACAGGAACCTCAGAGTGTCCCGTGCCATGGGGGTACTCAGGGCGTCGTCCAGATTAACAATGGCATTCTTGCAGCCCCGGAAAATCCGCTGTTTGGCCTGGAAGTAAGCCATCTTGTTCGGGTAACGATCCATGTGATCGTCACTGACGTTCAGTACCGTCGCCGCAAGGGCATTCAGCTCATCGGTGGTCTCAAGCTGGAAACTCGACAGCTCGAGCACATAAAGGTCGGCGCCCTGCCCCAGAAGATCCAGGGCCGGGGTGCCGATGTTGCCGCCAACAGCCACTTTCCGGCCCGCGGCTTTCGCCATTTCACCCACCAGGGTGGTAACGGTTGTTTTACCGTTGGAGCCCGTAATGGCCACGATGGGCGCATCGGCCGCCTCGGCGAACAGATCAATATCCCCGCGGATTCTTGCGCCCTGGCGCGCGGCTGCAGCAATGGCAGGCTCCGCAATGCTGATGCCCGGACTTACCACCAGTTCGTTGAAACCGGCAAACAGTTCCGAGTCAAAGGTGCCCAGGTGGACCGGAATATCCGGCCAGTCTGCCTTCAGCTGATCAAGGCCTGGAGGAGCCTGGCGGCTATCGGCCACAGCTACGTCCCGCCCCTGTTCGGACAGATAGCGCACGCAGGAAAGCCCGGTTTTACCGAGCCCTACGACCAGTGTGCGACGATCCGAAACAATGACACTCATAGTTGCAGCGCTTTCCTATCTCAGTTTCAGACTGGCGATGCCAATCAGGACCAGAACGACGGTGATAACCCAGAACCGGACAATCACTCGTGGCTCCGGCCAGCCTTTCAATTCAAAGTGGTGGTGCAGCGGCGCCATGCGGAAGATCCGCCGCCCGGTCAAACGGAACGACGCAACCTGCAGGATCACCGATATGGTCTCCATCACGAACACCCCGCCCATGATGAACAGGACAATTTCCTGGCGAACAATCACCGCAACCACACCCAGGGCTGCGCCGAGGGCCAGAGCGCCCACATCCCCCATGAATACCTGGGCCGGGTAAGTGTTGAACCAGAGAAAACCAAGCCCGGCTCCGACGAGCGCGCCACAGAAAACGATAAGCTCCCCGGTGCCCGGCAGGTGCGGGATCAGCAGGTAATTGGCGAACTGGGCGTGCCCGGACAGGTAAGCGAAGATACCAAGCGCACCGGCGACCATCACCGTCGGCATGATTGCCAGACCGTCCAGGCCGTCAGTCAGGTTGACGGCGTTGCTGCTGCCAACGATCACGAAATAGGTGAGCAGAATGAACAACACCGGGCCAAGGGTGAGGGACACCTGCTTTACAAAGGGTACATACAGAGATGTCTCCTGGGGCAAGGCGGAACTGAAGAACAACACGACGGCCGCCGTAGCGCCGATGACCGACTGCCAGAAATACTTCCAGCGGGCCGGCAGGCCCCGCGGGTTGCGTTCCACCACCTTGCGATAGTCATCAACCCAGCCGATTGCGCCGAACAGCAGCGTCACCAGAAGGGTGACCCAGACGTAGCGGTTACCAAGATCCGCCCAGAGCAACGTACTGATGCCAATGGCCACAAGGATCAGTGCGCCACCCATAGTCGGGGTGCCAGCTTTGCTGAGATGGGTTTGCGGACCATCATCTCTCACCGCCTGACCAATCTGGTACTGGCTCAGCTTGCGGATCATCACCGGGCCGATGATCAGCGAAATCAGCAGCGCGGTGAGTGTGCCCAGAATTCCACGCAGGGTCAGGTACTGAAACACCGTCAGTGCGGAGAAATACTGTGATAGGACCTCTGTCAGCCAGAGCAGCATGAGTTATTCACCTTTTCTTTAATTCCCTCCACCACACGCTCCATGGCGGAACTGCGAGAACCCTTGACCAGCACTGTCAATGGTGTGTTTTTGTCTCTAATAGCCGACTCAACGGCCTGCTCATGGCCCAGCCCAAGCTCCGTGGACTCTCCAAACCCGTCGGCATAACCTTCACAACCCGGGCCCACCGTGATCAGTCGGTCGATGCCGTGCTTCCGGGCGCAGTCTCCAACTTCCCTGTGCAACGCCCTGGCCTCAGCGCCAAGCTCTGCCATGGCGCCAAGTACCGCAATCTTCTGCCCCTCGCGCCCGGACAGAACTCCAAGCGCGGCTTTCATGGACGACGGGTTGGCGTTGTAGCTGTCGTCAATCAAGGTCAGTTCCGGCGACAGCTGCAAGAGCTGGAGCCGCCCCTTCACCGGCGCAACACTGGCCAGCCCTGCAACAATCGCCTGATCGCTGGCACCCAACTCACGGGTGGCCGCAATAGCAAGCAGCATGTTCGTGATGTTGTGATCGCCCTCCAGCCCCAGCGTGACCCGGCATCGCCAGCCGTCCGGGCCGCTCACCTGAAGGGTTCTCGGTTCGGCGTCCTGGCCCTCGATGACCGCGTGATAATCAGCTTCGGCGCCGAGACGGCTGACGCCAGCGACGCGGCGGGCTCCGGCACGCGTTCGCCACTGCGCGAAGGCCGGGTCGTCGCCGTTGAGCACCACCAGCCCATCTGCCGCCACGCCGTCAATGATTTCGCCCTTGGCCAGGACAATATTCTCGTAGCTGCCAAACCCTTCCAGATGAGCCTCGCCAGCATTCGTGAGAATGGCAACGCGGGGCTTCGCCAGGGCGACGGTATGGGCAATTTCGCCCAGCCCACTGGCACCCAATTCAATCACGCCGTACCGGTGTTCCGGAGAAAGGCCGAACAGCGTAAGCGGGACACCGATGTGATTGTTCAGGTTGCCTTTTGTCGAAAGCGTCCTGCCCATCTGCGAGAGAATGGCGGCGCACATCTCCTTGACGGTGGTCTTACCGCTGCTACCGGTGATCGCGAGGATGGCGGCTGTGCTTTCTTCACGGTTGCCATCCGCTAGCCGTGCAAGGGCCTCCAGCGTGTCATTCACTACCAACTGAGGCAGAGCCAAGTTGGTATCAGGCGTATCGACCACCAGGCCAGCTGCGCCTTTATCCATGGCCTGTTGCAGGAAACGGTGGCCATCAAAATTTTCGCCTCGCAGGGCCACGAACAGCTGGCCTTGCTCGAGGGTACGGGTATCAGTGGAAACCCCGGTGAAGCTCACCGACTCAAGATCGCCCGAAGTGCACTCGGCGCCCAGCCAACGCTTGGCTTCCGCCAGCGAAAAGGCGCGCATCATGCCACACCCCCATTGAGTTTCAAGACGTGGCGAACCTGCTCCGCATCACTGAACGGGTATTTCTGGCTGGCGATTTCCTGATACGCCTCGTGACCTTTCCCTGCAATCAGAACCACGTCGTTTGGCGTGGCCGAGCGGATTGTCGACTGAATGGCCTCGGCCCGATCATGGATGACAGAGACTCGGGCAGCGTCCGTGAAACCGGCCAGGATATCCTTTGAAATTGCTTCGGGGTCCTCACTGCGGGGATTGTCATCGGTAACGACCACCCGATCCGAAAGTCTTTCGGCTTCCCGGGCCATTTCCGGGCGCTTACCTGCATCACGGTCACCGCCGCAACCAAATACGCACACCAGCTCACCGGTCACATGCGGGCGCAGTGCTGTCAGGGCATTGGCGAGGGCATCCGGGGTGTGGGCGTAATCGACTACCACCCTGACACCATTTGCACCCACAAACCGCTCCAGCCTGCCAGGTGGCGGTGTGAGCCGACCCACAGCCTGCTGTACGCGCTCGATCGGCACCCCAAGCGTGAGAACGGTTGCCATAGCCGCCAATACATTGCTCGCGTTGAAACTTCCCATCAGCGGAACCGAGACAACAAACCGGCCCCATTCGCCATCGACCTCAGCTTCGAAACCTTCGTCGGTTGGTCGGAATTCCCGCAACCAGAGCTCGGTCTGGGCCTCGTGCAGGCTGTAGCGCACGCGATCACATTTGCCGTCCAGCTGTTCGAACAGCTGTCGACCAAATGGATCGTCAAAATTGATGACCGAAAAATGCAGCTCTTCGCGCTGGAATAGCTGGGCCTTGGCGGCACCATAGGCTTCCATGGAGCCGTGGTAGTCCAGGTGATCCCGGGTCAGATTCGTGAATACCGCGCCGGTCATGGAGAGGTTATCCACGCGGCCCTGGTCAAGGGCATGGGAAGACACCTCCATCACCGCAGCACGACCTTCCTGTTTAACAATCCGCGACAGGACCCGGTTGACCTGAACCGCATCCGGTGTCGTGTGCGTCGCGGGCTGGAGGGCGCCGGGCATGCCATAGCCCAGGGTGCCGAGAATACCGCAGGGCGTTCCCGTTTCCTTGAGCAGCTGTGCGACATACTGGCAGACCGACGTTTTGCCATTGGTTCCGGTCACGCCAATCAGGCGAAGCCGTTGCGACGGATGCTCGAAAAAGCGGTCTGCGATTCGCCCCACCAGACTGCGCAGGCCAGCAACAGGCACCATCAGGGCACCGTGGTGTTCGGTGCACTCTCCCGCCTGCTGCGCTTCCAGGAGGATGACCGTTGCGCCCGCTGCAATGGCCTTATCGACATAGTAATCAGCCGGCGTTCGGGCGCCCGAGAGGGCGATAAAGGCGTCGCCGGAGGCGACTTCCCGACTGTCGGTTTTCAGTCCGTGGATGGTCACGTCGAACACCGACGGAACCGCTACGATACCCTGCAATAACGTGCTGAGAGATGTGATGCACATAGGCCTACCCTCGCTCTCCGGGTGCAGAAGAAGCCATTTCGGCCTTTCCTACTTCCAGTTCAGGCTTCACATTCAACAGTCGCAGTGCGTCACTCATTACCCGTGAGAATACTGGCGCGGCCACTTCACCACCGTAGTATTCTCCGGACTGCGGCGCATCAACGGCCACAACCGTAACCAGCCTGGGGTTATCAATAGGCGCCATACCGGCAAAAATCGCCTTGTACTGGCTATCCTCGTAACCCTGGGCCCCAACAAGATGAACGGTCCCGGTCTTGCCGCCGGCCGAGTAGAATCCCGGCTGGGCCCGCTTACCGGTACCCCTTGAAACGGCCTCGCGCAGCATATTGCGAACCTGGAGGGTGACCTGCTCCGAGAGCACTCGCTGCCCCTCCGGCTTCTTATCCTGCCGGACCAGGCTCAGGGGATAGCGCACGCCACCATTGGCGATCACCATATAGGCCTGGGCCAGTTGGAGAGCGTTCACGCTCATACCGTATCCGTAAGACAGCGTCGCCTCTTCCACAGGGCGCCACTTGGGTGGCGATGGCAATACGCCCACCGCTTCGCCGGGAAAACCAATCCCCGTTGGCTGGCCAAGCCCCAGACGGGCGTAGAGATCACGAATCACATCGCCGCCAAGGTCGGTGGCAATCCGGCTGATTCCGACGTTGCTGGACTTGACGATGATCTCGGTCATATCCATGACGCCATAGTTGCGATGATCCCGGATGGTGAAACGACCGAAACGGCGAAAACCCGGGTTGGTATCAATGGTGCTGTTAACGGAGTAGCTGCCGGATTCCAGAGCAGCCGCCATGGTGATCGGCTTCATGGTTGAGCCGGGCTCGAACAGGTCGGTAATAGCCTTGTTTCGAAGATTTTCCGCTGCGAGCTGACTGCGGTCATTGGGGTTATAGGACCCCTGGTTGACCATCGCCAGGACCTCACCTGTATCCACGTCGAGCATGACCAGCGTACCCCCTCTGGCATTATGAGCCGCCACGACAGCCTTGAGTTCCCGGTAGGCCAGGTACTGGAGGCGCAGGTCGATGCTGAGGGCGAGATTCTGGCCGGGGCTGGCATCGCGAATCAGGGTCAGATCCTTGATAATCCGGCCACGGTTGTCTTTCAGGACCCGCTTCCGGCCGGTTTCACCGGACAGCCACTGGTTGTAGGCAAGCTCGATCCCTTCCTGCCCGCGCTCGTCGATGTCGGTGAAGCCCACAACGTGAGCGGTCACTTCGCCCGCGGGGTAATAGCGACGGTACTCCTGACGGGTGTATATCCCGTCAACTTCCAATTCGAGAACCTTTCTGGCCAGATCCGGCTGAACCTTGCGGCGCAGATAGATGAATTCCCGCCCGGAGTATTCTTCGAGACGTTGCCGGAGAGAGGCTTCATTGATATCGAGCAGCCGCGCAAGGTTGGTGAGTCGCGCCTCGGAGGGATTGGCTTCAGAAGGATTCGCCCAGATGGTCTGCACTGGTGTGCTGACTGCTAGCGGCTCGTCATAACGATCGGTGACAACACCACGATGAGCATCAATACTCTCAACCCGGATCGTACGGACATCACCCTGCTTGCGCAGGAAATCATTATCCACAACATGGAGGTCGACCAGGCGCCAGCCAAGCACACCCACGACCAGGAGAAAGACGCCCACGACGGAGCCAAAACGCCAGACTGCCAGCCCGGACGCCAAACGCTGCCCCCATGTTGTCTTCTTTCCCTGATCGGACACGTCGATCACCCTGATTCGTTGTTGTTCTCGTTGATTACCGGCTGGTAACCGGCGACATCAGTGGCACCAGCACAATATCCTGACGTCCCGGCACCACCATGCCGAAACGTTCAGCCGCCAGCTTTTCGACCCGGCCATGAGCGCTCAACGCGCTCTGCTCGAGCAGAAGCTGGCTCCACTCGCTCTGATAACGGTCGCGCTCGGACTGAAGCTGCGACAGTGTGTTGAAAAGCTCCCGGTTCTCGTGGGCACTGACCACTACGCCAATAGAGGAAGCCAGCAACACGGCAACCAGACCAAGCGAGACAAGCACCTTGCCCTGCTTCGTGGCAGCGAAAACCTGCCTTGAAATCCGGACCGCGGTTGCAACACCGTTCCGGACCTTCTGCTTGTTGAGCTTCGCCGTCTTTACCGGCTCTTCAATGGCAACAGCGCCCATGGTTACGCGCTCCCCTGCGAGTTTTTCCTGATATCGGTGCGTTCCAGCACCCGCATGACTGCACTGCGGGCACGTACGTTGTCACTTACTTCTTCTGCGCCGGCCTTGCTGGCCTTGCCAACGAGCCGGAAGTCCGAGGCTTCCTGTTCTGCGGTTACGGGCACACCTTTGGGCAGCTGTGGCCCGCGCGCCAGATCCCTCATGAACCGCTTGACCAGCCGGTCTTCCAGCGAATGAAAACTGATGACCACCAGACGCCCCCCCGGGGCAAGGTGGTCAACAGCAGACTGAAGACCCACTTCCAGATCTTCCAGCTCCCGGTTGATAAAAATCCGGATTGCCTGAAAGGTCCGGGTGGCCGGATGCTTATGTTTCTCCTTCTTCGGCACCGCCTCGCTGACCAACTCTGCCAACTGGCGAGTGGTCTCGACGGGCGCTGCCTGACGACGCTCGACCAGGAGCCGGGCGATACGCCGCGAGAACTTCTCCTCGCCGTAACGGAAGATCACGTTTGCGATGTCCGACTCGTCCGCTGTCGCAAGCCACTCGGCCGCACTGGGCGATTGCTCTGTATTCATGCGCATGTCCAATGGGCCATCACGCATGAAGCTGAATCCACGGGAGGCATCATCAAGCTGCGGCGATGATACGCCGAGATCCAGCAACACACCGTTCACTGTCTGCCAACCCTGACCGGCCATGGCAGCGCCCAGCTCGGCGAAAGAACCGTGGAAACTGTGAAACCGGTTATCCTGGGCTTCCAATTCCTTTGCCGCGCGGATTGCCTCGGAATCCTTGTCGACACCCAGCAACCGCGCCGACGGGCCGAGGCGACCGAGAATAAGACGGCTGTGACCACCCCGTCCAAAGGTGCCATCCACGTAATAACCGTCGGGGTCGTTGACCAGATAGTCGACCGCCGAATCCAGGAGCACCGAGCGATGCGAGTACGCTGCTCCGGCCTCCTGACTGCGATCGGTGGTCATAAGGACAGCGCCTCCATCTCGGGCGGCATGTCTTCGTCATCAGAGGATTCATCCAGCCAGGCAAACCAGCGCTCTTCACTCCAGAGCTCGAGCTTCTTGCCTTGCCCGATCAACATCAGCTTTTTCTCCAGATGGGCATAGCTTCTCAGGGTTGGCGGAATCAGAATTCGCCCGGCCGAATCCAGCTCCATGGGCGCAGCATTACCCAGGATCAAACGCTGCAGCCGCCGGGCCGCCTTATTCATATTGGGAAGCGCCTCGATTTTGGGCCGTAAAACTTCCCACTCGGGCTCCGGATAGACCAGCAGGCACCGCTCCTCGTCAGCGTTTGCTGTCAATACAATGCGCCCACCACAGGCCTGCGCGAGCTCTTCGCGCACCTTGGAGGGAATCGCCAGGCGACCCTTCGCATCCATATTGATGGCATGACTGCCGAGAAAATTACTCATTTACGCTGTCTCTGGGTGCCCGATATCCACAAAAAACCACTAGAAACCACTTTTTCCCACTTCTGCACACTATAGAAACACGCAATACACAATGCAAGCGCCGCAATCAGCGCCACACTTGGAAAAGTTCCTTTTATGACAAGAGGTTACAGAGACGGATTCGACGAAATGGTGAGATTACGGAAAAGAAAAGAAGCAAAATCAAATACCTGCAAAAAAGTCTGAAGACTGCAAGTGAGGTTTAAGATTTTTTGGATATAAAGGACATCTGTTGAGAATGACGAATGCCACAGGAAGGGAAAAGAGCGAGCTCGCCGATAAGCCGGGTTCTGTCTTGGACAGTCATTCATCTAGGGTCTGCGTCACCACAGACCTCAAGCAACCTACCCGAATCCAGCGCGGGCCACGCCATTGGATTCCTATTTGGTCTTGCTCCAGGTGGGGTTTACCATCGCCGTGGACTGTTGCCAGCCACGCGGTGCGCTCTTACCGCACCGTTTCACCCTTACCGGCGCCCGAGGGCGCTTAGGCGGTATACTTTCTGTTGCACTTTCCGTCGGCTCGCGCCGCCCAGGCGTTACCTGGCACCTTGCCCTGTGGAGCCCGGACTTTCCTCCCCCGGAAAACCGGCGGCGACTGTCTGGCGAGCTCGGGCGAGACAATACTCCTGCGCCCAGAGCCTTGCAAGGGAAAACGCCACTGCACTCAGCTGTCCTTCAGCGCCAGTGCGCGCTGGTAAAGCTCATTTTTCGACAAACCGGTCAGCTCCGAGGCCATTTTGGCGACCTTCTTCACCGGCAGCTCTGCCAGCAAAACCCGAAGCACACGGTCCACATCCATGGTAGCCGCGTCATCGTTACCGGGTTGAGCCATCGCACCGCGAACCATGACCACGAACTCCCCCCGGGTTCCGTGGGGGTCCTGTTCCAACTCTGCCAGAACCTCCGCAACCGAACCGGAATAGAAGGTTTCAAAGGTCTTGGTGATTTCCCGCCCCAAAACCATCTCACGATCCTCGCCCAGCACCTCGGCAATATCCCGCACCGACTCCATAATCCTGTGAGGCGATTCGTAAAACACAAGAGTGGCCAGCTCATTGGCCAATGGCTCAAGACTGGCCCTGCGACCAGAACGTTTGGCAGGCAGAAACCCCACGTACAGAAAGCGGTCCGTCGGCAGGCCGGCCGCGCTCAGAGCCACCACCAGTGCACAGGGACCCGGAATCGGGCTCACCCGATACCCCGCAGCCCTGGCGTCGCGCACCAGCACGTAGCCAGGATCGGAGATCAGCGGTGTACCGGCGTCGGAGATCAGCGCCACATCGCGCCCAACCTTAAGCTCAGCGAGGATCCCGGCAGCGCGGTCTTTTTCGTTATGGTCATGCAACGCGATCATTCGTTTCTGTATGCCCAGATGGCTCAATAGCCGGCCACTGTGACGTGTATCCTCTGCTGCGACCACATCCACGCCGGCCAGGGTCCGGGTTGCCCGTGGAGACAGATCCTCAAGATTGCCAATCGGGGTGGCAACAACATAAAGAGTGCCGCCCAATTCACCCCTTCGGCTATCGGACGACGGAAAATCGCTGACCTCGTTTTTCAAAGCTTGTGCCTCTGTGATCGGGTATCAGGGACCGTGACAGTTACGTCATGTGAATTAACCCCGGAGCTGTTAAACTTGCCAGCGTTAGTCTGGCGCTACAAGCCCAATCATCCGGAGTATGTCGAGCCTGCCATGTTAAAGATCCGCATTCATCAACGAGCCCTGGCCAGCGTATTTACTGCCGCCCTTTTGTCGGCGGGCTGCGCCACCGTGAATCTCGAAACCCATATCGCGCAAACGGCTGACCAGGCACTCGAGCTTGCCGGCAACGAAGATAATATCGAGACCGCCCAGGCCTACCTCCTCCGGATCGCCAGCAGGTTCCAGGACCAGGGCAACGACATGGCAGCACGAACGCTACTTCAAAGTTCGCAGCTGGCGCAACCGGCTGCGGGCCTTGGCAACCAGAAACTCCTGCTGGCCATGGCAAGCGCCAAGGCTCTCGAGGATGAATCCTGGGCAAGAGAGCTTGCCGCCGAACTCACGCCGTCGACTTTCATAGACTACCCGGCCGACCTGATGGCCCGGGCGGCCAACCTGCAGGCGGACACTTACGACCTGGCGGGCAAACCCATGCCTGCTGCCATGACCCTGATCCTGCTGGCCCAGACGGATAACACGGCGGATGCGCAAAAGATTCATAACCGCATCTGGTCCCTGCTGGAGACGGTACCGGGCAACGAGCTGAGCTCGGCCTCTGCCGAAGCGATTGGCTATGAAGCCCAGGGCTGGCTCGAGCTGGCGAACCTGGTGCGCAATCCGGACACCGGCATAGACGAGCAGGGCCGACTCATCAGAGGTTGGCAAAACAACTGGCCCGGCCATCCCGCCGCCCAGGTTCTGCCCTCGGAACTCCAGCTGATCGCCACACTGGCGGACAGCCGTCCGGAAAAAATCGCTCTTGCCCTGCCTCTCCAGGGCCCGCTGGCAACGGCTGGCAAAGCGATCCGGGATGGCTTTTTGGCAGCCTACTATCTGGATGACTCCGCCGACCGGGGCAAAACCGACATCCGGATATTTGATACGGCCGGCACCTCTTTCAGCGAACTTTACAAGCAGCTGTCGGAACAGGATATCGACCTGATTGTCGGCCCCCTGGAAAAAGAGGCGCTGGCCGGACTGGGCTCAATGAATACGCTGCCGGTACCCGCCCTCGGACTGAATTATCTGCCTGCGGAGACCAAGCCTGCTAACGGACTTTACCAGTTCGGTCTCTCGGCCGAGGACGAGGCCCGGCAAATTGCCGACCGGCTTGCCGCAGAACAGCTGCGCCAGGTTCTGGTCCTTATCCCCGGCGGCGAATGGGGCGATCGCGTTGAAGCTGCCTTACTGAAACGCATGGCTTCCCATGAAGGTGTTGCCCTGGATATCGAGCGCTTCTATCGGGAAGACAACCTGCGGGCGGTAACGGCTGACCTGCTGGGCATCACCGTTTCCCGCGACAGGGCCATCCAGGTTGAACGCACCATTGGTATGAATGTCGAATTCGAGCCACGTCGCCGGCAGGATGCCGACGCCATCGTGATGGTGGCAGAACCCACTGTTGCGCGGCAATTCAAGCCGCTTTTCGCCTTCTATTTCGGCGGAGACCTGCCTGTATACTCGCCTTCCATTATTTATGAGGGCACACCGGCACCTTCACGGGACCGCGACCTGAACGGTGTTATTTTCACCGACATTCCCTGGGTTCTGGGCGAGGATAATGAGCTGCGTACACGAGCCACTGAGAATCTGTCCGGAACCCGTGGCCAGCCCGGGCGCCTTTTCGCCATGGGCGCCGATGCGTGGCACCTGAGCAAACGCCTGCCGTTGCTGAAACAGGTCGAAAGCGCCTCGATATCAGGGCAAACAGGTGTCCTGACCATGACACCCGAGGGCAGCATCCATCGGGAACAGCTCTGGGCCCAGTTCCGCAACGGAGCTCCCGAGCTCATCCCTGAGCCGGTAACCGAAGAGGGAGAGATGGAAAGCGCCCAAGAGGAAACCGCCCCCCTCAGCGAATAACACCAAAGGAGCAAAGCAGCAGCCATGGATGGCATCAAAACCCTGGGTAACCACTTCGAGGGCGTTGCAGCCCGTTACCTCGCCAGTCGGGGCGTCCGGATAATTGAGCGCAACGTCTACAATCGCGGTGGCGAGATTGATCTCGTCGGCCAGGAGGGTGAGACTCTCGTCTTCTTCGAGGTTCGCTATCGGGGCGCGGGCAGTCTTGTTGATCCTGCAAGCTCCATCAATTACCCCAAACAAAGACGCCTGATTCGTGCAGTGTCGTTTTACCTGCACAGGCACGGGCTCTGGGACAATCTCTCACGGATAGATGTGGTTGCCATCAGCCCGGGTACCGTCAAAAAATACCGGGTACAATGGATCAGGAATGCAATTCTGGCAGGATAGTGATACCGAAAATGACCGACACCGAACACCAGATCAACCAGTGGTTCGCAAGCCATATGGAGCATACCGCGCAGGCCGCCAGTACGGCCGGCCCTGCTATCGAGGAGGTTGCCAATGCCTTCGTGGAAACCCTGCTCCAGGACGGGAAAATTATTACCTGCGCCAATGGTAATGCCAACATTCTCGCCCAGTACTTCTGTACCGCTCTTCTGAACCGGTTCGAACAGGACAGGCCGGCACTGCCCGCCATCAATCTCGGCGCCGACGCAACGACCTATTCGGCCATCTGCCGTGATAACCGTTTCAACGACACCTTCTCCCGTCAGGTCCGGGCGATTGGCAAACCCGGGGATCTGCTGTTCGTGATCGTCGACGATGGCCACAAGGCAAATCTTATCCAGGCTATCCAGGTTGCCCATGACCGGGAAATGAGTGTCGTGGTTCTCAGCGCCAGGGAGAAATCGGACATAACCTCTTTATTGCATCCGGAAGACCATGAAATCGCCCTGAACGATCTCAGCCCCACCGAGGCCACACCTCTGCTTTTGCTCATCATCAATGCCCTTTGCGGGCTTATCGACGCAAAAATCTTCGGGGGATAAAAAAAGCCAGCGTAAGCTGGCTTTTTCAGAACGAGTGCGCGGGAGTTACTTCACAACCTTGAGGGTAGGTCTGCCCGAGGGGCGATCCTCCTGACCGGGTGAAGGCTGCTCACCATCGCGCTCCCTTGAGGTACCGTCAGGATCGGGGGAGCCTGGCTCACTGCCGAAGACCATGCCCTCACCGTTTTCCTTGGCGTAGATCGCCATCACCGCCTGCAACGGAATAAACACCTGCATGGGCACGCCTCCGAAACGGGCACTGAATTCCAGCGCGCCATTACCGATGACCAGGCCGCGCACGGCGCCCGGGCTGATATTCAGCACAATCTGCCCGTTCGCGACATGCTCGGTGGGCACCTGCACACCCTGAATGCCTGCATCCACTACTATGTAGGGGGTACAGTCATTGTCCAGAATCCACTCGTTGAATGCTCGTACCAGGTACGGACGGCTGGACGTCATGGTGTTTTTACTCTCAGCCACTGCCACTCTCCTGCTCCGGCCAGCGGAACGTTACCAAATCAGCTGCGAATGTCTTCTTCCAGATCTGACAGGCTTGCCTTGAAGCCATCCCGACCGAAGATGCTCTCCATATACTTCTGCAGCGGCTTGGCCTGCTTCTCATTCAGCTCAATACCCAGCGACGGAAGACGCCACAGGATAGGGGCAATGCAACAGTCAACAATGGTGAACTCTTCAGACAGGAAAAACGGCATCTCACCAAACAGCGGCGCCGTCGCCAACAGACTTTCCTTCAGCTCTTTACGAGCTGTGTCGGACGCCTTGGCGTTCGGCTGGGCCAAAATCTGGTCGACAAGGCCACACCAATCCTTCTGGATCCGATGGATCATCAGACGGCTGTTGGCCCGCGCAACAGGATAAACCGGCAACAAGGGCGGATGCGGGAAACGCTCGTCGAGGTATTCCATCATGATGTTGGGCTCATAGAGCACAAGATCACGATCGACCAGCGTCGGCAGGGCGTTGTATGGGTTCAGGTCCGCCAGTTCAGCCGGCGGGTTGTCCGGATCCACATCAACGATATCGACGGTAACACCCTTCTCTGCCAGAACAATACGCACCCTGTGGCTGTAATGGCTGGCCGGATCCGAGAAAAACGTCATTGATGACCGCTTGGTCACAACGCCCATAGAACTACCTCACGAGTAAACAAACCGAAATGATCCTGAAAAAACGCAAAAATCCAGCGGGCCGGTTATGCCCGCTGGAACTCAGGGGACGGGATTATACCCTATTTCTCAGTGTACGTCCTTCCAGTACTCACGATTGAGCAAGTAGGCAAACACGAAGAAGATGGCCACGAAAATCAGGACAAAGATCCCCAGACGCTCACGCTCAAGCTTGACCGGATCAGCCATGTAAGACATGAAGTTGGTCAGATCATACATGGCCTGGTCAAACTCGGCTCCAGACATGCTGCCTTCGATCGCGTACTCCGGACAAACGTCCGCGTTGTTGATGTTGCCACTCAAAGGCTCAACGCTGGCCGGGGTACCGATATTGGGCTCAACGGCGCAAAGCCCCTGCATCCCAACCAGAACATGGGGCATACCCACAGCAGGGAACACCACGTTGTTCACGCCCAGTGGACGCGACTCGTCCTTGTAAAACCCACGCAGATAGGAATACACCCACGCCTCGCCACGCAGACGGGTTTCCAGCGTAAGGTCCGGTGGCGGAGCGCCAAACCAGTCAGCAGCCATGTCCTTGTTCATGGAGTTTTTCATCAGCTCGCCAATTTTGGCGCCGGTGAAGATCAGGTTTTCCTCATACAGCTCATCGGGAATCTCGAGATCATCAGCTACACGCTTGTAGCGCGCATACTCCATGGAATGACAACCCATGCAATAGTTGGTAAAGGTTGCCGCTCCGCGCTGGAGAGATGCCTTGTCAGAATGATCTGACTCAAAGCTGTCCAGCGGCACGGTTGCAACCGCTGCCAGCCCGAGAGCTGGCAGGACCGCGATGAAAAGACCAAAAATCAGCTTTCTCATTATCCTGTCACCCTCTCTGGAACTGGCTTGGTTTTCTCCATGCGCGTATAGAACGGCATGAGGATAAAGTAGAGGAAGTACAGCACCGTCAGAACCTGGGCAACCATTGTGCGGCCTTCAGTAGCGGGTACAAGACCGAGATAGCCGAGGATCACAAAGCTCACCACGAAGATGGCCAGTGCAATACGGCTCAGCCAGCCTTTGTAACGCATGGACCGTACCGGGCTCTTGTCCAGCCAGGGCAGTACGAACAGGATGGCGATTGCCGCACCCATCACAACAACACCCCAGAACTTGGCGTCAAGACCGAACAGGTCGATCGTCACCGCACGCAGCATTGCGTAGAACGGAGTGAAATACCACACGGGCGCAATATGATTTGGTGTTTTCAACGGGTTTGCCGGCTCGAAGTTCGGCTTCTCGATGAACAACCCGCCACCTTCCGGGAAGAAGAACACGACAATGAAGAAGATGAAGAAGAAAACGCCCACGCCGAGCAAGTCGTGCACGGTGTAATAAGGATGGAACGGGATTCCGTCTTTGGGGATGCCGTTTTCGTCCTTGTTCTTCTTGATATCGATACCGTCGGGGTTGTTGGAGCCCACTTCGTGCAGTGCCAGGATGTGAAGCACTACCAGGCCCAGCAGAACGATCGGCAGCGCCACTACGTGCAGTGCGAAGAAACGGTTGAGGGTAATACCGGAAATCAGGTAGTCACCACGAATCCAGAGAGAGAGGTCCTCACCGATCACGGGGATAGCCCCGAACAGGTTAACGATAACCTGCGCACCCCAGTAGGACATCTGGCCCCACGGCAGGAGGTAGCCCATGAACGCTTCAGCCATCAGGATCAGGTAGATCAGCATACCGAAGATCCAGATCAGCTCACGCGGCTTCTGATAGGAGCCGTACATCAACCCCCGGAACATGTGGAGATAGACCACAATGAAGAATGCCGAGGCACCAGTGGAATGCAGGTAACGCAGCAGCCAGCCCCACTCGACATCGCGCATGATGTATTCAACGGATGCGAATGCGCCTTCCGCCGAAGGGTTGTAGCTCATGGTCAGCCAGATTCCCGTGACCAACTGGTTCACGAGAACCAGCATCGCCAGGGAACCAAAGAAGTACCACATGTTGAAGTTTTTCGGGGCGTAGTACTTGCCAAGGTGCTTGTTCCAGGCATCAATGACCGGAAGCCGTTCGTCTACCCAGTTGAGTAACTTGCTCATTACGCTGCCTCCGGATCAAGACCAATCGTGAGGGTCACATCATCGTCGTAACGATAGGGCGGCACCTCCAGGTTCAGGGGAGCAGGCTGCGCCTCATAAACCCGGCCGGCCATATCGTATCGTGAACCGTGACAGGGGCAGAACAGGCCGCCCAGCCACTCGTCACCCAGATCTGCCGGAGCAACTTCCGGGCGATAGGATGGAACACAGCCAAGGTGGGTACACAGACCTACAAGCACAGCAAATTCCGGTTTCAGCGAGCGCAGGATGCCATCGATATACGGAGGCTGCTGCGGCGCTTCAGACTGGGGATCTTTCACCCGGTCGTTCAGCTTTTCGATATTTGCCCGCATTTCTTCGGTACGGCGGATGATCCAGACCGGCTTGCCTCGCCATTCAACAGTAATCTGCTGGCCCGGCTCGATCTTGCTGATATTGACGGTTACCGGTGCACCGGCCGCTTCCGCTTTTGCACTGGGATTCCATGACCCCAGGAACGGAACCGCCGCACCGACGACGCCGACTCCACCCACCACAGACGTAGCACCGATCAGAAACCGGCGCCTGCCTTGGCTCACGTCGCCATTACTCATTATGGTTTTCTCCCATCAGGCGATGTCACAGCCCGCAACGCAGCCGGCAATGTGCATCTAAAAGGACTTCACAACCCAAAAATATAAGCGCCCAAATGGTAATGAAATTACCAAAGGCTTACAAGTCGGAAAGCCGCCGCTGGCGCCTCATCCCTGTTCCAGATCAATTTGCTGACAAATCGCCCGAACACAAAAAAACCCGACCGAAAAGGGCCGGGTTTTCCAGGATCTGCTCCAGCGAAATTAACGCTTGGAGTACTGAGGACGCTTACGCGCCTTACGCAGACCCACTTTCTTACGCTCGACTTCACGTGCATCACGGGTAACATAACCCGCTTTACGCAGCGCCGGACGCAGAGTTTCGTCGTAATCCATCAGAGCGCGGGTCAGACCATGGCGAATTGCGCCGGCCTGGCCACTGATACCACCACCCTTGACGGTGATTTGGATATCAAAACGATCGGTAGATTCGGCAACCACCAAGGGCTGACGAACGATCATGCGCAGGGTATCACGACCGAAGAAATCTTCGATTGAGCGACCATTGATAGAGATGTTACCGCTTCCCGGCTTGATAAAAACCCGAGCCGTGGATGTCTTGCGGCGACCAGTACCGTAATTTTGTGCTACAGACATATCCGCCTTCCGTTAAATGTCGAGTTCTTTGGGCTGCTGGGCTGCGTGAGGGTGCTCAGCGCCGGCATAGATTTTCAGCTTCTTGAACATGGCGCGACCGAGCGGTCCCTTGGGAAGCATGCCTTTGACAGACTTCTGGATGATTTGCTCGGGCGCCTTGTCGACCAGCTTCTCGAAGTTGATGGATTTGATTCCACCCGGAAAGCCGGTATGACTGTAGTACATCTTGTCAGATGCTTTCTTGCCGGTAACCCGCACCTGGCTGGCGTTGATCACTACAATGTAATCACCAGTGTCTACGTGGGGGGTGTACTCAGGCTTATGCTTGCCCCGCAGACGAAGGGCGATTTCGGTTGACAGACGACCCAGCGTCTTGCCGGCTGCGTCTACAACGTACCAGTCACGTTTTACTGTTTCTGGTTTCGCACTCAGAGTCTTCATTGATTCCGCCTTGAACGCTATATAAGAAACGTTAAAAACCACCACCGGTAAATGCAAGGCATCCGGAGGGGGTTCCATACCTGTGTTGCGTTGTCATCATTCGGGGCTGAGATAATGACATCGCCTTGAAAAGCCAGGGCGCGAAGTATACTCGAACCACCCAGGAAAGCCAACCCTGTGTCGCCTCGTTTCGTTATTCCCCTATACCGGCAGCGGCCCAACCGTATAAACGAGAGACGTTTTCCAGAAGTGCCGGCGCCAGTTGCTCCGGCGACGCGCCACGGAGCTCCGCGAGCGCGTCCAGAATATCCGGCAGGTAGCGTGGAGAGTTCTTTCCCTGCGGTACGCCTTCCGGCGCCATATCTGGGGCATCGGTCTCAAGCACCAGCGCCTCCAGCGGCAATCTTGCAACTGCATCGCGAGTCTTTCGGGCCCGGGGATGGGTGATCACGCCCCCCACCCCGATAAAGCATCCAAGATCGACCAGCTTTGCAGCCTGCCGGAAGCTTCCGCTGAACCCGTGAATCAGGGCTCGACCGTGCCACTGGCGACGATTGAGTAAACCGTGGACTTCGTCATGGGTCTTGACCGAGTGGATCACCAGCGGCATGTCCAGCTCCCGGGCCAGATCCACTTGCGCCTCAAACCAGGGCCATTGCGTTTCGAGGTTGCCTTTGAGCCGGTCGAGGCCGCATTCACCGATTGCCACACAGCGGTCGGGATGCCCCTGCAGCAGCCGGCGGAGCTGATTCAGGTCTTCTTCAGAATGCTCACCCACAAACCAGGGATGAATGCCGAGACAGTAAAACAGACCATCATGAGCCAGCGCTGTCTCGCGGACCCGGTCCCAGTCCGGTCGCCGGACACCGGGTATCACCAGCCTGCTGAGTCCGCGCGATCGGCCCTGATCAAGCTCTGCATCGCGGCGGCCGTCGAACTGCGGAAAATCAAAGTGGCAATGGGCATCGATCAGCTGCACAGTTACCTCCGCCCGGAATCGTTAATGCTCCCGGGTCTTGTGGAACTGAATGTCTGGATACCTCTCCTGGGCGAGATTCAGGTTGACCATGGTCGGAGCAATGTAGGCCAGCCTGTCACTGCCATCGAGGGCCAGGTTGTCGTTGTTCTTGCGCTGGAACTCGTCAAGCTTGCGCTCATCGCTGCAGGTGACCCACCGCGCAGTAGCCACGTTAATTGGCTCGTAGATGGCCTCCACCTTGTATTCGCTTTTCAAGCGACTGACCACCACATCGAACTGCAGCACACCGACCGCGCCCACGATAAGATCGTTATTTCGCAGGGGCCTGAACACCTGGACAGCGCCTTCTTCCGAGAGCTGTATCAGCCCTTTCTGGAGCTGCTTGGCCTTGAGCGGATCCTTCAGACGAATCCGGCGGAACAGTTCGGGCGCAAAGTTGGGGATGCCGGTGAACTTCATGTCGTCGCCGGCAGTAAAGGTATCACCCAACTGGATAGTGCCATGGTTGTGCAGGCCGATGATATCGCCGGCAAACGCCTGTTCGGCGTGTTCTCGGTCGCCGGCCATGAACGTCAGCGCGTCGGAAAACCGAACTTCCTTGCCGATACGGACATGGCGGGCCTTCATACCCTGGTTGTAACTGCCGGAGACAATGCGAAGGAAGGCAACACGGTCTCGATGTTGCGGATCCATATTTGCCTGAATCTTGAATACGAAGCCCGAGAACCCGTCATCGGCCGGCTGGACCAGTCTCTGGTCGGTTTCCCGCGGTTGCGGCGCCGGCGCCCACTCCACCAGACCGTCCAGCATGTGGTCCACGCCGAAGTTACCCAGTGCGGTACCGAAGAAGACCGGCGTCAGTTCGCCAGCAAGAAAAGCTTCCTGATCAAACTCATGAGACGCGCCTTTGACCAGCTCAATTTCATCGCGCAAGTCGCCTGCGTAAGCGCCAATCGCCTGATCAAGCTCCGGGTTGTCCAGCCCTGAGATAACGCGCTTGTCCTGAATCATATGCCCCTGACCGGACTGATAGAGAATGACCTCGTCCCGAAGCAGGTGATAAACCCCTTTGAAGCTCTTGCCCATGCCAATGGGCCAGGTGATCGGTGCACAGGCAATTTTCAGAACTTCCTCAACCTCGTCCATCAGCTCCACCGGATCCCTGGTGTCCCGGTCCAGCTTGTTCATGAACGTGATAATCGGCGTATCCCGCAGCCGGGTAACCTCCATCAGCTTGATGGTCCGCTCCTCGACACCCTTGGCGCTGTCAATAACCATCAGACAGGAGTCCACCGCCGTGAGCGTGCGGTAGGTGTCTTCCGAGAAGTCTTCGTGGCCCGGCGTATCGAGCAGGTTTACCAGCTTGCCACCATAGGGAAACTGCATGACGGAGGTGGTTACCGAAATACCCCGCTCTTTCTCCATTTCCATCCAATCGGACTTGGCATGCTGGCCAGACTTCTTTCCCTTGACTGTTCCGGCCTTCTGGATTGCCTGCCCGAACAACAGCACCTTCTCGGTAATCGTGGTTTTACCGGCATCCGGGTGCGAGATAATGGCGAAGGTGCGGCGCTTGGCCACTTCCTGGGAAAGGTTAGACATAATCAAAAAGCAACCTGAATCTGAAGTTCTGGAAAAGGCGGCCATTATAGGCCCTATGCCGCTGTGACGCTAACCCGCACTACAGTGATCACTAGCCAAGGGCAAGCATCAGGACCCGGGCATCCTCCCGCCCACTGGCAGACGGATAATACCCGGGGCGCTGGCCGATCTCATGAAAGCCCTCATTCTGATACAAGGCGAGGGCGGCATGATTGCTTACTCTGACTTCGAGCAACAACTGGGCCATGCCTTCATGGGCTGCGGTTGCCAGCACATGCCTCAGAAGATAGCGACCCACACCCTCACCGCGGGCTCTCGGGTGAACGCAGATATTCAGCAAATGCGCTTCATCAACCATATAGGCCACGACAGCATACGCCGTGAGCGTGCCCCCATGGCAGGCACCCCAGAGCCGGTAGTTGTCCTTGAAACAATCCAGAAACACCGATTCGCTCCAGGGGTGGGAATATCCCTGGCGCTCTATATCGAGCACTTCCAGGACATCCTCGGGTATCAGGGGCCGTACGATCAGATCGGCGTCGAGAACTTTTTGGTAGGTTTCCGGATAAGGCATTAACGGGCGACCAGAGGCCGTATCTGTTCCCATAGGGACCGCTTCAGTGTCGGGTTACCGGCAATCGCGGCAAGGGTGTGCGGAAACCGAACTGCTGCTTCGCGACCAAGCGCTTCCCTCAGCCAGTTCTGTTCTGCATCTTCTCCACCCTGCAAGACTACAACCTGCTGACGCTCTATGCCTGACAGAACACTGCGCATCACCTCAACAAAGTCATGGCCGGAGTTCCCGGGCACCAACAGATTGTTAAAAATGGGCCAGGAGACTTGCCCGAGCACTCGAGGCTGGCCTTCACCAAGGCTCTTGAGAATATTCAGGGCGAGGGTTTCCTGCAGCCGACTGCTGGCATCCTCGGACATGCCTCCGATAAGTACCGCCCCGGTTCCCGCCCAGATCATGAAGTTAACGCTCTCAGAGGGAATCCCGGAAGCCGGTTCTGACATTTCCTCTGGCGGTGCTTGCTCCGCAGCGTCATCCGACCCGGAAGGCGATTCGGGGGGCTCTCGCGAGGTTTTTCCTGGGGCGACAGCCTCACCTTCCATCAATGCCTGCAGATCCGCAATTCGGGCAACGCCCTCAGTTCGATCCGGCACTGCCGGTTTACCCGGCGCCGCGCGGCCTGACTCTCTTACCGGGCGGGGTACAGATTCGGAAATTCCAGGGATTGCCTCCGGAGCATCAACCTCCTCAGGAAACTCAAAATCCGGGCTGGGGGCCGCGCCCGGCAACGGTTGCCGGGCATACCACATGCGTATCCCCGCCGCTCCCAGATAAAACTGACGCTCTGCTTCCGATCCAATCATTTACTTAGCCTGCCGGGACTCACCGAATTTGCAGTCTCACACATCCGCAACCTGTGGATGCTGTCGAATTCCACCCTTACTGATCAGGTTCAAGGCCTCTATGTAAGCCTTGGCGGACGCGATGATGATATCAGTATCAGCACCGACGCCGTTAACGATGCGGCCACCGCGTTCCAGGCGCACAGTCACCTCACCCTGGGCATCGGTGCCGCTGGTAATATTGTTTACGGAATAAAGCTGGAGATTGCAGCCCGAATCTACCAAAGATTCGATCGCCTTGAACGTGGCATCGACCGGGCCGCTGCCCTCAGCTTCAACCTTGTGCTCTTTACCGTCCACGGTCAGGGTCAGATTGGCCTTGGGCACCACCCCGGTCTCGGAGCATACCTGCATACAAACCAGACCGTAGCGGCCATCTTCCTCTTTCTGGCGGGTATCGCTGGCAATCGCCTGCAGATCCTCATCAAAAATCTCATGCTTGAGATCTGCCAGCGCCTTGAACCGTGTAAAGGCCTCGTTCAGCTCCGTCTCGGTCTCAAACTGAATTCCCAGCTCAAGCAAACGGGTACGGAAGGCGTTCCGACCGGAGTGTTTGCCCAGGACGAGGCTGTTGGTATGCCAACCCACGTCCTGCGCCCGCATAATCTCGTAGGTCTCCCGGTGCTTGAGAACTCCATCCTGGTGTATCCCGGATTCATGGGCAAAGGCATTGGCGCCGACGATAGCCTTGTTGGGCTGTACAGGAAACCCGGTGATTGTGGAAACGAGACGAGACGCGGGCACGATGTGCTGGGCATCAATGCGGGTATCGATATGGAACAGATCCTGGCGAGTACGAACCGCCATGACAATTTCCTCGAGCGCCGCGTTACCGGCGCGCTCACCCAAACCATTGATGGTGCACTCTACCTGACGGGCCCCCTGGGAGACCGCCGCCAGGGAGTTGGACACAGCCAGCCCCAGATCGTTGTGACAATGCACCGAAAAAATGGCCTTGTCCGCGTTTGGAATCCGGTTCATCAACTGACGGATGGTTTCACCGAACTGTTCGGGAATGGCGTAACCGACCGTATCCGGGATATTGATCGTGCTGGCGCCGGCATCAATGGCGGCCTCGATGATCCGGCAAAGGAAGTCCAGCTCGGAACGTCCGGCGTCCTCGCAAGAGAATTCTACGTCGTCGACATGACTCCGCGCGCGCTTCACCGAGCGAACCGCCTGCTCGATCACTTCATCGGGCTGCATTTGCAGCTTGTGCTTCATGTGAATGGGCGACGTGGCGATAAACGTATGAATACGCCCTCGCTGTGCCGGCCGGATAGCTTCTGCCGCGCGATCAATATCCTTGTCGAGCGCCCGGGCAAGACTGCAGATCGTTGAGTCCTTGATGGACTCGGCTATCGCTTTCACCGCCTCGAAGTCACCCTGACTGGCAATCGCGAACCCTGCCTCAATAACGTCGACCCGGAGTTTTTCCAGCGCTTTCGCAATGCGGAGCTTCTCCGCTTTGTTCATGGTGGCGCCGGGGCTTTGCTCACCATCACGGAGCGTCGTATCGAAGATAACCAGGTGATCAGTGACAGGCATTGGCAGGCTCCATTCTGAGATTTCGTTCATTATGGAAAGAGTATATCACCGGGCTGTGGTGAGTGAGGGCTTGAGTTTCAGGCAATAAAAAACCCCAGCATCTGGGATGCTGGGGTTTTAGGTATTAGGCGCCTGACGATGACCTACTCTCACATGGGCAACGCCACACTACCATCGGCGCTGGTCTGTTTCACTTCTGAGTTCGGGATGGGATCAGGTGGTTCCAGACCGCTATGGTCGTCAGGCAAAACGGTTGATCACTGGGGGACGAGATGGAACTGAGTGGTATTGATTTCGTTTGAGCGGTTAGGCTCTGCGTTATCCGCAATTGTCTTGGGTGTTATATAGTCAAGCCGCACGAGCAATTAGTATCGGTTAGCTCAACGCCTCGCAGCGCTTACACACCCGACCTATCAACGTCCTGGTCTTGAACGGCTCTTC